>NZ_JBHRYD010000010.1:0-345145 GCF_042648785.1 Devosia honganensis
ACGAAGTAGAATCAATGTCATGCACGTAGTCCAGAAAATTTAACCGGACAGCAGTGGGTCAAGCCCGAGGGCAGCGCCGGCTGGAGAGCGGAAATGCGAAACCCTACCATCCGCTTCACCCGTTCTCCCCACCATGTCATTCCCGCGAACGCGGGAATCCCCGTTTCCCGACCCCTCATAGACCTCCTCAGGCCCCTCCCCCCTCGTACCATCCCGACGCCACCGCAAGCTGGATTGCCGGGACAAGCCCGGCAATGAAGAAGGGAAAAACGTGAGAAAACCCCTACCCCCGGGGCCGCGCCACCGAATCCCGTTCCACCAGCGGGCATTCCAGCTTGGTCAGCGGGTAGCGGCCATCGTCGAGGCCGTCGGACAATTGCTCGGCGATCCACTGCCCCATGGCCCGGTGCGGCAGCACCGAGGTGGTCAATTGCGGGTGCAGGTGCCGGGCGATTTCCTCGTCGTCATAGCCGACCACCGACATGTCGCGGGGAATGGCGTAGCCGGCCTCCTTGAGCGCCTCGTAGCAGCCGATGGCCATGCGGTCGTTCTGGCAGAAGATCGCCGTGGGCAGGTCCTGCATGGCGATGATGCGGCGCGTCGCCTCGTAGCCGGCGCTGGCCGACCAGTCGCCGTTGAACACCAGGTCGGCGTCGAAGGGAATGTCGGCGGTGGCCAGCGCCCGGCGATAGCCCTTCAGCCGGTCCTGCGCCGCCTCCATCCAGATTTCGCCGGTAATGGTGGCGATGCGCCGGTGGCCGCGGGAAATCAGGTGATGGGTGGCGCGCTGGCCGCCGGCGATCTCGCTGGGCACCACGGCGGGGCTGGTCTGCCCGCTCTCGTAGCAATTGAGCAGCAGCACCGGGATATCGAGGTTTTTGAGGCTCGCGGGTAGTTCGACCTCGCGGGTGAAGATGGTCATATAGACCAGCGCCGACACCTCCTGCTCGACGAAGGCGGCGATCAGATTGGCCTCGACCTCGGGGTCGTTGCGGCTTTGCGAGACGAAGACCAGGTCGCCCGCCCCCTGCGCCGCCTGGCTCAGCCCCTCGATGGCCTGCACCGCCTCGGGGCTGGTGGCGAGCTGGTCGACGATGAAGCCGATCCGCCGTTCCTTGCGCGCCCGGCGCGTCTCCCCCGCCGCCTTGGGCTGGGGCATGCCGTAGCCCAGCCGCCGCGCCGTCTCCACCACGCGCTGTCGCGTCTCGCTGGAAAGCCTGATGCCCGGCGCGTCGTTGAGCACGAACGACACCGTCGCCTGGGAGCATCCCGCTTCCCGCGCGATATCGGTCATCGTCACCCGACGCGATCCCGCGCCGTTGACACGGCCGCCCGTCGATTTCCTGCCTGATCGCACCATGAGGCCCCGAGCATCGGTGGCCACCAGCTAATACAGCATGAATTAATATTAGCAAGAGTATGAGCGCGGATTGGCGCTGCGGCCCGGCATGAGGGTGCCGGGCCGCAGGGACGGTCAGAGCGCCGAGGCCATCAGCGAGGCATTGCCGCCGGCGGCGGTGGTGTCGATGCACACATGGCGCTCCACCAGCAGCCGCGCCATGTCGGACGGTCCCGACAGCAGCGGCAGCAGCGCGCCCTCGCGCCGGGCCAGCGCCTGGCGGATGGCGCGCAGCGCCCGCGCCTCGCCGTACCAGGCCACCGCCTCGAAGCCGCTGCCGGCGGCGAGCCGGTCGGGATCGGCCTCGCCGGTCACCGCCCGGCAGCCGGCCGCTTCGGCCAGCGCCTTTTGCGCCGCGATATTCTCCTCGCCCGGGCCGAGGCAGAGCAGGGTTCCGCGCGGGAAGACGTGCAGCCGGTTGCTTTCCCCGGTCGGGCCGGGCAGCTCCAGCGCCGCCCTTTGCGGCGCGGCGGCGCCGGTGGCGAAGCGCGGCAGGTAATGCGGGCCGCCCGCCTTGGGGCCGGTGCCCGAAAGCCCCTCCCCGCCAAAGGGCTGGCTGCCCACCACGGCGCCGATCTGGTTGCGGTTGACATAGATATTGCCGGCATGGACCGATGCCGCGAGCTGCTTCACCCGCGAGGAGATGCGCGTGTGCATGCCGAAGGTCAGCCCATAGCCCGAGGCGTTGATAGCGGCGATCACCTGCGCGAGCGCCTCGCCCTTGAAGCTCGCGACATGCAGGACCGGGCCGAAGATTTCCTCGGGGATGTCCGCGATCCCGGCGACCCGCAGCACGGTGGGCGCGACGAAGGTGCCGGCTTCCGGCGCCACCAGCCGGTGGATCACCTTATCCTCGCGCGCCGCGACATAGGCCAGTATCTTCCCGCGCGCCGCCTCGTCGATGATCGGCCCGATATCGGTCGACAGTCGCCAGGGATTGCCCAGGCGCAGTTCGTCCATGGCGCCCTTGAGCATATGGACGGTCCGCTCGGCCGCCTCCTCCTGCACATAGAGGATGCGCAGCGCCGAGCAGCGCTGTCCGGCCGACTGGAAGGCCGAGGCGACGATGTCGCGCACCGCCTGTTCGGTCAGCGCCGTCGTATCGACGATCATGGCATTGAGCCCGCCGGTTTCGGCGATGAGGGGAGCATCGGCAGCCAGGTTTTCCGCCATGGCCTGCTCGATGCGCCGTGCCGTGGGGAGCGAACCTGTGAACGCCACGCCACTTATGGCAGCCTCGGATGTTAACGATGTGCCAACATTCGGCCCACCGGTGAGAAGCTGGGCGGCGTCGCGCGGAATGCCCGCCTCGTGCATCAGTTGCACCGCCCGATAGGCGACCAGCGGCGTCTGCGGCGCCGGCTTGGCCAGCACCGGATTGCCCGCCGCCAGCGCTGCCGCGATCTGGCCGGTGAAGATGGCGAGGGGGAAGTTCCACGGCGAGATGCAGGCGAAGGGTCCGCGTGGCGCACTGGTCAGCTTCGCCGCCTCGTCGGCATAATATCTCAGGAAATCAACGGCTTCGCGCAGTTCCGCCACGGCGTCGGGCCAGCTTTTGCCGGCCTCGCGGGCCAGCAGCGCGAAAAATTCGGCGGCATTGGCCTCATAGAGATCGGCGACGCGGCGCAGCAATTCCGCCCGTTCCGCCACCGGGCGGGCCGGCCAGTCCGAAGCCTTGGCGGCCGCAAGCGCTTGGGAAACCTGCTCTTTTCCGGCTTCGACCACGTTGCCCACCCGGTCGCCGTGATCGGCGGGGTTGAGCACGGGCCGTTCGTCCCCGGCCCCGTCATCCGCCATCGCACCCAGCGGCGCCGCCTTCCAGCGATGCGTCGCAAAGGCGGCGCGGGCCGCATCCATGGCGGCGAAGGCGATCGGATCGGTGAGGTCCAAGCCCTTGGAATTACAGCGCTTTCCAAAAATATCCGCTGGAGCGGGAATGACCGGATTGGCGAAGGCGCCGTTCAGGTCCAGCAGCTTGCCGATGGGGTCCTCGGCGACCTTTTCGGCCGGAATGCCCTCGTCGGCGATCTGGTAGACGAAGGAGCCGTTGGCGCCGTTCTCGAGCAGGCGCCGCACCAGATAGGCCAGCAGGTCCCGATGCGCGCCGACCGGAGCGTAAATCCTTGTGGTGATTGCATGTTTTTCGCGCAGCACCTCATGCAGCCGCTCACCCATGCCATGGAGGCGCTGGAACTCATAGCTTTCCCGGGAGCGGCCGGCGGCGGCGGCCAGATGCAGGACGGCGGCGGCGGTATGGGCGTTGTGGGTGGCGAACTGCGGATACAAGTGCTTGGAGGAAAAGAGCTTTCTCGCCGCCGCGATATAGCTGGCGTCGGTCGCCGCCTTGCGGGTGAACACCGGATAGCCGGGCAGCCCCAGCACCTGCGCCCGCTTGATCTCGGCGTCCCAATAGGCGCCCTTGACCAGCCGGACCATGATGCGCCGGTCGAGCTTTTCCGCGGTGGCCTCCAGCCAGTCGATCAGCGGCAGTACGCTCTTGCCATAGGCCTGCACCACCACGCCGAAACCGTTCCAGCCCGCCAGTTCCGGGGTGTCCAGCACCGCCGCGATGACGTCGAGCGACAGGTCCAGCCGGTCGGCCTCCTCGGCGTCGATATTGAAGCCCATATCGGCCTTTGCCGCCGCCACGGCCAGCTTGCTCGTGACCTCGACCAGTTCCGTCATCACCCGGTCGCGCTGGGCCGTCTCATAGCGCGGATGCAGGGCGCTGAGCTTGACGGAAATGCCCGGATTGTCGCGCACCGACCCATTGGTGCAGTGCGGCACCAGCGTCTCGATGGCGCGCATATAGGCGTCGAAATAGCGCCCGGCATCCTCCATGGTGCGGGCCGCCTCGCCCAGCATGTCGTAGGAATAGCGATAGCCCTGCGCCTCGGGCTTCCTGGCGTTGAGCACCGCTTCCTCGATGGTGCGGCCGAAGACGAACTGGCTGCCCATGAGGCGCATAGCGTGGCCGACGGCGGTGCGGATCACCGGCTCGCCCAGCCGCGCGACGGCCCGGTGCAGCGCGCTTTTCGGCCCCACTTCCGGGTCGCCCAGCACCTCGGCGGTGAGGTTCAGCGCCCAGGAGGAGAAGTTGACGAGAGGGCTGGGCGAACCGCCGAAATGGCTGGCCCAGTCGGCTCCGCCTACCTTGTCGTGGATCAGCGCGTCCACCGTCTCGCTGTCGGGCACGCGCAGCAGCGCCTCGGCCAGCGACATCAGCGCCAGCCCTTCCTCGCTGTCGAGGCCGTATTCGGCAAGGAAGCTCTCCATCAGCCCCAGCCGCCGCCCGCTGCGCACCGCCCGCACCAGTTCCGCTGCGCTGGCGGAGACGGAACTTCTTTCCGCCTCGCCGAGCCCGGTCGCGGCGATGAGTTGGGGGACCAGCGCGGCCTCGTCGGCATAGAGCCGGGCGCGAAGAAAGTGGCGGGCATCGGAACGGGAAGTCATGGCAGGAGACCCTAAAACGAAGACGGCATCAGACTATCAGGGATCGCAAACGCGTTTCTCCTGATATGTAGGGTGGCTATGGCGCGACGCCATGATATGAGGGGGTGTTTCAGGAATTCCGCCTATGCAAAGCCTCGCCGACAGCCCATTGGACCAGATCGACCGCCGGATCATCGAGGAACTGGCCCGCGACGGCCGGATCAGCGTGGCCGAGCTCAGCCGGCGCGTGAACCTGTCCAAGACGCCCTGCCAGGCCCGCATCCGCCGGCTGGAAGAGACCGGGTATATTCTGGGCTATCGGGCCGTCATCGATCCCAAGATGCTCGGCCTGCCCCATGTCGCCTTTGTCGAAGTGCGGTTGAGCGATACGCGCAAGGCGGCGCTGGACGCGTTCAACCGGGCGGTCCGGGCCCTGCCCGAGGTCGAACAGGCCCATATGATCGCTTCCAGCTTCGATTATCTGCTCAAGGTGCGGACCAGGGACATTGCCGGCTATCGCGAATTGCTGGGCGAGAAAATCTCCGCCCTGCCCCATGTCGCCCATACCTCGACCCATGTATCGATGGAGGCGGTGAAGGACGATGCCGAATGAGCATGGCGCCGCCCCAAGTGAACCGGATCGGAAATGAAGACCATTCTCGTCGTCGGCATCGGCACCGGCAGCGCCGAACAATTGACCGTCGCGGCCGTTGCCGCCCTCAACCGGGCGGACGTGCTGTTCGTGCCCGAAAAGGGAACGCCGAAGGCGGATCTGGCGGATGTGCGCCGCACCATCATCAAGCGCTTCGTCACCCGGCCCGAGGTCCGGCAGATCGGCTATGCCGTGCCGCGCCGGGACGCGGGCAATCCGGATTATGGACAGGGCGTGGACGACTGGCACGCCATGCTGGCCGAGATTTTTTCCTGGCTGATCAGCGATGTACCGGAAAACGGCGTCGGGGCGTTTCTCGTCTGGGGCGATCCCGGCCTTTACGATTCCACCTTGCGCATTCTGGCCCGGGTGCCCGAGCCGGTCCGTGTCGAGGTGGTGCCCGGCATCACCGCCGTGCAGGCCCTGACGGCGGCCCACGGCATCGCGCTCAACCGGATCGGCGAGCCGGTGCTGATCACCACCGGGCGCAAGCTGGGGCCGGTGGAAACCGACACCGTGGTCATGCTGGACGGGCAACAGGCCTTTTTGCGCGCCGATCCGGACCTGGAGATTTTCTGGGGCGCCTATCTGGGTTCGCCGGACCAGTTGCTGATCTCCGGCCGGCTGGGCGACGTGGCGGTGGAGATCGCCGCCACCCGCGACGAGGCGCGCGCCAGACATGGCTGGATCATGGATACCTATCTGCTGCGCAAGGCGCGGTAGTGTCGCCGGCCTCGGCCTGTTAATCTGCATCCGGCAATCCGGCGCGAGAGAGAATTGGTCCAGTCTTCGGCATTATCCGGCGCCATCGAGGGCGCGAGACGCGGCGCCTGCCCGACGCTGACCGAGCCGATGCGCACCGGCGACGGCCTGCTGGCGCGCATCCGTGTCCTAGGCAATCGCCTGTCGCCGGTGCAGCTGGCGGAACTGGCCCGCCTTGCCGGCAGGCACGGCAACGGGCTGGTGGAGATCACCGCGCGCGGCAATCTGCAGGTGCGGGGACTGCGCCCGCACGGCGCGGCGCCCTTTGCCGCTGCCGTCGCCGCGCTGCTGTCGATCGAAACCGGGATCGTGGTCGACACCTCCCCGCTGGCGGGCGAGGACCCGGCCGCGAAAAGCGATTCGCGCCGGGCGGCGGCGGCCATCCGGGCCGGTGCCGCCAAGCTTCCGGGCGCGCTCGGCCCCAAGGTCAGCGTGGTGGTGGATGGCGGCGGGCAGGTTTCGCTGGCGGCGCTGAAGGCGGATGTCCGCCTGCTGGCGGAGGATGGGGGGCGCTGGGCGGTGACGCTGGGCGGCGGCAGGACGCAGTCCATGGACGAAGACGGCGCCGTGGCCGCGGCGCTCGCCATGCTCGGCGCGCTGGCGGCTATGGGTCCCGAAAGCCGGGCGACGGATCTTTTTCCGGGTCCCGGCCCCGGCCCGGCGAAAACCCGCCCGAATGTGGGGCCATTCCAGCTCGATACGGGCGCCACATGGGGGATCGCCCTGCCCTTTGGCGCGATGCACTGGAAAAACCTGCTGGCGCTCGCCAGCGCGGCGCGGGCAAAGGGAATCGGCGCCTTGCGGCTCGCCCCCGGCCACGCCCTGCTGCTGGACGGCGCCGATGCGGCCTTGATCGCCCAGGCCACGACGCTCGGCTTCATCACCGCTTCGGACGACCCACGGCTGCGGACAAGCGCCTGCATCGGCAGCAGCGGCTGCGCTTCCGGACATATCCCGGCGCGGGAACTCGCCGCCGCTCTGGCGGGCAGCATCCCTGCCGGACAAAGCCTTCACGTCTCGGGCTGCGCCAAGGGCTGCGCCCATCCCCGCCGCGCCGATGTGACGCTGGTGGGACGGCCGGACGGGATTGGCCTTGTCATCGATGGCCGGGCGGGCGATACGCCATCCCAGATCCTTGACGAGGCCGGCATCGGGACCGCCCTCGCCGGCGGACAGGAAGGCCGATGACCACTTACGACTATATCAAGGACGGCGACGCCATCTATCGCCAGTCCTTCGCCATCATCCGGGCGGAGACGGATCTTTCCGGCTTTACCGAAGACGAGGCGGAGCTGGCGGTGCGCATGGTGCACGCGGCCGGCATGGTCGAGGCGGCGCAGCACATCGTCTTCGGCCCGGGTTTCGTCGATGCGGCGCGCGCCGCGTTGCGGGCCGGGGCGCCGATCCTGTGCGACGCGGAAATGGTGGCCCGCGGCGTGACGGCGGCACGGCTCCCCGCCAGCAACAAGGTGATCTGCACCCTGCGCGATGCCCGCACCCCGGCGCTGGCGGCAGAACTGGGCAACACACGCTCGGCGGCGGCGCTGCATCTATGGGCCGATCACCTGGAGGGCGCGGTCGTCGCCATCGGCAACGCCCCCACGGCCCTGTTCCACCTGCTCGAAATACTGCGCGACGGGGCGCCGCGTCCCGCCGCCATTGTCGGCATGCCGGTGGGTTTCGTCGGCGCGGCCGAATCCAAGGACGCCCTGGCGGAAAACAATCATGGCATACCGTTCGCCATCGTGCGCGGCCGGCTGGGCGGCAGCGCCATGACCTCGGCCTGCCTCAACGCGCTGGCGAGGCCGGGCCTGTGACGGGGCGGCTGATCGGGGTCGGAACCGGCCCGGGCGATCCGGACCTGCTGACGCTGAAAGCGGTGCGCGCCATTGCCGAAGCGGACGTGGTCGCCTGGTTCGCCAAAAGGGGCAATCCGAGCAATGCCCGCGCCATCGCCGCCGCGCATTTCCGTCCGGGGCAGATCGAGGAAGCGCTGGATTATCCGGTGACGACCGAAATCCACCGCCACAATGAGGACTACAAGGCGCGGATCGGAGGGTTTTACGCGGATGCCGCCCGGCTGGTGGCCGATCATCTCGATGCCGGCCGCGACGTCGCCGTGCTCAGCGAGGGCGATCCGCTGTTTTACGGCAGCTATATGCACCTGCATGTCCGGCTGGCGCCGCACTACCCCCATGAGGTGATCCCCGGCATCACCGCCATGTCGGGCTGCTGGTCCGCCGCCGGCCTGCCGCTGGTGCAGGGCGACGACGTGCTGACCATCTTGCCCGGAACGCTGGAGCAGGCGGAACTGGCGCGGCGGCTGGGCGACGCCCAGGGCGCCGTCATCATGAAGCTGGGACGCAACCTGCCAAAGGTACGGGCGGCGCTCGCGGAGGCCGGGCGGCTCGACGGGGCCGTCTATGTCGAGCGGGGCACCACGGACCGAAGCGTCATCCTGCCGCTGGCCGAAAAGACCGGTGACGAGGCGCCCTATTTCTCCCTGGTCCTGGTGCCCGGCTGGAGCGATCGGCCATGACGGGCCGGCTGACCGTCATCGGCACGGGACCGGGCAATCCCGGCCAGACCACGCCGGAAGCCCTCGAGGCCATCGCCAGGGGCGAAATGTTCTTCGGCTACGGACCTTATCTCGACCGGCTCGACCTACGGCCGGACCAGAGGCGGATCGCTTCGGACAATCGCGAGGAGATCGGCCGCGCCCGGGCGGCGCTCGACGCAGCGGCGCGGGGTGCCTCGGTCTGCGTGGTCTCGGGTGGCGATCCGGGAGTCTTCGCCATGGCGGCCGCCATCTGCGAGGCCGTCGAATGCGGACCGGAAACCTGGCGGAGGCTCGATATCGTGATCCTCCCCGGGGTGACGGCCATGCTGGCGGTCGCCGCCCGCGCCGGCGCGCCGCTGGGGCACGATTTCTGCGCCATCTCGCTTTCAGACAATCTCAAGCCCTGGGAAGTGATCGAGCGCCGCCTGCGGGCCGTGGCCGAAGCGGGTCTGGTCATCGCCCTCTACAACCCGATCTCCAGCGCCCGTCCCTGGCAATTGGCCACCGCCTTCAAGCTGCTGCGCGAGATCCTGCCTGTCACCACGCCGGTCATTTTCGGCCGGGCGGTGGGCCGGCCGGACGAGACCTTCGCCGTGGTGGAGCTGGGCGATGCGGGCGGCCAGCCGGCCGACATGGCCACCTGTGTCATCATCGGTTCGGCCGAAACCCGCCTCATCGAGCGGCCGGGCATGGACCCGCTGGTCTACAGCCCCCGGAGCGCTTCGGCATGAGCGATCCCTGGCTGACCATTATCGGCATCGGCGAAGACGGCCCGGACGGCCTCTCCCCGGCGGCCCGCGCGGCGATCGGTGAGGCCGAGCTGGTCTTTGGCGGCGCGCGCCATCTGGACCTGGCCGCCGGCCTCATTAGGGGCGAGGCACGGCCCTGGACGACGCCCTTTTCCGATTCGGTGGATGCTCTCCTCGTGGCCAGGGGCAGAAAGGTCTGCGTGCTGGCCTCCGGCGATCCGTTCCATTACGGCGTCGGTGCCACGTTGTCGCGCCACGTCGATCCGGCGCAGATGCGCGTGCTTCCGGCACCCTCTTCCTTCAGCCTAGCCGCCGCAAGGCTGGGCTGGCCGCTGCAGGAAGTAGCCTGCCTGTCGCTGCATGGCCGGCCTCTCGACCTCATCCGGCCGCATTTGCATGCCGCGGCGCGCATATTGGCGCTGACCTCGGACGAGCATGGTCCCGCCGCCCTCGCGGCGCTGCTCACCGAAGCGGGGTTCGGCCGCTCCGTCGTCACCGTCATGGAGGCGCTCGGGGGCAAGCGCGAACGGGTGCGTTCGCAGATTGCCGAGATGTTCGGCCTGCATGATATCGATCCGCTCAATATCTGCGCCGTCACCGTCGTTCCCCTGCCCGGTGCGCGGGTCCTGCCGCTGGCGTCGGGCCTTGACGACGATCTTTTCGAGCATGACGGCCAGATCAGCAAGCGCGAGATCCGCGCGCTGACCCTCTCCGCCCTGTCTCCCCGCCGCCACGAGCTGCTCTGGGATATCGGGGCCGGATCGGGCTCGATCGGCATCGAATGGATGCTGGCCGATTCCAGCCTCGACGCCGTCGCCATCGAGCGGGACGAAGACCGCGCGGCGCGGATCGAACGGAACGCGAGGGCGTTCGGCGTCCCCGATTTGCGCATCGTCCGGGGCAAGGCACCGGCGGCTTTCGCCGGCCTCGAAGCCCCCCATGCCGTCTTCATCGGCGGCGGCGGCACCGAGCCCGGCCTGATTCAGGCTGCCATGGATGCGCTGCGGCGGGGGGGGCGGCTGGTCGCCAATGCGGTGACGCTCGAGATGGAGCAGGCCCTGCTTTTCCTCCACGCCGGGCATGGCGGCTCGTTGACCCGGCTCTCCGTCGCCCGCTCGGATGCGCTTGGCGGCATGACCGGCTGGCGCCCGGCCATGCCGATCACGCAATGGCGGTGGGAAAAGCCATGAGCGTGCACTTCATCGGCGCCGGCCCCGGCGCGGCCGATCTCATCACCGTCCGCGGCCGCGACCTGCTCTCGCGCTGCCCCGTCTGCCTCTATGCCGGCTCGATCGTGCCGGAGGAAATGCTCGGCTGGTGCCCGCCCGGCGCCCGGCTCATCGATACCGCGCCCCTGTCGCTGGACGAGATCGAGGCCGAATATGTCCGCGCCCACGCGGCCGGGAAGGACGTCGCCCGCCTGCATTCGGGCGATCTTTCGGTCTGGAGCGCGGTGGCCGAGCAGATGCGCCGCCTCGACCGGCTCGGCATTCCCTATACGCTCACGCCCGGCGTCCCGGCTTTTGCGGCGGCGGCGGCGGCGCTTGGCCGCGAGCTGACCATTCCCGCCATGGCGCAAAGCCTCGTGCTCACCCGCGTCAGCGGCCGCGCCTCGCCCATGCCCGAAGGCGAAAGCCTTGCCGCCTTCGCCGCCACCGGAGCCACCCTGGCGATCCATCTGGGCATTCATGCGCTCGGCCGGATCGTTTCGGAACTGCGCCCGCTCTACGGCGCCGACTGTCCTGCCGCCATCGTGGCGCACGCAAGCTGGCCCGGTCAGGTCATCCTGCGCGGTACGCTGGCGGACATCGAGGACAAACTTGCCGCAAACCCGATCGAACGCACCGCCATCGTCTTCGTCGGCCGGGGCCTGGGCGCCGAGGATTTCCGCGAAAGCGCGCTTTACGATCCGGATTACCAGCGGCGTTTCAGAGGGCGATAGGGATCATATGATGACGCAGCCGATACAACTGGCGGGCTGGGCGGTTCTGGCGAGCTGCCTTTTCTTGATGCCGGCATTGCCGGAGCTAGCCAATATCGTGGCAATTGCCGGCATGGTCATCGGCATTCCGCTGCTCGCCATCGACCTGCGCTCCGGCAAGCGGCTGACGGCCGCCGAGTGGATCGTGGTTGCGGCGTCGCTGATCCTCCTGGCGGTGCTCCTTCCCACCATAGGTTCGGCAGACGATGCGGTGGTCCTGCTCGCCTTGGCGCCGCTGCCCCTTTCCATCCCGCTGGCGGCCCTGCTCGCCCGGCTCGAAGACAGGCTGACGCTGCGCACGATCGCGACGCTTGCGCTGCTGGGCACGGCGGTAGCGGCCGGCATAACCGGCTATGATGTCTTCGTGCGCGGGATCAGGCGAGGCGGCTATCTCACCATGAACCCCATCCACATGGCCGACATCGCCATCCTGCTGGCCCTGTTGTCCTTTGCCGGCATTCTCGAAGGCGAATGGCGCAAGCGGCTGATTTTTCTCGCCGGCCCGGTCTTCGCATTGCTTGCCGTGCTGTGGTCGGGCTCGCGGGGGCCGCTGCTGGCCTATATCGGGCTGGCCGGCTTTTCCGTGCTCTTCGCCACCGCCATCGCCCTGCCGTCCAGATATCGCCGCCCCGCCGTCCTTTCCGTTTTTTTCCTGTTCGTCGCGGTGGGAATTCACGGGCTATCGACCGGCTGGCTGGGCCAGATCAGGGGCGTCGACCAGTTCCTCAACCTTGCCGGCGGCAATATCGCCGATGTCGACGGGTCGACGCGCATCCGCCTCCAACTCTACGAGGGCGCCTGGCTGGCGTTCCTGGACTCCCCCATCTTCGGCCATGGCGCCGATTTCGTTGCCGCTGCCGATGCGCGCGTCGCCGGGAATATTTCCGGCTGGGAGCACCTCCATTCCGACCTTGCCGATTTCGCGGCGCTGGGCGGCACGCTCGGGCTCATCGCCTATCTGGCGGTGCTGGCAGCGCCCCTTGTCGCCGTCCTCCGGCGGCGCCCGCCCCATAACGCGCTTGTCTATCTCGGGATGACGGCCGGGCTGGGCGTGCTGGCCATGGGGCTGACCAATGCCATTTTCGGTATATTGACCCTCACCGTCCTGTTCAGCCTCATGCTCGCCCTGATGTTCCGCATGCGAGCAACCGCTTAAGAACCAGGCGGTTCGTCGACGCAGAAGCCCAACAAGGCCGCAGCGCAGATCGGACCGAAACCAAGCAGGATTTCCATCGAGAAACTGACGTCGAACAGGCCGAACACGGCGTAGCACGTCGCCAGCACCAGCCCGCCGAACAGGCGCGGCGCATATTGACTGTCCCGGGGGGCTTTCGCGGCCCCCACCACCGGGACCGACATATAGATGACATAGGAAGCCAGCCCCATCACGCCGGCGAGGGCGGCGAAGTTGATGTAATCGTTATGCAGATGCGACCAGAGCTGCGTGTGCTCGCGGACATAGTCGGTCATATAGGGATGGGCAGCCTCGACATGTCGCCACCAGCCATGCCCGAAAATCGGCGAATCCAGGAAGGCCCGCAGGCCCCCATAATAGAGATTGAGCCGGATCTCCGTGGAAGTGTCGATGGCCTCGCCCTGGCCGAAAAATCTCGCCAATGTCTCAAAGGCGGAAAACGCACGCAGATTGGAAGCAAAGAAAGCGGTGCCGGCAATTGCCGCAAGCAGCAGCAGCGCCGTGCCGGCAAAGACGATATTCCGCTCCCTGCCCTTGAGGGTGAAGGCTGAATAGAGGACGAACAATACCGACAAACAGGCCATCATGACCATGGCCGCCCGCGTGCCGGCCAATATCGCCGCCCCGCCCCCGAATATCGGGCCAAGCAGGAACGCCCAGCGCAATAGGTCCTTGCGAGCGAAAACGCCGATCAGCGACAGGAAACCCAGCATGACCGACATCATGGCGAAGGGATTGGTGAGGTTCACGAAACCCACCGCCCGGCGCAGGCCCTGTATATGGACTTCGTAAAAACCCACGCCCAACGCCGCAGCGGCGCCGATCAGGGCCAGCCAGGCGAATTGCTCGGAAGCGCGCACGCCGGCATTGCTCGACAACAGCGCGACGGCAGGGATGAAGAGCAGGAAGAAGACGAAATTGCCGGCATATTGCAGGTCCGAGACCTGCCGGGCGGACAAGGCGAAGGCCAACAGCAGCAACAGAAAGGCCAGCGCATAGAGCAGTGCCGCCGGACGCCACATCCTGGCCCGCATGGTCCCGTCCCAGAGCAGTACCGGCAGCATGGCCAGCAACACGACCGCATAGGCATAGGCTGACAGATTGCCGATGAGATTGGCACCGACGAGCAGGAAAGCGAGTACAAGCCAGGCGGCGCCCCGCTCAAGTCCAGCGACGGTCATTCATTCACCTCGATCTGACGATTCCTGTAAAGCGGCGCCGCTTATCGCGCCCCCACACCGAAAAGCACGGTTCTTATCGTCTTGAACAGGATAAGAAGGTCAAGATCAAAGGATAAATGCTTTATATAGTATAGGTCATAAGAGAGTTTCTCTATTTCCTCATCCACTGTTCCGGCATAGCCGGACCTGACCTGTGCCCAGCCGGTAATCCCGGGCAGAACGAGCGAGCGCAACTCATATTTGGGTTCCGCCGCCGCGCTGGAGCGGGCGACATATTCGGCAACCGGACGCGGGCCGATCAGGCTCATGTCGCCGCGCAGTATATTGTAAAGCTGAGGGATTTCGTCGAAGCGCAATTTCCGGATCAGGCGGCAGCCCGGCAGGACCCGCTTGTCGCGCAGCCCGGTGGAGCCGCCTTCCGCTCCCTTGTACATGGTGCGGAACTTGTACATCCGGAACCGCCTGCCGGCATAGCCGCGCCGGATCTGCACGAACATGACGGGAACACCGTCCAGCACGGCGATATAGGCGGCGACGATCACAGCCAGAGGCAGGGTCAGCGGCAGGCTGAGCAGCACCAGTACGATATCGAGGATGCGCTTGATCCGCGCATAGATGAGCTGGCTGGGCGAGTATGCCAGATGGGAAATCTCGAAACTCGAGACGTCTAGACGTCCGCTACGCACCTCCCGATAGCTGGTCCAGGGCAGGATCTCGATCCCGTGCAGATGGCAATTGGTCAGCATGGCCGACCATTTCGCGCTGTGATGTTCGCGCGGATCGATCAGCAGGATGTCTATGTCGGGAATCTCGCCGGCGGGATCGCGCAGGATGGGAACCTGCCCCAGTTCCTCGGCCACGCTTTCCGCATCGGCAAAGCCGGCCAACGCCACATGGGCGCCGAAACTGCGCTGGAACCGCAGATTGGCATAGGCCATGACCAGCACCGCCACCGGGAGGCACAGGGCCAGGCCCAGATAGCTGACGGGGACGCGCAGCCCCGACAACAGGCTGACCGCCACGCCGAAAAGCCCGACCACCAGCAATGTGGAGGTCATTATCGCCGCGCCGTGGCGCCGCAATCCCGCGAGCACCGCGCCGGCCAGCAGCGGCACGCAGGCCAGGGCCAGCACCGCCAGGAGGATATTGTGCCAGTCGCTGCGTCCCGGCCGGGTGATGATGAGGATGTAAAGGATCGCCTGGGCGGCTATGGCGACCACGACCGGCAGGAAAAATTCCGACAGGTCGTGGAAATATCTGTGCCCCCGCGTCCTCCCGCCCTGCGCGACGACATAGGAGAGGTCCTTTATCGGATAGCTTGCTTTTGCCCGGCGTCTTGCCGGACGTTCTGTTCTGGCCATGACCAACACGAATTGACGACCCGGAAACGCGGACTATGCGGGCCAGAAGAATTGCTTACCAATATCGATTGCACACCTGCGCCCGGAAAGCCTTGCCACCGCGAGATGCGCTTTTCAAGCCGATAAGCGGATGGCGGGCCCGAAGCCTGGGCGCCGGAGATCAGCTCTTTTCCGCATAGTGGCCCCGATACCACTCCACGAACCTTGCCACCCCCGTTTCGACATCCGTCTCCGGCACGCCGCCGATCAGCGCCTCCAGCAGGCCGGTGTCGGACTGGGTCGCCGCCACGTCCCCCGGCTGCATGTCCATCATGTTGAGCTTCGCCTTGCGGCCAATAGCCGTTTCCACGGCACGGATGAAGTCCATCAGTTCGGTGGGCCTGCCGCCGGCGATGTTGACGGTGCGGAACGGGGCGATGGGCGAGAGGCTGTCATGGGCCACCCTCTGGCCGGCTTGCGGCGGGCGCTCGAGCAGGCGCACCATCGCGTCGACCAGATCGTCGACATAGGTGAAGTCGCGCCGCATCCTGCCATGGCCATAGACGTCGATGGGCCGATCGCCGAGCATGGCGTCGGTGAACTTGAACAGGGCCATGTCCGGCCGTCCCCAGGGGCCATAGACGGTGAAGAACCGGACGCAGGTGGAGGGGATGCCGAACAGATGCGCGTAGGAATGCACCATGGCCTCGCCGGACTTCTTGGTCGCGGCGTAGAGCGAGGCCGGCGCGTCGGCCCGGTCGGTCTCGGCGAAGGGCATCTTCACGTTGCCGCCATAGACCGAGCTGGTCGAGGCGAAGACCAGATGGCGGGGTTTGTGCCGCCGCAGCGCCTCGAGCAGGTTGGCGGTGCCCACGATATTGGACTGGATATAGCTTTGCGGATGCTCGAGGCTGTAGCGCACGCCGGCCTGGGCGGCCAGATGCACGACCATCTCGGCGCCGCTTTCGGCCAGCGCCGCTTCGAGGCGCGCGGCGTCTTCCAGCATGGCCTCGACCTGGACGAAGCCCGGGTGCTCTTGAAGCAGCGCCACGCGGGCGCGTTTCAGCGACGGATCGTAATAGTCGGTGAACCCGTCATAGCCTGCCACCTCATGCCCCAGCCCCAGCAGGCGCCGCGCCAGATGGAAGCCGACGAAGCCGGCCGTTCCGGTAACGAAAATCCTCACGCCGCGCCTTCCCTCACCTACTGAAGCCGGTCATTGCGCGGCGATCTCCGCCTCGCCCGGCGCCGGCGGCGTCCTGCCGATGCTGACGAAGGTGAAGCCGTGCCGCTGCATTTCATGGGGCCGGTAGACATTGCGCAAGTCCACGAAAACCGGCGCTTTCATCGCCGCCTTGAGCCGGGCGAGGTCGAGCGAGCGGAATTCGTTCCATTCCGTCACCAGCACCAGGGCGTCGGCGCCGGCCGCCGCCTCATAGGCGTCGGCGGCAAAGGCGACGTTCTCCATCATCTCCCGCGCTGCCGCCATGCCCTGCGGGTCGTAGGCGACGATGCTGGCGCCGCGATCCTGCAGGCCGCGGACGATGTCGAGCGAGGGCGCCTCGCGCATGTCGTCGGTATTGGGCTTGAAGGTCAGGCCCAGCACGCCGATGGTCTTGCCGCGCACCTCGCCGCCGCAGGCCGCGACCACCTTGCGGGCCATGGCGCGCTTGCGCTGGTCGTTGATGGAGACGGTGGTTTCCACCAGCCGCATCGGGCTGCCGAAATCCTGCCCGATCTTCATCAGCGCCAGGGTGTCCTTGGGGAAGCAGGAGCCGCCATAGCCAGGCCCGGCGTGGAGGAACTTGCCGCCGATGCGCTTGTCCAGCCCGATGCCCCGGGCGACCTCCTGCACGTCCGCCCCCGTCGCCTCGCACAGATCGGCCACTTCGTTGATGAAGGTGATCTTCATGGCGAGAAAGGCGTTGGCCGCATATTTGATCAGTTCGGCGGTGCGGCGGTCGGTGAACTGCAACGGGGCCTGGTTGAGATAGAGCGGCCGGTAAACCTCGGTCATCACCTCGCGGGCGCGCTCGTCCTCGATGCCGACGACGATCCGGTCGGGGCGCTTGAAATCCTCGATCGCCGCGCCCTCGCGCAGGAATTCGGGATTGGACACCACGGCCACGTCGGCCCCGGGATTTGCGGTCCCGATGATGTGGGCCACCTCGTCGCCCGTGCCCACCGGCACGGTGGATTTGGTGGCGACCACGGTAAAGCCCTCGAGCGCGCCGGCGACTTCCCTTGCCACCTCCCGCACATAGCGCAGGTCGGCATGGCCGTCGCCGCGCCGGCTGGGCGTGCCAACGGCGATGAACACCACATCGGCGGGCGCCACCGCCGCCGGCAGGTCGGTGGAAAAGCTCAGCCGCCCCGCCCCGGCATTGACCTTGACCAGTTCGTCCAGCCCGGGCTCGTAGATCGGGATGACGCCGCTGCGCAGCGCCTCGATCTTTGCCGCGTCCTTGTCGACGCAGACCACCTCATGGCCGAAATCGGCGAGGCACACGCCGGTGACCAATCCTACATAGCCGGAGCCGATGACGGCGATTTTCACGGGCGGATCTCCATGGTCGGTGAGCGGATGCCGGGATCATGGCTGGATATCGGCAGAACGCCGTCCGATCAAGCGCGGCGCCGTCCGAATATGAAGGCAGGGTTATCGCCGGCCCTGCGTCATGGAACTCGCGGCGACGGCAAGAAGGATGAGTCCGCCGACCAGGACCTGGCGAATATAGCTGTCGACGCTCATTTGCGTGAGGCCGTTGTCGAGAACGCCCAGTACCAGCACGCCGATCACGGTGGCGAGGATGCGCGGTTCGCCGTGACGGCTCATGGTGCTGCCGAGGAAGACCGCCGCGATGGCGTTGAGCATGAGCCCGCTGCCCTGGACCGGATTGGCCGAGGCCACGCGGCTGGCATACATGAGCCCGCCCCCGGCCGCCGCAAGGCCGGTGAGCGCGAAGGCGAGAAGGCGCAGGCGCCGGACGGCGATGCCGCTCAGCCGCGCCGCCTCCGCATTGCCGCCTATGGCATAGAGGCGGCGGCCGAACGTGGTCTGCTCGAGCAGGACCCAGACCAGCAGCACGACCAAAAGGGCGATGATGGTGAGGTTGGGCAGGCTGACCGCCACCCCGCCCCATTCGCCCAGGGGCACGCCGCCCCGGGCGAAATTGCCGAACTCCTCGGGGATGGCGCGGCCGGAAATGGTCTTGCCGCCGCTGACCACGAAGGCCAGGCCCGCGAACATGGTCATGGTGGCGAGGGTGGCGATGAAGGGCATGATGCCCACGAGACTCACCATGGCGCCGTTGAACACGCCTCCCAGCAGCCCCACGCCCAGACCGGCCGCGACTGCCAGCCAGACCGGCTGACCCGAGGCCATCAGCAACGCCGCTGCGATGCCGGAAAGACTGGCCATGGAGCCCACGCTGAGATCGAAATCGCCCATGACCATCACGATGGTCATGCCGGCGGCGACCACCATCAGCATGGAAACCTGCTGGGTAATATTGAGCCAGTTGCGGGCGGTGGGAAAAGTGCCCGGCAGCATGGCGGAGAAAAACAGCACGATGGCGAGAAAGCCGATCAGGGTGCCGTAGCGGCGAAGGAAAACTTGCATGTTCAGGCGACCCTGGCGCCGGTCGACCGGCCATAGCAGAGATTGAGAAGCTCGTCCTCGCCGAGGCGGGCGGCATCGACGACGGCCCCGATGCGGCCCTCGCGCATGACCGCGATGCGGTCGCACATGCCGATCAGTTCGGGCAGGTCCGAAGAGACGAGGATGATGGCGGCTCCCGCGGCGGCGCGCTCGCGCAGGATGGTGTAGATATCGAATTTGGCGCCGACATCGACGCCCCTTGTCGGCTCCTCGAGCAACAGCAGCCGGGGCGTGTCCCCGAGGGCGCGGGCGAATACCACCTTCTGCTGGTTGCCGCCGCTCAATTCGATGACGTCCTGCCCGGGCCCCACCGCCTTGAGGCGCATGGTGGCGCCCAGCCCGGAGGCGAAATCCCGTTCCTTACGCGGCGTCAGCCAGATGCCCGCCGCGCTCTGGCGGCGGAGATGGGCGAGGGTGACGTTCTCGAAGATGGGGCGGCGCAGCACCAGTCCCTGCGCCCGCCGCTCGCGCGGCACATAGGCCACGCCGGACCGCCAGGCGGCGGCCGGGCTGGACGGGGCATAGGGCGCGCCGCACAGCGTCATCCCGCCGGCCGAGGGACCGAGATCGCCGAAGAGCAGCCGGATCAGTTCGTCCTGGCCCGCCCCGGCCAGCCCGGCGAGCCCCAGTATCTCGCCCTGCCGGACGGCCAGATCCACCGGGCCGACGCCGGGACCGGCCAACCCCTGCGCCACAAAACCCACGCCGGCGCGGGGCGCCGCCTGCGGCGGGGGATAGGCTTCCTCCACCTTGCGACCGATCATCATTGCCACCAGGTCGTCATGGGTGATGTCGGCCATGGCGCCGCTGTCGATGGAATAGCCGTCGCGCAGCACCGTCGCGCGATCGCACAGCGCCATGATCTCGTCGAGCCGGTGGGAGACGTAAAGCACCGAACTGCCCGCGTCGCGCAATTGGCGGAGGACGCGGAACAGGCGTTCGCTTTCGTTTCGGGACAGCGCCGCGGTCGGCTCGTCCATGACGTAGAGCCGGGCCTCGTCGCGCAAGGCGGCCGAGATGCGGACCAGCATCTGGTCGCCCAGCGAAAGCTCGCCGAGCGAACGGCGCGGGTCGATATGGTCGATCCCGAGGCGGCCGAGGGCCTCGCGGGCACCCTCGTTGAGCCGCGCCCAGTCCACCAGCAGGCCAGCCCGGCGCGGATAGGATTGCCCGAGGAAAATATTCTCCGCCACGGAGAGGGTGGGAACGACGTTGAATTCCTGATGGATGAAGCGCAGGCCCAGATCGTAGGCGGTGGCGGCGCTGTCGATGGCCACGGAACGGCCATCGATGGCCACGGCGGCCGCATCCGGCGCGACGACGCCGGCGAGGATCTTGATCAGCGTGGATTTCCCCGCGCCGTTCTCGCCCATCAGCGCGTGGATTTCGCCCGGTGCCACGACCAGGTCGACATGCCTGAGGGCGGGCACGCCCCCATAGGACTTGGTGACGGCGGTGGCGGCGAGCAGCGGAGCGGGAGAAGCCATGATCGGCCTCTCCCCTATCGCGGATGCGGGAGGCAGCGCAACTATTCGTCGGCGTTGGCGGCGGTGATCAGCCGGGTGGGCACGTAGATCGCCGACTGGCGGATGTCCTCGCCATCGAGCGCCCGCGCCACCGCATCGGCAGTCGCGGCACCGATGCCGGCGAAGTCCTGCGCCACCGACGCCTCGAAATTGCCGCCGGCGGCGATGGCCTCGCGCGCCTCGGGATTGGCGTCGATGCCGGTGATGACGATGCCCTCGCCCTCACGCCCGGCTGCCTCGATGGCCTGCAAGGCGCCCAGCGCCGGCTGATCCCAGGCGGCCCAGACGGCCTTGATGCTTCCCGGCTCGGGATTGGCGGCCAATATGGCTTCCATCTTGGCGCGGCTGTCGGCGATGCCGCCATCCGAGACGTCCGGCGTCACGCGGTCGAGCACGGAAATATCGGGGAAATTGCCGAACACCGCATCGGCGACCACGCCGCGCACCTGCACCGGCGGGAAGGCGTCGAAGACGAACATCACCACATTGCCCTCGCCGCCGATCCGGTCGGCCACATAGGTCGCGGTTTCGGCCGCCATGGCGTAGCCATTGCTGGTGATATTGGCCACCAGCAGCGGGTCGGCGCCGGCATCCATGCCGAACACGGGAATGCCGGCATCGGCGGCCGTCTGCAGGCCTGCCGTCACCTGCGAGGGATCGACATTGATGACGATGGCGTCGACATTCTGCGTCACCATGTCCTCGATGCGGCTGATGACGGCGGCGACGTCGCCGGCGGTGTCGATGACATTGACGTCCCAGCCCTTTTCGGCGGCGACGCCCTCAAAGGCCTCGACGTAGAACTGCGTCCCGGGCTGGGCCATATAGGGGGTGACGATGGCCACGCGCGACTGGGCCATGGCGCTGCCGGCGGCCAGCGACGCGGCGGCCAGGACGAGGCCGGAAACGGCCAGCTTGGTCTTGAAATTCAATTGGATGTTCTCCTCACGGTTCCGTCGCCAAACCCGATGGGGACGGCTATATAGCTTCGGCCTCGGGGCACTATATGGCCCGATGAAATATCGGCAAGACAATAGGAGGGATTGCGGGTGGATTTCACGCTGATCGGCATCGATGTGGGCACTACGGCGACGAAAGCGACGCTGATCGACGGCAAGGGCCGCGAGTTGGCCAGCTTCGCCCGGCCCCACCCGACCGATCGCTCCGGCCCCGGCAAGGCCGAGCAATCCCCGCAGGCCTGGCTGGACAGCGTGTTCGCCGCGCTCCACCATTTCGCCGCATCGGCGGATTTGTCCGGGCTTGCCGGCATCGGCTTGTGCTCGCAGGTCAATACCCATGTCTTCGTCGACGGCGCCGGCAGGCCGCTGCGCCCGGCCATCACCTGGCAGGACAGCCGCGCCGCGATCGATGCCGCCCTGCTGGACGGCCAGGTCACGCCGGAGCGGAAGACCGAGTGGTTCGGCGGCCCGGTGCCGATCGATGCCAGCCACGCCCTTTCGCGCATGGCCTTCGTCGCCCGCACCGAGCCTGACATATGGTCTCGGACCCGGCATGTGCTGCTGCCCAAGGATTTCTGCGCCCTGCAACTGACGGGCGAACTCGCCTCCGACCCGGTCGCCGCCGTGGGCCTCGTCGACAGCGCCGGCAATTACGTGGCGCCGCTGCTCGACCTGCTGCCCGGGGCAGCGGACCGCCTGCCGCCGCTTTTCGCCTTTCATCACGTGGTGGGCCGGATTAGGCCGGGCCTGCCCTGCGCCGGCACGCCGGTGGTGGTGGGCGCCATGGATGCCTGGGGCGGCATGTTCGGCTGCGGCGTGGTGGAAGACGGCGATGCCATGTGCCAGTCGGGCACCAGCGAAATTCCCGGTGTCGTCTCCACCCGCGTCCATCCCACGCCGGGCGTCGTGCTGTTCCCGCCCTATGACGGCATCCGCATGCATGCCGCCCCGACCCAGGCCGGCGGCGCCTCGTTGGAATGGGCGGCAGCGCTGCTGGGCCGCGCCCCGGCGGAATTGCCGGCGCTGGCGGCAACGGCCGGGACCGGCCCCATCCCCTTTTTCCTGCCGCATCTGGCCGGCGAGCGCGCCCCGATCTGGGATGCGGCGTCACGCGGCAGTTTTGCGCGGCTCGATGGCGGCACGGGACCGGCGCAACTGGCCCGTGCGGTGCTCGAGGGCGTCGCCTTCTCGGTGCGCTGGGCGTTTGAAGCCCTGGAGGCCTCCGCGGGACGGCCGATCGAAACCGTGCGGATCAGCGGTGGCGGCTCGCAATCGGACATCTGGTGCCAGATCCGCGCCGACATTCTGGGCATGCGGCTGGAACGGGCGGAGGTGCCGGCGGCGGCGGCGCTGGGAGCGGCGATTCTTGCCGGCGTCGGCAGCGGCGCCTTTCCTTCCCTCGCCCCGGCCATCCGCCAATTGGTGCGCCACGACCGCGAATTCCTTCCCGATGCCGGCAAGCGCGCGCAATATGACGAGGCGTTCGCGCATTACCAGGCGCTTTACGAAGCGCTGCGACCGTTCAACGCCCGCTTCCAGTCCCCCAGCCAAAGGTGACGATATTGTCGATAGAAACCCAATCGCTCTATTTCACCGGTCCGCGCGCCGTGGAGATCCGCGACGAGCGCCTCGAAGGCCCCGGCCGGGGCGAGGTGCTGCTGGAGCTGATCGTTTCGGGCATCAGCGCCGGCACGGAACTCAATGTCTTCCGGGGTCTCGCACCGCAATGGCGCCAGTCCATGAACCCTGAAACCCGGCTCTTTTCCAGCGCCGGCGGCGCGGACTGGCACTGGCCGGCGCGCTATGGCTATGCCGCCGTCGGGCGCGTCGCCGAACTGGGTGCCGGTGTGACGGGTCTGGTGCCGGGCGCACTGGTTTTCGCCTATGTGCCGCATGGCCGCCACGCCGTCGTCGCCGCCGAGGAAGTGGTGCCGCTGGCCGGGGTGGAAGATCCGGAGATCGGCATCTTCTATGCCAATCTCAACACCGCCTATAACGGGGTGCTGGACGCCAATATCCCGCTCGGCGCCGATGTGGTGGTAAGCGGGCTGGGCGTCATCGGCCAGATGGTGACACGTCTCCTGCGCCGCAACGGGGCGCGAAAGATCATCGTCGTCGACGGCATCGCCCGGCGGCGCGAAGCGGCATTGGCCGGCGGCGCCGATATGGCCCTCGATCCACACGACCAGCCGGTCGCCGAAACCGTGCGCGGCCTGACGGACGGACGCGGCGCCGATGTGGTGATCGAGGTATCCGGGGCGGCGCCGGCGCTCAACGAGGCCATCCGCACCGCCGGCTTCAATGGCCTTGTCGTGGCCATGTCCTGGTATGGCGGAACCTTCGAAAGCCTCAGCCTTTCCGGCGAGTTCCACCACAACCGGCCGCGCATCGTCTCCTCGCAGGTGGGCACGGTCAACCCGTTCCTGGGGCCGCTGTGGTCGCTCGAGCGGCGCGGCCGCATCGTCCGGGAATATCTCGCCGGGCTCGCGCCCGAACTGAAAGGCTTCATCACCCACCGCATAAAGCTTTCGGAAGCGGAGCACGGCTACAACCTGCTCGACCAGGGCTCGCCCGAGGTGATGCAGGTCCTCATCGACTATCGCCACTCCTGAGCAGATCGGATCCGACATGAAACTCTCCGCCTGTATCGAATGGCTGTTCGCCGACGCCAGCGACGACTTTGCCGACCGCATCCGCCTTGCCCACGATGCCGGGCTCGATGCGGTCGAATTCTGGCTCTGGTCCAACAAGGATATCGACGCCATCGCGGCAGCGCTCCGCGAAACCGGCATGAGGCTGAGCGGGTTCGTCGCCGAGCCGATGATCGCGCTGACCGATCCGGCGAACTGGTCCGCCTTCCTCGAGGGCCTCGCCCGCTCCGTCGACGTCGCAAGGCGTCTCGGCGCCGGCGTCCTCATCGCCCAGGCCGGCAACGAACTGCCGGGGCGCACCCGCGCGGATCAGCGCCTTGCGCTGGTCGATTGCCTCGGCGCAGCGGCGGACGTACTGGAGGGCAGCGGCGTGCGGCTCGGGGTCGAACCGCTCAACACCCTCATCGACCATCAAGGCTATTACCTCGCCTCGACGCGCGAGGGGCTCGATATCGTCGAGCAGGTGGGGCGCCCGGAGATCGGCATCGTCTACGACCTCTACCATTCCTACGTCATGGGCGAGAAAATCGAGGAGGTGCTGGCGGGGCGCGTCGGGCATGTCGTTCACGCCCATGTTGCCGACCACCCCGGCCGCAACGATCCGGGCAGCGGGGAGATCGATCTGGGCCGTCGGCTCGCCTGGCTGTTCGCCAATGGCTATACGGGCGCGGTCGGCCTCGAATACCGGCCTTTGGGCTCCACCGCCGCCGGTCTGCCCAAGGTCAGGGCCAGCCTCGGGGATGCGGGCGCCTGATCCGATGGCGTTCGCTTTTTTTGCGGACGCCTACTCCGATTTTTCCGCTGCCTCGGCCTCTGTTGCGGGACGCGCGGAGGCGCGCGGCGGAACCGGGGCGCCTTCCATGCGGTCGCGGAACAGGGTGGCGCGGGCAAGCAGCATCAGCGTCACCGGCGTCGTCAGGGTCATGAAGACGAAGATGGCGAATTCGTGAATCACCAGCCGTTGCAGGGTGACCGAGAAATAGAGCGCCGAGGCCAGCAGGATCAGCCCGCCTCCCATGCTGGTGCCCATGGTGGGCGCATGGATGCGCTGGTAGAAACTGCCCAGCCGCACGAGGCCCAGGCAGCCGGCCAAGGTCAGCAGGGCACCCAGCAGGATACAGGCGGAAACGACGATGGCCAGCCAGAGCGGCAGTTCGGCGGTCATTCGATCACCTCCCCGCGCATCAGGAACTTGGCGAGCGCCAAAGTGCCCACGAAGCCGAGCAGCGCCATGAGCAGGGCCAGCTCGAAATAGGTCTGGCTGTCATTCCTGATGCCCAGCGTCACCAGCAGCAGCAGCGCCACGACATAGAGCGCGTCGAGCGCCAGGATACGGTCCTGCGCCCGCGGACCGCGCGCCATGCGCACGAGCGCCGCCAACAGGCCCATGGCGAGCATGATCTGCGCCAAGAACAGGCTCCAGTCCAGAATTGCCTGGCTCATTGGAAAATCTCCATCAACAGCGTTTCGTAGCGGCTCTTGAGGGTTCTGGCCCAGCCCTCCAGATCGTCGTCGTCGAAAACATGGATGATCACGGTATTGTTCGCCCGGCTATGCTCCAGCCAGGCGCTGCCCGGGGTAGCGGTGACGATGCCGGCGAGGATGGCCAGCCCGAACGTATTGGTCAGCTCGAGGTCTATTTCAACGAAGCCGCTTTTGGGCGCGGGGCGGCGCTGCAGCAACACGCCGAGCACGGCCAGGTTGGACATGATGATGTCGATGCCCGCGACCACCACCAATTGCGCGAATTTGAGCGGCCGCTTGAACGGCACCGGCTCGGGGATCACCGCCGAGGCGCCCAGCGAGGCCAGGATGGCGAAGAGGCTGCCGAGCAGGATATGGCCGAGGCCGGCCGACTGGTTGAGGGTGAGCCACATCACCAGCAGCAGGAAGGCGAGGATCGGGTGCGGGAACAGACGCCTCATGGCGTGACCTCCTGCATCACCGCTCCGATATAGGCGTCGGGGGAATGCACCGCCATGGCCGCATCGCCCAATATGGCCACCACCGGCCCTGCCACGATGGAGAGGAAAACGCACAGCGCCAGCAGGGCGACGATTGGCGTCACCTCGAGGCTGCGCAGGCGGATATTGTCGCCCAGCTCGGAGCTCCAGAAGATGTTGATGCCGTTGCGGGCCATGGCGACCAGCACGAAGAAGCCGGAGACGATGACGGCGCCGGTAAACCACCAGGCCATTTGCGTCGGAGCAATTCCTCCGGAAAAGGCACCGGAAATCATGGCAAATTTGGCAAGGAAGCCCGATAGCGGCGGCAGGCCGGCCATGAGCAGGGCGACGATGGCAAAGCACCATGTCACCAGCGTGGCCGATCCAGGCACAGTGCGGCTGACTTCCTCGTCATCGTCAAGCTGTTCGTCCTCGTCGCCGTAAAGCTCCAGCGACACGGCCAGAATCTGCGCCTCGGCGGGCAGGATCTGGTCGATCACGTCCTTGAGCAGGAACATGGCGCCGGCTGCGAGCGTGGCGACGACGAAATAGTAGAGCGCTCCCGTCGTCACCTGCGGCGTGTTGAGCGACACCGCCAGCAGCAGCGTTCCGGCCGAGACAAGAATGAGATAGCTGGCCAGGCGGTCGAGGGCTTTCGATGCAAGGGCGCCGACGCTGCCATAGGCGATGGTGGCCAGGCCCAGCACCATCAGCACCCCCTGCCCGAAAGCGAGGTCGGGGCCGGGCTGGTTGGCGAAGACCAGGTTCCAGAGGCGCAGGATCGAATAAAAGCCCACCTTGGTCATCGCCGCGAAGATCGCGCCCACCGGGGGCGTGGCGGCCGAATAGGTGTGGGGCAGCCAGAAATGCAGCGGCCAGGAGCCGGCCTTGATGAGGAAGGCGACCCCGAGGATGGCGGCGCCCGCCTCGAACAGGCCCCGGTTCTCGGGGGCGATGGACGGCGCCACCCGGGCGATGTCGGCCATGTTGAGCGTTCCGGCGCTGCCATAGATCAGCGCCACCCCGATGAGGAACAGCGAGGAGGCGACCAGATTGATGGCGATGTAATGCAGGGCGGAGCGCACCCGGTTGCGGCCGCCCCCATGCAGGGCCAGGCCATAGGAGGCCGCCAGCAAAAGCTCGAAGAAGACGAAGAGGTTGAACAGGTCGCCGGTGAGGAAGGCGCCGTTGAGCCCCATGGTCATGGCGTGGAAGAGCGGGAAGAAATTGGGGCTGCTGCGATACCAGCGGGCCGAGGCGTAGACCATGGCGGCCAGCGACAGGATGGAGGTGGTGAGCACCATCACCGCCGAGAGCCGGTCGGCCACCAGCACGATGCCGAACGGCACCGGCCAATTGCCCAGCGGATAGACCGCCATCGCGGTCCGGTCGGCGCCGACCAGCGTGACCAGCAGCAGCACGGCGACGCCCACGAGAATGACGCCGAAGGCGATGTTGATCCCGGTGATGCGGTTGCTGCTGCGCTGGTCGCCCAGCAATATATTGGCGATGGCGGCCATCATCGGCACCAGAATGGGCAGGATGGCGAGGTGATTCATGTCGGCCATGTCAGGTATTCTTCCCGTCGACGTGGTCGCTGCGGGTAAGCCCGCGAGCGGCTAGCAGCACCACCAGGAACAAAGCCGTCATGGCAAAGCCGATGACGATGGCGGTCAGCACCAGTGCCTGGGGAACCGGATCGGTATAATTGGCCGGATCGACATCGGCGCCCGACACGATGGGCGCGGCGTTCATGCGCAGCCTGCCCATGGCCAGCAGGAAGAGGTTGACCGCGTAGGACAGCAACGACAGGCCGATGATGACCTGGAAGGTGCGGGGCCGCAGGATGAGGTAGACGCCCGAAGCGGCGAGAACGCCGATGGCGAGTGCGAGGGTCAGTTCCATCGGTCGGCTCCCTGGCGGGCCAGCGGTTCGGGCGAGGCGGCGGCCTTGGGGCGGCGGATCGACTGGTGCGCCAGCGCGATCAGGATCAGCATGGTCGCCCCGACCACCAGCGCGAAGACGCCGATATCGAAGAGCAGCGCCGTCGCCATGGGGACCTTGCCGATCCAGGGAATGTCGGCATAGGCGAAGGCCGAGGTGAGGAACGGTACGCCCAGCATCATGGCGCCCAGCCCGGTGAGCAGCGCCAGCAGCAGCCCCCAGCCGACCCAGGCCATGGGCAGGATGCGCAGCCTTTCCTCGACCCAGCGTGTGCCGCCGGCCATGTATTGCAGGATGAAGGCCAGCGACATGGTGATGCCGGCGATGAACCCGCCCCCGGGCAGGTCATGGCCGCGCAGCAGCATATAGACCGCGATCACCACGATATAGGGGAACATCCAGTTCATGATCAGCGAGGGGATGCGCAGGAAGTCGTCCACCACGTGATCGTTCTCGCCCCCGCCATCGAGCAGGCGCTGCTGCTCGGGCCGGTCGGCGCTGTCCACCGCCGGGCGGAAGCGACGCAAGAGGGCGAAGACCGTCAGCGCGACGACGCCGAGCACGGTGATCTCCCCCATGGTGTCGAAACCGCGGAAGTCCACCAGCATGACATTGACCACATTGGTGCCGCCGCCCTGGCTATAGGCGTTTTCGAGGAAGAAATCGGAAATGCCCTCGGGCGCCTGCCGGGTCATGATCGCATAGCTCGACAGGGCGGCGCCGAGGCCCACCAGCAGGGCAAGGCCCGCATCGCGGGTCCGGCGCAGGCGCAGTTGCCAGCTCTCGTCTTCGGCGACCGGCAGCCGCTTGGGCAGCCAGCGCAGCCCGAGCAGGATGAGCACGGTGGTGGCGATCTCCGCCAGCAACTGGGTCAGCGCCAGGTCCGGGGCCGAGAACCAGGCGAAGGTGAGGCAGGTCGCCAGCCCGGCCCCCCCCATGAGGATGAGGGCGGCGAGGCGGTGGAACTTGGCCTGGTAGGCTGCGGCGATGGCGCTGAGCCCGCCCAGAAGCCAGACGCCGGCCAGCACGGGGTCGAAACCGGTGGGCAGGGGAAGATTGCCCAGCCGCGCCCAGCCGGCGGCCACCCCGGCGGCGAGCGCGATCGAGACGACGAGGAAGACCTGGGGCTGCAGGCGCTGGGTGCCGAATATCTTGATGAAGCGCAGGGCCCAGCGATTGGTGAGATTGAGCAGCAGCCGCTCGAAGATGCGCTGGCCGCGCAACTCGCTGATGAAGGGGGCGCCGTCCACATTGCGCAGGCGCCGGTAGTAGGAGACGTAGAGTAGCACCCCGCCGGCCAGGGCGATGCCGCTCATCACCAGGGGCAGGCCCAGTCCGTGCCAGACCGAGAGGCTATAATAGGGCGTCTCCGGGCCGAGCACGGAGGTCACCGCCGCGTGAAGATAGGGGCCGATGGTGACGCCGGGAATGATGCCCACGGCCAGGCAGATCAGCACCAGCAGCTCGATCGGCCGGCGCATCAGCGCCGGCGGCTCGTGCGGCACCTTTTCCAGTTCGGTCGGCGGCGGGCCGAAGAACACGCCGTGCACGAATTTGAGCGAATAGGCCACGCTGAGCATGCCGGCAATGGTGGCGCCGATGGGCAGCGAATAGTTGATGAACATGTTGGCGTTGTAGGCGGCCGTCTCGGTGAAGAACATTTCCTTGGAAAGGAAGCCGTTGAGCAGCGGTACGCCGGCCATGGCGCCCGCCGCGATGATCGAGAAAGTCGCGGTGACGGGCATGAAGCGCCGCAACCCGCTGAGCTTGCGGATGTCGCGGGTGCCGGCCTCATGGTCGATGATGCCGACGGCCATGAACAGCGAGGCCTTGAAGGTGGCGTGATTGGCGATGTGGAAGATGGCGGCGACCGCCGCCAGCGGGCCGCCCATGCCCAGAAGCGTGGTGATCAGGCCCAGATGGCTGATGGTCGAATAGGCCAGCAGCCCCTTGAGATCGCGCTGGAACAATGCGGCATAGGCGCCGAAGATCAGCGTCAGAAGGCCGGTATAGGTGACGATCCAGAACCACAGGTCCGAACCGGACATGACCGGCCAAAACCGCGTCATGATGAAGATGCCGGCCTTCACCATGGTGGCGGAATGCAGATAGGCGGAAACCGGCGTCGGCGCCGCCATGGCGTTGGGAAGCCAGAACTGGAACGGGAACTGGGCGCTCTTGGTGAAGGCCCCCAGCAGGAACAGGATCAGGATGACCGGGTAAAGCTGCGACTCCACGATCATCGACCCGGATTTCAGCACCTCGTCCATCTCGAAGCTGCCCACTACATGGCCGATGAGGATCAGCGCGACGAACAGCGCCAGGCCGCCCCCGCCGGTGATGATCAGTGCCATGCGGGCGCCGTCGCGCGCGTCGCCGCGGTGGTGCCAATAGCCGATCAGCAGGAAGGAAACGAGGCTGGTCAGCTCCCAGAACACCGCGAGCTGGATGAGATTGCCCGAGGTGACCAGGCCCAGCATGGCGCCCATGAAGGCCATGAGCAGGGAGTAGAAGCGGGGCACCGGGTCCTTGGGCGACATGTAGTAGCGCACGTAAAGGACGATCAGCAGGCCGATGAAGCTGATGAGGAAGCAGAACAGCCAGGCCAGGCCATCCATCCGCACGGTCAGGTTCAGGCCCAACTCGGGCATCCAGCCGAGGGTGAAGGTCACGTCCCCGCCATCGGCGATGGCGGGAAAAAGCAATATGGTGCAGGCCAGGCAGATGGCCGCCACCGAGCCGCTCAGCCAGGCCGCCCCGTCCCTGGCCTCGCGCGGTAGCGTCAGCACCACGAGGCTGGCGACGAATGGCAGGATCCAGATGGTGGTCAGGGCGGCGTCGATGGGCATCGGCGTGTGGTGCTACTCGATTGACATGGTACGGGGAGCCGGCAACCCCACAGCGGGATTTTGCCCCGCAGCGCTATGACGTTACCGACATGTCTGCAATCCGTTGTTTCATTGCGGCATCGTGCCCGTCAAGCAGTGTTACCGTGCCAAAAGCGCGCGAGGTTCAAACTTTCGGATGAGTTTGCCGCCCATTCCGAACACTCTTGCGTTGGTGCCGCGGGCTTCGGCCCGCAAAAGCCCAGGCGCTTCACTGTCGCAAATCCATAACAGAACCGGGATAATGCTACTGCACAATGAGAATCGTACCATGACCACCACCATCGAGACCGGCCCCACGCGGGACGAAATCCAGGCTCATCGCGGCGCTTCCGCGGTGGCGCCCGAGAACACCATCGCCGCCTTTCGCGCCGCCGCCGAACAGGGTGCGCGCTGGGTGGAGCTCGATGTCGCCCTGCTCGCGGACGGCACACTCGTCGTCATCCACGACGACAGCGTCGACCGGACCACGTCCGGCAGCGGGTCGCTGGGCGCCCTCGGTCTGGCCGATGTCGCCGCGCTGGATGCGGGCAGCTGGTTCGACGGGAAATTTGCCGGGGAACGCCTGCCGACGTTGGCGGAGACGATCCGGGCGCTGGGCGAATTCGGCCTCAGCGCCAATGTCGAGATCAAGCAGCATCGGCACCACAAATCCCTCGACCAGCTCGTTCGCGCGGTCCAGGCCGATATCCGCACCCGCGCGCCGCAGACCCGGATCATGATTTCCAGCTTCGACCCGGAAGCACTCAAGGCGATGCGCCGGCTCGAGCCCGAACTGGAAATAGCCCTGCTCTACGAGCGCCCGCCCGAGGATTGGGAAGCGCAACTGGCGGCGATCCCGGCCACCACGCTCCATGTCCACTACAAGGCGCTGTGCATCGGTTTTCTCGAGGAGACGGCGCGGCGCGGCATCAAGGTGCGCGCCTGGACCTGCAACGACCCCGCCGACCTCGCCTCCTTCTGGCGCGCCGGGCTGACCGGGGTGATCACCGACAACCCGGCGATCTTCCTCGACCGGCTGTAGATCGCTTCAGCTCTTCACGGAAGGCCGTTGCCCTTCCGCCGCCTCACGTGCTCTGCATTTCCCGCAGCAGCGATCCCGGGCGGCGGGCCAGCACCCGCAATAGCGTGGTGGCGCCCAGCATGGCCGTCACTGCCACCACGCCCAAGAGGATCCAGGCGATGCCGGGAATGTCGAAGGCGAAGGCGACGTTGAGCAATATGGCGCTCAGCAGCCAGGCCGTGCCGATGCCCACGGGCGCCGCGACCAGGGCGGCGAAGCTGGCCACGAGGCAGAATTGCAGCAGCGCCGCTCCCAGGATCTGCCGCTGCCGCGCCCCGAGCACCTTAGTCATCACCGCGTCGGCCTCGCGCTGCTTGCGGCCGGAGGCGAGGCTGCCGATGAGAATGAGCAGGCCGTTGGACACGGCGACCCCGCCCACCGCCGCGACGGCGAGCGAGAGCTGACCCAGCGCCGCGGTGATACGCTCGAGCGTCGCGCCGATGGCGATGAACTTGACGTCGGGCAACTCGATGGCGAGGAACCGCTCGGCCTCCTCCTCCCGCCCGGGCGCCGCCGAGACCGAGGCCAGCAGGGTGGAGGGATAGGTTTCGAGCACGCCGGGCGAGAAGGCGACGAGAAAATCGATCCCGCCCTGCCAGGCATAGTCGCGAAAACTCGCCACCCGCGCCAGAATGACGTCGCCGAACAGGTCGAAGCCGATCTCGTCGCCGAGCCTCAGTCCCAGGCTCTGGCGCAGATTCTGGTGCAGCGACACCAGAGGCGGCCCGGCATAGTCGGGCGCCCACCATTCCCCTTCCACCACGCGGGACGCGGCGGGCAGCGCCGTGCGATAGGTCATCGGGATTTCGCCCGAGAGCAGGAAGGCGGCTTCCGGCCCTTCGGCCCGCAATGTAGCCGCCGGGCGCCCATCGATGGTTTCGACCCGCCCGCGCAGCATCGGCGTGGTGACCGCCGCGACGATGCCCCCGTCATGGGCGAGGGCGAATTCGTTGAGCAGTTCGGCCTCGTCGGGAAACAGATCGGACGCCACCAGGGTGGGCGCGTCGAACACCGAGGCGCCCAGGAATTCGTTGCGCAGATTGATCGACAGGATCTGCACCACCACCATGACCACGATGGCCAGCCCCACCGCCGTCGCCACCGCAGAGGTGGCCTGGGGCGAGCCGACCATGGACCGCAGGGCCTGGCGCAATGGCCACCACGGCGCTTCCATGACCGGCCGGATGATGGCCAGCACCAGCCGGCTGCCGAGCTGGAAGGCGATGGCTGCGACCAGACATGCCCCGGCAAAGGCCCCTACCAGCAGCGCATTGCCGGTCAGCAGCACGGCCAGCAGGAAGAACAGCACTATGGCCACCGCCAGCGGCAGCAGCGTGGGGGAAAGCAGCAAACGCCGCCAGTCGATGGGCGGCGCGCCCAGCCCGCGCGCGCGGAACAGGCTGGCGGGGCTGACCATCTGCGCCTGCACCAGCGGCAGATAGGAAAAGGCGAAGGCGGTCAGCAGGCCGACGCCCGCGGCGATGGCGATCGCCACCCAGTCCAGCCCGGCGCCGAGCGGTACGCCGATGGCCTCGCCCACCGCGGGCAGCGCCATGAGCCCGATGGCGCAGCCGATGGCGACGCCGATGCCGACGCCGATCACCGCCAGGGTCAGAACCTGCACGAGGAAATGCACCATGACGCGGGATCGTGAGGCGCCCAGGCTGCGCAGCACGGCGATGACCCCGGCCCGCTCGATCACATAGGCCAGCATGACGCTCCAGACGCTGACCCCGCCGATCAGCAGCGAGCCCAGGCCGACGATCACGAGGAAGCCCGTGAACAGTTCGTAATAGCGTAGCATCGGTCCCAGCCCGTCGAGGGCCGAGCGGATATCCCAGCCCGAATCGCCCAGCTCCGCCATCAGGGCGGACCGCGCCGCCTCTATGTCGTGATCGGCGAGCGACAGCTTGTAGCGGAAATTGGTGCCTAGGCCCGGCAAAGGCGAGGTGCGGTCCGAAACCCAGGCAAAACCTTCCGTGCTGACCAGCGTGGCGAGGCCGAGCCGAAAGCCGCGCACCGGTCCGTCCGGCAAGGAAACCAGTGTGCCGCGCACGGTAAATTCGGTGCCCCCGATGCTGATCTGGTCGCCGATATCGAGCCCGAGCTGATCGAGCATGACCGGATCGACCAGGGCGCCGAAGGTCCCGTCGCGCTCGGCCAGCGCGTCATATGGATCGTCCGCCGCTTCGGCATAGCTGGTCTCGATCCGGCCCAGCAGCGGATAGTTGGGGCCGGCGGCGATCAGATCGACGAAGGCCTCGCCATCGGGGGATTGGCCCCCCACATTGGTCTCGACCACATAGGCCACGGCGCCGAAGCCCTCGAGGGTCCTCAGTTCCGCCTCGGTCGCCGGACGGTCGGCGCGGATCAGCTCCAGGTCGCCGCCCATCAGGGCCGCCGCATTCTGGTCCACGGCTTTCGTGATCGCTCCGCCGACGGCACTGACGCCGGCGATCAGCGCCGTTCCCACGGCAAGGCATAAAATCAGCAGCCAGAAGCGCTTCCAGCCGCCGGCCATTTCGATGAGCCCGATCCGGGCCGCGGACGACAGGGCGCGCATCACTTCTTCTCGCGCGGCGTTTCGGCGAGTTCGCCCTGCATCATGGTGAACACGCGGTCGGCGCGGGCGGCAAGGGCAGGATCGTGGGTGATCAGCACCATGGCGGTGCCGTTGCGCCGGGCCAGATCGAACATCAGGTCGGCCACTGCCGCCCCGGTTTTCTGGTCAAGATTGCCGGTCGGCTCGTCCGCCAGCAACAGACGCGGCTTGGTCACCAGAGCCCTGGCGAGCCCCACGCGCTGCTGTTCGCCGCCCGAGAGCGCGCCGGGCCGGTGGTCGAGCCTGCCCCCCAGGCCCACTGCCTCGAGCGTGGCGGCAGCCTCTTTGCGCACGGCGGCCAGATCGAGATCGGGGCGGGCGATTTCCAGTGCCAGCCCGACATTGTCGAGCGCGCTCAGCGAGGGAATGAGGTGGAAGCTCTGGAAAACGATGCCCAGCGTATTGCGCCGGAACACCGCCATGGCATCCTCGTCGAGCCCGGTTATATCGGTACCGCCAACCACGATCCGCCCGGCGCTGGCGCGCTCCAGCCCCGCCAGCAGCATCAGCAGCGACGTCTTGCCGCTGCCCGAAGGTCCGATTATGGCGGCGACCTGTGCGGCCTCGACGCGCAGGGACACGCCGCGCAGGATCCGCATGGGCTTGCCCGCCACCTGAACGGTATAGTCCACCGCACTGGCGTCGATGATGGCGTCATCCGGAGCGGAGGCGGGCGAGCCGGGACGGCCCGGGCTTGCGGCAATGTTCATGGTTCGGGCCACGCGCAATAATTAATTTGTCAACAGTCGCATACATTGTTGGCGGAATTACCAAACCGATACAATATCGCCATGAACGGGGGACGAGGTTTTCAAGTGATTAAACGCCTGGTTGGAAAATTTGCAGTGGCCTTGGCGCTGGCGGGACTGGCGGCGCCGGGAACGGCCATGGCCGGGCCGGTGGAAGAAAGCCTGCTGGCCTCCTATATCGGCAACTGGCGGGGCGAGAGCATGCTGGTGGGCGGAGAAAAGCCCGAACCCTTCCGCTGCCGGCTCTCGGTGACGCAGGGCAATCAGGGCAAGATCAACTATGCCGGCCGCTGCACGCTGGTGAACATGAACCTGTCGGTCAGCGGCACCATCGCCTATATCGATCACGATTCGCGCTACGAGGCGGTGATGAGCTCCAATGCCGGTTTTTCCGGCGTCGCGGTAGGCCGCCAGGCCGGGAAGCAGATCGGCTTCGACCTCACCGAGCGGCAGAAGGATCGCGGCGGCAACGACATGCAGATCGGCTCGCGGCTGTTTCTGGTCGACGGCACGATCGTGGTGGAATTCCAGGTCGAGTTCAACGATTCGGGCGCGGTGCTCAACACCAGGGTCCCCTTCGCCCGCTAGATCGGACACACCCAAAAAAAGAAACCCCGCCGGGGCGGGGTCAGTGGGTCAGGAAAATGGACGGGGCGAGCGCTTGGCTTGCAGCGCTCAAGCCCCTGTAGCGCCGTCATTGCTGGCAGGCGCTACTGCGGCATCATCGCCATCCGGCGGGATCGGGCCATGGGCCTTTGGTCCCACTAGTCCGCTGGCGATGAAATATGATCATATATTTGATTTGCCTGCCCTTTCCGTCCAGCGGGAGCAGCGAACAAATGCTCGGGGACCCGGTGCGGGGATGTATAGCTTGTCAGGCACCATGGGCAGCGAACGGCGGCGCGCGGCCGGGGTTCTGCGCATGACTGACATAGCCTGGGGGCGGACATGTTTAACCTCCTGGCTTCTCGCGGATGGCGGAAGCGGACATTGTTGATTTTGGAAAGGGCCTTTCGGGCCCGCATCCAACATCGGTGCTGATCGGGGCATATTCAAGGCCGACCAAAGTCTTGCAGGGGCGACAAAATACCTCAGCGCGGGCGCCGGACCGGCCTCAGCTTTGCGGTGGCCTGTAAATGCGCCTGCCATCCGCCTCGACGATGCCGGAAGCGGGCAGCCGGGCCGAGGAGCGCACCATCAGCTCGCCCCGCAGGATGCGATGCTCGGCCACGATCCTGCCGCTCGCGATCTGTTCCATGAGCAGTTCGACCGTGGTTTCCACCATCCGCTCGAGCGGCTGGCTCATCGTGGTGATGTCGTAGGCGCTCCAGCGGGCCGGACCGACATCGTCGTAGCCGACGATGGAGAGATCGTCGGGGATCGACAGGCCGAACTCGTATCGCGCCACATCCATGACCGCGACCGCCATGTGGTCGTTGGCGACGAACAGCGCGTCCGGCCGGTCGGGCCTGGAAAGGATTTCGCGGGCGGCCGCCTCGGCTCCGGCGCGTTCGTAATTGCCGGTGCCGATGACGATATCGGCGTGGCCGGCCCGCGCCAGCGCCTCGCGATAGCCGGCCAGGCGATCGCGGTTGGTCGAGGAACTCTCGATGCCAGAAATATAGCCGAACCTTTCATGCCCGCCCGCCAGCAGAAACTCGGCGACCAGCCTTCCGCCCTCGAGATTGTGCGCCGTGACGCTGGAGACCGCGTCCCGTTCGGTGGTGCGGTTGAACAGCACCACCGGAATACCGGCCGCGGCGCATTCCTCGGAAAGCTCGGAGGAGAGCGAGGTGGAGGCCAGGATGATGCCGTCCACCCGATATTGCATCAGCTGGTCGAAGACGGGATCGCTGTCCCGGTCGAGCGAGCCGGTGAACAGCAGCAGGCGGTAGTTCTCCCTGACCAGAAGGCGGCCCAGTTCCTCGAGCACGTCCGGATAGAACAGGTTTTCCAGATAGGCCATCACCACCGCGATGATGCGCGAGCGATTGGTGATCAGGGAGCGGGCAAGGGCGTTGGGCCGATAGCCGAGTTCCCGCGCCGCGGCCATGACCTTGGCTCGCATCGTGGGCGAGATGGACGCACCGGGGGTGAAGGTGCGCGAGACGGCGGATTGCGACACCCCGGCCCGTTTCGCCACCTCCGACGATGTCACCCCGGTCTTTTTTACGCCGCCGTCCATCCGCACCCCATCATCGACGCAACCGGCGCGGACCGGAGGCCCGGCCCTTTCGACCCCATGCTATTCGGCCGCCTGGGCGCCCCGCGCCACCGCCGCGCCATAGGGCACGTTGCGGCCGCCATAGCGGCGGACGCGGATATTGGCCTGTTCGGCATGGCCGACAAAACCCTCCAGCATGGAAAGGCGCGAACCATATTCCCCGATGGCGGCGGAGGCCGCATCGGTGGTCACGGTCTGCCAGGTGCATGTCTTCATGAATTTCCCCACCCACAGGCCCCCTGTATAGCGCGCCGCTTTCATCGTGGGTAGCGTGTGGTTGGTGCCGATGACCTTGTCGCCATAGGCGACATTGGTGCGCGGCCCGAGAAACAGCGCGCCGTAATTGGTCATGTTGTCCCGGAACCACATGTCGCGGTCGGTCATGACCTGCACGTGCTCGGAGGCGATGCGGTCGGCTTCCGCCAGCATTTCCTCGTGGCTTTCGCAAAGGATGACCTCGCCATAATCGGCCCAGGACTTGCGGGCGATGTCGGCGGTGGGGAGGATGGCGAGCAGCCGTTCGATCTCGGCCATGGTATCGCGCGCCAGCTTTTCCGAATTGGTCAGCAGGATCGCGGGACTGGTGGGTCCGTGCTCGGCCTGGCCCAGCAGGTCGGTCGCGCAGATCTCGCCATCGACGGTTTCGTCGGCGATCACCAGCGTCTCGGTCGGCCCGGCGAACAGATCAATGCCGACCCGGCCGTAGAGCTGACGCTTGGCTTCGGCGACGAACGCATTGCCCGGCCCCACCAGCATGTCCACCGGCTCGATGCTCTCGGTGCCCAGCGCCATGGCGCCGATGGCCTGGATGCCGCCGAGCACATAGATCTCATCGGCGCCCGCCATGGCCTGGGCCGCCACGATGGCCGGTGCCGGCCTGCCGTTGAATGGCGGCGCGCAGGTGATGACGCGCGCACATCCCGCCACCTTGGCGGTGATCACCGACATATGGGCCGAGGCCAGCAACGGATATTTCCCGCCCGGCACGTAGCAGCCCACCGCATTGATCGGCACGTGCCTGTGGCCCAGCGTCACCCCGGGCAGCGTCTCGACCTCGAGGTCGAGCATGGTCTCCCTTTGCCTCTGGGCGAAATTGCGCACCTGGGTCTGGGCGAATTCGATATCGGCGAGATCCTGATCGGTGAGCTGGCTCATGCATTCGTCGATCTCCTCGCCGCTCAGCCGGAAGTCCTCGCGGTCCCACCGGTCGAACCGCGCCGAGAGTTCGCGCACCGCCGCGTCGCCCCGCACTTCGATATCGCCCAGCATGGCCTCGACGGCCGCCCGGACCTCGCGATCCGCCGCCGCCCGCTCCTGCATGTCCCTGCTGCGCTTCAGCCAGATTGGCATAGGAAACTCCATCATCGATTTCCCGCCTCATAATGCATACGTATGCACAAAGGCAAGGCCATGTCGTTCCGGAGACGGTTTTTCCTCGGGCCCGATCCGTCGGCGGGGAGCGCCGGCGCCCCCCCGAAAAGACCCTTTGCAATAACTTTTCTATTCCGCCTTCCCGCGGGCAATTTCGTGCTCCCGCACCCTTCCGGCAAGCAAAGGAACCCTGCCGGATCGGTGGAGTTTTCCGCATGACGGCTCTATGCTGCGGAAAATCTTCCGGAAGAGATATCTCCATGCATTTCAAGCGTCCCCTTCTTGTCGCCGCGCTGCTGGCCAGCGTCAGTCTTTCCGCCTCCGCCTGGGCGCAGGATTACGATCCCGATGCCAGCATCCGCATCGGTTCGCTCTACGAGCCGCAGAACCTGGACAACACGGCCGGCGCCGGCCAGGGCATCAACGAGGCCTTCAACGGCAATGTCTACGAGGCATTGTTCCAACTCGCCGATTCCGGCGAGGTCGAGCCGAAACTGGTGGAATCCTACGAGGCCAGCGAAGACGGCCTCACCTATACCTTCACCCTGCGCGAGGGCGTCAGTTTCCACTCCGGCGATCCGCTGACCGCGGCCGATGTGAAGCATTCCATCGAGCGGGTCACCGCGGAAACCTCGAAAAGCTCGCGCAAGAACAGCCTCGCCACCATCACCGGCATCGAGGCGCCGGACGACCGGACCGTGGTGATCACCCTGTCGCGCCGGTCGATCTCGCTGCCCTACAATCTTTCCTATGTCTGGATCGTCAACGACGCGGCCGAGGACATCACCGCCGCCGAGGACGGCACCGGCCCCTATACGCTCGAGGAATGGCGTCGCGGCTCGGCGCTGGCGCTCTCGCGCTTCGATGGCTATTGGGGCGAGGCTCCGGCCAATCGCGAGGTCGTCTATACCTATTTCACCGACGCCACGGCGCTCAACAACGCCCTGCTTACCAACGCCATCGACATCATCACCTCGGTCCAGAGCCCCGATTCGCTGGCGCAGTTCGCCGACAATCCGGCCTTCACGGTGACCGAGGGCGCTTCCACCACCAAGGAATTGCTGGCCTATAACGACCGCGTCGCCCCGTTCGACGACGCCAGGGTGCGCAAGGCCCTGGCCCGCGCCACCGACAAGGCGCGCCTGCTCAATTCCATCTGGGGCGATTACGGCACGCTGATCGGCTCCTTCGTACCGCCGACCGACCCCTGGTATGTCGATCTTACCGGTGTCGACGCCTATGACCTCGAGGGGGCCAGGGCGCTGCTTGCCGAAGCGGGCTATGCGGACGGGTTCGAGTTCACCCTCGACACGCCCGACTACGATCCGCACCCCATCGTCGCCCAGTTCCTGCAGTCCGAATATGCCAAGATCGGGGTGACGGTGAACATCAACATCATCACCGCCAATGAATGGTACACCAAAATCTACCAGGAGCGGAATTTCGAGGCGACGCTGCAGGAGCACGTGAACCACCGCGACATCGTCTTTTACGGCAATCCGGATTTCTACTGGGGCTATGACAATCCCGAAGTGGTGCAGTTGATCGCCGATGCCGAGGCGGCGGCGAGCGAAGCCGAACAGGTGGAAAAGCTGACCGAGGCCAACCGCATCATCGCCGAGGACGCGGCGAGCAACTGGCTCTATCTCTATCCGCAGATCGTGGTGTCGGCTGCCAATGTCACCGGCTATCCGGTCAACGGGCTGAACTCGCAGTTCTTCGCCTACGATATCCAGAAGTCCAACTGAACCACATCGGCAAGACTTTATCGCCACCGGCCCGCACGGGCCGGTGGCGTTGTTCGATGCCTGCCGCTATCTTCGGGCAGCATCGGAAGGAACAATCCCATTCTCGCCTATACCATCCGCCGCACCGCCATCCTCGTGGCTTCGCTGTTCATCGCCGCCGTGGTGCTGTTCGCGCTGCTGCGCCTGCTGCCCGGCGACCCGGCCAATGCGCTGCTGGGCGTCGGCGCCACCCAGCAGCAGATCGACGCCGCCCGCGCCCAGATCGGCTCCGACCAGCCGTTATACGTGCAATTTGTCAGCTTCATCGGCAATCTCGCCCGGCTCGATTTGGGCACGTCCTTCGTCAGCCGGGCGCCGGTGCTGCAACAGGTCCTGGACCGCATGTCGGTCACCCTGCCCCTCACCCTTTTCGGCTTCGTTCTCGCCATCGTCATCGCCGTGCCGCTGGGCATTGTCGCGGCGGTCAGGTCCGACCGGTGGTATGGCGCGGCGATCTCGGTGGTCTCGCAGCTTGGCGTCGCCATTCCCGTCTTCTGGGTCGGCATCCTCTTGGTGGCCCTGTTCGCCATCAATCTGCGCTGGCTTCCCTCGGGCGGTTTCCCGCTGCGCGGCTGGAGCAATTTCGGGGAAGCGGCGACGGGCATGATCCTGCCGGCGCTGACCATCGGCCTCGTCATGGGCGCCTCGCTGCTGCGCTATGTGCGGGCGGCGACGCTGGACGTGCTGGGCAGCGACTATCTGCGCACCGCCCGCGCCCTCGGGGCCGGCTTTTCCGAAGCGCTGCTGCGGCACGGCCTGCGTAACGGCGCGGTGCCGGTCATTTCCATCCTGGGTATCGAGCTGGCGACGACCTTTCTGGGCGCCGTCGTCATCGAGCGGGTCTTCAGCCTGCCGGGCCTGGGCTCGATGCTGCTCCTGGCCATCCAGCAGCGCGATTATCCCAATGTGCAGGGCATTCTGTTCGTTTCCACCCTCATGGTGCTGCTGGTGGGCTTTGCCGCCGATCTCGTCCAGCGCCTCGTCGATCCGCGCCTGCGCGGCAGGATGAGCGTGCAGGCATGAGCGAGCTTGCCGCCCCTGCCCCATCCCGTTCCGGCCGGCGCTTCTCCCCGGCGCTGTGGGCCGGCGCGGCCCTGGTGGGCCTTCACGTCCTCGTGGGCCTGCTGACGCTGTTCTGGCTGCCCTATGAGCCCACCGCCTTCACCGGCGGGCGGCTGGAGGGGGCGAGCCTTGCGCACTGGGTCGGCACCGACCGGCTGGGGCGCGACCTGTTCACCCAGTTGATGATCGGCAGCCGCATCGCCCTCCAGGTGGGAATCGGGGCCGTGGCCATCGGCGCCGCCATCGGGGTCACCCTGGGCATCCTCGCCGCCTTCGCCAGCAAATGGCTGGACGACACGCTGGCGGCCACGCTCGATATCCTCATCGCCTTTCCCACCCTGCTCATCGCCATGTTGGTGGTGGCGGCGAGCGACACCGCCAGTCTGTCCTCGGCCATCGTCGCGCTGGGCGTGGCGCTTTCGGCCATCGTGGCACGGCTGACGCGCATTCTGGCCAAGCGCGTACTGGTCATGGACTACATCACCGCGGCGCGCACCTCGGGTTCGTCCTGGCCCAAGATCGTCGTCATCCACATCCTGCCCAATATCTGGCCGACGCTGTCGGTCAATTTCGCCCTGCAATTCGGCCTTGCCGTCATCGCCGAGGCGTCGCTGTCCTATCTCGGCCTCGGCGCGCCGCCGCCCAATGCCTCCTGGGGCCGCATGCTCCAGGAGGCGCAGGGCACGGTCTATACCGCCCCGCTCGGCGCGGTCGCGCCCGGCATTGCGCTGGTTTCCCTCGTCATCGGCATAAACCTGCTCGCCGATGGCCTGCGCGAGCATACCGACCCGGCAAGGAGCGAGCGATGAGCGCGCTTCTCGACATCAGGGGGCTGACCGTCGGCACCCCTCACGAAACGCTCGTATCCGATGTTTCCCTCGCCCTCGGTCACGGTGAAAGGCTGGGCCTGATCGGGGAATCGGGCTCGGGCAAGTCGCTGACCGCGCTGGCCGCCATGGGCCTGCTGCCGGCTGGCCTTTCGGCCCGGGGGTCGGTCCTGCTCGCCGGCCGGCAGGTCGTCGGTGCGCCGGATCGCGAACTCGACGCTCTGCGCGGCACTGCCGTCGCTGCCGTCTTCCAGGAACCGCTGACCGCGCTCGACCCGCTGATGCGGGCCGGACGTCAGGTCGCCGAGCCGCTGGTGCGGCGCGCCCGCCGCGACGGGCGCGCCCTGTCGGCTTCGGAGGTGAACCGCGCGGTCATCGACCTGTTCGAGGACGTGGCCCTGCCCGATCCCCTCCGCATCGCCCGCGCCTATCCGCACGAGCTTTCGGGCGGCCAGCGCCAGCGCGTCGCCATCGCCATGGCGCTGGCCTGCCGGCCCTCGCTCCTCATCGCCGACGAGCCGACCACGGCGCTCGACGTCACCACCCAGGCCGAAATCCTCGTCCTCCTCGACCGGCTGGTGCGCGAGCGGAACATGGCCCTGCTCTTCATCAGCCACGACCTGCCGGTCGTCGCCAATACGGTGGAGCGCGTCGTGGTGCTGCGCCGTGGCGAAGTGGTGGAAGCGGGCCCGGTCGCGGATGTGTTCACCCGGCCGCGGCACGACTATACCAAAAGCCTGCTGGCCGCCGCCCGCAAGCTGGACGACGCCCTGGAGGGACGGCGATGAGCCTCATGCGGATCGACAATGTCAGTTTCGGCTATGGGCCCGGGCGCCGCGTCCTCGAGGACGTCTCGCTCGAGATCGCGCCGGGCGACACCATCGGCCTCGTCGGCGAATCCGGCTCGGGCAAGACCACGCTGTTGCGCCTGCTGCTGGGGCTCGCCCGCCCCGATAGCGGTCGGATCACCTTCGAGGGCACGCCGCTCGATCCACGCGACCGCGCCTTCATGCGGCGGTTCCGGCGGCAGGCGCAGGTGGTGTTCCAGGATCCCTATTCCTCGCTCGATCCGCGCCAGAAGATATTCTCCATCATCGCCGAACCGCTGCGCTCGCTGCGCGTCGAAGGCGATCACGCCCGCCTGGTCGGGGAGACGCTGGAGGCGGTCGGTCTCGACGCTTCCGCCGCCGGCCGCTATCCGCACCAGTTTTCCGGCGGTCAGCGTCAGCGCATCGCCATTGCGCGGGCCATCGTCGCCGGTCCCCGCCTGCTGCTGGCCGACGAGGCGGTGAGCGCGCTCGACCTGACCACCCGTATCCGCATCGTCGAACTGCTGGAGCGGCTGAGCCGGCGCATGAGCCTGCTCTTCGTCTCCCACGATGTCGGCGTCGTCGCCGCGCTCTGCCGGCGCATCGTCATTCTCGAAAAGGGCCGCATCGCCGAAGCCGGCGAGACCGCCGCCGTGCTGGCCAATCCCCGGCACCCCTATACGCAGCGCCTGCTCGCCAGCGTGCCGCGCCTGACCACCAAGGAGGCTTCATCATGACGGACTATCCGACTGCCTATGCCCAATGGCAGGCGCAGCGCCTCGCCGCCCTCAAGGCGCCCGATGGCTGGCTCAACATCATCGCGCGCGACACGCTTGCGGAAGGCACGGTGAGCGTGGGCAGCGCCCCGGACAACGATATCGTGCTGTCCGCCGGCCCGGCCCATGTGGGCCGCATCACCCAGGGCGCCGATGGCGGGGTCACCTACACGCCCGCCGATGGCGGCGCGCCCATGGCGCTCGACCTCTCGCAATACCGGCCCCCGCGCTTTACCGCCGGCAATCTGCTGCTGGAGGTCACCACCCTCAACGGCGCCCATGCGCTGCGGGTGCGCGACACCACTTCCAGCGCTCCCGGCCGGCTCCCGCCGCTCGATTATTTCCCGCTCGATCCGAGCTGGCGGATTCACGCCGAATGGGTGGCGCTGGAGGCGCCCAAGGGGCTGGTCATCGACACCTCCCGCTCCATCCGCACCGAGGTCGAGGCGACGCGCAAGGCGGTGTTCACCCGCGACGGCGTCACCTATGAACTGCTGGCCACCCACGGTACGCCGCAGAGCCTGCAATTCGTCATCCGCGACCTCACCGCGCGCGACAGCACCTATCCGGCCTGCCGCTTCCTGTTCGGCGAGGAGGTGACCGATCATTCCATCGTGCTGGATTTCAACAAGGCCATCAATCCGCCCTGCGCCTTCACCGACTTCGCCGTTTGCCCCCTGCCGCCGCCCGAAAACGTGCTGCCGATCCGGATCGAGGCAGGCGAAAAGCGGCTACGGGGAAGCTAGACCGTTCCGGCGTCTCATGGAAACGCCGGAACCGTCGCAAGTCTCTGATCGGCCGCGCTTCCGGAAACATACGCCGGACAAGCGGCCGATCGGGCTCAGTGTCCGGACATCTCCGGATCGGGCGGCTCGCCGATGGGGCCGAACAGGTCGGGCTGTTCCTCGCCCTCCACGATCAGATAGCCGGCTAGGCCCCGTTCGGCGCGGGAGAGCGCATGGTCGACCAGCACGTAGCGGCCCGGCACCTCGCATTTGAACTCCACCACCGCCGCGCCGCCGGGCGGGACCAGAATGGTCTGCACGTCGGTCTGGGGCGGGCTGGTCAGCGAACCGGTAGTATAGGCGCGGTCGAAGATCTCGCCGATCACATGGAAGGAGGAGGGGAAATTGGGGCCGCCGACGCCGAAGAAGATGCGCACGGTCTCCCCGACATTGGCCCGCAGCGGGAAATGATCGGTGAGGGCCCCCACATGGCCGTTGAAGACGAAATATTCCGGCCGCTCGTCCATCAGCTTGTCATAGCTTTCCGTCAGCAGGCCGCGGCTGCCGAAGGGCTCTTCGGTATAGAGCTCGCCCTGCATGACGTAGAACTCCCGGTCGACCGGCGGCAGGCCGTCTTCGGGCTCGACCAGGATGAGGCCGTACATTCCATTGGCGATATGCAGCGCCACCGGGGCGACGGCGCAGTGATAGACGTATAGGCCCGGATTGAGCGCCTTGAAACGGAAGGCGAATTCCTCGCCGGGAAGCGCCGTGGTGAGGACCGCCCCGCCGCCCGGCCCGGTAACCGCGTGGAAGTCCACATTATGGGCCATCCAACTGTCTTCGGCGTTCTTGAAATAGCACTCCACCGTGTCCCCGACGCGCACCCGGACGAACGGGCCGGGCACCCGCGCATTGAAGGTCCAGAAGCGGAACGTGCTGTTCTCGTCCAGATGCGCTTCCAGCTCGACGGTTTCGAGATCGATGCGCACCGTCTGCGGCTCCCGGCGTTCGATGGGCGGGGGCACGTCGGCAGGGTCGTGGGCGATGTCGGCATGCTCGGGCATGTCCGGATTGACCTGGTAGAGCCGCTCGCTGAGGCTGCCGGCCGAATGCGACATGTGCATGGAATGCTGCTCGGCCGCAGCGCTGGCGTTCTGGGCCTGGGCCGGCTGGGCGCCGAGCACCCCCGCGAAAGTCAGGCCCGCCGAGCCCGCGAGCAGGCTCCTGCGGGTCAGGCCGCGGGCAGCATCGCCGGTTTGAGCGTGATGGTCGTCTTCCTGATCGGTCATCCAACTTTGTCCCTTGCTGGTTGGTGAAAGGAAATGAAAGGACGTGCCCACGGCAGCGTCCGGCACTCCATTGCGCCACCGGAAGCATCGGCCTCCGCGATGCATCCGACAAGGCCTGCTTCCGCCTGCCCCGGCGTATATTCCTCTCCTTGTCCCTTGGTAACGGCGAAGCCAGGCAATGGTTCACCAACAGGGGCTGGGGCTAGATATTGACCTGAGCCCCTGGCAATTTTCATCAGTATGGGCGCTCAGGCCGACGCCCCGCGCCTGAAAATCTGAGGCATAACCATGGACAGGGCGCACACAAAACCGTAATGAAGAAATTCTTCATGCAAATCAGTCTGGTAGAAAAAAATGTCAGACCCCGCTGCCTCGATTGTCTCCCGCGCCTCGGACCGGCATCGCGATGCCATAGCGGACGCCTATAATCAGGCCTTCGGCTTCCAACCCGCCCGCAGCCACGCCTATATCGAGCAGGTCGGCATCGGGAACTTCCGCATTTTCTCTGTCGGCGAGCAACTGGCCGCCGTGATGGCGGTGATCGAAACCGGTCATTGGCTGGGTGGCAAGCCGGTTCCGGCAATCAATATCGCCCATGTGGCGATCAATCCGATCTGGCGCGGTGCAGGGCTGGCAGGCCGGTTCCTTGAGCAGGTTTGCGCGGAGGCGGCCGCATCCAATATCGGCCTTGCCACGCTGTTTGCCTCGACGCGCCCGGTTTACCGGCGCGCCGGGTTTGCGCTGGCTGGCCTTGAAATGATCTATGAAGCCGAAACCTCCGTTCTCCCCAGGGTGCGCGGCGGCAGGTTTGTCCGCCTGGAAGGAGAGCCCGCCATCGCGGCGATCGAGGCCCTCTATCGGCAACGCTGCATCGATGATGCAGGGCTATTGCAGCGCAGCCCGGCGCATTGGGCGAGCCTGATGGCCGGAAATACCGCAGTCTTTGTCAGCGCCGTTGCGGCCGCGCCCGGCTATCTGGTGCTGGATACGAGCGATGTCGAATGTCTGGTGGTCCGGGATTGGGCTGCCATCAATGGCGCCGCCGCAGCACATCTGCTGACGTTTCTGGGAACGTTTTCTTCCGTATATCCCCGCGTACGCTGGCATGGCTCGCCACAGGACGCATTGGTCTTTGCGCTGCCCGACAAAGGCTGGCGGCTGATGCATCAGGAGGAGTGGCTGGCGCGCATACTTGACCCCGTCGCCGTGCTGCAGGCGCGTGGCTATAGCGCTGACGGCGTCTTGGGCATCGATCTGGATGCCGCTGGAACCGATATTCCACTGGCCCTGGAAATCCGGGACGGGCAAGGCATGTGCACCACGGGTCGAACCGGCCTGCCGACCATCCGCATCGCGCTTGGCGATTTCGGCACGCTGGTCACCGGACATCGATCGGCAAGCTTTCTGGCGCGCGCTGGCGTATTGACGGGTGATCCGGCAGCCATTCGCTTGTGCGAAACCTTGTTTGCCGGCCCCTCCCCATGGGTTGGCGAGCATTTTTAGACCGGAGTAAACTGCATGCAAAGCGCTTTGATCGCCAATATCCGGTCGTCCGCACCGAATATGACACCTGCCCTCACGCGTGTCGCGGATCACGTCCTCGCTCATTCCCAAGCCGTGCTCTATCAGAGCATCACCGAATTGGCGGAAGAGGCCAATTCCTCCGAAGCCAGCGTCATGCGCTTCTGTCGGGAACTGGGTTTTTCCGGATTTCAGAACTTCAAGCTGGTGCTTGCCCAGGAATTGGCGACACAGGGACGGTCCGATGCACCGCCGACAGCAGCCGATGCCGTACAATCGCTTATTGAAACGGCAAAGATTGCGCTGGATGAAACTGAACGTCTGCTCGATCGCGCCATCCTTCAAATCGTGGCCGCCGATCTTCTGGCGGCCACCCATATTGAAATCTTCGGAGTCGCCGCATCGGCCATTACCGCGCAATATCTGGAGTATAAGCTGACCCGGCTGGGCCTGCGCGCCCGCGCCGTTGCCGATTCGCATCTGGCGACGATGATCGCCGCCACCTCCGAACCGGACGTCGTCCATATCCTGGTATCCAGCTCGGGATCGACCATCGATACGGTGCGTGTCGCCGAACTCGCCCACAGCCGAGGCGTCAAGACGATTGCCCTGACCAACCGCTCCAAGAGCCCGCTGGTGGCCAAGAGCGATCATGTCCTGTTGGCGTCATGGCCGGAAACGCCACTGACCGGCGGCGCCTTCCCCTCCAAAATCAGCCAGTTGCTGATTGTGGATGCACTGGTCGCGGCCATCACCGATGCCAAGCCCGAACATCTGGAAACCATCAAGGATACGGCGAGTAGCGTCAGTGACCGCAATTTCTGACCGGGAAGTGCTGGCCATCGATATCGGCGGCACCAAGATCGCATTGGCCCTGGTCGCCAATGGACAGGTGACCCGGCGGCTGCAAATCGCCACGCCTCGCTCCGGGCGCGGCACTGATATTGTCGAGGCGGTTGCCAGGCAGGCGGCAACGCTGCCGGCAACGGTCTCGGCGGGGGTGGCGACAACCGGCATCGTCGACCAGGGCCATCTGACGGCGCTCAATCCGGCAACCTTGCCGATCGAGGACCGGTTTCCGTTGGTGCAGGCGCTCGAAGCGAGCCTGGCGCGGCCAGTGTTCGCCATCAACGATGCGCAGGCGGCAGCCTGGGCCGAGTTTCGACGGGGGGCGGGGCAAGGTGTCGAGCGCATGGCCTTTGTCACCGTTTCGACCGGCATCGGCGCCGGTATCGTGCTCGATGGCCGGCTGCAATCAGGCCGCAAAGGGCTGGCGGGGCATGTCGGACATATGATGGGTGACCCGGACGGGCCAGTGTGCGGTTGTGGCCGCCGAGGATGTATCGAGCGGTTGGCTTCGGGCACTGCCATCGCCGTGTTGGCGAGCGAGTTGTTGGGGCGGCCTGTCGATTCACCGGAGGTGTTTGCTGCGGCGGAAGCGGGCGACATGGCCTGTAATCGTCTATTGGATGGAGCCGCAGCCGGGCTGGCCAGCGTTTTTTGCGATCTGGTGGCGAGCCTTGATCTGGAGCGGGTAGTGCTGGGCGGCGGCGTCGGGTTGGCGCCGGGATTCCTGGAACGGGTACGACGGGCCATCGGCCTGCAGCCGGAGATCTTCCATCGACCGGTGGTTCGTGCCGCAATGGGAGCCGACGCGGGACTTATCGGTATTGCGGACCTGGTTTTGACGGAACTTTTCATTGAATAATTGAGATTGACGAAAAACGCCATCTTGCTACCATGAGCCTCAGAGGTGGGGGTTCTGATGGTCATATCCGTCGAAACGATGTTCGATCAGCTACGCGGCCGGTTGGTGGTGTCCTGCCAGGCGGTGGCCGAAAGCCCGCTGGCGCCGACGCCCCACATTGTTGCGCTGGCAGAAGCTGCGGTGCTGGGCGGAGCGAGGGGCTTGCGCATCGAAGGCGTCGCCAATGTACGCGCCGTGCGGGCCGCCGTCGAAGTGCCGATCATCGGCATCGTCAAGGCGAAGCACCCGGGGTCTGAAGCGTTCATCACCACGCGGATCGAGGAAGTAGACGCTCTGGCCGATGCCGGAGCCGAAATCATCGCCTTTGACGCCACCGATCGCACCCGGCATGTGCCGGTTGCCGATCTGGTCGCGGCCATAGTGGCGCGCGGCTGCATCGCCATGGCCGATATCAGCACCCTTGCCGAAGCCCGTTCCGCGGTGGCGGCAGGCGCCCATGTCGCCGGCACCACCTTGGCGGGCTACACCGATTATTCCACCGCGCTCGTCGGTCCCGATTTTGCCCTGATGGCCGATCTGGCCGCCGCCGGCATTCCCTTCATTGCCGAGGGGCGCATCTGGGAACCGGCGGAAGCGGCCCGCAGTATTGCGCTGGGCGCACAATTCGTCGTCGTCGGCTCGGCCATCACCCGCCCCGACGATATTACACGCCGCTATGCCAGCGCCGTTGCGACGGCTCGCGTCCAATCCGGAGAAACCGCATGACTACTCAATTCCGCGTCGCCGTGATCGGCGCAGGCTTCATGGGTTCGATGCATGCCGCGATTTTTTCGCGTGAGCCACGCGCCAGGCTGGTCGCCATTGTCGACCGCAATCTCGACCTGGCCCGCTCGGTCGCTGCCCGGCTTGGTGAGAAGGTGAACGTTTACGCCAGCCATGAAGAATTGCTGGCCGCCGAGCAACTCGATCTGGTCAGTATCTGCACGCCCGACCATCTCCATTTGCGGCCCGCGCTCGATATTGCCGCCAAGGGGATCAATCTGTTTGTCGAAAAGCCGATCGCCTCGACCCTGGAAGATGGCCGCAAGATCGTGGATGCCTGCAAGCAGGCCGGGGTCAAGCTGGGCATCGGCTATCTGCTGCGCTTCGATCCGCGCTACTACAAGGCGCGCGAATTGATGCAGACCGGCAAGATCGGCGCGCCGATCCATGTCTATACGCGCCGCAACAGCGCCCGCACCGAAGGACCCAAGCGCTATGGCGGCACCCTGCCGCTGGCGCTGCACGTGACCGTACACGATGTCGACCTGGTGCTGTGGATGCTGGAAGGGCAAACCCCGGTTTCGGTCTATGCCCAGCAGACCGACATTCTTCTGGGGTCCACCGGCACGCAGGATACCATCGCCGCAGTGGTTCGCTTTTCGGACGGCACGCTGGTGAATTTCGAAAGCGCATGGGCCCTGCCCGGCGGCGCCCGCCACATGATCGACGCCCGCATGGAGCTGATCGGCACCGAAGGCTCGTTCGAGGTTCAGTGCGGCGATAGCGGGCTTTACTTCGCCGACAACCAGGCATCGCGCGAGATCGACACCCAGCACTGGCCGAGTTTTGGCGACATTATCGGCGGCAGTCTGCGCCAGCAATTGAGCAGCGTGCTAGAATGGCTCGATGGCAAGCCTTCCCAGGTGGCCACGGGCGAGGAGGCACTGCGCTCCTTGGAATTGACGCTAGCCATGATCCGTTCCGCCGAGAGTGGGACGGTGGAACAGCTCTAGCGTTGATCGCACCCGACAGGGTGCAGAGGGAACGGACGACAACAAAGGGAATGGAACCATGAAGAGACGTCATCTGATCGTGCTGACAGCGGCGCTTGCCGCCTCGACTGCCATGCCGGCCTTTGCGCAGGATGCCAGCAAGCCATATGCCGGCACGCGCCTTGCCGTGCTGATGGAAGGGCACCCGACCACCGATGGCATTCAGGCATTGCTGCCCGAATTCACCGAAGCCACCGGCATCGAAGTCGAACTCGAAGTTGTGCCTGAATCCGATATCACCGCCAAGACGCTGCTCGAATTCTCCTCGGGGTCGGGCCGCTATGACGTGGTACAGAACAACATCATCTTCGTGCCGGGCTTCGTGGAGGCTGGATATGTCGAGCCCCTCGATGAGCTCGAGGCGCAGAACCCCAGCTTCATCGACCGTGACGATTTCGTGCCGGGCTATCTCAACACCAATCTCGTCGACGGCAAGCTCTACGGTCTGCCCGTTTACGGCGAGAGCACGTTCCTCATGTATCGCAAGGACCTGTTTGAGGAATACGGCATTGCGGTGCCGACGAGCTTTGCCGATATCGAGGACGCCGCCAGGACGATCAAGGAAAAGTCGAACGGCGAGATCACCGGCATCACCATGCGCGGCGCCCAGGGCATCCATAGCGTCTATGTCTGGGCGGGCTATCTCTGGGGCTTCGGCGGTGAGTTCATCGATGCCGAAGGAGGCTCGGCGCTGGGAACACCCGAAGCGGCCGAGTCGCTAGAAGCCTTCGCGCGCGTGCTGCGCGATTACGGTCCAGTGGGCGTCGCCAATTTCGGCTGGGAAGAAAACCGCGTTCTCTTCCAGCAGGGCAAGGCAGGAATGACGCTCGATGCCACGGTGAACGGCGCCTTCAACGAAGATCCCGAGATATCTTCGGTCGTCGGCAAGGTCGGCTACGTGCCGGTGCCGGTGGAAACCGACGCGCCCAAGGGCGGCTCGTCCTCGCTGGCCGTGCATAGCCTCTATATCTCGTCGGCTTCGGTCAACAAGGAGGCTGCCTGGCTGTTCGCCTCCTGGGCCACCGCCAAGGAACAGCAGATCAAATCGCTTGAGATCGCGCCGAATTCCGGCGTCACCTCGCTCGCAGCTTTGTCTTCAGAGGCGTTCGACAGCCGTTACGGCGCCTTCAAGGATGCGATGATCGCCTCGATCAACCAGGGCAATCCGCAATATCTGCCGACCGTTCCTGCCGCCAATGAGATCATCAACAATGCCGGCATTGCGGTGTCCAAGGTCCTTGCCGGCACGGCAAGTGCTACCGACGCATTGGCCGAGGCGGACGCCGCTAACGCGGCTGCGCTCTCGCGTTGAGTGCAGGCGGCTCCGTCACGTCCATTCTCCCACGTGACGGGGCCCCTTTTTGAGGATTGGCCATGACCAAGGACGCAACCACGCTCTTCTATCGCCCTGTCATGGTGTTCATGGGTGCCGTCTCCGTCGTGGTCACAGTCTATGTGCTGTGGCTGACGGTGCAGAACATCTCGTTGCTGCGCCCCGGGGCGCAGCAATTCATCGGCCTCGACAATTATGCAAGGCTGCTGTTCGACATGCGGGGCCTGTCGGCGCTCGGCCGCACGGTGCTGTTCACCGTCCTGGCTACCGGCATCGAACTGGTGCTGGGTCTCAGCATCGCCTTGCTTTTGGATCGCGAATTTGCCGGCAAGCGCGTCGTTCGCGCCCTGATCCTGGTGCCTATCGTCATGACCCCCGTCGTGGTGGGGCTGACCTGGCGCTTCATGTTCGATCCCTCGAGCGGCATGGCCAATTATCTGCTGTCCGTCATCGGCTTCGGGCCGGTGGATTGGCTGGGCAGCACCAATGTCGCGCTGTTCTCGCTGCTGATTGCCGATATCTGGCAGTGGACGCCGTTCGTCGTGCTGCTGACCATGGCCTCGCTGGAAGCGCTGCCCGGCGACCCCCAGAGCGCGGCGCGCGTCGATGGCGCCCGCGAATGGCAGGTGCTCTGGCACATTACGCTGCCCATGCTGCAGCGGGCCCTTCTGGTCGTCGGCGTCATCCGCGCCATCGACAGCATCAAGGCCTTCGACATCTTCTATATCATGACGCGCGGCGGGCCGGCGCTCTCGACCGAGACGCTGAACCTTTACGGCTATATCGCCGCCTTCACCAATTTCGACATTTCCTATGCCTTGACCATAGCCATGGTGCTGACCATCCTGACCAATGTGGCGCTGCTGGCCGTCTATGGTCTGGCTTTCCGCCCCAAGAAGAGCGGTTAAGACCGATGCGCAAGATAGCCTTCTATGTTCTTATCGCCGCCTTGGTCGTGGTGGTGCTGTTTCCGCTCTACTGGGTGGTTGCCACCTCGATCAAATCCATCCGCGACGCCTTTGCCATCCCGCCGGTCTGGCTGTTTGAGCCGACCTGGGACAATTACGGCCGGGTGCTGAGCAATGGCGTCTTCCTGCGCGCTTTCGTCAACAGCGTGATCGTCTCATTCATCGCCAGCACCATCGCGGTGACCATCGGCGCGCTGGCCGCCTACGGGCTGGTGCAGCAGAGCGACACGGTCAAGTCCAACAACGAGAAGTTCGTGCTGAGCCTGCGCATCGCGCCGCCGCTGATCTTCGTCATTCCGACCTATTTCCTGGCGGCCCAACTCAAGCTGCTGAACAATCACTGGCTGCTGATCGCCGTTTACGCGTTCATCAACATCCCCTTTGCCATCTCCATGCTGCTGACCTTCTTCGAGGATATTCCGCGCGAATTGCGGGATGCCGCCAAGGTCGATGGTGCGCGTGAGTTCACCATTTTCTGGGAGGTGTTCCTGCCCGTGGCCAAGGGTGGCATCATCGCCACGCTGATCATGTGCGTGCTGTTCACCTGGAACGAATTCTTCATCGCGCTGGTGCTGACGGGCCGCGATACGCAGACCCTGCCGGTCAGCATCACGTCCTTCCTCACCTTCCAGGGCGTGCAATGGGGGCCGCTCACCGCCGCGGCCACTCTGGTCATGCTGCCCATGCTGATACTTGGCATGCTGGTGCAGGGTCAGATCGTGCGCGGCATGTCGCTCGGCAGCATCAAGGGATAGACGCCAATGCCCAAGCTTTCGCTTCAACTCAAGAATATCGTGAAGGCTTATGGCGCCGTCCCTGTGCTCAAAGGGGTGAGCGTCGACGCCGAGGAGGGCGAATTCGTCGTCCTGCTGGGACCATCGGGCTGCGGCAAATCCACTTTGCTGCACGCCATAGCTGGCCTGCACCCCATTGATTCCGGCGATATCGTCATTGAAGGCCGGTCGGTGACGGATATGCCCACGCGCGATCGCGACGTCGCCATGGTGTTCCAGTCCTATGCGCTCTACCCCAACATGACGGTGGCGCAGAATATCGGTTTTCCCCTGCGCATGCGCAAAATACCCGCTGCGGAGATTGCATCGCGGGTCGGCGAGGTAGCCCGTCTGCTGCAGATCGAGCCCCTGCTGGAGCGGCGGCCACGTGAGCTCTCGGGTGGCCAGCGTCAGCGCGTTGCCATTGGTCGGGCCCTGGTACGCGATCCCAAGGTCTTCCTGTTCGACGAGCCGCTCAGCAATCTCGACGCCACCTTACGCGTCGAGACCCGCTCCGAAATCAAGCGGCTGCATGCCCAGCTTGGCAAGACCATGATCTATGTTACCCACGACCAGATCGAGGCGATGACCCTGGCGACCAAGATCGTGGTGATGAACAAGGGCGACATTCAGCAGATCGGCACCCCGCACGAGGTCTATCACCACCCCGCGAACCTGTTCGTGGCCCGTTTCGTTGGCTCGCCCACCATGCATATGTTCGCCGGTACGCTGGTGAAAGGCGCGGACGGCATCAGCTTCGATGATGGCAAGGGCTGGAGAGTGCCGGTTCAGGGGGTTGACCCAATCGCGGCCGGCCAGGCGGTGCTGCTCGGCCTGCGCCCGGAACACATCGTGCTGGCCCAGCCCGGTTCCGGCGAATCCGCGACCGTCGAATCCGTCGAGCCGACCGGCCCCGAGGACAATGTGGTGCTCACCATTCGCGGGCAGGAAGCCATTGCCCGCTTTCCAACTGGCAGCGTAGAGGCCGGCAGCACCGTTGCGGTCACTCTCGATATCGCCAAGGCCTCGCTGTTCGCGGCCGACAGCGGTTTACGCCTGAACTAGCGACGTGTGCCCGTGGACATGGCCGTTGCGTGTGGCACTCGTCGAATTTGGGATCTGGGTGCCGCGCGCCCGTCCCGGCGTGTCATCGACACCAGACGCAGAGCCATGGCTGGGGCGCCAGGATTCGAACCTGGGAATGGCGGTACCAAAAACCGCTGCCTTACCACTTGGCGACGCCCCAACTGGCGCCGGTTCCTACACGGTTCGGGCAGCGGGCGCAACATGGTCGCGGGCCCGATAAAAGGTTGCGAGAGGCGCTTGAACCGGAATAGGAGCGCGGCTATAAAGCCGCCACGTCGCGGCGGGCCGGCCTTGCCGGAGCCTGGGCAATGCCCGGATGCCGCGAGCCTGGCGGAGTATAGCGCAGCCTGGTAGCGCACCTGCTTCGGGAGCAGGGGGTCGCGTGTTCGAATCACGCTACTCCGACCAATTAGAAAAGGGCTTAGCTGAAAAAGCTAAGCCCTTTTCTACGTCTGACGACTGGGCTAGCAATGCTTGTGCTTGCCAAAGCCAACGAGAAAAGCGACACCTCAGCCGAAGGCGACCGGTAGCTGGCACGCATTTGCAATAGATCAACCAATCGGCCAACTCGCCCGTCTGACAGGACGTATATTAACAGAGATAGCATTAGCCTAGAGCCGGTTGTTAGAGGGGTGTGCCGGTGCAGGTGCGTTTGCTGGTCCGTATAGGTGCAATTATCGGGGCCACGCTGCTGCTGGCGGCTTGTGCCGGAACTATGCCGCCGCGTAAGGCGCTGGCGCCCGAATTGGTGGCCAGTAGCATCATCACGGGCAGCCAGGTCATCCGTTACTGGGGCGATGACCCCGAGTTCGTCACCACTCATTCCCGCATCAAGCCGGGCGATGACGGTATCGTTGATTATCTGACCCTGTCGGGCGGCGGCATCAATGGTGCCTATGGTGCCGGTTTCCTGGTCGGCTGGACGGCCAGAGGCGACCGCCCCGAATTTGAAGTCGTCACCGGCATCAGCGTGGGCGCCATGATGGCCCCTCTCGCCTTTATCGGCTCCCGCCATGACGGGCGCCTGCAAGCCGCATTTTCGAGCCTTACCCAGCAGACCAATATGCGGGTCGATTTCCTCTCGGCCCTGTTCGGGGCGCCATCGGTGTTGAAAAACACGGTCATTCTCGACGCCATAAGGCAGTTGGTCGATGAGCGGGTACTCGATGAAGTGGCGGCCGGGCATCGGCAGGGAAGGCGGCTCTATGTCGGCACCACAAACCTGGACGCGCAACGGCCGGTGGTCTGGGATATCGGCGCCATCGCGGTCAGCAACATTCCCAACAAGCTTGACCTGGTGCATCGCATCATCCTGGCCTCGACCGCGGTTCCAGGTGTATTTCCTCCGGTATTGCTGGAAGCAGAAGCCCAAGGCCAGCGCATCGATGAACTGCATGTTGACGGCGGCGTGACCCAGCAGGTCCTTCTGATGCCCGGCGGCTACAAGGGCGGCGGCGGCACGAAGAAGCTCTATGTGCTGTTCAACGGAGTGGTCGACCCTACCCCAGCCACCGTCACCAGGCTGGCAAGTCTGGATCTTCTCGAGCGCGCTGTACCCACGCTGTTGAAATATCTCGGCCGGGCCAATCTCGAGCAATTGGCCAATACCGCCGCACGTAACAATATCGCCTTCCGCCTCTCGGCCATTCCAGCCAGCTTTCCCCAAAGCCAGGGCCTGCTGGGCGACGAAGCCTGGCTGGGGCAGCTCTTCGACTTCGGCTTTGCCAACGGCAAGGCGGGCATATGGCAGAACACGCCGCGATAAAGCGTCTTGCTGGCGCACATGCACGCTTGCCCTTGGCCAGGGCGCGCTGGATGATTTTCACCGCGGTCTCGGTCTTGCCGGCGCCGGTTGGCATCTGGAGCATGGGCCGGCGCCGTCCAGCGGCAACAGCGTGGTAGGTCTCGGCGATGCCCTGCTGCTGGTATCCCAGGCTCCCGTTCCATTTCCCACGGGATTGGCGGAATTGGCCGCCATGGCAGCCTGGCTCTCCGCGGCTCGCTTCGGCGGCCCCGGAGGCGTCGGCGCGCTGCCTGCCTTGCTGTGATGGAACCGCGGGGAGGGAGAACGGTTATCCTCGGCATCGGAGGAGAAGATATGACCGTTGCCTTGATGATACTGGGAACCCTGGCCGTGCTGGCCTATACGACCGCCCGCCCCGGCTCCTACAGCCGCTATCGCAGAAGGACGTTCGCCGCCCCGCGGCCGCGCTGAGGGGCCGATCTTCACGCTTGCGACCTCGTGAAAAAATACCCGCAAACCCTTTCGGCCGCCGCCGATCGAGCGAACCTATCTTCTGCTTGAGCTGCGGCGCGCCACCAGGCGGGGCGTGACCACGAAATGTTCCGCCTCGTCGCGGCCCTTGATCCGTTCGATCAGCAGGCGCGTCGCCTGCAAGCCGAGCAATTCTCCCGATTGGTCGATGCTGGAAAGGCCGTTCTGGGCGAAATCGCAATACATGGTATTGTCATAGCCCACGATGCCGACATCCTGGGGGATGCGCAGGCCCAGTTCGGTCGCCACGCTGATGACCTCGAGGGCGATGAAGTCGGTCCAGCAGAAAATCGCCTCCGGGCGCGAGGCCGGCTCGAGCATGCGCCTTGCGGTGATCTGCGCCTCGCGCGGCGTCTGGGCCGAATGCACCACCTGGATATGCCGGCCCAGTTCCGCCTCCATCATGGCGCGGCGATAGCCGATCTCGCGCTCGGCGATGATGGTGGAGGTGTCGCTGTTGAGGCTGAGCATGGCGATGCGCTTGTAGCCATTGGCCGCCAGGTGCCGGACCGCCAGCATGGCGCCCTGCTGGTCATTGGTGTTGACGGTGTCGAAAAGCGTTGCGGCCGGCTCGTGGTGGCCGATGGTCACCAGCGGCTTGCCGCGTGCGAAAGCGTCGAGATTGCCGCGGTTCGTGATGGCGCCGATCAGCAGGATACCGTCCATCTGGCGATCGATCATGGCATCGACGGCCGCCACTTCCCCGTCGGTCGAGGATTGGCTGATCCCGATCAGCGTCCGGTACTGCGTGCGCTCGAGCGCATTGTCTACCCCGGTCATGATGTCGGCGAAGAAGGGGTTGCGCAGATCGGGCTGCACGATGCCGATCGTATAGGTCTGGCCCCGCATGCCGCGCGCCGCCGCCAGCGGGCGGTAGCCCAGCTTGTCCATCGAGGCGCGGACCTTGCTGCGCAGGGCGTCGGAGACGCCATAGGCGTCGCGCAGGACTTTGGAGACGGCGGCCACGGAAACCTCGGCGTCTTCGGCGACCTCCCGGATCGTCACCCGGCGGGACCGCTTTTCCGCCCCGTTCTTCGCCATGGTCCGGCGCCCTCCATTCCGATGTCCACCCATCCATGTGCCACTCCATCCCTCTCCAGCGCAAGATTTTCTATTGCCAAACGCCGGAAAACGTAGAACGATGCACGTAGAACATTCTACATAAATGCGTCAGGCGAGGGGAGGCCAGGGTGAACGAAGCGGCGGCAATCGAGACCGGCAGCGCGGGGCCGGCGCGGCTCGAGTGGAGCGCGCGGATGATCCGGCCGCTTTCCGACCGGGGCGTGGGCACCCCTGCCAGCTTCGTCGCCAGGAGCTTCGTCCTGCCGGCGCCGCGCGGCACCGAGATGCTGCATATCAGTGCGCTGGGGCTCTATCGCGCCTTCATCAATGGCAGGCGCGTCGGCAACGATCTTCTCACCCCGGGCTGGACCGCCTATGACCGGCGCCTCAGCTATCAGACCTATCCGGTCGGCGACCTGCTGCGGGAGGGCGAGAACCGCATCGAGATCTGGCTGGCCGATGGCTGGCTGCGCTCGCAGATGATGTGGGGCCGGCATCCCATCTTCAACACCTGGGGCGAGCACATCGCCGCCATTGCCGAACTGCATGGCGCCCCGGGCGCCGGCGCGCCCTTGCTCGTCACCGACGCCAGTTGGGAAAGCGGTGAATTGCCGGTGCGCAAATCGGGCATTTATTTCGGCGAGATCTACGACGCCCGCATCGTGCCCGAGGCCTCTGCCGGCACCGCCGTCATGGATTTCGACCGCTCGATCCTCGTGCCGCACGAAACCACGCCGGTCCGGGAGCTGGAACCGCTGCCGGTGACCAGGAGCTGGAGCGATGGCGAGGGGCGCACGGTTTACGATTTCGGCCAGAATGCCGGCGGCAATGTCGCCATCACCGTGCGTGGCGCCGCCGGCGCCCGCATCGTCGTCGAGCATGGCGAGGTGCTCGACCAGGAGGGGCAATTCTACAACGGCAATTATCGCACCGCCGCGGCGCGCGTCGAATATGTCCTGGCCGGCAGCGGCGAGGAGCATTACCGTCCCGTCTTCACCTTCCAGGGCTATCGCTATGCGCGCGTAACCATCGAAGGCGGGGCCGAACTGCTCGACATCGTCTCGGTGCCGGTCAGTTCGGTCACCCAGGTCAAGGGGCGCTTCACCTCCGGCAATGGGCTGGTCGACCGGCTGGTGCTCAATACGCTGTGGTCGCAGCGCGCCAATTTCATCGAGGTGCCGACCGATTGCCCGCAGCGCGACGAGCGCCTGGGCTGGACCGGCGATGCGCAGGTCTTTGCCGGCACGGCCTGCTATCTGGCCGATGTGCAGGGCTTTTTCCGCAAATGGCTGCGCGATCTCGCGGTCGACCAGCGCGAGGACGGCGCCGTCCCCCATGTCTCGCCCGACCCCACCCGCCTCGCACCGCAGGATTATCCGGGCTTTTACGGCTCGACCGGCTGGGGCGACGCCATCTATGCGGTGCCCTGGCAGCTCTATCTGCATTATGGCGACCGGGATATTCTGCGCGAGCTGCTGCCCGCCATGGTGAAGTGGGTGGACTTCGTCTGGTCGATCAGCGACGGGCCGGTGGTGTCCCCGCCCCGCGCCTGGGGCGCGCGCGGCTTTTCCTTCGGCGACTGGCTGCAGCCGGGCGGCCCCAGCGCCAAGCCGCTGCCCACCATCGGGGACGACGCCGCCGCCACCATCTATCTGTTCATCGCCGCCAGCCAGGTCGCCGCGATTGCCCGCCTGCTGGGGGAGCACGAGGCGGAAACGCGGCTCGCCGCCATGGCCGAACAGGTCAGGACCGCCTTCCAGCACGAATTCGTCACCCCGTCGGGACGGCTGGCCTATGACGACCAGACCTCCTATGCGCTGGCCTTTCTGCACGATCTCATCCCACAGGACCGGCGCGAGGCCGCCAAGGCCTATTTCCTCAATGCCATCGCGCGCACGGACGGCCGCATCGGTACCGGCTTCATCGGCACGCCCGCCCTGCTGCCGGCGCTGGTCAAGATCGGGGAATGGGGCGTCGCCGCCGAGATGTTCCTTCAGGAGGAGGTCCCGGGCTGGCTCTATCAGGTGAAGATGGGCGCCACCACGATCTGGGAGCGCTGGGACGCGATCCAGCCCGATGGCAGCATCTACAATCCGCAGATGAATTCCTACAATCACTACGCCTATGGCGCGGTGTGCCAGTTCCTGTTCGAAGGGGTCGCAGGGTTCCGGCCGGATGCCGACGATCCGGGTTTCGGCACCATCGTCTTCGAGCCGGTGATCATTCCGGAACTGTCGCCGGTTTCGGCCGACCACGACAGCGCGCGCGGGCGCATCGCGGTCAATTGGTCGGTCGAGGGCGAGGCCGTGCGCTACGAATTCGAGATACCGCAGGGCGCCCGGGGGCGGCTGGTGCTCAGCCCCGCCTATCGTAATGCCGTGCTCGACGGCACGACCCTTGCCGGCACCGGCGCCGAAGCCATCGGGCCCGGGCGCCATGTGCTGAGGTTCGATTATTCGGCCCCCGTCCGGGAGGAAAAGCGGGGACCGAGCATCAATGCCCGCACGCCCTGATCGGGGACGGCGGGCGCAAGCCAAGGTCCGCATGGAGCGGGCCGAATGGGAGGAGAGACCATGATCAAGACCAGAATTGCCGCCCTGGCGGGCGCCAGCACGCTGGGCCTGCTGCTGACGGCGGGCGCCGTCCAGGCCCAGTCGGGCCATCTGACGTTCCTCGTCGACAACGGCCCGCAATCCATCGCGGTGGCCGAGGCGCTGGTGGAGGCCTATGCCCAGGTCAACCCCGATGTCAGCATCGACGTCGAGGTGCGCCCGGGCGGCGGCGAGGGCGACAACATCGTCAAGACGCGGCTGGCCACCGGAGCCATGGCCGATGTCTTTCTCTACAATTCCGGCTCGCTGTTCCAGGCCATCAACCCGCAGCAGAACCTGATGCCGCTCACCGGCGAGGACTGGCAGGAGCGGGTGCAGGACAGCTTCAAGCGCGTGGTGACCGCCGGCGAGGACGTCTATGGCGCGCCCTGGGCCCCGGCCATGGGCGGAGGCATCTTCTACAACATTCCCATCTATGAGGAACTGGGGCTCGACATCCCCAGATCCTGGGAGGCGTTCATGGCCAATAACGCCGCCATCAAGGCGGCGGGCAAGGTGGCGGTCATCCAGACCTATGCCGACACCTGGACCAGCCAGCTCTTCGTGCTCGCCGATTTCTACAACGTTCTGGCCGAAGTGCCGGACTTCGCCGAGAAATACACCGCCAACGAGGCGAAGTTCGCCACCACGCCGGCGGCGCTGCGCGGGTTCGAAAAGCTCCAGGAGGTCGCCGAGGCCGGCTATTTCAACGAGGATTTCGGCGCCGCCACCTATGCCGACGGCGTGCGCATGGTCGCCACCGGCGAGGGCGCGCATTATCCCATGCTGACCTTCGCCATCGGCGCCATCGCCGAAACCGCGCCGGAGAACCTGGACGATGTGGGCTTCTTCGCCCAGCCCGGCGACAGCGCCGACAGCAACGGGCTGACCGTGTGGATGCCCGATTCGGTCTATATCGCCGCCAACAGCGCCAATCCCGACGCGGCCCGGGCCTTCGTCGCCTTCATGGTCAGCCCCGAGGGCTGCGAGGTGCGCAACCAGGCGGTGGGCGCCACCGGCCCCTATATGGTCGATGGCTGCGTGCCGCCCACCGACATACCGCCTTCGGTGGCCGACATGCTGCCCTATTTCGAGGCGGGCGGGAACAATGCCCCGGCGCTGGAATTCCTCTCGCCGGTCAAGGGCCCCGCGCTCGAGCAGATCACCGTCGAGGTCGGCACCCTCATCCGCTCGGCCGCCGACGGTGCCGCCCTTTACGACGAGGACGTGCGCAAGCAGGCCCAGCAGCTCGGCCTGCCCGGCTGGTAAGCGGAACCGGGACGAACCGGCCCCGAAGGTGTAGCTTCGGGGTCGGTCTCACTGCGAGGTATTCCATGGCAATCGCCACTGCCCCCGTGCCGGGACGCAAAGGCCGGACGGCCTATCCGGGCTGGTTCTTCCTGCCCGCCGCCATCATCTACGGGGTGCTGTTCCTGGTTCCCACCTTCGCCTCGCTCTATTTCAGCCTCACGCGCTGGACGCTGTTCGATTCCGTCTTCATCGGCCTTGAGAACTTCGCCCAGTTCCTGCGCGAGCCGTTCCTCATCCAGGGTCTGGTCAACACCGTCATCTACGCGGCGATGACCTCGGGGCTCAAGGTGGTGCTCGGCATGCTGCTGGCGGTGATGCTGACCAGCCAGATCGTGGCGCGCGGCTATCTGCGCTCGGTCATCTTCTTTCCGGTGCTGGTCTCGACCGTGGGCGTGGGCATCACCTTCACCGTGCTGATGCACCCCACCGCCGGCATGATCAACGAGGGGCTGGCGCTGTTCGGCATCAAGGGGCCGGGCTGGCTCACCGATCCGCGCCTGGCGCTTTATTCGGTAGCGCTGGTGGATGTGTGGAAGGGCGTGGGTCTCGCCACCGTCATCTATATCGCCGGCCTCGTCGCCATTCCGCGCGACTATTACGAGGCCGCCCGCATCGACGGCGCAACGAAACTACAGAACTTCTTCTACGTCACCCTGCCGCTCAGCCGCCCTGCCACCGCCACGGTGATCATCCTCAGCTTCATCGGCGGGCTGCGCACCTTCGATCTCATCTGGGCGATGACGCGGGGCGGGCCGGGCTTCGCCTCCGACACCATCGCTTCGGTGATCTACAAGCAGTACCAGGCAGGCTTTTACGGCCTGTCGACCGCCGGCAATGTGGTGCTCTTCATCCTCATCGCCGTGCTCGTCGTGCCCTTGACCATGTTCCTCAACCGCAGGCAGGGCCACGAATGAAGCCGCGCGCCTCGCTCATCGGCGGCGTCGCCGCCATCGCCGTCACCTTCGTGGTTTTCGTCATCCCGTTCCTGTTCATCATCCTCATGGCCTTCAAGGACCGGAAACAGGCCGCCCTGCGCGACTTTTCCTGGCCCGAGGGCTTCCATCTCTGGGACAATCTGGTCGAGGTGGTGACGACGCGGAACTGGATGATGGTCACCGCCTTCTTCAATTCCTCGCTGATCACCGTGGCCAGCGTCACCCTGCTGGTCGTCTTCGCGGCCATGGTGGGCTATGTGCTGGCGCGCCGCAGGACGCGCTGGAACGGGCTCATCGAATTCCTGATCCTGGCCGGGCTGATGATCCCGCCGGCCGTCGTGCCCACCATCTGGCTGCTCCAGGGCCTCCGGCTCTTCGGCACGCTGCACGGCATGATCCTCATCGAAGTGGCCTATAACCTGCCCTTCTCGATCATCCTCTACCGCGCCTTCATCGCCACCATCCCGCGTGAATTGGACGAAGCCGCGATCATCGATGGCGCGCGGCCGCTGGACGTCTTCTTCCGGGTCATCCTGCCGCTGCTGTGGCCTGTCACCGTCACCAATATCGTGGTGCAGTCGGTGGGCATCTTCAACGATTTCACCAATCCGCTCTACTACCTGCCCGGCAACGCCAATGCCACGGTGCAATTGACCCTCTATAATTTCCAGAGCCAGTTCAGCACCGCCTACAATCTGCTGTTCACCAATATCCTGCTGATCACCGTCCCGCCGCTGATCGTCTTCCTGTTCTTCAACCGGCAGATCGTGGCAGGCATGACCGCAGGCGCCGTCAAAGGATGATCCCATGGCCGGACTGACCCTCAGATCGCTCCACAAGAGCTATGGCAATGTCGAGGTCATCAAGGGGGTCGACCTCAGCATCGACCATGGCGAGTTCGTCGTCTTTGTCGGCCCCTCGGGCTGCGGCAAGTCCACGCTATTGCGCATGATCGCGGGCCTCGAGGAGATTTCGGCGGGCGAATTGTGGATCGGCGAGGTGCTGTGCAACCATGTCGAGCCGCGCGACCGGGGCATCGCCATGGTGTTCCAGAACTACGCGCTCTATCCGCATATGAGCGTTTACGACAATGTCGGGTTCGGGCTGAAGCTCGCCCGTACGCCCCGGGATATCCGCGACAGGAAGATCCGCGAGGCCGCCCGCATCCTCCAGATGGAGCATCTGCTCGAGCGCAAGCCCAGCCAGCTTTCCGGCGGCCAGCGCCAGCGCGTCGCCATCGGCCGCGCCATCGTGCGCCAGCCCGAGGTGTTCCTGTTCGACGAGCCCCTGTCCAATCTCGATGCCGCGCTGCGCGTCGACATGCGCATGGAACTGGCCCGGCTCCACAACGATCTGGGCTCGACCATGATCTACGTCACCCACGATCAGGTTGAGGCCATGACGCTGGCCGACAAGATCGTGGTGCTCGATGGGGGCGTCGTGCAGCAGGTGGGCAGTCCCATCGAGCTCTATCAGCGTCCGGCCAATCTGTTCGTCGCCGGCTTCATCGGCTCGCCCAAGATGAACTTCATTGCCGTCGAGGTCGAAAAATCCGATGGCGATGCCGTCGTCGTCAGCGGGCAGGACGTGGTGGGCCTCGCCGTCGCCGCGCCCACTGCCGGGCTGCACGCCGGCGACCGGCTGACCCTGGGCGTGCGCCCGCACGATCTGACGGCTACCGCCGCCACCTCCATCGTGGGGCGTATTGGCCTGGTCGAGCGGCTGGGCAACGAAACCATCGTCAATCTCGAACTGCCCTCCGGCGCCTCCTGGCTGGCCGTCCTGGGTGGCGACCAGGCGCTCCGCCGCGGCGAAAGCCTGGCGCTGGGCGTCGATCCCGCCAAAGCCCTGCTGTTCGATACCCAGGGGCGCGCCCTGCTACCCGCACGGGAAGGCGGCTGATCGACAAATTTCTCCTGCCCTATCCCCCGGCACATCTTACCGGACCCCTCCCATCCGTCATTGCCGGACTCGTTCCGGCAATCCACCTTTCCACACCCCGGGCACCCCTATTCCGCCTCCGCCCCCACCGCTTTCAGCATCTTGTCCGTCAGCTTCTGGCGCTGCTTGAAATATCCCTCCCAGACATCCCCGCTCCGCGCCCGCTGCGCCGCGGCGTCGAGCGAAAAGCCATTGGCCCGCTTGAGCCCCTTCACCTCGTCCCAGCTCACCGGCACGGCCACCGGGGCGCCTTCGCGCGAGCGGACCGACCAGGGACAGATGGCGGTCGAGCCGCGTTCGTTGCGCAGATAGTCGAGAAAGAGCCGCCCCTTGCGCTGTGCCTTGGAGAGATTGGCGGTGAAGCGCTGCGGCTCCTCCGCCGCCAGGTTCTGCGCGATGGCGCGGCAGAAGGCCTTGATCCCGGGCCATGTCTTGCCGGGCTCGAGCGGCACCACCACATGGATGCCCTTGCCGCCCGACACCATGGCATAGCTGACCAGGCCCAGCGCCTCCAGCCGGTCGCGGATGTCAGTGGCGGCGCCGGTGATGGCGGAAAAATCGAGGCCGATATCGGGGTCGATGTCGAAGACCAGCCGGTCCGGCTGCTCCACTGCGGGGAAATGCGAGCCCCAGATATGCCATTCGAGCACGTTCATCTGCGTGCCGGCCACCAGCCCCGCCAGGTCCTCGATAAAGAAGTAATCCTTCTTTTCGCCGTCCTTTTCGGTGATCGGGGCCGAGCGTAGCTGGGGCGGAAAGCCGCCGGTATCGTGCTTTTGGAAAAAGCACTGCTTCGCCCGGCCCTGCGGGCAGCGCACCAGGCTGAGCGGCCGGTTGGCGATATGGGGCAGCATGGCCTCGGCAACCGCCTCGTAATAGGCCACCAGCGCCGATTTGGTGATGCCCTGCCCCGGATAGACCACCCGGTCGGGCGAGGTCAGCCGCACGCCGAGGCGTTCGGCCACCTCCTCGCCATCGTCCTCTATGGGTTGCGGCTCTTCCATGCGAACCTCCTTGGCCGGCTTATCGCCGCGCAGGCCGATGAATGAGGGATGGCGCAGAATGCCGTCCCCCGTCATCTCGGTATAGGCAATCTCGCCGACCAGTTCCGGCCTCGTCCATCTGGCGTGGCGGGCGATCTCGCGCGGCACCGCCGCGAAGGGGCTGGTCTTGCGCGCCAGCTTCTGCAATCGCCCGAATATCTCCTCCAGCAGATCCTGGCTGAACCCGGTTCCCACCCGTCCGCGATAGATCAGCCTGTCGCCTTCCCAGGCGCCGAGCAGCAGCGAGGCGAACCCCCGGCGCTTGCTCGAGGGCGACCAGCCGCCGATGACGAATTCCTGCCGGTGCAGGCATTTGATCTTGAGCCAGTCCTTGCTGCGCTCGCCGCGATAGGGGGCGCCGGCGCGCTTGGCGATGGTGCCCTCATGCCCCTCGCTGCACAGCGCATCGAGCACTTTCTGGCCGTGTCCGCGCACATGCGAGGAATATTGCACCGGGTCCTGTCGCGCCGATTTGCCCAGCAGTTTCTCCAGCCGCGCCTTGCGCTCGACGAGAGGCAACTTGCTGAGGTCCTTTCCGTCCGCTTCCAAAAGGTCGAAGGCGAAATATTCGAGCCGCCCGCCATTGCTGAGGACGTTCTTGAGCGTGGTGAAATCGGTGCGCCCCTTGGCATCGAAGGCACAGACCTCGCCATCGATCAGCGCCGAGCCGATCCGCAGCTTGCGCAGCGGCGCCACCAGCGCGCCGAACCGGTCGGTCCAGTCGAGCCCGCTGCGCGTATAAAGGCGCACGCTGTCGCCGGCGATAGCGGCAAGGCAGCGATAGCCGTCATATTTCATCTCGAACAGCCAGTCCTCGCCCGCCGGCACGCTGTCGACCAGCGTGGCGAGCTGCACCGGGCGGAAGGCGGGCACCTCGCCGCCATCCGAATGCCAGACCGCTTTGGCCGGCACCTTGCTGGCCTTTTCCGGCGCCGCGCCGCCGGCGATGCCCTTGAAATCGCGGCCCGTGGCCACCGAGCGGGTGAAGCGCGTGGTCAGCGTATCCTTGTCGCGCGCATAGGCGTCGCGGTGCTTGATCAGCAGCCAGTTCTCCCGGTCCGGCCCGGAACGCCTTTTGGTGTCGCGCCCCTTCATGTGCACCAGCACCCATTCGCCCTTCATCCGTTCACCGAACAGGCGGAATTTGAGGTCGCCCTTTTCCAATCCCTCATGCGGGTCGCCCAGCGGCTCCCAGGTGCCCCGGTCCCACAGCATCACCGTGCCGCCGCCATATTCGCCCTCGGGAATGGTCCCCTCGAAGCCGCCATAGTCGAGCGGATGATCCTCCACCCGCACCGCCAGCCGCTTGTCGGCGGGATTGTTGGACGGTCCCTTGGTCACCGCCCAGCTCTTGAGCACCCCGTCGAGCTCGATGCGGAAATCGTAGTGCAGGCGCGTCGCGTCGTGCTTCTGGACGACGAAACTGCCGCGCCCGGCTTCCGGCAGGTTCGCGTCGTCGCCCGACGGCTCCTGGGTGCGGGCGAAATTGCGCTTGGCCCGGTAGTCCCGCAGCAGGTCTTCGGCCTTGCCCGCCATGGTCAGCCCGCCTTCCGGCGCGAGGGCTTGCGGGCCTTGCCGCCGCTGCCTTCGAGGCTTTCCTTGAGCGCCGCCATCAGGTCGACCACGTTCTCGCCGCGCGGCCGCTCGGGCGCCTCCTCCTCGGTGGCGGTGATCTTGCGGCCCTTGGCCTTCATCTTGCGCTTGATGAGATCGTGCAGGGCCGCCTGGTAATGGTCCTTGAAGGCGCCGGCATCGAAGGGCGCGGTCTTCTTCTCGATCAGGGCCGTGGCCACGTCCAGCAGTTCCGCCTCGGCCTTCTTGCCGGAAATCTGCGCGAAGAACGGGTCCGCCTTGCGGATCTCGTTCTCGTAGTGCAGCGTTTCGAGCATCAGCCCGGTGCCGCTGGGCTTGATGGCGGCCAGATATTCCTTGCCGCGCAGCGCCAGTTGCCCCAGCCCCACCCGCTCGGTCTGGCGCAGGGCGTCGCGGATCACCCGGAAGGCGTCCTCGGCCAGTTCGTCCGTGGGCACGACGAAATAGGATTTGTCGTAGTAGATCGGGTCGATCTCGCAGGCGCCCACGAATTGGGTCAGCTCCAGCGTCTTGCGCGTCTCGAGCTTGACCGCGTCGATCTCGTCGTCGGTCAACAGCACATAGTCGCCCTTTTCGTATTCGAAGCCCTTGATGATCTCGTCCTTGTCCACCGGCCCCACCCCGGCCACCACCTTCTCGTAGCGGATGGGCTTGCCGGTGGGCTCGTGGATCTGGCGGAAGCTGGGCCGGGCGCCGCTGCGGGCGGCGCTGAACAACTCGACGGGAATGGCCACCAGCGACAGGCGGAGCTGGCCTTTCCAGATCGGGCGGGAAGCGGGCATGACATGGTCCCCCAATGGATCGGTGCTGCCAATCAACGCCCCATCGGCGCGCCCGTTCCGGTCACGTTTGGCGGCGCGGGGAACGTCTTGCCGTTCCGATCATTTGGGGGACGATGGCGAGGCAGGCGGAATGAAACTGGCAAAAGCGGTGCTGGACCGGATGCGGACCGAGGAAATCGGCCCCGCGCCGTCCCTGGTCTTTTCATCCGACGAGGAGCCGGGCTGGCGCCGCCGGCGCCGCGGCACCGGCTTTTCCTACGACGACGGCGCCGGCCAACGCCCCGGCAAGGCCGATCTGGCGCGCATCGGCGCGCTCGCCATTCCGCCGGCCTGGACCGATGTGTGGATCTGCAGGCAGGCGGGCGGCCATATCCAGGCCACCGGGCGCGACGAGAAGGGCCGCAAGCAATATCGCTATCATCCCGATTGGACGGCGCATCGCAGCGCCAGCAAGTTCGAGACGCTGCCCGCCTTCGCCCGGGCGCTGCCCGGCCTGCGCCAGGAGGTCGAAAGCGACCTGCGCCGGCGCAGCCTCGGCTATGAGCGGGTCGTCGCCTCCGTCGTCTGGCTGCTCGACAACAGCCTCATCCGCGTCGGCAATCCCGCCTATGCGCGCGACAACAAGAGTTTCGGGCTCACCACCCTGCGCAACCGCCATGTCGACATCGCCGGCCCGACGCTCAAATTCCACTTCAAGGGCAAATCCGGCAAGCTGTGGCGGCTGCAACTGGCCGACCGGCGCATCGCCCGGCTGATCAGGAGCCTGCAGGATCTGCCCGGCCAGCATCTTTTCCAATATGAGGGCGAGGACGGCGTCATGACGCTCACCTCGCGCGACGTCAACGACTATATCGCCGCCCATGCCGGCCCCGGTTTCACCTCCAAGCATTTCCGCACCTGGGCGGCCAGCGTGCGCGCCTTCGGCCTCTTCGCCGCGGCGCCCCTGCCCGAAAGCCGGACCGCGCAGCTCCGCACCATCAACGCCGTGCTCGATCAGGTGGCGGCGCGGCTGGGCAATACCCGCGCCGTCTGCCGGCAATGCTATGTGCATCCGGCCATTCCCCGGCATTGGCAGGCCGGCACGCTGCGGCGCTCGGGCCGGCTGAAGCAAGTCGCGGGGCTCGACGAGGACGAGGTCGAAACCGCCGCCTTCCTGCGCCGGCTGGGGAAACCATAGGACCGTCCGGGCAACGAAAAAGGGCCGGCGTTGCCACCGGCCCTTTCCAAGTCGATCCGTCGCCGCTCAGCGCCTAGCGGCGAACAGGCCCCAGGCACCGGTGACGGTGAGCGCGGCAAGGCCCATCTTGAGCGCATCCCAGACGATGAAGGGCTGCACGGCCTTGGCGAAGGCCGAGACGAGGACATTGCTCTGGTCGACCCAGGCGGCCTGGCCGGCCATGGCGACGAGCCAGGCGAAGCCGAAGACATAGAGCACGGCAGTGCCCGCCAGCATGGCGCCAAAGAGCGCCAGCGGGCGCCCGGAGGCGCCGCGGTCGGCGGCGGCGCCGATGATGGCCGCCATGGCAAGGAAACCGAGGAGGAAACCGCTGGTCGGCCCCACCAGATAGACGAGGCCGCCGCCCGTGGCGAAGACCGGCAGGCCCATGGCGCCTTCGAGCAGATAGAGGGCGACGGTGGCGAGGCCGATGCGCATGCCGAAGGCGGCGGCCAGGGCGGCGACGGCGAAGGTCTGCATGGTCACCGGAATCGGCCACACCGGCACGTTGATCTTGGCGGAAGCGGTGAGGAGCATCGTGCCCAGCACGACGATCGCGGCATTGCTCGCCAGCCTGGCGATGTTACCCTTGGGCTGGAACACGCCGAGAAGCGTGTTGGGCGTGGTCAAAGTCACGGCCATTTCATACCTTCCATGCTTGGTGAACCCTCATCCCGGAAGGGACGTCCGGTTCGGTCTCCCCGTTCATACGTTTTCGTCATCGTCCGTGCAATGGCAAGCTCCGCTCCGTCCCTCGTCTTCGACACCAGCTTCATCCCCGAAACCGGCAAGCCGGTGATCGAGGCGCGCGGCGTCGTGCGGGTCACCGCCCCCAATGCCTCGCCCTATACGTTCACCGGCACCAATTCCTTCCTGCTGGGCCACGACAAGCTGGCCCTGGTCGATCCCGGCCCCGAGGATGCGGCCCATATCGAGGCGCTCGGCGCCGCCATCGCCGGCCGGCCGGTCGCGGCGATCCTACTCACCCACACCCATCGCGACCACAGCGCCGCCGCCGCCGGCTGGGCCCGGGCGCTGGGCACGCCGCTCTGGTTCGGGGGTCGGCATCGCCTGTCGCGCCCGCTGCGCCGCTTCGAGATCAATCCGATTCGCCGCTCCTGCGACTGGGAGCTGGTGCCCGACCGCATTTTGGCGGATGGCGAACAGGTGCTCGCCGGCGATCTGAAGATCACCGTGCACACGACGCCCGGCCATTGCGCCAACCATCTCGCCTTCGGCGTCGCCGGCACCGAAACCCTGCTCACGGGCGACCACGTCATGGGCTGGAACTCCACGCTGGTCTCGACGCCGGACGGCTCCATGGCCGATTATCTCGCCTCGCTCGACAAGGTCGTCGCCCTGCCCTATCGCCACTACCTGCCCGCCCATGGCGGCCCCATCGATGACGGCCCCGCCTATGCCGCCGCTCTCCTCGCGCATCGGCACTCGCGCAACGAACAGGTCCTCGCCGCCATCGCCGGCGGCGCCCGCACCATCGGCGCGGTGCTCGACGCCATCTATCCGGCCCAGCCGCAGAAAGTCCGCATCGCCGCCCGCATGACCATCACCGCCCATGTCGAATATCTCGAAGCCCGGGGCGATCTGCGGGTCAGATGGGGCTGGCCCGAAGCCCGGCTGGCACTGGCGTAGAACCGTCCTGCCTGCACGGGGCCGGTCAGGCGCAGGCCCTCAATCCCGCCCGAACCCCACCGCGCCCTCGCGTCCGGTCTGGCCCCGGTGGCGCAGCATGTGGTCGGCGAGCACCAGCGCCATCATCGCTTCGCCCACCGGCACGGCGCGGATGCCCACACAGGGGTCGTGGCGGCCCTTGGTGACGATGTCGGCATCCTCGTTCGCGGTGGTCACGGTCTGGCGCGGCGTCAGGATGGAGGAGGTGGGCTTGACCGCGAAACGGCACACGATGGGATCGCCATTGGAGACCCCGCCCAGAATGCCGCCGGCATTGTTGGAGAGGAAATACGGTTTTTCCGCTCCGGCGCGCATCTGGTCGGCATTCTCGACCCCGGTGAGGCCCGCCGCCTCGAAGCCGGCGCCGATCTCGACCGCCTTGACCGCGTTGATGCTCATCATCGCCGAGGCGAGGTCGGCGCTCAGCTTGCCGTAGATGGGCGCGCCCCAGCCGGCCGGCACGCCTTCGGCCACGACCTCGATCACCGCCCCGGCGGAATTGCCGCTCTTGCGCAGCCCGTCGAGATAGTCGGCCCACAGCGCAGCGGCCTCGGCGTCGGCGCAGAAGAACGGGTTCTCGCCCACCTGCGCCCAGTCGAAATTGCCGTAATCAATTCTGTGCGGCCCCATCTGCACGAGGCTGGCCCTTATGGTGACGCCCCCCAGCACCTGCCGCGCCACCGCGCCCGCCGCCACCCGCGCCGCCGTTTCACGCGCCGAGGTACGCCCGCCGCCGCGATAGTCGCGGATGCCGTATTTCTGGTCATAGGTATAGTCGGCGTGGCCGGGACGGTATTTGTCGCGGATTTCCGAATAATCCTTGGAGCGCTGGTCGGTGTTCTCGATCATCAGCGAGATCGGCGTACCGGTGGTGCGCGGCCCGTCGGTGCGCTCGTCCTCGAAGACGCCCGACAGAATCCGCACCGCATCCGGCTCGCGCCTCTGGGTGGTGAACTTGCTCTGGCCCGGCCGGCGGCGGTCGAGATCGCGCTGGATCATTTCAGGGGTGAGGGCGATGCCGGGCGGACAGCCATCCACCACCACGCCCAGAGCCGGCCCGTGGCTCTCCCCCCAGGTGGTGAAACGGAAAAGATGCCCGAACGTATTGAAAGACATGGCGCAGCCTCTTGGGTTGAGGCTTTCTAGGCAGGCGCCGCCCTCAGGTCAATCGAGCCAGTTCTCCAGCTTCAGCCCGGCCACGCGCGAGAATTCCCCCATATTGGCCGTCACGAGAGGGAGATTTAAGGCCACGGCATGAGCGGCGATGAAGAGGTCGTTGGAGCCGATGGGCTTGCCATCGCGTTCCAGCGCGGCCCGAAGATCGGCGTAACCCTGATCGGCGGGCGACTCGAAAGGCAACACCTCCAGAAAACCCAGCGCCCATTCCATCTGACGCTGGAGCCTTGCCGAGCCCGTGCGCGCGATGCCAAATCTGAGTTCGCACAATACGATGACGGAGATAGCAACGCTGCCCACCTCATATACGCGCAGACGCTCACCCACGCGCCCGGCCGGATAGCGCATGAAAACCGACACGATATTGGTGTCGAGCATCAACCGGGCGCGGCTCAAAGCTCTACATCATCCAGAGGCAGCAGCCCTTCATCCACATCCGGCCAGTCGACGTCGATGGTCTCCATCTGATCCAGCACTTCGGCCCAGCTTTTGGGCGGATTCGCCTTGAGGGTCGGTTCGATGATGAGGCGATGCCCTTCACGGGTCACGGTGATTTCCGTGCCCGGCAGTTCGAAACCGTGCGGCACCTTGATGACCTGGCTGTCACCGGCGCGAAAAAGGCTGCTCTTCTTGATCTCGTTCACATGCGCCTCCTTTGGAAGCCATGCCTCAAGATAGGCCCGAACGGCCCGGGCAACAAGTCAGAGGTCCCGCGCCCCGATCAGTTCCATCTTCCCGGGCGTGAAATGCATGATCACGTCCTGGGGCGGCGCCCAGTTGATGACGTCGATGATCGGCGCCCGCTCGATCAGCACCCGCAAGGTGCGGGCGATGCCGCCATGGGCGACGATGACCGAGGGGCCGCCCAGCACGCCGGCGAATTCGGAAAGCCGCGCCTCCACGTCGCGGTAGTTCTCGCCGTTTTCCGGGCGGAAGTCCCAATAGGTCTCGTCGCGGGCGCCGGGGGCCACCGCCATGTGAACCGGAAGCTCCTCATGCAGGCTCCCCTCCAGCACGCCGAAGCTGATCTCCATCAGCCGCACGTCGTATTTGACCTCGGGCAGGTGCTGCGAAAAGCCCATGCGCACCCGCTCCATGGTCTCGCGGGTGCGCCCGAGCGGCGAGGCGTGCCACTCGAAATTGCGCGGATCGAGGCCGCGCGCCGCGAACAGGGCCGCCAGCGTCGTGCCGTTCCGGCTCGCCTGGCCCCGACCCTTGTCGTTGAGTGGAATGTCCTTGCGGCCCTGATAGCGGCGCTCGGCGTTCCAGGGCGTTTCTCCATGCCGGATGAAATAGATTTCCGGCCAGACAAGGGCAGTCATCTTGCACATTCGCGCCCGATCCGGCGCGTCCTTCGAAAAGAGTGAAACCAGGATTTATGCGCCGGTCTCGCCGGCATCGTCGAGCAGTTTCATGCCCACCACGTTGAAGCCGGCATCGACATAATGGACTTCGCCGGTGACGCCGCCCGCCAGGTCCGAGAGCAGATAGGCGGCGGCGCCGCCCACATCGGCGATATCGACATTCTTGCGCAGCGCCGAATTGGCTTCCTGCCAGTGCAGCATGTCCCGCAGGCCCGAAATGCCCGAGGCGGCGAGGGTCTTGATGGCGCCGGCCGAAATGGCGTTGACGCGGATGCCCTTCTTGCCCAGGTCCACGGCCAGATAGCGCACCGAGGCCTCGAGCGCCGCCTTGGCCACGCCCATGACGTTGTAGTTGGGCACATATTTGACCGAGCCGTAATAGGTCAGGGTCAGCAGCGCCCCGCCCGGGTTCATCAGCGCTTCGGCGCGCCGCGCCACGGCGGTGAAGGAATAGACCGAGATGTCCATGGTCAGGGCGAAATTGTCCCGGCTGGTCTCGATATAGCGGCCCTCCAGCTCGTCCTTGTTGGAAAAGCCGATGGCGTGGACGACGAAGTCGAGCGAGCCCCACCGGTCCTTGAGCTGGCGGAAGGTCTCGTCCATGGCCGCCTCGTCGGTCACGTCGCATTCGACGAGGAAGTCCGAGCCCAGTTCGGCCGCCAGCGGCTCGACGCGGCGCTTGAGGGCCTCGCCCTGATAGGAAAAGGCCAATTCGGCACCCTGGGCGTGGAGCTGCCGGGCGATGCCCCAGGCGATCGAGCGGTTATTGGCCAGGCCCATGATCAGCCCGCGCTTGCCTGCCATCAATCCGGTGGACATTCTGGGTCTTTCCTTGTCTGGAGTCGTTTGCCCGGTTGTGGCACATGGGAGCCGGGGCGGGCAAGCGCGCGCCCGGGCCGGGTTCCAGTTTCACGGGAGTTTTCCATGTCCCTCTCCGCCGCCGCGATCGTTTCCGCCCTCGAGGGCCTGCTGGGCCCGGCCGGGGTGATCGGGGCGCCGGAGCGGATGGGCGCCTTTCTCAACGAGCCGCGCCGGCGCTTCCACCGGACCGCGGCGGCGGTGGCGGTGCCGCCCGATCGGGCGGCGGTGCAGGCGGTCATGCGCTGGGCGCACGAGAACCGCGTCGCCATCGTTCCCCAGGGCGGCAATACCGGGCTGGTGGGCGCGCAGGTGCCGGCGCGGGGCGACGAGGTGATCCTCAGCCTCGCCCGGCTCGACGAGATCCGCTCCCTCGATGCCGGGGCCGGGGTCATGGTGGCCGAGGCCGGGGTGATCCTCGAAAACGCCCACAAGGCGGCCGAGGCGGCGGGCGCCATGTTCCCGCTCTGGCTGGCCTCGCAGGGTTCGGCCCGCATCGGGGGCGTCCTCTCCTCCAATGCCGGCGGGGTCAACGTGCTGGCCTATGGCAATGCGCGCGAGCTGACCATGGGCGTCGAGGCGGTGCTGGCCGATGGCCGGCTCTATAACGGCCTCACCGCCCTCAAAAAGGACAATACCGGCTACGATCTCAAGGATTTGCTGGTGGGAGCCGAGGGCACGCTGGGCGTCATCACCGCCGCCAGCCTCAAGCTGTTTCCCCTGCCCCGGGATTACGAGACGGCGCTGGTCAATCTCGATTCCCCCGACATGGCGCTGGCGCTGCTCCGGCTGCTGCGCCAGCGCGCCGGGGCCCGCCTCAACGCGTTCGAGCTCATTCCCCGTATCGGGCTCGACATCCAGCTCCGGCACGGGATGCTCGATGCCGATCCCAGCGCCGGCCTCGCGCCCTGGTACGGTCTGGTGGAAATCTCCCGCATGGAGGGCACTGCCCCCGGCACCCTGGCGGAGATTCTCGAAGCCGCCTTCGAAGCGGGCCTCCTCACCGATGCGGTCATCGCCGAATCGCTGGCCGACCGCACCCGCATGTGGGCGTTCCGCGAGCAGATGAGCGAATGCCAGAGCCGCGAGGGCGCCTCCATCAAGCATGACGTGTCGGTGCCCGTCGCCGCCATTCCGGCGCTGATAAGCGAAGGCAATGCGGCCGCCGAAAAGCTGGTGCCCGGCATCCGCCCGGTGCCCTTCGGCCATATGGGCGACGGCAATATCCACTTCAATTTCTCCATGCCCGCGGGCGCCGATCCCCAGGCGTTCATGGCCCGCCACGACGAGCAATTGCATGCGGCCATCTACGAGGTGGTGCTGCGCCATGGCGGCTCGGTCTCGGCCGAGCACGGCATCGGCCAGCTCAAGGTCGAGCTGCTGAAACAGGTCAAGGACCCGGTGGCGCTGGAGATGATGCGGGCCATCAAGGCCGCGCTCGATCCGCGCGGCATCCTCAATCCGGGCAAGATGCTGGGCTGATCTCATGTGCCCTGGTTCCCCCGATGTGGGTTCTTGCATCGGCCTCGTGCCTGCTCCATCTAAGGCCGCATGCTTGACGACATCGAATTTCTTGACGACGCCACCCGTCCCCCGGCCCCCAGGCTCGAGGGGCTGACCCCGGCGCAGCGCGCGGCGGGCGAACATCTCAAACAGATCCATGACCATTTGCGCGCCAATATGGTGACGCTGGGCAAGCTGATCGAGCGCGCCAATGCGGGCACGGTCTCGCCCGCCGAAGTGGCCGCCCAAACCGGCAATCTCGAAATGGTGTCCAATTTCCGCCGCTTCGGCAATCTGTGCGGCCAGTATTGCCAGTTCGTGCATACCCACCATTCCATCGAGGACGCGCATCTGTTTCCGGCGCTGGCGCAGCAGGGCCCGGTGTTCAAGGCCATCGCCGACCGGCTCCGGGCCGAGCATGTGGTGGTGCACGAATTGCTGCTGCGCCTCATCGACGCCCTCAACGCGCTGGCCGGCGAGCCGACGCCGGAGCGGTTCGAGGACACCAAGCTGGTCTATCACGCGCTCGAAAAAGTGCTGCTCTCGCATCTGGGCTACGAGGAAGACGCCATGGGCGACGCGCTGGGCTATTTCGGCATCATGTAGGGGTGGTGCCCCTCTGGGCCCGCGTCGCAAGGGCAGCAGTTGTTTGCAACGCCGCTTTCTCCCCCATCGTCACCACCGGGCTCGTCCCGGTGGTCCAGACGGGCTTCCGGCAAGCTGGATTGCCGGGACAAGCCCGGCAATGACGTCAAAAACTCAAATCGCGCTAGGACATACTGAGTGAAACCCTCTTGTCCTCCCCTCTGGAGACAGGAGACCTAAAACAGGTTCATCTGCCCGCCCCGGTCCTCCTCCGCCCTTTCCGCCGCCACTTCCGCGATCAGCCCCGGATCGTCCTCGCGCGCCGAATTGACCCGGCTGGACACCGGATGGAATTTCAACGCTCCCTCGGGCAGCGGCAGGGCCAGTTGCGCCGCCTCCTGGGCGCGTACCCCGCGCACGTCGAGCCAGGCATCCTGTGCCGCCTCGTCGAGCAGGATCGCCGCCATGCGGTGGTGGATCGCCGCCAATTGCGCATTGGCCGGCACGGTGACGGTGGCGAGGCTGTCGATCTCCTCGCCCTCGGGTCCCGTCCAGACCGCCCGCAGCCCGGCCAGCGCCATGGGCTGCCCGTCGGCGCGAGTGATGTAATAGGGCCGCTTCTTGCCGTCCGCCCCGGCATGCCATTCGTAATAGCCGCTGGCCGGCACGATGCAGCGGCCATGTTTCAGCGCATGGCGAAAGGCCGGCTTTTCCGCCATGCTCTCGGCGCGGGCATTGATCAGCAGCGGAAAGTCGCGCGGGTCCTTCACCCAGCCGGGCACGAGGCCCCAGCGGGCGAAATGCGCCGCCCGCCGCGCCTCCCCCTCCCAGATCGCCACCACCGGCTGGGTCGGGGCGATATTGTAGCGCGGCACCACCGCGACGGTGTCGAGGAGCTTGTAGAGCTCCGCCATCTTCCCTTGCTTCAGGGTCAGTGCATAGCGTCCGCACATGGCATGTCTCCTTCACCTCTGGAGGGGTAGACTCCCCGGCAACGAATCGCAAACCACCTCCGGAGCCATGACCGATCAACCCAACGCCGCCAGCGTCGCCATCGTTCGCGACGGCAAGGTATTGCTCATCAAGCGCGCCTTCGCACCCTATCAGAATCTGTGGACCTTTCCCGGCGGCCGCATGGACGAGGGCGAGACCCCCGAGCAATGCGCCATCCGCGAGGTGGAGGAGGAGGTGGGGCTGGCCATCCGCAATCCCCGCCTTGCGCTGGTGCAGTCGCTAGGACGCGACGGCTCCTACCGGCTCGCGGTCTTCGCCACCACCGACTTTTCCGGGATCATTCGCCCCTCCGACGAGATCGCCGATCATAAATGGGCCGATCCGGGCATGCTCCCGGCCCTGCGCACCACATCCCGGCTCGATGACGTGATCAGGGAATGCTTCCGGGTTCTGGAGCAAAGCTGGTAGAAGGCGGGCATGACAGCACCCTTGCGTCTTCTCGCCGCCCTTCTGGTTTCCGCCGGCCTCGCCGCCCCGGCGCTCGCCATCGATCCGCCCTATCAGCGGCAGATGGAGCGGCTGGCCGAGATCATGGGGAGCCTCTATTTCCTGCAGCCGCTATGCGAGCCCGCCAGCGAGGACTGGCGCCAGCAGATGGCCGAACTGATCGCGCTCGACGAGCCCGACGAGGACCGGCGGCAGCGCCTCGCCGGCTCGTTCAATGGCGGCTACACGGCCTTTGCCCGCTTCCATCGCCAGTGCACCCCGGCCTCGCGCGAGGCGTTGAAGCGCCTGTTGAAAGAGGCGCAGCTTCTGGCGCGCGAAATCCACACCCGCTTCGCCGAATAGCGGGGGGTCGGTAGAATTGCCCACCGGATGTTAACCTTCGGGTTACGTCCCCCGCGCGGCGCCCTTTGGTCCGTGTTATTCCGTCCGCATGAGCACGACCAAGTCCATCTTCTCGCCCGCCTCGGGGATCGGCCCGTTCGACCGCAGCCAGGCGGAGCGCCAGCTTGCCCTCGAATATCTGGCCGAGGCGTGGAACAGTGCCGAGGAAGACGGGCTCGAGGCCGCCTCCCTCGCCCATGCCTCGCTTTTCGCCGCGCTCGCCACCTTCGTGCGCCTGCATGGCGACGAAGCCACCGCCGACCTCGTCGCGCAACTGCCCGAGCGCATCCGCAACGGCGAATACAATCTCGAGCGGGTCCTGCAATAGGCCGGCTTTCTGACCGTCCTGCCATAAATTCGCGCCGAATTTTCGGCGTGATGTCTCCTGGCCTGTTATCCGGGAGCCCCTTTCATGCGCCGCCTGCCCGTCCTGATCGCCGCCCTGTTCCTCGCCGCGCCCGCCCTGGCCCAGGAGGACGCCTCCTATGACCCCTATGCCGATCTCGTCGTCAGCGATGACGTGTCCGCCCTGCCCGAGCCGGTTCGGGCGATGCGCGAGCAGTTGATCGAGGCGACCAGGACCGGCGATCTCGACAGTCTCCAGCCGATCATCGACGCGCAGGACACGCCGCCCAATGTCAGCTTCGGCCGCCCCGACGACGCGCTGGCCTATCTGCGCGAGCAGTCGGAGGACGAAGAGGGCCGGCAGATCCTCGCCCTGCTGCGCAACCTGCTCGAAATGCCCTACGCCGTGCTCGGCGCCGGCAGCGACAGCCCCAACTATGTCTGGCCCTATCTGGCCGTCGCCGACCTCGCCGCCCTCACGCCCGGGCAGACCGTCGACGCCTACCGCCTCGTCACCGCCGCCCAGCTCGCGGACATGCACGGTTTCGGCGGCTGGTTCTGGTGGCGCGTCTATATCGGCCCCGATGGCGACTGGCAGGCCTTCGTCGCAGGCGATTGAGGTTTGGCGCCGGTCCCTCGGCTCCCCTCCCCTTGACGGTCGGGGGTGGGGGTCCTCTTTGGTGGCTCACAAATCCACCCCCTCCCCAACCCTCCCCTCAAGGGCAGGGGATTACATGTGAGCCTGACGGTGCAATGGCCGCTGTTGCGTTCCCCTCCCCCTTGAGGGGAGGGGTTAGGGGTGGGGGTTCCGCGCCGTCAATTTCCTCGATGAATCAATCGGATTCCCGGATGATCCCGAACCCCCACCCTCATTCCCTCCCCTCAAGGGGGAGGGAGGCGGAGGGGCCGGCCTCACAGATTTTTCCATATGCGATTGCCCTGCCTCAAGGGGAAGGGGGTACTGGTCGCCGCTTCCTTCAAAACCTGAAAGCCTCTAGACGTCATCGTGAGCCCACCGCCGTAACGAGGTGGCGGTCCCCCCTACCCCGCCAGCGCCTCCAGAAACCGCATCGGCCGGCCCTGCGCCTTGGTCACCAGCTCTCCCTGCCACATCACCGTGTGGCCCCGCACGATGGTGCCGACCGGCCAGCCGGTCACGCTGACCCCGTCATAGGGCGTCCACCCGGCCCGGCTGCCGATCCAGGCATTGGTGATGGTTTCGCGCCGTTTCATGTCGACGATGGTGAGGTCGGCATCGTAGCCCACGGCGATGCGGCCCTTGTTGGCGATGCCGAACAGGCGGTTGGGTCCGTGGCTGGTCATGTCGACGAAGCGTTGCAGGCTCAGCCGTCCGGCGTTGACGTGGTCGAGCATGGTGGGCACCAGCGTCTGCACGCCGGTCATGCCCGAATGGCTCTGGGGATAGGCCACGTCCTTTTCTGCGCGGGTATGGGGGGCATGGTCCGAGCCCAGGATATCCGCCACCCCGTTGGCGACGCCCTTCCAGATGCCCTCGCGATGCGCCCGGTCGCGCACCGGCGGGTTCATCTGCGCATAGGTGCCCAGGCCCTCATAGGCGGATTCGTCCAGCGTCAAATGGTGCGGGGTCACCTCGACGCTGGCCACGTCCTTGTGGTCGGCGAGGAAATCCATCTCTTGCCTGGTCGAGATGTGCAGCACATGGATGCGCCTGCCGGTCTTGCGCGCGAGTTCCACCAGCCTTCTGGTGGAGTTGAGCGCCACTTCGGGGGAGCGCCAGACCGGATGGCTGGCGGGATCGCCCGGAACCCGCAGGCCCTTGCGCTCCTCCAGCATGTATTCGTCTTCCGAATGGAAGGCGGCGCGGCGGGAGATCGCCCGCAGGATCGCCTCGACCCCCGCATCGTCCTGCACCAGCAGCGAGCCGGTGGAGGAGCCCATGAACACCTTCACCCCGGCGCAGCCGGGCAGCTTTTCCAGCGCCGCCAGTTCCTCCACATTGTCGTGGGTGCCTCCGATATAGAAGGCGAAATCGCAATGCATGCGGCCGGTGCCGAGGCGGATCTTTTCCTCGAAGGTCTCGCGGCTGGTGGTCAAGGGATTGGTGTTGGGCATTTCGAACACGCCCGTCACCCCGCCCAGCACCGCGCCGAGCGAGCCGGTTTCGAGATCTTCCTTGTGGGTCAGGCCCGGCTCGCGGAAATGCACCTGGGTGTCGATGACGCCGGGCAGGATGTGCAGGCCCTTGCAGTCGATGGTTTGTGCGGCCGACCCCGCGACCGTGCCCAAAGCGGCGATGCGCCCGTTACTTACGGCGATGTCGCCCTCGCCCTCGCCGTCCTGGTTGACCAGCGTGGCGTTCTTGAAAATCGTGTCGTACTGCGCCATGTCTCGGGTCCCCGCCGTCTGCTCTGGTTCGCGGCCGGTTTAGCATTTGCGCCCGACGAGGCAAGCCATCATGACCATCCATCTGCGCGCCGACCGCTCCCTGTTCCGCTTTTCCGGGCCCGAGGCGCATCGCCTGCTCAACGACGTGCTGACCGGCCATGTTCCCGATGGCGAGGATGGCTTCGCCCATTGGTGGGCGCTGCTCTCGCCGCAGGGCAAGATCCTTGCCGAGGGTCTTGCCGGCTGGCGCGACGACGCTCTCTGGCTCGACGTGCATGCGAGCGTCGCCGACGATTTTTTCCGACGCATGCGCATGTACCGCCTGCGGGCGGCGGCCGAGATCGAGGATCTGCGCGACACCCATCGGGTCGGCTATGCGTCCGCGCCGGTGACGGAGGCCATCGCCCATCGGGACCGGCGCGGTCCGGTCGAGCTGGGCTGGCGCGTCATCGCCCCGGCCGGGGATGCGGCAGGGTGGGTAGAGGACGACGCCCCCTATCAGGGCGCGCGCATTGCCGCCGGCATCCTGCATCAGGGCAATGATTTCCCCGCCAATGACGCCTTCGCCCATGATCTGGGCATGGATCTCCTGGGCGGGATCGATTTCGACAAGGGCTGCTATGTCGGGCAGGAGGTCGTGAGCCGCATGAAGCATCGCGGCACCGCCCGCCGCCGGCCAGTCCTCGTCTCCGGCATCGCGGCCGAGGCCGGCAGCGCGGTTTCCGCCGGCGGGCGCGAGGCGGGAAAGATCGGCCAGGTGGAGAACGGCCAGGCCGTCGCCATTTTGCGCCTCGACCGCATAGCCGACCCCGCTGCGGTGACCATCGGGGACCGGCCGGCGGCGGTGGCGCTGCCCGCGTGGGCCGATTACCGCTTCGGTCAGGCCAGTGTCGAGGACTGAGCCTCAGGCGTTTCGGCGCTTTCCCATGCCAGTGAACGTTATCGAATCGCGACGGTCTGCTATGGCTGGTGCTAACGATGTGCTAGCGAACAAATAGAAGATGTCACGCCAAAGCGCCCGCGCCTGGCAGCGCATGCTGTCCGGCCGCCGTCTCGATATTCTCGATCCCTCGCCGGTCGATGTGGAACTGTCCGACATCGCCCATGGCCTGGCGCGGGTGGCGCGGTGGAACGGCCAAACCCTTGGCGATTATCCCTTTTCCGTCGCGCAGCATTCGGTGCTGGTGCTGGAGCTGTTCCGCGCCGCCAATCCCGAGGCCGGGCCGGCTGCCCAGTTGCAGACGCTGCTGCACGACGCGCCCGAATATGTGATGGGCGACATCATCTCCCCGTTCAAGGCGGCGATGGGTGGCAATTATAAGGACGTGGAAAACCGTTTGTTGTCAGCCATTTACCTGCGCTTTTCCCTGCCGGCCACCATGCCGGCGGCGCAGGTGCGGCAGGTCAAGAAGGCCGACCGCGAGGCCGCGTTCTTCGAGGCGACGCATCTGGCCGGCTTCGATCCGGCCGAAGCACGGCGGCTGTTCGGCGAGCCGGCCCGGCCCGCCTTCGACCTCGACGCCTTCGACAGCCTCATCCGCCCCTGGCCCACCCAGCAGGCCCATGGCCGGTTTATCGAGACCTTCGAAGCCATTAGCGCACTTGTCCCCGGCGCCTGAACCGGTGTTAGCATTAACCCTAAATTCATCTTGCCGTCGCCGGCTCGCAGCTTCATGGTTACTGATCCGTTAAGGCATCTGTGCCGAAGTGGAACAGAACTGGAGCCAGCGATGAACCTGCCGATGCGCCGCATGGTCCGAGATATGGCCTTGGGAATGGCATGCGTCGCGATCCTGGCCGCCTCCACGGGGCAGGCGCTGGCCGATGGAATGCCGGCCGCGTTCGATCCGGGAAAGCTGGTCAAGTTCGATGACCGGGAATATCGGGTCGATTATGCCGACTGGGTGTCGACCGATCCGATTTCATCCAGCCAGGTCAAGAAGATAGAGGCCGGCAAGGTGAGCTATGTCAGCATCGCCACCACCGCCACCGGCACTTATTCCACCGATGGCCTGATCTCGCGCAATGTCCGCTATCCCGGCATCGAGGTCACCGAGATGACGCCGCGCGAAGACAATTGGATCGCGTTCTGGTCCGATGGGAAATGGTATCGCTTCACCAGCCGCAGCGGCAATTCATTCATCAGCCTGCGCGGCCGCCACTAGCGCATCGGACTGAAAAACGCAGTCGCGGTTTTCAGAAAATCCGATGGACAGACAAAGAATTAACCGAACAGCCAGCCGCGCTTGAACTTGTAGAAGACGTGCAGCCCGATCTGGGTGACCTTGGTCATGCGCGGGGCCCAGGCCGGCCGCACATAGGTGGCGTGGTAGTGGGTCGCCTCGCCCACTTCCGTCAGGTAAAGCTCGCCCTTCGTGACCTTGGCGGCGATTTCCTCGGCCTGTTCCCAGGGCTTGCGCTCGGTCACCGTCTCGGGGATGCCGTCGCAGGCGAAGGAGAACTGGCAGGCATTGCGCCGATGCTGGTTCTGGAACACCACGCCGCAGATCGTGTCGGGATAGCGGTGGTCCTTGACGCGGTTGAGCACCACCTGCCCCACCGCCACCTGGCCGCGATAGCTTTCGCCGCGCGCCTCGAAATAGATGGCCGTGGCCAGGCACCACAATTCGCGGTCGGAAACCTTCATCGCCTCGCCCGTGGCCATGTCGCCTATGGCGGGGGTGTTGGCGCGGGCATAGGCCAATTGCTCGGGCACCGCCTCGGGCAGGGTGACGCCGGCCAGGCTTTCCCCGCTTTTGGGGGCGATGCCGGCAATGGCGTCGAGCGCGGCGGCAGCATTGGGGTGGAGCGAAGCCACCGACATGCGCGGGCCGGCCTCCCCATCCTTTTCCGCCGCGTCACCCGCATCGGCGAAGCGGGACTGGCCCAGATCGGTCGGGTCGGACGGCGGAGCGCGCAACGCGGCAAGGCGCATGCGCACCTCCTCGAAGCCGCGCGAAATAGCCAGCGGATCGGCCTCGGGGCGGATGCGATCGCCCTTTTGCGCCCGGTTGGGGCCGGTGAAGCTGGCCGTATCGAACAGATGGTCGACCGAGCCGGTGATGATGGGATCGACGCCGGAATAGGTGAGGCTCGCCAGGGCGACCTCGGCGACGGGACGGCCCATCTCGCCCAGGGGCTCCGAGGCCGGGCCGAATGCGCCACCGGCAAGACCGAGATAGGCCAGGGATGCAATGGCGCCCGTCGTCACCGTCCTGACGAAGGCACCTGCCCGGCTGACCGCTCTGACCGGGTGCGGACGCACCATCGGCCGGTGGGAAAAGGCCATATACGCTACTCAACGCTACGCAACACGAACTCAAGACCGGCAAATGTGACGCTCAAATGCCGACGAGCGTGATCATCTCTCATTAGGGTTAGCGGTGCGTAAACGCCCATAGGGGCAATCGAAGGGCGCAGATGTGGCCGGGATCGGGCAGAGTCGGGCTCCCGCGGCCTATCGGCCGCAGGCGGCGATGACGGGGGCGGCCCGGGCAGCAAAATCGTCGACCCGGAAGCGGGCCGACAGCGTGCGGGTGCTGGCCGGCGTGACCCGCACCGTCAAATTGGTGACGCCGGCGAGACTGTCGATAAACGCCAGCGCGTCCGCCGTGCCATCGATGAGGACGGCGGTGTTTTCCGCGTCCACCGGCAAGGTGCGCGAGCGGCGCTGGAGATCGAACTGCAGCGTCAGCCCGACATCGTTCCCGAGCGAGGACAGGGTGTTTCCGGCAAAGCCGAAGGCGATGCGCAGCCCGCTTGCCTCGCAGGAAAGGGTGATGGTGGCGGGGGCGCGGCCGCTGGGGCGCGCGGGAATGAGCTGTTCGGATTCCAGCTTCACGTTCACCGCGTCGGAGGTGGCCGCGTCGCGGAACAGGCCATCGTAACAGGCGAGGCGCTCGGCATCGTCGCCAATGGCCGCGCATTGGGCCGCGGACTGGGCCGCCGCCGGGCCGGCGAAACCGAGAAAGACCGGTAGAACCAGAATAGCCAGAACCTTGTTCACGAACGCAGCGTCCCTTCCGTGTCGATCCGGCGAAGTGCCGGATGTGATGCCGATCCCGCCTGGGCGTCGGGCGGTACCAATTTAAGCCGAAGCCTGCGCCAAGGTCAGCCGGGCGACCGGAACACGATAGGGTGAGCAGCTGACATAGTCGACGCCCAGCCCGGCGAAGAACCGCAGCGAGGCCGGATCGCCCGCATGCTCGCCGCAAATTCCGATCTTGAGGCGCGGATTGGCCTGCCTCCCCCGCCGGATGGCGATCTCGATCATTTCCCCCACCCCCTTGGCGTCGATGGTGACGAAGGGGTCGCGCTCATAAACGCCCTTGCGCTGATAGGCGGCGAGGAAGGCCGGCGCGTCGTCGCGCGAGATCCCGAACGTGGTCTGGGTCAGGTCGTTGGTGCCGAAGGAGATGAAATCGACCTGGCCGGCGATGTCGCCGGCCCGCAGGCAGGCGCGGGGCAGCTCGATCATGGTGCCGAAGGCGAAGCGGATCCGGTCGGAGCGGGTGAGGCCGGAATTATCGAGGATGGTGGTGGCCCGCTCGCGCACGAAGGACACTTCGCTGGCCGTCGAGACGAAGGGCACCATGACCTCGACCGACACCGGCTCGGCCTGGGTTTCGCTGGCGGCCCGCGCCCCGGCCAGCACCGCCTGCATCTGCATCTGCAGGATTTCGGGATAGGTGATGGCGAGACGCACCCCCCGGTGGCCCAGCATCGGGTTGATCTCGGCGATGCGCTCGAGCCGCAGGCGCAGGGCCCGGACCGCGAGGCCCAGCGAGGCGGCGGTCTCCTCGATCTCCTCGTCGGTGCGCGGCAGGAACTCGTGCAGCGGCGGGTCGAACAGGCGCACATTGACCGGCTGGCCGCGCATGGCGGAGAACAGGGCCGAGTAGTCGCCGGTCTGGAAATCGACCAGCCCGGCAATGGCCCGGGATCGGTCATCCTCGTCCTCCGACAGGATCATGCGCCGCAGCGCCACCATGCGCTCGGGCGAGAAGAACATGTGCTCGGAACGGGCGAGCCCGATGCCTTCGGCGCCGAAACTGAGCGCCGTCTGGGCCGATTCCACCGTTTCCGCATTGGTGCGCACGGCGATGGAACGGCTGGCGTCGGACCAGTTGAGCAGCCGGAGGATGGCCCCGCCGATCTGCGGCTGGGCCAGCGGCAGCGCGCCCAGATAGACCGAGCCGTCGGTGCCGTCGATGGTGAGCCGGTCGCCGGCGCGGAATTCGCGTTCGCCGATGCGGCACACCATCTCCAGGGCGTCCACCGACAGGTTCCGCACGCCGGCCACGCAAGGCTTTCCGGTGATGCGGGCGATGACGCCGGCATGGCTCGACATGCCGCCGCGCGCCGTCAATATGCCGGTCGCCGCCTTCATGCCCTCGATATCGGCGGGGCCGGTTTCGTTGACCACGAGAATGCAGTGCTTGCCGCGCGCGCGCAGCCGCACCGCGTCATCGGGATTGAAGACGATGATGCCGCTGGCCGCACCGGGCGACACGCCAAGGCCCATGGCGATGGGGGCAACCTCCTCGGGCGATTTGAGCCGGGGATGCAGGATCAGCGCCAGCCGGGCGGGGTCCACGCGGTTCACCGCGCTTTGGGGCGCCCAGACCTTGCGGTCGACCCGATCGACCGCCGCCTCCAGCTCCGCCCCGGGCGAGGCCAGGACCGAGCGGGCCGAGAGGAACCGCACATCGCCCCGGTCGATGCTGACGAGGCAGGCCATGTGGCGTCCGGCCTTGGCGTCGAGCAGCGCGACCAGCGCGTCGACGCTTTCGGGCAGGCGCGGCAGCGCCTTGCCGTCGAGCGGCGCGGGCCCCATGGCGCCGGTCGCCGCATTGCGGGTCAGGAAGAGCTGCTCCTCGCCCTCGGCCATGGCCTGCACCAGGACAATCTGTCGCGCCCGGTCGTCCTCCTGCCGCGCGCTCACCCAGGCGGTGCCTGGAAAACCGTAGCTTTCGAAGGCGTGCTTGATGGCCCGGGCCAGCGGGCGGGCAGGGTCGACCGCATCCTCGGGCATCGATGGCGCCGGAATGCCCAGCCGCGCCGGCATCAGCCCGCTATTGTGGCTGGAGGCCGAAGTGCGCACCGCCAGCACGGGCGGCTTGCCGTCCTTGTCCACCAGCTTGAACAGGCAGGCCACCCAGTGATTGCGCAGCCTTGTGTCGCGGCGCAGGCGCTCGACCTGCAATTCCTCCCAGGCGGCGCGGGTGATGGCGATGGTGGGGACGGTGGGGAAGCCCGCCTCGCAGACGCGGAAGATCCAGCGCGCCTTGCCGGCGAGCAGCTTGAGCTGGCTGGCGCTCAGGTTCGCTTTCCCCAGAGCCGGGGCGATCGCAAACATTTCCTGGGCCAAACTCAATGCGTACCGCCTATGTCAAACCATTGACGCATATTGCCCATGCCCTGCCCCGGCTGCAACAGCACTTGACTTGGCACGAGGCGGAAAGCATGTCTCCAGACATGGAAAAAAGGCCGCATCTCGATATTCTGCTCTGCGCTCCGCGCGGTTTCTGCGCCGGCGTCGACCGCGCCATCCAGATCGTGGAGCTGGCGCTGCAAAAATATGGCGCGCCGGTCTATGTGCGCCACGCCATCGTCCATAACAAATATGTGGTGGAAGGGCTCAAGGAAAAGGGCGCGATCTTCGTCGAGGAACTCGAGGAAATCCCCGAAACCGACGCTCCGGTGGTGTTCTCCGCCCATGGCGTGCCCAAGAGCGTGCCGGCGGAGGCGCGGGAGCGCAACATGTTCTTCCTCGACGCCACCTGTCCGCTGGTCAGCAAGGTGCATGTCGAGGCAAGGCGCCATTTCGAGGAAGGGCACGAGATCGTGCTGATCGGCCATGCCGGGCACCCGGAGGTGGTGGGGACGATGGGCCAGTTGCCGCCCGGCTCCGTCACGCTGATCGAGACCGTCGAGGACGCCAACAATTTCGTGCCCCGGGACCCTCAGACGCTGGCCTTCGTCACCCAGACCACGTTGAGCGTCGACGACACCCGCGAGATCGTGGCGGCATTGCGGGCGCGGTTCCCTTCCATCAACAGCCCGCACAAGGAAGACATCTGCTACGCCACCACCAACCGCCAGGAGGCGATCAAGGCCGTGGCGCCGCATGTAGATGCGATGATCGTGGTGGGCTCGCCCCATTCATCCAACTCCCAGCGGCTGGTGGAGGTGGCGCTGCGCGCGGGTTGCCGGGTCGCCACTCTGGTCGACCGGGCCAGCGAGATCGACTGGTCGGTCTATGGCAATCTCGGCTCGCTGGGGGTGAGCGCCGGCGCCTCCGCGCCCGAAAGCCTGGTCGAGGAGGTGATCGACGCCTTTGCCGAGCGCTATGAGGTCAGGGTCGAGACCCGGACCACGGCCGAAGAGAATATCGCCTTTAACATCCCCAAGGTGCTGCGCGACCTGGCGACGGCGTCGGGCCGTGACTGACACGGTCGTCATCCATACCGATGGCGCCTGTTCGGGCAATCCCGGGCCGGGCGGCTGGGGTGCGATCCTGCAATTCGGGCGCCATCGCAGGGAATTGCAGGGCGGCGAGCCGCTCACCACCAATAACAGGATGGAGCTGACCGCCGCCATCGAGGCGCTCTCGGCGCTCACCCGTCCCTGCAAGGTCGAGCTCCATACCGACAGCCAATATGTCAAGAACGGCGTCCAGAGCTGGATTCACGGTTGGAAGCGCAATGGCTGGAAGACCTCCGACAAGAAGCCTGTCAAGAATGTCGAGCTCTGGCAGGCGCTGGACGAGGCCACCAGGCGGCACGAGATTTCCTGGCACTGGGTCAAGGGCCACAATGGCCACGAACTGAACGAGCGCGCCGACGAGCTGGCCCGCGAGGGCATGGCTCCCTTCAAGCCGAAAAGGGCGGAGAGTTTCACGCCGCCCTTCTGAGCGCTGCTATGCCTTTCCGGGCAGCAGCCGCTTCAGCGCCCGCCACAGGGGCGTGATGACATGGCCGGCCAGCGGGATCATCAACAGGCCGAAGGCCAGCCCGAAAATGCCGTCGATGAAAGCCGTCACCGCCCAGAAGGCGAAGCCGCCAATGGACGGCATGGCATGGGCGGCCCATTCGGCGGCCCCCTCGATGAGATGTTCGGGCGCGTCGAGACCGAAGCTGGCGAGGCCATGCAGCACGATGCCGCCGCCGACCCAGATCATGGCGGCGGTGCCCACCACGCCCAGCGCGACCATGAAGCCGGGCATGGCCCGGACCAGCAGGCGCCCGAAGCGCCTTGTGGCGCCCAGATGCCCGCGCCGGGCCAGCAATACGCCGAAATCGTCGGTCTTCACCAATAGCGCCACGGCGCCATAGACCAAGGCGGTGATGCCGACGCCGACTAGCGCCAATATGGCGGCGCGGGTCCAGAAACTGTCGACCTCGATGGCGGCGAGGGCAATGGTCATGATCTCGGCCGAGAGGATGAAATCGGTCTTGATGGCGCCGGAAACCCGTTCGTCCTCCTCGCTCCGCGGGTCGAGCGCCGCCGGCTCCAGCCCCGCCTCATGCGCTTCGGCCGCGTGGGGGCGCAGGGCATGGAAGACCTTTTCGGCTCCTTCGTAGCAGAGATACGCCCCGCCCAGCATCAGGACGGGCGTGATGATCCAGGGCGCGACGAGGCTGAGCACCAGCGCGGCGGGCAGCAGGAACAGCAGCTTGTTGCGCACCGACCCCCAGGCGATCTTGCCGACGATGGGCAATTCGCGGTCGGCGGAAAAGCCCTCGACATAGCGCGGGGTGACGGCAGCATCGTCGACCACGGCGCCCGCCGCCTTGACTCCGGCCTTGGTGGCCTGGCCGGCGATATCGTCCAGCGAGGCAGCCGCCACCTTGGCGAGCGCCGCGACATCGTCCAGAAGGGCGAGAAGGCCGACGCTCATTCCCGCCCCCTCGCTCCTACCCGGCCACTTTGGAGAAGTCGGCCACCAAATGCATGGTGTCGCGCAGCCGTGCCAGCAGGTTGAGCCGGTTGGCGCGGACCGCCGGGTCGGCCTCGTTGACCAGTACGGCGGTGAAGAAGGCATCGACCGGGGCGCGCAAGGTGGCGAGCTCGGTCATGGCCGCCTTGTAGTCATCCCTTGCCACGAGCGCCGCCACCGCTGCGTGGACGGTGTCGACGGCATGGGCCAGGGCGCTTTCCTCGGGCAGTTTCAGCGCCGCCCCGTCGAGGGCGCCGCCATAGGCCTTGCCGTCCTTCTTTTCCTCGGCCGCGAGGATATTGGCGGCGCGGCGATAGCCGGCGAGCAGATTGGCCCCGTCATCGGTGGCGAGCAGGCTCGACAGCGCCTCGGTGCGCTGGGTGATCTGCAGGATGTCGTTGCTGTCGGCGGAGATGACCGCGTCCACCAGATCGTGGCGGGCGCCGGCCTCGCGCAGCGACACTTTCAGGCGGTCGTGGAAGAAGGCCAGCAGGTCGGGCTCCACCGCGAGCGGGAATTTCAGCCCGTTCTCGGTGATGATGCGGATCACGCCCAAAGCGGCGCGCCGCAGCGCGAAGGGGTCGCGCGAGCCGGTCGGCTTCTCGTCGATCGACCAGAAGCCGGAGAGCACGTTGAGCTTGTCGGCCAGCGCCACGGCGATGGACACCGGCTCGGTGGGCACGCGGTCGGAGGGGCCGAGCGGCTTGTAGTGCATTTCCAGCGCATCGGCGATTTCCGGCTTCTCGCCCTGGGCCAGGGCATAATAGCGTCCCATCAGCCCCTGCAACTCGGGGAATTCCCCCACCATGCCGGTGACGAGATCGGCCTTGGCCAGCATGGCGGCACGCTTGGCGGCGTCGACATCGGCGCCTATTTTGGGGGCGATTTCGGCGGCCAGATGCACGAGGCGCTCGACCATGGCGAATTGCGAGCCCAGCCTGGCGTGGAACACCATGTCCTCGAGCTTGGGCAGGCCGTGCTCGAGCGGGATGGCCAGGTCCCCCTGGTAGAAGAAGGCGGCATCGGACAGGCGGGCGCGGATGACGCGCTCATTGCCGGCCACGACCACGGCACCGCCATCGCTGGGGATGGTATTGGCGGTGATGATGAATTTCGGCGCAAGCCGGCCCGAGGCATCGCGCAGGCAGAAGCATTTCTGGTTGGCGCGGATGGTGGCGATGATGACTTCCTCGGGCAGTTTGAGGAAATCGGGATCGAAGGACCCCATCATCACATTGGGCCATTCCACGAGGCCCGCCACCTCTTCCAGCAGCGCCTCGTCATGGATGACGCTCAGCCCCTGGGCGAAGGCGAGATTGTCGGCATCGGTGCGGATGATGTCCTTGCGCCGGTCGATGTCGAGCACGACCCTGGCGCGCTCCAGGGCCATGAGATAATCGCCGAAGCGCCGCACCTTGATGGCGCCGGGCGCCAGGAACCGGTGGCCATAAGTAGTCTGGCCCGCCTCGATCCCGGCGGCGGCGAACGGCACGACCACCGGCTCGTCGTTTTCCGGGCCGAAGGTGGCGGTGATGGCCCGCAGCGGGCGCACCCAATGAAAGCTTCCCGATCCCCAGCGCATCGACTTGGCCCAGGAAAAATCGGCCAGCACTTCGGGCAGGATGTCCGAAAGCAGTTCCACCGCGTCGGCGCCCGGCTTTTCAAGCACCGCCACGTAGAAATCGCCCTTTTTGGGGTCGCTCTCGATCCTGGCCTCGTCGATCGAATTCAGCCCTGCCGAGCGCAGGAAGCCGTCTATGGCCGGCTGGGGTGCCCCGACCTTGGGGCCCTTCTTTTCCTCCCGCTTGTCGGGAGAACGGCCCGGCAGGCCCGAGACGGTCAGGGCCAGGCGGCGGGGCGTGGCGAAGGCCTTGGCGCCCTCATAGACCAGACCCGCATCCACCAGCGCATTGGTGACGGCCTTCCTCAAATCCTCGGCGGCGCGCCGCTGGAAACGGGCCGGGATTTCCTCGGAAAAGAGTTCGAGCAGCAATTCTGGCATGGGGATAACCGGGTTCCTTGGACAGGAGCGTGATTAGCGCGGGGGCATCGGGTTGTCTATCGGCAAGCCATGTCGGCTACCAGCCGCCACCGCCCCCGCCGCCCCCGCCACCGCCGGAAAAGCCGCCGCCACCTCCGCCCCCGCCGCCGGTGCCGGAAGAACTGGCCTGCACCGGCTGGGCGGCGATCATGGCGGCGGCCATGCCCGAGGAGGCGGTGCTGACAGCGCGGGAGATGCCGCCCGAGGAAAAGGCGTTCGACCCCGAATAGAAATGCGGCGAATAGCTTTTCTCGGTCGCGTCGGCCACCGCATTGCGCTGCAGCTCGGCCTCGAAATGCTCGGACCAGGGCTTTTCCACGCCCAGCGCGATGGCATAGGGCAGGATGCGCTCGAAACGGTCGATGGTCATGGGCGGCTCGTCGACGATGTTGAGCCGGTTCTTCTCGGCGGTCTCGAGATAGAGCTTGAAGCCCTCGATCTCGTCCATGATCTTGCGCCCCTGCACCGTGGGGGCGCGCATGAGGATGGTGAAGACCAGGCTGATGGCGACCAGCGAGCCGGCGGCAAGCGTCGCGGTATCGATGGTGAGGTTGGTCAGGCTGTCGAGCAACCCTCCCCCTAAATTGAAGGCGAAGATACCCACAAAGGCGATGACGAGATAACGCTGCCAGCCGCCCGAGCGCAGCGTATTGAAGATCAGCGAGCCGATGACGCCGATAAAAATGCCGCCGGCGGCGCCGATGATCAGCCATCCGGGATCGAGCACGTCATAGATCACCATCAGCAGCAGCATTATGCCGGCAAGGAAGAAGCTGATCACCGCGAACATGATGTTGTTGTTGAACCAGAGCGAGCGGTTCTCGCGGGTGATGGCGCCGACGAATTCGGTGCGCTTGGTGCCGAGGGCAGTTCCGTTGGCCTTGTCGAAACTGACCGAGCCCCTGGCGGAAAAATAGGAAAACAGCACCTCTTCGCCCGAGGACAGCTTCTCGTCCGGTTGCTTGCCGGTGGCGCTGACGGTCAGGGTCTTGTCGGTATTGTCGATAAGGACCAGCCCCTTGACCCCCAGATTGAAGATCGCCGCCGTCATCGCGGTCCAGCCCGAATTGGCAAAGCCCCAATTGTGCACATAGTGGGCCAGCGCCGGCGAAAATCCCTTGGGCGGATGGAAGAGGGGAATGATCGTGCCCCGGGGCGGATCGCGCCCCACCCGCAGCCAGGCGGTGAAATTATAGAGCAGCAACAATAGGACGGCGCCGATGGGCAGCCAGACCTCGCGCAGATCCGAGAGCGCCTGCAGCAGACCCTCGAGGCCCTCGGGATAGGTGACGATGCCCTTCTGGAACGAGACGGCGACGGTCATCCCCTCCCCCGGCGCCAGTTCGCGCCGGCTGCGGAAAATAGCGCTGCCGTCGCTTTGCCTTGTGATGGTCACCGCGCTTTCGCTCGAGCCGACCGCGCCGGTATAGGCGGCGAGCCTGTCGATCACCGCGCCCTCCGGCAGGCTGACGCGGGCGACCGCCGAAAGGATGGGGAAATCCCAGTAATTGCCGGTGGCGTTCCAGTAGAGTTCGTCGCCGCCCTCGATCGGTCTTGCCATGCGCTCCATCGCATAGGTGACGACGTAGCGATGATCGCCGCGCGCCAGCAGGTTCGCCGAATCGCCGATCCAGATGCGCCGAAAATCCCCCATCCGCTCGACCCGGAATGCTTCCGGGCTTCCGTCGCGCGTCACCGAGCGCACGTCGATATCGATGCGGATCTTGTTGCCGGCATCCCCCAGCATGGTGACCGGGATATCGCGATAGATGCCGCGACGGATGCGGTTGCCCTCGGCGCGGATATCCATGGTCTCGACCACCAGCACCGAGCCGTCGGCGCGCAGCGTCACGTCGCTCGCCATGGCCCGGATTTCCTCGCGCGCCAGCGACGGGACGGCAAGCGCGAGCAAAAGGAAAAGCGCGGCAAGCAGGCGGGCGGAGAGGCGCATGGGGATCAGAATTTGACCTGCGGCACGGCCCGCTCGGCTTCGTTTTCCAGCTCGAAATATTCGGCCGTCTCGAACCGGAACAGATTGGCGATGATATTGGAGGGGAAGGATTCCACCTGGATATTGAGATTGCGCACCGCGCCATTGTAGTAGCGGCGCGCCATCTGGATCTCGTCCTCGACGCTGCGCAGCGCGTTCTGGAACTCGAGGAAGGTGGTGTTGGCCTTGAGGTCGGGATAGGCCTCGGCGATGGCGAGGAGCCGTCCTAGCGCCGCTGAGAGTTCGCCTTCGGCCCTGGCGCGGGCTTCCGGGCCGGACGAGGCGGCGCCGGTGGCCCTGGCGCGGGCGCTGACCACCGCGTCCAGCGTCTCGCGCTCATGGGCCATGTAGCCCTTCACCGTCTCCATCAGATTGGGGATGAGATCGGTGCGGCGCTTGAGCTGCACGTCGATGCCCGACCAGCCTTCGCGCACCATCTGCCGCTTGGAGACGAGGCTGTTATAGATGAAGATCGCATAGCCGATGATGATGACGGCTAGCGCAAGAATGATCCATTCCATGAGGCGCGCTCCTGAGCGTTGCGGGCCGAAGACTGGCAGGTTGGCGGCGCCGATGCAACGGCGGGGGGCTTGACTTCCACCGGGCAATCCCTAGCTTTGATGCCATGAGTATGCGCCTGAACCATTGCTGCACGATCCTGCTCGCAGGATAGATGCCCTAGGCACGCCCGCGCCGGAGCCTGTTTAGGGCGACGGCAGATCGCACCGGCGCTTCGCTCTCCCTCATTTTCCAGATGCTATCCTTGACCGCCGCTCTTGCGCGCGATGCCAACAGGACTCCACCATGAACGACATTCACAACGATCTCTCGCCCGACATCATCGTAGGCGAAGCCGATCACGCCATGCTCAACCGGCTGGCCATGGCCGGGCTCGACAACATGCCCGACCTTTCCGACCAGCTGCTCAACGAACTGGATCGGGCCCAGGTGGTCGCCGATGCGCAGGTGCCGGACGACGTAGCCCGCATGGGCTCGCGCATCCGCTATCGCACCGCCGACAGCCAGGAACAGGAAATCACCCTGGTCTATCCGGCCGAGGCCGATATCGCCCAGGGCCGGGTTTCGGTGATGACGCCCATCGGTACGGCACTGATCGGGCTGCGCCGCGGCCAGTCCATCACCTGGCGCGACCGCGCCAACAAGCGCCATATGCTGACGGTGCTGTCGGTCACCGCGCCGGTGGCGGCGGAATAGCTCCTATTCCGCCCCGCCCCCGGCGGTTTGCAGCCAGGCCTCGCCGCAGGCCTTGGCCATTTCGCGGATGCGCAGGATATAGCTCTGCCGCTCGGTGACCGAGATCACCCCGCGCGCATCGAGCATGTTGAAATTGTGCGACGCCTTGACCACCTGCTCATAGGCGGGAATGGCCATGGTCTGGCGATTGGCCTCGGAGCCCTTGGCCAGAATGGCGCGGCATTCCTTTTCCGCGTCCTCGAAATGGCGGAACAGCATGTCGGTGTCGGCGGCCTCGAAATTGTATTTCGAGCTTTCCTGCTCGTTCTGCAGGAAGACGTCGCCATAGGTGACCTTTTCGGCGCCGTCCCGGCCGTTGAAATTGAGATCGTAGACGTTCTCGACGCCCTGCACATACATGGCCAGCCGTTCCAGCCCATAAGTGATCTCGCCCGGCACCGGCGAACACTCGAACCCCGCCACCTGCTGGAAATAGGTGAACTGGCTGATTTCCATGCCGTCGCACCAGCATTCCCAGCCGAGCCCCCAGGCGCCCAGGGTCGGGCTTTCCCAGTCGTCCTCGACGAAGCGGATGTCGTGCAGCGCCGAATCGAGGCCGATGGCAGCCAGCGAATCCAGATAGAGCTGCTGGATATTGTCCGGCGAGGGCTTCAGGATCACCTGGAACTGGTAATAATGCTGCAGGCGGTTGGGGTTCTCGCCATAGCGCCCGTCGGTGGGACGGCGGCTGGGCTGCACATAGGCGGCGTTCCACGGCCTGGGGCCCAACGCCCGCAAAGTGGTCGCGGTATGGAAGGTGCCCGCTCCCATCTGCATGTCATAGGGTTGCAGGAGGACGCAGCCCTGCTCGGCCCAGAAATTCTGCAATGTCAGGATGAGGCCCTGGAATGAATTCCTGGGGTCCATATGGGCGGGGCGAGCGGTCATGCTAACAGGTCCATCTGCTGTTGGCGCGGAACCTAGTGTTGCCCGCCGGGCCGGTCAAGGCTCCGCCGATGGAGGCGATGAAGGGGACGCCACGAAGACGATGACGGACGATATTGAGATCTTGCAGCGGCTCGGTCATGCCGACGCCGCGCTGCTGGGCGCCGGCAATGAGGCGCGGGTCTATGCGATGGGGCCGGACCATGTGGTGCGGATCATGAAAGCCGGAGCCACCTTAAGGGCGGCGGAGGCTCGCGCGGCCATGCTCGATGAAATCGCCCGCCATGCCGCGGACCTGCCCTTTCGCACGCCGGAGGTGGAGCGCGTCGTCGCGATGGAAGGGCGGGTGCTGGCCATCGAAAAGCGGCTCCCCGGCGTCCCGGTCGGGCAATTGCTCGAACACCTCCAAGGCGAGGAGCGCCGCAATCTTCTCGAAAACTATCTCGGCGCGGCCCGCCATATCGGCGGGATCGGCCTCGTCCGCGACCGGTTCGGGCCGCTGCTCGATGGCGAAGGCCTGCGCTCCTCCTCCTGGAACGGCTTCCTCAAGGCCCGGCTGGCCACCAGCGCCCGGGCCTGTCCCGACGATCTGCGCCCCGCCGTTCTGGCAGCAGCCGGGACCGCCCTGCCCGAGCCGGAACGGCCGGCGCTGGTGCATCTGGACTATTTTCCGGGGAATGTGCTGGCGGAAAACGGCTCGGTCAGCGCCGTGCTGGATTTCGGTCCCGCCACCCTGCTCGGCGACGACAGGATGGAGGCCTGGAGCGCCGTCGCCTATCTCGACCCGGAGATTTCTCCCCAGGCACGCCCGGAGGACCGCGAACAGGCCCTCGACTGGCTGCGCCGCTGCGGGCTGCTGGCCGATTACGAAAAGGCAAGACGCTGGCTCGCCGCCTATTGGTCCTTCGCCGCCGACGACGAGGCGCTCATGGGTTGGTGCCGGCGCATCCTTCAGGATCAGGCCGGCGGATCGTCCTTGCCCCTGGGGCGATAGGTGCCGTCCGCATCCTGCTTGAGCTCGATGACATCGGGGCGCTGGCGCTCCTCGAGGTCGCGCCGACGCCGCAGCAGGCGCGCCTCTTCGTCATCGGTCCTGAACTTGTCCGACCAATCCTTCCAGATGCGGCGCAGCCCGAAATAGATCAGCAAAAAGAGGCCGACGAAGATCAGTATGCGCAGCAGAACGGCGGTCATTGGCGGATCACAGTCCCAATCGGGCCCAAAGGGCGCGGTCGTCGATGGCGGCTGCGGCATCGTCTATCACGGAATGGGCGGACAGTCCCAGCCGCGGCAGCGCGAAAAGCGGACGGCGGGGCGCAATCATCCGCAACACCACGTCGGGGCCGAAGCGCTCGCGCAAGGTGGCGTGCAGATCGCCCACGCCATCGGCAAGGCCCAACTCGATCCCGCGCAGCCCGGTCCACCATTCGCCGGTAAAGAGCGTGTCGTCGTCGGCCTTGAGCCGGCCGCGCCGATATTGCTTCACATGATCGATGAAGACCTGATGGATATCCAGCTCGACGCGCTTGATGCGCTCCACATCCTCGATCTTTTCGGGCAGGAAGGGATCGAGCGTCGACTTGTTGCGCCCGGCCGTGTGCACGCGCCGCTCGATGCCGAGCTTGCCGATGGCCTCGACGAAACCGAAGCTGGCCATGATGACGCCGATCGAGCCGACGATGGAGGACGGGTCCACCAGGATTTCATCGCCTGCCACGGCGATGAAATAGCCGCCCGAGGCGGCGGCGTCCTCGACAAAGACCAGCACCGTCTTGCGGTTCTGCTCGGCAAGGTCGCGGATGCGCTTCGAGATCAGCCGGCTCTGCACCGGCGAGCCGCCGGGCGAATTGACGACGATGGCCACGGCCGGTGCCGATTTCATCGCGAAGGCCTTGGCCAGAAGCGGTTCGATCGTGGCGATGTTGAGCCGGCCTGGCCGCTGGTCGGCGGCGATCACGCCTTGCAGCCGCACCACGGGAACCACCGGCGGGCGCCGCACCAGCCGGCTCAGCCAATTGCGTTTCGGTGCCGGCCTGTCCTGCATGTCCACTCCATGACGTCGCGCAGATTTAGGAAGTGTCCGCCCCGATTACCAGTCGAGCGCGGCCTGTCCTCGAAAGATAGCCTCGAATTCCGGGGCGAAGCCATGGCCGGCATCATCGTGCAGGAACCGCGTCGCCATGAGCGTTAGCGGGGCGCGGGAGCCCTTGCGGCCCCGGATCAGGATGCGCATCGCCTCCATGCCGGGGCGCGGGGCCAGCGGCAGGAGGTGCAGCGCGCCGAAGCGCCGGTCGAAGGCGGCGAGCAGCGCGGCAAGGCCGGGGGCGGGGTAGATGAAGATCGCCATGCCCCCCGCGGCGGCGCTGGCGGCGGCGCACCGCACCCACAATTCCAGCGCCTCGGCCTCCATATGCCTTGCCTCGGCCCGGCTGGCGATCGGAGCCGGCGTGCCGCGCCGCGCCGCGAAAAACGGCGGGTTGGCAATGACCGTATCGAAGCGATTGTCCATGAGGCCGGCCGCCCGCCGCGCATCCGCCCTGGCGGTGATGTCCACCTCAAGCACCGAGGCCCGGCCGGAAAATCCGTTCTCGTCCACATTGTTCCGCGCCAGCGCCTGCATGGCCGGATCGCGTTCGGCGAGATCGGCGCGATCCGTGCGCCCCAGCGCCAGCGCGGTCAGCCCGGCAGCGCCCGCGCCCGCGCCCAGATCGAGCAGCGCCGTGCCGCCGGCGGGCGCGGCAGCGCCCAGCAGCACGCTATCCAGCCCGGCGCGAAAGCCGTTGCGCGGTTGCGACAGAGTGAGCCGGCCGCCCAGAAAGGCGTCGCGCGTCACCGTTTGGTGTTTTACAAACTCGGTCGGCTGGTCTAGGGACATCGCATCCGGATGGCTGGTTTCGTGCGACCATACATGGCTCGGCACAGCGGTCTCAACCCGATTTGCCGGCACGGCAACGAGGACTTTAAGACGGTGTCAGTTCTGACGCAGATCAAGGAAGCACAGGTGTCCAATCCGGTGGAGCGGCTGATGGCCGCGACGGCCGCCGACATGGAGCGCGTCAATGCGCTCATCCTGGACCGTGCCCGCTCGCATGTCGACATGGTTCCCGAACTGGCCCGCTATCTCATCGACAGCGGCGGCAAGCGGCTCCGGCCCATGCTGACCGTCGCCGCCGCCCTGCTGTTCGGCCGGGGGCGGGGCAATGAGATCAATTTCGCTGCCGCGGTCGAGTTCATGCACAACGCCACCCTGCTGCATGACGACGTGGTGGACGAGAGCGACATGCGCCGCGGCCAACGGGCGGCCCGCATGATCTGGGGCAACAAGGCGTCGATCCTGGTGGGCGATTTCCTGCTCGGCCAGGCCTTCATGATGATGGTGGAAACCGGCGACATCGATGCGTTGGGCGTACTGTCGGCCGCCTCAGCCGTCATGGCCGAGGGCGAGGTGTTCCAGCTCGCCAAGACCGGCGATCTCACCACCACCCAGGCCGACTATTCCGAGGTGATCCGCGCCAAGACGGCGGTATTGTTCGAGGCGGCCTGCGAGGTGGGCGCCATGTCCGGGGGGGCGGACGCCGAAGGCCGCAAGGCGCTGGCGGCCTATGGGCTCGAGCTGGGCAATGCCTTCCAGCTCGTCGACGACGCGCTCGATTATGGCGGGCAGTCCGGCACGCTGGGCAAGAATGTCGGGGACGATCTGCGCGAGGGCAAGATGACCCTTCCGGTCATCCTGGCGCTGGAGGAGGCAGGCGAAAGCGAGCGCGCCCTGATCGCCTCGGCGCTGGGCAATGCCGAGGCCACCGATCTGGAAGTGCATCAGGTGGTCGCTATCTTCAACCGCTACGACACGCTCAACCGCACCCTCGCCAAGGCCGGCGGTCATGCGCGCGCCGCCATCGCGGCCCTGGCCCCCCTGCCCGAAGGCGAGATGAAGACCATCCTGATGGACGTGGTGGAATATAGCGTTAGCCGCGCGAGCTGACGCCGTCCTCACGGCCCCAGCAGCGGCGCCGCCCCGACCCAGTAATCGGGATGCAGGCGGCGGATTTCATGCGCCGCGTCATGGGCCTGCGCGCCCGATCCGAACAGCCCGAACACCGTGGCGCCCGAGCCCGACATGCGGGCGAGCATGCAACCTGCGAACCCCGACAGCGTGCCGATCAGCGTGCCGATCCCGGGCACCAGCTCCACCGCCGCCGGCTCGAGGTCGTTGCGGGTCTCGGCCAGCCAGAGGCCGAGCTGGGCCGGCCGGGTCAGCGGCGCGGGCAGCGCCGGCAGCGGGGCGTTGTCGCGCCGGCGCAGGCGGCGGAACACTTCGGCGGTCACCACCGGAATCTGGGGATTGACCAGGACGATGTGAAGCTGCGGGAATTCGGGCAGCGGCGAGAGGATTTCCCCCACGCCGCGGGCAATGAGCGGGCGCGACAGCAGGCAGGCAGGCACGTCGGACCCCAATCCGGCCGCCAGATCCGCCAGTTCGGCGACCGGCACCGGCTCCGCCGCCATGCCCGCCATGAGCCGCAAGGTCGCCGCGGCATCGGCCGAGCCACCGCCGATCCCGGCCGCGACGGGCAGGTTCTTGGTGAGGCGGAGCGCCAGCCCGGACGGCGCCAGCTCCGGCCAGCGGGCGCGAAAAGCCGCCGCCGCCCGCAGCGCCAGATTGGACGATCCGCTGCCCAGCATCGCGGCGAAAGGGCCGGAAACGGCGAGGCTGTCGGTATCGGCGGGCACCGCCTCGAGTTCGTCGGCGAGGTCGGCGAACACCACGAGGCTTTCCAACTCGTGATAGCCGTCCGCGCGCCGGCCGGTAACGTGCAGCGCCAGGTTGATCTTGGCCGGCGCCGCCTGCGAAAGGGCTCCTGCGGACATCTGGCTGGCTATTCGGTGGCGTTTTCGGGCGTCAGGCCGTCCACCAGCTTGGGGGCGACCCGCTCGGCCACATTGCCCTCCTGATCCACCGAGCGGGCGATGTTCCACTGGAAGCGCGCCTCCAGCCGCCGTCCCGCCTTCCAATAGGCATCGCCCAGATGGTCGTTGATCTCGGGATCGTTGGGCAGCAGCATCACCGCGCGCTCTAGCGTCTCCACCGCTTCCTCCATCCGGTCGAGCTTGTAGAAGGCCCAGCCGAGGGAATCGATGATATAGCCGTCCCTGGGCTGCGCCTCGACGGCCTTCTCGATCAGGCCCAGCGCCTTTTCGAGATGCATGTCCATGTCGATCCAGCTATAGCCCAGATAGTTGAGCACCTGCGGCTGATCGGGATTGAGCTCGAGCGCCTTGAGGAAATCGGCTTCCGCCTCGGGCCATTGCTTGGCCCGTTCATAGGCGATGCCCCGGACGTAATAATAGCGCCAGTCGGACGGCGCCGTGCCCCCGCTCAGCTCGAGCGCCCGCGAATAGGCGCGGGCGGCCCCCGGATAGTCCTCGTCGTAGCGCAGGAGGTCGCCCAGCACCGCCACCGCATCCAGATCGTCGGGACTGGTCGCGACGATGTTGCGCAGGCGCCGGATCGCTTCGGCGCGCTCGCCCATGGAATCGAGGTTCTGGGCGATGCGCACCACGGCGGTCGGCTTGAGCGGCGAGGTGGCGGGTACCGCGTCATAGATCGCATTGGCGTTTTCGTGCTGGCCGGACGCGTCCAGCAATTGCCCCACGGCCAGCGAGATCACGTCGGCGGACGGATCGAGATAGACGCCGAGCCGCAGGAACACCAGCGCCAGATCGGCGCTGCCGTCGCGCGCCAGCGCCACGCCGATGCCGTGGAACATCTCGGCCGCGCCGATCTGCACATTGGCGGCGAACTTGCCCGGACGGCGCCTCGCTTCCACCACCTCGCGCATCTGGGTGACCACCGGATGGGTCGCTCCCTGCGCCTCGAAGGCGTCGAGCACGTCGGAGGCTTCCTCGAAGCGGCCGGCATTGGCCAGCATGCGCGCATAGACCTCGGCAATGCGGGCCACATAGGGTTCGGTGTCGAAAGCCCGCCCGGCAAGGCTCAGCGCCTGTTCGGTCTTGCCGGCCGTTTCGGCCATCAGGGCGCGGTGGAAGACCAGGAAATCCTCGAGGCCCGTGGACCCCAATTGGGTCATCAGCGCCTCGGCCTCGTCGATCCGGTTGTCCCCGACCAGCGCCCAGGCGCGCAGGATGCCGGCGGTGATGCCGCTGAAGGTGTCGCGAGCGATGGTGTCGAGCCGGCGCTCGGCCGCGCCGAAGCGGCGCTCCTTGAGCATTCCGGTGGCCACCACCAGCTCGGCCAGTTCGTTGCGCGAATCGAGTTCGAGCATCCGCCGCGCCGTCGAGGCCGCCTGTCCGATCTGCCCGTCCGTGGCCAGCGCGATGAAGGCCCGTTCCACGAGGATGGGATTGTCCCAGTCGGCCTGCGCCGCCTCGAAGAAATAGCGCGCCGCCTCGTCGGTCCGCAAATCCTTGAGCGCTCGCTGCCCGGCGAGATAGGACCCGGAAATGCTGGGCTGGAACAGCCCGAACATCTCCCGCGCGGACCTGTTCAGCCCGAAATCAAGGTCGTTTTGCGCCGCCAGCGGCGTTGCCGCCAGGGCGAGCAAGGCGGTGGCGAGGATGCGTCCGAGCGATCGAAACGAAAACGGGATCACGGGGCTGATATCTCCTATGCCGGTGCGCCGGCTTCTGGGCGCAGAGATTGTCCGTTTTGGGACGGCGCCGCAAGGCGGGCGGGGGAAGCGCGCTTCACATTCCGCTGTAGTTGGGCCCGCTGCCGCCCTCGGGCGGCACCCAGGTGATGTTCTGGGCCGGATCCTTGATGTCGCAGGCCTTGCAATGCACGCAATTGGCCGCGTGGATGCGGAATACCGGCGCGCCGTTCTCCTCGGCCAATTCATAGACGCCGGCGGGGCAATAGAGCGGAGCCGGTTCGCCATAGAGCGGCAGGTTCTCGTGCACCGGAATGTCCGGGTCGGCGAGTTGCAAGTGCACCGGCTGGTTCTCGTCATGCGCCAGATTGGCGAGGAATACCGAGGAGGCGCGGTCGAAGGTCAGCGTCCCGTCCGGCCGCTCGTAGCGACGTCCGGACACCTCGCTCCGCCGCGCCAGATGCTCGAAATCGGCCCTGCCATGCGAGCGCAGATTGAGGGGCGAGCGTCCGAAAATGGCGGCGGCCCACAGATCGGCGCCGATGGCGAGCGAGCCCAGAACCGTGCCGAGGCGCGACCAGAGCGGCTTGGCATTGGCCACGCCCTGCAATTCGCGGGCGATGCCGGTGCGCATGACGCTGCGGCCGAAATCGGCCACCAGATCGTGGCTGCGCCCCTTGGCGAGGGCGGCCCCGATGGCGTCGGCGGCGCCGATGCCCGAGAGGATGGCATTGTGGATGGCCTTGAGGCGCGGCGCATTCATGAAGCCGGCCGAACAGCCGATCAGCCCGCCCCCCGGGAACGCCAGCGTCGGGATGGACTGCCAGCCGCCGGCGGTGACCGCCCGCGCGCCATAGCCGATGCGGGTGGCCCCCTCGAGCAGCCGTGCCACCGAAGGATGGGTCTTGAAGCGCTGGAATTCGTCGAAGGGCGAAAGAGTGGGATCGCGATAATCCAGATAGGTCACCAGCCCGAGATAGAGCTTGCGGTCCTCGGCATGATAGGCGAAGCCGCCGCCGGCCGTCCGGTTGTCGAGCGGAAATCCCAGATAGTGGTCGACCTGGCCGGGATGGTGCCGGTCGGCGGGAAGCTCCCAGATTTCCTTGATGCCCAGACCGTATTTCTGCGGTTCGCGGCCAAGCCCGAAATCCGCGATCAGTCGCTTGGCCAGCGAGCCCCGCGCCCCCTCGGCGATCAGCGTATAGCGGGCCTCGAGCGCGATGCCCTGGGCAAAGCCCGGCTTGGGCCGGCCCTCGCGGTCCCGTCCCAGATCGCCCGTTATCACCCCGCGCACCGGCCCGCTGCCCTGGCGCAACACATCGACCGCGGCGGTCATGGGAAAGATATCGACCCCCATCGCCGCCGCCTGCTCGCCCAGCCATTGCACCAGCCGCCCCAGGCTGACGATCACCGCGCCGCGCGTCCTCATCTGCGGGGGCACCAGGGCATGGGGAATGGCGAAGTCGCCGCGCGCGGTCAGATAATGATAGCTGTCGCGGGTGACGTCGGGCCCGACCGGGGCACCCTTGAGCCGCCAGTCGGGGATCAGCGCGTCGAGCCCCACCGGGTCCATGACCGCGCCGGACAATATATGCCCGCCGACCTCCGCCGATTTTTCCACGACCGTCACCGCGATATCGGGATGGCGCTGCTTGAGGCGGATGGCGGCCGCCAGCCCCGCCGGGCCGGCTCCCACGATCAGGACGTCGGTGGACAGGGTTTCACGATTTCCGGCATCTGCCATGTGTGAACCTAACTCGGGAAGCGTGGCGCGGCTGGTCGCACCGCACGGGGTGTGACATAAGAATTGGGATGTCTCAAGATCGACCGCTCAATAACGCCGAACTGCTCTCGGTGCTCGACTGGTATCGGGCCGCCGGGGTGGATCAGGCCGTGGGCGAGGAACCGGTGGACCGCTTCGCCCGCAGCGCCCCGCCCGGAGCGGGCGCCGCAACGTCCGGCCAGCCCCCGGCCCAGCCGGTGCAGCCGCCCGGACCGGTGGGCGGCGATCCGGGGGAAGCGCGCCGGCTCGCCGGCTCGGCCTCCTCCCTGGACGAATTGCGCACCATTCTCGATCGATATGATGGCTGTGGCCTCAAATTCCGGGCCACGCAACTGGTCTTCGCCGATGGCAATCCGGCGGCGCGGATCATGCTGATCGGCGAAGCGCCGGGCGCCGAGGAGGACCGGCAGGGCAAGCCCTTCGTCGGACGCTCGGGCCAATTGCTCGACCGCATGCTCAACGCCATCGGGCTGGACCGCTCCAGCGTCTATATCGCCAATACCGTTCCCTGGCGCCCGCCCGGCAATCGCGCCCCGACGCCCGAGGAAATGGAGCTGTGTCTGCCCTTCCTCCACCGGCAGGTGGAGCTGGTGGCCCCGCAACTGGTGATGACGCTGGGCGGCTCCGCCATGCAGACCATATTCAGGACCACCAGCGGCATCATCAAGATGCGGGGCAGATGGCAGACCGTCTCCATCGGGGCGCATCAGGTCGAGGCGGTCCCTACGCTTCACCCCGCCTATCTCCTGCGCAATCCCGCCGCCAAGCAGCAGGCCTGGCGCGACCTGCTGAGCCTGCGGATGAAGATGGAAGCGATGGGGCTGAGCCCCTGAGCCGGCGCGGCCTTCCGCCTCCGCATCGCCGATATTCCCAATCTTTCGGGCTACACATGGGCCTTGGCCGCGCTATGGTCACTTTGCGCTGATTTGCACTGTCCGACCTGTAGCTGACCCCGAAAGCACCATGGCCTCCGTTATCAAGATCTATGCCCTTTTCCTCGGCTCGGCCCTGTTGATGTTCGGCGGGGGGCTGCAGGGGCTGCTGCTCTCGGTGCGCGGCGCGGAGGAGAGTTTTTCGCTGCTGGCCCTGGGGCTGATCGGCACCGGCTGGTCGGCGGGCTTCGTCACCGGCTCGCTGTTCGTGCCGTTCATCGTGCGCAAGGTGGGCCATATCCGCGCCTTCTCGGTCATGGCGGCCATCGGCACCATCACCATCCTGCTCAATCTCCTGTGGATCAACGATATCGGCTGGATCCTGCTGCGCGCGCTTTCCGGCTTCTGCTTTGCCGGCGCGGCCATGATCGTTGAGAGCTGGCTCAACGAGGTGGCCGACAACAAGAGCCGCGGCACCATCTTCTCGATCTATGTCGCCATCAACATGACCGCCTCGACCATGGGGCAGATCGCCATGTCGATCACCGGCACGGCCGGCTATATCCCCTTCGTGGTCGGGGCCATCAGCTTCATCTGCGCGCTGCTGCCCACCGCCCTCACCTCCAGCCCGCAGCCGCGCCCGCTGCAATCGGCCAGGCTCGATCTCAAGCTGCTCTACCGCACCTCCCCGGTCGCGGCCATCGCCGCCTTTTCCTGCGGCATGGCCAATGGCGCCTTCGGCACGCTGGCGCCGGTCTATGGCTATGAGCAGGGCCTGGACGCCCGCGGCATCGCTTTCCTGTTCGCCATCGCCGCCATTCTGGGCGCGGTGGCGCAGGTGCCGTTCGGGCGCCTTTCAGACCGGATAGACCGCCGGCTGGTGCTGATCGGCCTGTCGGGCTTCGCGGCGCTGGTGGGCGCGCTCACCGTCATCATCAATCCCGAGGCCGGCTGGGGCATGTATGTGCTGTTCGCCGCCTACGGCTTTGCCGCCAACCCCATCTATGCCGTGGCGGTCGCCCATGCCAACGACTTCGCGCGGGACGGCGATTTCGCCAAGATCGCCGGCGGCATGCTGCTCATCCTGGGGCTCGGGCTGGCCATCGGGCCGGCGGTGGCCTCGCTCATCATGGGCGCCTGGCATCCGGTGGGGCTGTTTATGGTCACCGCCACCTTCCACGCTACGCTGGGGCTTTTCGCCTATCTGCGCATGCGCCTGCGCAAGAGCGTCGATGCAGCGGAGCGCACACCCTTCCAGCCGGTGGCCGACAGGCAGGTGACGCCCGAGACCCTCGTGCTCGACCCGCGCGCCGACAGCGATGCCGAGGACGCTCCGGTGGCCGGCGAGCCGCCCGTGCCGGAAGAGCTGATCGAGACGGTGGAAGGAGGGAACGATGTTCAAGACAAGCCGGTTTGAGGACCGCGAATTCAGGCCGCTGTCCATCGCCATCGTCGCCGTGTCCGACACGCGGACGCTGGAGACCGATACCAGCGGGGCGCTGCTGCAATCGCTGCTGGAACAGGACGGCCATCGCTGCCATTCGCGGCAGGTGGTCGGCGACGACCTCCAGCACATCCGCGCCGCCGTCCAGACCCTCGTCGCCGATCCGGGGGTCGACGTGATCCTCACCACCGGCGGCACCGGTTTTTCCGGCCGCGACGTGACGCCCGAGGCCGTCGAGCCGCTGTTCGACAAGCGGATGGAAGGCTTTTCGGTGCTGTTCCACCAATATTCGGCGGGCACGGTCGGCACCAGTTCGCTGCAGTCGCGCGCCACCGCCGGGCTGGCCGGCACCACTTTCGTGTTCTGCCTGCCCGGCTCTCGCGGCGCCTGCCGCGATGCCTGGGAAGGCATTCTGGGCCAGCAGCTGGATTACCGCCACAGCCCCTGCAATTTCGTCGAGATCATGCCGCGCCTCGCCGAGAAATGAAAAGACGCCGGATCGCTCCGGCGTCTTCAATCTTGCGCTTCAATGGCCGGCGCCATCGTCCTCGGGCCGATGCACGAAGAAGGCGGCCGCGATCATCAGCAGCGAGATGACCGCTCCGCAGAGGAAGCCGGCGCGGATGCCGGCGGCGAGGGCGTCGAGCTCCCCCATCCCTCCGGCCACGCCCGCCGCGCTGCGCAGGCTCATCACCGCAACGAACAGGGCGATGCCTGCCGCCCCCGCCACCTGCTGCACCGAGCCGAGAATGGCGCTGGCATGGGAATAGAGCGGCATCGGCACCGAGCCCATCGAGGCGGTGAACAGCGGCGTGAAGGCCAGCGCCAGCCCGAAGCTCAGGGTGACATGGCCCGCCACCACCGCCCAGATCGGCGTATATTGGCTGACCAGGGTGAGCGCCCACATCACGGCGGACACCAGGATCACCCCCGGCACCAGCAGCGGGCGCGGCCCGACCCGGTCATAGAGCCGTCCGACGACCGGGCCCATCAGCCCCATCAGCAGCCCGCCCGGCAGCAGGATCATGCCGGTTTGCAGCGTGTCGAGCCCGAGCACGTTCTGGGTATAGATCGGCAGCAGGATCGAGCTGCCCAGCAGCGCCACCATGGCGATGGCCATGGTCACCAGCGCCATGGTGTAGTTGCGGTGGGTCAGCGTGCGCAGATCGAGCAGCGCCTTGTCCGCGCTTTGCAGCCCGAGCTGGCGCCGGATGAAAGCCGCCATCGCCACAAGGCCGATGACGATCGGCAGCCAGGCGGGGATGAGGGCGTCGTCGCTGGCCTCGCCCAGGCTCGAAAGACCATAGACCAGCCCGCCGAAGGCGAAGGCCGAGAGCAGCACCGACACCACGTCGAGCGGCGCATAGCGCGGCGAGGAGACGTTGCGGATGCGGGCGGTGCCGAAGGCCAGCGCCCCGATGGCGATGGGCAGGGTGAAGTAGAACATGAACCGCCAGTCGAAATGGGCGAGGATGAACCCGCCAATGGTCGGGCCGATGGCGGGAGCCACCGACATGACGATGGAGATATTGCCCATGGTCCGGCCCCTGCCCTCGGGCGGCACCAGCGTCATCACCGTGGTCATCAGCAGCGGCATCATGATGGCGGTGCCCGTGGCCTGCACGATCCGCCCCGCCACCAGCAGTTCGAGCCCCGGCGCCAGCGCGCAGACCAGCGTACCGGCCGAGAAGATGGACATGGCCAAAAGGAAGATCGGCCGGGTGTTGATGCGTTGCAGCAGGAACCCGGTGACCGGGATCACCACGGCCATGGTCAGCAGGAACGCCGTGGTCAGCCATTGCGCCGCGCCGGCCGAGACGCCCAGATCGTTCATCAGGTGCGGGATCGCCACGCTCATGATGGTTTCGTTGAGGAACACCACGAAGGTGGAGACCAGCAGAATGGCGATGACCAGCCTGTTGCGCGCGGCATTGTCGGGATTGTGGAGCGCGCTTTCGGGCGCCGCATCCATGGTGGCTTCCACTGTCATCTGAAATTCCTCTCGAGGGCGAAGCGGGGTCGCCTCCACGACGGCGCGACCCGTCGGGGTTCGACACGCTTTCTGCAAATATTTTGCGACAGGCGGCGTCAGCAGCCGGGTCTGTTCCTGAAAACTACCATCGCGGCCCAGGGGCGGACGGCGGAATGCTGCCGGCGGGGCCGCGGCGGAGCGCGGTTCTCTACGCTTCCCCGGCCCGCCCGTCCAGTCTTCTATTGCATGACTGCCCTGCCGATATCAGCCTCGGGAGGCGAGGCGCAGCGCCGTATTGTTCTTGTTATGTTCTAATTTGCCTGTTAACCTGATCGAACGTCGGAAACGGGGCGATTCCCTCCGGCGCGCGCCATCAGGAGACCGGAAATGGCCCTTTATCAGGCCCCCTCTTTCGAAGCCCTCGAACGCCTGAGTCGCAGCCGCGACGCCGATCTGGTCCGGCGCGAACTGGTGCAGCCCGAGCGCATTCGCGGCCGCGGCGCGCAGTCCAACCGTTCCGGCCGGTTCGAGACGCATCAGCGCGACGGGTTCGACGATGGCTGGGGCAGCGTCGAGCCGCTGCCGCTGTTCGAGACCGTCGAGCATGTCGAGCGCGCCCGGACCATCATCACCCGCAACGACAGTCCCGATATCGGCTTCGACCGTTCGATCAACGCCTATCGCGGTTGCGAGCATGGCTGTTCCTATTGCTTCGCCCGCCCCACCCACGCCTATCTGGGCCATTCGGCGGGCCTCGATTTCGAGCGCGACATCTACGTCAAGACCAATGCGGTGGAGGCGTTGCGCGCCGAACTGGCGGCCAGGACCTACCGTCCCCGCCCCATCGCCATGGGCACCAATACCGATCCCTACCAGCCGGCCGAGCGCACGCACCGGCTGACGCGCGGCATTCTGGAGGTGATGCTGGAGACCCGGCATCCGGTGCTGATCACCACCAAATCGGCGCTGGTCGTGCGCGATCTCGACCTGTTGAGCGAGCTGGCCAAGCTCGGTCTCGCCAAGGTGGCGCTCTCGGTCACCTCGATGGATCACCGGCTCAGCCGCAAGATGGAGCCGCGCGCCTCCTCGCCCGCACGGCGTCTCGAAGCCATCAGGCTGTTGAGCGAGGCGGGCGTGCCCACCGCCATTTCCGCCTCTCCCATGATCCCGGCCATCAACGACATGGAACTGGAGCGCATTCTCGACGCGGGCAAGGCGCAGGGCGCGCTCAGCGCCTCGATGATCCTTCTGCGCCTGCCGGGCGAAGTGCGCGACGTGTTCCGCGAATGGCTGCTGCGCCATTTTCCCGACCGGGTGCGGCACGTGCTCTCGCTGGTCCGCGACACGCGCGGCGGCCGCGACAACGATCCGCGCTTCGGCTCGCGCATGGTCGGCGAAGGCCCCTATGCCACGCTTCTGCGGCAGCGCTTCGAAAAGGCCCGCGCACGCTACGGTCTCGACGCCAGGCTTCCCCCGCTCCGCACCGACCTGTTCGAGCCCCCCAGCATCGAAAGCCGCCAGTTGAGCCTTTTCTAACTAATATTGCGCGACGCGCCTCGCATAGGTGGCCATGAAGTCGAGCGAGGCCATGACCCCGCGCAGCGACAGCCGGGTCCGCACCGGCCGGCCCATGCCGGCAAGCGGCACCTCGAGGACGAGGGCGTTGCGATCCTTCATCCGCTCGATCAATTCTGCGGCGCGGTCCGGATCGGCGACGAAAAACTGGTTGACGGTGTTATGCCGGATTTCGAGATCGGTGCCCATGGCGAGGCGGACCGGCGCCTCGCCGCCGAAATGCAGTACGATAGGCCGCTTCCGGTCATATTCGCCGTCATCCGGGGCGACGGTTATGGCTAGGTCCAGCGTTCCGTCGAGCCGGTTGCGGATCAGGGTGAGCTTGTATTCCGGCAGGCCGGCGCCGTTGAGGCTCTGGCTGCCGGTGCTGGCGAAACAGGAATAGGCATGATAGCCGGGGCCGTCCTCGTCGATGGTATCCGGGCAGGCCGCCAGCCAGTCCCGGTGGTATTCCCGCCATTCGCCGGAGGAGTGATGGAACGGTTCGGCCAGGGCCGGGGCAGCCAGCAGAAGCAGTGCCGCAAGGCCATGTGCTTTGCGCATCGAATGTCTCTCGCCTTTGCCCCCCGGCCAGACTCCTATATCAGCATGGCGAGGACAGGAAAACGGAGTTCGGAATCGTGACCACCGAGGCGCATGGCGGGCTCGTGCTGTTTTTCGTCGCTGCCCGGGGACCGGCGCTCGCCAGCGAACAGGACGCGCTCGATCTGATCGGGGCCACCTATGGTACGCAAACCGACGTGCTGGTGGTGCCGGCGGAACGCTTCGCGCCCCAGTTCTTCGACCTGGCCACGCGGCAGGCAGGCCTGTTCTTCCAGAAATTGCAGAATTACCGGCTGCGCCTCGTCATTCTGGGCGACGTTTCGGGCCATGTGGCGCGCAGCAAGGCGCTCCGCGATTTCGTGACCGAAACCAATCGCACCGGCCATCACCTTTTCGCTGCCGACCGCGAAGCGATGCTGGCCGGCCTCGGGGGACGCGGCTGATGGGGCGGCAGCACGCATCCCCGGCGGAGACCGCGGCGCTGTTCGCGCCGGAGGCCGGCTTTCCCGATTTCAGCCATGAGGAGATGCTGCTGGCCCGGGGCGCCCGCCGGGTGGCCGGGGTGGACGAGGCCGGGCGCGGGCCGCTGGCCGGGCCGGTGGTCGTCGCGGCGGTGCGGCTCGATCCCGCGCGCATTCCGGTCGGGCTCGACGATTCCAAGAAGCTGACGGCGGCGCGCCGGGACGAATTGTTCGAGGACATCGTCGCCAGCGCCGACATCGCCGTCGCCACCGCGCCGCCTTGCGACATTCTGGCCCTCAACATTCGCGGCGCCACGCTCGCCGCCATGGCGCGGGCCGTCCGCGCCCTGCCCCAGCCCGCCGACCGGGTGCTGGTGGACGGGCGCGACCTGCCGCCGGGCCTGCCCTGCCCGGGCCTGGCCCTCATCGGCGGGGACGGGCGCAGCGTCTCGATCGCGGCGGCCTCCATCGTCGCCAAGGTAATGCGCGACCGCATGTGCGAGGTCATGGATTGCGACGCCCCCCATTTCGGCTTTGCCGGCCACAAGGGCTATGGCACCGCGGCACATCGGGCGGCGCTCGAGCGCCATGGGCCCTGCCGCCATCATCGCGATGGCTTTGCGCCGGTGGCAGCGCTGCTGGTGCGCCGGACGACGGTGATCCTGGGCGATTAACCCCTCGCTAACCCCTTGCCAACGCTCCATTAACTTCGCGCCGCTATAACAGGCCCGTTAGTACTGCGTTAGGGTTAAGTGTATGTTGAGTACCGCGCGTACGGCCCGCAAGGCCGATGCGGAAAGGCAGGCCACACGCCTTCCGATCGATACTATCCTGGTGGGCGATTGCATCGACCACATGAATAGTCTGCCGGCCGGCTCCATCGATCTCATCTTCGCCGATCCGCCCTACAACCTGCAATTGGAGCAGGCCCTGACCCGTCCCGACCAGAGCAAGGTCGATGCGGTGGACGACGAATGGGACAAATTCGACAGTTTTGCCCATTACGACGCCTTCACCCGTGCCTGGCTCCGGGCGGCGCGCCGCCTGCTCAAGCCCGACGGCGCCCTGTGGGTCATCGGCTCCTATCACAACATCTTCCGGGTCGGCACCGCGCTGCAGGATCTCGACTTCTGGATGCTCAACGACATCGTCTGGCGCAAGGCCAATCCGATGCCGAATTTCCGCGGCACCCGTTTCACCAATGCGCACGAAACCCTCATCTGGGCCGCCAGGAGCCAGAAAAGCCGCGTCACCTTCAATTACGAGGCGATGAAGCTGGCCAATGACGACACGCAGATGCGCTCGGACTGGCTGTTTCCCCTCTGCACCGGCGCCGAGCGCCTCAAGGGCGAGGACGACGCCAAGCTGCATCCAACGCAAAAGCCCGAGGCGCTGCTGTTCCGCATCCTCAATGCCACCACGAGGCCCGGCGACATCGTGCTCGATCCCTTTTTCGGCACCGGCACCACCGGCGCGGTGGCGCGCAAGCTCGGTCGTCACTTTATCGGCATCGAGCGGGAAGAAGCCTATATCGCCGGCGCCCGCGAGCGCATCGCCACCATCCGCCCCGGCGTCTTCGAGGCGCTGCAATCGGTGACGCCCAAGCGCAAGGAGGCGCGCATTCCCTTCGGCTCGCTGGTGGAACAGGGCGTCATCGAGGTGGGCACGCAACTTTTCGACTTTTCAAGGCGTTACTCCGCCATGGTTCGTGCAGATGGCTCACTCGTCTCGGGCCCGCACCAGGGGTCGATCCACAAGGTCGGCGCGCTGGTCCAGGGTGCCGAGGCATGCAACGGGTGGACCTTCTGGCACCACGAACGGACCGGCCGGATCGAACCGATCGATGTGCTTCGGGCCGATATCCGCCAAAAACTTGATTTGCTTTCTGCCTGAACCTGACCTCCAATCATTCCATCAGGCTCTATCACTGGCCGCCGGTTTGCCCCGGCGGCCTTTTTGTCGGCGGCAGCATACGGCCGTCATCAGCCGCTGGAGCTTTTCATCGTCAGGTGGAATCGGTGCCTTTGCTCCCCTCCCCTCAAGGGGAAAGGGACGCTGGTTGCTGGCTCCGTCAAAACATGAAAGCCGCTAGCCTGCGATCCTGCCGGATGGCGCTGGGAGCGAACCGGGCGCCCTCCAGGAAATCCTCGATCATCGCTTCGATTGGCGCGGTGTGAATTTGGCGGTCGGCGAGCCAGTCATCGCAGTAATAAGTGTCGGCATAGCGCTCGCCGCTGTCGCAGATCAGCGTAACGATCGAGCCCGGCTCGTTCTTGTTTCGCATCTGGCTGGCAGCCCAGCACATGCCATAGAAATTGGTGCCGGTGGAGCCGCCGACCCGACGGCCGAGCCGGCGTGACAACACGCGCATGGCTGCCAGCGACGCGGCATCGGGAACCTTGATCATCGCGTCGACCACTTCGGGAACAAAGGATTTTTCCACTTGCGGCCGGCCGATGCCCTCGATGCGCGTCGGCGTTTCGCAGCGCGCCCTCGGATTGCCGTCCCGCCAGCCTTCATAGAAGGCGGAATATTCGACGTCGGGCACGAGCAATTGCGTGGAATAGCCCCGATAGCGGATATGGCGTCCGATGGTGGCAGAGGTCCCGCCCGTGCCGGCGCTCGCGACGATCCAATTCGGAACGGGATGTTGCTCGTCCACCATCTGGCGATAGATGGCGTCGGCGATGTTGTTGCTTCGCCAGTCGGTGGCGCGCTCCGCATGGGTGAATTGATCGAGATAGTGGCCACCGCAATCCCGGGCCAGCCTTTCGGCCTCGCCATGGATCGTGCGGCCGTCCTCGACGAGATGACAATGGCCGCCCTGGAGCTCGATGGCTTCGATCTTGCGACGGCTGGTGCTGGATGGCAGCACGGCCACGAAGCGCAGCCCCAGCAAGCGGGCATAATAGGCTTCGCTGACGGCGGTTGAGCCGGATGAAGCCTCAATCAGCGTCACCCCCGGCGTGATCTTGCCGTTGCAGATGCCATAGATGAAGAGCGAGCGGGCCAGCCGATGCTTGAGACTGCCGGTGGGGTGGGCGGACTCGTCCTTGAAATAGAGGTCGACGCCCGGCAGCCCGGCAACCGGCAGGTTGATCAGATGCGTATCCGCCGATCGGCGCCCCTCTGCCTCCAGAAGCGCCAGGGCGCGCCTCGTCCATTCACGATCTGTATCGAGGCTTTGACACGGCATGACCTTGTCCATTCCAAACCCCAGTCCACTCATGTACCGATAGGCACATGATGCTATATCAGGCCCATAAAATAGCAAGAGTTTTTGTATGGAAACGAAGGATCAGAATTTCTTGCTAATATAATGCCGCCCAGGAGCATTCCATCGCAAGACCTGCGCGTCTCGCCATCCTCGTGCCGCCTCCCCTATCGTTCAATCCAGTCCGGCTCGCGCCAGCACTTTCCGGAACAATGTCGGCAGCGCCTCGCCCTTGAGCGCGGCCGGTTCGCTCCACCAGCCGCCGTCCAGCATGGCGCCGTCCACTCTCGCCGACCACACTTCCAGTTCCAGCCGGAAATGGGTGAAGACGTGCACCACCTGGCCGCGATGGCGCCAGTCGGCATCGAGCGGGAAGGCGGGGCCGTCCGGCTCCACGCCCCAGTCCGAATTCGGCACTTCGGTCATCCCCGCCAGCAATCCCTTGTGCGGCCGGCTCTGCAGATAGACGTCGCCGGCGGCGTCGGTCATGACGAAGGCGTGGCCGCGCCGCACCGGCCGTTCGGTTTTTTCCGGCTTGACGGGATAGAGCAGCGCTTCGCCCGCCCGCGCCGCGGCACAGTCCGGCTGCAACGGGCAGACCAGGCAGCTTGCCACGCGCGGGGCGCAGATCGTGGCGCCCAGATCCATCATCGCCTGGGCAAAGTCTCCGGCCCGCTCCGGCACCGATGCCTGCAAGGCGGCGCGCAAATCCTCCTTGGCCTCGCGCACCGGCACGTCCAATGCGTAATAGCGCGCCAGCACCCGGTCGAGATTGCCGTCGAGCACGGCGATTTGTTCGTCGAAGCAGATGGCGGCGATGGCCGCGCCGGTATAGGCGCCGATCCCCGGCAGGCGCTGCAATTCCGCCGAACTCGTCGGAAACGCCCCGCCATGCTCGCGCACCACCGCCTGCGCGCAGGCATGCAGGTTCCGCGCCCTGGCGTAATAACCCAGCCCCGCCCATTCGCGCAGCACCGCATCCAGCGGCGCCGCGGCCAGGTCCGCGACCTCGGGCCAGAGATCGGTGAAGCGCAGAAAATATTTGCGCACCGCCGCCACCGTCGTTTGTTGCAGCATCACTTCGCTCAGCCACACACGATAGGGATCGGGCCGCACGCCGCGTTGCCGGTCGGCCGGCGCAACCCGCCAGGGCAGGTCGCGCGCATGGCGGTCGTACCAGCCGAGCACGGCGGCGGAATCGATTCTGTGCGGGTCCGAAAGGGGCATGGCCATCCGATAGCCCCTGGCCTATCCTTCCCACAAGGGCCGGCGCATGCATCGTGCCCCTTGCCCGAGTGGTGCCGGAAACGATAGGTCAGCCCATGGCCAGGGACGCAGCACAGGAACCGAAACGACGGAACAGGACGCTGCCGGTCGCCGATGCGCTGGCCGGAGCGCTCGATCCGGTGCTGAAAAAGCGCGGCTTCGCCGGGCGGGACATCATCGCCCATTGGCGCGCCATCGTCCCTGCGCCCTTCGCGGCCACCACCCTGCCCGACAAGCTGAGCTGGCCGCGCACCGCGCCGGGCGCGTCGCACCGGGCGGAGGGCGCGGTCCTTTATCTGCGCTGCGCGCCCGGGCAGGCGCTGTTCGTCCAGCACGAGGCGCCCGCCATCGCCGCCGCGGTCAACCGCTATTTCGGTTATGTGCTGGTCAGCGAGGTCCGCCTCTCGGCCGAACCGTTCACCCCCGGTTCAGCCGCAAGGTCCGAAAACCCCTCCCGTCCGAGCAGCGCCGCCATCGCCAGGGTGGACGCGGCGACCGACAAGGTGGAGGATGGCGATCTGCGCGAGGCGCTGCGGGCCCTGGGCCTGGCGCTGCTGGGCAGATCGAAGCGGAACCGCGGGTAGAGCGTTCACCGCCAAGTGATGTTTTTGCCCCCTTGCCGACACCTTCCCGGCGTGTAGTCTCGCCCGGCAATTGAAACCAGGAGCCTGAAACGTGAAGTTCAACCGTCGTCAGACCATCGTTCTAGCCGCTGCCGCATCGGCGTTGAGCCTGGGTGGCATGGCCGTCGTTCAGGCTGCCGAGGGCGATGTCATCGACGTCGCCAAGCTGATGGCCCCGGCCGGCGGCCTCCCCGACAAGGCCGAGGGCGATCCCGATGCTCCGGTCACCGTCATCGAATATGCGTCCCCGACCTGCCCCCATTGCGCGACCTTCCACAATACGGTCTACGACACCTTCAAGACCGATTACATCGACACCGGCAAGGTGCGGTTCATCCTGCGCCCCTTCGCGCGCAACGCGCTGGACGCGGCGATCTTCCTGCTGGCGGAAGCGGCCGGCGAGGACCATTATCACGAGGTCGTCTCCACCTTCTTCAAGACCCAGAACGTCTGGGGCATGTCCGACAAGCCGCGCGATGCCATCTTCTCGATAGCCCAGCAGCTCGGCTTTACGGAGGAAAGCTTCAACGCCGCCTTGACGAATCAGGATGTGTTCAACGGGATTGAAGCGCAGAAAAACCAGGCGCTGGACGAATTCAAGCTGACGGGAACGCCGACCTTCTATGTCAATGGCAAGACGCTTTCGGGGGGCAAGACGCTCGAGCAGCTCGCTGCCGAGATCGACCCGCTCGTGCCTGCCGATTTCGTCGCGCCCGCTCCGGCCGCGACGGACGCCATGGCTCCCGCGCAACAATAGCGGCAGTTCCCATTTTCCGGACGCGCGAGCCCTGCGCGCCGATGAGCTGAAGGGCGGGCGGATATGAAGTTCTCCCGCCTGCGGCTGCACGGCTTCAAATCCTTTTGCGACGAGACGGTTCTGGTCATGGAGCCGGGCCTGACCGGCATTGTCGGGCCCAATGGCTGCGGCAAGTCCAACCTGGTCGAGGCCATGCGCTGGGTAATGGGCGAAAGCTCCTACAAGGCCATGCGCGCCTCGGGCATGGACGACGTGATCTTTTCCGGCTCGGGCAACCGGCCGGCGCGCAACAGCGCCGAGGTGACGCTGGTTCTGGACAATTCCGACCGCACCGCCCCCGCCGCCCTCAACACCTCCGACATCCTGGAGATTACCCGCCGCATCGAGCGGGAGGCCGGGTCGGTCTATCGCGTCAACGGCAAGGAGGTGCGCGCCCGCGACGTGCAGTTGCTGTTCGCCGATGCCTCGACCGGGGCCCGCTCGCCCGCCATGGTGCGGCAGGGGCAGATCGGGGAGTTGATCGCGGCGCGGCCCACCGCCCGCCGGGCGCTGCTCGAGGAGGCGGCGGGCATTTCAGGCCTGCATTCGCGCCGCCACGAGGCCGAATTGCGGCTGCGCGCCGCCGAGGGCAATCTCGAGCGGGTCGACGACATCATCGCCCAGATCGAGATCCAGCTCGAAACCCTCAAGCGGCAGGCGCGCCTCGCGACGCGCTATCGCAGTCTTTCGGGCGATATAAGGCGCACCGAAGCCACCCTGTTCCACATTCGCTGGGTCGCCACCCGCGTCGCCGAAAAGGAGACCGAGGCGGCGCAGGCGGTGCTGGTCCGGCAATTGGCCGACGCCACCCATGCCGGGCATGTGGCGCAGAAGGCGGCCGAAGGGGCCGAGGCGGCGCTGGCGCCGCTGCGCGAGCGCGAAGCCGTCACCGGCGCCGTTCTCCAGCGCTACAGGATCCTGGCCGAGCAGTTGGAGGAGGAGGCGCGGCGCATGAGCCAGCGCCGCGCCGAGCTGGAAGATCGCCTCCGCCAGATCGCAGCCGATGGCGGGCGCGAGCGCGATCTGGTCGCCGAGAGCGAAACCGCCCTTGCCGCCTGCCGGGACGAGCAGGCCCGCCTCGCCGCCGAGCAGCAGGAAGCGCAGGCCAGTCACGATGCGGCCCGGAGCGAGGCCGAGAGCGCCCGCGCCGCCGTTGCCGAGGCCGAAACCGCCAGCCGCGCCGCCGCCGACGCGCTGGCGCAATCGCGCGCCCAGCGGGTGCAGGCCGAACGCAATGCCCGGGACGCCGCCGGGCGCCGCGCCCGCATCGCCCAGCAATTGTCGGAGGTCGAGGCCGACATGGCCGGAGTGGTCGCGGCGCTCGAGGCCGATGAAACCCTCTCCCTCCGCCGCGCTGCGCTGGACAGCGCCCGGCAGCAGGCCGGCCGGGCCGAGACCGCCGCCCTTGCCGCCGAGGAGGAAGCCGGAGCCGCGCAGGGCAAGCTCGAGGCCGCCAGGCCGCGCCTTGCCGAGCTCGAGGCGCTGGTCACGCGGCTCGAGGCGGAAGCCTCCACCCTGGGCCGCATGCTCAATACCGGCGCCGGGCTGTGGCCGGCCATCGTCGACGAATTGCAGGTTGCGCCGGGCTATGAGACCGCGCTGGGCGCGGCGCTGGGCGACGATCTCGAAGCCTCCTCCGATGAAGGCGCGCCCATGCACTGGTCCGTGGCCATCGACCTCTATGACGATCCGGCCCTGCCCCAGGGCGCCGAGCCGCTGTCGCGCCATGTCGCGGGCACGCCGCTGCTGGCGCGCCGGCTGAACCAGATCGGGCTCGTCGATGCCGTGGACGGCCCGGCCCTGATGCGAGCGCTCAAGCCCGGCCAGCGCCTGGTGACGCTGGATGGCGCCATGTGGCGCTGGGACGGCTTCGTGGCCGCCGCCGACGCGCCCAGCGCTGCCGCACAGCGTCTCGCCCAGCGCAACCGCCTTGCCGAGCTCGAGGAGGAGATCGCCCGGGCGAGAGGCGAGCGCAATGCCTGGAGGCGCGATGTCGGGGCGCTGGAGGCGGCCCTGGAGGCGGCCCGGCAGGCCGAGCGCGCCCGCCGCGAGGATTGGCGCCGCGCCCAGCACATTATCGCCACCGCCCAGGCCGAGCTCGACAAGGCCCAGCGCGCCGTCGGGGATCTGGCCACCCGCCGCTCGACGCTGGAGGAGGCGCGGACGCGGCTCGCCGCCAGCCTCGCCGAAGCCACTTCCATCGAGGCCGAAGCGCAAGATGCCCTGGTCCGGGCCGGCGACGAGAGCGCGCTGGAAGGATCGGCCGTCCAGGGCGAGCGGCGCGTCGCGGCGCTGCGCGACACCGCCGAGCAGGCGCGCCTCAGGCTCGCCACGCTGGAATCGGCGTTCCGGATGCGGGCCGCCCGCCTCGAGCAACTGGCCCGCGACAGCGCCGCCTGGCAGCGTCGCGGCGACGGCGCCCGGGCGCAACTGGCGACGCTCGACCAGCGCACCGCCGACGTCCGCGACCAGCTTGCCGGCCTTGCCGAGGCGCCGGAGGGCTTTGCCGGGCGCAAGGCCCAGCTCGAGGATCAGATCGCGCAGGCCAATGTCGAGCATCGCGCGGCGGGTGACCGGCTCGCCGCCGCTCAGACCGCCTGGCGCGAGGCCGACAAGACGCTCAAGGCCAGCGGCGACGCGCTCAATGGGGTGCGCATCGAGCTTACCCGTATCGAGGAGCGGCTGAAGGGCGTTATCGCCCAGCGCCAGCAGATCGAGCGGCAGACCGAGGAATCGCTGGGCATCCCCGCCGACCGCACCCTCGAGGCCTCCGGGATCAGGCCGGAGGAGGCCCTGCCCGCCGAACAGCCGACCGAACAGAAGCTGGAGCGGCTCAAGGCCGAGCGCGAGCGCCTGGGCGGGGTCAATCTGTCGGCCGAGAAGGAGGCGGTGGAGGTCCAGGACAAGCTGGACACCATGGTCGGGGACCGGGACGATATCATCGAGGCCATCGCCCGGCTGCGGGGCGGCATCGCGGCGCTCAACCGCGAGGGGCGCGCCCGCCTCAACGAGGCGTTCGGCCGCGTCAACGCCCATTTCCAGGAGCTGTTCACCACGCTTTTCGGCGGCGGCACGGCCGAGCTGAGCTTCGTCGAATCCGACGATCCGCTGGAAGCCGGGCTCGAGATCATCGCCCGTCCTCCGGGCAAGAAGCCGCAGACCATGACGCTGCTCTCGGGCGGCGAACAGGCGCTGACCGCCATGTCGCTGATCTTTGCGGTCTTCCTCACCAATCCCGCGCCCATCTGCGTTCTCGACGAGGTGGACGCGCCGCTCGACGACGCCAATGTCGAGCGGTTCTGCAATCTGCTCGATTCCATGCGCCAGCGGACAAATACCCGCTTCATGGTCATCACCCACAACCCCATCACCATGAGCCGCATGGACCGCCTGTTCGGCGTCACCATGGCCGAGCGCGGCGTCAGCCAGCTCGTCTCCGTCGACCTGCAAACCGCGGAAAGTTTTCGCGAGGCCAGTTGATGCGCCCCTCTCCTCTTGAGGGACAGCACTTTCCTCCACGCGCTCGATGCCCGCGGCATCCCCCCGAAAAGAACTTATCCCCGTCCCCTGGCTGCCGCCCTATCCTTTGTCCATCCCCGCCGCACACGCGGCTCCGACGCAGGGCCGGGCGGGGAGCATCGGATGGAGAAGGCGTTCTCCTGCGGGGGTAGAAAATTGGCAGCCGGGCCTGCGATAACGGCACCGCCTGAATCCAGACCCCTCAAGCAAGCCGGTGGCGTGACGGGCGGCCCTTGGCTCCCATTGTACAAAAAGGTCGAGTCAAAGGCCGCCCGTTACCCGTGAAACCGCAAAGCCAAAAGGCCGGGCGGCAAATGCGCACGTCCATTTCAGCGATGGATTCCCCCTTCCCGGCCATGACTCCGCCACGATCATCGCGTGGACAGCATGACGCACCCCGGTTCAAGAGCGAATATTGCTGGCAAAACAATCACTTATCACCGCACAACCTGCCTTGACACCGTTTGGGGCCACCACTATGTTGCGCGCGACTTAGAGGGCGCTCCCGAAATCGGGAGGCTGACCGGCCAGGGGAGCTGCGGATGACCATACCGCCGGGTGACCATGGCCGGCCGGAAAACGCCCGGGAGGCGACGCGGGATCTGGCATCGCGCATCGCCTCTGCCAAGCGGGAGCGGCAAGCGGAGGACGACAAGGCCTCCCGGGACGCTTCCCCGGAGATGAGCGGTCTGGCGCGCGGCCTGCGCATCGGCACCGAATTCATCGCCGCGGTTCTGGTGGGTGCCGGCATCGGCTATCTCATCGACCTTGGCCTGGGAACCAGCCCCTGGGGCCTGCTCATCCTCTTGCTGATGGGCTTCGCCGCTGGAATCCTGAACGTCATCCGAGTGGTGGCGGAAATGAATGCCGCGTCGCCTGCCCCGCCGGGCTCCGATCTCGGACCTGGCGCGGACGACGAAGAGCGGGACGAGAATTGATGACGCTTAGAGGGCTCCATGGCCGGTACTGACCCGATCCACCAGTTTGTCATCACCGATATTTTCGAGCTGTTCACGCTCGGAGGCGACGGCACCGAAGGCAGCGGGATCACCTTCACCTTCACCAATTCGGCGCTGTTCATGGTGCTGACCGTGGCGACGATCGTGGCCTTCCTGCTGCTGACGACGTCCGGCCGGAAGCTCGTTCCGACCCGCGCTCAGCTCACCGCCGAACTGCTCTATGAATTCGTCGCCGGAATGGTGCGAAGCTCGGCGGGCACCGCCGGCATGAAGTTCTTCCCGCTGGTGTTTTCCCTCTTCACCTTCATCTTCGTGGCTAACATGTTCGGCATGGTGCCGTATTTCTTCACCGTCACCAGCCACATCATCGTCACCTTCGCCCTGTCGATGCTGGTGTTCATCACCGTCATCGTCTACGGCTTCATCAAGAACGGTCCGAAATTCCTCAAGCTTTTCGTACCCGCCGGCGTGCCGGGCTACATCCTTCCCATCGTGACGCCGATCGAGGTCATCTCCTTCCTCTCGCGTCCGATCAGCCTGTCGGTTCGACTGTTCGGCAACATTCTCGCCGGTCACATCACCCTCAAGGTCTTTACCGGCTTCATGGTGATGATGATTGCGAGCCTGGGCGCGCTCGGCTGGGCCGCCTCCATCCTGCCGCTCAGCATGGCGATCGCCATCACCGGCCTCGAGTTTCTCGTCGGCACGGTTCAGGCCTATGTCTTTGCGGTCCTGACGTGCATGTATCTCAACGACGCGATCCACCCGTCCCACTAACCCCCAATCTCGGCGGATGCCCCGCCGGAAACCTCCAGTCGCTTGAAAGGACATTAAAATGGAAGCTGAAGCCGCGAAGTTCATCGGTGCCGGCATTGCTTGTTTCGGTATGGCCGGCGCCGCCATGGGCGTGGCCAACATCTTCGGCAACTTCCTCTCGGGCGCCCTGCGCAACCCGTCGGCCGCCCCCAGCCAGTTCGGTAACCTGATCTTCGGTTTCGCCGTGACCGAAGCTCTGGGCATCTTCTCCTTCCTGGTTGCCCTGATCCTGCTGTTCGTCGCCTGATCCGCGACATTGAAGAGCTTTCGTGGCCGGACGGTTCCGTCCGGCTGCGCTCCTTTTCCGGCCCTTCCGGCCGGATGACCGGACTTAACGGGACCTCGACCAGATGGTAACGCAAGCCTACGCTCAAGAAGCGGAAACCCCGGTGGACGACGCCGGCGAAGTGGTGCCGGCCGATGGCGTCGAACACGCCGATCCGACCATCGGCACCCATGCCACCACCGAGGCCCATCACGACGATGGGGTGTTTCCGCCGTTCGATCCTGCGACTTTCCCCAGCCAGCTCCTGTGGCTCGCCATCACTTTCGGCGCGCTCTACGTGCTGATGAGCCGGGTCGCCCTGCCGCGCATCGGTGGCATCCTCGAGAACCGCAAGGGGCTGATCGACGCCGATCTGGCCGCCGCCGACGCGGATCGCCAGAAGACCGATGCCGCCATCGCCGCCTATGAAAAGGCGCTGGCCGAGGCCAGGACCAGGGCGCAGGGCATCGCCAGCGAAACCCGCGAGGCGATCCAGGCGGAACTGGCCGAAAAGCGCGGCGCCGCCGAGGCGGATCTGGCCGCCAAGGTCACCGCCGCCGAGGCCCGCATCGCGCAGACCAAGGCCGAGGCCCTCACCCATGTCGACGAGATCGCCGCCGAAACGGCCCAGGCCGTGGTCGGCCAGCTCGTCGGCGACGTTTCCGCCGACAGCGTCCGCGCCGCCGTCGCCAAGGTCAAGGGGTAAGCATCATGGCCGAATGGTTGGACAACAGCTTCTTCGCCCTCATCTCGCTGATCGTCTTTCTGGGGATGATGGTGTTCTTCGGCGTGCCGAAGATCATCGGCAAGATGCTGGACGGCAAGATCGCCCAGATCGAGACCGATATCGCCGAAGCCAAGCGCCTGCGCGAGGAAGCCGCCGCCCTGCTCGTCGAATATGAGCACAAGCGCGTAGCCGCCGAACAGGAGGCGGAAGGCATCATCACGGCCGCCAGGGAAGAAGCGACGCGCTTCACCGCCGAGGCGCAGGCCTCCCTGGCCGATCTCGTCGCCCGCCGCACCCGTTCGGTCGAGGACAAGATCGCCCAGGCCGAAGCCCAGGCCGTCGCCGAGGTCCGGGCCCGCTCCGCCGATATCGCCATCGAGGCGGCCCGCGCGGTGCTCTCGGACGAGATGGGCAAGCAGGGCGGCAAGGTGGTCGACGCCGCCATCGCCGATGTCGGCAACCGGCTGAACTAACACCGGCCATCCGGCCAGGTCGAATCCGAGGCGGGCAGCGATGCCCGCCTTTTTTGTTTCCGCGCACGAAATCGCAACCGCGATTGACGCCGCCGGAATTCTCCATCATCCTCTCACCGACTGCGGGAGAGACTGGCGCAATGGCCAGCGCCGAAGGAGCAACCGCCCCGGAAACTCTCAGGCAACCGGACCGCAGCTCGGTACGCACTCTGGAAAGCGGGCTGCTTGCAGCCTCCCCGAAGGAGCAACCGGCGCTCAGCCGGGAAATCTCTCAGGGCAAGGACAGAGGGGGCACGCACTCCGCCGACGGCGGAGCTTCGACGTGTCGCCTCGAACCCTGAGTGTGCCCATGACCCCATCCAGTCCCGACGCTCTCCGGCAGACCCCGCTCTACGAACGCCACGTGACGGCCGGCGGCCGCATGGTCCCGTTCGCCGGCTATTCCCTGCCGGTGCAATATCCCTCCGGCATCATGGCCGAGCATAAATGGACCCGCGAGCATGCGGGCCTGTTCGATGTCAGCCATATGGGGCCGGCTTTCCTGATGCTCGCCGATCCGGCCGGTGAGCCGGAAAATGCCCACGCCGCCATCGCCGCTGTCATCGAGCCGCTGGTGTGCGGCGATATCGCCGGGCTCGCGCCCGGCCAGCTTCGCTACACGCTGATGCTCAACGATGATGGCGGCACCATCGACGATCTGATGATCGGCCGCTCGCCCATCACCCCGGGCGGTCTTTACATCGTGGTCAATGCCGCCACCAAGCGGACCGACTTCGCCCATATCGAGGCGGCGGTGGGCGAAAGGGCGCGGCTGGTGCGCGCCGACGACGATTATGCCCTTCTGGCCCTGCAGGGGCCGGAGGCGGGAGCCGTCATGGCCTCGGTCCTGCCCCGGGCCGTCGATCTGGACTTCATGCGCTATGGCGTCTTCGAATGGGGCAAGGACAGGGTGTTCGTGTCCCGGGCCGGCTATACCGGCGAGGACGGCTTCGAAATCCTTGTCAGCGCCCACGAGGCGGTGGCCCTCTGGGACGAGTTGCTGGCCGATACCCGCGTCAAGCCCGTCGGCCTCGGCGCCCGCGACACCCTTCGTCTCGAGGCCGGCCTGCCGCTCTATGGCCACGAGCTCGACGAAACCATTTCGCCCGTCGAGGCCGGGCTGGGCTTTGCCGTTTCCAGGCGGCGGCGCGAGGCGGCCGATTTTCCCGGCGCCGGCCGGATTCTCGCCGAGCGTGAGGGGAAACTCTCGCGCCGACGCGTCGGCCTGATCGTCGAGGGCGCGCCGGCCCGGGATGGCGCCGAAATCCTCGACACGGACGGCCATTCCATCGGCATCGTCACCAGCGGCGGCTTTGCGCCCACGCTGGGCAAGGCCATCGCGCTGGGCTTTGTTCCGCCCGGTTTTGCGGCGCCCGGCACTCCCGTCCAGGTTGCGGTGCGCAACCGCGCCCAGCCCGCCCGGGTCGTCGAGACGCCCTTCGTTCCCCACCGTTATTTCCGCAAGCCAGCCTGAGGCCCCGCTCATGACCACCAAATATACGTCCGACCACGAATATCTGCGCGTCGAAGGCACGACCGGCATCGTCGGCATCACCGCCTATGCCCAGGAGCAATTGGGCGACATCGTCTTTGTGGAACTGCCCGAAATCGGCAAGACCCTCAACAAGGGCGACGAGGCCGCAGTAGTCGAATCGGTCAAGGCCGCCTCGGAAATCTACGCGCCCGTTTCCGGCAAGGTCATCGCCGTCAACGAGGCGCTGGCGGGCGAGCCGGGCCTCGTCAATTCCGCACCGGAGGCCGAGGGCTGGATCTTCAAGCTCGAGATCGGAGATGCGGGCCAGATCGACGATCTGCTCGATGATGCGGCCTATGCGGACATGACGAAATAACCATGCGCTACCTCCCCCACACCGCCCATGAGCGCGTCGAGATGCTCGGCGTCATCGGCGTCGACACCATCGACGCCCTGTTCAGCGCCGTGCCCGAGGCCGCCTTCAGGACCTTCGCGCTCGACCTGCCCGATCACTGCCCGGAATTCATGGTCGAGGCGCATATGCGCGCGCTGGCCGGCCGGAACCATGCCGCGGGCGACGGTCCGTTCTTCGTCGGCGCCGGCGCCTATCGCCACCACGTTCCCGCGACGGTCGACCATCTGATCCAGCGCTCCGAATGGCTCACTGCCTATACGCCCTACCAGCCGGAAATCTCGCAGGGCACGCTGCAGATGCTGTTCGAATTCCAGACCCAGGTGGCGCGGATCACCGGCATGGACGTGGCCAATGCCAGCCTCTATGACGGCTCGACCGCGACCGCCGAGGCCGCGCTGATGGCGCGCCGGCTCACCCGGAGAAACAAGATCGTCCTCTCCGGCGGCCTGCACCCGCATTACCGCGACGTGGTGAAGACCTATCTCAAGGACGATCCGGACCTCGTCTGCCTGTCCCCCTCCCCGGAGGGGCAGGGCGACATTTTCACCCATATCGACGGCGACACCGCCGCCATCGTCATCCAGACCCCGGATTTTTACGGCCATCTGCGCGATCTGCGCGCCGCCGCCGACGCCGCCCATGCAGCGGGCGCGCTGTTGGTGGTGGTGATCGCCGAGGTGGTCTCGCTGGGGCTGCTCGAAGCGCCGGGCGCGCTGGGCGCCGACATCGTCGTCGCCGAGGGCCAGTCCATCGGCAATGCCCTCAATTTCGGCGGCCCCTATCTGGGGTTGATGGCGACCCGCAAGGAATTCATCCGGCAGATGCCGGGCCGGCTTTGTGGCGAAACCGTCGATGCCGACGGCAATCGCGGCTTCGTGCTGACGCTCTCCACCCGGGAGCAGCATATCCGCCGCGAAAAGGCGACCAGCAATATCTGTACCAATTCCGGGCTGTGCGCCCTCGCCTTTTCCATCCATATGGCGCTGCTGGGCGAAGCCGGCTTCGTGCGCCTGGCGCGGCTCAACCACGCCAATGCCATTCTTCTGGCCGACGCGCTGGCCGGCATTGCCGGCGTCACCGTGCTCAACCGGACCTTTTTCAACGAGATGACCATCCGCGTGCCGCAACGGGCCGAATCACTGGTGGAGCGCCTGGCGGGCCGCGACATCCTCGCCGGCGTTCCGGCCAGCCGCCTCCTGCCCGGCGATCCCGAGGTCGACGATCTCATCATCCTGGCGGCGACCGAACTCACCACCGCCGACGATATCGCGGCCCTCGTCGCCGCGCTGAAGGAGGAGCTGGCATGAGCATGAACATGCAGGGCCGCCCCACCGGCATCGGCACCGTGGGCACCGCCGCGTCCGGTTCGGCGCTGCTGCCGGACGAGCCGCTCCTGTTCGAGATCGGCGACACCGGGCATTCCGGCGTCGACCTGCCCGAAATCGAGCTTCCGCACGACCGCCTCGGGGGTTTTCAGCGCCGGACCGCGCTCGATCTGGCCGGTCTCACCGAGCCCGAGGCGATGCGCCACTATGTCCGCCTCTCCCGCCTCAATCATTCGATCGACAGCGGCATGTACCCGCTGGGATCGTGCACGATGAAGCACAATCCGCGCCTCAACGAGAAGATGGCGCGGCTTCCGGGCTTTGCCGACATCCACCCGCTGCAGCCGGTTTCGACCGTGCAGGGTGCGCTGGAGCTGATGAACCAGCTTGCCCGCTGGCTGATGACCCTCACCAATACGGCGGCGGTGGCGCTCTCGCCCAAGGCGGGCGCCCATGGCGAATTGCTGGGCATGATGGCCATCAAGGCGGCGCAGGCGGCGAGGGGCGAAGGCCACCGCAACACGGTGCTGGTGCCCGAAAGCGCCCATGGCACCAATCCCGCCACCGCCGCCTTTCTGGGCTATGCGGTGCGGCCCGTTCCGGCGCGGGAGGACGGCACCGTCGATGTCGAAGCGGTCAAGGCGGCGCTTTCGCCGGACGTGGCCGCCATCATGCTCACCAATCCCAATACCTGCGGATTGTTCGAGCCGCAGGTCATCGAGATCGCCCGGGCCGTGCATGAGGCGGACGCCTTCTTCTACTGCGACGGCGCCAATTTCAACGCCATCATGGGCGTCGTGCGCCCCGGTGATCTGGGCATCGACGCCATGCACATCAATCTGCACAAGACCTTTTCGACTCCGCATGGCGGCGGCGGGCCGGGGGCGGGTCCGGTGGTGCTCTCGGCGGCGCTGGCGCCCTTCGCCCCGGTGCCGTTCATCCGCGAGGGCGCCGGCGGGCTGGAACTGGTCGAGCATGAAGAAGGCGAGGCGCTGGGCCGCATCACCGCCTTTCACGGGCAGATGGGCATGTATGTGCGGGCCCTGACCTATATGCTCAGCCACGGCAGGGACGGCCTCGCCCAGGCGGCAGAGGACGCGGTCCTCAACGCCAATTACGTCAAGGCGCGGCTGGAGCATCTGTTCTCGGTGCCCTTCCCCGCCTTCCCGGCCATGCACGAGGCGCTGTTCGATGACAGCTTCCTCGAGGGCAGCGGCGTCACCACGCTCGACTTCGCCAAGGCGCTGATCGACGAGGGCTTTCATCCCATGACCATGTATTTTCCGCTGGTCGTGCGCGGCGCCATGCTGGTCGAGCCCACGGAAAGCGAGAGCAAGCAGACGCTGGACCGCTTCTGCGAGGTGATGGCGGAATTGGCCGAGGACGCGAAGGCCGGCAATACCGGCCGCTTCACCGCCGCCCCGGTGAAGGCCCCGCGCCGCCGTCTCGACGAAACCCGCGCCGCCCGCCAGCCCGTGCTCAAATGGGAGAAACCGCCCGAACTGCCCAGGGCAGCCGAGTAGCGTCCGTCATATATTGTGAAAGGAGCCGGGCGCCGTGGCGCGGCCGGCCTATCCCCTTGTGTCGAAACCGACCCAGATGGTGATGGTTTCGCCGCCGAGATAAGGGATGGTGACGTTCTCGACCACCTTTACGAATTCGGACATCTGCGCCGGCGGGGTGATGGCCACGGGGATGGTGTATTTTTCCGAGAAGATGGCCTGGCCGTCACGCTCGACCGCAAAGCGGATCGGTGCGTTGACCGAGTTCTGCTTGCCGGCGGGGCCGAGCAGCACGCGACCGGCAACGCCCATGTTCACTGTGATCTGGCCGTTGGATACCACGCAATTGCGCGAGGTCTCGTCAATGACGCCCTGATATTGCAGTGAACTGGCGTCGCCCACGCGGCCGCCGCCATAGTAATACATGGCCTCGCCGCCCAGGCGCACCTTGATGGGCGGACATTCGGTCGCGATGACGGGCAGGGCATTGGTCTGCGCCTGTGCCACCGCCTGTGGCGTCGCGGTCGCGTTCTGCAGATTGGCCGAGGACGAGCCGCCGCCGAACATGCCCCCCATGGAGCAGCCGGCAAGGGCCATGGCGAGCCCGGCCATCGTGGAAAAACGGAGCGTGGACGTCAGGGTCTGGATCATCTTCACGGTGGCTCCTGGCGATTAGGCGGCTTCGAGAGCCATCAGAACTGCGGGGGCGCCGCTGGCATTGACGCCGGGCGCATCCTCGACGAACACGGCATCGACCACGCCCTCGCGGATGATCATCGCCGCGCGGGCATAGCGCAAGCCCATGCCGGACTGCGAAAAATCCTTGTCCAGTCCCAGCGCCCGGGCCAGATCGCCATTGCCGTCGGCGAGAAATTCGATCTTGCCGAGCGCGTTGGAGGCTTCGGCCCAGGCCTTCAGCACGTGATGGTCGTTCGCCGCGGCGCAGACGATCTTGTCGACGCCGGCGGCGCGCAGCTGGTCGGCATTGGCGAGAAAGCCCGGCAGGTGGTTGAGATGGCAGGTGGGGGTGAAGGCGCCCGGCACTGAAAACAGCACCACTATGCCCTGCCCCAGCGCCGCGTCGCTCGTCGTGTCCTCGACGCCGGAAGCAGTCACCAGCTTGATCCCGACGGAGGGGATCGGATTGCCGCGTTGGATCATTGGTGGAAGTCGCCCCATGCTCGGCGTTGCCGCCCCACTCAGAAACTCGAACCCATGCGATATGCGGCTTTGCCTTCACGCACAAGTTCGGCTGTCTTATCGGCCCTGCGCCGCCGCGTATTCCCCTGCGCCGGCGCCGATGGTCCGATTGACGCTATATGCCCCCATCTGCGTCATGAAGGTAAGCTCGACGCTCATGCCATTCAGGTCACTATTGTCGGTTTTACCCAGGATGGGAAGCACGACTAAAGCGCCTTGAGGGCTTTTTTGCGGCGCGCCGAACAGCGGCCGGCCGTCCCCGGTCGCGACGATAAGCGTTTCCACATCGAGATCGCTGCCGGTCACCTCGACGGCAATCGCCTTCCCGTCCTCCCTTGCGCTCACCGCCCCGACCGGAACGGGCCCGCTCTCCCAGGGGACGGGGACTTCGGCCAGGGCCTGGCGGATGCGCAGTTCGTTGGGCCGGTCCGGCTCGGCATCGCGCAGCGGCAGCACGAAACGGGCCTGGGCGGGAATGCAGATTTCCGAGCAGATGCCCATGGTCGCGCGCATATCCACCATTCCCGTCCCGTCTTCGGCCGCCAGTTCGACGGGCAGCAGGACGTGGCCGTAATAGACATGGTCGAGATAGCCGCCCCTCTCTTCCCGCCGGGGATGGGGCCAATGCACCGCATGGCCGCCGACGCCGCGCGAGGCGGAAAGATCGAGCTGGGTGGCCAGCCCGGTCTGGCCCGGCACGCGCCAATAGGTCTTGGTGTTGGGCGGCATGTCGAATTCGAGGCCCATCAGCACCTTTCCGGCCTCCGGGGCCTTTCCGGTGCTGATCAGCCGGACGGAAACGCCGGGGGCGACCTCCTGCCACGGGGTTTCGCCCGCGTGAACGGATGGGACAGAGATGAGGGCGGCGAGAGCGAAGGCGGTAAGCGGGCGCATGATCCTGGCAGTATCGCAGCTGGGGGTGAAGAAACAGCCCTTCCCCTTTCAGGCCTTCGTGAGAAGCCTCCGTGCCGCGGGAAAAGCGACTGGCGACTTGGTGAACGGGCCTGCGCTTGGCAGACCTTGTCCCTCAGCCTACAATTGCGCCATGAATTCTCTTGAAGGTCAATTTCTCGTCGCCATGCCCGATATGGAGGACGAGCGTTTCGCCGAGAGCGTGATCCTGGTGGTCGGACACGGCAGCGAAGGCGCCATGGGGCTGGTGGTCAACCACGAGCTGGCCAATCTGCGTTTCGCCGACATTCTGGACGAGCTCGACCTGGGTGATCCCGACGCGGTCATCCGCCTGCCCGATTCCATCCGCCAGCGCGCCGTCATGCGCGGCGGTCCGGTGGAGAAAGGCCGGGGATTCGTGCTGCATACGGGCGATTATCAAAGCGGCAACACCTATAAGGTCAGCGACGATATCGGCCTCACAGCCACGCTCGACGTGCTCAAGGCCATGGCGTTCGGCCCGGCCCCCCGGTCGTCGTTGCTGGCGCTGGGATGCTGCGGCTGGAGCCCGGGACAGCTCGAGGAGGAGATCGGCGCCAATGGCTGGCTGACCGTTCCGTTCAGCCGCGAGCTGCTGTTCGACATACCGGTGGAGCAACGCTACGACCGGGCGCTGGAAAGCCTCCATATCACCCGGGCGTCGCTCAGCCCCGAAGCCGGCCACGGCTGACAGGGAAGCGCCCTATTTGCCCAATTGCGTCGCGAGCTTCCGGCCTAGTTCCACGCCCGACATGGCACTGCTGAAGGCAAAGCCCTGGGCGTAGCGACAATCGAGCTGGCGCAGCCGCTCGATCTCGTCGAGGCTCTCCACGCCTTCGGCGATCACCATCAGGTCGAGATCGTTGGCCAGCGCCACGATGGCGCGGATGATCGGCGTCTGCGTGTGGGCGATGCCGCTATCGGTGCCCAGCCGCACGAAAGGCGCCGGGATCTTGATGGTGTCGAACGGGAAGCGGTGCAGATAGCTCAACGACGAGTGGCCGGTGCCGAAATCGTCCAGCGCCAGCCCCAGTCCCATATTGCGCAACGCCTCCAGCATATAGGCGGAATGCTCGGGATTGGTCATCACCTGGCTTTCGGTGATTTCGAGCTTGAGATGCCCGGCCAGCGCCCGGTCCTGCGCCACGAGATTGCGCATATCGGCCAGCAGGGTCTCGGTCGCGAGTTGGGCGGGCGAGAGATTGACCGAAATGAAGAAGCCCTCGGGCAGGCCCAGAGTGGTCATCCAGTCGCGGGCCTGCGCCGCGGACTGCTCGAAGGCCAGCCGCCCGAGCCGTTCGATCTGGCCCGAGCGCTCGGCCAGCGGCACGAACTCCTCGGGCGTCACCACGCCGCGCGTCGGATGGTTCCAGCGCATCAGCGCCTCGGCACCCACCATCTGGCCGGACACCAGATCCATCACCGGCTGGAACTGCACGTGCAGTTCGCCCTGCTTCATGCCGCGCTCGAGGTCTTCCTCGCTGGCCTTGTTGTAGGAGGCAATCGAACGGGCCGAGGCGCGATAGGCCTCGATGCGGTCTCCGCCCAGGCGCTTGGCGTAATACATCGCCAGTTCCGCGTCGCGCAGCACGTCGGCGGCGGTCGAGGGATTGCTGTCATAGATGGTGACGCCGATGGAGGCGGTCAGCACTAGGTCGCGCTCGCCGAAATTGAACGGGGCCTTGAGCGCCTTGCGGATCTGCTCGGCCGTCTCGGCGATCTTGGCGGCCGCCTGCTCGGAGGCGAGGATCACGGCGAACTGGTCTCCGGTGATCCGCGCCACGGTATCGAGCGGACGCATGATGCGGGCGATGCGTCGGGAAATGGCCAGCAGGACCGAGTCGGCGGCGGAGTGGCCGATACGTTCCTCGAACTCCATGAACCGGTCGATATCGATGAGGAACACCGCCGGCTTGGTGCCCCCCGGGGTGCGGGCCCGCACCAGCGCGCGCTCCAGCCGGTCAAGGAACAATTGCCGGTTGGGCAGGCCCGTGAGGCTGTCATGCACGGCGTCGTGCAGCAGGCGCTCGCGGGCCGCCCGGTCCTCGGTGACGTCCTGAAGCGTGCCCACGATGCGGTTGACCTGCCCGTCGCCGCCCAGCACCGGCTTCACCCGCATGCGGAAGGTGCGGTAATTGCCGTCATGGCCGGCGACGCGCATATCGGCCGAGACCTTGCCCCGCCGCAATTCCACCAGCGTGTCGAAGGCGGTGCGGAAACGGTCGCGATCGTCCGGATGCACCCGGTCGAGCCAGCGCTTGATGGCGCCGCGCAGGGCGCCGCGTTTCTCCCCGAGCCGGGTCGTCAGTTCGTCGCTCACCGTCAGGCGGTCGCGCTCGATGTTCCAGTCGAAGACGAAGTCGCCCGAGCCGGTCAGGGCTAGGGCGCGCCGTTCGACCTCGCTCAGCGTGCCGATCGAGACCTGCCCCTCCGAGAAGGCGTGCTGCACGGCGGTGAAGCCGAGCAGCATGACGATGAGCACGAGGCCGCCGGCCACGGCTGGCTGGGCCACGTCATTGGTCACCTGGCCGGAAATGACCAGCCAGGCGTAGAACAGCAGCGCGATGAAGATGATCCAGGTGGGCACCAGCAGCACCGCCCGGTCGTAGCCGCGCAGGGCGAGCAGCAGAATGAGGAAGAAGCCCGAGAGCCCGAGCAGCGCCATCACCAGCCGCGCTATGGTCGCGGCAATGGCGGGCTGGAAGAAGGCGAAGGCGAACAGGGCGAGAAAGAGAGCGGCCAGGCCCAGCGCCAGGTGGATGAAGCGCAGATGCCAGCGGTGCAGGTTCAGATAGATGAACAAAAAGCCCGCCAGCGTCGTGGCGATGCCTGCTTCGGCGGCCGCCCGCAGGGGCTGCACGCCGCCGGCGGAGAGGCCGAAAATACGCCCCAACAGGCCGAAATCCACCAGAAGATAGGCCAGCACCGCCCAGGCGAAAGCCGCCGTGACCGGAAAGACGCCGCGCCCCTTCACCACGAACATGATGGTCAGGAACACGGCCGCCAGCGAGGCGACGCCCAGCACCACGCCCCGGAACAGCGTGAAGGAATTGATATAGTCGCGATAGGCGCTGGGCTCCCACAGATAGAGCTCGGGCAGGCTGTCGGACGCCAGTTCGGCGATCACCGTCATGGTGGCGCCGGGGTCGAGCGTCACCTCGAAGACGTCCGCCTCCGGATCGGCCAGCCGCACCGGCCTGATGCCGGCGCTGGGGGTGATGGCGGTGATTCGCTCGGCGCCCAGATCGGGCTGGAACACGCCCGAGCCGGGGAGCCGGAAGAACGGCGCCACCAGCAGGCGTTCGATCTGCTGATCGCTGTCGTTTCGCAGCGCGATCAGCGCGAAGAAGGGATTGGTGCCCGGATCGGAGGCCAGCACCTCGATGCGGCGGATGATGCCGTCGGCATCGGGGGCGGTGGACAACTGCACGCGGCCGCCCTGCCCCGGCACCACCTCGACCACCTCGGAAAGGTTGACGGCATTGACGTCGTCGGGGACGGAGATGACCTCGAAACCCCGGGCGGGCACAAGGGCGGACAGCGCGATCGCGAGACAGAACGCGAATGCAAGTACGTGACGCATCGGGGGCAGTTATATCCTGCGCTTGGCTTCATTGTGGCGGCGGTCTCAGGGCGACGCAGCCCGGACAAGCCCTTGTCGGTTCTTCCTCCGGCGGAGCGCTAACTTGGTACGGGAGATCGGCCGCCGCGACAAGCGCCGTGACCTGTGGCCGGCCGGCAACACACAGATCGCTGCGCTCAGGCGACCCGGTGGCGGCCCGTCCCCAGGCGCGCCAGTTCCCAGCGCTCCCGGGTGAGCCCCATCAGCACATGGTCCTCCCAGCGCCCGTTGATCTGGAGGTATCGCTCGGCGAAACCCTCTTCGACGAAGCCGTTTTTTTCCAGGACCCGGCGCGATGGCGTGTTGTTGGGCAGAAAGGCGGCATGGACGCGGTGCAGGTCCAGCGTCTCGAAGATGAACGGCAGGGCGAGCCCCACCGCTTCGGTCATCAGCCCCTGCCCGGCATAGGGCTGTCCCATCCAATAGCCCAGGGTGACGAATTGGGCGGCGCGGCGGCGGATATTGGAAAGAGTGATGCCGCCCACCAGAATGTCGCCCCGCTCACCCGGCAGGAAAGCGAAAAAAGTGTAGTCGGTGCCCTCCTCCGCCTCCTGGCGGGCGCGGCGCACGCGCGTGGCGTAGACGCGGCGGGCGAGGTCGAGTTCGGTCCAGCGCGGCTCGAAGGGGCGAAGGAAGTCCTGGCTGGCGCGACGGAGCTCATACCAGGCGGTGTAATCCTGCATCTGCGGCAGGCGCAGCAGTACGCGCTGCCCGCGCAAGGTGATCAGCGGCGCCGGCGAGGACCAGGGCCAGAACATGACCGGTCAGCTCTGCAGGGTCTCGCCGATGCTCTCGACATCGGCAAGGCGGCTGATGGGACCGATGCCGGCCAGGGTGGGCGAGCCGGCGGTGAAGATCTGCTCGGCGACGTCGCGGACGCGCTGGGCGGTAATGCGGTTGATGCGCTCCACCGTTTCCTGCATCGGGATCGGGCGGCCCCAGAGAATCTGCTGCCGGGCAAGCTGGCCGGCGCGCGCCGAGGGGCTTTCAAGCGACATCAGGAGGCCCGCGCGAATCTGGTTGCGCACCCGCACCACCTCCTCTTCGGTGATGGTCTGGGTGGCGCGGCGCAGCTCGTCGAGCACCACCGGCACCAGTTCGTTCACCTCGTCCTCCCCGGTGGCCGCCGCCACGCCGAAGACGCCGCTATCGGCGAAGGCCCAGTGAAAGGCATAGACGGAGTAACACAGGCCGCGTTTCTCCCGCACTTCCTGAAAAAGGCGCGAGCTCATGCCCCCGCCCAGTACCGACGCCAGGACCTGTGCCGCGTAGAAGCCGTCGGAATTATAGGCCCGCCCCTCGAAACCGAGGACGATATGGGCCTGTTCGTGGTCCGAGATCAGCCGTTCCTGGCCGCCCATATATTCCGCCCGCTGGGGCGCAGGCGCGCCGTTGGGCGCCAGATCGGCGAAGCGCTGCCGGGCCACGTCCACCAGCCCGTCGTGATCGACATGGCCGGCGGCGGCGATCACCATGTGATCGCCGACATAGTTGCGGCGCATATATTTGCGGACAGTGTCGGGCGAGAAGGTGCGCACCGAATCCACCGTGCCCAGGATGGTGCGGCCGATGGGCTGGGTGGGATAGGCCGCCTGCTGGAAAAGGTCGAAGACGTGATCGTCGGGATTGTCGCGCGCCGCGCCGATCTCCTGCACGATCACCTGTTTTTCCCGCGCCAGCTCGTCCTCCTCGAAGGTGGAATTCTGCAGGATATCGGCCAGGATATCGGCGGCCAGCGCCACGTCGTCCTTGAGGACGCGGGCGAAATAGCCGGTATGCTCGATGGAGGTCGCAGCGTTGAGATCGCCGCCGACATTCTCGATGGCCTCGGCGATCTGCAGCGCGGTGCGGGACTGGGTGCCTTTGAACGCCATATGCTCGAGCAAGTGTGAAATGCCGTGCTCGGTCTTGCGCTCGGAGCGGGCCCCGGCCTTGACCCAGACACCCAAAGAAGCGCTTTCCAGATGCGGCATGTCGTCGGTGAGGACCACCATGCCGTTTTCCAGGGTCGTCGATCTTACGCTCACACTATCCTCCTGAACCGGCAGCCGGATGGCCGCGGCTCCTGCGTGTCGTTCAGGCGCGGCTGCGAGCCGCGATGAAATCCTCGAGCTGGCGCTGGTCATTGGCCATTATCGTAACCCGTTCCGGGCGCTGGTAAAGATCGGCGAGCCAGGCCGGCAGGGCCGGCTCGACACCCGAAGCCTCGGAAACGGCATCGGGGAACTTGGCCGGGTGGGCCGTCGCCAGCGTCACCAATGGCGTTTCGCCGCGGGGCAGACCGCGCGCCACGCCGACCCCGACCGCCGAATGCGGGTCGAGCAGATAGCCGCTTTGCTCATAGGTCGTCGCGATGGCGTCCCGCGTTCCCGCCTCGTCGGTGGTGCCTGCCGCGAAGTCGCGGCGGATGGCGGCAAGCGCCGCCTCGGGCAGGTCGAAGCCGCCCGATTGCCTGAGCCCGGCCATCATGCGGCCCACCGCCTCGGCGTCGCGGCCGGAGCTTTCGAACAGCAGCCGCTCGAAATTGGACGAGACCTGGATATCCATGGAAGGGCTCATGGTCGGGGCTACGCCGGCCATCTCGTAGCGTCCGGTTTCGAGCGTCCGCCGCAGGATATCGTTGGCATTGGTGGCGATGACCAGCTTTTCGATCGGAAGCCCCATCTGCCTGGCGCAATAGCCTGCGAAAATATCGCCGAAATTGCCGGTAGGGACGACAAAGCTCACCTTGCGATGCGGCGCGCCCAGCGAGACCGCCGCGGTGAAGTAATAGACGATCTGCGCGACGATGCGGCCCCAATTGATGGAATTGACGCCCGACAGGCGCACGCGGTCGCGGAAGGGGCGATTGTTGAACATCGCCTTGACCGCGTCCTGGCAGTCGTCGAACGTCCCTTCAAGGGCGATATTGTGCACATTGGCGTCGAGCACCGTCGTCATCTGCCGGCGCTGGACGTCCGAGGTCCGACCCTTGGGGTGTAGGATGAAGATATCGGTGGCGTCGCGGCCGCGAAACGCCTCGATGGCCGCCGAGCCGGTATCGCCCGAGGTCGCCCCGACAATGGTGGCCCTCAGCCCCCGCTCGCCCAATATATGATCCATGATGCGGCCGAGGAACTGCATGGCCACGTCCTTGAACGCCAGCGTGGGCCCGTGAAACAGCTCCAGCACAAAATGGCCCGGTTCGATCTCCACCAGCGGCGCCACGGAAGGATGGCGGAAGCCGGCATAGGCCTCCTCGATGATGGCTTTCAGCCTCGCCTGCGGGATTTCATCGCCGGTGAAACGCGAAATGACGGCATAGGCCACTTCGGCATAGGGCTTTCCGGCGAAGGCGGCGATCTCGGCGGCGGAAAGCCGGGGCCATTGCGCGGGCACGTAGAGGCCGCCATCGACGGCCAGACCTGCCAGAACTGCATCGGAGAAGCCAAGCGCGGGCGCCTGGCCACGCGTAGAAACGAACTGCATCGAGGGGAAATGCCCTTTTGGAATTGGTGCAACCTAGTCAATGCGGGCGATGGCCGCAAGGTTTTGAGCTTTTGCCGGTCTTCAGGGTTCGGAGACGGGGCGGCGCGCCTGGCGCCACAACCAGGCTGCGAGCATCAGCACCGCGATGATGGCGAAGCCGTACCAGGTCAGCGCGTAACCGAAATGATTGTTGCTGAAGCTCACGACGGTTTCGCCGCCCTGGGGCAGGTCCCCTTCCGCCCCGGCCAGCAGATCGACATAGAACGGAGCGATGGGGGCGAGAGCCGGGTCGACCATGGCGGCAAGCCGCAGGGGATCGCGGACCCATTCGATACGGTCCGACATATTGGGTTCGGGCACCATGAAACCGGCCTGTTCGCCCGGACGCAGCAGCCCCACAATGGTGACCGTGCCGGGATCGTCACCGTGCAGATCCCCCAGCGCCGCCGCCTCCTGGAGATCCTGCGGCACGAAACCGCGATTGACGAAGACCGTGCCGCCATCGGCCAATTCGAACGGCGTCACCACCCAGTAACCGGGTCCGCCGAAGCGACCGCGCGGGCTGGACAGGCTGGTGAACACCGTTACCGTCTGGGTGTAGCGGTAGCTGCCGGTGAGCAGGACCGGCTGGAAATTCCAGGCGTCCATGTCGAGATCGGGCCAGGCGCCGGCCGCCGGCGCCGGAACCGGCTCGGCGGCCAGCCGCGTATCGACGGCCACGATCAGGGCCTCTTTTTCGCCCAGCCGCGCCATTTGCCAATTGCCCAACACGACGCAGGCGACCGCCAGCGCCAGCATCAGCGCGCTGAATAGAAAATCGGTCCAGCGCAGGCCGCGCCGTGTCGTCGTGCTCATTGCCGGTCCCGTCCGGTTGCAAACGAAAGGGGCGCAGCCTGGCCGCGCCCCGCATTCATTTCGGCGTCGTTGTCAGCCGTCCGCCATCAGGCCCAGCTTCCCCAGACATAGATGGAGGCGAACAGGAACAGCCAGACCACGTCGACGAAGTGCCAGTACCAGGCGGCCAGCTCGAACCCCAGATGGCGCTCGGGCGTGAAATGGCCCCGCTCGGCCCGCAGCAGGCAGACCAGCAGGAAGACGGTGCCGATCAGCACGTGGAAGCCGTGAAAACCCGTGGCCATGAAGAAGGTGGCGCCATAGATGTGGCCGGAGAAGGAGAAGCCCGCATGGCTGTATTCCAGCGCCTGCACGAAGGAGAACAGCACGCCCAGCGCGACAGTGAGCGCCAGGCCCCAGCGCAGCCCCTTGCGGTCGCCGTCGAGCAGCGCCTGGTGGGCCCAGGTCACCGTGGTGCCCGAGGTGAGCAGGATCAGCGTGTTGAACAGCGGCAGGTGGAAGGGATCGAACAGCTCGATGCCGGCCGGCGGCCAATGGCCCCCGGTCAGCTCGACGCGGCTATATTGCTCGACGTCGTCATAGCGGAAGAAGCCGTCGAAATAGGCCCAGAACCAGGCGACGAAGAACATCACCTCGGTAGTGATGAACAACATCATCCCATAGCGGTGGTGCAGTTGCACGACCGGGGTGTGGTCGACGCCGTTATTGGCTTCCTTCACCACGTCCGACCACCAGGCGTAGAAGGTGTAGAACACACCGGCGAGGCCGATGAAGAACACCCAGGGCGTCCAGTCCTGCATCCAGGCGATGGCCCCGAACAGCATGACGAAGACGGAAACCGACATGACGAACGGCCAGGGGCTGGGCTCGACCATGTGATAGTCATGGTTCTTTTCGATGGCTGACATGTTCAGCTTCCCTCACTGTCTGAAGCGTAGAAGGTATAAGAGAGCGTTATCTCTTTGATGGTGTTGAGCTCAGGATTGTCGTCGAGGTCGGGATCGACGAAGAAGACGATGGGCATCTCCACCGTTTCGCCGGGCTGGAGCGTCTGCTCGGTGAAGCAGAAGCACTCGATCTTGTTGAAATAGGCGCCGGCCCGCTCCGGAACGACGTTGAACACCGCCTGCCCGGTCATGGGTTTGTCGGAATTATTGGTGGCGATATAGTTGACCGTGTCGACCCTGCCGATCTGATCGGTGACGGGTGCGGCCGGCTTGACCGTCCAGGGCAGGACGTTCTCGACATTGACGTCGAAGCGCACCTTCATCTCCCGGGCGATGACGCCCTTGGGGTTTTCGGCGGAAATCTGCGGGGTGCCGCCGAAACCGGTCACCTTGCAGAAGATCTGGTAGAGGGGCACGGCGGCGAAGGCCATGCCGACCATGCCCACGGCGACGATAGCCAGGACGACTCCCACCCGCCGGTTGGAGCGGCCGGGGTCGGGAAGCTGGAGCGGTAGACTGGTATCGGCCATGTTAAAGCGTCCTGTCGAACAGAGCGGGACCCATCTTCACGACGGTCAGCACGTAAAAGGTCAGGGCGAAGAGCGCCAGGGCGGCAGCGAGGGCGAGGGAGCGCCGGCGGCGGCGCTTCTTGAAGGCCTCCAGTTGCTGGGGCGTCATCTCGTTGGGGGCGGTATCCAGATCCGTGCCGTCGCTCATGGTTAGATCACTCCCAGCCGCAGCGCGATATTGTCGGTGAGCAGCGCCAGGAACAGCACGAACAGATAGCTCAGCGAATAGGTGAACAGGGAGCGGGCGGCGCGGCGCATCGCGGCGCTTTCGCCCGCGCGCAGCAGCCGCACCGACAGCCAGACGAAGCTCAGTCCGGTAACGACGGCCACGGCCCCGTAGATCCAGCCCGAAAAGCCCAGCCAGACCGGCAGGACGCTTGATGCCGCCAGGACGACCGAATAGGCGAAGATCTGCCACTTGGTGGAGGTTTCCCCGGCAACATTGGGCATCATGGGAACGCCGGCGGCGCCGTAGTCGCTCTGCTTGTAGAGCGCCAGCGCCCAGAAATGCGGCGGCGTCCACAAGAAGATGATGAGAAACAGCGCAAAACTCTCCCAGGACAGCGTGCCGGTGACGGCTGCCCAGCCCACCATGGGCGGGAAGGCGCCGGCCGCGCCGCCGATGACGATGTTCTGCGGCGTCGAGCGCTTGAGCCAGATCGTATAGACCACGGCATAAAAGAAGATGGTGAAGGCGAGGAACCCGCCGGCCACCCAATTGGTGGCCAGACCCAGCAGGACCACCGAGAACGCTGAGAGCACCACGCCGAAGGCCAGGGCCTCTCCCGGGGTCATGCGGCCCGCCGGAATGGGCCGGTTCATCGTCCGGCTCATGACCGCGTCGATATCGGCGTCATACCACATATTGAGTGCGCCGGAGGCGCCGGCACCGATGGCGATGCAGGCGATGGCGATCAGCCCGATGAACGGATTGATGCTTTCGGGCGCCACCAGCATGCCCACCAGCGCCGTGAAGACGACCAGCGACATGACGCGCGGCTTCAGCAGCGCGAGGTAATCCTCCACGCTCGCCCCGCCCGCCATGGCGGAAATATTCCTGCTGTCGTCGAGATAGGCCAATGCTGCTTCCTTTGAAAGCGGACCGCGCCGATACGCGATCCGCCTGGTTATGTGTCCGTCCTAATGCGCCTGGGACGAATCGATCTTGGGCAGGGTGGTGAACTGGTGGAACGGCGGCGGAGAGGACAAGGTCCACTCCAGGGTCGTCGCCCCTTCACCCCACGGATTGTCACCGGCCGGGCGCTTCCTGCGGGCCGCTTCCCAGGTCGCGTAGAAGAAGACGATCATCGCAACGAAGGTGATGTAGTAGCCCACCGAGGAAACCCGGTTCCACAGCGCATAGGCGTCCGGATAGTCGATATAGCGGCGCGGCATGCCGGCCAGGCCCAGGAAATGCTGCGGGAAGAAGATCAGGTTCACGCCGACGAACATGATCCAGAAATGCAGCTTGCCCAGGGTCTCGGAATACATGTAGCCGAACATTTTCGGATACCAGTAATACCAGCCCGCAAACAGCGAGAACACCGCGCCCAGCGACAGCACGTAGTGGAAGTGCGCGACCACGTAATAGGTGTCGTGCAGGGCACGGTCGGCGCCGGCATTGGCCAGCACCACGCCGGTCACGCCGCCCACGGTGAACAGGAAGATGAAGCCGATGGCCCACAGCATGGGCGTGCGGAAGGTGATGGAGCCGCCCCACATGGTGGCGATCCAGGAGAACACCTTCACTCCCGTGGGCACCGCGATCACCATGGTGGCAGCCACGAAGTAGCGCTGCACGTCCAGGCTCAGCCCCGTGGTGTACATGTGGTGCGCCCACACGACGAAGCCGACGAAGCCGATGGCCACCATGGCATAGGCCATGGCCATGTAGCCGAAGACCGGCTTGCGGCTGAAGGTGGCCACGATATGGCTGATGATGCCGAAGCCCGGCAGGATCATGATGTAGACTTCGGGGTGACCGAAGAACCAGAACAGATGCTGGTAGAGAACCGGATCGCCGCCGCCTTCGGGTGAGAAGAAGGTGGTGCCGAAATTGCGGTCGGTCAGCATCATGGTGATGGCACCGGCCAGCACCGGCAGGGCCAGCAGCAGCAGGAAGGCGGTCACCAGAACGGACCAGGCGAACAGCGGCATCTTGTGCAGCGTCATGCCCGGGGCGCGCATGTTGAGGATGGTGGTGATGAGGTTGATCGCGCCCAGGATCGAGCTGACGCCCGCAATGTGCAGCGAGAAGATCACGAAGTCGGTCGCCGGTCCGGGGTGGCCGGTGGTCGCCAGTGGCGGATAGGCCGTCCAGCCGCCGCCAAAGCCGACCGCGCCGGCCGGCCCCTCGAAGAACATGCTGAGCACGGTCAGCAGCAGTGCCGGCGGCAGCAGCCAGAAAGCGATGTTGTTGATGCGCGGGAACGCCGTATCGGGCGCGCCGATCATCAGGGGCGCGAAATAGTTGGCGAAACCGCCCATGGTGGCGGGCATCACGGTGAAGAACACCATGATCAGCGCGTGGGCCGACACGAACACGTTGAACATGTGCTTGCCGGCATCGAGCGCGGCGTCGCCGTCGACGCCATAGGAGATGGCCGCCAGGCCGTGGAAGATCTGGATGCCGGGCTCCTGCAGCTCCAGCCGCATCATGCCCGACAGCAGGCCGCCGACGACGCCGGCGAAGATGGAGAACACCAGGTACATGATCCCGATGTCCTTATGGTTGGTCGAATAGACCCACCGGCGCCAGCCGGTCGGCGTATGGTGGTCGCGACTGGCATATTCATGCCCGGTCGCCTGGGCTTCGAGGTGAGCTGTATTGGCCATTTTGCGGTTCCCCTGACCCTTTTTTACTGAAGCGCCGGCAGAACGGCGGCCGCGGACGCATAATCGCGGCTCTCGGTGAAGGCCGTCATGAAGGCGTCGAATTCATCTCCGGTCACGACCCGGACGGCGATAGGCATGAAAGCATGGTCCTTGCCGCACAGTTCGGAGCACTGGCCATAATAGATGCCGGTCTCGCGTGCGTTGAACCAGGTTTCGTTGAGACGCCCCGGAACGGCGTCGATCTTGATGCCGAAGGACGGCACCGCGAAGGCATGGATGACGCCCGAGGGGCTGGCGGTGATCTGCATGCGCACGGTGGTTCCGACGGGCACGACCAGTTCGTTGTTGACGGCCAGCAGGCGCGGCTGCCCCGGCTTGGTCGCGGCGATCTCTTCCTCGTTGAGCATGTTGGAATCGAAGGCAACGCCCTGATCCACATATTCGTAGTTCCAGTACCACTGCTCTCCCGATGCCTTGACGGTGAGCGTGGCCTCCGGAACCTCGACCTCGCCGAAGGAGAAGACATTGGCGCCCAGATATTTCCGCTCGCCATCGGGAACGGTCAGCTGATCGGAGAGAACCCCGAAGGAGGGAATGGCGATGACCACCAGCACCAGCACCGGCACCACGGTCCAGACGACCTCGATGAGGGTATTGTGGGTGAAACGGGCCGGCACCGGATTGGCCCGGGCGTTGAACCGCACCATGACCACCGCCAGCAGCACCATGACGAGCAGCACGATCAGCGAGATCGTCCACATGAGGATGCCGTCGTGGAAGGCCACGATGGAATCCATGATCGGCGTCACCGATTCCTGGAGATGAATCTGGCCCGGCGCCGGATGCCCCTTGCCGACCGTTTCCTGGGCGACGGCCAATGCCGGCGTCAGCGCCAGTACGGCCGCCGAAACGGCTCCCAACTTCCTAAAGAACTGTCCGGTCACCATAAACCCCCTATCGACGTGTTCTGGGCGGCTTGCACAGAGAATGAGGGGACTCAATAGCGGCATAGCTAACGCCGCCCCGACTCAACCTCGGAGCGCAAAACTCTTGTTTGAGCTAAATCACATTGCACGGCCCGAGTCTATTGTAGGCTGCGGACCCCAAACTGCGGCAAATTGCTGCCAGGTCGGCGCCCAAATGCCTCATCCGCGCCGCAGTTTACAAGGAAAAACGGGCAAAAGCCGGCGCGAGTCGGGGCTTTGGTTGACACGCGAAATCTCGTGACGGAAACAAGTTTCACCTCACGCGCGACGCCGATTCGGCAGGAGATTTGATACAGTGATGGTTTTGGCAAGGCGGCTTTGCGCGCTGGGCGCGGTGATGGCGGGGCTCGCAGCGACACCGAGCATGGCGCAGGGCACGGTCCGCGCCGAATATGGCGACTGGCAGATGAGCTGCGACACGCCCCCCGGGGCCAGCTTCGAGCAATGCGCCATCATCCAGAACGTCCTGGCGGAGGACCAGCCCAATGTCGGCCTCTCTGTCATCGTGCTGCGCACGGCCGACCGCGAGGCGCGCCTGCTGCGCGTCCTGGCGCCGCTGGGCGTGCTGCTGCCCAACGGGCTGGGGCTGAACGTGGACGGGACCGATATGGGCCGCGTCGCCTTCGTGCGCTGCCTGCCCAATGGGTGCGTGGCCGAGGTTGAGCTGGACGACGATATCATCAAAGTGCTGTCGGAAGGCACCGACGCCATTTTCGTGGTGTTCAAGACTCCTGAGGAAGGGGTGGGCATCCCGGTCTCGCTCGACGGCTTTGCAGAGGGATTCGCGGCTCTGCCCTGAACCCAGGAGGCGTTCACATGAATGAGGACAATCGCGCCGCACAACGCCACCGTACCCTCAAGGGCGCCCGGATCGTCATCAATGACGGTTTTTCGACCTTCGACTGCACCATCCGCAACCTGTCCGGAACCGGCGCCAAATTGCAGGTCGCGAGCGCCTTGGGCATTCCCGAGCGCTTCGGGCTGAAACTCGAGGACGGGCGGCAGTTTTCCTGCGAAACCGCCTGGCGCACCGATACCGAGATCGGCGTCCGCTTTCTCTGACACAAGGGCCGCCGCGTGACGCAGGTTCTGACCAACGCCACAGAATTCACCGTTTCCGAGATCGCCCAGGCGGTGAAGCGCACGGTCGAGGACGAATTCGGCCATGTGCGGGTGCGCGGGGAGATTTCGGGCTTTCGCGGGCAGCATTCCTCCGGCCACGCCTATTTCACCCTCAAGGACGATGCCGCCAGCATCGATGCGGTGGTCTGGAAGGGCAATTATGCGCGCCTGACCTTCAAGCCCGAGGAGGGGCTGGAGGTCATCGCCACGGGCCGCCTCACCACCTTCCCGCGCTCTTCGAAATACCAGATCGTCATCGACAATATCGAGCCGGCCGGCGCGGGGGCGCTGATGGCGCTCCTTGAGGAGCGGCGCAGGAAGCTCCTGGCCGAGGGCCTGTTCGCACGCGAGCGCAAGCGCCCCCTGCCCTATCTGCCGCGCGTCATCGGGGTCGTCACCTCGCCCACAGGCGCGGTGATTCGCGACATCCTGCACCGCCTCGCCGACCGTTTCCCCAGCCATGTCCTGCTCTGGCCGGTCAGGGTGCAGGGCGAGACCTGCGCGCCCGAAGTGGTCAACGCCATAGAGGGCTTCAACGCGCTGGCGCCGGACGGGCCCATTCCGCGCCCCGATCTCCTGATCGTGGCCCGAGGCGGCGGCTCGATCGAGGATTTGTGGGGGTTCAACGAGGAAGCGGTGGTCCGTGCCGTCGCCGCCTCCCGCATTCCCGTCATTTCGGCGGTCGGGCACGAAACCGATACGACGCTGATCGACTATGCCTCCGACATGCGGGCACCCACGCCGACCGCCGCCGCCGAGGCCGCCGTGCCGGTACGGACGGAACTGATCGCCTATGTCGAAGACCAGGGCAGCCGCCAGCGCCAGGCCGCCCGGCGCAGCCTGGCGAGCCTGCGCGACCGGCTGCGCGCCGCCGGGGCCGGCCTGCCGCGTCCGGGCGACCTGGTGGCCATGCAGCGGCAAAGCCTCGACCTCGCATCGAGCCAGCTTTCCGGGGCCTTGCGGCATTTCGTGCAATCGCGGCGCCTGGTCTTTTCCAATCTCGCGGCGGCGTTCCAGCCGCGCCTCGTGCGGCAGCGGCGCGCCGAGCTGTTGGAGAAACTGGCTCATCTCGATCATCGCGGCGCGGCGGGCCTCGGCAAGACGATCGAGCGGGCGCGCCTCACCTATGTGCCCTGCGCCAGGCAGTTGGCCGGCGCCGCCGCGCAGTCGCTCGAGCGCAAGCACACGGCGCTGGCCCGGCTGGCGCCGCGCCTGTCGCCGCAGCCGCTCGAGGCCGAACTGCGCCATGCCAGGAGCCGGGCCGCGCCACTCGCCGACCGTCTGGCACAGGCTGGCGCACAGGCAATTTCGGCACGGCGGCAGCGCCTCGACCAGTTCGAAAAACTGCTCGATACCCTCAGCTATCGCAACGTGCTGGCGCGCGGCTATACACTGGTGCAGGACGATGCCGGCGGCGTCGTCAGCAGCGCCGCTAAGCTGCGGCCGGGAGACGCGCTACGCCTCACCTTCGCCGACGGCGAAACCGGCGCCATCGTCGCCGGCACGCCGCCCTCGCGCCGCAAGCCGACAAGACCGGCCCCGGACGACGAGTCGCAGGAAAGCCTCTTTTGATCCGGTAGCGCGTCGGCTATACCGGTCCCCGATACTGCGGACAGGAAAAGACGCCATTCGCGGCGGGCCGGCCGCGAAGTAAACGAACAGGGCCGTGGCATGAACATCTTCGACAAGGGGTTCGCACCCGCCGAAGCGACTTTACGGTATCTGGACGGCGACTATGCCGTGATCAAACCCGGCACCTTCGTGCGCTGCGCCATTACCGGCAAGCCGATCCCGCTGGACGAGCTGTTTTATTGGAGCGTCGACCGGCAGGAACCCTATGCCGACGCCGCTGCCGCCCATACCGCCTTCGAGCGCTTCGGCCGGGGCGACTGAACGTGAGCGAGGCGGCATGCCAGCGCCTGCTCATCATCTCCAACGGACATGGCGAGGACGCCATCGCGGCGCAACTGGCCGCCCGGCTGCCCGCTTCGGTATCCGTCGAAGCCTATCCGATGATCGGCGGCGGCAAGGCCTATGACGGCATCTGCCCCATAGTCGGGCCGCGGGCCACGCTCGCCTCGGAAGGCTGGCGCAACGTCAAGGGTTCGCTGCGTCGCGACATCGTCAATGGCGGACTGCTGACCGTCCCGCCGGCGCTCAAATTCCTCCGCGCCGTTCGCGGCCGCTACCAGCGGGTGGTGGTGGTGGGCGACATGGTGGGGGTGCTGGCCTGCCTGCTGACCGGCAACCGCCAGGTCTTTTATATCGACGTCTACAAGACCGGCGCGGCGCGGCTCTATTCGGGCCTCGAACGCCTGGCCATCGCGCGGACCTGCAGCGTGGTGTTCTGCCGCGCCGACAATCTGGCGGAGGCGCTGCGTCAGAGCGGGGTCGATGCCCGCTGCGCCGGCAATCTGATGATGGACACCATCCCGCGCGGCGAATACGACGCCGCCGCCCGCCGCGGAAGCGAGCTGGCGGTGACGCTGCTGCCGGGCAGCCGGGCGCTGACGGTGGAAAGTTTCGCCTTGCAGGTCGCGGCCCTGCGCCGTGTGCCGGCGGAGATCCGCCCGGACGTGTTCCTCGCCGTGGCCGGCGGCGTCAATGTCGAGGACCTGGCCCGCGGGGCCGGGCTCAGCCGGGCGCCGATGCTCAGCACCGAGCCGGACGATCTGGGTCAGATGGGCGACGGCGACCTCGTCGTCCACATGGCGCGGGGCCGGGCCATGGGCAATCTGCTGGACAGTTCCGACATCGTGCTCAGCCAGGCCGGAACCGCCAGCGTGCAGGCGCTGGGCCTCGGACGGCCCGTCATCACCTTCATGAATCTGCGCGACCGCCGCTCCCGCTTCGAGGACGAACAGAAGCTGTTCGGGCCGGCACGGGTGGTGGTGGATGCCGAAGCCGGCAATGTGGCGATGGCGCTGACCGACCTGCTGCGCGATCCGGCGGAGCGGGCGCGGCTGGGCGCCATCGGCCGCGAGCGCATCGGCGGGCCGGGCGCGCTCGCGGCGATCCTTGCCGCGCTGGACTTGCCCGGCGCGCCGGCCTGACGGCTATTCCGCTCCGGCCTCGGGGTCGAGCAGGCGGTGCAGGTGCACGATGAAATAACGGGTCTGGGCGCTGTCGACGGTCATCTGCGCCTTCTGCTTCCACACTGCGTAGGCGGCGGCGTAATTGGGATAGACGCCGACGATATCGACCTTGTCGAGATCGGCGAAGGTGACGCCGTCGAGGCTCGACAATTCGCCGCCAATCACCAGGTGCAGGAGTTGCTTTTCAGTCTGTTCAGCCATCGATCGGTCCCGTGTTCAAGGAAGTCGCGTTTCCGCCGCGGCCGGCGCGCCGTCCCCCTGGGGACAGCCATAGACCTTGCGCAGCGCCGCATGGACGAGGGGTTTTAGGCTGATATCGCCCAGGGCGGCAAGCGCCCCATGGCGCACCTCGGGCCGGTTGAAGCGCGGGAAGCCGGTGCACACATCGGCGAAATCGAGCCCCGCCTCGGCCAAGATGACGGCGGCGCCGGCGATGTCCCAGTCCTGCGAGCCGCGCCGCGCCACGGCGGCATCGAGCCGGCCGCTGGCCACCTGCACCAGCCGGTAGGCCAGCGAGGGATAGGCCGGGCCGCGCGTATAGGTGAGGCCCGAAGCCTGCATCTCCTGATGCACGGCGCCCGGCGCGGGAATGAGCGGGGCCGCGCCGGCGCGGCGTTTGCGCACCAGCTTCCGCCCGTTGAGCCGCGCCCCGCCGCCCCGGCTGGCATCGTACATCTCGTCGCGCGCCGGGGCATAGACGACGCCGGCCACCGGCACGCCGTTCTCGACCACGGCGAGGGAAATGGTCCAATATTCCTCGCCGCGCAGAAAGGCGCGGGTGCCGTCGATGGGATCGACGATGAACACCCGCTCGCGCTCCAGACGCCCGGGATCGTCCGCCGTTTCCTCGCTCAGCCAGCCATAGCCCGGCCGCGCCCCCAAGAGGCTGTCCGCCAGGAACCGGTCCACCATAATATCAGCCTCGCTGACCGGGGATAGATTTTCCTTGGTCCAGGACTTCACGTCCTGGCGGAAAAAGCCGAGCGCCATGATCCCCGCGGCCACGGCGGTGGCGCGGAGCAATTCCAGGTCGTCGCTATAGGATGGGGCGGAAGCCGGCATGGTGGGCGCCTTTTAGGCCCGGTGCGGGTTTTGGACAAGGGCGCGTCCGCCTGCGGCGAACAAGGCAAGGTAAAGAGGCTCACAAGCCACGCGGTTAACCGCTCGTGACTCGATGCAATACCCTGCTAACCCTCTCCAAAAACAACATAAACTTAACCGAACCGATTAAGGCGGCCGGTAAGGGGACGCGCTAGATTGGAGCCATAAACGGAGCGCAAAAACAGCTCTCGAAGTTACAGGAAGGCATCAAAAATGGTTCATGGCGTTGCGATGGAAGGCTCGTCGGTGGTTCTGGCCTTCGGACGTCCGGCCCTGGCCGAGCGCCGGTTCATGGCGGCCAACGACAACGGCCCCAAGGACCCGGTCAAGACCGTGACGGTCCGCAAGACGCTCGAACAGAGCGGCGTGGCGGTCAAGATCAAGGTCCCGGTCACCGAATTCATCGGCGTCGCCGTCGCCACCAGCATTTCCGAGGACGGGCTGCTGACCAGCTCCATCGAACTGGTCCATTCCGATTCCGAGTTGAATTACAAGGTGTTCGAGGAAGAGGGCAATCACGGCGTCGTCGCCGAATGGCAGAACTGGGGCAAGAAGCTGCGGCTGCCGCTGTTCATCAAGGCCGGCGACGGAGCCTATCTGCCCTATAGCCAGCAGGTGGACGGGGTCATGCTCGGCGCGCCCTCCCCGCGCCGGAAACTGGCCGCCGACGCCGCCCGCCGCCCGCGCTTCCTCAATCGCCGCAAGCCCGGACAGGCCGAATCAAGCTGAACCGGCCGCCTCCAAAGCGAAACGAAAAGGGTCGACCAGTGGTGCGGTCGGCCCTTTTTCTTTTTTTCGGTTTTCGGCTGGAAAAGCCCCGTTTCCGCTGTCACGACCCTGGGACGAATGTCAGCACATCGTTAGCATTTTCTACCACACCCAGGCGGCCAGCAGTGCCAGGGTGAGGATCAACCCGATGTAATGATTGCTGTCGAAGCGCTGTTTGGGGTTTTCCGGCACGTCCTTGTCGAGCGTCCAGAGCTGCCAGGCCAGGATGGCGGCCGCCGGCAGGGAGAGCACGGCGAAGAGCCAGCCGCCCCCTGCGAGCACCGCCGCCGCGTTCCACAGCAGGAAAGCGCCGGTATAGAGGACGGCGACGGCGGGCTTCACGTTAGCACCGAACAGCCGGGCCGTGGATTTCACCCCCACCAGCACGTCGTCCTCGATATCCTGGAGCGCATAGACGGTGTCGTAGCCGATGACCCACAATATGGTGCCGGCATAGAGCAGCACCGGCGCCCAGGACAGCCCGCCGGTCTGGCTCGACCAGCCCACCAGCGCCCCATAGGAGAAGGCGAGGCCCAAAAAGGCCTGCGGCCACCAGGTGACGCGCTTCATGAACGGATAGATGGCGACCAGCACCAAGGAGGCGACGCCGGCCCAGACGGTGAAGCGGTTGAACTGGAACAGGATGGCCGAGGCCAGCAGCGCCTGGGCAATGAGGAAATAGACCGCTTCGCGCGCCGAAATCTGGCCGGAGGGGATGGGACGCGAGCGGGTGCGCGCCACCTGCATGTCGATGTCGCGGTCGACGATGTCGTTGAAGGTGCAGCCCGCCCCGCGCATCAGGATCGACCCCAGGAACATCAGCACCGCCGCCCACCAGCCGAAACCGGCCTGGGGACTGGCGATCGCCGCGAGGCCGATGCCCCAGGCGCAGGGCCAGAACAGCAGCCAGAAGCCGATGGGCCGGTCCCAGCGCGCCAGCCGCCCATAGGGCTTGAGCCATTCGGGGGCGTGGCGGTCGAGCCAATTGTTCTTCTGGGCATCGGCGACGGTGCCGCTGGCTGGGGTCGGGGTCATCGGAAAACCTTCCGGCGGAAAAACGGACGAGGGCTGCTTTCCACGCATATAGCGTTTATGCTGTCCGGCGGAACCCCCTCATGCCGCCCTCCGGGGCGCCTTCCTCCGGGGAGGAGAGGGCGGATCGCCCACGGGGCGAGTGGAACAATCGAGTGTGCCGCCATGCCCCGTCACCATGCCAGCCTGCAACGCCTCTATGTCGAACCCGACCTTGCCGCCGGGGCGGCGCTGACGCTCGGCAAGGAGCAGTCGCTTTACCTGGCCGCGGTGCTGCGCAAGAAAGCCGGCGACGAGGTGGTGCTGTTCAACGGACGGGACGGGGCGTGGCGATGCCGGCTGACCGGCGACGCCAAGAAGGCGGTGACGCTGGAGGCGCTGGAGCGCATCGCTCCGCAGACCCCGCCGGCGGATTTGTGGTACGGCTTCGCCCCGCTCAAAAGCGAGCGGCTGGACTATGTGATCCAGAAGGCGGTGGAAATGGGCGTTGGCAGCATGCAGCCCGTCATCACCCGCCATACCCAGGTGCACCGGCTCAAGAGCGAAAGGCTGCGCGCCAATGCCATTGAGGCGGCCGAGCAATGCGAGGTGCTGACGGTGCCCGGATTGCTGCCCGAGACCGGACTCGACGCGCTGCTCGATTCGTGGGAGGACCGGCATGGCGGGCGCCGGCTGATCCTGGCCGACGAAGGCGCCGCCGCCGCCTCGCCGCTGGCGGCGCTGGAGAGCTTGCGGGGCGAGCGGCTGGGATTGCTGATCGGACCCGAGGGCGGCTTTGCCGAGGCGGAGCGCGAGAAGCTGCGCGCCCTGCCCTTCGTGGTTCCCATCAGCCTGGGGCCGCGAATCCTGCGCGCCGACACCGCGGCGGTGGCGGCGCTGGCGCTGATTCAGGCGACCATCGGCGATTGGCGATAAAAGGCGATTGCTTTCCGCCTTGCGCTCGTTATGTTCGCGCCCCAACCTATGGCTTTCCAGCACAAGAGGACCGCATGGCCGGCGCCGACCTTCCTTCGCCCCCTATCGAGTCGCGGGCAGATCTGATCGAGGCGATGGAGCGCGGGAGCAAGCCGGCCGAGCAATGGCGCATCGGCACCGAGCACGAAAAGCACGTCTTCCATACCGATCCGCTGCGTCCGGTGGCCTATGAGGGCGAGAACGGCATCCGGGCGCTGCTCGCGGGCATCGAGCAGGAAACCGGCTGGCATCCGTTCTACGACGGCGACAATCCGATCGGCCTGCGCAATTTCGAGGTGGCGGGCGGCATCTCGCTCGAGCCGGGCGGGCAGTTCGAGCTTTCCGGCTCGCCGATGGCCGACCTGCACGCAACGGCAGCGGAACTGGCCGAGCATATGCGGGTCAGCAAGAAGGTGGCGGCGCCGCTCGACATCCATTTCCTCGGGCTGGGCGTCACCCCGCTGTGGTCGGTGGACGAGATCAGGTCCATGCCCAAATCGCGCTACGCGATCATGACCGGCTATATGGACAAGGTCGGCACGCTGGGCAAATCCATGATGTACCGATCGGCCACGGTGCAGACCAATCTCGATTTTTCGGGAGAGGCGGACATGGTCAAGAAATTGCGGGTGAGCCTGGCGCTGCAACCGGTGGCCACGGCGCTGTTCGCCAATTCGCCCTTCGCCGATGGCCGCGACACCGGTTATCTGAGCTTTCGCAGCCATATCTGGCTCAATACCGACGCGGACCGCACCGGCCTGCTGCCCTTCGCCTTCGAGGAGGGTTTCGGCTTCGAGCGCTATGCCGATTACGCGCTCGACGTGCCGATGTATTTCATCGTCCGCGACAAGAAATACATCAATGTCGCCGGCGAGAGCTTCCGGGATTTCCTGCGGGGCGAATTGCCCCAGCTACCGGGGGAAAAGCCCACCATCAAGGACTGGGAGGACCATTTGTCCACCCTGTTCCCCGAAGTGCGGATCAAGCAGTTCCTCGAAATGCGCGGCGCCGACATGGGCGACGAGGCCCATGTGGTGGCGCTGTCGGCGTTCTGGACCGGGCTGCTCTACGACCCCATCGCGCTCGAGGCGGCCTGGGAGCTGATACGCGACTGGACCGAGGAAGACCGCGACTATCTGCGCCGCGAAGTGCCCCGGCTGGGTCTGGCCACCCCGTTCGGCCGCTCCAGCATATTCGACGCCGCCGCGCAGGCGGTGGGCATCGCCGCCGCCGGGCTGGTGCGCCGCAACCGGCTGGACGCGGAGGGGCGCGACGAAACCATCCACCTGGCGCCCCTCGAGGAAACCGTGCGCACCGGCAAATCCCCGGCCGAGCGCTGGCTGGAAAAATTCCGCGGCGAATGGCAGGGCGACGTGACGCCGATCTTCCGGGAAGCGGAGATCTGAGGGCCTGCCCTGACAAGGACATAGTGCGCCGGCTGAAGAAACTCAGCCACTCGCCGACTGACCCCTCTTTCGTCATTGCCCGGTTTATCCGGGCAATCCAGTCTGCTGCGGCATCGTATGGACCGCCGGGACAAGCCCGGCGGTGACGGGGGTGTGTTCACTTTGGACGCTCCTGGTTTGATCGTTGTTGCCACAAGCACTTGCTGCCCTCGGGCTTGTGGGGACCGGCGCCCCGCCCCCTTGAGGGTTGGGGAGGAGGGAGGATTCGTGAGCCACAAGGGTGCACCGGATCAGGAAGAGGGAGGCAAGGCTTGCCCTTCCGGCCGGGCTCGTGCATCACCCCGGCGACGACGACGGAGGTTTGCGATGCGGGTGATGGTGATCGGGTCGGGCGGGCGCGAGCATGCGCTGGCGTGGAAGATCGCGCAGTCGCCGCTGGTCGAGGCGCTATATGTGGCGCCGGGCAATGGCGGCACCGAGGGGCTCGCGACCAATCTGCCGGTCGACCTCGACGACCATGCGGCAGTGATCGCGGCGGCGCGGGAGCATGGCGTCGATTTCGTGGTGGTGGGGCCGGACGCGCAGGTGGTGGCGGGGCTGGGCGACGATGTGCGCGCCGCCGGGATCGCCTGTTTCTGCCCCTCCAGGGAGGCGGGGCAGCTCGAGGGCTCGAAGAGCTTCACCAAGGCGCTATGCGACGAATTCGACATTCCCACCGCCGCCTATGCCCGCTTCACCGACGAGGAAGCGGCGCTGGCCCATGTCCGCGCGCAGGGCGCGCCCATCGTCATCAAGGCCGATGGGCTGGCCGCCGGCAAGGGGGTGACGGTGGCGATGCGCCTCGAGGAGGCGGAGGCGGCGGTCAGCGACTGCTTTGCGGGCGCGTTCGGGCAAGCGGGCGCGGCGGTGGTGATCGAGGAGATGATGGAGGGCGAGGAGGTGAGCCTGTTCGTGCTCACCGATGGCGAGGCCATCCTGCCGCTGACCACGGCGCAGGACCACAAGCGCGCCCATGACGGCGACACCGGCCCCAATACCGGGGGCATGGGCGCCTATTCGCCCGCCCCGGTGATGACCAGGGAATTGTTCGAGACGGCGATGCGCCGCATCGTCGAGCCGACGGTGCGCGGCATGGCGCGGCGCGGCACCCCCTATCGGGGCGTGCTCTATGCCGGGCTGATGCTGACCGCGGACGGACCCAAGCTGGTGGAATACAATGCCCGCTTCGGGGACCCGGAATGCCAGGTGATGATGCTGCGCCTGGACAGCGACATCGTGCCCCTGCTGCACGCGGCGGCGACCGGGACGCTGGCGGGGCACGAGGTGCGCTGGAAGGACCAGTTCGCGCTGACCGTCATCATGGCGACCAAGGGCTATCCCGGCGCCTATGGAAAGGGCAGCGAAATCGGCGGCATCGAGGGGCTCGACGGGCCGGACCTGGTGGTCTTCCACGCCGGAACGAAGCGCGCGGGCGGGCGTTTACTGGCCAATGGCGGGCGGGTGCTCAACGTCACCGCGCTCGGGGCTTCGGTCAGAAAGGCACAACAGCGTGCTTACCACGGCGTGGACCAGATTGACTGGCCGGAGGGCTTCTGCCGGCGCGATATCGGCTGGCGCGAGATCTCCCGGGAAGAGAGCTGAACCTTTCCTCAATCTTGCCGGATTAAACTCCCTGCGAACCGTCTTCGATGCGGCCCCGCCGCCGCGCGAGCCGACGCCGCTGCAACGGCGCGGCAAGGCGCTGGCGGACAGGCTGCGCATGAAGGGTGCGGAGCGTGGGAGAATGAGTGCGCAGGAGGGGCCACGGATCGGCGTGGCGCTGGGGGGCGGCTCGGCCAGGGGGCTGACGCATATCCCCTATATCGAGGCGATGGACGAGCTGGGGCTCCGGCCATCGGTGATCGCGGGCACCTCGATCGGGGCGCTGATCGGGGCCGGCTGGGCCGCCGGCATGACCGGAAAACAATTGCGCGAGCACAGTTTCGAGGTGCTGGGAACGCTGCGCACCATCGCCGCCAAGCTCTGGGCCACGCAGATCCGCGGCATTGGCGGGCTGCTCAAGAACGGCATTTCCATGCAGCTCGACGCCTCCAGCATCGTCGATGCCTTCGTGCCGGCCGATTTCCCGCTGGAATTCCGCGACCTCAAGGTGCCGTTGCATGTGGTGGCCACCGATTTCCAGTCCTGGCACCAGGTGGTGTTCGATTCCGGGCCGCTCAAGCCGGCCATCGCCGGCTCCATCGCCATTCCCAGCCTGTTCAAGCCGGTGGTCTATAACAGCCATATCCTGGTGGATGGCGGCGTGGTCAACCCGCTGCCGCTGGACCAGGCCGATATCGACACCGATTTCCTCATCGGCATCGACGTGGTGGGCGACCCCTCCATCGCCCTCACCCGCACCGACCACAAGGCGCTCGACATCTGGTTCGGCTCGGCCCAGATCATGATGCATTCGCTCACCGCCCACATGATCGCCGCCTATCCGCCCGACATCTATATCCGCCCCCGCGTCGCCAATTTCGGCGCCATGGAATTCTGGCGGGTGCGCGAGATCATCGCCAATGCCGAAAGCGAGAAGGACCGCTTCAAGCGGCTGCTGGAGCGCAAGATCGAGGACTATATCGCCGGCAAGGCGGTGCCGGTGGGCAGCGAGGGAAAATAACAGGCGGGCAAGCGCGGAAACGCTTCCTACCGTCATTGCCGGCTCGTCCGGAGTCCAGCCCCCTCACCGCAGCCGGCGGAAGAAATCCACCAGCAGGGCTTCGGCGCGGGCGGCGGAGAGGCCGGAGATGATTTCGGGGCGGTGGTGGCAGGTGGGCTGGTCGAACAGGCGGATGCCGTTGTCGACGGCGCCGGCCTTGACGTCCTCGGCGGCGAAATAGAGCCGGCGCAGGCGGGCATGGGCGATGGCACCGGCGCACATGGCGCAGGGCTCGAGCGTCACGTAGAGATCGCAGCCGTCGAGCCGGCCGGTGCCGCGCCGGGCCAGCGCCGCGCGGATGGCCAGCATTTCGGCATGGGCGGTGGGGTCGCGCAGCGCCTGCATGCGGTTGCGCTCGGCGGCGAGCAACCGGCCGCCCTCCATCACCACGGCGCCTACCGGCGCCTCGCCCAGCGCGGCGGCTTCGGCGGCAAGGGCAAGGGCCAGGTCCATGGGCTTTTGCGGGGGGAGGGTCACTTGCGGAACGGGGCGTAGTCTTCGGGATCGATGGCGAGCTTGAGCGCTTCGAGGCCGGCGCGGGTCCAGCCGGGGGGCTGGGTGACCTCGTACCAGGCATCGATATAGTTGCGCGGCGAATAGACGTGTCCGTAACCCACCGGCGGGGTCTGCGCCAGCGCCGCGTCGAGCGCCAATTGCAGGAAGGTCACCACCGGATACCAGTTGAGCGCCGGAGAGACGTCCGGCCCGCGGGGCGGCTCGAACCAGGCCGGGCGGCGCCAGTCGGCGTCGAAGGAGAAAAAGACGATGGGATCGCTGGCATATTGCAGGAAGACGATGCGCATCGGCCCCCAGGGCAGGCCGTCCCATCCGGCGGCGCCGGACTGGTTCATGAAGCGGATGGCGGAGGAATTGCCGAAGCGCGGCAGCCAGGCCGGCGTGCCGGGCTGGCGGCTTTCGGTGACGCGGCTCCAGATCGGGCTGGAAAAGGGCGGCCCGGCCCAGAGCGCGCCGTCGAAGGGATCGGCCAGCACGTCATAGACGGTGGTGGAATTCTGCGAGGCCAGCGCGCCCAGGCTGAGGCCGTAAAGATAGAGCCGGGGCCGCCGGTCGTGCGGCAAAGCGGTCCAGTAGTCATAGACGGTGTTGAACAGGGCCCGGGCCGTGGCGGTGCCGTAATCGGGCTCGATCCACAGCGACAGCACGCTGGTGAGATAGGAATATTGCACCGCGACGCTGGCGACGTCCCCGCCATGCAGATATTCGAGCGTGTCTACCCCGGCCCGGTCCACCCAGCCGGTGCCCACCGGCATGATCAGCACCAGCGCCGAGCGTTCGAAGGCGCCGATGCGCTGCAATTCCGCCAGGGCCAGTTCCGCCCGGGCCTGCGGATCGGGCGCCGAGCGCAGCCCCACATAGGTGCGCAGCGGCTCCATGGCGGGCCTGCCGGTCATGGCCGCGATGTCGGCGGCATCGGGACCCGATTGCACATAGATGCGCGAATCGCGCCCGATCGTCGTCCAGTCGATCAGCGAGGCGGCGCTGCCGGTCTGATACCAATGGGCGGGCGGCGGCCCTTCGGTGGGCACCAGCGCGTCGAGCCGCTCGTAAAAGCCGTCGGCGGCGCGCAGGGCGGCGCGCAGGAAGACATTGTTGACCAGCACGCTGGCCATGACCGCCACCAGCAGGATGGCGACGACGAAGGCGGCGCGGCGCGGCATATGCGGCATCAGCCAGCCCCAGACGAGGCGGATGAGGGACACCAGCAGCTTGCCCACGACCAGCAGGCAGGTGGCCACCGGCAGGGAGACCACGGCGATCAGCAGCGGCTGATATTCGTCCACCGGCGGCATACCCATGACGGCGCGCACCGAATTCTGCCAGGAATTGGAATAGAAAAGGGCCAGCAGCACGAGGCCGATGCACACCAGCGCCACCAGCACGCCGAGCGCCCGGGTGACGCGGCCCGGCGGCACTTTGAGCCCCAGATAGCCCCAGAGCCAGTGGGCGAGATTGCCGAAACCGTAGCCCAAGGCAAAGCAGCAGCCGGACAGCACCCCCTGCACCGTCTCGGTGCGCGGCAGCAGGGACGGGGTGAGCGAGAGCGCGAAAAACACCGAGCCGGCCAGCAGGCCCGGCGGGGAGAGATGGTGGGCGAGGGTTTCCCACAGGGCATTGCCCCTGCGGGTCCAGCCGGCCGTGATGCGGGGGCGCGTGGCGGTCATGGCGCTAGGTGAACCCGGAGGGCGGGCGCGGTCAACCGCAAGCGGCGATCCCTCCCCCTTGAGGAAAGGGTTTGGGACAGGGGTCCGTGCTGCCGATTTTCTTGATGAAGCAAGCGGATTTCCCGACAAACCCGAACCCCCACCCTCGGTCCCTCCCCACAAGGGGGAGGGAGGTGAAGGAGGCGGGGAAACGGGCGAAGGGCTCGGAATGGGCCGGGGGCTTCGCTATATTACGCGCAAGGAGAATCGTTCTTGTCCATCCGCCAGCTACCCGAAGATCTGATCAACCGCATCGCCGCCGGGGAGGTGGTGGAGCGGCCGGCCAGCGTGGTCAAGGAACTGGTGGAAAACTCCATCGATGCCGGGGCCCGGCGGATCGCCGTCACCACCGCCAATGGCGGCATGGACCTGATCCGCATCGTCGATGACGGGCGCGGCATGGACCGGGACGACCTGCTGCTTTCGGTCGAGCGGCACGCCACCTCGAAACTGTCGGCGGACGATCTCGACGATATCCGCACGCTGGGCTTTCGCGGCGAGGCGCTGGCCTCGATCGGCTCGGTGGCCCGGCTGGCGGTGGCCTCGCGCCCCGAGGGGGCGGAAAGCGGGCTGGCCCTGGTGGTCGACAATGGCCGCCGCAGCGGGCCGCTGCCGCAGGCGATGAACCGGGGCACCGCCATCGAGGTGAGGGAGTTGTTCGCGCAGGTTCCGGCACGACGGAAATTCCTCAAGAGCGCCCGGGCCGAGGCGGCGGCGATCACCGATGTGGTCAGGCGCCTCGCCATGGCCAATCCGGAAATCCATTTCATCCTCGAGGGCACCGATAGAAGCGCGGCGAACTGGCCGGGGGTGAGCGGGGATGGCGCGCTGGCGGCGCGGCTGGGACAGGTGATGGGCGGCGATTTCGTCGACAATGCGGTGACCCTGGCGGCGGCGCGGCACGGCGTGGTGGTGGCCGGCATGGCGGGCCTGCCCACCTATACGCGGGCCAATTCGCTCAGCCAGTTCTATTTCGTCAATGGCCGCTCGGTGCGCGACAAGGTGCTGGTGGGGGCGGTGCGGGCCGCCTATGCCGATTACGTCTTTCGCGACCGGTTTCCGGTGGTGGCGCTCTATCTGGCCGTCGATCCGGCGGAGGTGGACGTCAATGTGCATCCGGCCAAGGCGGAGCTGCGCTTTCGCGACCCCGGGGCGGTGCGCGGCGCGGTGATCAGGGCCATCGGCACGGCGCTGGCCGCCGCCGGGTTCAAGGCCTCGAGCAGCGTCGCCGACGACATATTGGGCGCCTTCGCCGCCCCGGGAATGGCCGAGCCCGCGGCCCCCGCCCCGGTGGCGCCGGCGCCGTCCTCCTACCGGCCGGCGGCAAGCTGGGGGAGCGAGCGGGCGCCGCTGCATCTCGACCGCCATCCCGGGGTGCTGGCCGGCTTTGCCGCGCCCAGTGCCCGTATGGAGACGCGGGAGGAGACGGCGGCAAGCCCCGACTATCCGCTGGGCACGGCGCGCACGCAGATGTTCGACAATTACATCATCGCCCAGAACGACACCGGCCTGTTGTTGGTGGACCAGCACGCGGCCCATGAGCGGCTGGTCTATGAACGGTTCAAGGCGCAGCTCGCCGACGGGCCGGTGCCCTCGCAGGCGCAGCTCATCCCGGTGGTGGTGGACCTGCCCGAGGAGGATTGCGCGCGGCTGGAGGAAGCGGCGCCGGAGCTGGAGAGATTCGGGCTGTTCCTCGAGCGCTTCGGGCCGCGGGCCGTGGCGGTGCGCGAGACCCCGGCCCTTCTGGGCAATTCCGACATTGCCGGGCTGGTGCGCGATCTGGCCGACGGGCTGGCCGAATGGGACAGCGCCGCCGCGCTGACCGACCGCATGGAGGCGATCATCGCCCGCATGGCGTGCCACGGCTCGGTGCGCTCGGGGCGGCGGCTGCGGGTGGACGAGATGAACGCGCTGCTGCGCGACATGGAGGCGACGCCGCATTCGGGCCAGTGCATCCATGGACGCCCCACCTATGTGGAGCTGAAAAAGGCCGATATCGAGCGGCTGTTCGGCCGCAGCCGGTGAGGGTGGGAACGCCCGCGATGAAAATCCATGAGGACGATCCATGACCAGCGGCATCCATCACGTCACGCTCATCACCGCCGAAGTGCAGGCCAATGTGGATTTCTATGTCGGCTTTCTGGGGCTGCGGCTGGTCAAGCGCACCGGGGGCTATGAGGACCCGCGGCAACTGCACCTGTTCTACGGCGATCATGCCGCCTCCCCCGGCGCGCTGCTGACCTTCCTCGTCTGGCAGGGCGGCTCGTCCGGGCAGGCGGGAGCCGGACAGGCCAGCGAGGTGGCGCTGGCCATCGCGCCGGGCTCCACCGGGTTCTGGCTGGAGCGGGCCTTGCGGCAGCAGGTCAAGGTGGAGGGCACGGGGCAGGAATTCGGCGAGAGCGTCTTGCGCCTGCGCGATCCGGACGGGGTGATGATCAAGCTGGTAGGCGCCGCCCTGCCCGCGCTCGACATGCCCCGCGGCGATATCCCGCCCGAACACGCGATCAGGCGCATTCGCGGGGCCACGCTACTTTCGGACGTGCAGGAGGAGACCGTGGATTTCCTCACCCGGCATTTCGGCTTCCGCGCCGGGGCGAGCGAAGGGCCGGTGCGGCGGCTGCTGTCCGATGCGGGCGACGTGCTCGACATCCGCGATGCCGGCGGCTTCTGGCCGGCGGCGCCGGGCACCGGCACCATCGACCATGTGGCGCTGCGGGCGGCGGACGCAGCAAAGGTCGAGGCGGTGGAACGGGCGCTGCGCCAGCGCAATGCCAGCCTGACCAATCTGCACGACCGCAATTATTTCACCTCGCTCTATGTGCGCGAGCCGGGGGGCATATTGATCGAGATGGCCAGCGACGGGCCGGGCTTTACCGTCGACGAGCCGGTGGAGGCGCTGGGCACGACGCTGTTCGTGCCGCCCGATACGCCGGACCCCGAGGCGGTCAGGGTCATGCTGCCGCAATTCGGCCTGCCGGGCGAGGAGCGCGTGATCTATCGCGACCTCATCTATACCCACCGCTTCCACACGCCGGCGGCGCCGGACGGAACCACGCTGGTGCTGCTGCACGGCACCGGGGGCGACGAGGCCGATCTGATGCCGCTAGGCCATCGCGCCGCGCCCCATGCCACGCTGCTGGGGCTGCGCGGGCGCAGCACCGAAAGCGGGGTGCGGCGCTGGTTCATGAGCCTGGCGCCGACAATCCCCGACCAGGCGGATGTGCGCTTCGAGGCCGGGGCGCTGGCGGCGTTTTTCGAGGAGGCGCGGAAGGCCTACGGGCTGGACGAGGCCAAACTGGTGGGCCTGGGCTATTCCAACGGCGCCAATCTGCTGGGCGCGGCGCTGCTGCTGCATCCGGGGCTGGTGCGCCGGGCGGTGCTGATCCGTCCGGTCATGGCGCTGGACGCGGCGCCGGGGCTGGACCTGTCCGGCCATGAGGTGCTGGTGCTGGCAGGGAGCAAAGACGCCTATCGCGGCGAGAGCGAGAAACTGGCGGCGGCGCTGGGCGATGCCGGGGCGGCGGTGACGCTGCGCGTGCTGGAGGCGGGACACGGCATCGGCGATGAGGATGCGCCGGCGATCGGGGAATGGCTGGCGGGTGAGCGCCCGAAGTAAACACTCCCCTACAAGGGGGAGTGTTTACAATGGGCTGCTGGCACAATTTATCCCCCACACCGGGCTTCCCTCGGGCTTGACCCGAGGGCCTCTGTCCACGTGTAGGAAACCCGGGCTTCGGGGCGCCCAGGCCGGCCCTCGGGTCAGGCCCGAGGGCAGCAAAGTGCTTGTGTGGGCAACAAATATCAAACCAGAAGCATCCAAAGTAAACACTCCCCCTTGAGGGGAGGGAGGCGAAGGGGCCGGCCTCACAGATTTTTCCATATGCGATTGCCCTGCCACAAGGGGGAGGGAGGCGAAGGGGCCGATTCGCCTGACAATGAAAGGCCCTAGCCGAAGACGCTGGCGCCGCGATCGGCCACGCCGACGAGGCTGCGGAAGGTGGCGAAGAGTTCGCGGCCCATGCCGAAATGCTGGGGGCGGAGGTCTTCGAGGGCGGGGGTGCGGGCGAGGAATTCCTTTTCGTCGCCGAGGAAGGTCAGGGTGCCCGCATCGGCGTCGAGCCGGATCATGTCGCCGTCGCGGATCTTGCTGATCGGGCCGCCATCGACCGCCTCGGGGGTCATGTGGATGGCCGCCGGCACCTTGCCCGAGGCGCCGGACATGCGCCCGTCGGTGAGCAGCGCCACCTTGAAGCCGCGGTCCTGGAGCACGCCCAGCGCCGGGGTGAGCTTGTGCAATTCGGGCATGCCCAGCGCCCGGGGGCCGGAAAAGCGCACCACGGCGATCATGTCGCCGGTCAATTCGCCCGCCTTGAAGGCGGCCTGCAGCCCCTCCTGGCCGTGGAACACCCGCGCCGGCGCCTCGATGACGCGGTGCTCGGGCTTGACGGCAGAGACCTTGATGACCGAGCGGCCCAGATTGCCGGTGAGGAGCTTGAGGCCGCCGGTCTGCTGGAAGGGCGCCGCAACCGAGGTCAGCACCTTGGGCAGAGCGCTTTCGGCGGGGGCCGCCTCGAAGCTGAGCTTGTCCTCGAGCAGCTTGGCCTCGACCGTATAGCCCGACAGGCCGGTGCCCCAGACGGTGCGCACGTCCTCGTGCAGATAGCCGCCCTCGAGCAGTTCGCGGATGAGATAGCCCATGCCGCCGGCCGCGTGGAAATGGTTCACGTCGGCAACGCCATTGGGATAGACGCGGGCCAATAGCGGGGTGGCGTCGGACAGATCGCTCATATCGTCCCAGGTGACCTGGATGCCGGCGGCGGCGGCGATGGCGATGATGTGCAGGGTGTGGTTGGTGGAGCCGCCGGTGGCGTGCAGGCCGACGAGCCCGTTGACGATGGCCTTTTCGTCGATGACATGGCCGATGGGGGTGTAGTTGTTGCCCTGGCTGGTGAGCGAGAGGGCGCGGCGGGTCGCCTCGCGGGTGAGGGCGTCGCGCAGGGGCGTGCCGGGATTGACGAAGCTGGCGCCCGGCAGGTGCAGGCCCATGATCTCCATGAGCATCTGGTTGGAATTGGCGGTGCCGTAGAAGGTGCAGGTGCCGGGCGAGTGGTAGGACTTGCTTTCGGCCTCGAGCAGTTCGGCACGCCCGATCTTGCCTTCCATGTAGAGCTGGCGCACCCGGGCCTTTTCGTCATTGGGCAGGCCCGAGGGCATGGGGCCGGCGGGCACGAAGACGGCGGGCAGATGGCCGAAGGCCAGGGCGCCGATCATCAGGCCCGGCACGATCTTGTCGCAGATGCCCAGATAGACGGCGGCGTCGAACATGTTGTGGCTGAGCGCGATGGCGGTCGCCATGGCGATGACGTCGCGCGAGAACAGCGACAGGTCCATGCCCGGCTGGCCCTGGGTGACGCCGTCGCACATGGCCGGCACGCCGCCCGCCACCTGGGCGGTGGCGCCGATCTCGCGGGCGGCCGCCTTGATGAGGTCGGGATAGGACCAATAGGGCTGATGGGCGCTCAGCATGTCGTTATAGGAGGTGACGATGCCCAGATTGAGCGCCTTGTCCCCGGCCAGCGCCGCCTTTTCGGCGGGCGAGCAGGCGGCGAAGCCATGGGCGAGATTGCCGCAGGACAGGGCCGTGCGGTGCACGCCCTTGTCGCGGGCCGCATCGAGGCGGGAAAGATAGTCGCGGCGGGTTTCGCTGCTGCGCGCCGCAATGCGTTCGGTCACGTCCCTGATGGCCTGGCGGACGGTCATGTGCATCTCCATAGGTTCGCAAGGGCGCGCCAAAGGGGGGCCGCTGGCGCGGGTTTTCCTTGCATCGATGACTGGAACTCCACAGGCGGCCGGGGCGGTCGATTGGGGATCGCCCCGGGGGCCTCAGGGGCACCAGTAAACTGTGACCGGCGCGCCCGAGCGCAGCACGGCGCGGATCGGCATGTCCTCGACCGGTCCGTCCTCCAGCGCCTTGTCGAATACCCGCGACTTCTCCTCGCCCTCGATATGGAGGTAGAGGCCGTCGGTCTCGAGCAGGCGCGGCAGGGTGAAGGTGATGCGCGGCTCGCCGGCGCCGGGCGCCCGGATGGCCAGGGTCGGGCCGGCGGCCGTCAGCGCCTCGTCCAGCGTGTCGCCGCCGGGAAAGAAGCTGGCCGTGTGCCCGTCATTGCCCATGCCCAGGATGACGGCGGCGAAGGGCAGCGGCAAAGTGGCCATCAGCGCATCGGTGCGGGCGACGGCGTCGGCATCGGGCTCGGAACCGCCCGAATAGAGCGGGAAGAAGCGCGCCACGGCCGCCGGGCCCTGCAGCAGCTTTTCATTGACCAGCCGGGCATTGGAGCGGTCGCTGGTCTCGTCGACCCAGCGCTCGTCCACCAGCGTCACCACCACCTTGTCCCAGTCGATATCCCTGGTCTTGCCCAGCGCCTGGAAGAATTTCCCCGGGGTCGAGCCGCCGCTGACGGCGATGGCGGCGGCGCCACGTTCGGCAATGGCGGCGCGGATGCGGTCGGCAACCGATTCGGCCAGTTCGGCGGCGAGGGTGGGCTTGTCGGCAAAGCTGCGGCGATCAATGGTCATGCAAGTGTCTTTCCAATTTGGGCCGGGCCCTCGTTCCTTCGTCTCCCTCCCCTTGAGGGAAAGGATCGAGGGCGGGGTCCATCGGCGGGCCACGATACCACCCCCTGCCCCGCCCTCCCCTCAAAGGGGAGGGAGGGCGGAAGGCGGCTAAGAATTCGGCCCCTCATACCAGGTGCGGCCGTCGCGCTCGATGAGGGCAACGGCGCCGGTGGGGCCCCAGGTTCCGGCGGTATAGGTCTGGGGCGGCTCGGAGGAGCGGTTCCAGGCCTCGCGGATGGGGTCGATCCAGGCCCAGGCCGCTTCCAGCTCGTCGCGGCGCATGAACAGGGTCTGGCTGCCGCGGATGACGTCCATCAGCAGGCGCTCATAGGCTTCAGGGGTCCGCTCGGTGAAGGTCTCGGCGAAGGACAGGTTGAGCGGCACTTCGCGCAGGCGCATGCCGCCGGGGCCCGGGTCCTTGATCATCATGGTGAGCTTGACGCCCTCGTCGGGCTGGAGCCGGATGATGAGCTTGTTGGGCCTGGGGGCGCCTTCGGCGTGGTCGAAGATGGAATGGGGGATGGGCTTGAACTGGATGCAGATCTCCGAGACGCGCTCGGCCATGCGCTTGCCGGTGCGCATGTAGAAGGGCACGCCGGCCCAGCGCCAGTTCTCGACCTCCACCTTGAGGGCGACGAAGGTTTCGGTGCGGCTGCCCTTCTTGTCCTCGGGCAGCTCGTCCTGATACCCGGCGACGGAGGCGGTTTCGGATTTGACGCCGCGATACTGGCCGCGCACCGTCTTGGCCGCCACCTCGCCATTGGCGATGGGCCGCAGGGCGCGCAGCACCTTGAGCTTCTCGTCGCGCAGGGCATCGGAATCGTCGCTGGCGGGCGGCTCCATGGCCACGAGGCAGAGCAGTTGCAGCATGTGGTTCTGGATCATGTCGCGCAGCGCGCCGCTCTCGTCGTAATAGCCGCGCGTGCCGGCGCCGACGCTTTCGGCCACGGTGAGCTGGACGTGGTCGATATGGGCCGAATTCCACACCGGCTCGAACAGGGTATTGGCAAAGCGCAGGGCCAGCAGGTTCTGCACCGTCTCCTTGCCCAGATAATGATCGATCCGATAGACCTGATCTTCCTTGAAGATCTTGGCCACGCCGTTATTGATCTCGACCGAGGAGGCGAGGTCGTGGCCCAGCGGCTTTTCGATGACGACGCGGGCGTCGCGCCGATAGAGCTTCTTCTTGTGCAGATATTCGGCGATGGGCTCGAACAGGTCCGGGGCCACCGCCAGGTAGAAGGCGCGCACCACCTCGGGGTCGTCGCGCAGCGCCGCGCCCAGATCGCCAGCCTCCGCGGGCTTGCTGGCATCGACCGGCACATAGGAGCAGATATTGATGAAGCGCTCGATGGTATCGGGGTCCTGATAGTCCTTCTCGACGAACTGCTCGAGCGCCTCGCGCACCTGCTGGCGGAAATCGGCATCGCTGAGCTTCGAGCGGGACGCGCCGATGATCCGGCTCTGCTCGTCGAACTGCCCGTCCATGAAGCGGTGATAGAGCGCGGGCACCAGCTTGCGCCTGGTAAGGTCGCCGGTGGCGCCGAAGACCACGTAATCGAAGGGCTGGACGGGAATGATACGGCTGGACAACTGGGCGGACCCCTTAGTTTGAGGCGAAGTTCTGCCTGGCGAGGAGCACCGCGCCATGCAGGGGTTCGTAGCTGGGCAGAGCGACAAAGTCACCGTAGCGCTGCTGCAAAAGCGGAAAAAGCCGCTGGCCCAGCCCGCCGACCACGGCCATCACCGCAGCGCCATGGGACTTGAACCAGCGCACATAGGTATGAATATGGCCAAGCTGCATCTCCAGCAGCTTTTCGGCCACGGGGTCCCGGCGCTCCAGATGCTCGAACCAGAGCGGCATGAGCTTGCCATATTCCCCCGGGGCGCGGCCCACAAGGGCGTCGTCACACCCTTCGGTGCCGTCGCTGCTGAGCAGCTTCAAATTCATCTCGGTGGCGAAGGACCAGGTCATGGCGGCCTGGTTGTCGCCGCCCAGCGCGGCAATGACGGCGCGGGTAAGGGGCGAGGCCTCCACCAGCCCATCCTCGGCCTCCACCGCGTGGCGGACCAGTTCGCGCCCCAGAATGGCGCCCGACATCTGATCGCCGATATGAAAGCCCCAGCCGCCGGCCTGATAGCGCCGCCCCCCGACGATGGACATGGCGGCCGAGCCGGTGCCGATGATGATGACGCTGCCCTCCCCGCCATCGAGCGCCCCGGCATGGGCGATGTCGATATCGTCATAGACCTTGACCCCGGCAAAGGGCCATTGCCGTGCGGCGAAGGCATCGCGGGCGGTATCCATGCGCCCCCCGGCCATGCCGAAACAGGCATGGGTGTCGGCGGCGCGCGCATAATCGATACCCGCCGCCGCAAAGACATCCCGCGTGCCATCGAGAATGGCCCGATAGGCCGGCTCGCCGCCGTCGATCTGGAGATTGGAGCGGCCATTGCGCGCCTCGGCGAGCGTTTCCAGATTCTCGTTGGCGAGGCGAATGCGGCAATTGGTGCCGCCGCCGTCAACGCCAAGATAATATCGCGGCACGAGATGCACTCCGTTGGATGGGCGGAAGGCGAAGGGCGGCCCCGGCCGGCCGGTTTCCGCCACTCCCGCAATCGGGGGTCGTTTCGGCGCGGACCATAATGCCAAAGACGCTAAGACGAAAGTAGCATGGGAGAGAAATTGCGCGCTTCGCGGCGGGGCCGGCCCATATGACGCCCCCGCCGCGAAAAGATGCGCAGGGAACGGCTTGCGAGGCGCGGGAGTTGGGGCGAGTGTAACGGCGGGTTCGCGGCGGAGAAGCTCGCCATCGCATCGCCCGGCCGCGAGGCCCGAAAGGTTGAACATGACACGACATTGCCTGGTTCTGGGCGGGGCGCGCTCGGGCAAGACCGCCTTCGCCGAAAGGCTGGCGCTGCATGCCGGCGCGGCGCCCGCCTATCTCGCCACCGCCGAGGCGCTGGACGCGGAAATGCGCGACCGCGTCGCCACCCACCGGGCCAGCCGAGGCAGCAGCTTCACCACGATCGAGGAGCCGCTGGCCCTGCCCGGCGCCATCCGGAAAGCCGGCAAGGGCCACGACGTCATCCTCGTCGACTGCCTGACGCTGTGGATCACCAATCTGCTGGTCGCCAATGAGGACGTGTCGGTGGCGGTGGGCGAGCTCAGCGCCACCCTGCTCGAATTCCGCCGGGCCAAGGTGATCCTGGTCTCCAACGAGGTGGGGCTGGGCATCGTGCCCGACAATGCCATGGCCCGCACCTTCCGGGACCTGGCCGGCTCGGCGCATCAGCGGCTGGCCGCGGTCTGCGAGGACGTCTATTTCGTCGCCGCCGGCCTGCCGCTGACGATGAAGGGGGAAGCGCCGGCGCTCGAGTGAAGGCCTTTAGAGCCTCATGCGATTTGACTGCATCAAATCGCCGGCTCTTACTCTTTGATACCGCATCTCTTTTGCGAAAAACCGGTCCCCCACTTTTTCGTCCGATGCTCTATGCCTTCGCCGTCCGCCGCTACCGCCACCCCAGCAGCAGCATCAGCGCCAGGGCGGCGCTGAGGGCGAGCAGGATATCCAGCGTGCGGCGGTAGAGCAGCAGGGCGAGCAGGATATCGCTGGGGTTGAGCGCGGCCTTGCCGGTGCCGAAGGCGGGCAGGTCGACCACTTCCCCGTCATAGGCGCGGGGGCCGCCGAGCCGGAAGCCGAGCGCGCCGGCAAAGGCGGCTTCGGGCCAGCCGGCATTGGGCGAATCGTGCTTGCCGGCATCGGCGCGCGCCGTGGCCCAGGCCCGGCTGGGGCTGGCGCCGGGGGTGAAGAAGCAGGCGGCGGTGACAAGGATGGCGGTCAGCCGCGCCGGAAGCCAGTTCACTGCGTCGTCCAGCTTCGCCGCCGCCCAGCCATAGTCGCGATAGCGGGCATCCATATGCCCGATCATGGAATCGGCGGTGTTGACGGCCTTGTAGAGGGCGATGCCGGGCAGGCCGAACAGGACCAGGAACAGCCAGGGCGCCACCACCCCGTCGGAGGCGTTTTCGGCCAGCGTCTCGATGGCGGCGCGAGCGACGCCGGGTTCGTCCAGCCCCTCGGGGTCGCGGCCCACGATATGGCTGACCGCCTCGCGCCCGGCGGCGAGGGAAGCGCGCAGCGCCTCGGACACGGCGCGCACGGCGCGGCCCAGCTCCTTCTGGGCCAGCAGGGTGGTGGCCAGCAGCATTTCCAGCAGCCAGCCCAGAGGCAGCCAGGACAGGATGGTGCTGATGCCCACGGTGACGACGAGCACCGCCAGCAGCAACAGGACGAGGGCGACGAGGCCGGCGAGCCGGCGCTGGGCGGGGCTGCGGGAAACCTTGTTGAGGCGGAGCTCGAGAAAGCCGATCAGGCCGCCGAACCAGATGACCGGATGGCCGATAGTGTCGGTCAGGCGCGGCGGATAGCCGAAGCGGCGTTCGACGGCGAGCGCCAGCGGCGCGATCAGCGGTTCCATGGCTCAGGCCTCCATCGGGGCGGCGAGCGCCAGCAGGCGCCCGATATCGATATGGGTTTCGAGATGGGCGGCCAGTTCGTCGAGCGCCGCCTCCACCCCCGCCTCATAGGCCAGGTCGGGGCTGGCCGCCCCGCCCAGAAAGGCGCGGCGGAACGGATCGGCGGCGAACAGGCCGTGCAGATAGGTGCCCATGACGCGGCCATCGGCGCTGACGGCGCCTTCGTCCGTGGTGCCGATGCGGGCAAAGGGGCGGGCGAGGCCGGGGCCGGCGGTGACCCCCATATGCATGTGATAGCCCGAAAGCGCTTCGCCGCTGGCGAGATGGACGGCGTGTTCGAGCCGCAATTGCTTGGTGGGAGCGAGCACGGTGTCGACCGCCAGGAGCCCCAGGCCGGCGCTGGTGCCGGGCGCGCCCTCGACGCCATCGGGATCGGCGACGGTGCTTCCCAGCATCTGGTAGCCGCCGCAAATGCCCAGCACGCGCCCGCCGGCGCGGTGATGGGCGAGGATGTCGATATCCCAGCCATTGCTCCGCAGGAAGGCCAGGTCGGCGCGGGTGGACTTGGAGCCCGGCAGGAGAATGAGGTCGGCATTGCGGGGGATGGCCGCGCCCGGCTGCACCAGCGTCAGGGTGACGCCCGGTTCGGCCCGCAGCGGATCGAGATCGTCGAAATTGGCGATGCGCGACAGGCGCGGCACGGCGATGTGGAACGCCCCTTCCCCGCCGGAATAGCTCTCGAGCGCCAGCGCATCCTCGGCCGGCAGGCGGGCGGCGGCGGCCAAATGCGGCACCGGGCCGAAGGCGGGCAGGCCCAGGCGCCGTTCCAGAAACGTCCGGCCGCTGGCGAACAGCGCCGGATCGCCGAAGAATTTGTTGACGAGGCTGGCCCGGACCAGCGCCGCATCGCCGGGGTCGATCACCGCCATGGTGCCCACCAGGGAAGCGATGACGCCGCCGCGATGAATGTCGCCCACCAGCACTACCGGCACGTTGGCGGCGCGGGCGAAGCCGAAATTGGCGATGTCGCCGGCGCGCAGATTGACCTCCGAGGCGCTGCCCGCCCCCTCCACCAGCACGAAATCGTGCTCGCGCGCCAGGTCGGCGAAGGCGGCGAGCACGTCGGGCAGGAATTGGGCGCGGTCGGCCCAGTATTGGCGGGCGGTAAGGCTGGCGCGGCGCCGGCCCCGCACCACGATCTGCGAGCCGGTCTCGCCCTCGGGCTTGAGCAGCACCGGGTTCATGGCGGTGAGCGGGGCGCGGCGGGCGGCGCGGGCCTGCAGGGCCTGCGCCCGGCCGATCTCGCCGCCATCGGCGGTGACGGCGGCATTGTTGCTCATGTTCTGCGGCTTGAACGGCGCCACGGCATGGCCGCGATCGGCCAGCACGCGGCAGAGGCCGGCGACGATCAGCGACTTGCCGACATCGGAGCCGGTGCCCATGAACATCAGCGCCCTGGCCATGACGCCTCCTGCTCTGCGGAACCCTCACCCCTAACCCCTCCCCTCAAGGGGGAGGGGGATGAAGGACGCCGCCATTCCGGTGATAGAGGCAGCACTGCAACTCTCGCAGGAAAGGGAAAAGGAGAAGTGTTATGCCCCAGCGATGACGTGGGCGTAAGAGCCCATGACGCGGCCGAGCACGGCGCCCATGGGCATTTGCCTTATGCCTTCGGCGTCGAGCGCCTCGAACAAGGGCGGCAGCCCGGACTGCCGGGCCGAGGAATAGTGGAATTCGTGGCCGTTGAGGCCGGCCGGCCAGGGCAAGGGGCTGTCGTGGAGCAGGCGGCGATAGCCCAGGACGCGTTTGGGCCGGTCCATGCGGCTCACCATGGGCAGCAGGCCGGCCATGGCGTGGCTGTTGCCCTCGGCGTCGATCAGCGCTTCGCCCAGCGCCATGAAGCCCCCGCATTCGCCGTAAAGCAGCGCCCCCCGGTCGCGGGCGGCGGCGAGCCCGGCGTGGAAATTGCCGGCGGCGGCAAGGGCGGGGCCGTGCAGCTCGGGATAGCCGCCGGGCAGGAACACCGCGTCGGCGTCGGGCGCCGGCGCCGCGTCGGCCAAAGGGGAGAAGAAGGAGAGCTCGGCCCCCTGGGCGCGCCAGCCCTCGAGCAGATGCGGATAGAGAAAGGCGAAGGCGGCATCGCGGGCGATGGCGATGCGCTGGCCCAGGGGCGGCAAGGGGGACGGCGGCTTGCCGCCCGGCGGCAGGGGCGCGGAAAGCGCCGGCAGCGCGTCGAGATCGACGAAATCGCCCATGGCCTCGGCGGCGTGATCGAGAAAGGCGGCAAAGCCCGCGACCTCGCCGGGCAGGACGAGGCCGAGACGGCGTTCGGGCAGCACCAGTTCGGGCCGGCGCGGAATGGCCCCCAGGAGCGGCAGGCCGGTGGCCTTGAGCGCCGCCACCAGCATGCGTTCGTGCCGGGCGCTGGCGAGCCGGTTGAGGATGATTCCGGCGACCCGCACCCCGGGCCGCCATTGCGAAAAGCCGGCGACGAGCGGCGCCACCGACTGGCCCTGCCGTTCCGCATCCACCACCAGCAGCACCGGCAGGCCGAGCGTTTCGGCCAGATCGGCGGTGGACCCCACGCCATCGGCGGCGGCATCGAACAGGCCCATGACGCCCTCGACGAGGAGCAGTTCCGCGCCGGTGGCCTGCTGTGCGGCGAGGGCGCGAAGCTGATCGGGCCGCATGGCCCAGGGATCGAGATTGACCGCCGGCCGGCCGGCGGCGAGGCCGAGAAAGGCCGGATCGATATAATCGGGCCCGGTCTTGGCCGGCGCCACCACAAGCCCCTGCCGGCGCAAGGCCGCCAGGAGGCCGAGCGACACCAGCGTCTTGCCCGATCCCGAGCGCGGCGCGGCGATGACGATGCCTTTGGGGGAATGGATCATGAGGGGCGCCCCTCCGGCGCGCTTTCAGCCGAAGACATGGCGGCGGACCTCGTCCACATACCAGTCGAGATCGCGGCGGTAGCGGGCGACGGGACCGAGCACGACGATGGCGGGGGTGGGGATATCGGCGAGGTCGGGCGCTTTTGCGAGCGTGGTTTCGACGATGCCCTGGGTCGGGAGGGCAACATTGGAAACCACGACGAGCGGCTCGTCCGCGCCGCGCCCCGCCGCGAGCAGGCGGGACGCGATGGCGGGGAGATGCCGGACCGCCATGAACATGACCAGGACCGGCGCGGCGCGGGCCATGGCGGGCCAGTCGACGCCGCCGGGCACGGCGCCCGTCTCGTCGTGGCCGGTGAGGAACAGCACGGCGTGGTTGGTGTCGCGGTGGGTGACCGGCAGGCCGGCATAGGCCAGCCCCCCCAGCCCGGCGGAAATGCCCGGCACGATGCGGAAAGGGATGCCGGCGCGGGCCAGCGCCCCGGCCTCCTCGCCGCCGCGCCCGAACATGAACGGATCGCCGCCCTTGAGGCGCAGCACCCGCCGCCCCTGCCGCGCCAGTTCGATGAGCCGGATGGTGATATCGGCCTGAAGCGGCGAGGGCTTGCCGCCGCGCTTGCCGGCATGGATGCGCTCGACATGGGATGGGGCCAAAGCCAGGATGTCGGGCGAGACGAGGGCATCGTGGACGATGATCTCGGCCGCGCCCAGCGCGTGATAGCCCAGCAGCGTCATGAGGCCCGGGCCGCCGGGACCCGCCCCCACCAGCCAGACGGAGCCCGGCTCGAAGGGCGGAAAATCGGCGCCGGCGAGGCGGGAGAAATGGGTTTCAGACATGGCGTGCGGTGCAATCGGAGGCGGAAGGGCGCGGCCGCATGGCCGACCGGGCCGGCGCTTCGGCTTGTGCGGCGGCGGCGGCGCGGGCAGATTGGGACGAATCAACGGGCAAAGAGCGATGAGAATCCTGATCCTGGGGGGCACGGCGGAAGCGCGGCAACTGGCCGATCGGCTGGTGGCGCTGGGCCATGACGTCATCACCTCGCTGGCCGGGCGCACGCGGGAGCCGATCCTGCCGCAGGGCGAAGTGCGCACCGGGCCGTTCGGCGGCGTTCCGGGGCTGGGGGCCTATCTGCGCGCCGCGCGCATCGACAGGCTGGTGGATGCCACCCACCCCTATGCCGGCACCATCTCGCGCCATGCCGTGGCGGCGGCGCGGGAGGCCGGCGTCAGGCTGGTGCGCTATATGCGGCCACCCTGGACGCCGCTGCCCGGCCAGAGCTGGATCGTGGTCGATACGCCAAGGGAGGCGGCCGATAGCTGGCCCGCGGGCGCCGCCATCTTGCTGACCACCGGCCATGCGGGGCTGGAAATCTACCTGCAACGCGACGATTGCCGCCTCCATCTGCGCATGATCGAGCCCCCCGAGATCGCCCTGCCGCCCCATGCCGAGCTCATCCTGTCGCGCCCGCCCTTCTCGCTGGCGGAGGAAATGGCGCTGATGCGGCGTCATGGCATCACCCATCTGGTGAGCAAGAATTCGGGCGGCGCGCAGACTTCGGCCAAGCTCGAAGCGGCACGGCAATTGGGGGTCGAAATCATCATGCTGGCCCGCCCCGCCTATGGCCCGGCGCATGAGGTGGACAGCGTCGAGGCGGCGATCGAGGCGCTGGACCTGCCGGGAAGGGCGTGATCCGCGCCGCGGCGCGCGAGGGCGCAGGTGACGTTGGCAGAGCGGCGCTTGCCGGCCAGCAGCGTGCCGCAGGCCATGGCCGCCGCCTCGGCCACCGAGGGCAGGCCGGCAAGCTGCTCGACCCGGCGCGAGGGCGAAGGCACAAGGGGGGACAGAACGGCCGGCGGCAGGGCCAGCAGCGGCACGCCGAGGCGCGCGGCGGCCTCCAGCAGGGCCGGATGGCCGCTCTTGCGATCGAGCGTGGCAAGGGCCGCGACGTGGCGGCGCCCCAGCCCCTCGGCGCCAAGGCAGGCGTCGAGCAGGGCCAGCACCTCCGCAGGCGCGGCGGCGGCGCGGGCGCCGACACCCACCACGATGTCCGGGACCATCGAACCTGAACGGGCCGGGGCCAGGCCGGCGAAATCTGCACTCATCGTCGCCTCGGTTCACACGAGGCAGGTTCGCTCTAAAACCGGAGCAGCCCCGGGCTTGGTCCCGCCTTTGGTCGACCGCACCGGGCTCTGTTTCAGTTCCATCAAGGGAACGCTGCGCTGATCCGGTTCTAGGCGGGGCGGCGCGCCGGGTCAATCGAGAGCAGGGCAAAGATCGGAATGCTTCTGAAAATCGTTCGCAAATACAATGGGTTGCGCTTGCCGGTGCGAGACGTTATGCCCTGAGGCAACCCGCATGGAGGCGCGCCATGGCCGCCAATCGCACCCTCGCCATCGCCGCCAGCAGCCTGCTGGTCGGGCTGATCGTGCTGGGATTGAAATTCCTCGCCTGGTGGCTGACCGGCTCGATCGCGCTTTATTCGGACGCGCTGGAATCCATCGTCAACGTCGTGACCGCGCTCACGGCGCTGGCCGCCGTGCGGCTGGCGCAGCGGCCCGCCGACGCCACCCTGCCCTATGGCTATCACAAGGCCGAATATTTCTCCGCCGTGCTGGTGGGGGTGATGATCATCGTCGCCGCCATATTGATCCTGCGCGAGGCGGCGCTCGGCTTCCTGGCGCCGCAACTGCCCGAGGCGCCGGTGCAGGGGCTGGCGGTCAGCGCCGTCGCCACCGTCATCAACCTGGTCTGGGCCATGGTGCTGCTGCGGCAGGGGCGCAAGGCGCGCTCGCCGGCCATGGAGGCGGACGGCAAGCACCTGATGACCGACGTGATCTCGACCGTGGGCGTGCTGGCGGGGCTGGGGCTGGTGTTCCTCACCGGCTGGGCGCAACTCGATTCGATCCTCGCCGCACTGGTGGCGCTCAACATATTGTGGTCGGGCTGGGGGGTGATCCGCGACAGCGTGGGGGGCCTCATGGACGTGGCCGTGCCCAAGGACATCCAGCAATCCATCCGCGAGACCATCGCCGTCAATGCCGATGGGGCGCTGGAGGCGCACGACATCCGCACCCGGCAGGCCGGCCGCATGACCTTCATCGATTTCCACCTGGTGGTGCCGGGCAGCATGTCGGTGGACGACGCCCATGCCATTTGCGACCGGATCGAGGCCAAGCTGCGCGAGACGGTGAAAGACGTGCAGATCACCATTCATGTCGAGCCGGAGAACAAGGCCAAGCACGCCGGCATCGTGGTCGTATAGGCGGAGCAATGCACAAGTCGCGCCATTGCGAATGCTGGTGCGAATCGGATTCGGTGCTAGCGTGAGTGCGCTTGAACCAAGGGGGGATTCATGTTCAAGGCATTCCTGTCTTTCGACACCTTCATTCTGCCCGGCCTGACCAAGATCATCTACTGGATCGGGCTGGCGCTCATCGCGCTGGGCACGCTGGCGGCGCTGTTCGGCGCCATCGCCCTTTCGGGCAATCCCTATGCCCCGGCCGGCGGCGGCTTTTTCGGGGTGATCATGGCGCTGGTGGGCGGGGCGATCTCGGCCGTGGTCTGGCGCATCGTGGTCGAATTGTGGATGGTGCTGTTCTCCATCTACGACGTGCTCAAGGAAATCCGCGACCAGCGGCGCTGACCGGCTTGCGGGACGATGATTTGGCAGGCACAGTCGGCCCATGCGCATCGCCATCGTCCTTGCCACGCTGATCCTCGCCACCCCTGCCCTGGCGCAGTTCTGGACGCATTACGCCAATGCGCGGTTCGGCTACGAACTCGACATTCCGCCGGGCTATGAAGGGGCCGGCGAAAGCGTCAATGGCGACGGCCAGGCCTTCCATCTGCCCGGGGGCCTGCAGGAGCTGACCGTGTGGGGCGGCTGGCTGGTGGAGCCCGAAAACTTCGAGCAAGAGGCGGCGGCGCGCATCGCCGGGGACATGGAAGCCGGCTGGGCGCTGACCGACACGGCCACGACGCCGCACTGGGCCGGCTGGTCCGGCGTGCGCGGCGACCGCATGATGCACCAGCGCATGATCGCGCTGTGCGAGGGCGACGGCTTCGCCGCCCTGCGGGCGGACTATCCGGCGACGGATTTCGTTGCGATGCAGCCCGTGCTCGAGGGGCTGGCGCGGTCCTTCGCGGCAAGAGGGTGCTAGGGGGTTTTTACCCCGTCCACGGTGTCATTCCCGCGCATGCGGGAATCTCCGTTTCCTTGTCCTGCATCCCCAAGGGATTCCCACTTTCGTGGGAATGACACCGTGGGTGGTGAGGCTTCAAAACTCGATGCCCTTCTGCGCCTTCACGCCGGCGCGGAAATGGTGCTTGATCTCGGTCATTTCGGTGACCAGGTCGGCGATCTCGATGAGCTCGTCCTTGGCGTTGCGCCCGGTGACGATGACGTGCTTGTCCGCCGGCTTGTTCTTCAGCGCCTCGACCACCTCCGCGATGGGCAGATAATCGTAGCGCAGGCAGATATTGAGTTCGTCGAGCAGCACCATGTCATAGGACGGGTCGGCGATGAGCGCCCTCGCCTGCTCCCAGGCCTTGGCGGCGGCGGCGAGGTCCCGCTGGCGGTCGGCGACGTCCCAGGTAAACCCCTCGCCCATGGCGTTGATGGTCACCTGGCCGGGGAATTTGTCGAGCGCGTCGCGCTCGCCGGTGTTCCAGACGCCCTTGACGAACTGCACCACCCCGACGCGCATGCCATTGCCCAAAGCGCGGAACACCATGCCGAAGGCGGCGGTCGACTTGCCCTTGCCCTTGCCGGTATGGACGATGAGCAGGCCCTTTTCCTCGGTCTTGGTGGCGAGAATCCTGTCGCGCGCCACCTTCTTCTTCTTCATCTTCTCGGCGTGATAGGCATCGCGCTCCGCCTCGGTCATCAAATCGGTCTTCTTGGCCGGCTTTTCGGTGAGCTTGTCGTTCATGGCGTCGTCTCCAGGAAAGCGAATGCGGAATTGGAACGGGGCGACCAGAGGCCGCGCTGCCGGGCTTCTTCGAACTTAGCCAGCAACTCGTCATAGCCGAAGCGGTTGGCCTCGATGAGGAAGGCGCGCACCGCGTCGTCCTCGATGAAGGCCTCGAAGGCCAGGTCGAAATGGTGGCTCTTCACCGCGCCGGTGGTGGCGGCGAAGGCGAACATGAAATCCACCGTGGCGATGATCTCGAAGGCGCCGCGATAGGAATGGCGCATCATGCCGGCCAGCCATTTGGGATTGACCACGCGCGAACGCATGACGTGGCTCACCTCCTCCTCCAGCGTACGGATGCGGGGGCGCTCGGGGCGGGAATGGTCGTTGTGATAGGCGGCGGGCTTGTGGCCGGACAGGGTCTCGGCGGCCAGCGCCAGCCCCCCCTCGAACTGGTAGTAATTGTCCGAGTCGAGCAGGTCGTGCTCGCGATTGTCCTGATTGTGGATCACCGCGTCGATCCCGGCCAGCCGCGCCTTGAAGCGGTCGAGCAGCGGCGTGCCGTGGGCCCTGGCGCCATAGGCATATTGGCCCCAGGCCAGCGCCCGGTCGGCGAGGTCGGCCCGGCCGCTCCAGGCGCCGCTGTCGATCAGCGCGTTGAGGCCGGCGCCATAGGTGCCGGGCTTGGAGCCGAAAATCCGGGCACCGGCCTCGAGCGCGGCGTCGTCCTCGCTGCTGCCGGCGGCAATGAGCCCCAGCGCCTCGGCGCGCATGCGGGCGGCGATGGGATTGTCGTCCGCGGGCTCGTCGAGGGCGCCGATGGCGCGCACCGCCCGGTCGAACAGCGCGATCTGGACCGGAAAGGCGTCGCGGAAAAAGCCGGAAATGCGCAGGGTGACGTCGACGCGGGGGCGGCCCAGCCTGGCGAGGGGAATGATCTCGTAGCCGGAGACGCGCAGCGATCCCGGGTCCCAGGTGGGGCGGGCGCCGATCAGCGCCAGCGCCTGGGCGATATCGTCGCCGCCGGTGCGCATATTGGCGGTGCCCCAGACGGAAAGGGCGACGGCCTGCAAGTGATGGCCATGATCCTGCAAATGCCGCAGCACCAGGCCTTCGGCGGATTTGCGGCCCAGCTCCCAGGCGCTGGGGGTGGGCACGGCGCGGGCATCGACGGAATAGAAATTGCGCCCGGTGGGCAAGACGTCGAGCCGCCCGCGCGAGGGGGCGCCGGAGGGCCCGGGGGCGATGAATTTTCCGTCGAGCGCATCGAGGAAGGCGGCCATCTCGGCGGGACCGGAAGCGGCAAGGCGCGGCTGGATGAGGGTTCTTATCGTGGCCAGCACGGCGCTTGTGGCGGTCCAGTCGGCGGGGGCGTCGAGCGTGCCCTCGACCAGCGCGGCGGCGAGGGCTTCGAGGCGTTCGACCACATCGCCGGTGGTGCGGGGGGCGATGGAGCCGGATGCGTGGAAAAAGGGAATGGAAGGCCCATGCCATGGCTCGCCCAATTTCGCGGTGAGCGGATCGAAGCCCAGCCTGAGGTCGTCGGCGAGGGCGCGGATGAGGGAATTGTCGCCATCCGCCTCGCCGCGCGGCACGCGGGCCAGCGCCACCGCCAGGTCGCGCGCCATGGCGCCGACGGGGGACTGGCCGAAAACGTGCAGCCCGTCGCGGATCTGGGCTTCCTTCAGTTCGCAGAGGAAATTGTCGATCTTGAGCAGGGCCTCGGTCTCGTCCTCGGGCAGGCCGATATCGCGGTCGAGCCGGCTGTCGCGGGTGAAGTCGAGAATGCGGCGCCTGAGGTCGGCAAGGCGGCGCCGGTCCATGCCCGAGGCGGCGTAATATTCATCGAGCAGGGCTTCGAGATCCTTCAGCGGCCCATAGGTCTCGGCGCGGGTCAGCGGGGGCACCAGATGGTCGATGATGACCGCGCCGGTACGGCGCTTGGCCTGGGTGCCCTCGCCCGGATCGTTGACGATGAAGGGGTAAAGATGCGGCAACTGCCCCCAGAGCGCATCGGGATAGCAATCGGCGTCGAGCGCCGCCGATTTGCCGGGCAGCCATTCGAGCGTGCCGTGCTTGCCGTTATGCACCATGGCATGGGCGCCGAATTCGTGGCGCAGCCAGAGATAGGCGGCCAGATAGGCATGGGGCGGGACCAGATAGGGATCGTGATAGCTCGTGGTCTCGTCCGGCTCATGGCCGCGTCCGGGTTGCAGCAGGATGGCCACATTGCCGAAGCGATGCACCGGCAGGTGGAAGGCGCCATCGCGCACGAACGGATCGGCGGACGGGTCGCCCCAGCGCGCCGCGACGGCCTCGCCGATCTCGGCGGGTAGCGTGGCGAGCAGCTCGGCATAACGCGCCAGCGGCAGCACGGCATCCGAAGCGCCCCGCCGGGGAGCGGCGTTGGTGGGGCCGGACTGGAGCAGGGCAATGAGATCGGCGGCGGATGCGGAGTAGGTCCTGGGATCAGCATCGCCACCCCCTCCCCCGGCCCCTCCCCTCAAGGGGGAGGGAGGCGATGGGGTCGGCTGGTTGCCCAGAGCCGCATCGATAGCCTGCCAAACTCCCTCCTGATTCCCAAGGTCAGTATTACTGAAACGGATGACCTTGTAGCCGATGCTCTCCAGAAATGCGGTCCGCTTGCAGTCGTGGCTCTCGCCGCTTTCGGTGAAATGCGTGTTTCCATCCAATTCTATGACCAGCTTGGGATGGTGACTGGCAAAGTCAGCGACATAATCGCCCAGCGGCACCTGCCGGCGGAACTTCACCCCGCGCCCGGCAAATGTCTTGAGCAGCGGCCATAGCACTCGTTCCGGCACTGTCTGGTCGGCCCGCAGCCTTCGGGCGTTTGAAACGCTCTTTCCATGCATCTTTCTGGCATTGCCAAAAACCAGCGGCCGGGCCTCCCTCCCCCCTTGAGGGGGAGGGCCGGGGTGGGGGGTGGCCTGGCGATCAATCGAGGCGTCCCCACCCCGCCCCTCCGGGGGAAAGGGCTTTGGCTCAGCGAGCGTGTAGCCCGCGCGCTCCAGCTCCGTCAGCATTCGCACCGTCGATTCGGGCGCGTCGTAGCCGACGCCGTTGGCGAGGCGCCCGTCGCGCAGGGGGTAGTTGGAGAGGATGAGGGCGATGCGGCGCCGGGGGGGCGGGGTCGCGCGGAGGCGGGCCCAGTTCTCCGCCAGGGTGACGGCGCGGGCGATGCCGCCCGCATCGGGGGCATAGGCGGTGAGCGGGCATTGGGTGCGCTCGTGCCAGACCGCATCGGCCTTGTGGCCGACAAGGATGCCGGCCAGCCGCCCGTCGACCTCGGGCATCACCAGGTACATGGCCATGTCCTTGGCCGAGAGCCCCTGCGGATCGGCCGCCCATTGCGCCTCGGAGCGGCCCGACTGGATGAGCTGGATCACCGGCGCGTCGGTTCGGGCGAAGGGATTGGCCTTGCCCTCGAGATCGGCGATGCCCAGCGCGAAGGCGGTGAGGTTGAGGATGGCGGCGGGCGGGAAGGCGGCGAGCGCGTCCTGGACGAAGCGCACGCAGGGCGCCTCCTTGAGCGAGGAGACCAGCAGCGGCACCGGGGCGAGGCCGCGCCCTTCCAGCGCGGCGACGAGGGCTTCGAGCGTCGCCGTGCCGGCGCCTTCGAGGGCGGCGCGGTAGAAGAGGATGGGAATGTGAGGGCGGCCCTGCGCCGATATTTCGCCAGCACCGGGCCATGACGATGGCGCGGGGAGGCCGGCATGGAGCCGGCGCAGACCGGCCTCGTCGGTCATGCCGATGCGGGGGTGCCAAAGGCCGAAGCGGGGGAAGGGCCTGGGAGCGATGCCGGAGGTATCGAGGCCCGCCGGCCCGTCGCCGGCCAGACGGGAGAAAAGCCGCAGGATGGCGTCGGCATTGTCGGGGCCGCCGGCGACGAAAAGCGAATGGAGGCGCGACCAGTCGTCGGCATGGACGGTGGAGCGGTCGCGCAGGATAGGATCGGGATTGGCGTCGCCGGGGAGCAGCACCAGCGGAATGCCCCGGCCGGCGCAAAGGGCGGTGAGTTCGTCGACGCCATATTGGAAATAGGCGGCGCCGCCAAGCAGCCGCAACACGACGAGGCGCGCATGGGCAACGGTCTTTTCCGCCCATAGGTCCACGGAAAGATTGTTGGACAGGCGCAGAATATTGGCGAGCCGCAGCCCCTCCTCCCCGGCCCGGTCGGCGGCGCCGGCCAGCATGGCCAGCTCGCTGTCGGCCGAGGAGGCGAAAACGCAGGCGCCGGGGGCCTGGGCGAGGTCGATGGCCTCGCCTTCCTGCTGGATGGCACCGGCCTGGGCGGAGAGAAGGTGCATCAGGGGCTCGCCTCCCGAGGCGACGGCAAGCCCGACCCCCCACCCCACCCCCTCCCCGGCCCTCCCCACAAGGGGGAGGGGGCGCTGGTCGCTGCTTCCATCAAAACCTGAAAGCCTCCAAGGAGAGGGCGGGGATTCAAGTGGCTCGACATGGCCGACATCACGCCGCCGCCTGTTCCAGGCTCCGGGTGATGGCGGCGCGGTCGAGGGGCTGCTCGCCGATGACCACGAGCGAGGTCGCGCGGGTTTCGCCGTCCTTCCAGGGGCGATCGAAATAGGCGGTGACGCGCGGGCCGACGGCCTGGATGGCGAGGCGCGCGGCGGCGCCGGGCACGGCGGCAAAGCCTTTGAGGCGCAGCACGTCATGGGCCTTGATGGTCGCCTCGATGACCCCGAGCAGGTGATCCTTGCCGCGGATATCGGCGAGGGTCAGCGAAAAACTGTCGAAATCGTCGTGCTCATGAGTCTCGCCGCCATGCTCGAGCTCGTGATGGCTGGGACGGTTGGCGATGTCGGCCTCGCTCTCCATGCCCATGCCGAGCAGGGCCGCCACGTCGACATGGCCGTTGGCGGCGCGCACGATGCCGACGCCGGGGCGCAGTTCGGCGCGGATATTGGCCTCGACCTTGTCGAGCAGGGCCGGTTCGACCAGATCGGTCTTGTTGATGATGACCATGTCGGCGGCCGAAAGCTGGTCCTCGAACAGTTCGCCCAGCGGGGTTTCGTGGTCGAGCATCTCGTCCTGGCGACGCAGCGCATCCACCGCCGCCTCGTCATTGGCGAAGCGCCCCTCGGCCAGCGCCGCCGCATCGGCCACGGTGACGACGCCGTCAATGGTCACCTGGGCCTTGATCTCGGGCCAGTTGAAGGCGCGGATCAGCGGCTGCGGCAGGGCGAGGCCCGAAGTCTCGATGACGATGTGATCGAATTTTTCCGGGCGAGCGAGCAGCGCCTGCATGGTGGGGATGAATTCGTCGGCCACGGTGCAGCAGATGCAGCCATTGGAAAGCTCGACCATGTCCTCCTCGCGGCAGGTCTCGTCGCCGCAGCCGGCGAGGATGTCCCTGTCGACGCCCAGATCGCCGAATTCGTTGATGATGAGGGCGATGCGCTTGCCCTTGGGGGCGTGCGCCAGCATGTGGCGCACGAGGGTGGTCTTGCCGGCGCCGAGAAAGCCGGTGATGACGGTGGTGGGGATTTTGGTGGTCAAGCCTTGACTCCATTGACAGATGCGGCCGGACGGGCGGCCAGATAGGTGTTCACCCCGCCAAAGACGGTGCCCAGTACCAGCCAGAACACGGCCGAGGTGCCGATGGCGGCGGCGGCGAATTCCGCAGCCAGATGCGCGGGCACTGCGCTGGGCTCGTCCGGGGCGGCGGGGGCGCCGACGATATGGGGAATCGCGACCAGGGCGACGGCGACGGCCACGGCCCAGGGCGCGCGGGTTCTGGCGAGCAGCAGGATGGCGGCGCCGGTGGCCAGGGCCGTTCCTATCCACCAGAGCTGGCGCGCGAACAGGTCGGCGGCGGGCATGCCGGGCAATTCGGGCGCCAGCCCATAGGCGGGGGCGAGCACGAAGGCGGCGAAGCCGGCGGCGCCCCAGACCCAGCCGGTGCGGGTATCGATGGGCAGATTGGCGAGGGCGGAGACGCCCCCGATCAGGAGGGCGAAGCCGGCGGCGGCCAGCAGGTTGGCCAGCACCGTGTAGGCGGTGCGCTCGGCCCCGTCCTGGGGAGCCCATTCCCCGGCTTCGACCTCCGCCTCATGGTCGTGCGCGTCCGCCCCGGCGCCATGGGAATGGCCTGCCTCGCCCTCGAACGTCTCGGCATGCAGGATCAACGGGGTGACGCGGAAATGCTGGATGGCCGAAACCAGCAGGCCAGCACAAAGCGCTGCGGCCAGCGCAGCGAAAAACAGATTGCGGAACATGTGTGCGCTCTTTCCTCTGTCCCGCCTCAGTGGCAGGGAAAGCCCATGGCGTGGCGCGTGTCGTGAGCGCCGTTATGCAGGCGGTAATCGCCGGCAAAGCCGGTGCCCGCGAGCAGGACGAGGCCCAGGAACAGGGCCAGCCCGCCGGCAATGAGCCGCTGGGACGGGGAAAGGGAAGCAGAACCGGTGGAAACTGCGGTCGTATTCATATGGCACCCTCCGTGCACGGAATCGAAATGGGCTCTTCGCCCGGCCTTGTGGCGGCAGGTCTCCTGGCTCGCGGTGAATGCAGCGCCCCCGCCTTCCCGGTGCCCTGCTTGATCATCCCGTTCGAAAACGGGCCGATCGAGCCGGCATCCAGTGGCGTCATGGGGGCGCCCACCGCTTACAGTTGCGGGGGCAGCCACGGATTTGGTCCCTGATGGGTACGCCGCACCGTGTTCCCTGTTCCTCCCCTCGCCCTCAGGGTCCGGGGAACCGTCACGCTCCAGCAATACGCCCTTGGAGGCGGCGGGGTCAATCGCGCCGGCGGGCGACTCAGGCTATCGGGGGCGCGACATAGGAGACGGACCATGCAGCCCATCAAGTTCGACCGCGACGAAACCAAGGCCATCGTGGCGGAAATCCAGGACTATTTCCGCGAGGAGCTCGACCAGTCCATCGGCGCCATGCCGGCGGAAATGCTGATGCAGTTCTTCGCCGACAAGATGGGCGCGCATTTCTACAATCGCGGCCTGCATGACGCCCAGGCGCTGATCCGCAAGAAGCTCGACAATGTCAGCGACGAGATTTTCGCGCTGGAACAGCCCACGCGTTATGTACGGTGAGGGGGTGCCGGCCATCTTGCGACCAAAATGGTCCCGCGCTATATTGAGGCATGCGGATCATTGCCCGCCGTACGCTGCGGCTTTTCGTCGACAGTCTTGAAGGCCGGAAAGACCAGCCGGCGGTGAAGGCGGCACTCGCCGCCTGGTTCGACGAAGTGAGCAAGGCGCAGTGGTCAGGCAGTGCCGACGTCAAGCGGCTCTATGCCACGGCGAGCATCGTCAGCGCGGAGCGGGTCGTGTTCAACATCAAGGGCAATGACTATCGCCTCGTGGTGTCGGTGGATTTCGAGAAAGCCATCGTCTGGATAAAATGGATCGGTTCGCACCGGGACTATGACGCGATTGACGTGAAGGAGATCAGGCATGGCCAATGAGCTGAAACCGATCCGCACGGAAGCGGATTACGAGGCGGCGCTGGCCGAGGTCGAGCGGCTATGGGGCGCGGCGGGCGGCACGCCCGAAGGGGATCGCCTCGATATCCTGGCGACGCTGATCGACGCCTATGAGGCCAGCCATCACCCCATGGACCCCCCTGATCCGGTGGAGGCCATCCTGTTCCGCATGGAGCAGCAGGGGCTCAGCCGCAAGGATCTGGAGTCGATGATCGGCCCCCGCAACCGGGTGGCGGACATTCTCAACCGCCGGCGGAGCCTGTCGATCGAGATGATCAGGCAATTGCATGACGGGCTGGGCATATCGGCCGAGGTGCTGATCCGGCCGAGCCGAGCCGGCAAGGAAGTGGCCTGAGGCGCCACCCGACAATGCCGCTTCCGGACCGGCACTTCAGAGGCTAGAAGACAGGGCCGGCAGCGGGCCGGTTTTCCTTGTTCGCGGAGGAAGCCTTGGGCTTCAATGTCGCTACCCTGGCCCCTGTCGGGCTGTTGCTTGCGTCCAATCTGTTCATGACCTTCGCCTGGTACGGGCATTTGAAATTTCCCGGCGCGGCCCTGTGGGTCGTGGTGCTGGCGAGCTGGGGCATCGCCTTTTTCGAATACTGGCTGGCGGTGCCGGCCAACCGCATCGGCTATGGCCTCTATTCGGGGGCCGAGCTCAAGACCATGCAGGAGGTGATCTCGCTCTCGGTCTTCGCCCTGTTCGCCGTGTTCTATCTGGGCGAGAAATTCACCTGGAACCACGGCATCGGCTTCGCGCTGATCGCGCTGGGGGCGTTCTTCGTCTTCAAGGGGCCGCTGAAATAGGGCGGCCAATCCCGGAAGATGACTTGACGGAAGCGGCGACCAGCGCTCCCTCCCCGGGAGCAAGAAGGCACCGATTCCGCCTGAGAACGAAAGGCTCTAGCCGAGGCACTCCGCCAGTCCGGTGGCGAGGTTGCGCAGCAGGCCGGGGTAGAGGTCGGGGCCTTCGGCGAGGGTCGCGCCTTCCGGATCGAGCGTGCCGGAGCCGGCCTGCGTGCCTTCCACGATGGTGCGCACGATGGCCGGCTCGAAATTGGGCTCGGCGAAGACGCAGGTGGCGCCCAGCTCGGCGACCTTGGCGCGCAATTCGTCGATGCGGGCGGCGCCGGGCATGGCTTCGGGGGAGACGGTGACCGTGCCGGCCACCTCGAGGCCGAAACGATTCTCGAAATATTGATAGGCGTCGTGGAAGACGATGAACGGCTTGCCGGCGACCGGGGCCAGGATCTGGCGCAGCTCCTCTTCCAGCTCGTCCAGCCGCACCAGCTCCGCCTCGGCATTGGCGCCATAGGCGGCGGCATTCCCGGGATCGGCCTCGGCCAGCACGGTGGCGATTTCGGTCACCATCAGCTTGGCATTTTGCGGATCGAGCCAGAAATGCATGTCGGCGCCGCCATGATCGTGGTCGTGGTCGTGGTCGTGGTCGTGGTCATGGTCATGGTCGTGGTGATCGTGATCGTCGTCGCCGTGGGCATGGGCTTCGAAGGCCCCGCCCTCGCGGATGGGCAGCAGGTCGATGCCCGGCGCATGGGACAACTCGACCACTTCGGCATCGCCGGACAGGGTGTCGAGCGCGTCGCCGAGGAAGAGTTCCATGCCCTGGCCGGTCCAGAAGACGATGTCGGCGGCTTCGAGCGCGGCGGCGTCGGAGGGGCGCAGGGCATAGGTGTGGGGCGAGGCCGCGCCCCGGACGATGAGGACCGGCTCGCCCACCCCCTCCATGACGGCGGCGACCAGCGAGTGGATGGGCTTGATGGAGGCGACCACATCGGGCGCAGCCAAAGACGTGCCGGTGAGCAGCAGCGTTGCGAGCGCCGCGAGCGGCAGGGCGGTTTTCATCGGTCTCGTCCCTTTCGGGTTGGTGATATGTTATGTTATTACGCTTGCAGCATTGTTATGCTATAACGTATTGAAAGCCGTCAAGACGGTTTCCGGCGGGCTGGGGAAAAACCCCTGGCCGGGAATTGCCGCCGCGGCCCCGTTCCTTCGAGGACCCAAAACGAGATGCACGATACCAGGCTCAGGGAAACGCTGATCACTCTTGCCGGTGCCGGCGTGCGCCAGGGCGGGCGCATGCTGGTGGAGGACATCGACCTCACCATTGCGCGCGGGGAGATCGTCACGCTGATCGGACCCAACGGCTCGGGCAAGTCGACCACGGCCAAGCTGGCCACCGGGGTGCTGAAGCCCAGCATGGGCCGGGTGACGCGCAAGCCCGGGCTCCGGATCGGCTATGTGCCGCAAAAGCTCGCCATCGACTGGACGCTGCCGCTCACCGTGGAGCGGCTGATGACGCTGACCGGGCACTATCCGGCCGGGGAGATCGCCGCCGCGCTGGAGGCGGTGGGCGCCGCCCATCTGCGCCGCGCCGCGGTGCAGGAACTGTCCGGCGGGGAATTCCAGCGGGTACTGTTCGCCCGGGCGATGATCCGCCAGCCGGACTTGCTGGTGCTGGACGAGCCGGTGCAGGGCGTCGATTTTTCCGGCGAGGTGGCGCTCTACGAGTTGATCCGGCGCATCCGCGACACCACCCATGCCGGCATTTTGATGATTTCCCACGACCTGCATGTGGTGATGGCCGAAACCGACACGGTGATCTGCCTCAACGGCCATGTGTGCTGCCGGGGCACGCCCGGCGCGGTGAAGAACAGCCCGGAATATCTCAAGCTCTTCGGCGGCAGGGCGGCCTCGGCGCTGGCGATCTACCAGCACCATCACGACCATGTGCATCACGACGACGGGTGCGTCGTGGGCACGGAAGCGGGACACGAGCACAAGGGGCATCACCATGGGCATTGAAAGCGGAAACAGGAGCGGCGGCCATGTTCGGTGATTTCTTCTCGCGCGCGCTCATCGCCGGCATCGGCATTGCCGCCGTGACCGGGCCGCTGGGCTGTTTCGTGGTGTGGCGGCGCATGGCCTATTTCGGGGATACGATGGCGCATTCGGCGCTGCTGGGGGTGGCGCTGTCGATCCTGCTCTCGCTCAACATGACGCTGGGCGTGTTCGCCGTGGCGGCACTGGTGGCGGGGGCGCTGGTGCTGCTGCAAAAGCAGGCGACGCTCTCCACCGACGCGCTATTGGGGATTCTCAGCCATTCCACCCTCGCCGTGGGACTGGTGCTGGTGGGCTTCCTCACCAGCGTGCGCATCGATCTCATGGGGTTCCTGTTCGGGGATATCCTGGCCGTCTCAGTCGAAGACATCGCCGTCATCTATGGCGGGGGCGCGGCCATCCTGCTCATCCTCTGGCTCAACTGGCGGCCGCTGCTGGCGGCGACGGTGAGCCCGGAACTGGCCGAGGCGGAGGGGCTGCGGCCCGAAGTCAGCCGCATAATCCTCATGCTGCTGATGGCCAGCGTCATCGCCATCGCCATGAAGCTGGTGGGCGTGCTGCTGATCACCTCGCTGCTGATCATCCCCGCCGCCACCGCCCGCCGCCTCGCCGCCACGCCCGAAAGCATGGCGGGCGTGGCGGCGGTGCTCGGGGCCATATCGGTGGCGGGAGGCCTTTATGGATCGCGGACCTGGGACACCGCCTCGGGCCCCTCCATCGTCGTGATGGCGCTGACGATCTTCCTCATCTCGCTGGCGGTGCCCACCGCACGACTGTTTGGCAGGAGAGAACACCATGGTGCATGACCATTCGATGCCGGCCGACCTGACCCGCAATCAGGAACTGGTGCTGGGAGCGCTCAACACCGCCCCCGCACCCCTCAGCGCCTATGACATCCTCGACCGGCTGCGCGAGGACGGATTGCGGGCGCCGCTGCAGATCTACCGGGCGCTGGACAAGCTGATGGAGCGCGGGCTGGCGCATCGGCTGGAATCGCTCAACGCCTTCGTCGCCTGCGCCGACGGGCGCTGCCACCGCAAGGGGCTGATCGCCTTCGCCATCTGCGAGGGTTGCGGCAAGGTGGACGAATTCGCCGACGCCGCCATCGAGGAACGGCTGGGCGGCTGGGCCGAGCGGACCGGGTTTGCGGTGAAAAGCACCATCATGGAAATCCGCGGCCAATGCGCGCAATGCCGGCAGGCGGCATAAGATGAGCCGATCGGCCTCCCGGACGATCCCGAACGCCCACCCTCAGTCCCTCCCCACAAGGAGGAGGGAGGCGAAGGAGCCGATTCCGCCTGGCGCTGAACGGCTCTAGCCGAACGTTAAAAACCGTATCGCCGCGGCGCCGTATTGCCGGGTATCGTCGAGCGCGAACCCTTCCGGCACCGTCACTTCGGCGTCGGCGGCTTCCTCCCAGACGATGACGGCGCCGGGGGCGAGCCAGCCATTGGCGGCGAGTTCGGCGAGGGCTTTTTCGCCCAGGCCCCGGTGATAGGGCGGATCGAGAAAGACCAGGTCGAACTGTCCGAACGTGCCGGGCTTGCCGAGCGCCGTGGCGTCGCGGCGCAGCAGCTTGGTGATGCCGGCGACGCCGAAGGCCTCGATATGATCGCGGATGAGGCCGCGCGCCTCGGCGCCGGTCTCGACGAAGGTGACGTGGGCGGCGCCGCGCGACAGGGCTTCCAGCCCCAGCGCGCCGGTGCCGGCGAACAGGTCGAGCACCCGCCTGCCCTCCAGCACCGGGCCGAGAAGCGAGCCCAGGATGTTGAAGATGGATTCGCGGGCGCGGTCGGAGGTGGGACGGGTGCCGTCGTCCGCCGGGGAGGTTAGCTGCTTGCCGCGGAATTTGCCGGCGACGATGCGCATGGCCTAGCCCCGCGGCTTGCGCGGACCGGCAGGACGGCCGCCGGAGGGACGGCCACCACCGGGACGATTGCCCGGGGGCCGGCCGCCGCCGGGGCGGTTGCCGGGCTTGCCTGAAAACGGCCGGTCGCCGGGCCGGGGGCTGCGCGGCTTGTCCCCAAAGGGGCGGTCGCCGAAGGATCTGGGGCGATCGCTCCTGTCGGCAAAGGGCTTTCGCGGGCCGAAAGGCTTGCCGCCCGGCTTGCCGTCGCGGGCGGGGCGCTCCGCGAAACCACCCTGCTTGCGCGGACCGCGCGCCGGCCGGTCGCCGAAATCGCGCTGCGGACGATCGCCGAAACCGCCCCGGGCGGGCTTGTCGCCGAAATCGCGCTTGGGCCGGTCGCCGAAACCGCTTCGCGCCGGCCCGCCATCGCGGCGGGGCGGACGATCACCGAAACTCTTGCGGCCTTCGGGCCGGTCGGGGCGCTGGCCGGGACGGGCGGGCCGGTCCGCCTCGTCGCGGCGCGGGCGGCCCGCGGCCTTCGGCTCGAAGGTTTCGGGGGCGCGGCCCTCTTCGTCGAAATGGATGCGGCGGGGGCGCCCGGCGGGGCGTTCCCCTTCGTCGCGGCCGAAGCCGGGGCGGCGCTCGCCCGCGCCCCGCGCGGCGCCGCGCGGCGGATTGGGACGGCTGTGGTCGCGGTCGCGCGGGGAGCGCACCGGGCGGTCGTCGCGCGGCGGGGCGAGCTCGGGCATCTCGCTCTCGAAATCGACGCCGGCGGCCTCGGCCAGTTTCTTGCCGAGCTGGTCGCGCAGCATGCGCGAGCGCACCGCCTCGATGCCGCCTTCGGGCAGGTCGCCGAGCTGGAACGGCCCGTAGGAAATGCGGATGAGGCGATTGACCTCGAGGCCGAGCGAGCCCAGCACGTTGCGGACCTCGCGGTTCTTGCCCTCGCGCAGGCCCAGCACCAGCCAGACATTGGCGCCTTGCTCGCGCTCCAGCACCGCCTGGATGGGGCCATATTGCACGCCGTCGACGGTGACGCCGTCGCGCAGCCCGTCGAGCTGGGCCTGGGTGACCGAGCCGAAGGCGCGGGCGCGATAGCGGCGCAGCCAGCCGGTCGAGGGCAGCTCCAGCACCCGCTTGAGCCCGCCGTCATTGGTGAGCAGCAGCAGACCCTCGGTATTGATGTCGAGCCGGCCCACGGTGAGCACGCGCGGCAGGCCCTTTTTCTCCAGCGCCTCGAAAATGGTGGTGCGGCCCTCGGGGTCCTTCTCGGTGACCACGAGCCCCGCCGGCTTGTGATAGAGCCAGACGCGGGTGCCCTGGCGCGCGGCGAGCGGCAGGCCGTCGACCTCGATGCGATCGCGGCTGGTGACGTTGAAGGCGGGGGTGAGCACCTTCTTGCCGTTGACGGCGACGCGGCCGGCGCTGATCCAGCCTTCGGCATCGCGGCGGGAGCACAGTCCCGCGCGGGCGATGACCTTGGCGAGGCGGTCGGAGGTTTCGGGCTGTTTGGGCGTGTCGCTCATGAGCGGACTTTCTGGCATGCGGGACCCATGATGCCCGGCAGAGGCGCGGGGCGGGCGGCGCGGATAAACGGAAAGCGGCCGGATCGGTCCGGCCGCTGGAAGATCGTGACCGGGCGCGGGCCTCGCGTTCCCGCGAAGGCGCCCTGCCCTAATTGTTCAGCGTCACCTCGGAGCTGCGCAGGCCGCCGCCAGGGCCGCCGCTGATCGAGCCGCCGGTGCTGGGCGCCGTCACATTGCCGCGCTCGAGCGCCCGGCGCACATCGGCCGGGCAGCGCTGGTCGCGCAGCGACACCAGTTCGCCCGAGGCGGTGCGGCAGACGAGCTGCGCATCGCCCACGCGGGTGAAATATTCCTCGGGCGGCAGATAGAGCGGGCGCCGGGTATTGGCGGTGACGGCCATATTGGCCTGCTGCATGCGGGCGGTGAGCTGGCGCGCCTCGGCCTCGGTCAGCGGGCGTCCGCCCAGCGAGCGCATGTCGACGACGCGCGCATTGCGCAGCCGGGCGATATCGTCCTGCGAAAGATTGGTGGTGTCGATCTGCACCGTGTTGGAATTGACCGGCAACTGCGCCGCCGCCACCTGGGTGCTGGGCGCCGGCAGGTCGCCCGTGCTCTTGGGCAGGACCAGCGGGGCGCGGGCCGCCGTCAGGTCCTCCTTGGGCGGATCGCCGGGAATGAGGCCGATGCCGCGCGCGGTGGAATTCATCACCTCGCGCTCGAACGTACCGAAATCGGTCATGGCGTTGGTGCCTTCGACCGTGGTGCAAGCGGCCAGCGCCAGCGTCGCCGCCAGGCCCAGGGCGGCAAGCCCCGCCCGAGCGGCAACCGAAAGAGCAGCGGGCTGCCCGGTCAATCCAATACGCATGCAACGTCCCTTACGATGTCGGCGGCGTTTATAACGCATTCCCAGCGCTAAGACCAGATTTTGGCAGCAAGGTGATGTTCGCCCCTCATGTCGGCTTTCCGGCCGATTTCCGCCGCGGCAGCAGCAGGTCGGCGAACAGCAGCACCACGCCCAGGGTGATGGCCACGTCGGCCAGGTTGAAGATGTAGAACGACCAGCCCTGCCAGTAGAAGTGGAAAAAATCCGCCACCGCCCCGTAGAGCAGGCGATCGAGCGCGTTGGAGAGTGCACCGCCGATGCAGAGCGCCAACCCCAGCCGCACCAGCAGCCCCTCGCTGCGCCACCACCAGACCGACAGCGCCACGATGGCCACCAGCATGACCAGCCCCAGCGCCCATACCGGCAGCCCGTCGAACAGGCCGTAGGAGATGCCGGTATTCCAGACCAGCACATAATCGAAGAAGGGCGCGACCGGCACCACCTCGCCGCCGCGCCAGCCGATCAGCCCCGGCGGGTGATAGGCGGAAAACACCGCCACGCAGGCGGCCTGGCCGATGGCGTAGCATTCGGCGGCGATATGGAAGCCCTTCTGCGCCCGGTCGATGCCGAAGGCCAGCACGGCCGCCATCAGCGAGACGAGGACGCCGGGGTTGCGGAGGGATGGGGCGGGCATTCTCATGGCGTCTCCGACTTTCTATCCCCCTCCCCCTTGAGGGGAGGGGTTAGGGATGGGGGTTCGAGCCTTGCCATATAGGAAAATCGACCGCGTGGCACCGCCGGAACCCCCACCCTCTTTCCCTCCCCTCAAGGGGGAGGGAGGCGCAAGAACCGCCGAGCCCGGCTTACAACCCCGCCGCCGCACGTTCGCGCAGGGCCTGGGCGTCGCGGAGGGAGACATCCGGATAGTCCGGATCGGACCCCACCTCGGGCAGCACCTTCCACGAGCGGGCGCAGCGGCGTCCCTCGGCATGGGCGGGCAGGACGGCGATGCCGGGCACCTCCTCGAGGCGGAAGGCCTCGGCGGGGCCGTCGCCCTCGACGATCTGCACGGCGGAGGTGATGGCGATCTCGGCCAGGTCCTGGCCGTCCAGCGCCGCGATATGGCGCGGATCGGCAACGAAGACCTTCGGGGCCGCCTCCAGCGAGGAGCCGATGCGCTTTTCGCGGCGCTCGATCTCCAGCGCCCCGGTGACGACGCGGCGCACGGCCCGGATGAGCTGCCATTTGCCGGCCAGTTCGTCATCGCGCCACTCGGCCGGAACATGGGGGAAAAGCTGCAGGTGCACCGAGGAGCCCGGCTCGGGATGCCGCTCCAGCCAGCATTCCTCCATGGTGAACACCAGGATGGGCGCCAGCCAGGCGGTGAGCGCGTTGAACAGCAGGTCGAGCACGGTCAGCGCCGATTTGCGCCTCATGCTCGAGATCGGGTCGCAATAGAGCGCGTCCTTGCGGATATCGAAGTAAAAGGCGCTGAGCTCGATATTCATGAAATTGGTGAGCAGCGTGACCACCTTGCGGTAGTCGTAATCCTTGTAGGCGGCCCGCACCCCCTCGTCGAGCTGGGCCAGACGGTGCAGCATCAGCCGCTCGAGCTCGGGCATGTCGGCGGGCGCGACCACGTCCTCCTTACGGAAATGGGCGAGATTGCCCACCAGCCAGCGCAAGGTGTTGCGCAGCTTGCGATAGGCATCCACCGTGGTCTTGACGATCTCCTTGCCCAGGCGCAGATCCTCCGAATAGTCGGAGGACGCCACCCAGAGGCGCAGGATATCGGCGCCGTATTGCTTGATGATCTCCTGCGGGGCGACGACATTGCCCATGGATTTGCTCATCTTGCGCCCTTCCCCATCCATGGTGAAGCCATGGGTGAGGACGCTGTCATAGGGCGCGAAGCCATTGGTGGCGCAGCTTTCGAGCAAGGAGGAATGGAACCAGCCGCGATGCTGGTCCGAGCCCTCCAGATACATCGAGGCCGGGAATTTGAGATAGGGCCATTTCTGCTTGTTGCGCAGCACGAAGGAATGGGTCGAGCCCGAGTCGAACCAGACGTCGAGCACGTCCATGATCATCTCATAGTCCTCGGCCCGATAGGCCTCGCCCAGATAGAGACGGGCGGCGCCGGGCTTGTACCAGGCATCGGCGCCCTCCTCTTCGAAGCTCTGGGCGATGCGGTGATTGACCGCCTCGTCCTTGAGGATCTCGCCCGTCTGCTTGTGCACGAAGACGGTGATCGGCACACCCCAGGCGCGCTGGCGCGACAGCACCCAGTCGGGCCGGTCGGCGATCATGGCGCGCAGGCGGTTCTGCCCGGCGGACGGGTAGAATTTGGTGCGGTCGATGGCATTGAGCGCGCGGGCGCGCAGGGTGTCGCCTTCCGCACCCTCGATCGGCTTGTCCATATAGACGAACCATTGCGGGGTGTTGCGGTAGATGACCGGCTTCTTGGAGCGCCAGGAATGGGGATATTGGTGCTTCAGCCGGCCGCGGGCGATGATGTTGCCGTGCTCGGCCAGCGCCGCGATGACGCGATTATTGGCATCGCCCTTCTTGCCGTTGTCGTCGATGACGCGGGCGCCCTCGAAGCCGGGGGCGTCCTTGGTGTAGAAACCCGCATCGTCCACCGCATAGGGGATGGCGGGATCGATGCCGCGCTCCCGGAGCAGGCGGGTCGAATCCATCCAGATGCCGAAGTCGTCGAGGCCGTGACCCGGCGCGGTATGCACGAACCCGGTGCCGGCATCGTCGGTCACGTGCTCGCCATCGAGCAGGGGCACGGCGAATTCGTAGCCGCCGGCGAGGCCGGCGAGCGGATGGGCGCAGGCGATGGAAGCCAGTTCCCCGGCGCCGACATCGGCGCGCCGTTCATAGGCCTCCACCTTGGCCTTGGCGAAGACTTCCGCCGCCAGTTGATCGGCGAGGATATAGCGGTCGCCCACCTTGGCCCAATTGCCCTCGGGCGCGGCGGTCACCTGGTAAAGGCCGCAGGCGATGCGGCTGGAAAAGCTGATGGCGCGGTTGGCCGGGATGGTCCAGGGCGTCGTGGTCCAGATGACCACCGCCGCATCCCGATGCGCCCCCGCCGTCACCGGGAACTTCACCCAGATGGCGTCGCTCTCGTAGTCGCGATATTCGATCTCGGCCTCGGCCAGCGCGGTGCGCTCGACCACCGACCACATGACGGGCTTGGAGCCGCGATAGAGCTGGCCGCTCATCGAGACCTTCATCAGCTCGCGGGCGATCTGGGCTTCGGCGTCGAAGCTCATGGTGAGATAGGGATTGTCCCATTCGCCCACTATGCCGAGGCGCTTGAATTCCTCACGCTGCACATCGACCCATTGGGTGGCGAAGGCGCGGCATTCCTGGCGGAACTCGATGACCGGGACCTCGTCCTTGTCCTTGCCGCGGGCGCGGTACTGCTCCTCGATCTTCCATTCGATGGGCAGGCCATGGCAGTCCCAGCCCGGTACATAGGCGGAATTGTAGCCCAGCATCTGCATGGAGCGCGACACCAGGTCCTTGAGCACCTTGTTGAGCGCGTGGCCGATATGGATATTGCCGTTGGCATAGGGCGGGCCGTCATGCAGGGTGAAGAGCGGCCGGTCCTTGGCCTGCTCGCGCTGCAGGGCATAAATATCCATGTCCTGCCAGCGCTGGAGCCAGACGGGCTCGCGGTCGGGCAGGCCGGCACGCATGGGAAAATCGGTTTCCGGCAGGAAAAGCGTGGCCGAATAATCGGTTTCGGTCGCGCCAGAAGCGGTGTCGTTCATGGATCGGCAATCGGTTCGGGAAGATTTGCGCGCCTTTTAGCAAGTGCGGGCGGCGGGGGCAAAGGGTGATTTTCCCGGGCCCCGATCAGGCGAAAAAGCCCAGCCTCGCATCGAGCCCGCTCAAGGGCTTCGCCTCGGCCAGGAGCGCGCGGGCCTTGCGGGCGTCGCGGCTCATGGCGGCGGTGAGCTCGTCGAGGCCGGAAAACACCTCCTGCCCCCTTATATGGCCGATAAGGGCGATGGTGAGGGTCCGGCCGTAAATATCCTCGTCGAAACCGAACAGATGGGTTTCGAAGGGCGGCAGTTGGTTGTCGAACATGGGCTTGCCATAGGCGGCGACGCCGTCGAAGAGCCGCTCGCCCAGAAGGGCGCGCACCGCATAGACGCCCTGGGCGAGCTGGAAGCCGGTGGAGGTTGCGGTATTGGCGGTGGGAAAGCCCAGCTCCCGCCCCCGCTGGTCGCCCTTGATCACCCGGCCCTCGAAGAACCAGTGATAGCCCAGCAGCCGGTTGGCGGCGGTGACGGCTCCCTCGGAGAGGGCGGCGCGGATGCGCGAGGAGGAGATGGGCTCGTCGCCCTCGTCCATGAGATCGAGGATTTCCACGGAAAAGCCCAGCCTTTCCCCCGCCGACTTGAGAAAGGAGGGGGTGCCGCGCCGCTGGCGGCCGAAGTGGAAATCGGAGCCGACGATGACCCCGCGCACCCCCAACTGCTCCACCAGCATGGTCTCGACGAAGACTTCCGCCTCGTTCTGGGAAAAGGCCCGGTCGAAGGGCAGGACGACGATGCCGTCCAGCCCCATGGCCTGGGCCAGCCGCGCCTTGGCGTCGCCCCGGGTGAGGCGGAACATGAAGGGGGACGGGGCGAAGACGTCGCGCGGATGCGGCTCGAAGGTCAGCATCAGCGCCGGCACCCCGGCGGCGCGGGCCCGCTCCAGCAGCCTGTCGACGATGGACTGGTGGCCGCGATGCAGCCCGTCGAAATTGCCGATGGCGACGAAGGCCCCGCGCAGGCCGGCCGGCAGGGCGTCGAGACTGGAGAGGCGGGCAAAGGTCAAGTCAGTGGGCTCCGGACAGGGGAATATGCGGCGCGGACCGGACCATATCGCCCGCCGTCACCAGGCCAGGCGCGGCAGATAGCCGGCGGTGCGGGCGCGGCTGGGGGCGATGAGATCGGCGATGGCCTGCGGATCGGGCTTGCCGAAGGCGTCGAGCTCGGCTGCGTGGATGGAACCGGTGATGAACAGCAGGTCGATGCCGAACTGGGCGGCGCCGGTGGCGTCGGTGCGCACGCTGTCGCCGATGGCGAGCACGCGCGCCTTGTCGAGGCCGCGGCCGGCCGCCCGTTCCGCCAGCGCGAAGGCCTGCTCGTAAATGGGCTGGTAGGGCTTGCCCGCCATGTGCACCATGCCGCCCATGGCCGCATAGAGATCGCCCAGAGCGCCGCCGCAATAGACGATGCGGTTGCCATGCTCGACCACCCGGTCGGGATTGGCGCAGATCATGGGCAGCTTGCGCGCCAGCCAGAGTTTGGCGCGCTCGCGGTACATTTCGGGGGTGTCGTCGTCGGTGTCGAGATCGGTCACCACCACCACCTCGGCCTCTTCGGGGCCGGTGCGCCGCAAATCCAGCCCCTCGTAAAGCGCGTCGTCCTCGGTGGGCGGGCCGACATGGTGGATGGCGCGGCCGCGATATTTCTCGATCATCGAGCGGGTGGCGTCGCCCGAGGTGACGATGTCGTCATAGGCGTCGCGCGGCACCCCCAGCCGATCGAGCATGGCGACGATCGGGCCGGAAGGGCGCGGCGCATTGGTGATCAGCACCACCCTGCCCCCGGCGCGCCGGAAGGCGCTCAGGGCCCCGACCGCCTCGGGAAAGGCGGCGACGCCGTTATGGATCACGCCCCACACATCGGAGAGGACGGCATCGTAGCGGCCGGAAAGATCCGAAAGACCCGAAATGACCGGGAGGGGCGACGTCATGGACTGGTATGGTTCCTCAGCGAAAGGGGGCGTGCATGCCTATGTGGCACTTTGCCGGCGCGGATCAAGCGAAAACCGGCCCGAAGCGGCGGCGCGGGGCGGCTCCACCGCCAGATCGGCGCGCACGGGTCCGGCCGGGGCGATATGGTCGCCCTGCACCAGCACGATGGCATTGTCGAGCAGTTCGACGATCTGGCGCTCCTCGGCGATGCCGGTGGCCAGCAGCGACACCTCGAAGCGCGCCAGATAGCTGGCGATGTCGGAAATGTGGAAATCGGTGAAGGCTTCGGGGGCGGCGAGGAAACGGGCGGCGTCGACCCGCAGCGACTGCACGCCCATGGCGGCGAATTCGGCCACGTCCACCCGCAGCGAGCTCATATCGGCGATGGAAAAGCCGGCGCCCTTGCGCGCGGCCTGCTCGACAATGCCCCGTTCGCGGGAGGAAAGGGCCAGCCAGTCCGCCTCGGGTACGCGGAACACCAGCGCTCCGGCGATGGCGCGGTTGGCATCGAGCGTCACGAGGAACTGCTCGGCGGCGGCCGCCTCGCCCAGGGTGGCGCGCGAGAGCGGCACCCCCAGCATGGCCGGCTGGCCGCCCGCGCGCGACCGGCGGGCGATGGCCACCGCTTCGAGCAGGCCCATGCCCTCGATCCGGCCCACCATTTCCGTCCCGCCCCGGCGCGGCATGAAATCGGGCGCATCGGCGAAATCGCCCTCCCCGAGCAGGAGCCGGGGCACCAGATCATAGCTGGCAGGGCGGCGCTGGGGCAGGCGCACCACCGGGCGGATATGATGCATCAGGCGGTTTTCAGCCAAAGCCTGCCGCAGTGTTTCGAGCGGAATGGCCGGCTCGGGCGGCACGGCAGCAGGGACAGTGGCAGTGGCGCGTTCCGCCGTCATGGCCGGGCGCCGGGCCGGACGCTCCACCTTGTCCTCGATTTCGGCCACCGCCTCGGCCACCTGGCGGATGACGGTGCCGAGCACGGAAATATCGGCCTCCACCGTTTCCAGCCGCTTTCCGGGCTCGAGATCGGCGATGGCGTTGATGCGCTGGCCGAGCACGGCGCCGGCCTGGGCGTCGGTGGCGAGCAGGCGCGACAGGTCCTCGATGGCGCGCTCGAGCCGGTTTTCGGCGCGGATGCGCAGGCGGCGCTCCATCAGCACCACGCCGACGGCGGCGAACACGATCGCCACCAGAATCGCATTGGCCGGCGTGAAGGTGAGGCCGAAATAGGCCAGCGCCCCCAATCCGGCCGCCGCGGCGGCGATGAACGAATAGACCAATGCCTGCACGGGCGGACCTGCAACCCCCTCGGATGCGCCGGGATTCGGCTCTTTTTCATAGCACCCCGCCGGAAGCGGCAAAAGCGCCGCGCCGGCTCTGTCCCAGCCTATTTGGCCGGTTCGGGCGCGAACAATTCCCAGGCGCGGGAAAAATGCCGCCGGAACAGCACTAGCTGCGCCGCCCCGGAGACGGCGGCGGAATAGCCCGCCCGGCCCGCCGCCACGCGCGGCCGGCCCGGCGCCAGCGCCGGGAGCGCCTCGAGATGGCGGTCGGTGCTGTCCAGCACGCGGCCCAGCACGGGCTCGGGCAGGACGCCGTTGATGAGGGCGGTATCGATCTCGATCACCGCCGCGGTGCTGGCGATGGCCTGGGCGAGGGCATGGCCGGCATCCTCGACCCAGGGCGCCGCATGGGGCTCGAGCGCCGCCCAGTCCCATTGCCGGGGCAGGCCCGGCGGACGGGCGAGCCCCGCCGCCTCGAGCCGGCGCCCGAGGGCATGCAGCGAGGCCAGCAGGTGGACGTGGCCGGGACGGCCGGCGCGGTCGTGCACGACGATGGCCCCCAGATCGGCGGCATTGCCGTGCGGCCCCTCGAGCAGGGCGCCGCCGGTGACGATGCCCCCGCCCACGAAGGTGCCGATGAAGAAGGCCGCCAGCCCCGAGGGGCGCGGCCGGGGAAAGCGGACGATCTCGCACCAGGCGGCGGCGCTGCCGTCATTGATCCAGAAGGCCGGCAGGCCGGCATCGGCGCCGATGCGCCCGGCGATATCGATGCGGCCCCAGGCGGCGATCTGCGCGGGAGAGGCGCCCAGCCGCCCGAGCAGGGGCCCGAACCGGCCGGGCGTCGTCACCCCGATGCCGGCCAGGCGCCCGCGCTGGAGGGGGGTGAGCCCCGAGACCAGCGTGGCGATTTCCGCCGCGATCCGCTCGAAGATCGTCTCGGGATCGGGGAAATCGAGGGGGTGGCGCACCGATGCCAGGGGCTGACCGGCGATGTTCTGGAGCAGGACCTCGAAATGATTCCAGCCGATCTCGACGCCGAAGGAATAGGCGCCATGGGGATTGAGGCGGTAGGGCGTGGCCGGCTGGCCGCGCCGCCCCCGCAGCACGTCGCCGCGCACCACCAGGTCCCTTTCCTCCAGCTCGGACAGGATGCGCGCCGTGGTCTGCGGCCCGAGGCCGGAGCGGCGCGCGATATCGGCGTTGGAGACGCCGGGAAGTCCGGCGATCAGGGAGAGAACGGCCCGCTTATTGGCGACCCGGACGCCCGATTGCGCGATGCCGCGCACGATGGGCTCGAAGACGTCCTGTTCGATTTTGGTACGCATGGCATCGAGATAAACGTGGTTTGGGCGGAAGGTGCAAGAACGGATTATTTACCCTAATCCGAAACAATCCCGACAAGAACGAGAACGGCCCGGCTGCGGGCGAAAATCGGGGTTTGACGCGCATGACGACGACGACGGGAAGCGACAATGCGCTCAGCGGCCGGCTTCTCCTGATCGACAGCGATAGCGGATGCGCCCGGCGCACCGGCGAGTCCCTGGCCGAGGCCCTGCTGGTGGCGCCCCGGGTGAGCTTTGCCGATTCGGGTCACGACGCGGCCGACATGCTGCGCCGGATGCGCTTCGACATCGTCATCGCCGATCTGTCGAGCCTTGCCGACCTGGCGCCACGCACCGAGGACGCGGTCGGGCGGCTGGTGCGGCTGGCCGAGGGGGCCCTGGTGCTGGCCCTGGCCGACAGCGGCAAGGTCAGCGCGGCGCTCGACGCCATGCGGGCCGGCGCCCACGATTATGTGGCCAAGCCGGTGAGCGGCGCGGCGCTGGCCGGGCGCATCGGCGAATTGGCGCAGCGCCATGGCCGCCCGCGCTGCCTCGGCGCCGAAACCGGGCCGGACGCGGCATTGGCCGATTATGCCGGCTTCGTGGGCGCCTCGAGCGCCATGCAGTTTCTCTACGAGCAGATCGGGCGGGTCGCCGCCTCCTCGGCGCCGGTCTTCATCACCGGGGAAAGCGGCACGGGCAAGGATGTGTGCGCCGAGGCGCTGCACGAAAAGGGTCCCCGCGCCGACAAACGTTTCGTCGCCATCAATTGCGCCGCCATTCCGCGCGACCTCATGGAAAGCGAGTTGTTCGGAGTGGTACGCGGCGCCTTCACCGGCGCGCATGAGGACCGCCGGGGCGCGGCCGAGTTGGCCGATGGCGGCACGCTGTTCCTCGACGAGGTCGGGGAAATGGATCTGTCGCTGCAATCCAAGCTGCTGCGCTTCCTCCAGACCGGCTCGATCTCCCGGGTCGGGGAGACCGCGATTCGCAAGATCGACGTGCGGGTGATCTGCGCCACCAACCGCAATCCGATGCAGATGATCGCCGACCGGCAGTTCCGCGAGGACCTGTTCTACCGGCTGCACGTGCTGCCTATTCACCTGCCGCCGCTGCGCCAGCGCCCCAGCGACGTCATGGTGCTGGCGCGGCATTTCCTCGCCGGCTACGCCCGGGAGGAGCACAAGCGCTTCGCCGGCTTTTCCCACGACGCGGCCCAGCAGCTCACCGCCGCTGACTGGCCGGGCAATGTGCGGCAGCTACAGAACCTCATCCGCCGCATGGTGGTGATGTTCGACGGCGGGGAGATCACTTCCGCCATGCTGGCCGCCGCCGACATCGAATCGCGCGCCACCGCCCCGGCGCCGGTCGAAGCCCCCCGCATCGACAGCCGCCGCGCCGTGCTGCCCATGTGGCGGCAGGAGCAGCGCATCATCGAGGACGCCATCGCCGCTTTCGGCGGCAATATCTCCATGGCCGCCGCCGCGCTGGAGATCAGCCCCTCCACCATTTACCGCAAGCGCCAGGGCTGGGCGGAAATGGCCGCCACGGGATAATTCGCCGAGGGGTTTCTCCTCCCTCCACTACCCCAACGCTGCCCTCGGTTGGAGAACAGCCCGATGGGGACGGCATGGAGGGAAGCACACGCCTCCTACGATCAGGGGGTGCTGGCTTCGCGGGCGCGGCTGTGGTCGAGGCCGAGCCAGCGTTCGCGCAGGATGACGGCGATGCCCGAGGCGACGATGATGAGGGCGCCGGCCAGCATGGCGACGGTGGGTATGTCGGCGAAGATGACGAAGCCGATGACGATGGTCAGGATCAGCGAGACATATTCGAACGGGGCGATGACCGACATATCGGCATAGCGGTAGCACGAGGTCAGCAGCAACTGGCCGATGCCGCCGACGAAGCCGGCCCCGATCAGCAGCGCCAGTTGTCCCGGCGTCGGCATGACCCAGCCGAAAGGCAGGGTGAGCAGGCTCAGCACGCTGCCGGTGACGAAGAAATAGATCACGATGGTCTCGGTGCGCTCGGTCTGCACCAGGGTGCGCACCTGCAGCATGGCGAAGGCGGACAGCACCGCCCCGCCCAGCGCCGCCAGCGCGCCGATGGCTTCGGCGTCGCCCATGCTGGCGCCGCCGGTGAACACCGTCAGGCGCGGCCAGAGGATGATCAGCACCCCCACCATCCCCACCAGCACGGTGGTCCAGCGGAAGATATAGACCCGCTCGCGCAGCAGCAGGGCCGAAAGGATGACGATGATGAGCGGGGAGGCGTAGCCGATGGCGGTGGCCTCGGGCAGCGGCAGCCGCGTCAGCGCGAAAAAACCCAGGCTCATGGAGGCGACGCCGATCAGCCCGCGCAGCACGTGGCCCAGCGGCCGGCTGGTGTGGAAGGCACTGGCCAGCTTGCCCTTCCAGGCCAGATAGGCGAGCACCGGGAACAGGGCGAAGAAGGCGCGGAAGAACACCATCTGGCCCGAGGGGACGGTCTCGGTGGCCTTGAGCATGGTGGCCATGATCACGAAAAAGCAGACCGAGACGATCTTCAGCAGGATGCCGCGAAGGGGGTCGCTTTTCCCCAGGGCGTGGGGCGCGATGTCGGGCTCTGCTGCGGAGGAAGTCACGTCTGTCCTATTCCGGGGTCGGAACGCCGTGCGTCCGGGGACGCGGCGTTCGATTTATTCTGGTCGCGCCGTTTCCCGCGGGGGCCCGGCCTGCGGCCCGCCGCGCGACGCGCTTATTTCCCCGAGGCGGCTTCCAGCTTTTCCTTGGCGATGCGGGCCGTCGCGAAGGCCTTGTGCTCGGGTCCGACGGCGCTGCCGGTCTTGACCACCTTGCCGGTGGAATCATGAATCTCCCAATGCCAGTTGGCGTTGGGACCGACACCGCCGGTGCGGCGCAATTTGATTTCGAGGGAAGAATTTTCGGTCATGAGAATGTTATGGCCCAGACTCGGTGCGGGGGGAAGGGGGCTTGTCCGCCCGGCCGGCGATTGGGCCGGAAAGCGGCCGCGGAAACCTAGACCTCGGTGACCTCGATGCCGATGCGCTCGCCGGCGAAGGTGAGCATATCGCGGATGGGGGCGTAGGGGCCATCGGCATAGGGGTAGTACCAGGCCTCGTCGGCGCCGTCGGCGGTGAGGGTCTTGATGGTGTAGAAATGGGCGACCCCCGGCCCGGCATCCTCGCGCGTGGTCTCGGAGGCCTCCAATATGCCGGGGTGGACATCCTCGAGCGGCAGGAAGATCAGCGGTGCCCCGCCCTGCCGCTCCAGCCGCAGCGCCTTGAGGGAACTGGCGATTTCGGCGTCGTCGAAGATCACGTGCACCCGGCCGGATACGGGGGTTACGGCGTCGGGGCGGCTTGCGCTGTCGGCCATGATCGGCACCTCGCTGGAGAACAGGACGTCAGGCGCTAAACGCACGGGAAAAAACTTCGGTTCACCGCCCTTGACTCTTATTCGGGCCGATCCCTATATCCGCCAGTGCTTGTTAGCACTCGCTATACATGAGTGCTAACGACACCTGAATTTTGCATTAGAGATGATGCCAGAAGGAGCAATCATGGGCTTCCGTCCCCTGCACGACCGTGTGGTCGTCCGTCGCGTAGACAGTGAAGAAAAGACCAAGGGCGGGATCATCATCCCCGATACCGCCAAGGAAAAGCCCTCCGAGGGCGTGATCGTTTCCGTGGGCCCCGGCGCCCGCGACGAGAGCGGCAAAATCGTCGCCCTCGACGTCAAGGCCGGCGATCGCGTGCTGTTCGGCAAGTGGAGCGGCACCGAGGTCAAGCTCGATGGCGAGGACCTCATCATCATGAAGGAAAGCGACATCATGGGCGTGATCGAGGCCTGAGCGGTCTCTCGCGCCCTTTTTCGTCCCATCAACCCCCGAATTTTCAAGGAGCCATAAATGGCCGCCAAGGAAGTCAAATTCTCCGCCGAAGCCCGCGAAAAGATGCTGCGGGGCGTCAACGTCCTCGCCAATGCGGTAAAGGTGACGCTGGGCCCCAAGGGCCGCAACGTGGTCATCGAGAAGTCGTTCGGCGCTCCGCGCATCACCAAGGACGGCGTGTCGGTCGCCAAGGAGATCGAGCTGGAAGACAAGCTCGAGAACCTGGGCGCGCAGCTGCTGCGCTCGGTCGCCTCCAAGACCAATGACGTCGCCGGCGACGGCACCACCACCGCCACCGTTCTGGGTCAGGCCATCGTCGTCGAGGGCGTCAAGGCCGTCGCCGCCGGCTTCAACCCGATGGACCTGAAGCGCGGCATCGACCTGGCCGTGTCCGAGGTCGTGGAAAGCCTGCGCGCCTCCTCCAAGAACATCACCTCCTCCTCCGAAGTCGCCCAGGTCGGCACCATCTCGGCCAATGGCGAGAAGGAAATCGGCGACATGATCGCCGAGGCGATGCAGAAGGTGGGCAATGAGGGTGTCATCACCGTCGAGGAAGCCAAGACCGCCGAGACCGAGCTCGACGTGGTCGAGGGCATGCAGTTCGACCGCGGCTATCTCTCGCCCTATTTCGTGACCAATGCCGAGAAGATGACCGCCACCCTCGAGGACCCGGTCATCCTGCTGCACGAAAAGAAGCTGTCCAACCTGCAGGCCATCCTGCCGATCCTGGAGAGCGTCGTTCAGTCCCAGCGTCCGCTGCTGATCATCGCCGAGGACATCGAGGGCGAAGCCCTGGCCACGCTCGTGGTCAACCGCCTGCGCGGCGGCCTCAAGGTCGCGGCCGTCAAGGCTCCGGGCTTCGGCGATCGCCGCAAGGCCATGCTGGAAGACATCGCCATCCTGACCGGCGGCCAGGTGATTTCGGAAGAGCTCGGCATCAAGCTCGAGAACGTGACCCTCGACATGCTGGGCACCGCCAAGCGCGTCGAGATCACCAAGGAAAACACCACCATCGTCGATGGCGCCGGCTCGACCGACGACATCCAGGGCCGCGTCGGCCAGATCAAGGCGCAGATCGAGGAAACCACCTCGGACTATGACCGCGAGAAGCTCCAGGAGCGCCTGGCCAAGCTGGCCGGCGGCGTCGCCGTGATCCGCGTCGGCGGCTCCACCGAAGTGGAGGTCAAGGAGCGCAAGGACCGCGTCGACGACGCGCTCAACGCGACCCGCGCCGCCGTCGAGGAAGGCATCGTGCCGGGTGGCGGTGTCGCCCTGCTGCGTGCCGCTGCCGCCATCAAGTCCAAGGGCATCAACGCCGACCAGGATGCCGGCATCGCCATCGTGCGCCGCGCTCTGCAGGAGCCGGTGCGCACCATCGCCAACAATGCCGGCGCCGAAGGCTCGGTCGTGGTGGGCAAGATCCTCGAGAACGACTCGGCGACCTTCGGCTACAACGCCGCCACCGACGAATATGGCGATCTGGTCTCGCTGGGCGTCATCGACCCGGTCAAGGTCGTGCGCCATGCCCTGCAGGACGCCGCTTCGGTCGCCTCGCTGCTGATCACCACCGAGGCCACCATCGTCGAGGCCCCCAAGGAAGCCGCTCCGGCCATGCCGGCCGGCGGTGGCATGGGCGGCATGGGCGGCATGGACTTCTAAGAAGTCCCGTCACCTTTCGCGGAAAGCCCCGGTGGAAACACCGGGGCTTTTTCGTTGCGGCGCAAGCCTGCCGCATCGAGGCCCTTCCTGCCCCGCCTTGTGGTCAGGCAGGTCTAGAAGCTTTCATGTTTTGACGGAATCGGCGACCAGCGCTCCCTCCCCCTTGAGGGGAGGGTTGGGGAGGGGGTGGGGTTGGCGGATCACCGAAGGACCCCCACCCCCGACCCCTCCCCTCAAGGGGGAGGGGAGCAAGAAAGCGCTGATCCACTTGACAGTGAAAGGCTCTAGGCGCCTACACGCTTCCCGCCCGTCATCGGCTGCGGCGCGCCGGTCGTGGTAGGAAAACTGATCGGCAGCCCGCGCAATGCCCGCGCCGCCAGGAAGCCGAAGCATTCCGCCTCGATGGCATCGCCGCGCCAGCCGACACTGTCGGCATCCACCACCGCCACGCCGGCCCGCTGCGCCAGCATCGCCATCAGCGTGGGATTGTGCCGCCCGCCGCCGGATACGATCAGCTTCCGGGGCCGGACCGGCAACAGGTCTAGCGCCTTGCCCACGGCACTGGCGGTAAAGGCGGTCAGCGTCGCCGCACCGGTCGCATCGTCGAGCCCATCCGCCATGCTGGCCGGGAAGTCGAAGCGGTCGAGCGATTTGGGATAGGCGGCCCTGAGATAAGGATGCTCGAGCAGCTTGCGCAGCCGTTCCTCGTCCACCTTGCCGGTAGCGGCGAGCGCACCATTGCGGTCCATCTCCCCTAGGCCCCTGGCCTTGACGAAATCGTTGATCGGCGCATTGGCCGGGCCGGTATCGAAGGCAATCAGCTTTTCGGCGCCGTCCCAATAGGTCACATTGGCCACGCCGCCCAGATTGAGCACGGCGATCTCGCCATCCGTACCGAGCTTGCGCAGCAACGCCTGATGGTAGGAGGCCGCCAGCGGCGCCCCCTGCCCGCCGGCGCGGACATCGGCGGTACGGAAATCGTAGACGACTTCAGTGCCGAGCATCTTCTGCATCAACACTCCGTCGCCGAGTTGCCGCGTGTCGCCGATCCGGCCGGCCTGCGGCGCCCGGTGCAGCACCGTCTGGCCATGGAATCCCACCACGCCGATATCGCTCATGCGCATGCCCGCTTCCGCGACGAAGCCGAGCACCGCCTCCGCTTGCGCCCGCGTCAGCGCCGCTTCGGCCCGGGCGAAGATTTCCGGCTCCACCGCACCGAAATTCCATTGGCGCGCCGCCGCCAACGCTTCTTCCAGCAGCGCCCGCACCTGCATGCTGTAAGGCGCCAGCGTATAGGGCCCGAAGCTCTCGATGCTCTCCCCATCGGTGCGGACCATGGCAATGTCGATATTGCCGTCCAGCACGGTCCCGGTCATCAGCCCGATGGTCCAGATCGGCTCCATTCTCACGTCCTCAATTGCTGTTGATGCAGTCGCCGATGGCGCGGCGCAGGGCAAAGATGCCGCTGTCGAAATGCCGGGTCGGATGAACCCGGTTGGTCAGCAGCGTCCAGGCATGGCCCTTGTCGAAATCGATCCACAGCCCCGTTCCGGTGAAACCGGTGTGGCCGATCGTGCCGGGCGAGCAGAGCTCGCCGCCCGACCAGCCCTCATAGGGCTTTTCCCAGCCATGGGTACGCCGTCCGCTCAGCGCCTTGCGCATGAGTGCGGTGCCGGCATCGCCCGATGCGTCCGCGTCGAGGGTGCGTTGCGCAAAATCCAGAACCGCCGCAGCGGTGCCGAACAGCCCGGCATGCCCCGCGCCTTGCAGCGCCGCGCAGTTCTCGTCATGCACTTCGCCGCACAGCACCCGGCCCCGCCAGGGGTCGTTTTCCGTTGCCGCCGCCTGGGCGGGGTCGGCGCTCCAGGCAAAGCCCGGCATCGGCTCGAGCTGCCGGATCGCCTTGCCTTCGAGCCGCTCGATGGCGATGCCGAGCAGGATGAAATTGAGATCGGAATAGACCGCCGGGCCGGCCGGCCAGTCCCGCTGCAGCACGAAATGGCGCAATCGGCCGGGATCGTCGCCATAGGTGTAAAGCGGAAACACGCCCGGCAGGGGCGTCTGATGCCCAAGGCATTGCCGGAAGGTGATCTTCCGCTGCCAATTGTCCGCATTATATTGCATGAAATCGGGAATAGCGCTGATCAGCGGCGCATCGAGATCGATCCGGCCGACTTCCGCCAGTTGCAGAATTTTCGGCGTCGTGAACAATATCTTGGTCAGCGAGGCCAGGTCGAACCAGGTATTCTCCTGCATCGGCCGCGACACCGGCACCTGCTGCGCCTCGCCCACCGCCCGCGTCAGCCGCATCCCCGACCGAGCGACCAGGCCCAGCACCCCGCCGGGAATTTTCCTGGCCGCGACCGAGGCCTCCAGCAGCGCGAAGGCGCGCTCGAACCCTGCCTCTGAACTCATGATTTTTCCACTCTTACAAGATGGTCTTCGCCCGCCTCCCGCCATTGCGGCGCCGGCGGCTCGAACCCTTTGGGCCTGATCAGCGACGGCACCGGCGTGGTGTCGACATCATAACGCTGCCGCCGCCTCTCGATCCCCGGCACCGCCGCGATCAGGCGTTTCGTATAGCTGTGCTGCGGGCGGGACAGCACCGCCCCGGCGGCGCCGATCTCCACCACCTCGCCGGCATACATCACCGCCACGCGGTGGGCGATGCGCTCCACCACCGCCATGTCGTGCGAGATGAAAAGATAGGCGAGGCCGAATTCGCGCTGGAGATCGACGAGCAGGTCGAGCACCCGCGCCTGCACCGAGACGTCCAGCGCCGACACCGCCTCGTCCAGCACCACCACGTCGGGATTGAGCATCAGCGCCCGGGCGATACAGAGCCGCTGCCGCTGCCCACCCGAGAACTGGTGCGGATAGCGGTCCAGCGCCGCTTCAGTCAGCTCCACCCGGGTCAGCAATTGCACCATGCGCCGGCGCAGCGGCGCATCCACGCGCAGCCCCGCGGCAATCGCCGGTTCGGCCAGCAGGCTGGCGACATCCAGACGCGGATTGAGCGAGGCAAAGGGATCCTGGAATACCATCTGCACCGGGCGCCCCTGCCGCCCCGGCGCCGTCCTGATCGTCCCCCGCGTCGCCGGAACCAGCCCGAGAATGGCGCGTGCCGTGGTCGACTTGCCCGAGCCGCTTTCCCCTACGATGGCCAGGGTCTGCCCCGCCGCAAGCTCAAAGCCCACCCCCTCGACGGCATGAATGGCGCCGGCACCGCGCGAGAACCAGCCGCCGCCGATGGGAAACCGCACCACCAGGTCTTCGACCGAAACCACCGGCCCGTCCGTGCTTTTTCCATCGCTATCGGTTCGCACCGCCCGCCCGCCGGTAAAATGCGGCACGGCGCCGAGCAGGTGCTTCGTATAGTCGTGCCGGGGCGCATCGAGCACGGCGTCGAGCCGCCCCTGCTCCACCACGCTGCCATTCTGCATCACCATGATGCTGTCGGCGATGCCGGCGACCAGCCCGATATCGTGGGTGATGAAGATCATCGCCATGCCGGTCTCGGCCTTCAGCTCCGCCAGCAGCGCCATGATCTGCGCCTGCACGGTCACGTCGAGCGCCGTGGTCGGCTCGTCGGCGATCAGCAGGCGCGGATTGCCGGCTAGGGCCATGGCGATCATCACGCGCTGGCGCATGCCGCCCGACAATTGGTGCGGATAATATTTCATCCGCTGCGCCGCGTCGGGGATGCGCACCCGCTCCAGCGCCTCGCGCGCGGCGCTCCGTGCCGCCTGGCCCTCGAGGCCGCGATTGAGCCGGAAGGCCTCTTCGATCTGCGCGCCGATCTTATGGACCGGGTTGAGCGACGTCATCGGCTCCTGGAAGATCATGCCGATCTCCCGTCCGCGCATGCCGACCAGGGCCCGCTCGTCGGCCCGGGCCAGGTCCAGCACCGAGCCATCCGGCCGTGTCCAGTTCATGGTGCCGCCGATGATGCGGCCGCCACCGAAATCCACCAGCCGGTTGATCGAGAGCGCCGTGACCGACTTGCCCGAACCGCTCTCGCCCACCAGCGCCAGGGTTTCACCCGGCGCCAGGTCGAAGCCGACGCCCTCGACCACCGGGTTGCGCGCCCCGTCCGGCCCGAAGCCGACCGCCAGGTCGCGTACGGAAAGCAGTGTGCTCATGCCGTCCTCCGCTGGGTGCGGGGATCGAGAATGTCGCGCAGCGCGTCGCCGAAGAGATTGAAGCCCAGAATGCCCAGCATGATGGTCAGGCCCGGAAAGACCAGCAGCCAGGGCGCCTGCTGCATGAGATTGCGCGCCTCGCTCATCATCAGCCCCAGCGAGGGGGCCGGCGGCTGCGTGCCGAGCCCGAGAAAGCTCAGGCCCGCCTCCGTAAGCAGGGCCCAGGCCAGCGCCAGGGTGATCTGCACCGTCAGCGGCGCCACCAGATTGAGCAGCAGGTGCCGGCTGAGGATATAGCGCTGCGAACTGCCGAAGGTGCGGGCCGCGTCGACGAAGTCGCGGCGCTTGAGCGACAGGGTCGGCCCCCGCACCACGCGGGCGAAGATGGGCGTATAGACGGTGGCGATGGCAAAGACGCTGGTAAAGGTGCCGGGTCCGGCAATGGCGATGATCAGCAGCGCCAGCAGAATGGCCGGAAAGGCCAGCAGCACGTCCATCGAGCGCATGAACACGCCGTCGAGCCATCCGCCCCACCAGCCGGCCAGCAGGCCGATTACGGTTCCGAACAGGCTTGCCAGCCCCACCGAGGCGAAGGCGATGAGGAAGGATTGACCGATGCCGACCATCAGCCGGCTCGCCGTGTCGCGCCCGAAAAGATCGGTGCCCATCAGATAGGTGGCGCTCGGCCCCTTGAGCCGGTCGACGCGGAATTGCTGCAACGGGTCGTGCGGCGTGAGACCCAGCGCCCCGCACAGGGCCAGCACCACGTAGATCGCGATGATGGCCGCGCCGATGCGGCCGGTGGGATGGGCGACGATCGCCTTCAGGATCCGCATCAGCGCGCTCCCAGCCGGATGCGCGGATCGAGCGCGGCATAGGCGAGGTCGACCAGCAGATTGACGATGAGGAAGTTGAAGGCGATGAACAGCACGCAGCCCTGCACCAGCGCGTAGTCGCGCTGGCCGATGGCCTCCAGCGTCAGCCGCCCCAGTCCCGGCAGGGCGAAGATCTGCTCGACGATCACCGCCCCGCCCAGAAGATAGCCGAACTCCACCCCGCTCAGCGTCACCACCGGAATGAGCGCATTGGGAAGGGCATGGCGCCAGACCACGCTGCGCGCCGAAGCCCCCTTGGCGCGGGCGGTGCGGATATAGTCGTCGCTGAGCACGTCGAGCATGGACGAGCGCGCGATGCGCGTCACCGAGGCGGCAAAGGCGAAGCCCAGGGTGATGGCGGGGAAGATCAATTGCCCCAGATTGGCCAGCGGGTCGGACCAGAGCGGCACGAAGCTGCCCATGGCAGGGATGAAGCCGAAATAGACCGAGAGCACATAGATGATGACGAGGCCGATGACGAAGCCGGGAGTCGACTGGCCCAGCATGGCCACGATCCGCACCCCCACATCGGCCGGCCGCTCGCTGCGCGTCGCCGCCAGCACCCCGGCGGGAATGCCGGCGCCCAGGGCGATGATCATGGAGAGCAGCGCCAGCTCCAGCGTCAGCGGAAAGCGCTCGAGAATGATGGCGAGGACCGGCCTGCCATGGGTCACGGAGAGCCCCAGGTCGCCCTGCAGGACGCCCCACAGCCAGCGCCCATATTGGATCAATACCGGCTGGTCGATGCCGAAATAGGCGGCGAGCACCGCGCGTTGCGTCGGCGTCAGCAGGCCCGCTTCCGTGCCCAGCATGGCGGTGATCGCATCACCCGGAATGAGCCGGATGGAAAAGAAGACCAGCAGCGAAACGCCGAGCAGGATCAGCGGAAAGGTCAGCAGCCGCCGCGCCAGATAATTCATGACCGCAATCCATGGAGAAGCCGGATGTCTCCCGGCCGGTCATGGGCCGCGGAGACGAGAAGGGGCGGGCCATGACGGCCCGCCCGGGAAAGGCCCTATTGGCCCAGCGTGACCTTGGTGAGGCCGAACAGCGTGCCGGTGGCCGAGGGCTCGAACCCGGACAGCGTCTTGAGCTGGGCGGTATAGGTGTTGGAGGTCGAAAGCCAGATCCAGGGCGAAAGCTCGGTCACCCGCGCCTCGAACTTCTGGAAGATTTCCTTGCGCTTTTCGACGTCGTTTTCCTCGCGGCCCTGGTTGAGCAGGCTGTCGAGCTCGTCATCGACGAAATTCGACACCTTCTGCAGGTTGCCGTCCCTGGTGAAATAGCGATTGTACATCGGATAGGGATCGGCGCGGCCGCCATTCTGGGCCACCGCCATGTCGAAGTCGCCGGCCAGCCAGCGGTCGACATAGACGTTGAGCTCCATGAGCTCGATCTCGAGCGTGATGCCGATTTCCGCCAGTTGGCTCTGCAGCACCTGTGCCTCGGCCGAGGCGACCGGCGGCTCGCCGGTGGCGGCGATGACCTTGGCGGTGAAGCCGTCAACGCCCGATTCCGCCATCAGCGCCTTGGCCTTTTCCAGGTCCTGCTCATAGCAGAACAGCGTCGCCGGATCGCTGGCATAGACCGGCATGGTCAACGGGCCGGTCACCTTGCCCTCGCCCACCAGGGCCGTGTCGAGCACGTCCTGCCGGTCGACGGCGCAGGACATGGCCTGGCGCACCTTGAGATTGTCCATCGGCGGGCGCGCGGGATTGAGCTGCAGCACGTTATAGGCCAGACCCGGCACCGCATTGAGCTGCAGATTGGGCTCATTGGGAACCAGCGTGGCCACCAGCGGATCGTTGATCAGCGCGAAATCGGTCTGGCCGGCGCGCAGCGAGGCCAGGATCGCGGTTTCGTCCGGCAGCACCGAAATGGTGATGCCGTCATAGGCGATCTCGCCGCCGGCCCAATGCGGGTTGACGCTCAGTTCCTCACGGGAATTGGGCTCCCAGGAATCGAGCACGAACGGGCCCGAACCGAGCGTGACGGTGCCCACCGAGCCATCGGCGATGGCCTTGGCCGGCACCACCGCCGCGTTGATCGACGCCATGGCGACGAGCAGCGGCGCGTCGGGCTGCGACAGGTTGAACACCACCGTCGTCGCGTCCGGCGCATCGATGGAAGCGATGGACAGGAAGTTCGAGCGGGCGGCCGCGCCGGTCGCCTCGTCGAGCAGGCGCTCGAAGGAGGCCTTGACGTCTTCCGCGGTCACGCTCGCGCCATCGCTGAACCTGGCGTCGGGGTCGAGCTTGAAGGTCAGGGTCAGGCCGTCATCGGAAAAGCTCCAGCTTTCGGCGATGGCCGGCACCACGTCCAGGGCGGCGTCGTGCCGCACCAGCGGCTCATAGATGAGCTCGAGCAGGCGAATCGAGGAAAACGCCGGCTGGGTATGGGGATCGAGGCCGGTGGCGTCCTGCGACCAGGCCATGCGCAGGTTTGCGGCCTGAACCGGCAGGGCCATGGCGGCCGTGGCCAGCAGGGCCGCCGTCAGACCGGCGAAAGCGGTCCGGGTGAGCTTCTTGTGCATTCCAACTCCCTTGGGGTGCCTGTCTCTCGGCGCCGGGCCGCACCACAATGGCCGTCAGCGCGATGGGCCGCCATCCATCGGGGACAGGTAGCAGCCGTTCCCGGCAGATTAGGGGCGTTCACCCGGCCTTGTCGAGAGTGGTATCTCATTGGTCCGCAGTTGATGTCAGATTGGTGGGCGCGGCCGGTCCAGTCGCGACGTCAGGATCAGGGCGAAAATGATGATGACGATACCCAGCGCCGTGCTCCAGGCCGGGACCTCGTCGAAAGCCAGATAGCCGGCAAGGCTGGCCAGCACGATCGAAAGATAGCCGAGCGGCGCCAGCACATTGGCGGGGCTCGATTGATAGGCGCGCAGGTAGCAATATTGCCCGATCTGCGCCAGGACGCCGATGGCAAGCAGCAACGGCCAGTCGCCCCGCGCCACCTCCTGCCAGGCGAGGCCCGCCGGAATGGCCGTGAAGACGGTGAGGCCCACCGTGTAGAAAACCATGAGCACCGTGGTGCTCTCGTTCTTGAGCGCCCGCGTCTGCACCGTCGCCAGCGACCCGAACAATACCGCGGCCAGTGCCGCGACGATGCCGACGCTCCAGGCCACTTCGCCCGGCGCGACCATTATCAGCACGCCCGCAAAGCCGATCCCCGCCCCGACCCAGCGCCACGGCCCGGACCGCTCGCCCAGCAGCCAGCTCGCCAGCGCCAGCACCACCAGCGGCCGCATGAAGCCGATGGCATTGACCAGTGCCAGCGGCAGCGCCGTCAGTGCCGCGAAATTGGCGTTGAGCGCTGCCGTGTTGCAGAAGACGCGAAAGGCATGGCGCCCCCAATGCCGCGTCCGCCGCAGGGCGTCGCGATGCCGCCAGGCCAGGGGCAGCACGCTCACCAGCCCGATGAGCGAGCGGATGAACACCATTTGCACGGCCGGATAGGACGCGCCGCCCAGCTTGACCAGAACGGTCATCACCGTCACCAGCGCCATATCCGCCATGAGCCAGGCCATGCCGGCGCGCGGCGAATCGGAAGGCGGCATGTCAGGCCGGCTGCAACAGGTTCGCCATCAGGCGGAAGGCCCCCGGCACCATCCTGTCGAGCTGGTGATGCAGCACGAGGCTGGTATGGGTATGGCGCCCCTTGCCGATCTCCGCCGAAATCAGCGCGCCCTGGAGCGGCTTTTCGCCTTCGTCGTTCATGGCCAGCAGCGGTTCATAGGCAGCGTCCCATTCCGAGGCGAAATAGAGCCCGCGTTCCTTGTCCCAGCCATCGAAATCCGCCGCGCCGATCCGGTTCGGCCCGGCCAGCAGCGGGTGATCCGGGGCCAGCAAGGTCACCGGTGCGGCCGGATTGGTCACGCGCCAGCGCAGCGAGGGCGAACCGATGACCACCTTCTGCGGCGGGGTCTGCTCGGCGACCCATTTGTCGGTTGGCCGGTGATAGAGCGTCACCAGATGCCCGCCATTCCGCACCCATCGATGCAACCGCTCATTGGCCGCCTGCAGGTCCGGTCGCGTGCCATAGGCGAAAATGCCGACGATTATGGTGTCGAGCCCGGAAATATCCCCGGCCAGCGCCGTTTCATCGAGCATGACGGGATCGGCCCCCATCCGCTCGAGCCACAGCCCGACACGGTCGCTGCCGCCGCCGATATAGCCCGCCCGCGCCTCGGGCAGCGCCAGGTCCAGCGCCAGCACATCGAGCGTCAGAGGGCGCACGAACCTGGTGCGTCCGATATGGGGATAGGCGATGGGGCTGGTCGAATAGGCCTCCACGCCATCCACCTTGAGCGGCAATTGATAACGCCCCGGGGCCAGGTCGTTGCCGACAGCCAGCTCGGCGCCCTCGCCATCCATGACCACTGCGAGCCCGGGCACGCCGGCGATCTGCGTGTGCTCGATCGCCGCGGCCGGCTTGATCGCGATCCGGCGGCGCTCATCGCTCGGCAGCTTCAGGATCAGCGCATCGGGCGAGATCGCCAGGCTATGCGCCGGCGACACCTGCACCGCTTCCTCGACATCCACGAAGAAGCGCAGGACATCCCCAGCCATGCCCGCTTCCACCAGCACCGAAACGGCGCCATTGCCGCCCAGGCTCGACCAGGCCGGCGCGAAGGCATTGCCAATCGCCGCGTCGGCTTTGGCGCGCAGCGGCAGGACCGTCCGGACCTCATTGCAGGCCTGCGCCGCCACCGGCGCGAAATCGCCGCTAAGCTGCGGCGTCACCGTGATGCTCTCGGCCAGGCCGCGCTCGACCTCGACCACGAGGTCGACCTGCCCTCTCGGCACGATATCCGCCGACGACACGCTCGCCTGCACGCTGATGCCGGCCGCCAGCGCCATGGCCGCATCGATCTCGGCCAGCTTGCGCTCGATGCGATGGCCATGGCCCGCGCGCTCGCTCTCGCTCAGTTTCGCCGCCCGCAGCGCCGTCTTCGCATCGCGCAGCGCGTCCAGAACCGCGTCGCGCGCCGGAAAGGCCGCCAAGGCCCGCTCGATGGCAGCATCGGCAGCCGCGAGCTCGCCCGCCGCGCCGCAATCGGCCAGCCGCGTGGGCAGGCCCTCGAAGATGCTCGCCTCCGCCCCGCCGCCGACGAGATGCAGCGGCCATTCCCTGCTGCCCCCGACATGCCAATGCCCCATATTCTGGCTGGCGTGAAAGGCCCGCGATACCTCGCCAAGCCGGTGGAACGGAAGCCCGGTGGCAAAATCGTCGCCCCCGGCCACGATCCGCACCGTCTCGGGCGGGGGCGGCACCTCGTCGTCGTAATAGCCATTGTCGCCGCCGGACCAGGCCGGCAGGTAGAACTTGCTCACCCGCCAGGGGGCCAGCCCTTCCCGCGCATGTTCGGGGAAGGCGGCGGGGTCGGCCGCCAGCGCCAGGGCCGCCTCGGCGGCCCGGGTCATGGCCCGGTGGTGGCCATGCTGGCCCGGCACGTCGAGGAAGGTCGGGATCACGATGTCGGGGCGAAACTGCCGATAGGCGCGCACCAGCCGCTCGAGGGTCCGCTCCTCGCCCCAGCGCGCCAGGGTGTCGGGACCGGATTTGGAAAAGCCGAAATCATGCACCGGATCGTCCGGGCCATGGCCCAGCCAGGCAATGTCGGCATCGATCACCCGCGCCGCTTCTTCCATCTCGCGCGAGCGCAGGACGCCCAGCGCGCCGCCCCGTTCCGGCCCGAGCGTGTTTTGTCCACCCTCGCCGCGCGTCGAGCAGGCCACGACGATGCGTGCCCCCATCTCATGGCGCAGCGCCGCCAGCATGTCGTTGTGCTCGTCGTCCGGATGTGCACCGCTATTCATCACCGTGACGCTGGAACGCAGCCGCGTCAGCGCGCGATGGAAGGCGACGAGGTGGGGCATGGCGGCCAGGCGGCGCAGGCGTTCGCGATCAGTCAGCATAGAACCATCCAGACGATGTTGGCGCGTCAGCCGGTCGGGTCGGCGACGCTGAGATGGGGGGAAACGGTATCGAGCAGCGGCAGGGCCGCCGCTCCCAGAGCGGCGGTAAGCCGCCCGGTCTGGCCCCGCAGGACGCGCGGCAGCGAGCGCTGCCGCCGCGTCGCCACGGAAACCGGCAGCGGATCGAGCGCGGCGATGACGGCTTCGAGCACGGAATCGGGCAACCCGCCGCCAAAGATCACCGTCTCGGGATCGAAGATGTTTTCCAGCATCGCCACGGTCGGCGCCAGGTAGTCGGCGGCCATGCCGATCCACTCCGCCAGGGTCGGATCGCCGGCGTCGTGCAGGCGCTGGATGTCCTCGACATTGGCGACATAGGTGCCGGCCATGGCCAGGCGTTCACGCAGCGCGAAGACCGAAACGAACCGCTCCAGCGCCCCGGCGGGTCCGTAGATTCCCCGCCGCTTGCGCGGCACCAGACCCACATGGCCGATTTCGCCGGCATTGCCGAAGGCGCCGCGCAGCGGACGTCCATCCTGGATAACGCCCAGCCCCAGCCCCACGCCAAAATACAGATAGCAGAAGCTGCCCAATTGCCGGCCGGCACCATAGAGGCGCTCGCCGACCACGGCGGCCGTGGCGTCGTTCTCCACCACCACATATTGGCCGGTGGCCCTGGAGAACAGCGGCGCCGGCTCCACGCCCGTCCAGCCCGGCAGCGTCGCCGGCCCGACCGAGCTCATGCCTTCGACCTCGAACGGACCCGGCATCACCACGCCGACGCCGAGCAGCCTGCCGCCGCCCGAACCCAGCCCGGCCTGCAGGCGGCCGACTTCCCTGGCCACGAGATCGGGGACGATATCGGGCCCCGGCTCGGCCAGGGGCACGATGGATTGGCCGCGAACCCCGCCGGACAGGTCGAGAAGCACCGTCACCATGTGATCGGCGGCGATTTCCACACCCGCGGTCACCGGTCCGTCGGGATTGACCGCAAACTGGATCGGCGGCTGGCCGCGCCCCGAGCGCAGCCGGCCGAGCTGGATCAGCAATCCCTCTTCGAGCAGTTCCTCGACGATATTGGCGACGGCCTGCGGCGTGAGCTGCGCCCGGCGCGCAATTTCGGTGCGCCCCAGATGCTCGTTGAGCCGGATGACTTCGAGGACCACGCGGCGATTATGCGCGCGGTTGCGCTCGGGATTGGACCCGATGGCAACCCGCTGGCGCAGGTTTTTCTTGCCGCGACTATTCACTATTTCCCGTCCCCTCTCGCTGCGCTGCTAGCACGAGATCGCCATTTCAGACTAGCTGCGGATCACAATAACTCAAGTAGATTATTTTATTGACAAGCGCGTATCACATAGCCGACGCTGCGGTCGGATTGGCGGACTTGCGCCATTCTCGCACCAGAGAGGGCTGTCGACGCGATCGGCGGTCAAACGGAGGATATTGATGTTCACCAAGGCAAAAATCGCCGGGCTCGCGGCCGGTGTCAGCTTCCTGGCGCTGGGCTCCGCCCAGGCCGTTGAAATCGAATACTGGCAATATGTCTTCGACAGCCGCGTCCAGGCCATGGACAAGCTGATCGAGAATTTTGAAGCTGCCAATCCCGGCATCACCGTCAAGCACACCACCTTCCCCTATGCCGACTACCAGACGCGCGTCGTCGCTGCCAAGGTCGCCGGCCAGGGCCCGGACGTCGTGCAGCTATTCTACGGATGGCTCGACAACTTCGTCGCCGGCGGTCTCATCCAGCCGCTCGACCCGGCCGTGTTCCCGCATGCCGAGATCGAGTCCGACTTCTTCCCGATCGTTTCGGCCATGAAGCGCGGCGAAGACTATTACGGCCTGCCCACCGCCGTGCGCTCGCTGGCCCTGTTCTACAACAAGGCCATCTTCGAGGAAGCCGGCATCGAGCCTCCCGCCAACCTGGAAGAATTCCTGGCCGCTGCCGAAGCCACCACCAAGCGCGACGGTTCGGGCAACATCACCACGGCCGGCGTCACTCTGGACATGGCCGGCCAGGATCACCACTGGTGGCGCGAGGTCCTGGTCCGCCAGAACGGCGGCGAGCCCTACGACGCCGAAGGCAATGTCGCCTACGACAGCGAAGCGGGCGCTGCCGCGCTGAAGTTCTACACCGATCTCCAGACCGAGCATAATGTCGGCCTGATGGGCTTCATGGACGAAGGCCAGGCCGCGTTCCGCGCCGGCATGGCCGCCATGACCATCGACGGCACCTTCCGCCTCGGCGCCTTCGCCTCGAACCCGTTCGAATGGGGCGTGGTGGAGCTGCCGGCCGATGCCGAGGGCATGCGCTCGAACTATGCGAGCTATTTCGCCAACGCCATCGGCGCCACCGCCCAGGGCGAGGAGCTCGAAGCGGCCCAGAAGTTCCTGACCTATATCTCCTCGGCCGAAGCGATGGACATCTGGCTCGACACCGTCGGTGAACTGCCGGCCCGCCGCGACGTGGCCCTGACCGAAGAGAACCTGGCCGACCCGATCCTGGCGCCGTTCCTGAAGGGCCTGGAATACGCGCACACTACCAAGTTCCTGGATGAGGCCGGCCAGCGCCAGACCGCCATCGACATGGTGAACCGCGTCCTGCTCGAAGGTCAGTCGATCGAGGATTCGCTCAAGCAGGCCGCCGAGGCCGAGCAGGCGATCATCGACGACGCCACCGAGTAAATCTGAACTCCCTTGAAACGGGCCGGTGGCGGGATGCCTGCCGCCGGCCAATTGAATGCAGGAGCGATCATGGCGTCGGCGAACGTAAAGCGGGAAGCGGTGCCCATTCGCTTCTGGGACCGGCTGAACATCAGCACGAAACGGGTGATCTGGGCCTGGGCCTTCCTTGCCCTTCCCATCATCTTTTACGCGGGCATCCGCTTTTATCCCACTTTCCAGGCCTTCTGGCTGTCCCTGACCAATTGGGACCTGCTGCGGCCGGCCAAATTCATCGGCCTTGCGAACTATGAGAAGATGTTCGCCGATCCGCTGTTCTGGAAGGTGTTCCAGAACACCTTCGCCTATCTCATCATCGGCACGCCGCTCAGCCTGCTGATCTCCTTCGTCATCGCCTATTACCTGGACCGCGTGCGGTTCATGCACGGCTTCATCCGCGCCCTTTATTTCCTGCCCTTCCTGACCACTGCGGCGGCAATGGGCTGGGTCTGGCGCTGGTTCTACCAGCCGGTGCCGATCGGCGTGATCAACGGCTTCCTCAGCTCCATCGGCATCCCCCAGCAGCCCTTCCTGCGCTCGGTCGACCAGGCCCTGTTCTCCATTCTGGTGCCGGCCATCTGGGCGGGCCTGGGCTTCCAGATCATCATCTTCATGGCGGGCCTTCGCGCCATCCCCACCACCTTCTACGAAGCGGCGCGCATCGATGGCCTGGGCAATGGCGCCATTCTGCGCAAGATCACCCTCCCGCTGCTCAAGCCCACCACCGTCTTCCTGGTCGTGTTCTCGTCCATCGGCTTCCTGCGCATCTTCGACCAGGTCTACAACATGACCACCAACGACCCGGGCGGGCCGCTCAACTCGACCAAGCCCCTGGTGCTCATGATCTACCAGACCGCCTTCTCCTCCTATCAGATGGGCTATGCGGCCGCGCAGACCGTGGTGCTGTTCACCATCCTGCTCATCGTATCCCTGCTCCAGCTCTACGTGCTGAGGGAAAAGAAATGACCGCGATCACCGCTTCGAGCAAAGAGCTGGCGGCCAACCGCCGCGACATCCGCCCCGGCCGCATCATCATCTGGACCCTGCTGCTCATCGGCGGGCTCATCATGGTGACCCCGCTGCTCTTCATGTTCTCCACCTCGCTCAAGACGGCGGGCCAGGTCTATGACCTCAGGCTCATCCCCGCCGCGCCGACGCTGGACAACTACATCAAGGTCCTGGGCGACGGCCGCTTCCTGCAATGGTTCTTCAACTCGACCTTCATCGCCCTCACCGTGACCGCGTCCAACGTGTTCTTCGACTCCCTGGTGGGCTACACCCTCGCCAAGTTCGAGTTCCGCGGCCGTTACTTCATTTTCCTCGCCATCCTGTCCACGCTGATGATCCCCACCGAAATGCTGGTGATCCCGTGGTATCTGATGTCCAGCCAGCTCGGCTGGATCGATTCCTACTGGGGCATCATGTTCCCCGGCATGATGACGGCCTTCGGCACCTTCCTGATGAAGCAGTTCTTCGAAGGCGTGCCCAACGATTTCCTGGAAGCGGCGCGCGTCGACGGACTCAACGAGTTCACCATCTGGTGGAAGATCGCCATGCCCATGGTCGTCCCGGCCATCTCGGCCCTGGCCATCTTCACCTTCCTGGGCAATTGGACGGCCTTCTTCTGGCCGCTGATCGTCACCACCTCCAAGGAGCTCTACACGCTGCCCGTGGGCATTTCGAGCTTCTCGGCGGAATCCGCCATCCAGTGGGAGCTGATCATGACCGGCGCCGCCATCGGCACCATTCCCACGCTCCTGGTCTTCCTCGCATTGCAGCGCTTCATCGTGCGCGGCGTGATGCTGGCCGGACTGAAGGGTTGAGACATGACCGATCCACGCCTCGCCGACACCTCCGTCTTTCCCGACCCGGTCTATAAGCGGACCGTGCTTGGCCCCCTCTTCGACGGGGCCAAGGATCACCACGTCGCCGGCTTCCGCGCCATCGACCGGGCCCATCTGGTGATGCTGGCCGAAACCGGCATCCTCGATGCCGCCCAGGCCCGCGACATCGCCAGGGCCCTCGATAACATCGATGCGGAAATCGATCCTTCCGCATTGGTCTATACCGGCGAAGTGGAGGATTTCTTCTTCCTCATCGAGAAGGAACTCAAGAAGCGCGTCGGCCCCGATCTGGGCGGCCGCCTGCACACGTCGCGGTCACGCAACGACATCGACCATACCCTGTTCAAGCTCGGCCTGCGCGAGCGGCTGAACCTGCTCATCGGCAAGGCGCTGGCGCTCCACGCCGCGCTGATCGAGGCCGCAAGCCGAGAGAAGGCGACCCTGATCGTCGCCTATACCCATGGCCAGCCCGCCCAGCCCACCACGTTCGGCCATTACCTCTCGGCAATCGTGGAATTCCTCGGCCGCGACATCGAGCGCCTGTTCGAGGCCTATCGCATCGTCGACCTCTCCCCCATGGGGGCCGCCGCGATCACCACGTCCGGCTTCCCCATCGACCGCGCCCGGGTCGCCGAACTGCTGGGCTTTGCCGCGCCGCTGCAGAATTCCTATTCCTGCATTGCCGGCGTCGACTACATCACCGCCACCTATGGCGCCATCGAGCTGATGTTCCTGCATCTGGGCCGCCCCATTCAGGATTTCCAGGTCTGGACCAGCTTCGAGGTCGGCCAGATCTACGTCCCCAACGCCCTGGTACAGATTTCCTCGATCATGCCGCAGAAGCGCAATCCGGTGCCGATCGAGCACCTGCGCCACCTGGCCAGCCAGACCTATGGCCGCGCCCAGGCCATGCTCACGGTGATGCACAACACCCCCTTCACCGACATGAACGACAGCGAGGGCGAAACCCAGGCCATGGGTTACCAGGCCTTCGACAGCGCGTATCGCGTGCTCGACCTGCTCGCCGCCCTCGTCGCGCAGATCCGCATCGATCCGGCCCGGGTTGCGGCCAATATCCGCCGCTCCTGCATCACCATCACCGAGCTGGCAGACAGCCTCGTGCGCCGGGAGGGCCTCTCCTTCCGCGAAGGCCACGAGATCGCCGCCGCCGTCGCCAGGGCGGTCGTCGCCAGGAATGGCGATCTGGCCGAGGATGGCTACGCGCCCTTCGCCGAAGCCTTCGAGAAGGCCACCGGCCGCAAGACCGCGCTCGACCCGAAGACCTATGCCGAACTGGTTTCGCCCGAATATTTCGTCTCCGTGCGCACCCGCTATGGCGGTCCCGCGCCCGAGCCGCTGGGCGCCGCCATCGCCGGCTACAAGAACGACGCGGCCGATTTCGCCGCCCGACACGACAAGCTGCTGCGCCGCCAGGCCGATGCCGCGCATATGCTCAAAGAGCGTTTCGACGCATTGAAGGGAGCCGCCTGATGGCCAAGATCGAACTGCAGGGACTGGTCAAGTCCTATGGCGCCACCCGGGCCGTGCACGGCATCGACCTCACCATCGAGGACGGCGAATTCGTGGTCTTTGTCGGCCCCTCGGGCTGCGGCAAGTCGACGACCCTGCGCATGATCGCCGGGCTCGAGGACATTTCCGGCGGCACGCTGCTGATCGGGGACGAAGTGGTGAACCAGCGCGAGCCCAAGCAGCGCAACATCGCCATGGTGTTCCAGAATTACGCCATCTATCCGCACATGACGGTGGGGCAGAATATCGGCTTCGGCCTCTACACCTCCAAGCTCTCCAAGGCCGAGAAGCAGAAGCGCATCGAGGAAACCGGCAAGATTCTCGGTCTGGAAAAGCTGCTCGAGCGTCGCCCGGCGGCTTTGTCGGGCGGCCAGCGCCAGCGCGTCGCCATCGGCCGCGCCATGGTCCGCGATCCCGTGGCCTTCCTTTTCGACGAGCCTCTCTCCAATCTCGATGCGCAATTGCGCTCGCAGATGCGCATGGAGATCAAGAGCCTGCACCGGCGTCTGGGCACCACGATCGTCTATGTGACCCACGACCAGATCGAGGCCATGACCATGGCCGACAAGATCGTGGTCATGCGCGATGGCAACATCCTGCAGGTCGGCTCGCCCACCGATCTCTACGAGAACCCCGTCGACATCTTCACCGCCCGCTTCATCGGCAGCCCGTCGATGAACATGCTCGAGGGCACCATCACCGATGGCGCGCTCGCCATCGAGGGCGCCGGCATTTCCGGTCTCACCCTGCCCGGGCATGAAGGCACGGTGCGCGTCGGCATCCGCCCGCACGACCTCGTCGTGGGCCAGGCCCAGGGCGCCGGCCTTGTCGCCACCAGCATTGTCGAGGCGGTCGAGCCGCTCGGCGCCGAAACGCTGGTCCATCTCCGCCTCGGGAAGGATCTGGTCATCGCCACCGCGCCGGGCCGCGTGGTGCCTGCCATCGGCAGCACCGTCGAGATCGGCGCCGCCCCCGGCTCGCTCTACCTGTTCGACGCTGCCAGCGAGAAAGCTCTGGGCCGGGCATGACGTCCTCCACATCCAGGGCCGTGCTCAGCCTCGGCCGTATTTACTGCGACCTGGTGTTCCGGGGGCTGGACAGCATGCCGGTGCTGGGTCGCGAGCTGTTCGCCCGCGACTTCGCCATGACCCCCGGCGGCGGGGCGCTCATCACCGCCGCCCATCTGGCCGCCCTCGGCCGTCCCTCGGCCGTGCTCGCCCGTTTCGGCACCGATCCTCTTTCCGCCGCCCTGTCGGGCGAACTGGAGGATCTCGGCCTCGACCTGCGCTTCCTCGACCGCGCGGACGCGGCGGGGCCGCAATTGACGGTGGTCATGGTCAAGGACGGCGACCGCGCCTTCCTGTCGCGCCGTGCCGGCCACGCGCGTCCGTCGAGCTTCGAGACGGCGCTGGCCTGGCCCGAGGCCGCCCATCTGCACATCGCCGAATATGCGACGCTGCACGAGATGACCGACGCCATCTCCGCCGCCAAGGCCAGGGGGCTGTCGGTCTCGCTCGACCCGAGCTGGGACGACGAGCTCATTGGCGATCCCATGTTCTTCGAGCGCTCCACGGGCGCCGACATCTTCCTGCCCAATCTGGAAGAGGCGCGCGCCCTGACCGGCCAGGACGATCCTGCCGCGGCCATCGCCCGGCTGCACCGGCATTTCCCCATCGTCGCGCTCAAGAGCGGCGAGCAGGGCGGCCTGCTCGCCATGGACGGCGAGGTCATTTCGATGCCGACCCCGCGGGTGGACGTCATCGACACCACCGGCGCGGGCGATGCCTTCAATGCCGGCTTCCTGCATGCCTGGCTCGATGGCGCCGATGCGCGTGCCTGCCTCGCTGCGGCCATTGCGGCAGGCTCCCGCTCGGTGCAGGCCCCCGGCGGCACCGGCAGCCTGCGCGCCATCGCCTGATCGCACCCGCTGCGGCGGCTTTGCGACTTGCAAGGCGCCGCCCAACGGGTAAGAGCATGGTGCCGCTCGCATGCAGCGGCATGCCGGAGCCTTCCGGCACAATGGGCATCGGGGCCGCACGGCGCCCGGCGCTCCGGACAGAAGCGGCCACGCCTGGCCAGAAAAGCGAGCCATGACGAAACCAGAATTCCGTGTCCTGCCCAATGCCGCCGAGATCGCCTCGGCCGTTGCGGCCCATATCGCCCAGACGCTCAAGGCCAAGCCCGCCACGACGCTCGGCCTGGCCACCGGCAATACCTTCGTGCCGATCTATGCCGCGCTGATCGACCTCTATCGCCAGAACGGCTTTTCCTTTGCCGAGGCCGCCTCCTTCAATCTCGACGAATATGTCGGCTTGCCCAAGAATCACCCCGCCTCGTTCCGCGCCTATATGCGTCAGCGCCTGTTCGATCATGTCGACCTGCCGGCCGAGCGCGCCATGCTGCCCGAAACCGAGGGCGATCTGGCTGCCGACTGCGCCGCCTATGAGGCGGCCATCGCCGCACGCGGCGGCATCGACCTGCAATTGCTCGGCATCGGCCGTAACGGCCATATCGGCTTCAACGAGCCCGGCTCCCCCTTCGACAGCCGCACCCGCGTGGTCGAATTGGCCCAGTCCACCATCGAGGCCAACAAGGGCGATTTCCCGCCCGGCGAATTGCCGCCATCCAGTGCCGTCACCATGGGCATCGGCACCATCGTGGACGCCCGCGAAATCGTGCTCGTCGCCACCGGCGCCAACAAGGCGGCAGCGCTGACGCGCGCCTTCAACGCCCCCAAGGACGTGGATTGCCCGGCCTCGGCCCTGCAGGACCATCCCCACGTCATCATCTATTGCGACCCCGCCGCCCTGCCCGCCTGATCGAAGCGCAACCGAACCCTGCCAGGCCCCCGGATTCCTCCCCGGGGGTCTTTTTTGTTGCCGGCCCGTCATAAGCGCGGCCTATCGCCTGTCCTTCCTTGACTCCTTGATTGTTAACCGTTTACCGTAAACCGAAATGGAGGAGGCAAGAACGTTGAGGGGCGCCCCAGCGAGCATCATTCAGCGCGAGGCGCTCGGGTCGCAGGTGGCCGCGGCCCTGCGCGAGGCCATTGCAGGGGGCGAATTCGTCCGGGGCGAGCGCCTGATCGAGGCCGACCTGGCCGAGCGCTTCGGGGTCAGCCGCGGGCCGATCCGCGACGCCTTCCGCATCCTTCAGATCGAGGGCCTGGTCGAGAACCAGCAGCCGGGCGTCACCGTCATCGGCATCGATCACGACAGCATCAACGAGCTTTATTCCCTGCGCGGCGCCATCGAGGGCCTCGCCGTGCGCCTCGCCGTCGGCCGCTACGACGCCTCCCGCTTCGGCGAGATCCACCGCCAGGTCGAGGTCATGCATCGCGCTGCCGAAAGCGACGACGCCGCCGGTTTCGCCCAGGCCGACGTCGCCTTTCACAACGAGATCTGCCTGATCTCCGGCCACAAGCGCCTCGCCGATGTCTGGCAGCGCTACGAGGCCATCATGATGACGCTGTTGCGTCTGACCATTTCGCTCGAACAAGACCTCCAGGCCAGCGCGGCCAAGCATCGCGAACTGCTCGACCTCATCAAGCAGGGCGATCCGGAGGCGGCCGAAACCGAGCTCACCAATCACCTCGAAGGGTCTCGCGCCCGCATGGTGAAGGTCTGGGAACGCGCCCTGGAGAGGAGGCGGAGCAGGAGGGCACAGGACTGACGATATCGCCCGACAACGAAACCGGCTTGCCGCCGACACAAGGCAATGACCGTCGCCGGCCCCGCGGGCCGGAGCAACAAGTCAATCAATGAGAGAAAATAATGTATACCCGCAACATCTATGCAAAAGCCATCGCCCTTGCCGGGCTCCTCGGCGTCGCCCTGACGGTGCCGGCCATGGCGCAGGACGCCTTCCCCTCGAAGGACATCACCTTCGTGGTGCAGGCCGCCGCCGGCGGCGCCTCCGACCGCACCTCGCGCGCCATCGCCTCTGAGATCGAGAAGGATCTGGGCGTCAGCGTCATCGTTGAGAACCGCCCCGGCGCCTCGGGCACCGTCGCCTTCGCCCATGTCGCCGAGCAGCCCGCCGATGGCTACACGATCGGCTTCGGCCCGGTGGAGTTCGCCATTGCCGAGCATATCGGCTATGATTTCGACCGCGCCGACTACACCTATCTGGGCCAGGTGATGAACAGCCCCGTCGTGCTGGCGGTGGCCGCCAACAGCCCCTATGACAGTCTGGCCGACTTCATCGAGGCCGCCAAGACCACGGAAGTCTCGGTCTCCAATTCGGGCGCGGCCTCGGCCTTTGCCGCCACCGCCTTCGTCCTGGCGCAGATGACCGGCGCCAAGATCACCCCCGTGCCCTTCGACGGCGGCGCGCCCGCCGTGGCCGCGGCTTTGGGCAATCACGTCGACGCGGTGACCGCCGGGGCCGGCGAGACCGCCGCCGCCTTCGCCGACGGTTCGCTCAAGGTGCTGGCCATTTTCGACGAGAACGAGCATCCGCGCTTCCCCGGCGTCAAGACCGCCGCCGAGCAGGGCTTCGACCTTTCCTTCGGCGCCTGGGGCGGCGTCTATGGCCCGGCCGGCATTCCCGACGACGTCAAGGCCATTCTCGAGGAGTCGATCAGGAAGGCTGCCGCCTCCCAGACCTTCCTCGACGCGGTCACCCCCGCCGGCATCCTGCCGGAATACAAGAGCGGTGACGAGTGGAAGGCCTTTGTCGACGCGGAAGCGGCCCGCTACGCCGAAGTTCTGAAGTAAGCGCATGACCGGGCTGGAAAAGCTCGCGGCTTCGTCCGGCGGCCTCGCGCCGCCGGACGAGACGGTCGCGGAATACGATTTCTCCGCCTCCCCTTCGCGACGGCTCGAAATCGCCGTTGCCGTGACGGCGCTCGCCCTGTCGGTCGTGGCACTGGTGCTTTCGCGCAATATCTATCTGCGCATGGGCGCCGGCGGGCTCGACCCCAAATGGTGGCCCACCCTGCTGTCCGTCCTTGCGGGCGGGCTGTCCGCCATCCTGGTGGCCATGTCGCTGTTCGGTCCGGCCATGGGCCGGGGCGATCTCGAGAGCAGCCACCGCGACGGCTGGACCCGCATGCTGACGGCGCTGACCCTGACCGTTCTTTATGTCGTCGCCTGGTGGGGTCTGGGCTATGTCCTGCCCACGGCGGTCTATCTGCTCGCCCTGCTCTGGGTTTTCGGCCTGCGCAGCCCGAGAGGGCTGATCGTCTTTCCGGTGATAACCACCGCCTTCATCTACGGCCTGTTCCATTTCCTGCTGCGGGTGCCGCTATGACCGCCCTTGTGGATGGCCTGCTCGCCGTGTTCGAGCCCATGGTGATGATGTGCCTGGGCGTTGGCGTCGTCATCGGCATGCTGGTGGGCATGTTCCCCGGCATCACCGCGACCATGGCCGTGGCGCTGGCCAGCAGCTTCACCATGACGCTCGAGCCCGTTCAGGGTCTTGCCGTCCTGCTCACCATCTATGTCGCCGCCAATTTCGGCGATCGCATACCCTCCATCCTCATCAACACTCCCGGCACGCCCGCCTCCATCGCCACCACTTTCGACGGCTATCCCATGGCCAAGAACGGCCAGGCCGGGCTGGCGCTGATCGTTTCGGCGCTGGTCTCGGCAGTGGGCATTCTCGCCAGCATGGTGCTGTTCACCTTCGCCTCGGTGCCGCTGGCGCAACTGGCGCTCAAATTCGGCCCCAGCGAGATGTTCGCCGTGGTGATCCTGGCCATGACCATCATGATCTCGATCTCGTCGAAATCCATCGCCAAGGGCCTGCTCGCGGGCGTCATCGGCCTATTCATCGCCACCGTCGGCCGCGATCCGATCACCGGCGACGCGCGCTTCACCTTCGGCATCCGCGAACTGAACAGCGGGCTCGACTTCATCGCCGTCATCATCGGCCTGTTCGGCATTGCCGAATTGCTCGACCAATTGCTGACCCACCGCCCCTTCAAGGTCCGCCCGATCTCGGCGCTCGGGCGCTGGTGGCCGACCCGGGACGAATATAAGCGCATCGCCAAGCCCACCGGCATTGCCGGTCTCGTCGGGCTCGTCGTCGGCATCATCCCGGGCGCGGGGGGCGACATTGCCGGCCTGCTCGGCTGGGACCGGGCCAAGGCCGCCTCCAAGACCAGGGACAGTTTCGGCAAGGGCAATATCGAGGGCATCGCCGCCTCCGACACCGCCTCCAGCGCCACTTTGGGCGGCTCGCTCACCACCACCATGGCCCTGGGCATTCCCGGAGATTCGGTGATGGCGGTGATGATCGGCTCGATGATCGTCTGGGGCATCCAGCCGGGACCGAGCCTGTTCGTCAACCAGCCCGCCCTCGTGATCACCATCACCACGATCATGGTTCTGGCCACGCTGGTCACGCTCGCCATCAATCTGGTGCGCATGCCGATGATGGTGAAGCTGCTCGACATGCCGGTCCACTATATCTGGGCCACCGTGCTGGTCTTCTGCCTGGTGGGCACCTATGCCACCACCAACAATCTGTTCACCGTCGGCATCATGCTGGCCTTCGGCGTGATCGGCCTCGTGCTCAAGCGCTGCGGCATTCCCGCCAGCCCCATCGTGCTCGGCCTTATCCTGGGTCCCCTGGCCGAATCCAACCTGCGCCGCTCGCTGCTGATCGACGGTCCGGCCGGACTGGTCAACAAGCCGATTTCGGCCACCCTGCTGACGCTGGCGATCATCGCCATCTTCGCCGCCCTCATGACTCCCCTCCTCCAGCGCCGCCGCGCCGCCAGGGCCGCCGGCTCCATCACCTAACGACCACGAGTAGTCATTCATGTCCGCATCCAAACCCATCATCCTCACCGCGATCCCGGTCGCCTTCGGCGCCGATGGCGAAGTCTCCGTCGAGGCCAACACCGCCATCCTGCGCAAATGCGCCCAGTCCGGTGTCGATGGGGCTTTCGTGCTTGGCACGACCGGTGAATTCCCCTCGCTCAGCGAGGACGAACGCCGCGCGCTCACCCGCCTCAGCCTCGACGTGCTCGAGGACAAGCGCGTCGTGGTGCATGTCGGCGCCTCCAGCCTTTACGAAGTCGAGCGCCTCATCGCCCAGGCCCGCGCCGAGGGCGCAAGGGAAGTGGCGGCCATCACGCCCTATTTCCTGCCCTCCACCGACGAGGCGCTCAAGCATTTCTACGGCCGCATTTCCGAGATTTCCGATGGGCTGGGGGTCTTCGTCTATATCTTCACCGCCCGCACCGGCGTCACCGTCTCGCCCGAGTTGATGGCCGAGCTGGCCAGGCTCCCCAACATCATCGGCGTCAAGATCAGTGGTGAAAGCCTCGAACGCGTGGGCGAGTACCGCAAGCTCCTGCCGGAGGACTTCCTCGTGCTCACCGGCTCGGACCGCGAGATCGGCCGCCTCGGCCAGGTCGGCGCCGACGGGGTCATTTCCGGCATCGCCTCGGTCTATCCCGAGCCCTTCGTTGCCATGGCCGAAGCGGTGGCCGCCGGCGTCACCGACCGCGCCGGGCTCCAGGACGACGTCGACGCGACGGTCGATGGCCTTCTGGGCGATATCGAGCGGCTCAAGACCGGCCTGCGCCTCCAGGGCATTCCGGCGGGCAATGCCCGCATGGCGGTGGGCAAGCCGGACGCTCCGACCATGGCCCTGCTCGAAAGCCTCAATGCCCGCTTCGGCCGCCCGGCCGGCTGAAGCGGGCCCGGCAAGACTTCGCCAGTTTTCCGGCGGACGCGGCCCGCGGTTCGGCCCCGGGCCGATCCGCCCATGCTTTTCCCGCACCGGTTCAGCCCATGCCCAATCCTCCCCACATCGTCTTTGCCGGCGCCGCGACGATGGACATGATCTTCTCGGTCGATGCCCTGCCCCGAGGGCCCGGCAAGATCCTCCCCCGGGCGCTGGTCCAGGCCGCCCATGGCATGGCCACCAGCGCCGCCGTGGCAGCGACGCGCCTGGGCGGCCGGGCAAGCCTGGTCACCCGTATCGGCGCCGACATGATGGGCGATCACTTCATTGCCCAGATCGCGGCGGAGGGCGTCGATTGCCGCCACGTCCGGCGTTTTGAAGGCGTCCCCACCCCGCTCAGCGCCGTGATCGTCGACGACGATGGCGAGCGGCTCATCCTGCCCTATTACGATCCGGGCCTGGGCAGCGACCCCGCCTGGATTCCAGCAAGCCTGATCGCCGCTGCCGACGCCGTCCAGGTCGATGTCCGCTGGCCCGAAGGCGCCGCCAGGGTGCTCGAACTGGCCCGCGCCGCCGGCCGTATCGCCGTGTTGGATGCCGATACCGGCCCGGTCGAAATCATCGAAAGCCTGGCCGCCCTCGCCACCCATGCGGTCTTTTCCGAGCCGGCCGCGCTCGCGGTGTCCGGCGCCGCCGACATCGCCGCCGCCCTGCCCGTCCTTGCTGCACGCTTTGCCGGTTTCGTCGCCATTACCGGGGGCGTTGAAGGCTGCTTCTGGATGGAGAACGGCATCGCGCGCCAGGCCCTGCCGCCGCCGGTCAGGGCCGTGGACACGCTGGCCGCCGGCGACGTCTTCCACGGTGCCTTCACCCTTGCCATTGCCGAGGGCCGCGCCATTGCCGACGCCATTGCCTTCGCCAATACCGCCGCGGCGCTCAAATGCACAAGTTTCGGCGGCCGGCTCGGCACCCCGACCCGGGCCGAAGTCGATGCATGGCTGTCCCGCAATCCGCCAATCGCCGAAGGCCCATAGCCGGGCGAGGCCCGCCCCCGACCCTAGAGCCTTTCACTGTCAAGTGGATCAGCGCTTTCTTGCTCCCCTCCCCCTTGAGGGGAGGGGTCGGGGGTGGGGGTCCTTCGGTGCTCCGCCAAACCCACCCCCTCCCCAACCCTCCCCTCAAGGGGGAGGGAGCGCTGGTCGCCGATTCCGTCAAAACATGAAAGCCTCTAGCCGGAGCGCTGCGCTGCCAGGGTCGCCAGCCAGGCGTCATTGCCGCCCGCCTGCAACCGCGCCGCGGTGAGGCTGGCATCGGCATTGAGCAAGCGGACCTCGCGCCCGCCGAGCGTGTCGCGGATTTCCGCCGCGATCGCCGGGTGCAGCGCCAGCACCCCGCCGATAAAGCCGATCGGACGCGGCCCGACCCGCCTGACCAGCGCCTGCGCCAGGCGCGCGAGTTCCACGCCGGCCTGCCGCAGGATGGCTTGCGCTGCCGCGTCGCCCGCCACCGCCGCCCTGGCGACCGCCACGGCCAGCGTTCCGATCCGCCCGCGATCGCCCGCATAGACGAATTGGCGCACGTCGCTCCAGTCACGGCCGCCGACCTGTTGCAGCAGATTTTCGGCAAGAATGCTCACCGGCCCGAAATCGCCGTCCTGGTCCAGCACGCGGTAGATGCGGTCGAGCGCGGTCAGCGCGATCCAGCTTCCCGAACCGCCATCGTCGATCAGGATGCCCCGGCCGCCGACCCGCGTGAACGCGCCGTCCGCGCCGATATGAACGCCGATCGAACCGGTGCCGGCCGAGATGAGATGTCCCTCGCCCGGCGCAAAATTGGCCATATAGGCGAGAATGATGTCGTCAACGGCGATGACGCTGCCGGAGGCGACGCCGAATGCCTCGCCGACCAGCGCCGTGACCACGCCGGATACCGCCGGACCGTATCCGGTCAAGCCCAGGGTGACGCTGGCAATGGCAATGTCGCGCGGCGCGATCTCGGCCGCGATCGCCTCGAACGCGGCACGCAGCTTGTCTTTTTCCGCCGGATTGAACACATGGCCGGTGGCGCCCGCAGCCCTGCCCCGCGCGACTTCCCGCCCCTGCCCGTCGCACAGCACGTAGCGGCTGGCCGTGCCCCCGATGTCGAGGCCCAGATGCAGGCCGGGGCTCAACGCGGAACGCCCTCGGCAATGAACATGCGGGTAATCTCCCGCGGATTGGTGATCATGGTGCCCACCACTACCGCATGGGCCCCGGCCTCGAAACCCCGTCGCACCAGGGCCGGGGTGTTGAAGCGCCCCTCGGCGATCACCGGCACCGACAATCTCCTGGCCAGGCCTTCGAGCAGCGCCAGATCGGGACCCGCCGGCTTGGGCCGGGTCGCCTCGGTATAGCCCGAAAGCGTCGTCGCCACGTAGGTGGCGCCCCAATCGGCCGCGGCAAGCCCCTCGTCCAGGGTCGAGATATCGGCAAAGACCTCGGCGCCCAATTCCTCGCGGATGCGCCGCACCAGCACCGCCGGGCTTTCGCCGTCGCGCGGCCGCGGGGTGCAATCGAGCGCCACGACCTCTGCCCCGGCCGCGACGATGGCCTGGGCCGCGGCGAAATCGGGGGTGATGTAGACGGGATAGTCGTCCGAGAACACCTTGTGGATGCCGATGACCGGCAGGCCGGCCGCGCGCACCGCCGCGATATCTTCAGGGCCGTTGGCCCGGATGCCGACCGCGCCGCCGTCGCGCGCCGCCAGCGCCATGGCGCCCATGAAGCGGGGCCCGTGCAGGGGATTGTCCGCCCGCGCCTGGCACGAGACGATGAGACCGCGCTCCAGCCTCATTTGACCGCACCCGAGGTCATGCCGGCGATGAACTGCTTGGAGAGCACGATATAGATGAGGATGATCGGCGCGGCCGACAGCGTCAGCCCCGAGAACAAGACGCCCCAATCCGTGGTATATTCGCCCATGAAGGTCGTCAGCCCCTGCGGCAGCGTCTTCAGGTCGTCGTTCTGAATGAACACCAGCGGGAAGAAGAAGTCGTTCCAGATCGGCACCACGTTCTGGATGCCGGCGATCACCATGGCCGGCCGCACCAGCGGCAGCATGATCGACCACATGATCCGCGCCTCGCTCGCCCCGTCCATGCGCGCTGCGTCCTCCAGCTCATTGGGCAGGGTGCGAATGAAGCCGGTCATGATGAACACCGTCGTCGGCAGGCCCATGGCCGTATAGACGAAGATCAGCGAGAGCTGGTTGTTGAGGATCGAAAGATCCCGCATCAGCATGAATAGCGGGATGATGGCGAGCTTGAGCGGCAGCGTCAGCCCGGCGATGAAGAACATCAGGATGAAGGTCGAGCCCTTGAACTGGTAGCGTCCGATGGCATAGGCCGCCATCGTGCCCAGCGTCAGGATCAGCGCCATGGAAACGCCGGTCACCAGGAACGAGTTGAGCAGATAGCGCAGGAAATTGGTCTGCGTCCAGATCTTGAGGAAATTCCCCAGATGTGTGAAATCGGGAATGGAAAAGGGCGACTGGAAGATCTGCGGCGTGGTCTTGAAGGCGGAAAACACCATGATGACGATCGGCGCCAGCATGATGACGGTGTTGGCGATAAGGATGATCTGCAACAGCCCGTCGCGGCCCAGCGTCCCCAACAGGCCCCGGCGATCGTAATAGCTCGTGCTGGCGGTGACGCTCATATCTGGATCTCCCGGGCCCGCAATCGGGTGGTGATGACGCCGGCGATCAGCGCGATGAACAGGAAGATCAGGACCGCCAGCGCGCTGCCGAGCCCGAAATCCTGCTGGCCGGAGGATACGTTGCCGAAGGCGGTGCGATAGAAGTAAAGGCCCAGGACGTCAGTGGAGCCGAAGGGCGAGCCGTCGAGTCCGCCCATGATATAGGGCAGCTCGAACCAGTTGAAGGCGCCCACGAAGAGCAGCGTGAACACGATGGTCGCGCTCGGCGCCACCAGCGGCCAGACGATCTTGGTGATCTTCACCCACTCGCTTTCGGTTTCCATGCGCACCGCGTCGAGGATTTCTCCCGGGATGCGCTGCATTCCGGCCAGGAACACCAGGGTCGGGAACCCCACCATGTGCCAGGCCTGCGCGACGATGATGCTCCAGAGCGCTGTATTGCCCTGTCCCAGCCAGGGTTGCGCCAGCCAGCCCAGGCCCAGCCCCTTGAGCGAGAGGTTCACCACCCCGAACAGGGGGTGGTAGAACAGCTTGAACAGATAGGCGACGATGATGGTGGAGAGCACCACCGGCAGGAACACCGCGATGCGGTGGAACCGGGCGCCGGGCAATTCGCGCCAGAGCGCATAGGCCAGGATGAAGCCGAGCCCGTTCTGCAGCACCATCAGCGCGAAGAAGACGATCACGTTGTTCTTGAAGGCGTTGAGCGTCCAGCTCCGATAGGGCTCGACGAACAGCACCGTGTGGAAATTCTCCAGCCCCACGAAACCGCCCCGCCGCAATCCCTGCCAGTCGAAGAAGGCGTAGGCGAAGGCGGAAAAGATCGGATAGACGATGAACAGCGCCACGAAAGCCAGCGGCGGCACGATCAACGCGGTAATCCAGAGGCCGCGGCCTGTCATCCGAAGTTGGGGCATTTGGACCTCTGTTGCTGTTGAACGGCGTGGAGCCCGGCAGCCTCGCGCTGCTCACACATCCTGCCCCGCCGTCGTCATTGCCCGGCTTGTCCGGGCAATCCATCGTGCAGGGCCCATGGACCACCCGGACAAGCCGGGTGGTGACGATCGTGAGGGCATGGCGCGTATGGACGAGGGCGGGGCAACCCGCCCTCGCGGGCTCAGCTTACTTCTGGAACGGCTCGTACCAGGCGGCCAGGCCGGTGGTCAGTGCCTCGCCGATAGCTTCCGGCGTGGTTTCCCCGGCGAACAGCTTCTGCATCTCGCCCTGGATCAGCACCGAGCCGGACGGCTCGCCATAGCGGAAATGCGCCAGCATCAGATAGGGGATGGAGGACTGGTTGAGCTCGTTGACCTCGGCCAGAAGCGGGTTGTCGAAGCTGACGCCCGGCACCGTCGAGATATTGCTCAGCGTATTGGCGAAGGCCTGGCCGAATTCGGGGCTGGCCAGATAGTTGAGGAACTGGATCGCCGCGTCCTTGTTGGCGCCGGCGGCGTTGGCCGCATAGCCGCCGTCGAAATAGAGCCCCACGAGCTTGGGATCGTCCGCCGTTTTGCCCGGCGCGGCGAAGACGCCCATTTCGATGTCGGGATTGAGGCCCTGGAACGTCGCCATCTCATAGGAGCCGCCGATGAACATGCCGGCCATGCCCGAGGCGAACAATTGCTGCGCCGAGGGATAGTCGAGGCCGATGAAGCCGTCGGGGAAATAATCCGCCGCCACGGCGGCGATCTCGCCCAGTGCTCCGGTGAAGCGCTCATCGGTGAAGTCGGTCGAGCCTTCCATCAGCGCATCGTAGAAATCCTCGCCCATCAGCGAGGAGCCGAGGCCGAAGGTAACGGTCTCGTTCTGCCAGGCGGTCGCGGTGCCGTTGGCGAAGGGGATGATGCCGGCATCCCTGAGCGCCTGGCTCACCGCCACCAATTCGTCCCAGCTCTGCGGCTCCTCGAGCCCGTTGGCGTCGAAGATCTCCTTGTTGTAGATGACGAGCTGCGTCTGGCTGGCGAAGGGCACGGCATAGACCTTGCCGTCGGCGCGAACGCTTTCGGCCGCCAGGGCCGGGGCGGCGAAATCGGCCAGCGCCGGCACGTTTTCGGGCGAGATCGGCTCGAGATAGCCCGCCGCCGCCACATTTTCCAGCCCGCCATAGGCGCGCACCATCATCACGTCCGGGCCGGTGCCGCCGGCCAGGGCCGTCGACAGGATGGTATTGTAATTGGCCGCCTCGAACGCCTCGAACTTGACGTTGATGCCCGGATTGGCCGCCTCGAACGCCTCGATGAACTGCTCATAGGCGGCACGGTCTTCCTGGCGCCAGCTCCAGAACGTGATGTCCTGGGCCAGGGCCGGCGCCGCGACGAGCACTGCACCCAGAATGGCGCCGCTGCGGATCATAGTCTTTTTCATGGTTCTTCCTTCCCTTGAAACGTCGTGTGGCAATTTTCGGCCCTATGGGGCCAACCGCCGGCCATCCTCGGCGGAAAAGAAATGCGCCCCGGCCGGATCGACCGTGACGGTCACCTGCACGTCGGGCGCATAAAGATCGTTGGGCGCGGTGCGCGCCGCCAGCAGCGCGCCATCGGCGAGGCGCACATAGACATAGGCGTTGTCGCCCAGATATTCGGTATAGACCACCTGTCCGGCAAAGCCCTGGCCATCCGCGCCGCGCGCGAGACGGACCGCGTCCGAGCGCACGCCCAGCTTCAGCCTCGCGGCCTCGGGCAGGCCGTCCAGCGCCACCGCGCCGCCCCCGGGCATGACCAGGCTCCCGCCCTGCCGCTCGACATCGATCAGCGTCATGCGCGGCGAGCCGATGAAGGTGGCGACGAAGGTATTGGCCGGGGTCTCGTAGAGTTCGCGCGGGCTGCCCACCTGCTCGATCCGCCCGGCATTCATCACCACGATCTTGTCGGCCAGCGTCATCGCCTCGACCTGGTCATGGGTCACATAGATCATCGTGCCGCCGATATCGCGATGCAGCTTCGCGATCTCCAGCCGCACATCCGAGCGCAGGGCCGCGTCGAGATTGGACAGCGGCTCGTCGAGCAGGAACACTTCCGGCTTGCGCACCAGCGCCCGCCCGATGGCCACGCGCTGCCTTTGCCCGCCGCTGAGCTCGCGCGGCTTGCGCCTGAGCAGCGGCTCGAGCCGCAGCATGCGCGCCGCCTCGGCGATCTGCGCCTCGACCTGGTCCTTGTCGAGCCCCATCAGCCGCGCGCCAAAGGCCATGTTCTCATAAACGTCCATATGCGGGTAAAGCGCATAGGACTGGAACACCATGGCAATGCCGCGCCGCGACGGGGGCACGCTGTTCATGCGCTGGCCGTTGAGCAGGAATTCGCCTTCGGTGATCGGGTCCAGCCCGGCGATCAGCCGCAGCAGCGTGGACTTGCCGCAGCCCGAGGGCCCGACGAACACCACGAATTCCCGGTCCCCGATTTCGAGATCGATTCCGTGCAGCACATCGGTTTCCCGGAAGCGCTTCTTGATGCCGCGGAGTGAGAGCTGGGCCAAGTTACCTCCTCAGGTCGCCCGCCTCCGGCAGACGCTCCAACCTACGGAGCCCCCCTTGTGCCCCGGATGGTGGAATATTGAATTCCAAATGACGAAAGTGTCAAGAATAGAATATTACAAAATCCATTATGTGGACAACCCGGTCCTGCCGGTCCCGCCGCCCGGGCACCCGGGCCCTCAGGCCTTCAGCACGGTGACCGCGGCCTCGCTGTTGTGGATGAAGTCATAGGCGTCGGACTGATGCCGCAGCAGCAGGATGAACAGCATGTCCATCAGCATAAGCTGCGCGTCGCGCGCCGTGATGGCGGAGGAGCGCACCCGGTCCTCGTCGGCCACGGTGAACAGCCTGATATCGGCCAGTTCGGCCAGCGGGTTGGTCTGCATGCCGGTGGCCGAGATCACCGTCGCGCCCCGCCGCTTCGCCAGTTCGGCGATGCGCAATGTCTCGACGCTCCGCCCCGAATGGGACAGCGCCATCAGGGCGTCGTTCTCGTCCAGCGCCGAGGCATTGGAGATCTGGATATGGCTGTCGCTATTGAGCAGCACGACGCGCCCCAGCTTCAGCAGCTTGTAGGAAAAATCCTTGGCCACCAGCGACGAGGCGCCCACGCCCGCCAATTGCAGCTTGCGCGCGCCCACCAGCGTGTCGAGCGCGGCTTCCACCGCCGCCTCGTTATTGGCCGATGAGGTTTCGCGCATGGACAGCAGCTTGCTGCCGATCAGCTTCTGCACGATGGTGAGATAGCTGTCGCTGGCATCGATGGAGCCGTGGATGACCCCGCCCGGCGCGTGCCATTCCAGCGCCTTCGCCTTGGTCACCGCCAATTTGAGCTGCTGGTAGCCGGCATAGCCCAGCTTCTGGCTGAATTTGACGACGCTGGACTGGCTGCGTCCCGTCGCCTCGGCCAGCGCGCCCGATGACAGCTCCAGCATGCGGTCGGGATCGTCGAGGATGAACTGGGCGATCTGCCGGTCCGCCACCGTCATCGACGCCTTTTGCGCCTCGAGAAGTTTGAGAACGGACATGCTGGCTCCTGTTTCGTTGGTGGCGGATTCCGGAATTCTTTCAAGGACTTGGCCCGGATCGAGCCAAGGCCCCCCGGCCATCGCGGCACGGCGCGACTGCCAAAGCCGAGGATCGGAACGCATACCACCCCCGCCCCACTTTACACACATCTCCGATCAATCCGGAATACAATATTCCAAGTTTCGTTGACACATGGAATATTCATTCATAGCATCCCCTTCGGTTTCCCGAGTGATGGCATGATGGCAAAAAGCACACTGATCGCGGAATTGGAGCATCTGGTCTCCGAGACCCGCAATCCCAACACGATGCAGATCGACCTCATGTCGACCGAGCAGATTCTGGCGGCCATGAACGCCGAGGACGCGCTGGTTGCCGGTGCGGTCGAGGCAGTGCTGCCGCATATCGCCGAAGCCGTGAACCGCATCGTCGACGCCTTCAAGGCCGGCGGGCGCCTGGTCTATATCGGCGCCGGCACCAGCGGACGCCTCGGTGTGCTCGACGCCTCCGAATGCCCACCCACTTTCGGCGTGCCCGAGGGGATGGTGGTGGGCCTGATCGCCGGCGGCGACCGCGCCCTGCGCTATCCCATCGAAGGGGCCGAGGATGACCGCGGCGAAGGCCGCCGCGATCTCGAGCGCATCGACCTCGCCCCGCGCGACGTGGTGGTGGGCATCGCCGTCAGCGGCCGCACCCCCTATGTCATCGGCGGTCTCGACTATGCCAACGAGATCGGCGCCACCACCGTGGCCCTCTCGTGCAATCCCGTCTCGGCCATCGCCGACATCGCCGACATCGCCATTTCCCCGGTGGTCGGCCCCGAGGCCCTGACCGGCTCCACCCGCCTCAAATCCGGCACCGCGCAAAAACTGGTGCTCAACATGCTGACCACGGCCAGCATGATCCGTATCGGCAAGAGCTATGAAAACCTCATGGTCGACCTGTCGGTCAGCAATGCCAAGCTGGCGGCCCGCGCCACCCGCATCCTGGTCGAGGTGGCCGGCTGCAGCGCCGACGAGGCCGAGGCGATCCTGGTCAAGGCCGGCAACAATGTGAAGCTCGCCATCCTCATGGCCCTGACCGGCATGGAGGCACCCGCCGCCGAAGCCGCACTGGCGGATGCCGACGGCTTCCTGCGCCGGGCCGCCGCCGCGCATCAGCCTCGTGCGGTGAGTTGAAAAATGGATCTGCTGGTCAACCTCTATAGCCGCCGCCTCGAGCAATTGCGCCAGCGGGTCGAAGGCGTCGAGGCGACCATCAGGACGGCCCTGCCGCCCGAGCAGCACATCATCAAGGACTGGGTCCGCGCCAATTTCAGCGAATACTGGGTCAGCGAGGTCAGTGCCGCCATGGCCCATCAGCCGCCCGGCTGCCTCGTCGCCGTCATCGATGGCGAACTGGTCGGCTTCGCCTGCCACGATGCCACCGCGCGCGGCTTTTTCGGCCCCACCGGGGTGTCCGAAAACCAGCGCGGCAAGGGCATCGGCCTGGCCCTGTTCTACCACACCCTCGCCGCCATGAAGGCCCAGGGCCATGCCTATGCCATCATCGGCTCGGCCGGGCCCGTGGATTTCTACGTCAACGCCGTGGGCGCCATGCCCATCCCGTCCGACAACGAAGATATCTACCAGGGCCTGCTGCGCCTCAAACCCAGACCCGCTGCCGGAGATTGATCGTGCCGTCCACCACGCCGCTCGCTCTTTTCGTGGGTATGCCGGGGCTGGAGCTGTCGCCCGACGAGATCGCCTTTTTCCGCGAGACCAATCCGTTCGGCCTGTTCCTGTTCAAGCGCAATCTCGACAATCCCGAGCAGATCAGGCGCCTCTGCGCCCAGTTCCGCGAGGCGGTCGGGCGCGAGGACGCCCCGGTCTATATCGATCAGGAAGGCGGCCGGGTGCAGCGGCTCGATAACGGCAACTGGCCGCTCTATCGCCCCATCGGCCATTTCGGCGCCCTGGCCCGGAAGGACATGGAACTGGCCCGGCACGCCCTGCGCCAATCCTCGCTGGCCATGGGCTACATGCTCACCGATCTGGGGCTGGGCAGCGGCACGACCCCGGTGGTCGACCTGGCGCGTTCCGGCACGCACGACATCATTTCCTCGCGCTCCTTCGGCTCCGATCCGGAACTGGTGGCCGCGCTGGGCCGGGTGGTCGTCGACGCCCTGCTCGAGGTCGGCTCCATGCCGATCATGAAGCATATCCCGGGCTATGGCCGGGTCGATGTCGACCCGCACCATGACCTGCCGGTGGTTCGCGCCTCGGTCGAGGAGATGACGGGCACCGACTTCCTGCCCTTCATCCGCCTCCGCGACACGCCCTGGGCGATGGTCGCCCATCTCGTGTTCACCCAGGTCGATCCCGACCTGCCGGCCTCCATCTCGCCGCGCGTGTGCGAGCTCATCCGCTCGAGGCTCGGCTATGACGGCGTGCTCGTCACCGATTGCCTCACCATGGACGCCCTGTCGGGCAGTTGGGCCGAACGGGTTACCGCCGCGCTCGATGCGGGATACGATATCGCCCTGCACAGCCAGGGCGATCTGGCCGCCAGCGAAGCAGCCGCGATGGCCGCCCGCCCCCTGGGCGCGGCGAGCCTTGAAAGAATTGCCCGGGCCCAGGCACGGCTCGGCAGCAAGCGCGTGGATGTCGCGATGCTCCACGCGGAAGTAGAGCAGATCTTCAGGGAGAATGGCCTGGCCTGAAAGCCCGGTCTTACGCAAAGGAGAACAAGGGAATGCTTAGAACTTCGCTGATCCTGGCCATTTCGGCCGCGGCCCTCGCCATGGCCGCGCCCGTGGCCGCGCAATCGGTGCTGACCGTCAGCTCCGAACAGACCACCACCTATGTGCGCAATTTCAATCCATTCGGCCAGACCTCGGCCCGCGCCACCACGCTCGATTTCATCTACGAGCCGCTGGTGGTGTTCAACCGCCTCAAGAGCAACGAGGCCAATTTCCGCCTCGCCGAAAGCTACGAACTGGCCGACGACCTCAAGTCGATCACCTTCGTCTTGCGCGAAGGCCTGATGTGGTCCGACGGCGAACCGCTGACCGCAGACGACGTGGTCTTCACCTATGACTACATCGAGCAGTTCCCGGCGCTGGACTTCATTTCCGTATCGGAACAGATCGCCTCGGTCGAGAAGGTCGATGACCGCACTGTGCGCTTCAACCTCGAGGAAGCCAATTCGCTGATCGCCAACACCATCGTCGGCATGCCCATCGTGCCCGAGCATGTCTGGGCCGACATCGCCGACCCGGTCACCTTCGCCAATGAGAACCCGGTCGGCTCCGGCCCGATGACCGAGATCACCCGCTTCACCCCGCAGGTCTACGAACAGTGCCGCAACCCGCATTACTGGGACGCGGACAATCTGGCCGTCGACTGCATGCGCATGCCCCAGCTCGCCGACAATCCGCAGGTGCTCGCCGCGCTGGCCGACGGCACGCTGGACTGGGCGACCAGCTTCATCCCCGACATCGACAACACCTTCGTCGCCAAGGACCCCGAGCACCACAAATACTGGTTCACCCCCTCGAGCCTGGTGTCGTTCCAGCTCAGCCAGGTGACCCCGGACGAGAACAACCGCAAGGCCTTCACCGATGTGAACTTCCGCCGCGCGCTCTCCATGCTCATCGACCGCCAGACCATCGTGGACATCGCCGGCTACGGCTATCCGCTGGTCAACGAAGACCCCTCCATGCTGGGCGAGCTCTACAAATCCTTCTCCAATCCGGAAGTGGAGGCCCAGTTCGGTCAATACGGCAAGTTCGACCTCGAGGCCGGCATCGCCGCCCTTGACGCCGCCGGCTATGTCGACGCTGACGGCGACGGCTTCCGCGACAATCCCGATGGCACGCCGATCGCCATCGACATCATGGTGCCCAATGGCTGGACCGACTGGATCGACGCGGTGCAGATCTCCATGGAGACTATGACCGAGGCCGGCCTCAACGTGAAGATGAGCACACCGGAAGCCGCGGTCTGGACCTCGGGCCTGATCGCCGGCGACTATTCCATGACGCTCAACGCCCTGGCCTCCGCCGCCAATCCCTACTTCCCCTATATCCGCTCGTTCAATCCGGGGGATTTCGGCAAGAGCCGTTTCACCGCGCCGCATTGGGAAAATGCCGAGGTGATGGAGCTGCTGGGCCAGTACACCCAGATCAAGGATCCCGCCGAGCAGAAGGCCGTGATGGACAAGCTGCAACTGATCGTGGCCGAAGCCATGCCGGTCATCCCGATCTATAACAGCCCGTCCTTCTACGAATACAATACCAGCCGCTTCACCGGCTGGGCCGATGCCGACGACCCGAAATATTCTCCCGTCGTCTCCAACGCCAACCCGGCCCGCCTCCTGCAACTGCTGGACCTCGAGCCGGTGGAGTAAATCTCGGCTCCGCATCGGGGCTGGCCATCACCCCGCCCCTCCCCCTTGCGGGGAGGGATCAAGGGTGGGGGGGGCAGCCCCGATATCGGGCGCACCGCGATCGAAAGGAACATATGCAATGGGCTTTCTGTTGCGGCGCCTGGCGTTCTATCTCGCGGCCTTCCTGGCCGCGGCGACGATCAATTTCTTCCTGCCCCGCCTCATGCCGGGCGATCCCATCCAGATCATGTTCGCCAGCGCCGGCTCGGAGCTGTCGCTGGAAAACCTCAATGCGCTCAAGCTCACCTTCGGCTTCATCGACGCGCCCCTGCACGAGCAATATCTGTCCTATCTCAAGAGCGTCTTCACCGGCGATCTCGGGCGCTCGATCAAATATTTCCCCCTGCCGGTCACCGAACTGCTCGGCCGCGCCCTGGTCTGGACGCTGGGCCTTGTCGGCATCGCCACGCTGATCGCCTTTTCCCTCGGGACCTTTCTGGGCGTCATGGCGGCCTGGCGCCGCGGCACGCTGTTCGACTCCGTCGTGTCGCTGCTGGCGATCTTTTCCAGCTCGGTGCCGGCCGTGGTGGTTTCGCTGATCGTGCTCTTCGTCTTCGGCTACACCCTGGGCTGGTTCCCCAATGGCTATGCCGCCGATCCGATGCTCGATCCCGGCCTGACCTGGGAATATGCGCGCTCCGTGCTCTATCACGGCACCTTGCCCATGTTCACCCTGATCACCGTGCTCACCGGCGGCTTTGCCGTCACCATGCGCAACAACATGATCAACCTGCTCGGCGAGGACTATATCGTCATGGGCCGCGCCAAGGGCCTGTCCGAGGGCCGTGTCATGCTCTGGTACGCCGCCCGCAACGCGCTCCTGCCCACGGTGTCGAGCCTGGCCATCGCCATCGGCACCATTCTGTCCGGTTCGCTCATCATCGAGGTCGTGTTCAACTATCCGGGCCTGGGCAACACGCTCTACCAGGCCATCCTGGCCCGCGACTATCCGGTGATCCAGGGCCAGTTGCTGATCATGACCGCCGCCATGCTCGTTTCCAATTTCGTGGTCGATTTGAGCTATGTGCTGCTCGATCCGCGCCTCAAGAAGGCCTGAGCCATGAAACTGCTCCGCCAGCTCCTGCACAACAAGAAGGCCGTCATCGGCCTGGCCATCCTCACCATCATCGTGCTCGTGGCCGTCTTCGCGCCGCTGCTGACCGAGTATAGCCCGGTCCGCCGCGTCGGCCGCCCGCACCAGCCGCCCTCATGGGACCACTGGCTGGGCACTACCCGGCTCGGCCACGACGTCTTTTCCCGCCTCGTCCACGGCGCCCGCGTCTCGCTGGCCGTCGGGTTCGGCGCCGGCCTGCTCATCACCGTCATCGGCACCATTCTGGGGATCGTCGCCGGCTACAAGGGCGGCGTCGTCGACGAGGTCATCAACTTCTTCACCAATATGGTGCTGGTCATCCCCAACCTGCCGCTGCTGCTGGTCCTGGCCGCCTTTATCGGCCAGGCGAGCCCGCTGGTCATCGCCATCATCCTGGGCTTCACCTCCTGGGCCTGGGGCGTGCGTGTCACCCGCTCCGAGACGCTCTCCATCCGCCAGCGCGACTATGTCAAATCCGCCGAAATGCTGGGCGAGCCGGGCTGGCGCATCATGGCCTTCGAGATTTTCCCCAATCTGGTTTCCATCGTCGGCATCAACTTCATCGGCTCGGTCATCTTCGCGGTGATCGCCGAGGCGACGCTGGAATTCCTTGGCCTGGGCGATCCCAATACCGTCTCCTGGGGCATCATGCTCTACAATGCCCAGAATGCCTCCGCCCTCTCGGTCGGGGCCTGGTGGGACCTGCTGGCGCCCTGCTTCGCCCTGGCGCTGCTCGGGCTGGGGCTGGCGCTCATCAATTTCGCCATCGACGAGATCGCCAATCCGCGCCTCCGGACCGGGGGCATGCTGGCCCGCTGGGTCGGCATGGTTCGCCTCGGGGAGGGCAAACTGTGACCGATCCCGTCCTGTCCATCCGCAATCTCAACATCGACTATATCGGCGCCGAAACAGACTTCCACGCCGTCAGGAACGTCAGCTTCGAGATCGCACAAGGCGAGCTTTTCGGCCTTGCCGGGGAATCGGGCTGCGGCAAGAGCACCATCGCCTTCGCGGTCAGCCGGCTGCATCGCCCGCCGGCGCTCATTCGCAAGGGCAGCCAGATCCTGGTCGGCGGCCGTGACGTGCTCGCGCTCGACGAAGACGAATTGCGCCGCTTCCGCTGGAGCGAGGTCGCCATGGTGTTCCAGAGCGCCATGAATTCGCTCAATCCCGTGCTCACCATCGAGACCCAGTTCTACGACGTGCTGCGCACCCATCGCGGCATGTCCCGCGCCGCCGCGCGCGAGCGGGCCGCCGAATTGCTCGAACTGGTCGATATTTCCCCCGACCGGCTCTTTTCCTACCCGCATCAATGCTCGGGCGGCATGCGCCAGCGCATCGTCATCGCCATCTGCCTGGCGCTCGATCCCAGGCTGCTGATCATGGACGAGCCCACCACCGCGCTCGACGTCGTGGTGCAGCGCGAGATTCTCCAGCGCATCGACGTGCTGCGCCGGCGATTGGGCTTTTCGGTGCTGTTCATCACCCATGACCTGAGCCTCATGGTCCAGGTCAGCGATCGCATCGGCATCATGCTCGAAGGCGAACTGGTCGAAGTGGACGACGCCCGGACCATCTACCGCTCGCCCCGGCACGACTATACCCGCCGCCTCTGGGCCTCGATGCCGAAGCTGCACGGCGCCCGGATCGGCCAGGAGCAGCGGCCATGACCCAGGGCAACGCTTCGGCGCCGATCCTCGCCCTCGACAAGGTCTCGAAGATCTTCGGCAGCGCCGACAATCCCGTCTATGCCGCCCGCGACGTGTCCTTCGCCCTCCATTCCGGCCGCACCCTGGCCCTGGTGGGGGAATCGGGCTCCGGCAAGACCACCGCCGCCCGCCTCATCATGCGCGAATACGTGCCCGACCGGGGACGATTGCTGTTCCGGGGCGCCCCGCTCGGCAATGCCGACCGCACGGCCCTCAAGAGCTATCGCTCCTCGGTGCAGATGGTGTTCCAGGACCCGTTCTCGTCCCTCAACCCGGCCCATACCATCCACTATCATCTCGACCGGCCGCTGCGCCTGCATCAGCGCGCGCTGAGCGGCGCCCGGCGCAGGGCAGCAATTGACGAATTGCTGGCCCGGGTGAAGCTCGATCCCGCCCTGGTCGCCCCGAAATTTCCGCACGAGCTTTCGGGCGGCCAGCGCCAGCGCATTTCCATCGCCCGGGCCCTGGCGGTCAATCCCGAGGTCATCGTCGCCGACGAGCCCACCTCCATGCTCGACGTTTCGGTGCGCCTGGGCATTCTCAACCTGCTCAACGACATGAAGGCGCAGCTCGGCCTCGCCCTGCTCTACATCACCCACGACATCGCCACGGCCCGCTATGTCGCCGAAGACATCATGGTCATGTATGCCGGCCAGATCGTCGAATGGGGCGAGATGGAAAGCGTATTGGGCAATCCCCAGCATCCCTATACCCGCCTGCTGCTCTCGGCGGTGCCCGATCCCGACCGGCGCTTCTCCGATACCCGCTTTGACGACGAATTGAGCCGCGTCGAGCTCATCCGCCGTCAATCCGCCCTGCCGCAATCCGATATCCGGCAGGTGGCGCAGAACCACTTCATCCGGCCGATGCTGCAATAGAACCGCCCGCCGCCATCCGTCGCTCGATATCTGCCAATGGAACACATCACGCTCACCGCCAGTCCGACGCCCGAGGAACTCGCCGCCATCGGCGACAATCTCGCGCGCTTCAACGAGGCCGATGTCGGTCCGGCCGGCCGGCTGCCGCTGGCGGTGCTGCTGCGCGACGAGGCCGGCGCCATCGTCGGCGGCCTTTCGGGCTACACCGCCTGGGGCTGGCTCTATGTGCAGTGGCTGTGGCTGGCCGAGAGCCGGCGCGGCGGCGGCCGGGCCGGCAAATTGCTGGCCGAGGCCGAGGCCGAAGCCCGTCGCCGCCAATGCCACGGCGCCTATATCGACACCTTCAACCCCACCGCGCTGAAGGTCTATCAGCGTGCCGGCTATGTCACCTTCGGCGCGCTCCCCGATTTCCCCAGGGGGCGCACCCGGACGTTTCTGCAGAAGGCCTTATAGCGCGGGCGCGCCGCCCTGCCCTTACGGGAAAAGCAGCAGTTTCAGCGCCAGGGCGATGGAGACCAGCACCACCAGCGGGCGGATGACGCGGGCGCCGTAGCGGATGCCGGTGCGGGCGCCCACATAGCCGCCGACGATCTGGCCCAGCGCCATGACCAGCGCCACCGGCCACACCACCTGGCCCTGCGGGATGAAGACCGCCAGCGCCGCGAGGTTGGACACGAGGTTGAGCGCCTTGGTGCTGCCGGTGGCGCGGGTCAGCCCCAACCCGAACAGCAGCACGAAGCCGATGGTGAAGAACGAGCCGGTGCCGGGGCCGAAAATGCCGTCGTAAAAGCCGATAGCGAAGCCCATCAGGGGCACGAGCGGGCCGAAGGGCAGACGCGCCGCGCGGTCGGCGTCGGACAGCCTGGGGGCGAACAGGAAATAGAGCGCGATGGCGATGAGCGCCACGGGCACGGCGACGTCGAGCAGGGAGGTGTCGAGCCGGCTGACCGTCAGCGCACCCAGCAGGCTTCCCGCAAAGGTGAGCGCCGCCGCCGCCACGAGGCGGTGCAGATCGATGAAGCCGCGCCGCCAATAGGTGATAGCGGCCATCAGGGTCCCCACGATGCTCTGCATCTTGTTGGTGCCCAGCGCCGCCACCGGCGGCAATCCGGCCGCCAGCAGCGCCGGCACCGTGATCATGCCCCCGCCCCCGGCGATGGCGTCGATGAAGCCGGCCAGCAGGCCCACGCCCATCAGGGCGAGCAGCAGCAGGGGATCGAGCATGGGTCAGGCCTCGCCGGTCCGGCGGTCCGGCGCCGGGTCGGAGACGCGGCGCTCCTGGATCGGGATATTGATCATGGAGGACATGAAGCCGCTCATCATCAACTGGAAGCCGGTGACCAGCGCGGTCATGGCCAGGACCACGGCGCGCAGGGTGGCGGTGGAGGTGAGCGCGCCGAAATCGCGCCGCGCCCATTCCCACAACCCCCAGCCCAGCGCCGCCAGCCCCAGCGCCATCAGCCCCAGCGCCGCCAGCAGCACGCGTTCCAGCGTCAGCGCCTCGAGCAGCAGGTCGTGCGAGCCGGAACGGGGAATGAAGCCGTAGCGCGAGGCGAAGCGCCGCCCGATGATGGCGAAGGCGATGGACTGCACGCCCATGATGACGCAGAGCGCGGCCACGATGAAGGTATGGGTGCTGAACACCACCGGCCCGATGCGCACCGGCCCGGCGGCCAGCGCCGCGCCCACCGCCAGCCCGCCCCCGAGCAGGACCAGCCCCGGATAGAGGAACAGCCAGCGCGGGGAGAACAGCAACAGGAAGCGCAGATGCCGCCAGCCGTCGCGGAAGGAGCGCAGATGGGGCGCGCGCGAGCGGCCGTCGCGCTGCAGCATCGTGGGCACCTGGCGGATGTCGAGCTGGCCGAGACTGGCCTTGACCACCATTTCGGAGGCGAATTCCATGCCGGTGGTGCGCAGGTTCAGCCCCTCTATGGCGGCGCGCGAAAAGCCGCGCAGCCCGCAATGGAAGTCGCGGATGGGGGTGCGGAAGAACAGCCGGCCCAGAAAGCTCAGCACCGGATTGCCGATATAGCGGTGGTGCCAGGGCATGGCGCCCGGCGCGATGCCGCCGGCAAACCGGTCGCCCATCACCAGGTCGGCGCCGTCGCGCAGCTCCTTCACGAAGGCGTCCAGACCGGCGAAATCATAGCTGTCGTCGGCATCGCCCATGATGACGAAGCGGCCCCGCGCCGCGGCGATGCCGGCCGCGAGGGCGGCGCCATAACCGCGCTGCTCGACCTCGATGAGGCGGGCGCCATGCGCCACGGCGATGGCCTGCGAGCCGTCGGTGGAGCCATTGTCGGCCACCAGCACCTCGCCTTCAATGCCGGTGCGGGCGAGAAAGCCGCGCGCCTTGCCGACGCAGGCGGCCAGCGTCTCCGCCTCGTCGAGGCAGGGCATCACAATGGTCAGTTCAAGCGTTCCGGTCACGCCCGCCCCCCGCCGCAGGTTCCGCGAGTTGTGCCGTGATTTGGGCAGTCTGGCAATGGCGGCGGCGCCGGCCGCCTATTGCTGCAGCCGCTTCAGAAAATCCTCGAGCAGCGCCCGGCGGTCCTCGTCCCAATCGGCGGTCCTCGAGACGACGAGATTGGCTTCGCTTTCGAGCATGACGCCGTCCTCCAGCACCCGCAACCCGTTGGCGGCGAGCGTCGAGCCGGTGGAGGTGATGTCGACCACGATATCGGCGACGCCCGAGGCCGGGGCGGCCTCGGTGGCGCCCAGGCTCTCCACGATCCGGTATCCGGCGATGCCGGCGCGGGCGAAATGCCGGCGGGTGATGGTGACGTATTTGGTGGCGATACGCAGCCAGCGGCCGTGGCGGACCCGGAAATCGGCGGCCACATCGGCCAGGTCGTGCATATGGGTGACGTCGATCCAGGCATCGGGCACCGCCACCACCACGTCGGCATGGCCGAAATCGAGGCTGCGGGCGAAGTCCACCGCGTTGGGGCCGGTCTCGCTGGTCTCGTGGATGAGGTCGCGGCCGGTGACCCCGACATGGATATTGCCGCGAATGAGCTCGCGGGCGATCTCCGAGGCGGGGAAGAAGCGCACCGTCACCCCGGGCATCTGCTCCATCGTGCCCAGATAGGAGCGCGCCCCGCCCGGCCGGCCGATGGCGAGGCCCCGCGCGGCGAACCAGTCGCGCGTCAGTTCTTCCAGGCGCCCCTTGGAGGGCACGGCGAGGACGATGCCTTTCATTTCGGCCACTCCGCTTCGAGCCGGTCGACCCAGAGCGCGCAGCCCGAGGCGGCGATGGGCGCGGTGGCGCCCAGCCGTTCGAGCAGGCGGTCATATTGCCCGCCCGAGGCCAGCACCGTGTCGCCCTGTCCGCGCATCTCGAAGACGATGCCGGTATAATAATCGAGACGCGGCGAGAAGCTGGCGTCGAAGCCGACGCGGGCCTCGCCCAGCCCTTCCAGATGCCGGCGGATGGTGCGCAGGGGCGCGCCGAGGAACAGCCGGTGTCTTTCGCCCAGCGCCTCGATCTGCCGCAGGGCCGAGAGCGCGTCCCCCCTGATCGCCAGATAGTCGCGCAGCAGGCGCAGCGTCGCCGGCGGCACCTGGGCGGCGTCCAGCGCCTGCTGCTCCAAATAGCGCTCGGCGATTTCGGCGGGGCCGCGGCCGTCCGACAGGCTGAGGCCAGCCGAGACCATGCGGGCGGTGACGTCCTCGACCAGTTCGGCGCGGCCGGGCTGTTCGCTGCGCGGCCGCTCCGGCGCGCTTTCCAGCCGCGCCAGCAGCCGGTCCATGGCCTCGGGATGGCCGAAACGATGGCGGATGCGCGGCCGCCAGGCATCGGGCATGTCGAGCTGGGCCAGCAGAGCTTCGAACAGGCCCACCCCTCCCAGCCGCACCTCCGGGGCAACGCCATAGAGCGAAAGCGCGGCGCGGGCGAAGGTCAGCACCTGATCGAGCGCGATATCGCCATCGGGCTGGGCCAGCAGTTCGATGCCGGCCTGGTCGAATTCGGCCGGCCCGGTCTCGCGCTGGCGGAAGATCGGCCCCAGATAGGAAAAGGCCGCCGGCCGGCCGGCGCCATTGGCGATATAGTCGGAGACGATGGGCAGGGTGAAATCAGGCCGCAGGCAATATTCGGCGCCGGTGGCGTCGGTGGTCAGCAAGAGCCGGCGGCCGAACTCCTCGCCGGCGAGATCGAAATAGGGATCGGCCGGCAGCAGCAGCGGCGGCGTCGCCCGAAACCCGCCCTGGGCCTCGACCAGCGCCTCCAATTGCGTCCGGCGATAGGCGGGGTTGGTCATTGCAGTGCGCCTCCAATCATCACCGCGTCATTCCCGCGAAAGCGGGAATCTCTGTTCCTGCCAAAACGGAGGTCCCCGCTTTCGCGGGGACGACATCGTGGAGGGAGGGAAGAACGGTTACCGGCCATATCAGCCCTGCTCGCCCAGCAATTGCTGGATGGCACTGACCAGCTCTTGGCGCTTGACCTCGAACTGGCCCGGCCTTGCGGCCTTCCATTCGGCGTTGTCGGTGATCGCCTGGGCGGCCTGCTTGCCGGCGACGAGGTCCTTGACCTGGACGATGCCCTGCTCGCGCTCCTGGCTGCCCTCGATGATGACGGCGGGGGAATTGCGCTTGTCGGCATAGGCGAGCTGCTTGCCGAAATTCTTGGTGGAGCCGAGGAACATCTCCGCCCTGATGCCGGCCTGGCGCAATTCGGCGACCATGGCCTGGTAGGAGGCGGTCCGGTCCCTGTCCATCACCAGCACCACGACCGGGCCGGCCGGCTCCTCCGCGCCCAGATTGCCGGTGAGCTTGAGCGCATTGGCCAGCCGCGAGACGCCGATGGAAAAGCCGGTGGCCGGCACCGGCTCGCGGCGGAAGCGCGACACCAGCCCGTCATAGCGGCCCCCGCCGCCGACCGAGCCGAACACCACGTCCTGGCCCTTTTCGTTCTGCACCTTGAAGGTCAGCTCGATCTCGAAGACCGGGCCGGTATAATATTCGAGCCCGCGCACCACCGAGGGGTCGATCCTGATGCGGTCGGGGCCATAGCCGGCGGCGTCGAACAGGGCCTGCATGGCCGCGAGTTCGGCGATGCCCGCATTGTCGGCGGGCGGCTTGCCCCCGACATAGTCGAGCACCACCCCGGCCTGCGCCTCGCTGAGCCCCGCGCCCCTGGTGAAATCGCCGCTCTCGTCCTTGCGGCCGGCGCCGAGCAGCAGCCGGACGCCTTCGATGCCGAACTTGTCGAGCTTGTCGACGGCGCGCAGCACCGTCAGCTTCTGCTCCTCGCCGGCGACGCCGGCGGCCTCCAGCACCCCGTCCAGCACCTTGCGGTTGTTGACCCGCACCACATATTTTCCGGCCAGGCCCAGCGCATCCATGACATCGGCCATCATCATGCACATTTCCGCGTCCGCCTCGGGGCCGGCCGCGCCCACCGTATCGGCGTCGAACTGCATGAACTGGCGGAAGCGGCCCGGACCGGGCTTTTCGTTGCGGAACACATAGCCGGCCCGATAGGAGCGATAGGGCTTGGGCAAGGCCTCGAAATTCTCGGCGAAATAGCGGGCGAGGGGCGCGGTCAGGTCGTAGCGCAGGCTCAGCCACTGTTCGTCATCGTCCTGCAGGGAGAACACGCCCGCATTGGGCCGGTCGGTATCGGGCAGGAATTTGCCCAGCGCCTCGGTATATTCGAACAGCGGCGTTTCCACCGGATCGAAGCCGTAACGCTCGTAAACCTGCCTTATCTTGCCGATCATGGCGTCGACGGCGGCGATCTCGCCGGGCGAGCGGTCCTCGAAGCCGCGCGGCAGGCGGGGCGTGATGAGCTTGATTTTTTCAGTCATTTTCGAGCCTTGGAAAGTGGTGCCGTTCCTAGACGATTGCCCCCGAGGAGACAACAGCGGTTGATCCGGGGGCGGCCGGGGGACCCCGGCCGCCATCGCGGTTCATCGCCTGCCCCGCTCGGGCGGATGCAACCGCCAGGGATCGGCGATGCGGGGATGGGGCGAGGCGGGCGGCAGGCCCACATCCTCGCGCAGATAGGCGGGAAGATCGACATAGCGCGGCGGGCGCTGCACCCACCAGGCCCGCACGGCCGTCGCGATGACGGGCAGCAGGCCCCGGTGCCGCACGGCATCGGCAATGGAAAATTCGAGACGCAGCACCACGCTGCGCCCGTCAAGGGCGTTCGAAGACATTGCTGTTCCCGGCAGGCGGGGAGCCTGTCGGCCTCTGGAATGGGACGGGAAACGGAAGCCGGACACAATCGGGTCCGGCTTTGGCGGTTTCAGGTACTGGGCAGGATGGTCGGCGGGCCGGACGGCGGCCGGACACTCATCGGCGGAACGTCAGCGATGGTTCCGATGATGGCATTTCGGCCTTGGACGGCGGAACGTCGATACGGTCATGAACGCCTCCCTCGGCTGGCTTTGCGAACCCGCACCAGATAGCTCACGAAGGCGTGATCCGCAAGCCAATATGTGGCAGCTTGTCGCAGCATCAGCCCCGATGTTGCTCGGATGCAACGATAGCGGTTTGCGGCTTCTTTACCGACCCATGCAAGTTATTACCGACAGGGTTGCGCTTTCCTAAGGACTTTCGCGCAGATTGACGCGTGCGCCGCGCGGTGGCGCCTCCAGGGGGTTGGCTCGCATGTCTCGTTTTGCCCGGCTGTTGCGGCGGTTTGCCAGCGATGAGAGCGGCGTCTTCGCGGTGCTGTTCGGCCTGATGGCCATCGTCCTGATCGCGCTGGGCGGCGCGGTGGTGGACTATGTATCGCTCGAGCAGACGCGGCAGCGGGCGCAGATCGCCATGGACGCCGCCGTTCTCGCCCTGCAGCCCGAGATCAATTTGTCCGGGGTGAGCCGGGAATCCATCCTCGAGCGCGCCCAGGCCATGGTGCTGGAGCGGATCGGCCCCAATGTCACCGAGGCCATGGTCGATCGCATCGAGATGAATCCCGACGAGGGGCGGCTGTTCCTCGGGGGGCGCTTCACCGTGCCCACGGCCTTCGTGCGGCTGGTGGGCGTCAACGAACTGGGCGCCGCCTTCAGCTCCGAGGCGATGCGCGGGTCGGTCGACCTCGAGGTCGCGGTGGCGCTGGACGTGACCGGATCGATGAGCAGCCAGAACATCCGGGACCTCAAGGCCTCGGTCCTCGACCTCGTCGACACCATCGTGCAGGACGTGCAGGAGCCCAATTATTCCAAGGTCGCGCTGGTGCCCTATGCGCAGGCGGTCAACGCCGGCTCTTATGCCGAGGCGCTGCGCGGCCCCATCCGCGGGCCCAAGGCCATCAACAGCATCACCCTGTGGGCCGAAACCGCGATCCGCAATATCAGCGCTGTGGAGACGCCTCGCAACGGCCCCGTCACCATAACCTCCAACGGGCACAATTACCGGGACGGCGACTGGATCTTCATCTGGGGCGTGAGCGGCACCACCCAGTTGAACGGCCGCGCCTATCAGGTGACGGCCCGCAGCAATAACAGTTTCCAATTGCGCGACCAGAGGGGCAACGACTACAGCACTTATCGCCGGGACGGGAAAATGCGCAAATGCAGCGCGGCCGGTTGCCAGTTGCAGGTCACCTCCAACGGCCACGGCTACGCCGTCAACGATTGGGTGCACATCACCCAGGTGGAGGGCATGACCGGGGTGAACAACGTCACCTATCAGGTCACCAGCCGCACGGCCAATACGCTGACCCTGTCCGGCCTGCCCACCGATGGCGTGGGCAGCTACCGCAACAATACCGGCCAGTTGCACTGCACCGAGGAGGGCTGCGACTATTTCCGCTTCCCCAACCGCGCCGGCGGCTCGACCACCTTCCCGGTAACCACTTGCGTCACCGAGCGGGAGCTCACCCCCTATGACCTGCCGCCCAGCAGCGGCTATGTGGGCCGCAGCTATGCCGGCTCGGGCAATCCCTGCCTCTCCGGCTCGATGGCCATGGTGCCGCTGACGGCGAATAAATCCGCTCTGAGCACCACCATCAATGCCCTCTCGGCCGGTGGCTCGACGTCGGGCAGCCTGGGCATATTGTGGAGCTGGTACGCGCTGTCGCCCAATTTCGGCTATGTCTGGCCGGTCGAGAGCCGGCCGGCGCCCTATAATGGCGAGCACCTGCTCAAGGCGGCCATCATCATGACCGATGGCGAGTTCAACACCGTCCACTGCCGGGGCGTGGTGGCGCGCAATTCCACCAGCGGCAGCGGCGGGACCGGCGACCAGATCAATTGCGACGCCCCCAACGGCAATCCCTATCCGCAGGCCGAGGCCTATTGCGACGCCATGAAGGCGCGGGATGTCGGCATCGTGGTCTATACGGTGGGCTTCAACCTCACCGCGGGCAGCTCGGCGGCGAACATGCTCGACTATTGCGCCAGCAGCCCCGACAATGCCTATCTGGCCAGCGACGGCACCCAGCTGCGCGACGCCTTCCGTCAGATCGCCCGCAACATCTCCGCCCTGCGGTTGACGCGGTAGGCTTCTTGGGGGAGGGGAGCGAAAGGCACCGAGTCCGCGCGATGATGAAAGGCTTTATTGCGGCACCAGCTCGATATGCAGGCGTGAGCCGGTGGCATCGGCATAGCGTTTCAGCGTGGAGAGCGACGGGGATACGCCGCCGCCTTCGAGGCGAGCGATGGCCGATTGGGTAGTGCCGATCCGCCTGGCCAATTCGGCCTGCGAGAGCTTCGCCTTGGCGCGGGCCAGAACCAGAGCTTCGATCAGCGCGAACTCGGCATCGGCCTTCTCGTACTCGGCCTTGAACTCGGGGTTGTCCATCAGGCGCTTCTTGAGGTCGGCAATTTTGGTCATGGGGTAACCTGTCTCATTCGTTCGCGGGCGATATCGAGGGCATTGCGCGGTGTCTTGCGGGATTTCTTGACAAATACGTGGAGGATCACCACCCGGCGTCCGGTCACCGTTACATAGAGACCTCGCGCGATCCCTTCCGCCGCCTTGGCGCGCAGCTCCCACATCTTGCCCTCGACGTGCCTGACATGGGGCTCCCGCAACTGGTCCAGACCGACCCTCTCCACCATCTCCATCAGGCGCAGCAGCCTCGCCTGCAAAGCGGGCGGCAAGGCCTCGATTTCGGCATCGACGACGGAAAGGGTTTCAACCGTCCATTCCATGAGCAAAATATAGCGTATCCGCTATAATTGTCAATGACAGAGACAAGCCACGCGAAAACACGGGCTCTTAATAGGCATGAGAAATGTCCAGCAATTCCAACGGAAAAGATGGTACCGCCTCTCCGGATTGAACGGAGGACCTCTAGATCCACAATCTAGCGCTCTAACCAACTGAGCTAAGGCGGCACGTCTGTTGCGGGCGCGGCGTGGAGCGGCACCCGGAAGCGGGCGGAACATAGGGCGAGATTCCCGCCATGACAAGCACCGATTTCGGGCTGTGGACAGGGCGCCGCGCCGCTCCCGCCGCCGGCCGGATTCGCGCGCCGCGTGACCAATCCTTAGGGAAAGCCACTTAACCATCGGGGGCGAAGGTGTCGGAAGGCGCGGCCGGCGAGGCTGGATTCGCCCGATCCGGCACTATATTGAAGAACGCTTAAGCACGCTCGCACGTTTGTGCCGATATGGCACAGGCCGGTGAGCCGCGACGCTATCGAAAGCCGCCCATGGACGAGCGCTGGAACACATTGCCGAATGCGCGCCGCGTGCTGCGGCACGAAGACGACCCGCGCCCCGCCTGGCTGTGGTCGCAGGACGGCCAGCGCCTCATCTGGTCCAATGAGGCGGCGGGGCTGTTCCTCGCCCGCATCAAGAAGCACGGGCTGAAACGGGCGGCGCCCGCGGTGCCGATCAAGGGCCAGGTGGCCCGCATCGTCCGGCTCGGCTCGGCAGGCCGCACCAGCCTGGCGCGCATCCGCTTCCTTGCCGGCGAGAAGCCGGTTTCGGCCACCTGCGCCACCACGCCCCTGGCCTGGGAGAATGGCGAGCCGGCCCTGCTGATCGTGGGCGTCGATCCGGTGGACGAGGCGATTTTCGCGGCGGCGCGGCAGCAGGCGTCACGGCAGACGGAAGCCGAGACGGCGGCGGACGAGGCCCCGCAGGCCGGGCAGTGGCAGGTGCCGCTGGCCCCGCCCGACAATGCCTATGCGCGCGAATTGCGCGACTGGCAGGAGAGCGACGCCGAGACCGCCTATGAGCCTCCGGTAGAGCCGGTCGAGCCGGAGCCGGACGCCCCCTCGCGACGGCTCAGCGATCTGGTCGACCGGCTCGCCGCCGACGAGGCGCTCTATGCTCCGCTGACCGAGAAAGACGATTTGGCGCCCTCCGGCCCGGTGGAGATCGAAAACCCCGCCCCCCTGCTCTACCGGATCACCGGAAGCGGCTTTTCGCCCCTGGCGGCAGCGCCCGAAACGGTCGCCGCAGCGGAGCCGGCGGCGGCGGACCAGCCCGATCCGGAGACGGTGGAGCGGGTTTCGCGCTATAATTTCGACGAGCTGTCGCGCATCCTCACCGACCGGGTGGGCGAGCGCGGCCAGCCAAGGCCGCCCGCGGAGACTGCCGCCCCGGCCCCGCCGCCCGCCCCGGCCGGCTCCGGATCGGGCTCGGGCGCGCTCATCAATCTGGGCGGCGAGACGCTGGTGCTCAACCGTCTGCCCTTGGGCATATTGGTGTTCCGCGACCAGCAGATTCTCTTCGCCAATCGCGCCATCACCGAAATGGTGGGCTATGACAGCGTCGAGAATTTGCGCCTTGCCGGGCTGGCGGCGGTGTTTCCCGCCATTGGCGGGGAAGGCCAGGAGGCCGGGCCGGTCAACCATCTGGTGCAGCGCGACGGCACGCTGGTGCCGGTGACGGCGCGGCTGCAATCCATTTCCTGGCAGGGCCGCCCGGCCCTGATGCTGTCGGCCAGCACCACCGAGGTGCGCACCGGCCACGAGGAGGCGGTGCGCGCCTTCGCCCGCGGCTTCGCCGAATTGCGCGGCGACGGCTTTTTCGAGACCAATCGCGCCGGCGTGGTCGGCGAGGCCAGCCCTGCCGCCACCGCGCTGCTGCAGGAAGGCAAGCCCCTGGCGGGCCGCCCCCTTTCCTCCCTGGTGCGGGAGGATGACGGACCTCCCCTGCGCTCCTTTCTCGAGCGCCCGGCCCGCTTCGCCGAAACGGCGCGGCCCTGCCTGTCGCTGCGCTCGGCCGACGGGCGATCCGACATATCGCTGTTCGCGCTGGGCCAGGCGGGGGTGATCTCGGGCTATTTCGGCCTGGTGCGGGCGCGCGCCCCGGCGCGCCTCGCCGCGCCCGCCGACATCGATCCGGCGCTGCTGGCGCGGATCGGGCGCGGCATCCGCCGGCCCCTCAACACCATTGTGGGCTTTTCCGACCTCATCCGCTCGCAGGCCTTCGGGGCGCTGGGCAATGAGCGCTATGAGGGCTATGCCGAGGACATTTCCCGCGCCGGGCAGGAGATCGCCGCGCTGGTCGACGAGCTGGAGGATTATGCGCGGCTGCGCGACGGGCGCTACCTGCCCCAGCGCGCCAGCCTCGATCTCACCAGCCTGTTGGAAAGCTGCGTGGTGCGCATCCGCGACCAGGCCAATGCGGCCCGCGTCATCGTGCGCAACGCCATTTCCCAGACCCTGCCCCGCGTCACCGCCGACCGCGCCTCGCTCGCTCAGGCGGTGCTGAACCTTCTGGCCAGCGCCATCGACCAGACCCCCACCGGCGGCGCCGTGGTGATTTCGGCACAGCGGCACGAGGATGGCGGCATCGCCATATTGGTGCGCGACGGCTCCGCCCATGCGGTGGACATGGCCGAGCGCTTCGTGGTCTTCCGCGACGGGGTGGACCGCAGCGGGCAATTGCTGGCGCCGGTGCGCTCCAGCGTCGGGCTGGCGCTGACCCGCTCGCTGCTGGCGGTCAATGCCGTCTCGCTCTCGGTCGATCCGGCCGGGGCCGAGGGCATGCTGTTCACGCTGCGGATCCCGCCCGATCTGGTCGAGGACGAGGCGGCGGCGCGCGACGCCGAATAGCAGCTATCGCGGAATTGGCGGGTGCGCCCGCGCCCGGCTTTGCTATATCTGGAGCCGGGGGCGGCCCTCGCCCCGGTTGAGGAGACGGCGATGAGCATGAACAAGTCCCTGATGCTGGCTGCGGCCGGCCTGCTGCTGGCCACCGGGGCGGCGCTGGCGCAGCCCAGCGAAATCCGCATCGGGGTGGCGCTGGAGCCGCCGGCGCTCGACCCCACCGCCGGGGCCGCCGAAGCCATCGACGTGGTGGTTTACCAGAACGTCTTCGAAGGCCTCACCAGCATCGACCGGACCGGCGCGGTGCAGCCGGGCCTCGCCTCGGAGTGGACCATTTCCGAAGACGGGCTCACCTACAGCTTCACCCTGAGGGACGGCGTCACCTTCCATGACGGCACCGGCTTCGACGCCGAGGACGTGAAATTCACCTTCGAGCGCCTTCTGGCCGAGGACAGCGTCAACGCGCAAAAACCGCTCTACGAGCCCATCGCAGCGGTCACCGTCATCGATCCGTTGCAGGTCGAATTCACCCTGTCGCGGCCGGACGGGCTGTTCCTGTTCAATCTGGGGCGGGGCGACGCGGTGATCGTGGCGCCCGAAAGCGCCGCCAACAATGCCAGCGAACCCATCGGCACCGGCCCCTTCGCCTTCGTGCAATGGGATCGCGGCAGCCGCGTGGTGCTGGAGCAATACGGCCCCTATTGGGGCGAGAAGCCGGCGCTGACCAGGGCCACCTACCGCTTCATCTCCGACACCGCCACCATGACCAATGCGCTGCTGGCCGGCGATATCGACGGCACCAATAATTTCGCCCCCGAGGCGCTGGCGGTGTTCGAGGGCAATGCGCAGTTCAAGATTCTCGTCGGCTCGACCGAGGGCGAGACGATCCTGGCCACCAACAACCGCAAGGAACCCTTCACCGAGCTCAAGGTGCGCCAGGCCATGGCCCATGCGCTGGACCGCGCCGAGATCATCGAGGGCGCCACCTATGGCTATGGCGTGCCCATCGGCACCCATTTCGCCCCACACCATCCCTATTATCTCGACCTCACCGGCACCTATCCGCACGACGAGGAAAAGGCCCGGGCGCTGCTGGCCGAGGCCGGCCATCCGGACGGGTTCGCCGCGACGCTCAAACTGCCTCCCGTGGCCTATGCGCGGCTTTCGGGCCAGATCATCGCCAGCCAGTTCGCCCGGGTCGGCATCAGGCTCGAGCTGATCAACATGGAATGGGCGCAATGGCTCGAGGACGTCTTTGCCAACAAGGATTTCGACCTCACCATCATCGCCCATGTCGAGCCCTTCGATATTGGCATCTACGCCGACCCCGACTACTACTTCGGCTACGACAATCCGGAAGTTCAGGCCCTTAACGAGACGCTCAATGCCACGACGGACGAGGCCGAACGCAAGCGCCTGGCGCAGCAGATCGAGACCATCATCGCCCACGACGCGGTCAACGGCTACCTGTTCGAGCTGCCCCAGACCGGCGTATGGAACGCCCGGCTCGAGGGCATGTGGCAGGACGCCCCCATCGAAGGCGTGGTGCTGCGCGACATCCACTGGGTGGATTGAGGGGGAGCGTCGTGTCGCGCCACCTGACGGGGGTGTCAGGACTGCGCCCTCCCCGCCCGTCACCACCCGGCTTGTCCGGGTGGTCCATGGGCCCTGCGCGGCATGGATTGCCGGGACGCGCCCGGCAATGACGACAGGCGGGAGATTTGGGTTGCGCCCGGAGCCCCATCCGTGACCCTTTACATCCTCCGCCGCGTGCTCGGTTTCGCCGCCACCCTGCTCATCGCGGCGGCGGTGATCTTCGTGCTGCTCGACCTGCTGCCCGGCGATCCGGCGCGGTTCATCCTGGGCATCAATGCCAGCGAGGCGAGCGTTGCGGCGCTGCGGGCGCAGATGGGGCTGGATGCGCCGGCGCATGAGCGGTTCCTCCGCTGGATCGGGGACATGCTGCGGGGCGATTTCGGGCTTTCCCATACCCAGCACCTGCCGGTGGCGGCGCTGATCGCCGAGCGGCTGGCGGTGACCCTGCCGCTGACGCTGATCGCCATGGCACTCTCGGTCGCGGTAGGCCTGCCCATCGGCATCCTCGCCGCCCGCCGGCGCGGCAAGGCGACCGACACGGCGCTGATGGTGCTGGCCCAGACCGGCATCGCCATTCCCAATTTCTGGTTCGGCATGCTGCTCACCCTGGTATTCGCCGTCGGGCTGCGCTGGCTGCCCACCGGCGGCTTCACCCCCTGGCACGAAGATGGCTGGGCGGCGCTGCGCGGGCTCGTCCTGCCGGGCGTGGCGCTGGCCCTGCCGCAGGCCTCCATCCTCGCCCGGGTGATGCGCACCGCGCTGGTCGACGTCACCGGGCAGGATTTCATCCGCACCGCCCGCGCCAAGGGCATGACCATGGACGAGGCGCTGTGGCGCCATGGCGTGCGCAATGCGCTGCTGCCGGTGCTGACCATTCTGGGGCTGCAATTCGCCTTCCTGGTCGCCGGCACCATCATCGTCGAGAACGTCTTCTACCTGCCGGGGCTGGGGCGGCTGATCTTCACCGCCATATCCGAGCGCGACCTGGTGCTGGTGCGCAGCGCCACCGTGGTGCTGGTGCTGGCCGTCAGCGCCACCATGCTGGTGGTGGATCTGTGCTATGCGCTGGTCGATCCGCGCCTGCGGGGGCGGGCCTGATGATCCGGCGCTTCCTCTCCCATCCCAGCCTCGTCATCGGCCTTGCCGCCGCTGCCGCCTTCGCGCTGATCGGCCTCGTCTCGCTGGTATGGACGCCCTACCCCATCGCCGACATCGCCATTGCGCGGCGGTTCCTGGGGCCGACCGCCGGTCACTGGCTGGGCACCGACCATCTGGGACGCGACATGGCCTCGCTGGTCATGAGCGGCACGCTGACCAGTTTCTTCGTCGCCGTCATGGGCGTCGTCATCGGGGTCGGGGCCGGCGTGCCGCTGGGGCTGGCCGCCGCCAGCCGCGGCGGGGCGGTGGAATGGCTGGTGCTGCGCTTTTCCGACCTGGCCTTCGCCTTTCCCTCGGTGGTGATCGCCATCCTCATCACCACGCTGGTGGGGCCGGGCGAGCTCAACGCCATCGTCGCCATCGGCATTTTCAACATTCCGGTGTTCGCGCGGGTGGCGCGCGGCGGGGCGCTGGCCATCGCCACGCAGGATTACGTCGCCGCCGCCCGGCTGGCGGGCCTCGGGCCCGGCGCCATCGCGCTGCGGCACCTGCTGCCCAATATCATGAGCCTCATCATCGTCCAGGGCACCATCCAGCTCTCGCTCGGCATTCTCGCCGAGGCGGGGCTGTCCTATATCGGGCTGGGCACGCAGCCCCCGGCCACCAGCCTGGGGCTGATGCTGCGCGACGCGCAGAGCCTGTTTCTCATCCATCCCTGGCTCAGCCTCGTGCCGGGCCTTGCCATCGTCGCCATCGTCATCGCGCTCAACCTGGCCGGCGACGGCCTGCGCGACGCGCTCGATCCGCGCCTCAGGCGGGAGGGGCTGGGCCATGGCGCTGGTTGATATCGACGGCCTCGCCATCGCCTTTGGCGGCGTTGCGGCGGTGTCGGGCCTCACCCTTGCCATCGAGCGCGGCGAGCGCTTCGGCCTCATCGGGGAAAGCGGCTCGGGCAAGTCGCTGACGGCGCTGGCCATTGCGGGCCTGCTGCCCGACAACGCCCATTCCTCCGGCACCATATGCTTCGACGGTGCCCCCCTGCCCGCCAGCGAACAGGCCATGGCGCGATTGCGCGGGCGGCGCATCGGCATGGTGTTTCAGGAGCCGATGACGGCGCTCAATCCGCTGATGACGATCGGCGGGCAGATCGGGGAGGCGATGCGGCTGGCCGAGCCCGGCGCGTCCGCCGAATTGCCGGCGCTGCTCGGGGAAGTCGGGCTCGAGCCGGCTCATGCCGGGCGCTATCCACATCAATTGTCGGGCGGGCAGCGGCAAAGGGCGATGATCGCCATGGCGCTGGCCGGCCATCCCGAACTGATGATCGCCGACGAGCCGACCTCGGCGCTCGACGTCATCACCCAGCGCATGGTGCTCGACCTCATCGCCGAAATCTGCGCCCGCCGGCGGATGACGCTGCTGTTCATCAGCCACGATATCAGGGCGGTGGCGGCGCTGTGCACCCGCATCGGTGTCATGCAGGCCGGCCGGCTGGTGGAAACCGGCGCCACGAAAACCCTCATCGCCGCCCCGCGCCAGCCCTATACGCGCCGCCTGCTCGCCGCCAGCCGCATACGGAGCCGGCGCGCAGCGCCGTTGCAGCCCGCGCCTCCGCCCGCGCTCGACGTCGCGGATGAAGCCGGAGGCCTCGCCCCTTCGCCTCCCTCCCCCTTGAGGGGAGGGAACGAGGGTGGGGGTTCGGGACGATCCGCAGATCCGATCGCCTCGCCGGGGGCGTCGATGGCACATCCGCCCCTGCTCGAGGTGGAGAACGTCACCCGCGACTACTCCCAGGGCGGGTTCTTCTCCCGCCGGCCGAAGCTGCGCGCCGTCGATGCGGTCAGCTTCGCCATCGGCGTGGGCGAATGCGTCGCCCTGGTCGGCCCCTCGGGCTGCGGCAAGTCCACCCTGGCGCGGCTCATCGTCGGGCTCGACAGCGCCAGCGCCGGGCGGATGCGGCTCGAGGGCAGGCAATATCGCGGCCGGGACCTGGCCCCATTGCAGCGCGCCAGCCTGTCGCTGGTGTTCCAGGACCCGTTCGGCAGTTTCGATCCGCGCATGACCATCGCCGCCTCGCTGGGCGAGCCGCTGCGCCTGCTCGGTCCCATGGGCCGCGCCGGGCACGAGGCGCGCCTCGCCGCCGCCATCGCCGAAGTGGGGCTCGACCCGGCGATGCTGGGGCGCTATCCGCACGAATTTTCCGGCGGCCAGCGCCAGCGCCTCGCCATCGCCCGCGCCATGGTCACCCGCCCGCGCCTGCTGGTGCTGGACGAGCCGGTATCGGCGCTCGACGTCTCGGTGCGCGGCGAGGTGCTCGACCTGCTTGCCCGGCTGCGGCAGGAACACGGCCTCACCTTCCTCATCATCAGCCACGATCTCGACATGGTCGCGGCCATGGCCGACCGCGTCATGGTGATGGACGCCGGCCGCATCGTCGAGACCGGCACCCCCGAAACCCTCTTCGCCCACCCCCGGCACCCCCTCACCCGCGCCCTCATGCAAGCCCGCCTGCCCGATATCGGGTGATGGCGCCACCGGCGCCCAGGAGCTTCCACGACGGCTGGAGGCTTTCATGTTGTGACGGAAGCGGCGACCGGCGCTCCCTCCCCCTTGAGGGGAGGGTTGGGGAGGGGGTGGATTTGGCGGATCACCGAGGGACCCCCACCCCCGACCCCTCCCCTCAAGGGGGAGGGGAGCAAAGGCACCGATTCCGCCTGCGATATTTCCCGCCGCGCCTTGCCCCTCCGCCGCCGATTTGCGATTGAAGCGGCAACCTGACGGAGCTGCCCATGAAAATCCTCGTCGCGGTCAAGCGCGTGGTCGATCACAATGTCCGCATCCGCGTGCGCGCCGATGGCACCGGCGTCGAGACCGAGGGCGTGCGCATGTCGATGAACCCGTTCTGCAAGCACGCGGTCGAGGCGGCGGTGCGGCTGGCCGAGGCCGGCGCGGCCACGGAAATCGTCGTCGTCTCCATCGGCCCGAAAGCCGCCACCGACGTCATCCTCACCGCCCTCGCCATGGGTGGGCATCGCGGCGTGCTGGTCGAGACCGGGGAGAGCCTCGAAACCCTCGCCATCGCCAAGCTGCTGGAAAAGATCGTCGCCGAGGAACGGCCCGACCTCGTCCTGCTGGGCAAGCAGGCGGTGGACGACGACAGCAATCATGTGGGGCAGATGCTGGCGGCGCTGACCGGCCGGCCGCAGGCGACCTTCGCCTCCGCCATCGAGCGCGACGGCGATGCGCTGCTGGTCACCCGCGAGGTCGATCATGGCAGCGAGACGCTGCGCCTGCCCCTGCCCTGCGTGGTCACCGCCGATCTGCGGCTCAACACCCCGCGTAATGCCGCCCTGCCCATGGTGATGAAGGCCCGTTCCAAGCCGCTCGCAGTGCGCCCGGCGGCCGAGCTGGGCGTCGACCTCGCCCCGCGCCTCGCCATCGAGGCCATCGCCCCGCCACCGGAGCGGCCGGCGGGAAGTATGGTCGGGTCGGCGTCCGAACTCGCCGCCATCATCCTTGCCGATGTCGAAGAGATGGAGGCGCGGTGATGAGCGTTCTGGTCCTGGCCGAGATCGACAATGGCGCCCTCTCCCCCGCCACCGCCCGCATCGTCGCCGCCGCGTCCCGACTGGGCCCGGTCGACCTGCTCGTTCCCGGCCCGCAAGCGGCGGGCGCGGAGGCCGCGCGGATCGCCGGCGTCGCCAAAGTGTTCACCAGCGCCGTCGAAATGCGGGCCGAAAGCCTCGCCATGCTGCTCTCGACGCTAACGATGCGCTACCGTTACATCGTTGCCGGGGCATCCTCCCTGGGCAAGGACGTGATGCCCCGCCTTGCCGCCATGCTCGATATCCAGCCGGTCACCGATATCGTCGCCATCGAATCGCCGACCCGCTTCGTGCGGCCCGTCTATGCCGGCAATGCGCTCGAAACCGTCAGCGATCCGCAGGACCGGCACGTGCTCACCATCCGCGCCGCCGCCTTCCGCCCGGCAGCAGGCGACAATGATGCGCCGGTGGAAGTGCTTGATGCGCCGGCTGTTTCCGCCGCGAAGCTGATCGCCACCCATCGCAACGAGAGCGACATTCCCGATCTTCCGACCGCCCGCATCGTGGTGGCGGGGGGCGTTTCGGTGGGCTCGCGGGAAGGGTTCGCGCTGGTCGAAAAGCTCGCATCCGTGCTGGGCGCGGCCATCGGCGCCACCCGGGCGGCGGTCGATGCCGGCTATGCTCCCAATGACTGGCAGGTGGGCCAGACCGGCAAGATCATCGCCCCCGAGCTTTACATCGCCGTGGGCATTTCCGGGGCGCTGCAACATCTTGCCGGCATTCAGGGCGCGCGGAAGATCATCGCCATCAACAAAGACGCCGAGGCGCCGCTGGTCCGGATCGCCGACCTGGCGCTGATCGGGGATCTGTTTGAAATCGTTCCGCAATTGATCGCCGAGCTGGAAAAAGCCGGGCTCGGACGCTGAGTTTCGGGCCGGCACGGCGCCGGCAAGTGGCAATTGCAAAATTCCCGCGCGGGCCTATAAAGACCGCGCCTTCTCACCGGACTTCCCAGAAAAATGTTCGAAACCCTCACCAAGGCCCCCGGCGACAAGATCCTTGCGCTCATGGGCGAGTTCGCCGCCGATTCCCGCCCCACCAAGATCGATCTCGGCGTGGGCGTCTATAAGGACGAAAAGGGCGTCACCCCGGTCATGTCCGCGGTCCGCAAGGCCGAGGAGCGGATGCTCTCGAGCGAAAAAACCAAGACCTATCTGGGGATTGCCGGCAATAAGGGCTATGGCGAGGCCGTGCTCGAGCTGGTTCTGGGCGACAGCGTGGCGCGCGACCGCGTCCGCATCGCCCAGGCGCCCGGCGGCACCGGTTCGCTCTGGGTGCTGATGCAGCTGGTCAACCGCGCCCGCCCCGGCGCGACCGTCCACGTCTCGGCCCCGACCTGGGCCAATCACAATCCCATCGCCCTCAATTCGGGCCTCGAGGTGGCGACCTATCCCTATTTCGATCCGACCACGCGCGGCGTGAAATTCGAGCAAATGCTTGCTGCCATTGATCGATTGGGGCCGGGAGACGTGGTGCTGCTGCATGGCTGCTGCCACAACCCGACCGGGGCCAACCTTTCCGAGGCGCAGTGGGACCAGGTCGCCGCCAGCCTTGCGCGCACCGGCGCCCTGCCCTTCATCGACCTCGCCTATCTCGGCTTCGGGGACGGGATCGAGGCCGATATCTATGGCACGCGTAAGATTCTATCCTCGGTGCCCGAAACCCTGATAGCCTTTTCCGGCTCGAAGAATTTCGGCCTTTATCGCGAGCGCGTCGGCGCGGCCATTCTGGTGGCCCGCAATGCGGGCGAGGCCGAGACCGCCTATTCGCAGTTGTTGAACATCATTCGCGGCGCCTATTCGCAGCCCCCCGATCACGGGGCGGAGATCATCCGCACCATCCTCACCGATCCGGCCCTGCGCGCCGAATGGGAAGACGAACTGGCAACCATGCGTAACCGCATGATTTCATTGAGAAAAAAGCTATCGGATGCCATCAGGGAGCGTTCCAACAGCACCGATTTCGACTTCGTGGCCGACCATCGGGGCATGTTCTCCCTGCTCGGGCTCAGCACCGAGGCGGTGGACCGGCTCAAGGCCGGGGACGGGGTCTATATGACCGGCGACAGCCGCATCAACGTCGCCGGCATCCCCGAGGATCGCGTCGGTGATCTGGCCGAGGCCTTTTTGACCGCCATCGGCCGCGCATGACGCTTGCGGCGCCGCGCCGCCATGACTACATCTGGCTTAACGGTTTGGCCGACACGATTTTAGGAGGGAACGATGAAGTTCTTCGTCGACACTGCGGAAACCAAGGATATCAAGGAGCTGTACGAAACCGGCCTCCTCGATGGCGTCACCACCAATCCGTCGCTGGTCGCCAAGTCCGGCCGCGACTTCAAGGAAGTCATCGCGGAAATCTGCGCCATCGTCCCCGGCCCGGTTTCGGCCGAGGTCGCCAGCCTCGAATATGACGGCATGGTCGCCGAGGGCGAGCATCTGGCCAAGATCGCCTCCAATGTGGTGATCAAGCTGCCGCTGACCCTGGCCGGGCTCAAGGCCACCAAGCATTTCAAGGACCAGGGCGTCAAAACCAATGTGACGCTGTGCTTCTCGGCCAATCAGGCGCTGCTCGCGGCCAAGGCCGGGGCGACTTATATCTCGCCCTTTATCGGCCGGCTGGACGACATCAATCTCGACGGCATGGAGCTGATCGAGAACATCCGCCAGATCTACGACAACTATCAGTTCGAGACGCAGATCCTGGCCGCCTCGATCCGCTCGCCCAACCACGTCACCCAGGCGGCGCTGGCCGGCGCGGACGTCGCCACCATCCCCCCCGACGTGATCCGCAAGCTGGCCGCCCATCCGCTGACCGACAAGGGCATTGACGGCTTCCTCAAGGATTGGAAGGCCGCCGGCCAGTCCATTCTCTAGGCCGGCACGGCCGGCCCGTCCCGCCATCGCGATGTCGCCCCGGCGCAGGCCAGGGTCCACCCCGAGACAGGCGCGCGGGAGCAACCGAAGAGATGGATGCCGGCCTGCGCCGGCATGACATTGGGGCCGTGGCGCGGCAAGGCGTCCGGCATTGCGCAATGGCCGATACCGAACTCGCCGCCCGGATCAAGGCTGCTCTTGGCCGGGTGGAAATCCCCGGCGGGGGCGATCTCGCCTCCTATGCGGGCCTTTCCGACATCATCGTCACTCCCGGCGCCATTGCCTTCGCCATTTCGGTGGCGCCCGGCATGGAGACCGCCTTCGGCCCGGCGCGCGAGGAAGCTCGGAAAGCCGCCGAAACGCTGGGCGGCGCCCGCAAGGTCATGGTTTCGCTGACCGCCGAAAAGGCCAAGGCGCCCAAATTCTCCCATGGGTCGGCCACCCCGCCGGGCAAAACAGCGGTGTCGGGGGTCCGGCACATCCTCGCCGTGGGCTCGGGCAAGGGCGGGGTCGGCAAGTCCACCACCGCGATCAACCTCGCCTTGGCGCTGCAGGCCGAAGGGCTCAGGGTCGGCGTGCTCGACGCCGATCTTTACGGACCCTCCGTGCCCAAGCTGCTCGGCATCGAGGGCAAGCCGACCATCCGCGACGACGGCATCTTCACCCCGCACGAGGCCTATGGGCTGAAAGTCATGTCCATCGGCTCCATGCTGGTGCCCGGGCAGGCGGTGGTGTGGCGCGGCCCCATGGCCACGTCCGGCCTGCGCCAGCTTTTGCGCGAAACCGATTGGGGCGGGCTCGACGTATTGGTCATCGATTTGCCGCCGGGCACCGGCGACATCCATATCGCGCTGTTCCAGCAAACGGTGGTGGATGGGGTGGTCATCGTCTCGACGCCCCAGGACCTGGCGCTGGTCGACGCGCAAAAGGCGATCGACATGCTGCGCCGCATGTCGGTTCCCGTGCTCGGCATCGTCGAGAACATGAGCTATTTCATCGCGCCCGATACCGGCAACCGCTACGATATCTTCGGCTCGGGCGGGGTGGAAAAGGCTGCGGCGGCGCTGGGCGCCGACTTTCTCGGTGCCGTCCCGCTGGTCATGTCGATCCGCGAAGCCTCCGACGCCGGCGCCCCGCCGGTCGCCAGGGAGCCGGACGGTCCCGAAGCCGCCGCCTACCGCGCCATTGCGCGCCGGCTGGCCCCGGCCTTGGCATAGGCAAGGATCTTCCTTACATTGCGTGCGGAGGTCCGCATAATCACGAGTAAAATCAGTAGCAAGGCCCAGACGACGATTCCACAAGCGGTGCGCACGGCCCTGCGGCTGCGCGAAGGGGACGAGATCGCCTATGCCATCGAAGATGGCCGGGTGGTACTGACGCGCGTGCCCACGGAGACAGCGGAAGACCCCTTCGCCACCTTCAGCGAATGGGACAGCGATGCCGACCGGCGCGCCTATGCCGATCTTTAAGCGCGGCGCCATCGTTCGCGTTCCCTTTCCCTATACCGATCGACCCGTGCGGCAGCGACGGCCGGCAGTTGTGGTATCCTCTTCGGCCTTTCACGCGCAATCCCATCTGCTTTGGGTCCTTATGATCACCAGCGCGGAGAACCGGCCCTGGCCCGCCCACATTCTTCTCGTCGAAAATCATCGGAGCATGGGCCTGCCGGCCCCGTCGCTGATCCGTACCGCCAAAATCGCCGCCATCGAATCATCCTACGCCGAAGTCATCGGACATTTGCCCGATGCTCTCGGAACCCTTCTGGATGACCGCCTCCGCCACCATCTCGGCCCGATCGCACCTGCCGACAACTAAATCGGGCGCCTTTCGCAGCGCCGCCGGCGGTTGACGGCGGGCGGCCGGGCGGACACTGTCGCGGATCGCCACAGTTCAAAGATCCACATGCCCGTTCTCAATCGTATCGCCGAGTTCCACGCCGAAATCGCCGCCTGGCGGCGCGACTTCCACGCCCATCCCGAAATCCTGTTCGACCTGCCCCGCACATCGGCCATCGTGGCCGAAAAGCTCCGGTCCTTCGGCTGCGACGAGGTGGTGACGGGCCTCGGGCGCACCGGCGTCGTGGGCATCATCGAGGGGCGGGGTGCCGGAAGCGGGCGCACCATCGGGCTGCGCGCCGATATGGATGCGTTGCCGATGACCGAGAAGACCGGCCTGCCGCACGCCTCGACCGTTCCGGGGAAGATGCATGCCTGCGGCCATGACGGGCACACCGCCATGCTGCTGGGCGCAGCGAAATATCTGGCCGAGACCCGCAATTTCGAGGGACGCGTGGCGCTGATCTTCCAGCCGGCCGAGGAAGGCGGCGGCGGCGGCAAGGTAATGATCGAGGACGGGCTGATCGAAAGATTCGACATCGCCGAGGTCTATGGCATGCACAACTGGCCCGGCATGAAGCTGGGGCATTTCGGCATCCGTGCCGGCGGCATCATGGCGGCGACCGACCGGTTCTACATCGAGGTCACCGGCCAGGGCGGCCATGCGGCCAGGCCGCAGCAGACCATCGACCCCATCGTCGTCGCCGCGCATTTGGTGACGGCCTTGCAGACCATCGTGTCGCGCAATCTCGACCCGCTGGACAGCGCCGTGCTCAGCGTCACCATGATCGAGGCGGGGGAGGCGGACAATGTGATCTCCCAGACCGCCCGCATCACCGGCACGGTGCGCACCCTCGACGGCGCGGTCCAGGACCTCGTCGAGCGGCGGCTGGGGGAGATGGTGCCGCAATTCGCCGCCGGCTTCGGCGCCAGCGCCGCCATCCGCTATGTGCGCGGCTATCCGGTGACCGTCAACGCGCCGCGGCAGACCGCCTTCGCCGCCGATGTCGCCGCCGCGGTGGTGGGCGAGGAGCGGGTGGACCGGGACACCATGCCGTCGATGGGCGGCGAGGATTTTTCCTTCATGCTCAACGAGCGGCCCGGCGCCTATATCTTCATCGGCAATGGCGATGGGCCGGAGCTGCATACCGAAACCTATGATTTCAACGACGAGGTCATCCCCATCGGCGTCAGCTATTGGGTGGAGCTGGCCGAAAGGGCGCTGAAACCGGAATGATCCCCGAAGCGGCCCGCACGGCCTTTTGCGGCACCGGCGGATCGGGTAAGCAATAGCGACATGTCCGCCACCCGCTTCTCCCCGTCCGCCCTGTTCCCGGTTTTGCTGACGCTGGCCATATCCGCGATCTGCGGCGGCCTGGCCGAGCTTGCCGGCCTGCCGGCGGGATGGCTGATGGGCGGGGCCCTGGGGGTCACCGTGGCGGCGATGCTGGGCGCCCCGGTCGCCATGCCGGCGCGATTGCGGGACCTCTCCTTCATCCTCATCGGCATGTCGATGGGCGCCAGCGTCGCTCCCGACAGCCTGACGCTGCTCGCCTCCTGGCCGGTCAGCCTCACCGCGCTGGCGCTGGAACTGGTCGTCATCATCGCCACCACCGGCTGGATGCTGACACGGTTTTTCGGGCTCGATGCGGGCACCGCCTATCTCAGCTCCTTTCCCGGGCACCTGTCCTTCATTCTGGGGATCGCCGCGACGGGGGTGGGCAATGCGCGCCAGATCGTCATCATCCAGGTCATCCGCATATTGATGCTGACCATCGCCGTGCCGATCGGCGCGGTGTTCCTGCCGGTCGACCATTTCAGCCCGCCCGCGCCCGACGCCTTTCTGGGGCCGCTGCAATTGCTGGCGCTGGCGGGAGGGTGCGTCGCCATGGGGCTGGCCTTCGTCTGGCTCAAAGTGCCGGCGGGCATGGTGCTGGGCGCCATGGCGGCCTCGACCGCGGCCAAGCTGGGCGGGCTCTATACCGAGGCCATGCCGATCCCGCTCGTCATCTTCACCTTCATCCTCACCGGGGCGCTGATCGGGTCGCGCTTCATCGGCATCACCCGCGTCGAATTCATGTCCGCCGCGCTGGGCGGGCTGATCGCCACCGCCATGACCCTCAGCATCGTCACCGCCGTCGCCCTGGGCGTGGCGCAACTGGTGGACATGCCGTTCGGGCAGATCTGGCTGGGGCTCTCGCCGGGGGCGCTGGAAGGCATGGGGGCGCTGGGCATAGCGCTGGGCTACGACACCGCCTTCATCGCCGCCCACCACGTGATCCGGCTGCTGATGCTGAGCTTCGCCATTCCCGCCGTGGTGATGCTGGTGCGGATGCAGGAGAGGGCGGCGCAGGACCGCCGCATTTGACCCTTATGGATAGCGTTCCGCCGAGGAGACAGAGATGATCCGCATCAGCGCCGCAATCGCCCTCCTGCTCGCCCTGACCGGCACCGCCCTTGCCGGCCCCAATTGCTACGTCAACACGCCGGGCGTGCATATCTCCTTCGGCGTCTCGGTCGGCGGCAGGTTCACCTCGGAGGACCGGGACCAGTTCAATCTGATGCGCCTGCGGCAGCGGGGCGTCGATGCCACCCGCGCCGAAATGTGGGATGGCTGCATCCGCGCCTTCGTGCGCAAGCCCGGCGGCGGCGAGGAAATGCAGTTCTTCCACCCCGATACGTTCGAGCGGGTATTTTAGGGTCTTTCACTGTCCAGCGGCATCAGCGCCTTTTGCTCCCCTCCCCGGGAGGGGTCGGGGGTGGAGGGGCCTTCGGTGATCCACAAGCCACCCCCTCCCCAGCCTCCTTCAAGGGGAGCGCGCGCACCGCCGCCTACACCACCGCGCTGAGCAGCGGCTCGCCGGCGAAATGAGCGTCGAGATTGGCCACCAGCAGCGCGCCCATGGCGTCGCGGGTCTGGTGGGTGGCGCTGCCCTGGTGGGGGGAGAGGACGACATTGTCGAGCTCCAGCAGCGCCTCGGGGACGCTCGGCTCCTCGGCGAAGACGTCGAGCGCGGCGCCGCCCAACCTTCCACTCGCCAGCATTTCCACCATGGCCGCCTCGTCGATCAGCGTGCCGCGGGCGACGTTGACGAGACGCCCTTCGGGACCGAGCGCCTCGAGCACCTGGCGCGAGACGATGCCGTCCGTGTTCCTGCCGCCCGGCGCGATGATGACCAGCCAGTCGCTGTCGCGGGCCATGTTCTCGAGATTGTCGTAATAGACGTAAGGGACCGCCGGCTGCTGGCGGCGGCCATGATAGACCACCCGCATCTTCATGGCCTGGGCACGGATGGCGATCTCCTTGCCGATGCGGCCGAGCCCCAGAATGCCCACGGTCTTGCCGGTAAGCTCGGAAAACAGGCCGTAATTGCCCGCCATCCACTTGCCCTGGCGCACGAAGCGGTCGGCCTGGGGAATGCGGCGCGCAAGGGCGATCATCAGACCGATGGTGAGTTCGGCCACCGCGTCGTTGAGCACGTCGGGCGTATTGGTGACGCGGACATTGCGGGCGCGGGCGGCGGCGACGTCGATGGAGTCGTAGCCCACCCCGAAACTGGCGATGATTTCGAGATTGGGGAGCTTGTCCATGAGATCGGCCTGCACGCCGGCGCCGGCATGGGCGCGGATGCGGCTCCCGTTTTGCGCCAGCCAGCCCTGCTTGTCGTCCTGTTCATGCAGCTTGTGGACGGTATAGCGCTCGGCCAGCGCCGCCTCGCAGGAGGCCAGGAGAGGGGAGGTCTGGAGAATTTCAACGGTCATGAATCAGGGTCCTTCGGATGCGCCCGGGCGGGCTAGAAGCTCAGGATATAGAGCCACGCCGAGATCGTCAGCGCCGACAATATGGTGCCGATGAGGATGGCGTTGGCGGCGACGCTGGTGCCGCGATCGTAATAGGTGGCGAAGACGTAGATGTTGATCCCGGCGGGCATGGAGGAAAGCAGGATGCCGTAGCGGGCGATGTCGAGGGGCACGCGCATCACCCAGATCATCAGCACATAAGCGATGGCCGGGTGGACGATCAGCTTGATCAGCGCCGCCACCAGCGCCTGCTTCCAGTTGTCGGACAGCCGGAATTCATTGAGCGCCCCGCCAATGCCGAAAAGGGCGACCGGCACCACGGCCTGGGCCATCATGGAAAAGAAGGCGGCGGCGGGCTCGATCAGTTCCAGGCCGGCGAGCGAGCCGGCAATGCCCGCGACGATGCCCCAGATGAGAGGGTTCGATCCCACCCGCTGCGCCGCCACCACCAGGGTACGCCCCAGCGGCTGGCCGTCGCGGCGGGTCAGTTCCATGGTGATCATGCCCAGGGTCAGCAGGATGGCGCCGTGCAGGCCGATGATGGAAAGGGTGACCGGCAGCGCCTCCTCGCCATAGGCGCGGGTCATGATCGGCAGGCCGACCAGCACCGTATTGGTGAACATGCCGGCAAAGCCCACCGAAACGCTTTCGCCCGGCCGGTTGGCGAAGACGCGGCGGGCGATGACGATGCCGATGACGAAGCAGACGATGGCGCCGAAATAATAGGGGCCGATAATGCCGATATTGAAGGCGGAGCGGAAATCGCTGCTACTGATGGAATAGAACAGCAGGCAGGGCGTGGCGAAATTATTGACGAAGGCGATGAGCGCCTTGACGCCTTCGGCCGGAAACAGACGCAGGCGGACGGCGCCGAAGCCGAAGGCGATGAGCGCGAAGATGGGCGCGATGACGGCGAGAATGGAAAGCATTGGCCGGGATCCGGGCCCGAGGCGGGGAAACGGCCCCTGCCCTATCCCGTGGGCGGAGAGAGGTCAATGCGCATCTTGTATGGCAGATAAAAACGAAACTGTATCCTTTTCATAACGAAAGCAATTGGCATATAAACGAAATATGTCGGGGACGAATGGAATGGGGCCATGCTGGATATCTTCGTGATCGGGGGCGGGATCAACGGCACGAGCGTGGCGCGCGACGCGGCGGGACGCGGCTACTCGGTGGCGCTGGCGGAAATGAACGACCTCGCCTCGGGCACAAGTTCCGCCGCCACCAAGCTGATCCATGGCGGATTGCGCTATCTCGAACACTACGAATTCAGGCTGGTGCACGAGGCGCTGGCCGAGCGCGAAGTCCTGTGGGCCTCGGCGCCGCATATCATCTGGCCGTTGCGTTTCGTTTTGCCGCACCACAAGGGCATGCGGCCGGCCATGGTGCTGCGCGCGGGGCTGGCCATGTATGACTATATGGGCGGACGCCGCCTGCTGCCCCCCACAAGGACGCTGGATCTCACCAGCGACGAGGCCGGCCGGCCCCTCAAGCCGGGCTATCGCCTGGGGTTCGAATATTCCGATTGCTGGGTCGACGATGCGCGCTTCGTCGTGCTGAACGCGCGCGGCGCCGCCGATCGGGGCGCCAGGATCCACGTGCGCACCAGGGTGGTTGCGGCCCGGCGCGAGAATGGCGGCTGGACCGTGGACCTGGATGGCGAGGACGGACGGCGGAGCGTCCGGGCGCGCCTCCTGGTCAACGCCGCCGGCCCCTGGGTCGACGAGGTCGTCGACACGGTGATGGGCGAGCATGGCGCGCACAATGTACGGCTGGTCCAGGGCAGCCACATCGTGGTGAAAAAGCTCTACGCGCACGACCGCTGCTATTTCTTCCAGAACAGCGACGGCCGCATCTTCTTCGCCATCCCCTATGAGGGCGATTTCACCCTGATCGGCACCACCGACCGCGACTATCGCGGCGATCCGGGGGAGGTGAAGATCACCGAGGAGGAGAAGGATTATCTCCTTGCCGCGGCGAGCGAATATTTCGCCGCGCCGGTGACGCGTGACGACATCGTCTGGGCCTATTCGGGCGTGCGGCCGCTTTACGACGACGGCGCCAGCGCCGCCCAGGAGGCGACGCGCGACTATGTGCTCAAGCTCGACGGCGATGCGACGACCGGCGCCGCGCTCAACGTGTTCGGGGGCAAGCTCACTACCTCGCGGCGGCTGGCCGAAGCGGCGCTGGAAAAGATCGGGGACGTGCTGGGCCGCAAGGGTGCGGCCTGGACCAGGACGGGCACGCTGCCGGGCGGCGATTTCGGGCCGAAGAGCTTCGAGGCGGAAGTGCGGCGGTTGGGCCTCGACTATCCGGGGCTCGGCACCGGCCTGTTGCGGCGGCTGATGCGGCTTTACGGCACGAGGGCACGGGCGCTGCTGGGCGATGCCGGGAGCGAGAGCGATCTGGGCACCCATTTCGGCGCCGATCTTTATCAGGCCGAAGTGGATTATCTGGTTGCACAGGAATGGGCGCGGACGGCACAAGACGTGCTGTGGCGGCGCACGAAACTCGGCCTGCGGGTCGGCGCCGAGGATGCCGCGCGGCTCGAGGACTATCTGGCGGGCCGCTGACGGAACACAAAGATCGAGCGGGAAGGCAATTCCCCGGGGGAGCAGCACATGACCAAATTCATCCTGGCCATCGACCAGGGCACGACCTCGAGCCGGGCCATATTGTTCGACGCCGAGCGGCGCATCGCCGGGATCGGCCAGAAGGAATTCACCCAGATCTTCCCGCAGGATGGCTGGGTCGAGCACGATCCGGAGGAAATCTGGGAGAGCGTCGTCTGGTCGGTACGGACGGCACTGAAGGAGGCCGGCGCCGAGGCGGGCCAGATCGGCGCCATCGGCATCACCAATCAGCGCGAGACGGTGGTGATCTGGGACCGGGAAACCGGCAGGCCCATCCACAACGCCATCGTCTGGCAGGACCGGCGCACCGCCGCCCTCTGCGCCCGGCTGCGCGAAGACGGGCATGAGGAGCTGTTCACCCAAAGGACCGGCCTGCTGCTCGATCCCTATTTCTCCGGCACCAAGGTCAAATGGCTGCTCGACAAGGTCGAGGGCGCGCGCCAGCGGGCCGAAAGGGGCGAATTGGCCTTCGGCACGGTGGACAGCTTCCTCATCTGGCGGCTGACGGGCGGCAAGGTGCATGCGACCGACGCCACCAATGCCGGCCGTACCCTGCTCTACGACATCGGCGGCAATCACTGGGACGAGGAGCTTTGCAGGCTGCTCGACGTGCCCATGGCCCTGTTGCCGGAGGTCAAGGACTGCGCCGACGATTTCGGCGCGACCGAGGAAAAGCTGTTCGGCGCCGCCATTCCCATTCTCGGGGTGGCGGGGGACCAGCATGCGGCCACGATCGGCCAGGCCTGTTTCGCGCCGGGCATGGTCAAGTCGACCTACGGCACCGGCTGCTTCGCCCTGCTCAATACCGGCAAGGACATGGTGCGCTCTGAAAACCGGCTCCTGACCACCATCGCCTACCGCCTCGGCGGGGAAACCACCTATGCGCTGGAAGGCTCGATCTTCGTCGCCGGCGCGGCGGTGCAATGGATTCGCGACGGGCTGAAACTGGTGAAGCATGCCAGCGAGACCGGGCCGCTGGCGCAGTCGGCCGATCCCGGCCAGCACGTCTATATGGTGCCTGCCTTTGTCGGGCTGGGCGCGCCGTGGTGGGATGCGGAAGCGCGCGGCGCCATTTACGGCCTCACCCGCAATTCGGGCCCCGCCGAGATCGCCCGCGCCGCGCTGGAGGCGGTCTGCTACCAGACGCGCGACCTGCTCGAAGCCATGCGCAAGGACTGGAAAGGCCATGACGGCGACACGGTGCTGCGCGTCGATGGGGGCATGGTCGCCTCGGACTGGACCATGCAGTTCCTCGCCGACATTCTCGACGCGCCGGTCGATCGGCCCACCATTCTGGAAACCACCGCGCTGGGTGCGGCCTGGCTTGCGGGCATGAAGGCGGGCCTGTGGCCGGGCATGGAGGAGTTTTCCCGAAGCTGGGCGCGCGACCGGCGCTTCGAGCCGGCCATGGATGCGGAGCTGCGCCAGGCCAAGATCGCAGGCTGGGACCGGGCGGTGCAGCGGACCTTGAGTCCTTAGGCGATCTCAGCCGCTCTCGCTCTCGACGTCCGGGCTGGGCTCCGCCTCCAACGGGACGGGTTCGTCGATGCCGGGATTGTCGCGCAGGAAAGTGGTGACCTCATTGTCCAGCGCCACCATGAATTCGCTGATGCGGTTGCCGTTGGAGCCGAAATCATGGGGCGCGCCGATGGAGGCCGAGCGCATGTCGACGGCTGCGCCCTCGGGCGCGGGGAAGACGCGCAGCACCGCCTCTTCCCGCCAGCCCGGCAGGGTGAGGATGCGGGCGTTGAGGCGGCCGGCGCCGTCCGGCCCGCCGGGCTCGCGGCGCAGGCGAATCTCCCAGCCCCGCGACTGCACCAGGCGCTCGGCCAGCGCGAAAAGCTGGACCGGGTCGAGCGGATAGGAGCGGGTGGCGGCATTGGGAAAGCGGCGGCCCTGCTCGTCCGGCGGCAGCAGGCGCGGCGGGGGCATGGCCGCCGTATCGGGCTCGAAGATCAGCGGTAGCTGGTTGCGCGGGGCCGTGGCCATGTCGGTGACGACCGGATAGTGCCACGCCAGATAGCCATACCAGGCGAAGGGCGCGGCACAGGCCAGCGCCAGAACCAGGCCGGAAAGCGCCCTGTCCCAGCCCCGGTCCCCGGTCTGCCACAGCCGCACCAGGGCGATGAGCGCCACCAGCACGGCGAGCCCGGCCACGGCGCAGGCGGCCAGCGCCACCACGAGGAAATTGGCCGAATCCAGAAATCCTTCCCGGTGCATGAGCACCGGCAGCACGGTGAGCGGCACGGCCAGGCTTCCCAGCCGGCGCGCCCAGACCGCCCATTTCGAGGTTCGTAACACTATCCGCACGCCGGCCGATCCCCCAGTTTCCGCCCGCCAGCATAGGCGCAAGGTGTTTCCCTTGTTTGAAGAACGTGCCGGCGGCGGTCCGCCTTCGTCCCTAGGGATAGAGCCGCGCGCTGGACCAGCTTCCCCCATCCCCCTCGCGGGTGAAGCGAACGCGGTCATGGAGGCGGAATTCGCCGTCCTTCCAGAACTCGATGCTGCGCGGCACGAGGCGGAAGCCGGACCAGTGGGCGGGGCGCGGCGCATCGCCATCGCCGATGCGCGCGGTCAGCGCCGCGACCTCGTCGAGCAGTTGCCGGCGGCTGGCCAGCGGCCGCGACTGGAGCGAGGCGGCGGAAGCGATGCGGCTGCCCTTGGGGCGCGAAGCGAAATAGTCGTCGGCCTCGTCCGGGGTCACCACGTCCACCCTGCCGCGCATGCGCACCTGCCGGCGCAGCGATTTCCAGTGCATGACCATGGCCGCCTGGGGATTGGCGAGCAACTGCCGGCCCTTGTCGCTGTCAAAATTGGTGAAGAAGCAAAAGCCCCGCGCATCGCGCCGGTTGAGCAGCACCATGCGCACGTCCGGCAGGCCGGCTTCGTCGGCACTGGCCAGCGCCATGGCATGCGGATCGTTGGGTTCGCTTTCCTCGGCGAGGGCGAGCCATTCCTCGAAAACGGCGAAGGGATCGAGGTCGGTGCGATCGCCATCGTCGAAAAGGCGTTCGGTCAGGGTTTGCAGCATGATGGTCTTTCCCGCGACTGGCCCGCGGCACAACTGGACAATGCCAAGGGGCATCGCCATATAGAACGGCAATGACGGGGCAAACAATGCCCCAATGACGGCGGGTTGCGGCCCGCGAACCAAGATTGGACCAAATGCGCGATCCTTACACCGTCCTCGGGGTGTCGCGGTCCGCAAGCGAGAAGGACATCAAGTCCGCCTATCGCAAGCTGGCCAAGAAATTCCACCCCGACCAGAACCCGAACGATCCTTCCGCCCACGGCAAGTTCGCCGAGGCGACGCATGCCTATGACCTGCTCAACGACAAGGAGAAGCGGGGCCAGTACGACCGCGGCGAAATCGACGCCGAGGGCAATCCGCGCTTCGCCGGCTTCGGCAATGGCGGTTTTGGCGGCGGGGCCAGCCGCGGCGCCCGTCCCGGTGCCGGGGCCGGCGCTTTTTCGGCGGAGGACATCCTCAAGGAATTCATGAGCGGCTTCGGCGGCCAGCCGCGCGGCGGCGCCCGGGGCGGGGCCCAGTGGGACCCCTTTGCCGGGACCGGCACGGCCGGCGGCGCGGGCATGCGCAGCAAGGGCGAGGACATCGTCGTCAATGTGGCGATTTCGCTCGAGGACGCCCACAAGGCCGCCTCGGTGCCGGTGCGCATGCCCTCGGGCAAGATGCTCTCGGTCAAGCTGCCCGAGAAGGTGGAGGAAGGCCAGCAGATCCGCCTCAAGGGGCAGGGCGCGGCCAATCCCCTGGGCGAGCCCGGCGACGCGCTGGTGACCATACGCTTCGAAAAATCCAAGAGCTTCCGGCGCGACGGCCATGACGTGCGCACCGACGTTCCGGTCACGCTCTACGAGGCGGTGCTGGGCGCCAAGGTGCGCGTGCCGACGCTGGACGGGCCGGTGGAGCTCAACCTGCCGCCGGGCGTCGATACCTCCAAGGCCCTGCGTCTCAAGGGCAAAGGGCTTTATGGCGATGGCGACCTATACGTGAACGTCCGCGTCGTGCTGCCCCCGGGCGGCGACGCCGACCTCGAAGCCCTGGCCCGCTTCATGCGCGACCAAAAACCCTACAAGGTGCGGGATTAGGCCGGCCAGTGCCCTTCAATCGCGCGGCGCGGCAGCGCGTTGCAGGCGGTCGTTGATGGCCTCGCCCAGCCCGGACCGGGGGATCGGCGCGACCGCGATGGTCCGGGCGCCTTCGGCATCGAGCGCCGCGATCATGGCAAAGAGATTGCGGGCCGCCTCGCGCAGATCGCCGCTTTCCGACAGGTTCAGCGTCGGCCCCGCGAACGGGGTGGCCGCGCCGAAAGCCAGATAGGCCTCGCCGGGACGCGGCGTGGCCTCGAGCCGCATCCTCGCCTCGGGCGCATAGTGGTTGAGCAGCATGCCCGGCGCCGAAACCGCCGCGCCGGATGCGGCCCGCTCCACCGCAACGCCCGTCGCCGCCTCGATCTCCTCGCGCGACAGCGCCCCGGCGCGCAACTGGATCAGACGCTCGCCCTCGATGGCGAGGATGGTCGATTCCACCCCCTTGGCGCAGGGGCCGCCATCGAGCACCGGCACCTTGCCGCCAAAGCCGCGGCGCACCTGTGCGGCGGTGGTGGGCGAGAGTTTTCCGGACGGGTTGGCGGAGGGCGCGGCCAGCGGGCGGCCGGTCGCGCGCAGCAGCGCCAGCGCCAGTTCGTGATCGGGCACCCGCAGCGCCACCGTCATCAGCCCGGCGGTGACGATGTCGGCAAGCCCGTGGCCCGGCCGCAACGGCAGCACCAGGCTCAGCGGCCCCGGCCAGAAGGCCTGGGCGAGGCGCCGGGCCGGATCGGAGAACAGGGCGAGCCGCTCGGCCATGGCAAGGTCGGCGCAATGGACGATGAGCGGATTGAACCGCGGCCGGCCCTTGGTTTCGTAGATGGACAGAACCGCCTCGGCATTGGTGGCGTCGGCGCCCAGGCCATAGACGGTTTCCGTGGGGAAGGCGCAGAGCCGCCCCGCCCGCAGCAGGGCGGCGGCATCCTCGATGGTCCGGGGGTCGGGATCGGTCATGGCGGCTGTTTGACAACAGGCCCGGCCCGCGTCAAGACGAAGAACGATGCCAAGGAGAGCGCGGTGACGACACTTCTGGTCAGCCAGCCCAATTTCGCCGATCATCGCACCCCGGAGGGCCATCCCGAGCGCGCCGACCGGATCAGGGCGGTGGACGAGGCGCTGGCCGCGCCCCGCTTCGAGGCATTGGTGCGGCGCGAAGCCCCCCATGGCGATTTGATGCTGGCGGAACTGGTGCACGATCCGCACTATCTGGGGCTTTTGCGCGGTGCGCGGCCGGCCGAGGGCATTGGCCAGCTCGATGCGGACACCTTCATTTCCGACCGGTCGCTGGATACCGCCGCCACGGGGCTGGGCGGCGCGCTGGCGGCGCTCGATGCGGTCTTGCTGGGCGAGGCGGACAATGCCTTCTGCGCCATCCGCCCGCCCGGCCACCATGCCGAGATCGCCCGCCCCATGGGCTTCTGCCTTATCAACACCATCGCCATAACGGCGCGCGAGGCGCAGCGGAAATATGGGGCGGAGCGTATCGCCATCGTCGATTTCGACGTGCATCACGGCAATGGCACCCAGGACATATTCAAGGACGACCCCGACGTCTTCTATGCCTCGAGCCACCAGATACCGCTCTATCCCGGGACGGGCGATCCGGGCGAGACCGGGGCGGGCAACATCGTCAATGCCGGGCTCAGCCCGGGCTCGGGCGGCGAGGCCATGCGCGAGGCCTATCGCGACGCCATCCTGCCGGCGCTGGACGATTTCGCGCCCGACATCGTGCTGATCTCGGCCGGCTTCGACGCTCATATCCGCGATCCCCTGGCCCAACTGGAATGGGTGGACGAGGATTTCCGCTGGGTCACGGGAAAGTTGATGGAAGTGGCCGGGCGGCGCTGCAGCAACCGCATTGTGTCGCTGCTCGAAGGTGGCTATGACCTCGAGGGCCTTGCCGGGGGCGCCAGCCAGCACGTGGCGACGCTGCTCGAGGGATGAATGCCAATCTGAACGGAACCGGGTGACCCATGGCCGATAATGCACATGACGATGTGAAATCGCTGAGCTTCGAGGCAGCGCTGGAGCAGCTCGAGCAGATCGTGCAGAAGCTGGAGAGCGGCCGGGCGCCGCTGGCCGAATCCATCGCCATCTATGAGCGCGGCGAAGCGCTCAAGGCCCATTGCGAGGCGCTGCTGCGCACCGCCGAGGCCCGCATCGAGAAGATTACCCTCTCGCGCGAGGGCAAGCCCACCGGCACCGAGCCGCTCGACGCCAATTAGGCGAAGCCGCGTCATCGTGGCCAATCGACAGCATGGTCCGTTCGGCTCATCAAGGAGCAGGCAATCTGCTGTGTTGGGGCGGTCAGGCGCCCGTGGGATCATGCGATGACGAAGAACAAGACGCTGCGTAATTTCCGGATCGTGCTGTGGGTGCTGGTCGCCGTGGCGGCCATCGGCGCTACCGCGCTCTACACCTTCCGGCCGCCGCAACGGCCACTGGGCATCACCGGGCAGGAATTCGCGCTCGCCTCGACCAAGGGCGGCACCTTCACCCAGAACGATCTGCGCGGCGAACCCAGCCTGATCTTTTTCGGCTACACCTTCTGCCCCGACGTCTGCCCCACCACCATGGCCGAAACCACCGCCTGGCGGGCCCAGCTCGGGCTGTCGGCCGACGATCTGCGCATCATCTTCGTGACGGTGGACCCCGAGCGCGACACGCCCGAAATGGTCAAGGACTATGTGGAAGGCTTCGATCCCACGGTCATCGGCCTCGTGGGCGACGTCGAGGAAACCGAAAACGCCAAGGCCGCCTTTGGCGTCTTCTCGGAAAAATCGGGCGATGTGGACAGCGAATTCTACCTCGTCGACCATACCGCCCTCACCTTCCTGATCGACCGGAACGGCAGTTTCCAGGGCACCATCTCCTATCAGGAAGCCAGCGATACCGCGCTCGCCAAGATCAGGCGGCTGACGGAGAGGTGAGCCGCATCCGGCTCGACCTGATGCTGGAGCGGCGCGGCCTGCTGCCCAGCCGGGCGCGGGCCCGCGACGCCATCCTGCGCGGCACGGTAAAAGTCAACGGCGAGACGGTGCGCAAGCCCAACCGCATGGTCGGCGAAACCGACATGCTGGAACTGGAGGACCCGGCGGCGCCCTATGTCTCGCGCGCGGCATTGAAGCTGCTGGCGGGGCTGGAGGCGGGCGCGATCGATCCAAGGGGCAAGATCTGCCTCGATATCGGCGCCTCGACCGGCGGCTTCACCCAGGTGCTGCTGGAGCGGGGCGCCGCACATGTCTATGCGGTGGATGTGGGCCAGGAGCAGTTGCATGAAAGCCTGCGCGGCGATGCGCGGGTCACCAGCCTCGAGGGGTGCAATGCCCGCGACCTCGATACGGGCATCGTTCCCGAACCCGTCGACCTCCTCGTCTGCGATATCAGCTTCGTCTCGGTGACCAAGGTGCTCGAGGCGCCCCTGCGCCTCTGCAGGCCCCGCGCCGATGCGGTCATCCTGTTCAAGCCGCAATTCGAGGTCGGCCGCGAGCATGTGGGCAAGGGCGGCATCGTCACCGATGCGGCAGCGGCCGGGCGGGCGATGGAAATAGTGACCGGCTTCGTTAAGGCGCAGGGCTTCACGCTCCGGGCCAGCCTGCCCTCCCCCATTGCCGGCGGCGACGGCAACCGCGAAACCGTGCTGGTGTTCGCGCGAGGTTAGGCTCGGCGTTCCCTCTCAGGCGTACCAGGCCTCGAAGGGGCCGCCGGCGATCAGCGCCCAATAGAGCCTGCCCGAATTGGTGCGGGCGAAGGCGAGGCCGAATTCGGTGAACTTGGCCGAGAGCAGCGTGTTGCGGTGCCCCTGCGAGGCCAGCCAGCCCTCGATCGCCTGGGGCAGCGTCGCATAGCCCTTGGCGACGTTTTCGCCCACGGCACCGTGATAGCCGGCCTCGGTGACGCGCTGGCGCAGCGTGACGCCCAGATCGTGGCTCAATTTGTCCTGCCGGGCCATGAGGCGCGCCTGCGAGCGGGCCGCCGCCTCCAGTTGCGGATCGTAGCGCCAGGGCCCGGCGCCATTGGAGCGGCGCACGGCATTGATCGTCGTCAGGATCTGCTCGCGCGTCAAATCCTCCGGCCGGCTGGAGGTATTGGCCGGCAGCGGCGGAATCGTCGCGGCGCAGGCCGACAGCAGCGAAGCGGCGCCCATGACGAGGACGGCGCGGCGCGAATATGGGGACATGATCGGGTTCCGCCTCATGCCTGGTCGTAGGCGCTCAGCAGATGCGGCAGCACCGCCAGGTCCACGGTGATGGCATTGCCTGCCGCGAGGTCCCAACAGGCCGAAAGGCCGGAATGGGCGGCGGCGAAGCCGATGATCCGCTTGCGGTCGAGCCCCAGCCGCGCGGCGAAGGCGTCGGCCATGGCGCTGATGCGCCTCGGGTCGGCGGCCAGCTTGATGGCGCCGGCCGGATTGCGGAAGGCATTGGCCAGTTCGTAATGGGGATCGCCGATCAGCCCCTTGGGATCGATGGCCAGCCAGCCCCGGTCGGAGGACAGGATATTGTCGTGATGCAGATCCCCGTGCAGCGGCACTTCGGCCATGGGCTTGTCGAACAGCTTGAGGGCGATGCCGGTGGCGCGGGCATAAAGGTCGCGCGCCGTGTGCGGCCAGGTGCGCGCATCGGCCTCGAACAGGGCGGAAAAGCGCTGGCGCAGCGGCATCAGTCCCTCGGGCACGTCCGGACGCGGGCGGTGGAGATTGGCGACGACGCTGGCGAAGGCGCTGGTGGCCTCCTCGTCGCGGCCATTGCGGGCCGGCTCGCCCAGCGTGCCGCCGTCGAGCCATTCCATGAAGATGGTGTCACCGTGGATGTCGAAGACGGTCGCGGCGCCTTCGCCTTCATACCATTGCAGCAGCCGCGCCCCGCGGCCCTCTTCCTCGGCGACGACCGGCTTGAGGATCTTGAGCGCGGCAAAATTGCGCCCGTTCTGCTCGACCCTGAAAATCCAGCTCCGCGCGGTTTCCGCCGCCGGCGTCGCCTTGGTGAGCGACCAGCGGATCATGGCGCGGCTGAGGGCCGTTTCGACAGGTGATTGATTCATCATGCCGCCATTAGAGCAGAAGCCGGAAGCGGATTCGACCGGTGAGTTCTGGTGGCGCGCAAAGGTGATGGAAGTTGGGCGGGATGGGGCCCCGCCCGCACCGGCATCTATGCCTAGGCGATCTTATAGGCATCCTTGGCGGCCTGGTAGCTGAGGTGCCTGGCGATGTCCTCGGCGCTGGACCGGGTGAGGCGATGCTCCGCCACCCAATTGCCGAGGAAGTGACAGACCTCGCGGCGCCAGACATCGTGGCGGGCCGGGATGGACAGGAGGGCGCGGGTGTCGTCGTTGAAGCCGGCGAGATTGTAGAAGCCGGCGGTTTCCACCACCTGGTCGAAATAGCGGCGGATGCCCTGGGGGCTGTCGTGGAACCACCAGGGTGGGCCGATCATCAGGCTGGACCAGTATCCGGCCATGGGCGCCAGCTCGCGCGCATAAGTGGTCTCGTCGAGCCCGAACAGGATGAGGCGCAGATTGGGCTCGTTGCCGCAGCGCGACAACAGGGCATCGAGCCCGCCCACATAATCGGTGGTCCGCGGGATGTCGGCGCCGAGGTCGGTGCCGCGCTCGGCGAACAGCGCCGGATCGGTATTGCGGCGCGACCCGGCATGGATCTGCATCACCATGCCGTCCTCGACCGAGAGCAGCGCCATTTCCGTCAGCATCTGGGCGCGGAACAGTTCGGCGTCGCTTGCGTCGTGCCGGCCCGAGAGCACCTTGTCGAGCAGCGCCTGCTTTTCGACGCGGGGCAGGTCGGCGGTATTGGCGGTGGGGACGCCATGGTCGGTGGCGACGGCGCCGAAGCGACGGAAATATTCGCGGCGCTTGCGGTGGGCATTGATGAGGCCGTCCCAGCGGGCGACGTCCTCGCCGGTCAGCTCCGCGAATTTTTCGAGGTTCTCGATGATGGCGGGGCGGCTGGGATCGGTGACGTCGTCGGGCCGGTAGGTGGTGCGGACCCGGCCGATCAGCCCCTCCCCTTCCATGGCCTGATGATGGGTCAGGGGATCGAGCGCGAATTCGGTGGTGGCGATCACCTCCACGTCGGCGCTGTCGAGAATGGCGCGGGGGAGCAATCGGGGCGTGGCCAGCGCTGCATCGATCGCATCGTAGATGCGGTCGGCGGTGGCCGGTGAAAGCTCCTCGTCGATACCGAACGCCCAGTGCAGCGAATGGTCGATCCAGGTCTTGGAGGGCGTTCCGGCGAACAGGTGATAATGCTGCGCAAAGAGGCGCCAGGCCGCGCGCCCGTCGGTCTCGACCGGCTTGCCGTCCTTCCGCGGAATACCCAGATCGTCGTAGTCGAGGCCCCGGCTGCGCAGCATGCGCAACACGTAATGGTCCGGCGTCAGGAACAGCGCCGTGGGATTGGAGAAGCGTCCGTTCTGCGCGAACCAGGACGGATCGGTATGGCCGTGCGGGCTGACGATGGGCAGGTCCTTCACCGCCGGATAGAGCTCGCGCGCAATGGAGCGCGCCGGCTCGGAAGCAGGGAAAAGGCGGTCGGCATGAAGGTGGGCTGGCTGGGTCATGGCGCTGTTGTGCCACGTTCGGGAAGCGGTTTCAATATCTTCCATACAAGATGAAGCCTCCGTTCCCCGCCTCCCGATACCCCCTCCCTCCCCTATCTGCGGGCGGTGCTGCTGCGCATCACCGGGCGCTCCTCGAACAGCTCGGGCCGGCGCTGGCGCAGGTCGGGAAGGCGGGTCAGGATATCGCGCGTATGTCGTGCCATGGCGGCCCGGGCCTGCTCGCCCCGCCCCTCGCAGATCGCCGTGATGAATTCGCGGTGCTGGTTGATGACGCGGATGGCGGTGTCGCGCTCGGGCAGGACGACGTGGCGCATGCGGTCGAGCTGGGCGCGGGCGGGTTCGAGATGCTTGAACACCCCGGTCAGCCCGGCGATTTCGGCGACGATCTGGTGGGTCATCTCGTCCCAATGATAGAATTCGGACCAGTTCCCGGCTTCCCAGGCGATCCGGTGAGCCTCATAGGCCCCCTCCAGCCGCGCCGTGCCGATGGCGTCGATATTTTCGGCCGCGCGCTCGGCAATGGCGCTTTCCACCGCCTCGCGCAGGAACTGGGCCTCGAAGATGGCGTCCATGCGAATCGGCGAGATGACGGTTGCCAGTTGCGGATAGCTGATCAGCAGGCCTTCTTCGGCGAGCCGGATGAAGGCCTCGCGCACCGGCGTGCGGCTCAGGGAGAGCACCGAGGCCACTTCCTGCTCGGAAATGGGCTGATTCGGCTCGAGGCGCAGCGACACGATCGCCTTCCGCAACAGGTCGTAGACCTGATGGGAGGCGCGCTGCCCCCGGTCCAGAACCGTCCCCGCCAAAGCCTGTTCCAGCATGGTTTCTTCGCCCATCGATCCTCTCTCCCGGCCGGCCTTCCGGCGCTGTGAATGCGCGTCGGACATGACCGCTTGCATTGGGACTACGCACTAGTATACTAGAGTTTGAAAAGATCGTCCCGGCCAAAATGTCTCAGGAGGAGGCCGGGCGATCGAAAAGGGAAGATGGGCCATCCCCATATCTCGCAGTTACCCCCGGGGCGTGCGCAGGCGCGGCCGGGCCCTATCCGCGCGAAAACGGTTTTCGCGCTGCACGAGGACTATTCGACCAGATGAAGATCACCGATATCCAGGCGTTCCACACCTACAGTCCCATTTCCGACTGGGTGTTCGTACGGGTGGAGACCGACCAGCCGGGCCTGGTGGGGTGGGGCGAATGCTCCCTGCCGGGCAAGCCCAATGCCCTGCTGGGCGCGGTCGAGGATCTGAAGAAGCTGGTGGTGGGGGCGGACCCCACCGATACCGAATGGTGCTGGCAGCGCATGTATCGCCACGCCTTCTGGCGCGGCGGCCCCATCCAGATCGCCGCGCTCTCGGGCGTCGACATCGCCCTTTGGGACATTCGCGGCAAGCTCGCCGGCCAGCCGGTCTACAAGGTCATGGGCGGGGCGGTGCGCGACAAGATCCGGCTCTACGCCAATTGCGGCCTCTCGACCGACCCCGAGGAGCTGCGCCGCCGCGTGCGCCACGCCGTCTCGCTGGGCTATACGGCGGTCAAGTTCTACCCGCTGCCGGCGACCAATTACGTCGAGGGCCTGTCGACCCTGCGCCAGATTGTCGCCTGCTGCGAGGCGGTGCGCGACGAAATCGGGGACGAGCGCGACTTCTGCCTCGACTTCCACGGCCGCATGAGCGCGGGCCTCGCGGTCGAGGTCGAGGCGGCCATCCGGCACACCAAGCCCTTGTGGATCGAGGAGCCGGTGCTGCCCGAAACGCCCAAGGCGCTGCAGCGCCTGGCGGAAAAAACCGTGATCCCGATTGCGCTTGGCGAGCGCCTCTTCACCCGTTTCGCCTTCCGCGAAATCTTCGAGAACGAATTCGCCACCGTCATCCAGCCCGACGTCGCCAATGCCGGCGGCATCACCGAGATGATGAAGATCGCGGCCGTGGCCGAGACCTATGGCGTGGGCGTCGCCCCCCACAACCCCAACGGCCCGGTGCAGTCCATCGCCGGAATGCATCTTGCCGCCGCGCTGCAGAATTTCGTAATCCTCGAGCATCGCCACGAGCATCACGACTTCCTCGAACAATTGGCGACAAATATTCCCAAGGTGGGGGCGGACGGTTATGTCGGCCTGCCCACCGGACCCGGACTCGACATTTCGGTCAACGAGGATTTCGCCCACGCCAATGCCGAGGGCGAGTGGATCCCGGAAGCCTACCGGGAGGACGGGACGATTGCGGACTGGTAGGACGCTCCTCCGGCGGTGACCGGACGAGCTGGGCTGGAGCTGAGGACAGGCAGGCGCTAGATGGTTTCATACGTCTTTAACTTTTCGTTCCTGGAACGGACCTGGACCCAGTTCCTGATGGGGGCGGGCCAGACCATCGTGCTGGCCGGCTCGGCCATCGTGCTCGGTTTCATCCTGGGCGTCGTCTGTGCCGTCCTGCGCACCGGCGGCGGCCGCGTCGCTTCCACGATCGTGGGGGCCTATGTCGAGGTCATCCGCAACACGCCCCTGCTGGTGCAGATCTTCATCGTCTATTTCGGCCTGCCCACCATCGGCCTGCGCCTCTCGGCCGAGGCGTCGGCCATTATCGCGCTGGCGATCAATACCGGCGCCTATAGCAGCGAGATCATCCGTTCGGGCATCGAATCCATCGCCAGGGGACAGCTCGAGGCGGCCGAATGCCTCGGCCTCTCGCGCGTCCAGGTCTATTGGCACATCATCCTGCTGCCCGCCATCGAGCGCACCTATCCGGCGCTGTGCAGCCAGTTCGTGCTGCTCATGCTGGCGTCCTCGATCACCTCGCAGATTTCCGCGCAGGAGCTGACCGCCGAGGCCAATATCATCCAGGCCGAGACCTTCCGGTCCTTCGAGGTCTATCTCGTGGTCGCGGTGGTCTATCTGGGCCTGTCGATCCTGTTCCGCGCGGCGTTGCACCTGATCGGCGTCCTCGCCTTCGTCAGGCGCCGGCGCCTGGGCACCCCGCTGTGAGGTCGGTCACGTCATGAACACTTTCAGTACCGGCCATTTCTTCTATCTCATCGAGGCGGCGCGCTGGACCATCGTGCTCTCGCTCCTCGCCTTTGCCGGCGGCGGCATTCTGGGGCTCGTTCTGGCCCTGTGCCGGGTTTCGGAAAACCGGGTGGTGCGCTTCCTGGCCACCATCTATGTGCAGGTCATCCAGGGCACGCCGCTGCTGGTGGTGCTGTTCCTGTCCTATTACGGCCTCAGCATCATAGGCTACAATATCGACGCACTCTTGGCGGCCGGCTTCTCGCTGACGCTCTATACGGCGGCGTTCCTGGGCGAGATCTGGCGCGGCTGCATCCTCTCGGTGCCCAAGACGCAATGGGAGGCGGCCAATTGCATCGGGCTCAACCGGGCGCAGCAATACTACTATGTCGTGCTGCCCCAGGCCGTCCGCATCGCCATCCCGCCCACGGTCGGGTTCATGGTGCAGATCGTCAAGAACACTTCCCTTGCCTCGATCATCGGCTTCGTCGAACTGACGCGCGCCGGACAGGTGGTCAACAACTCGACCTTCCAGCCCTTCCTGACCTTCGTGTTCGTTGCCCTGATCTATTTTGCCATGTGCTACCCGCTCTCCCTCGCGAGCCGGTATTTCGAGAGGAGACTCAAAGTTGGCAATTAAGGATTCCCCGGCTCCCGCCGACCGGTCCGAGCCCATCATCGTCGTCGACAGCGTCTCCAAGAGCTTCGGCCCGGTAACCGTGCTCTCGGGCGTGTCGCTTGAGGTCACGCGCGGCTCGATGGTGGCCATCGTAGGCCGCTCCGGCTCCGGCAAGTCGACCCTGCTGCGCTGCATGAACGCGCTCGAGGAGATCGACGCGGGCACGATCCGGGTCTGCGGGCACAATGTGGACATGGCCGACCGCGCCACGGTGCGCCGCCTGCGCGACGATGTCGGCATGGTGTTCCAGAGCTACAACCTGTTTCCGCACCTGACGGTGCTGCGCAACATCACGCTGGCGCTGACCGCGGTGCAGAAGAAATCCAAGGCCGAGGCCGAAACCGTCGCCCGCCGCGTGCTGGGACTGGTGGGCCTCGCCGACAAGGAGGCCGCCTATCCCGAGCAGCTCTCGGGCGGACAGGCGCAGCGCGTGGCCATCGCCCGCTCGCTCGCGCTCAATCCCAAGGTCATGCTGTTCGACGAAGTCACCTCGGCCCTCGATCCGGAACTCACCGGCGAGGTCCTCAAGGTGATGGAGGATCTCGCGACCGGCGGCATGACCATGGTTCTGGTCACCCACGAAATGGGCTTCGCCAAGCGCGTCGCCGATACGGTGGTCTTCATGCATCAGGGCAAGGTCTGGGAAGCCGGGCCGCCCGAGAAGATCTTCGCCGACCCCCAGACTCCCGAGCTGAGGCAGTTCCTCAGCAGCGGGTTGTAATCCAGGTTGTAACAGGAGGAATACCATGAAACTCAATATCAAACTGCTTTCTACCGTGGCGCTCGCCAGCGTCATGATGGTGGGCCCGGCGCTGGCCGATGCGCTCGCCGACATCCGCGAGCGCGGCGAGATCGCCATCGCCATCGACCTGGGCGTGCCGCCCTGGGGCATGCTCGATGCCGACCTCAAGCCGGCCGGCGCCGACGTCGAGATCGCCACCAAGCTGGCCGAGGATCTGGGCGTGAATCTGCGCATCGTCGAGGTCACGGGCCCCAACCGCGTGCCGTTCCTCCTGACCAACAAGGCCGACATCGTCGTGTCGTCCTTCGCCATCACGCCCGAGCGTGCCGAAGTGGTGGATTTCGTACCCTACAGCGTCAACCGGCTGATCGTTTTCGCGCCCAAGGACATCGAGATGAACGGCCTCGAAGGGCTGGCGGGCAAGAATATCGGCGTGGTGCGCGGCAATCTCCAGGACACCGAGCTGACCAAGAAGGCGCCCGAGAGCACCATCCTGACGCGCTATGACGACGACGCCACCACCATCCAGGCCCTGCTTTCGGGCCAGGTCGAGGGCATGAGCGCCCCCTATGGCATCTATCTCAACCTGGCCGAGCGTTTCCCCGACCAGAATCTCGAGCCCAAGGCCGACGTCGTCCAGCAGCCGCTGGGCATTGGCCTGCGCCAGAACGAGCCGGAGCTCAAGGCCTGGCTGCTCGACTGGGCCGAAAAGAGCCATGCCGACGGCTCGCTCAACGAAGTGTTCGAGGCCTATATGGGCGGCCCGCTGCCCGACCTCACTTCCGAGTTCGAGCTGGTCCGCGCGTCGCTGCAGTAAGCCGGAAAAGCCGGCTCGTTCCGGCTGCTTCCACCAAAAATAGGAGAGGCGGGTCCGCTACCGGGCCCGCCTTTTTCGCCTCTGCCGTGGAGATTGCCCCCTTCGGTTTGGTCGCGGCGGCAAAGTCTGATAGTCATCCGCCCGAGCGGCCGTCCGGCCGCTTCCGTCTCACCACGGGGTGGGGCGAGCATCAGGTTAGGAAAGTTTTTGCAGGTTCAGGTACGCGACAACAACGTCGATCAGGCACTACGAGTTCTCAAGAAGCGCCTTCAGCGCGAAGGCGTGTTCCGGGAAATGAAGCTCCGGAAATATTACGAAAAACCCTCCGAGGCGCGGGCGCGCCAGAAGGCCGAGGCGGTGCGCCGGGCGCGCAAGAATGCCCGCAAGCAGGCCATTCGCGAGGGATTGATCGCTGCCCCCAAGCGCCCCGCGCCAATGGCCGCGCGCCCCAGGCCCGCCCCCGCAGCAACCTGAGGCGGGACGGTCTCCCTATTGCCGTTCATGACCATGGCTGCGCCCGATCCGCCGCCCGCCTCGCGGGGTGGCCGGATGGGCGGCGGCCGTGAGCTCGCGATGCAGGCTGCGGATTTCGGCGGGGCCGAGATCGACGCCGCCGATCCTGAGCATGGCGCCATGCAGGCTGACCGGAGCGGCATGCTCCATGGCGAACCGCACCGCCTTGGCGGCCGAGCGGAACCGGCGCGGGCCCTGGGCCTGCGCGGTGGCGATGTCGCTGCCGAGGAACAGATCGCCCGGCGCGTTGAGAATTTCGGTCTTCATTTGTAATGCACTTTCTTCCGGCCAGGCCGGATCTGGAGCATCGCCCGGAGGCCGGATAACGGCCGTCGGAACGGGCGACGCAATGAGTTGAGAAATTGGCTGAATGACGTGTGTGAACACGCCCGGTTCAGCGAACGCTTCCGCCAGCGCGAACGATTCGGCCCGAGGCCGGCGCAACAGGGCGGATGCGAAATTCCGCGACGTTCAGCGCTTGCTGACGGCGATGGTAAAGGGGCTGTCGTCGTGCTCCGCCAAGACCTTGGCCGCATCGGTAGGGCGCAGATCCGCCTCCGCCACCACCCGGTCATTGGTCTCGTTGCGGGATTTCACCCGGTAGAGCAGCGGCCCGCTTTCATGGGGCAGGCAGGAAATCACTTCGCAAGGGCCGGCAGGCCGATTGCTGTGGCGGGGCGCGGAACGGAGTTCCAGCATCTGGCCGACTTTATAGCGGTGTTGCATGGCGCGGCTCCGGTTCGATCGCGGAGGCACCATCGGCACCTCCGCCGTTCTCATTGCGCATCAGGACGATGCGCTCGCTGGCGCGACGCTGCGGCGTCCATCCGGACGCGCGGCGCTTCAGGCCAGTTGGATATTGATGGCGGATTCGCGTCCGTCGCGACCCTTCTCGAGGTCGTAGGAAACCTTCTGGCCATCGTCGAGGCCGGAAAGGCCGGCGCGTTCGATCGCGGACACATGGACGAAGGCGTCCTTGCCGCCGGCGTCGGGCGTAATGAAGCCGAAGCCTTTGGTGGAGTTATAGAATTTTACGGTGCCGGTAATCATTTGGCGCCCTTTCGGAATAGCTCGAAGCAAGGCAAACGAGCGGTTTCCCCCGCGCAGGATGCAACAGGGGTTCAACGTTTGCAGTTCGGAGGGAAAGCCAAGCAACCGGCCGGGCCGGAAGGATCAGTTTGCCGTCTGCGGGCAGAAACGTATGGGGTGGATCATCCACCTCAATTGCGTCCAAGTCAAGGCAGGGCGCCGACAGGCCCGGGAGGGCACCGCGCGAGGCGCCCTCCCCGCCTTGGAAAAGCCTAACCCACCGCCTCGGTCGCGGCGATGGCCGCCATGTTGACGATGCCGCGCGAGGTCACCGTGGGCGCCAGGATATGGGCCGGCTGCGCCGTGCCCATCAGGATGGGGCCGATATGCAGCCCGTTATTGAGCTCCTTGAGCAGGGTCATGGAGAGGTTGGCCGCCTCCAGATTCGGGAAGATCAGCAGGTTGGCCTCGCCCTTGAGCACGGAATCGGGAATATAGCGCTCGCGCAGCCCGGCATTGACCGCCAGATCGCCCTGCATTTCCCCGTCCACCACCAGATCGGGCGCCGCGAGCTTGAGCTTGTCGTAGACGGCGCGCATCTTCTGGCTGGTGTCGCCGTCGCGCGAGCCGAAGTTGGAATAGGACAGCAGGGCCGCCTTCGCCTCGATGCTGAACCGCTTGAGATGATTGCGCGCCTGCAGGGTGATCGAGACCAGTTCGTCCTCGCTCGGGTCGATATTGGCGTAGGTATCGGCCAGGAAGAACACGCCGCGATCCAGGATCAGCATGGACAGCGCCGAGAGCTGGCTGGCATCGGGCGCCACCCCGATCACCGAATGGATATCGCGGGCGTGCTTGATGAAGCGTCCCTGCAGGCCGCAGATCAGCGCATCGGCCTCGCCCCGGCGCACGGCCAGCGCGCCGATCACCGTGGTATTGGTGCGCACGATGGTGCGGGCCGTGTCGGGGGTGACGCCCTTGCGGCCGACCAGGGCGTGGAATTCCTCGACATAGTCGCGATAGCGCGGGTCGTCCTCGGGATTGATGACCTCGAAATCTTGGCCGAGGCGGATGGTCAGCCCGAAGCGCTCGAGCCGCGATTCGATGACCGAGGGCCGCCCGATCAGGATCGGCTTGCCGATACGGTCCTCGAGGATGACCTGGGCGGCGCGCAGCACGCGCTCGTCCTCGCCATCGGCGAAGGCGATGCGCTTGCCGGCCGATTGCGCCCGCTCGATCATCGGCTTCATCACCATGCCGGAGCGGAAGACGAAGCGGCGCAGCCGGTCGCGATAGGCGTCGAAATCGGCGATCGGCCGCGTGGCGACGCCGCTCTCCATCGCCGCCTTCGCGACCGCCGGGGCGATGCGCAGGATCAGCCGCTGGTCGAAGGGATTGGGGATCAGATAATCGGGCCCGAAAATAGCGGGCACGCCATGCGTCGTGGCCTCGAGCCCCGGCTCATGCGCCAGCTTGGCTATGGCATGGGCGGCGGCCGCCTTCATCTCCTCGTTGATGATGGTGGCGCCGCAATCGAGCGCCCCGCGGAAGAGGAAGGGGAAGCACAGGACGTTGTTGACCTGATTGGGATAGTCCGAGCGGCCGGTGCACACCAGCGCGTCGGGCCGCACCTGCTTGGCCAGTTCGGGCATGATTTCGGGGACGGGATTGCTGAGCGCGAGGATCAGCGGATTGGGCGCCATGCCCTTCATCATCTCGGGCTTGAGCGCCCCGGCCGCCGACAGCCCCACATAGATGTCGGCGTCCGCCATCACCTCGGCCAGTTCGGTCTTGTCGGTGTCCTGGGCGAAGGCCCCGCGCCAGCGGTCCACCGCATTGCCGCGCTTGGTGGTGACCAGCCCCTTGCTGTCGGCGATCCAGATATTCTCCCGCTGCGCGCCGACGGCGATCAGCATGTTGAGGCAGGCGATGGCCGCCGCCCCGGCTCCGGAGGTGACGATCTTGGCGGTGGCGATATCCTTTCCGGCCAGCTTCATGGCGTTGATCACCGCCGCCGCCACGATGATGGCGGTGCCGTGCTGATCGTCGTGGAAGACCGGGATGTTCATGCGCTCGCGCAGGGCTTCCTCGATCTCGAAGCATTCGGGCGCCTTGATGTCCTCCAGATTGATGCCGCCGAAGCTGGGCTCGAGCGGCGCCACGATCTCGATGAAGCGCTTGGGGTCCTGCTCGTTGACCTCGATGTCGATGGAATCGATGCCGGCGAATTTCTTGAACAGCACCGCCTTGCCTTCCATCACCGGCTTGCTGGCCAGCGCGCCGATATTGCCCAGGCCGAGGACGGCGGTGCCGTTGGAGACGACGGCCACCAGATTGCCCTTGGAGGTGTAGCGATAGGCCGCCATCGGATCGGCGGCGATTTCCTCGCAGGGCGCGGCGACGCCGGGGGAATAGGCCAGCGCCAGGTCCCGCGTATTGGCCAGCGGCTTGGTGGCGACGATCGCCAGCTTTCCGGGCCTGGGGAACTCATGGAAATGCAGCGCGTCACTCACCAGCTTTTCTTGAATTTCGCGCGACATCTACAACTCCTTCGGCCGAACCATGAACCCCCGCACCATGCCGCCGCGACGCGGCGAAATATAGCGTCGGCGTGATTTTTTCCACCAGGCGGAATCGTCTGTACGCTTTTTCCGGGCCGGCCCCGCGGCGTCATACCTCCGCCACACAATCCCGGCACAAGGCCGTCTCCCAACGGGGCTCCGGCCCCTCCTCCTGACGTTGCCTCGCCCCGCTTCGGCGGGGCTTTTTTTTCGCGCATGGACAGGGGCGGCGCCGTTCGACACTATCCAGCGGGCAGAGCGACGCTGGAGGACACATGTATAAGAGCATTCTCATCGCCACCGACGGATCGGAGCTGTCCGACAAGGGCGTGGAGCACGGCCTGGCGCTGGCCAAGGTGCTGGGCGCCGCCGTCACCCTGGTGACCGTCACGGCCAACGACCTTCTGTCGCCCTACGACATGGCGGAGGAAATGCGCCGGGGCAACAATCCGCTGGAGCTCTACCGCGAGGCGATGAACGAAAAGGCCGGCGAGATCCTCGAGGCCGCCCGCGCCAGGGCCGAGGCCGCCGGCATCGAGGCGAGGACCGTGCATGTGCCCGAGACCCCGCCCGCCGAAGGCATCATCGAAGTCGCCACCCGGCATGATTGCGATCTCATCGTCATGTCGTCCCATGGCCGGCGCGGCATCAGGCGACTGATGCTGGGCAGCCAGACCGCCGAAGTGGTGGCAACCACCCGGATTCCCGTCCTCGTGGTGCGGTGACGGCGCGGCGCGGGGCGCTTCCTATGGGAAGGCCGATCGCTCAGCCGGGCAGAGTGGGGCTCGGATCGGTGGGAGGCGTGCTGGCGAGATAGCTGATGCCCGTGCACAGCAGCAGGGCATCGTCGATGCCGTAAAGGAAGAGGTCGCTGTTATGGTGCGCGGACTTGATCCTCGCATAGAGGCTCGTCTGCATCTCGTTGAACTTGATCTGGAATTCCGCGGAAGCGACCATTTCGGCGAATTCCGCCAGGAATGCTTCGCGCTGCTCGGGCGGGAGCGCTGCGACCTCATCGAGCTCCATGACCGTCTCGATATCGGCCAGTTTCGCGTAGTCACGCAGCGCCTGGTCGCAGTCCAGTATGTTGCGCGCGTCCTCGACGCATACCGACAATATCCTGTTGTAGTATTTCTCGTAGATCCCCTCGAGGGATTGAGAGCTGTATGACATGCCATCCGCGACTGCGCCGCCGACCGTAGCGAGGCATAAAGACATCGTGGCGATGAAAAGACCGGCAAGTTTACGCATTGGCGCTCTCACTGTGCGTGAGCCCTTTTCAGGGGCAAGTGCCGGCGAGCGTAAACAAAGCCTTAAGAAAGGACAGGACTTTCCATGAACACGGTTAACGGCGGGCGGCCTAATAGGCTTCGGCGTAATAGGTGCCGTATTTGCGCTTGCCTATCGTGTGCGCGACCTGCTGCTGGTTCAGGGCGATCAAGATCGGCATGTCGGGCTTTTTCGCCTCGCTGAGCGTGCGCACCGCCTGCTTGGCTTCCCTCTGGCTGGTGCTTCCCCAGCGGCAGACATAGATGATGGCGTCGGCCAGCGATGCGATGGACTGGCCGTCCACCACCGGATTGATCGGCGGCGTGTCGATGATCACGATATCATATTGATTGCACGCGATTTCGAGGATCTGCTCGAATTTGGGTGAATCGAGAAACTGGTCGGTGGGAACGTCGCTGCGTCGCGCGCCGAAGATCAGGGTGGCTTCGGAGAACGGATCTTCCGCCACGATTTCGGAAAGCAGGTCCGCATCCTCCGCCCCCAGATATTCGAGGAGCCCCTCGGAGGGGGAGGAGCCGACCAGCAAATGCAGGCTCGGCTTGCGTAGGTCGCAGTCGATCACCATCACGCGCCGGCCCGAATATGCGTATGAGCGGGCCAGGGACAGGGCCAGGGTCGTTTTTCCCTCTCCGGGCACGGCGGAGCTGACCATGACCACCCTGCCGGGCGCGCCGCCGCCCGTCTTGGGAAGACGGTTCAATACCTTATCCAGGTCGATGCGCAGCTTTCGCACCGCTTCCGGGAACGCCGACAGGGGCGCCTCGTGGGTGAGATCGGCGGGTCCCTTCAGGCCCGCTTTTATGCGCTGGGCGGGTATCGCCGTGGAGACGGGAAGGCGCAGCACCTGCTCGGCCTGTTCCTCGCTGGTGAAGCCGCCGATGTAGTTTTCGTACACGAATGCCAGCCCCATCGCGAATGCCAGGCCGGAGAGCCCGGCCAGCGCCAGTATGAGCGACTTTCTGGGGAAGGACGGATCGAGCGGTTCCAGCGCCGGGGAGACGATGCGGCTGTCCGGAACCTGCAAGGCCGCCTGCGCCTCGACCTCCTGCAGCCGTGCGAGCAAGGTGTCGTATTGCCGAATGGCCAGTTCCGCCTTCTGCTGGAGGCTGTAGATCTTGGTCAGCAAATCGGGAGCGGTCACGTTCGTCACGATCGTGCCCCGCAAGGTTTGACGCAGGTTGCTTTCCGTCATCTCGCCATCGGCCACGGCGCCCAGCAGCCGCCGCTGGCTATCCTCCGCCAGTTCGCGCAGGCGGTCCTCGATGGTCTGCAATTGCTGCCTGAGGGGAGCGGCCTCGACCGTTTCCGCACGGCCGATCCGCTCGAGCAGCGCGCTGCGCTGGCTGCCCAGTTCGGCGGCGGCGGCGCTATCGATTGCCGCCGTCAGCGAATCCCAGTCATTTTGCGCCAGGCTCGCCGCGATATTGGCCATGGTGGTGGCGGCCGCCCCGCGACTGGCCTGGACCCGGTCGATTTCGGCGCGCAGCCCGCTGATGGCGTTTGCGGCATTCGGCGCTCCCGCCAGGCGCGACATGTTCTCGTCCAGGAATGCGTCGAAGGCGATTTCGCTGTCGGTCACGTCCTGCTGGGCGTCGATCATGCGAGCCTGCAGCAGGTCGCGGGAGGCCAGGGCACTCGACACCTTGGAGGCAAGCTGCTGCTCGATATAGGTTTCGGCGACGGCATTCGCCAGGCTGGCGGCCCGGGCGGGATCGGCGGAGGTGGCGCTGATCGATATGACATAGGTCAGCCCGCGGCGCTGCACGTCGATCGCATTGCGCAGCCTGACCATCGCCTGGCCAACCGCCTCCCTCGCGTCGGGCGGTTCGGGCGAGGCGAGATTCAGCAATGTCAGCAGCCTCGAGGTCAGCGACATGCTCACCCCGACATCCTGATCGCCGAGCACTTCCGGCCGGTTCAGGACGCGGAGCAGCACGCTGTCCGAGGCGATGATTTCCACCTCGCTATCGATGCGAAAGCTGTCTGCTGAGTTATACGAAGAACTGTCATCCGACGACAGCAGGTTTTTCTGGGTCGGATCGACCAGAACCAGCGCCGATGCCGTGTATACCGGGGTAATCAGAAATGAAACGGCCACGGCGACGGCGAGAAAAGCGGCCACGATCGCCAGGATCATCCTGGACCGGCGAAAAATCAGCCCTACAATGCTGCGCAGATCGATCTGACCACTATTCACTTCGAGCACCCCGAGATTATCGCCCAAAGCTAGGTGGAAAACCCGAATAAACGCTTACGCGTGACGGTTAATCCTTAGAGCGGCCGGCAGGCGGGCCATCGCCCCGGGTGCCGGCAAGGCCGGAGCCGAGAAGCACCGACAGAACAATGGCGTTCGCCGGGATCTCGATACTGAAATCGCTCAGCGAATGCAGCGCCACGATGGTGAGCGCCCCGATGGCGGCGGCCGATGCCTGCCATCGCTGCGAGGACAATCGCGCCTGCCCGCGCAGCAGCCGGATGGCCAGCCAGACCAGCAGCGCCGCGAGACCGAAGGCGACCGGATATCCCAATTCGACCAATATGGTCAGATAGGTGCTGTGGGCCCGCCTCCAGATCAGGTCCGGATCGACGGGCGGGCGATGGACGAGTTGGAAGGCCAGCTCGAACGTCCCTGCCCCGAAACCGGTGAAGGGACGCTTTTCCGCCAGGTGCAGGGTCTGCTCGTAAAGTGCCAGGCGCTGCACGAGGTCCGGCCCGAAGGTGATGAACCGGTCCAGGGTCACTTCCGCCAGCAACAGGCTCGCGGCCAGAAGGGCGACGCCCACGCCCAGGACGATCCAGGGCCTGGTTCGTCCATTGCTCCGCATGAACCACAACAGGCTCACCACCCCGATTGCGGCGATGGTGCAGGCGATCCCCATCCGCGACCCGGTGGCGATCAGCGCCATCAGGATCAGGAGAAACGCCGCCCCTGCCAGCACGCGTCCGGATCGTCCGCCCCCGCCTTCCAGGATCCAGGTGAAGGCCACGACCAGGCCCATTCCCAGATAGGTCGCAAAACTGTTGCGATTGACGAACGGGCCGGTCGCATATCCCAGATAGTCGGCCTTGGGGGCGCCGAATATCGTCTGGGTCGCGGATATGCTCCATAAACCCAGGATCGCATAGAGCGCGACAATCCCCAGCAGCAGCGCCTGCAGCCATATTTGCCCGGCGCTCGTCAGCGTGCCGCTCAGGACGACCAGCAGCACGCAGCAGGCGGCGTAGACCATGGCGGCCGCGAGGGTCTGGGCGGGAGCCAGGGAAATCGCCGGCCCCGCGACGGTCAGGCCCAGCGTCTCCACGGATGTCAGCGCGGGGAAGGCAGTGCCGAGCGGCAGCATCTGGACCAGCATCGCAACGATCGGCAGCACCATGAGCGCGCGGCCCCATGCAGGGATCGCGCCCGTCCGGGCGGGGAGCGACATCGCCGCAAGGCCGATAATGCCGGCCAGAACGGCGATGATGGCGCGCGGGAAGCTTTCCACGCTGCCGTAAGGCAGGGGAGATGCCGCGAGCAGGAGCACTATGCCGCCGGTCACGACGGCGCGGCCGACGCTCTCGGGCAAAAAGCGGAAACCGTTCGGCCCTGTGAGGATGGAACCGGGCATTCACTCTCCCACGATCTGGGTGACGGCATCGAGGAAGCGGGCCTGCTGCTGGGGCGAGGCCGCCGGGAGGACCCGGTTGACCGCCGGGCGGAGCGCGTCCTTCCCGACATAGTTCGCTGCGACCCAGTTCAGCCCGGACCGGCTCTCGAGCAGCAGCGCCAGATCGGCCTGCAGCAATTCCATATCGCTTTGGGACCAATGCTGGGATTGCCGGAGCAGCAGGTCCGCCCGGTTTCGGGCAAGCCAGGCCTCGCCCGGCGCCAGGGCCCGGGATCTGGCCAGATGCGTCCTTGCCTCCGCCCATCTGCCCGAGGCGGCGGCGGCCGCCGCGGCGACGAATTCCGCCTGCCCGAAGACGGGGGTGTCCTGCAGCATTTTCTCGACCAGCTTGCCGCAGAGGGCAACCGTGTCCGCCGGGGCGCCGCCGACGCTGTAGCTTCCGGCAATGGCATTCTGGCACTGCAGGAGCAATCGGGTTCGTGCGCTCAGGTCCAGTCCCAGTCCGAGACCGCCGGGGGCGTCCAGAGACGGCATGCTCCGCGCGTCGGCCACCGAAATCCCGGCGCTCGGGGCCAAGGCCAGGCTCCACCATGCCGCTGCGACGATCAAGGCCGCGCAGCCGATCGACCACGACACTCTTCTCATCACCATTGGAGCCGACGCACCGATGCTAATTGCCTAAATCAGGGCCAGGCTAGCAGAAGCGGAGAACCGTTCCAGCGCCGGGAATGGGTAACCTTACTTGCAGGATATGGGTGCGCTCCGGAGTGGGGACCGTGCAATGTGCATCCTGCGGCTCGCTCCGGCCCATCATGGCGCGAGCCGGGCGGAAAGACGAAATACTATGATCAAAATTTCGGATATATCTAATTATTTCAGCTATTTATGTATCTTCCTGCTGCTGTCGTCGCTCATATATTTCGGTCATGCCGAGGTGACGGGGGCATATACGACGTTCAACAATCCGCTGAAGCCGAGCCTTTTCTACTTATTGGTGTACTGCACCACCTTCATCGTTCTTGTATTCGGTCAGGACCTGCTGGCGCGCACGCGGCCCTATCACGCCATCATGGCGGCGCTGGCGGGGATATTGCTGCTGCATCTGTGGTGGGTGCCATTCCTGCCGGACGATGCCGAGCGGACGCGCATTCTCGTCCTGCGCGTCAATACCTGCCTGATCGCAATGGCTCTCGCCATCGTCCTGGCCTATGCCGACGACATTGCCGGCCTGATCCGCTCGATCCGGATCGTGATGTGGGGAACCGCGGCGCTCAACGTCGCCGTGATCATCATGCCGAGCCTGTTTCCCTTCAAGATGGGCGTCTATGCCGGCCGCGCCGCCGGGCTCTACTGGGACCCCAACCAATGCGCCACCTTCCTGGCGCTGTCCCTGCCGCTGGCCTGCCTGGGAACCCGCACGCCGGTCAGGCTGGCCAATTATCTGGTCTTCCTGGTGGGGATCGCCTTCACCTTCAGCCGGGAAGGCCTGGTTCTGTGGCTGGGCGCGGTGATCCTCGACTATGTCTTTCTGGCCCGGAAAGTCACGCGGGTCGAAGGCGTCATTCTCCGCTCGACGGCGATATTCCTCATTCTCATCGCGATCGGGGCAGTATTCGCCATTTTCTACTATGACATTATTTATGCCATGCGCCCCTATCTCAATGCCGACACCTTTTCGCGGCTCATGGGTGCGGACCGCGGCAGCGCCGGCGAGCGGCTGCGCCTGATCGTCTATGGTTGGGAGGCCTTCGCCTCGTCGCCGCTGGCGGGCCTGGGCTACGGCTCCACCCATTTATGGAGCCATGGCCTGTCCGTCCACAACATGTTCCTGCTCATGCTCGCCGAATTCGGGCTGCTGGGCCTCGTGGCCTATCTGGGGCTGCTCGGCGCGATCCTGGCGCAGGGCAGCCGGCTTTCCCTGGTGCTGTTCATCCTCTTGACCTGCCAATCCATGTTCACCCATTCCTATTTCGACCTTCCCTATTATCTGCTCCTGGTCCTGCTCTATATGCGCGTCGGCCACGCGGAGCGGCAGGCCGAGACGGCGCGGCCGGCCGCCATTCCATCCCCCTTGCGGGAGGCCGTGCAATGGTAGAGCCGGCCAGAGTGGCATTCCTGCTGCCGAACCTGGCCGGCGGAGGCGCCGAGCGGGTCATCACCACCTTGATCCGTCACCTCGACACATCGCGGATCAAGGCCAGCCTGATTTTGCTGAACGGGCGGGACAACACTTTCCGCGCGCTGGTCCCCGAGCATGTCGAGGTCACGGATCTGCAGAAGCCGCGCTTGCGCCAGGCCATGCCGGCGCTGCTCGGCTTGATCCGGCGCACCCAGCCCGACGTGGTGGTCTCGACCATCGACCACCTCAATGTCGGCGCCGGCCTGCTCCGTCCCTTCTGGCCCTCCCAATCCAAACTGGTCATCCGCGCCACCGATTTCCTCAGCCTCGACAGCCGGCGGTTCCGCTGGCTGATGGGCGCCAGCTTCCGCAATGCAGACGCGATCATCTACCAGTCGGAAGCGATGAAACGGGCCTTCTCGGAGCGATTGGGACTGGGCCATCTGTCGCATCGCGCCATCCCCAATCCGGTGGATATCGCAGAGGTGCGACGCAAGGCGGCCGAGCCGACCGAAATCCCGATGGACCCGCACAGGATCAATCTGGTGAGCATCGGGCGCCTGGCGCCGGCCAAGGGCTTCGATATCCTTCTCGATGCCATTGGCCGTCTCGAACGGCGCGACCTTGCCTTTCATATATTGGGCGCCGGCGCCGAGGCTGGCAGCCTCAATCGCCAGTCGGAGGCCCTGGGTCTCGTCGACCGGGTCAGGTTCTGGGGCTTCCAGTCCAATCCATATGCGGTTCTCGCCCGCGCCGACGGCCTCGTTCTCTCCTCTCGTTTCGAGGGCTTTCCAAATGTCGTGCTCGAGGCCCTGGCCTGCGGCAAGCCGGTATTGTCCACGCCCGTTCCCGGCATCGAGGATGCCCTGGCCGGGGTTCCGGGCTGCGTCGTGACCGCGGGCTTTTCCGCCGATGCCCTGGCGCAGGCGCTGGAAGTCTTCCTCGAGCGCGGCAGGACCCAGGTTCCACAGGCCAATGTCGCCGGATATGCGGCCGAACGCATTGCACGGACCTATGAGGATTTTCTGCTTTCTGTCGAAGCGGGGCGCGGCCGATGAAAGTTTGCTTTGTTCTTGATCGCCTCAATATCGGCGGCGCGGAAGCCCATGCTCTGGACCTGGCCGACATGCTCGAGGCCCAGGGGCACGAGGCCCGCATTCTGGTGCTGAAAAAGGGCGGCGCCTCGAACCATCCCGCCGTGCGCCCCGATCACCAGATCGAGAAGTTCGAAGCCGGCTCCGTGCTGTTTTCGGATGTGGTCCTGTCTCTGGGGCGGAGCCTGCGCAACAGCCGCACGGAGCTGGTCTTCGCGGTCAACCAGACCGCCCTGGTCGCCGCGATGATGGCGCGATGGCTCGGCCTGCACGAGGCCAAGATCATCTGCCTCTTCCACACCACGGTCATCAGCAGCCTTGCCGGGCAGGTCAAGCTGCCCCTGTTCAAGCATTTCGTCAGGCAGTCCGACGGAATAGTCTATGTCAGCCGGAAGCAGTTCGATTACTGGCGGCAAAGGGGGATAAAGGCGCCGCTCGAAACCGCCATCCCCAACGGCATCAACACCAAACTCTACCATCCTCCCAGCTCGGCGGAACGCCGGCAGGCCCGGGCGGAATGGGGATTTTCCGAAACGGACATCGTATTGCTGCTCTGCGCCCGGTTCGCCCCGGAAAAGAACCATGCGCAACTGGTCGAGGCGCTGGGGCGGCTGGTGCCGCAGAATGACCGCTACCGGCTGCTGCTGGTGGGCGACGGCGCGACGCGCGCGGAAATCGAGAAACAGGTGCAGGCGGCGGGATTGTCCGACAAGGTAGTGTTCACCGGGGCGAGGAAGGACGTGCCGTCCATCGTGCATGCGGCCGATGCGGGCGTGCTCGTCAGCAATGCCGTCGAGACATTCTCCCTGGCGGCGCTGGAAGTCATGGCCGCCGGCCTGCCCATGGTCCTGTCCGATATCGGCGGGGCATCGGAGATGGTCCGGCACGGCGAAACCGGGATGCTCTTTCCCGTCGACGACACCGACCGGCTGGTCGAAGCGCTGCAAGTGGTGGCCGACGCCGATTTGCGCCGGACCATGGGCCTGGCGGCCCAGTCCGTCGTGGTGCGGCAATTCTCCAGTCAGGTCATGCTCGACCGGTATCTCGAGCTATTGGCGTCCCTGGCGGAGCCGGAAGAGGGCACCGCCCTTTCAGGATACGGGACGTGACGGTATCGCCGCCAAAGCCGCCCGGCATCGCCCGCTGGCTGGACCTGATGCGGCTCGGCCCGCAAAACCTGGCGATCATCCGATCGTCGACCTATCTGTTGGTGTTTCTCGGTGTCGCCAAGATTTCCGGGGCCGCCAAGGAAATCGTCATCGCCTCGGCCTATGGCACCTCGGCGCTGGTCGATGCCTATGCGCTGCAAACGGCGCTGGCGGGGTGGCCGGTGGCGCTGTTCACCATGACGTCGGGAGTGGTCTTCATCCCGCTTCTGGTGCGGCTATCCCGGACCGATGCCGAACGCGCGCGGGCGGTGTTCCGAACCCTGCTGGGATGGGCCAGCGTTTTCGGCCTCGTCTGCGCGGCCGGTTGCGGCGCGCTCTTCTGGCTCTTTTCCGCTCGGCTCGGCTATCATTCCGCGTTCCGGCAAATGGGATTGCTGGTGGCCGCGACCATTCCGTTCGGCATATTGAGCGCGGTGCTGGCGGCCAGGCTGCTGGCGGCTCGGCGGCAGGTCGGCACGCTGCTCGAGGCGGTCACGCCGCTGGTCATCATTGCCGCCATAGCGGCGCTTTCCGGCTGGCTCGATGGCACGCTGGTGCTGGGGTTCGGGACGTTAGCGGGTTTCGTTCTCGCCACTTTCGCCCTGGCCTATGCGCAGGGCGGCGCAGCCTCCGGCCTGCTTCCCAACCTGGCCGGCTCCCGGGACCTGGCAAGCCAGATCGGCACGGCGATGCTGATCGCGCTCGCCGCCCAGATGATCTTCTCGCTCGGGGGCACGGTCTTGGATCAGATCGTGGCCGCCCAGCTATCGCCGGGGGCCAATGCGATCGTCAATTACACGAACAAGGCGCTGACCCTGGTGACCAGCATTGCCGGGATCGTGGTCGGCCGCGCGGTCCTGCCGGTGCTGTCGGAGGCGGCATTGTCCGGGAGCGCCGCGGCCACCCGCCTCGCGCGGGGTTGGTCGTTGACCGCCCTGCTGCTGGGGACGGTCCTGGGCGCCCTGCTGTTCATCAATGCGGATTTGGTCATCGGCCTGTTGTATGAACGGGGCGAATTCTCCCGTGGCGACGTGGCGGCGGTATCCCGGGCGCTCCGTGCCGGCATCGGTCAGTTGCCATTCCTGTTCGGAAGCCTTGTACTGGCGCAATGGATCGCCAGTCTGCGCCGGTTCGAACTGCTGCTTCTCGCCAATGTGGCGGCAGTGGCCTGCAAGGTCGCCATGCTGGCGATCTTCATCGGGAGTGCGGGGATTGAAGCGATCTTCTATGCGACGACGGCCATGTATATGACGAGTTTCGGCGTGCTTGCGCTATTCGCCTTTCGCCGCCAGCCGATAACGGGCCGGGATCGATGAAGGTAAATCTGGTCTGCTACAGCCTGCACGGCGGCGGCGCCGAACGGGTCACCGTCAATCTGGCGGATGCCTGGGCGGAACAGGGGCACGAGGTCGTCATCACCCTCTGCACGCCCGCGGAGGAAATCGAATATCATCCGGACCCTCGCGTGACGGTCGACAGCATCGGCAAGCCCCCTGCCCCCTGGGGCGCGCCGATCGTCTCCACGCTCTGGCGCCTTGCCGCGCTCCGCCGCCATCTGCGCCGGAACGGGGCCGACATCGTCGTGGCCATGCAGGGCAATATCGCCATAGAAACGGCGCTGGCCAGCCTGTCGACGACGCACCGGGTCATTGGCTGCGAGCACAATCACCCCGATTACGCGGTGCAAGGCAGGGTCTGGAACGCCTTGCGGCCATTGGCCTATCGGCGTCTGGACGCGCTCACCACGCTGACGCAGGGCGGAGCGGCCGCATTGCGCCGGCAGGTGCCCGGCAGGGACGTGGTGATCATGCCCAATGCGGTGCGCTGGCCCATGCAGGACAGCGGCGAGGGACCGGACCCCGAAACCCTCGTGCCCGGGGATCATCGACTGATCCTGTCGGCGGGCCGCCTGACCGCGGCCAAAGCCTATGGCGAGCTCATCCGGGCCTTCGCCACGGTCGCCGGCCGGCACCCGGATTGCACGCTGGTCCTGCTGGGCGAGGGCGAGCAGCGCGACGCCTTGACCGCCCTGGTGCGCGAGCTCCGTCTGGAAACGCGCATTTTGCTGCCGGGGCGGGCGGGAAACATGTCCCGCTGGTATCGCAGGGCCGATCTTTTCGCCATGTCCTCGGCGTGGGAGGGGCTTCCGATGGTCATGCTGGAAGCAATGTCCCATGGGGTCCCGGTCGCCTCCTACGATTTCGATTTCGGGGCGCGCGATATCGTGCGGCACGGCGTCGATGGCCTGCTCGTGCCCCGGGGCGACCTGCCGGGATTGGCGGAAGCCATGGCCGCCATGCTGGCGGAGGACGGCATGCGGGAAAAAATGGGCCAAGAGGCGACAAGCATCCGGGAGCGCTTCGGCGAGCGGGAAATTCTTCGGGCCTGGGACGAGCTTTTCGCGCGCGTACTGGTGCAGCGTCCGAACGCTGCCGGAGGAAGCCGGTCGCGATGAGGACTTTTCTGGAAGCGCTTCTCTCGCCCCGGGCGCCCCGAAAGGCACGGCCACGCGTTCATTTGGAGTCCTGGCCGTCGCTGGTCTATGCGATCGGGGACGTCCATGGCTGCCACGACCTGTTGCGGGACCTCGAAGCCCGCATAGTCGCCGACGCCCGGGACCGGGCCGGGGAAAAGCTCATCGTCATGCTCGGCGACTATGTGGATCGCGGCGACAGAAGCGCGCAGGTACTCGACCGCCTGCTGGCGGACCCGCCGAAATCGTTCAACCGGATTTGCCTGGCCGGCAATCACGAGCAGATGATGCTCGACTTCCTCGAGGCGCCGGCCCGGTCGCATGCCTGGCTCGACAATGGCGGAAGGCTGACCCTGTCGTCCTACGGGCTGGAGCCCGGGCATCTGGGCGCGGGGCGCCAGTTGCGGGTGATGCTGGACGCGCATATTCCCGAAAACCACCGGAGCTTCATCAGCGGTCTTCCCGCCTGCCTGACCTTGCCCGGCGCGGTGTTCGTCCATGCCGGCCTCAGGCCGAACCTGGCCCTGGAAGATCAGCGCGATGAAGACATGCTCTGGATCCGGCGCGAAGCGGATACGGGCGAAATGCGGGCCTTCACCATTGTCCACGGGCACACGCCGGCCCCCGAGCCGCAGATCACCTCCAACCGGATAGGGCTCGATACCGGCGCCTACGGCTCGGGCGTGCTGACCGCCGCCCGCTTCGAGCAAGGCCGCTTCGCCGGCTTTCTGCAAGCGACATCCGCCCGGCCGACACCGTCTGGCAGATCCTGATCTTCGCTGAAAAGGAAGGGGTGGTGCCCAGAGCCGGAATCGAACCAGCGACACGCGGATTTTCAATCCGCTGCTCTACCAACTGAGCTATCTGGGCCTCTATGCGGTGCGTGTTTCGCACCGGACGAGCGGCTTATAGTGGCTTCGCCGGGCCCTGTCCAGCAAGGCAAGCCAAGAATTATGCGTCCCTCACAGTTTCCGTGTCCTCGCGCCGGAAAGCGTCCGGCGGCGCACCGGACGGGCGCTATGCCTCCTCGTCGTCCGCTTCGGGCTCGTCGTCCCGCGCCGGTATCACATAGGTGCCGGTGAGCCAGCGGTTGAGGTCGACATCGGCGCAGCGTTTCGAGCAGAAGGGCGCGAATTCGTCCGATGCCGGCTTGCCGCAGATCGGGCATTTCCGTTCCCGGGGCTCCGCCATCATACCCCCGAAAGGCTCGACTGGTTGAGCCAGTTGAAGTGGACGGGATAGCCCTCCCCGGCCAGGAGCTGGGCGGTCTCGTGCAGCGGCAGGCCGACGACGGCCGAATAGGAGCCGACGAGCTTGACCACGAAGGCGCCGGCGATGCCCTGGATGGCATAGCCGCCCGCCTTGTCGCGCCATTCGGCGCTGGCGAGATAGGCCTCCATCTCGCGGCCGGAGAGGCGCTTGAAGCGGATGCGGGTCTCGACGAGCCGATGGCGGCGCGCCCCCGAGGGGGTGATCAGCGTCACCCCGGTATAGACGCGATGCGCCCGCCCCGAGAGCAGATGGAGGCAATCGCTCGCCTCTTCCATGGTCTCGGCCTTGGGCAGGATGCGGCGCCCCACCGCGACCACCGTATCGGCGGCCAGCACCAGCGCATTGGAGCCGAAGCCGGCGAGCCGCGCCTTGTGCTGGGCGGTGAGGGCCTTGAGATCGGCAAGGCGGCCGGCGAGCTTGCGCGGCAATTCGCCCTTTTCCGGGGTTTCATCGACATGCGCAGGCACCAGGTGTTCGGGTTCGATCCCGATCTGGTTGAGCAGAGCGAGCCGGCGCGGCGAGGCGGAGGCCAGGATGAGGTCCGGACGGCTAGCCATGGGGCATCAGGTCACTTGAAGCGATAGGTGATGCGACCCTTGGTGAGGTCGTAGGGGGTCATTTCGCACAGCACCTTGTCGCCGGCCAGAACCCGGATACGGTTCTTGCGCATGCGTCCGGCGGTATGGGCGATGATCTCGTGATCGTTCTCCAGCTTGACCCGGAAGGTCGCGTTGGGAAGCAATTCGGTGACCACGCCCGGAAATTCGAGCACTTCTTCCTTGGCCATACTTTCTCCTGAGAAGACCCCGCCCGCCATGCCTTGGCCGGCCGGGGCCGCAAAATCGCGCGGAACCTACTTCAAATCATTGGTTTTGTGAACCACCGGCGACCAAAGGCTCCAACCGCTCGCGCACACGGCGCTGCAGGCTGTCGCGCAATTCCCGGTAGGCGTTGAGAACCAGGTCGCGGCTCCCCTCCACCAGGGAAGGGTCGTCCACGTCCCAATGCTCGACCGCGCCGGCTTCCAGCCCCTTCCTTTCGACCGCGCCGGGCGCGTCGTCGGAGAGGGTGATGACGAGGTCGAAATGGTTGGCGACGAGTTCGTCCAGGATATGGGGGGTATGGATCGACATATCAATGCCCACCTCCTCCATCACCTCATGGACGAACTGGTCGGCCTTGCCGCCCTCCACTCCCACGGAGCGGGCGATGATGCGCCCGGGAAAGGCCTGCCGCGCCAGCGCCGCGGCCATGGGCGAGCGCACCGAGTTCATCGAGCACACGAACAGCACGCTGGGCAGCTTGCTGGTCGCCTCGTCGATGCGGCTGGCATAGGGCTGCACCGCACAGATCAGGGTGAACAGGCGCCGCGCCGTATTGAGGTCGATGACCAGCTTGTTGGTCAGGCGGGTGCGCAGCAGTTCGGCGGCTTCGTTGTGCAGGCCGCGCCGCGCCATGTCGACGGTCTCGATCTGGAAGGGCTGGGCCGAGCGGATGGCCTCGTAATAGGCGTCGCGGATGCGGAAATAATCGCGGATCAGCCGCCGGAACGGGGTGAGCGAGAGATAATGGGCGGCGATGGGCTGGAAGGTCTCGGGGTGGCGCACGTCGAGCACGATGAAATTGCCGACGATGGAGACGTGGAGCGCGAAGGGCCCTTCCGCCGCGACGCGGGCGGGGCGGAAGGTGTTCTCCTCCAGCAGGTCGTAGATGGCGATGCGCCACTCATGCACCTCGTCGGGATCGATCGAGGTGATGGTATTGGGATCGAGCGTGACGGTGACCAGCCTGTCCGTGTCGGTCGCCGCCTGCGCCGTGCCCATGGAGATGCTCACCGGTTGAGCCGGATGGAAATGGACCGCCCGTGCCCGTCGAGGTCCTCGACCCCGGCGATGGTGATGGCGGGCCCGGCCAGCTCGGCCAGCGCCGCGGGGGTGCAGCCCAGCAGCGAGGTGCGCTTCATGAAGTCGAGCACGCCCAGCCCCGAGGCGAAGCGGGCCGAACGGGCCGTGGGCAGCACGTGATTGGAGCCGCCGACATAATCGCCGATGGCCTCGGGCGTGTGATGCCCCAGAAAGATCGCGCCGGCATGGCGGATGGCGGGCAGCAGCGCCTCGGGATCGTCCAGCGCCAGCTCGACGTGCTCGGAGGCGGTGCGATTGGCCAGGTCCGCCGCCTCCGCGAGCGAGGCGACGGTGATGACGGCGCCGAATTCCTCCCAGCCCTCGCGGGCGATGGCCTGTTTGGGCAGCAGCGCCAATTGCCGCTCGACCTCAGACTCGACGGCATCGGCAAGGGCCGGGTCGGTGGTGACGAGGATCGACTGGGCGCCGGCCCCGTGCTCGGCCTGGGCGATGAGGTCGGCGGCGACCCAGGCCGGATTGGCCGAGCCATCGGCGATGACCAAAACTTCGGAGGGGCCGGCGATCATGTCGATGCCGACCTGCCCGAATACCTGGCGCTTGGCCGTCGCCACATAGGCGTTGCCGGGACCCACCACCTTGTCGACGCGCGCGATGGCGGCGGTGCCATAGGCCAGCGCCGCCACCGCCTGGGCGCCCCCGACGCGGTAGATTTCGGTGACGCCGGCGATTTCGGCGGCGGCGAGGATGGCCGGATTGATCTCGCCATCGGGCGTCGGCACCACCATGGCGATGCGGGAGACGCCCGCCACCCGGGCCGGGACGGCATTCATCAGCACCGAGGAGGGATAGGACGCCAATCCGCCCGGCACATAGATGCCCACCGCGTCCACCGGGGTCCAGCGCGTGCCCAGCGTCACTCCCAGATGGTCCTCATAGATGTGATCGGTGGGCTTCTGCCGCTCGTGATGCGCCCTGATGCGGTCATGGGCGGTCTGGAGCGCCGCGCGCACCTGGGGGGAGACGCGGGCCGCGGCGGCGGCGATGTCGGCCTCGGGGATGCGCAGGGTCGCCGCCGTCACCCCGGCGCGGTCGAAGCGGTTGGTCAATTCGACCAGGGCGGCGTCGCCGCGCGCCCGCACATCGGCGATGATGGCGGCGACGCTGTCATTGACGTCGCGGCTCGCTTCGCGCTTGCCGGCGAGCAGATCGGAAAAACGGGCTTCGAAATCGGGCGAAGCGCTATCGAGGCGTAGGGGCATGGCCGGCTTTCAGTCGAGACGATGGCTGGGCCGGGCGGAAGCGGCCCAGGCGGCGCCGAGATCGGAGAGGCGGGCTTCCAGATAGTCCACGTCGAGCCGCACCGCGCCGCCGCCGGCAAGGCGCAATTCGACGACGCCCGCCGGAGCCTCGGTGAATTCGAAGTGGATGGCGAGCAGTTCCACCACGCCTTCGGGCGCGGCAGGATCGAACCCGGCGAAGGCGGCGCGGGTCACCCCGTCGAAATGCAGCGCCGCCCGCTTGCGCTGGCCCTTGGCGCGCGGCCTGTCGCCGGCCCAGTCGAAACGGTTCATCAGCAGGGCGAAGCGCCGGTCGCCACGGGCATAACCCATGTCGGCGACGCGGATGACGGCGTCCTGCACATGGGCGGACACCACTTCGAGGTCTTCGCTGTCGAGCGCGATGAGCTTGAGATCGGTCATGCAAGGTGCCCCGTTGGATGGATCGCAGCCTGTCCGGCCTCGCGGTTCCGATCTACAGCGTTGCGGCCATGGGGGCAATGCGTGGCGGTAAAATGCCGGTGTAGCTATTGATGACTGACCGGTCAGTCATTTATAGTGGCGCCATGACCAGCACGAAGAAATTCAGCCGCCGCTCCGAGACGCGCCCCGACGAGGTTCTGGACGCGGCCATGGCGGTATTTTCCGAAAAGGGCTTCGCCGCCGCCAAGGTGGAGGACATCGCCCGCCGGGCCGGCGTCTCCAAGGGCACGGTCTATCTCTATTTCGCCTCCAAGGACGCCATTATCGAGGCCATCATCGAGCGGGCCGTGGCGCCGGTGGCCTCTGGCGCCCTGCCCCGCATCGCCGCCTATGAGGGCGATCCGCGCCAGCCCATCGCCATGCTGCTGCGCACGATCGGCACCCTGCTGAGCGACCCTGAAAAGCTCGCCATTCCCAAGCTGTTCCTGCGCGAGGGCATGAACATTCCCGCCATTGCCGACATCTATCGCCGCGACGTGCTCGACCGGGCCATTCCGGTGCTTGTCGGGCTGGTCGCGCGCGGCGTCGCGGCAGGCCATTTCCGTCCCGTCGATCCCGAGCTGACCGTGCGCTCCATCGTCGGCCCCATCATCGCCCATGTTGCCTTGAGCGAAGTGTTCGGCATCCGCCCCGCCGACGGGCTGGCGCTGGACCGGCTGATCGACAACCATCTCGAGATCTTGTTCAACGGGCTGGCGGCCCGGCCACCGGAGCCCGGGCCATGAACGAGTTCTTCGCCGGGCTGATGGCCGCCCTGCTCTCCTGGTTCGCGCCCGCTGCCGTGCCCGGCACCTATAGCGGCTATCTCGAGGCCGATTACGTCTATGTCGCTCCCCTCGTCGCCGGGCGGATCGAGACCATGGCGGTGGCCGAGGGCCAGTCCGTCGAAGCCGGCGAGGTGCTGTTCACCCTCGATGCCGCCCAGCAGCGCCACCTTCTCGACGCCGCCGAGGCCCGGGTCGCCGCCGCCCGGGCCAGCCTCGCCAATCTCGAAACCGGCGGCCGCACGCCGGAACTGGACGTCATCCGCGCCTCGCTTTCCAAGGCCGAGGCCGATCTGGGCCTGGCCGAGGCGAATCTGGCGCGCAGCGAACGGCTCGAGCGGACCGGCACCGTGCCCAGCGTCCGGGTCGAGCAGGACCGTGCCGCCCTTGCCGCCGCCCGGGCGCAGGCCGATCAACTGCGCGCGCAACTGGCGGTGGCGGAACTGCCGGCCCGCTCCGCCCAGCAGGCGGCGGCGGAGGCCGATCTGCACGCCGCCGAGGCCGACGCCGCCGGCGCGCGGCAAAGCCTTGCGGACCGGCAGGTCGTCGCGCCCCTTGCCGGCAGCGTCGACAGCCTGTTCTTCCGCGCCGGGGAGGTGGCCGGAGCCGGCGTTCCCGTCCTCTCCATCCTACCGCAGGGGCCGCTCGAGGCGCGCTTTTTCGTACCCGAACCGGAGCGGGCGGGCCTGGCCATCGGCGCCGCCGTCGACATCGCCTGCGATGGCTGCGCGCCCCTTACCGCCCATGTCACCCATATCGCCGGCGAGCCGCAGACCACGCCGCCGGTGATCTATTCGCGCGAGGAGCGCGGCCGGCTGGTCTATCTGGTCAAGGCGCGGCTCGACCAAGCCGGCACCCTGCGGCCTGGCCAGCCGGTCACGGTGCGCAAATGAGCCCCGCCCCGGCCATCGAGGTGAAGGGGCTCACCAAGCGTTTCGGCGACAAGCTGGTGGTGGACGATTTCGACATCGCGGTGCCGCGCGGCGCCATTTACGGCTTTCTGGGGCCCAATGGCTCGGGCAAGACCACGACGATCCGCATGCTGTGCGGCCTGCTCGTCCCCGATGCGGGCGAAGGCACCTGTCTGGGGCTCGACCTGCGCCGCGAGGCCGCCCGGATCAAGACCCGGATCGGCTATATGACGCAGAAATTCAGCCTCTATGAGGACCTGACCATCCGCGAGAACCTGGATTTCGTCGCCCGCATGTATGGCGTTTCCGGGCGCCGGGGGCGCGTCGATGCGGCGCTGGCCGATCTGGGCCTGGCCGACCGGGCCGGGCAATTGGCCGGCACGCTCTCGGGCGGCTGGAAACAGCGCCTGGCCCTTGCCGCCTGCCTCATCCACGATCCGCGCTTGCTGCTGCTCGACGAGCCCACCGCCGGGGTCGATCCCAAGGCGCGCCGCGATTTCTGGGACGAGATCCGCCGCCTTTCCAAGGCCGGCGTCACCGTCCTCGTCTCCACCCATTACATGGACGAGGCGGTGCAGTGCGACTTCATCACCTATATCGCCTATGGCCGCAAACTGATCGACGGCCCGGCCGCGCAAATTCCCGCCATGGTGGGCCTCGTCACCTGGCGGGCCGAAGGCCCCGACCTCGCCATGCTCGAGGAGGCGCTCGCCGGCCGGCCCGGCGTCGCCCAGATCGCCCGCTTCGGGTCGGCCCTGCACGTCTCGGGCACCGATGGAGCGGCGCTCGAGGCCACCATTGCCGCGTTCGCCGAAGCCGGCCCGCAACGCTGGAGCCGGGTGCCGGCGGGGCTCGAGGAGGCCTTCATCTATCTCATGACCGGGGCGCGGGACAATTTCGCCCGCGATGCGGCATGACCCTGGGCTTTTCCCTCAACCGGTTCCTCGCGGTCCTCATCAAGGAATTCATCCAGATGCGGCGCGACCGCGTCACCTTCGCCATGATGATCGGCCTGCCCATCGTGCAGCTTTTCCTTTTCGGCTTCGCCATCAATGCCGATCCGCGCCATTTGCCCACCCTGGTCGAGGTCAATGACGAGGGGCCGCTCACCCGCGCCCTGCTCGCGGGCATGGAAACCTCGGGCTATTTCGATTTCCAGGGCGAGGTGCGCGGGCCGGCTTCCGGCGAGGAGAAGCTGCGGCGGGGCGAGGCCAGTTTCGTCGTCGTCATCCCGTCCGGCTTCGCCCGCGACGTGGTGCGCGGGCGCCGGCCCAGCCTGCTGATCGCCGCCGACGCCGCCGATCCCTCCGCCGTGGGCGGCGCGGCCGCCGCCATGAGCGGCATCGTCGCCGGCGCCATCGCCCAGACGCTCGAGGGTCCCCTGGCCCCCGCCGCCGGCGCTCCCCCGCCCTTCGAGGTGGTGATCCACCGCCAATACAATCCCGAGGGCCGCACCTCGACCAATATCGTGCCGGGGTTGCTGGCCATCATCCTCTCCATGACCATGGTGATGATCACCGCCGTCGCCATCGTCAAGGAGCGCGAACGCGGCACCATGGAAATGCTGATAGCCACCCCGGTGCGCCCCGCCGAGGTCATGCTGGGCAAGATCCTGCCCTATGTGCTGGTGGGCTATGTGCAGACGGCGGTGTTCATGGTCTCGGCCTTCGCCGTGTTCCACGTGCCCTTCGCCGGCTCGGCCCTTGCCTTCTTCTTCGGCTTCAACCTGTTCGTCCTGGGCAATCTGGCGCTGGGCTTCCTCATCTCCACCCTGGCGCACAATCAGATGCAGGCCATGCAGCTTAGCTTTTTCACCATCTTGCCCTCGGTGCTGCTGTCGGGCTTCATGTTCCCCTTCGCCGGCATGCCCGGCTGGGCGCAGGCCATCGGCGCGGCGGTGCCCGCCACCCATTTCATCCGCCTCATCCGCAAGGTCATGCTCAAGGGCGCCGCCACGCCCGACATCGCGCCCGAATTGCTGGCGCTGGGGCTGATCATGGCGCTGATCAGCCTCCTCGCCATGCTCCGCTACCGCCAGACCCTGGACTAGGCCATCATCTTCGCGGGCGGGGCCCTACCCCGCGACGCGCTCGATCTCGGCGCCGCACTGGCCCAGCTTTTCCTCCAGCCGCTCGAAGCCGCGGTCGAGGTGATAGATGCGGTTGACCACGGTTTCGCCCTGGGCGGCGAGTCCCGCGATCACCAGCGATACCGAGGCCCGCAAATCGGTGGCCATGACCTGGGCGCCCTTCAATTGCGGCTTGCCGTGAATGGTGGCCACCTGGCCGTTGACGGCGATGTCGGCCCCGAAGCGCACCAGTTCGGCCACATGCATGTAGCGGTTCTCGAAAATGGTCTCGCGGATCTGGCTGACCCCGGTGCTCATGGTCATCAGCGCCATGAACTGCGCCTGCAGATCGGTGGGGAAGCCGGGAAAGGGATCGGTCTCGACGTCGACCGGCTGGATGCCGTTGCCATTGCGCCTGACGCGCAGGCCGCCGCTTTCCTGCATCAGCTCGACGCCGGTCCGGCGCAGGATGTCCAGCGCCGCCTCGAGATGCTCGGACCGCGCCCCGCGCAGCAGCACGTCGCCCCCGGTCATGGCCGCGGCCATGGCGAAAGTGCCGGTCTCGATGCGGTCGGGAATGACCTCCACCGTCGCGCCGTGCAGCCGGTCCACGCCCTCGATGGTCAGCGTGCGGGTGCCGATGCCGGAGATTTTCGCGCCCATGGCCACGAGGCATTCGGCCACATTGGTGACTTCGGGCTCCTGGGCCGCATTCTCGATCACCGTGACGCCGCGCGCCAGGCTCGCGGCCATCAGCATGGTGTGGGTGGCGCCCACCGAGACCTTGGGGAAGCTGATCGTCGTGCCGACCAGCCCGCCCTCGGGCGCGCGGGCGACGACATAGCCCTCGTCGATATCGATTTCCGCGCCCAGCTGCTGCAGGCCGTAAAGGAAGAGATCGACCGGGCGCGTGCCGATGGCGCAGCCGCCCGGCAGCGAGACGCGCGCCTCGCGGCAGCGCGCCAGAAGCGGCCCGATGACCCAGAAGCTGGCCCGCATCTTGGAGACCAGCTCGTAGGGCGCCGTGGTGTCGACGATGTCGGCGGCATGGAAGGTCATGCGCTGGCCAGCGCCCTCCTCGCCGCGGCGGCGGCCATGCACGGCGATGTCGACGCCGTGATTCTCGAGGATGCGCTCGAGCTGCTTGACGTCGGCCAGCCGCGGCACATTGGTCAGCACCAGCGGTTCGTCGGTCAGAAGCGAGGCGATCATCAGCGGCAGGGCGGCGTTCTTGGCGCCGGAGATGGGGATTTCGCCCCGAAGCTCGTTGCCGCCGACCAAACGAATACGATCCATGAAGAAGTCCTCAATACGGGCCCTGGGGCCTGCTACCTGGTGGGAGGTAGGCGAGGTCTTCGTTGCCGCTTGGGCCAGACCAGCCGCACTCTGGAAAGGGTGACGATGTAGAATCGCCCGAAAATGGTTTACGGTTTCTTGTCCGCGTCCGTTTCGGGGGCCGAAGCGTCGGGGTCCGGCTCGTGCCCTGCGGCGCGCGCCCTTGCCTGCTGCTTGCGGCGCTTGAGGTTTTCGCGGAGCTTTGCGGCCAATCTTTGCTCACGCAGCGCCGCTTGTTCCGATTTGCCCATTGCTTCCCGGCCCATCGAGTCGTCGGGGGCGGTCATAGGCCGTTTTTGGCCTTGCGTCGAGCCGGACGCTATGGCAAAGGAGCCCCCGTCGCCGCCGGTCCTCCCGAGCCGCCCCAATTGCTGCCGTAGCTCAGTGGTAGAGCACTCCCTTGGTAAGGGAGAGGCCGTCAGTTCAATCCTGACCGGCAGCACCAGTTTCCCTCAGGTTTCAGCCAATCCCCGATGCCGGATCATTCCGTGGCGGGGGAATCGATCACCCAGGTGACGCCGAAGCGGTCCTGCGTCATGCCGAAGCCCGGCGACCATGGCTGGGGTCCGAAGGGTATGGCCGCCTCGCCGCCCTTCGACAAGGCCTCGAAGATACGGCGGGCGTCCTCGACGGAATCGGCGGAGACGGTGACGCTATAGCCCTTGCGGCCGGCGAAATCCCCCATGTCCTGGCCCATCAGCGCCTGGTCGCCGATATCGATCCAGGCATGCAGGATGCGGTCGAGGCGGTCCTCGGGAACATTGTCCGCAATTCCGGGCATATCGCGGTGGCTGATCATGGCGCGGACCTCGCCGCCCAGAATGCGGGCATATTCGGTGAACGCTTCGCGGCAATCACCGTCGAAATCGATATTGGCAACGACTTTCATGAACTTCCTCCTTGATGGATGGGTAAGTTTAATCCGGCATCCGTGCCGGAATATGTCAGGGGCGGCAAAATCAGTAATTGGCGCCGCCGGCGATCCCGCGCAGCTCCAGAACCAGCTCCGGCAGCCCGTTGTCGACATGCAGCTGCATGAATTCGCGGGCCAGCGCCGTCGCCGCTTCGAGATCGGGCGCCTCGAACACGGCATAGCCGCCGATGACCTCCTTGGCTTCGGCAAAGGGTCCATCGAGCACGGCGATCCCGCCGTCCCGCCCGACGAGGCGCTTGCCTTGGCTGGCGGGCTCGAGGCCACCGGTCGAGACCAGCGCGCCGTCCCCGAGGCGCTTTTCCATCCACGGCCCCATCGCGTCCATCAGCCCTTGCGGAATGTCTTCCGGCCGGAGATCGGCGGGCGGGACGATGCTCATGAAATAGCGCATGGAAATTCCTCCGGATTTGTCGCTGTTTATACCGACACGACGGACGACCCCGGCAGCGTTCGACACCGCATGGCGGATTTTTCGGCCCGTGCCGGCAATGGCGCCGCCGCACCCCAAATTGCGCTTCGGACGAATTTTGCGCCCGGGCCGGGGCCGGCGCGCCATAATTTCATCGCCAGCGGGCAAATTGGGATCGAACTGCGCCCGCGGCGGTTCTCAGCCTCGACCCCGGAATGCTAATTCTTATCGGGCCAATCGAGATTGCATTCATCACCCGGATTGGAACGGTTTCATCGCCCGGCGCCCCGCCGGGCGAGCCCTTCAGCCGCGCCCGGCAGGCATCGGTCTGCCGCGCTTGCGCCCGCAGGAAAAGGTCATCGACGTGTCGTATTCCACCACCCGCCGCCAGCTTCTTCGCAATTTCGCCGCGACCGGCGCCCTGATCGCCGGCGGCCTTCTGGCCGCTCCGGCCCTCGCCCAGGACGCCGTTCCGGGCGGGACGCTGATCTATCTGGAAAAGCAGGCCCATACGAGCCTCTATCCGCCCGCCGCCGGCTTCTATCCCAATGCCGGCCTGCTCAATCAGATCACTGACAAGCTCACCTATCAGAATTCCGAGACGCTGGAGATCGAGCCCTGGATCGCCCGCTCCTGGGAGATCAATGCCGACGCCACCGAATATGTCTTCCATCTGCGCGGGGGCGTCACATTTTCGGACGGCACCCCGCTCGACGCCGCGGCGGTGGCCGCCAATTACGACATTTTCGGGCTCGGCAACGCCGACCTCAAGCTCACCGTCTCGGAAGCCATCAGCAATTACGACCACAGCGAAATCATCGATCCGCTGACGGTCAAGCTGGTCTTCAACGCTCCCGCGCCCGGCTTCCTGCAGGCCACCGCCACCCCCACTTCGGGGCTGGTTTCGCCCGCGACGCTGGCCCGTCCTGTGGATGAGCTGGGCCAGGCGCCCAACATTGTCGGCTCGGGTCCCTTCGTCGTCGCCAGCGAGGTGCTGGGCACGGAAATCCAGCTCGTCGCCCGCGAGGATTACGCCTGGGGCCCGGCCAGCCTGGAGCATCAGGGCCGCGCCTATCTCGACGGCATCTCCATCCTGACGGTGCCCGAGGACGGGGTGCGCATCGGCGCCCTGCTCTCCGGGCAGGGCGATTTCATCCGCCAGGTCCACGCCTATGACGAGGCCCAGGTCAACGCCGCCGGCTACACCGTCTATGGCGCCCAGACCCGCGGCACCACCCATTCCGTGGCCTTCCGCCCGAGCAATCCGCTGGTGGCCGAACTGAAGGTCCGCCAGGCGCTGCTGCACGCGACCAATGCGCAGGAAATCATCGATACGCTCTATTCGGACAACTACCCCAGGGCGCGCTCGCCGCTGTCCTCGGTGTCCGCCGGCTTTATCGATCTGGGCGACCAGTTGACCTTCGACACCGCCCTCGCCAACAGCCTGCTCGACGAGGCCGGCTGGGTGGCGGGCGCCGACGGCATCCGCGAAAAGGATGGCCGGCGCCTGTCGCTGGGCGTCTATGAATCGCTCAACTACGCGCGCAGCAAGGAAACGCTGCAATTGCTGGCGCAGCAGTGGAAGGCGGTCGGGGCCGAGCTCAATTTGCTGGCCGGCGAGGCGGCGACGCGGACCGCCGACGATCTCGATCCGCTCAAGACCCCGCTGGTGCCCACCAAGGTCGAACGCGCCGATCCCGACGTGCTCAAGAGCCAGTATTATCCCACCACCCGCGACCAGCTCCGGCAGGTCGGCGGCCGGGGCATCGACACCACTTTCATCGACGAGGAGCTCAACGCCATCCTCGACAGCATCGCCTCCGAGCCGGATGCGCAAAAGCGCCTCGAGCATACCGCCGAGGCCCAGCGCCACCTCATCGAACAGGCCTATGTCATCCCCTTCTTCGAGGAGCCCCAGTCCTTTGCCGGCGCTCCCTATGTCAAGGGCATTGCGTTCGAGGCGGTCGGGCGTCCGGTGTTCTACAGCACCTGGCTGGATCGCTAGGGCCATGGCGCGGCCCGGACCCATCACGGCAGCTTCACGGACGGACCATGTTTGATCCCCGATACATCGTCTCGCGCATCGTGCAGGCCATCGTCGTGCTCTGGGCCGCCTTCACCCTCTCCTTCATCCTCCTGCAATTGATGCCGGGGGATGCGGTGTTCATCAAGTTCATGGGCGCCGATTACGTGCTGACGCCCGAACAGCTCGCCCATATCCGGGCGGCCTATGGCGCCGACACGCCGCCCCTGCAGCAATATGCCGGCTCGCTGCTCAACATGCTGTCGGGGGATTTGGGCTATTCGATCGATGCGGGCGTGCCGGTCGCGGCGCTGCTGGCCGACAATATCTGGCCCACCATGCGGCTGGCCGGGCTGGCGTTCCTGGCGGCGGCCTTTCTCAGCTTCCTTTTGGCCTTCCTCTCCTATTTCGCGCCCTTCGCCTGGCTGCGCCGGGCGCTCACCGCCCTGCCCTCGCTGTTCGTGGCGGTGCCCGCCTTCTGGCTGGGCATCATGCTCATCCAGATCTTCTCCTTCCGGCTCGGGCTCATCCCGGTGATCAATCCGGGGCCCTGGAAGGGGCTGATCCTGCCGGTGGCGACACTGGCCGTGCCCATCAGCGCGCCCATCGCCCAGATCCTCATCCGCAATATCGACGAGGTCATGACCCGGCCGTTCGTTGCGGCGGCGCGGGCCAAGGGGGCATCGCTGGGCTGGGTGTTCTCGCGCCACGTTCTGGGCAATGCGCTGCTGCCGGTGCTGACCATTGCCGGCATGCTGTTCGGCGAATTGCTGGCCGGTGCAGTGGTGACCGAGACCGTGTTCGGCCTCAACGGCATCGGCCGGCTGACGGAAGCCGCGGTGGCCACGCTCGACGTCGCGGTGCTCCAGGCCGTGGTGTTGCTGTCGGCCACCTGCTTCGTGGCCATCAACCTTCTGGTCGACCTGCTCTATCCGGTGCTCGACCCCAGATTGCGCTACGCGGCAAAGGCGGTGTGACGTGACGTTCCAGGAAAACGCCCTGCCGGCGGCGAGAAAGCCGGCGCGGACCCTTTTCGGCCCTGTCGGCCCCGCGACCGCGCTGGCCGGGCTGGTGCTGGCCGTCGCCCTGCTCTGGGCGGTCATGCCGGGGCTGTTCGCCACGCACGATCCCTATCTGAGCGTGCCGGGCCAGCAGCTCAGCCCCCCGAGCGCCGCCAATTTCTTCGGCACCGACGCTATCGGGCGGGACCTTTATTCCCGCGTCGTGCACGGCTCGGTCCATTCGCTGAGCGGGGCGCTGGTGGCGACGCTGGTGGGGCTCGTCGCCGGCTCGGCGCTGGGCCTGCTGTCCGGCGCCATCGGCGGGGTGGTCGACGAGATCGCCATGCGCTTCGTCGATGTGCTGCTGTCCATCCCCGGCCTGCTGCTGGCCCTCAGCATCATCATCCTCCTGGGCTTCGGCACCTTCAACGCCTCGATCGCAGTGGGCGCTTCGGCGGTGGCGGCCTTCGCCCGGCTGATGCGCTCGGAGGTGATCCGGGTGCGGCGCAGCGACTATGTCGAGGCCGCGGTGGGCAGCGGTGGCACGCTGGTAACAGTGCTCTGGCGCCATGTGCTGCCCAATTCGCTGACCTCGGTGATCGCCTTTTCGGCGCTGCAATTCGGCTCGGCCATCCTGACGCTGTCGACCCTCAGCTTCCTGGGCTATGGGGCGCCGCCGCCGACGCCGGAATGGGGGCTGCTGGTTTCCGAGGGCCGCAACTATGTGGCCACCGCCTGGTGGCTCACCGCCGCGCCGGGCATCGTCGTCGTCATCGTGGTGCTCGCCGCCAACCAGCTCAGCAAGTCGATCCGGGGGCAGTCATGAATTTCGCCGCGCCCATTCTCGACATACCGGCGCTGGAAGTGCGCGATCTGGTCGTCTCCTACGGCAGGGGCCACCGGTCGCAGCGCGCCGTCCATGGCGTCTCCTTCCGGCTGGAGCGCGGGGAAACGCTCGCCATCGTGGGCGAATCCGGCTCGGGCAAGACCACCACGGCCCAGTCGATCATCGGCCTGCTCTCGGGCGGGCGGATCGAGGGCGGGCAGGTGCTGCTCAATGGCGGCGATATCGCCCGCTGGTCCGACCGGCAGTTGGACGGCCTGCGCGGCTCGCGCATCGGCCTCGTGCCGCAGGACCCCGGCAGTTCGCTCAACCCGATCCGCACCATCGGATCGCAACTGGGCGAGATGTTCCGCATCCATCGCCAGCCGCTGGGCAAGGCCGAGATCCGCGAAAGGGTCCTCGGCCTGCTCGAAAAGGTGGGGCTGTCCGCCCCGGAGCTGCGCTACGACCAATATCCGCATCAATTGTCGGGCGGCATGCGCCAGCGCGTGCTCATCGCCATGGCCATCGCGCTCGAGCCCGAGCTGATCATCGCCGACGAGCCGACCAGCGCGCTGGACGTCACCGTGCAGAAGCACATCCTGGATCTCATCGACGCGCTCAAGGCCCAGTCGGGGTCCTCGGTGCTGCTGGTCACCCACGATCTGGGCGTGGCCGCCGACCGGGCCGATGCCATCGTGGTCATGCAGGGCGGCCGCATCGTCGAGGCCGGGCGCACCAGAACCATCCTCGCCGCGCCCGAAAGCGCCTATACCCGGAAGCTGCTGGCCGACGCGCCCGCCTTTTTCGCGCCTCCGCCCCGTGCCCTGCGCGCCGGAAGCGACGACATCGTGGTCGTCGAGGAGCTGCGCAAGGATTTTCATACCGCGGGCCGCGCCGAGCCCCTGCGCGCCGTCGACGCCCTCTCCTTTCGCGTCGCGCGCGGCTCGACCCACGCCATCGTGGGCGAATCGGGCAGCGGCAAGACCACCGCGATCCGCATGGTCACCGGCTTCGAAAAGCCCACCTCCGGCCGCGTCGTGGTGGGCGGGCAGGAGGTGACCGCCATTGCCGGCGAGGCCCGCCGGCAGTTCCGCCGCACCGTCCAGCTCGTCTATCAGAACCCCTATAGCTCGCTCGATCCCCGCCAGAGCATCTTTGCCATCGTCGAGGAGCCGCTGCTCAATTTCGAGGCCGTATCGGCGGCGGAGCGCCGGCGGCGCGTCGAGGACATGATCGGGCGCGTCGGCCTGCCCGCCGCCGTGCTGGAGCGGCGCCCCTCGGCGCTTTCGGGCGGGCAGAGGCAGCGCGTCGCCATCGCCCGGGCGCTGATCCTGCGGCCCGAGATCCTGGTGCTGGACGAGGCCGTCTCGGCGCTCGACGTCACCGTCCAGGCCCGCATCCTCGAATTGCTGGCTCGGCTCCAGGAGGAATTCGGCCTGACCTACATCTTCGTTTCCCACGATCTCGCCGTGGTGCGCCAGATCGCCGATACCGTCTCGGTGATGCAGGGCGGGCGCGAAGTGGAGAGGGGCGGCGTCGAGGAGGTCTTCGGCAATCCGCGGCACGCCTACACCAAAGAGCTGATCGCCAGCATTCCGGGCCGCCGGCAAGCCGCCGCGTTCTAGAGCGTTTCCAGCAAAAGTGGCAACGGTTTCGTGGTTCGGAAACGCGATAAAAAACAAAGACTTGGAGCAATTTCAGCGTTTTAGAGAAACGGTGAAATTCTCCAGACATTCCCTTTCTCCGGCGTCCCGCCGCAACGGCTCACCGCACAAGATGACCTATGCCCTTCCCCAAAGCCTCGCCGAACTCGAGGCGCGTCTCGCCCAGGACCTGCTCTGGCTCAACCGGCCGGCCAGGCCCTGGGTCGAGGCGCGTCATGCCGATGGCGCGGAGGTGCTGGACGTGGCGGTCGTCGGCGCGGGCCTTAACGGGCTGATCGCGCTCGCCGCGCTCGGCATGCACGGCATCTACCGGGTGCGCGCCTTCGACCGCGCCCCGGCGGGCCGGGAAGGGCCATGGGTCACCTATGCCCGCATGGACACCTTGCGGACCGCCAAGGAGCTGCCGGGGCTGGCCCTGGGCATGCCGGCGCTCACCTTCCGCGCCTGGTACGAAGCCCGGTTCGGCCGCGCCGCCTTCGAGGCCATGGGGCTGATCCCGACGGCGCAGTGGATGGACTATCTGGTCTGGTATCGAAAGGTGCTGGGGCTGGACGTGGTCAACGAGGCGGACGTCACCGCCGTCGCCCATCGCGATGACGGCCTGTTCGAGCTGACCTATCGGCGGGGGGACGCCAACCATGTCGCATTCGCGCGCCGCCTCGTCATCGCCTCGGGGCTCGACGGGCTCGGCGCGCCGGTCGTGCCGGCGGTGGCGCAGCGGATAGACCCCCGCTATCGCGCGCATGGCGCCGAGGTGATCGACATGCGGGCGCTGCAGGGACGGCGCGTGGCGGTGGTCGGCTCCGGCTCCTCGGCCATGGACAATGCCGCCTCCGCCCTCGAGGCCGGCGCGGCGCGGGTCGATATTTTCGTGCGGCGCGAGACGCTGGCCAAGATCGACAAGCTCGCCGGCATTGGCGGCCTGGGCACGCGGCACGGCTATTTCGACCTGCCCGACGCCGACAAATGGGAGATCATGAGCGAGGCGGCCAAGGCGACCACGCCCCCGCCGCGCCATAGCGTGCTGCGCGTCTCGGCCTGGCCCAATGCGCATTTCCACCTGTCGAGCCCGGTTCTCGATCTGGTCGAGCGCGGCGGCGCCATCGAGTTGGTGACGCCCAAGGGCCGCTATTGCGCCGATTTCATCATCTTCGCCACCGGCTTCGGCATCGACTTTTCCCAGCGGCCCGAATTTTCCGCCATCACCGAGCGGGCGCTGCTGTGGGGCGAGGCCTATCGGCCGCCCCCCGACCGGGCCAATCCGGCACTCGCCCTGTCGCCCTATCTGGGCCCTGCCTTCGAGTTCACTCCAAGGCCCGGCAATCCGGACCATGCCTGGCTGTCCCACGCCTATTGCTTCTCGTTTCCGTCCCTGCTCTCGCACGGCAAGATCAATAGCGGCATCCCTTCGGTGAACGAGGGCGCCGCCACGCTGGCCAATGGCATCGCCCGGTCGCTGTTCCGCGAGGATCGCAGCGCGCTGCTGGAGAAATTCCATGCCTATGCCGGCAGCGAACTGACCGGCGACGAATGGACGGACGCCGACGCAATTTCCCCCATCCAATCCATCGGGAGTCGATCATGACCAGAAAACAGGTCTACTATTTCCATTCGCTGAGCTCGCCCTGGGCCTATCTGGGCTGGCCGCAATTCAAGGCGCTGATCGAAAAGCACGATCTGGACGTGGTGGTGCGCACCACCACCGTGGTGCAGGAGAATGGCGGCGTGCCGCTGCGCTCGCGGCCCCAGGCGAGGCAGGATTATCATGCCATCGAGCTGGACCGCTGGCGCAAGCGGCTCGGCATGCCGCTCGTGCTCAAGCCCAAGCACTACCCCACCATCCCGCATTTCTCGGCGCGCATGGTGCTGGCCGCCGACAGCCTGGGCCTGCCGGCGCTGGAGTTGAGCCACGCCCTGCTCAGCGCCGTCTGGGCGGAAGAGCTCGACGTCAAGGACCCGGCGGTCCGCATCGCCAAGGCCGATTCGCTCGGGCTCGACGGCAAGCTGCTGCAATCCATGGAGGAGAGCCCCGAAATCATCGCCGCCTGGGAAGCCAGCGAGAACGAGGCCAAGGAGCGCGGCGTCTTCGGCACCCCCACCTGGTTCTACAGGGACGTGCCCTATTGGGGGCAGGACCGGCTGAGCTTTCTCGACGAAGCCCTGTCCGCCGATTGATCCGGCCTGAAGGAGACGGTTCATGGATTTGGGCTTGAACGGCCGCAAGGCGCTCATCTGCGGGGGCAGCGAGGGGATCGGCTATGCCACGGCCGACCTGCTCGGCGCCGAGGGCGTGCATCTGGTGCTGGCGGCGCGCAATGGGGAAAAGCTCGAGGGGGCGGCCCGAACCCTGCGCAGCCGCCACGGCGTGGAGGTCGATTGGGTGGCGGCCGATCTGGGGCAGCCGGAGGGGCGCGCCGCGCTGCTGCGCCAATGTCCCGATCCGGACATTCTCGTGCACAATGGCGGCTGGCCACGCACCGGGCGCGATTTCCGCCAATGGAGCCGCCAGGACTGGATCGCGGCGGTGGACCTGATGATGCTGGCGCCGATCGAGCTCATCACCGGCGTCATCGACGGCATGGCCGAACGCAAATTCGGGCGCGTCGTCGCGGTGACCTCCCGCTTCGTCAAGGAGCCGAAGGCCGAGCTGGGCCTGTCGGTGAGCCCGCGGCTGGGCCTTTCCGGCTTCATCACCGCCGTGGCGCGCCAATACGCCCCGCACAATGTCACCCTCAACACCGCCCTGCCCGGCATCATCGCCACCGAAACGCAATTTCAGCACGGGCGCGACCTGGCCGCCGCCGCCGACAAGAGCTTCGAGGAGATCTGGGCCGAGCGCTCCGCGACCAATTCGGCCAATCGCTTCGCCACCCCCGAGGAATTCGCTGCCCTGTGTGTCTTCCTCTGCGCTTCCCAGTCCGGCTTCCTCACCGGCCAGCACATTTTGAGCGACGGGGCCGGCTATCCGGGCGTCTTCTGAGGCCATCGGCAAACGAACGGCGCCCCCGGGAGGAGAGGCGCCGCTGGGCAATGATCAGGTGCTGAAAAAGCCGGGATACGGTCAGATCCAGTAAGGGGTCACGCCGTAATAGTCATAGACGCGGCGGCCGTTCTCGGCGGTCCAGTAGCCCTCGTCCTCGCGCTCATATCTGGGCGCGCCTTCGAGCTGCTCCTTGGTGATGTCCACGCGATAGCCGCCCAGGTTCTCGTCGTAGTTCAGCTTGGACCAGGGCAGCGGATAGTGGTCGTGGCCGATGCCGAGGAAACCGCCGAAGCTGAGCACGGCATAGGAGACCTTGCCGCTGCGCTTCTCGACGAGGATGCGCTCGATCGAGCCGATATGCTCGCCATGCGGATCGTAAACCTTGGTGCCCTCCACCTTGTCGGAGGCGATGAGGTCGTGGGTTTCCTTGAGATCGGCGCTGGCGGTGCGGGCGTCGTCGTAAGTCATGTGGTCCTCCATGAACGGGGTTTATGCGGGGACCAACGCCCTCATCGCCGTGGGGTTTCGGCATTTCCCGAAATGTGATCGGGCCGGCCGGCTCGGAACCCCTCCCCCGCGCGCGCATTGATCTTGCGGGCATGGCGAGCAGGGAGATGTGGAATGGCCAAGAAAACCAAGGCGCCGGAAGTGGCGAGCGCCGACTTTCTGGTGGACGAGAACGGCTCGCGCGTCGACCTGCCCGAGGGCGCGCCCATCAAGGTCGCCGGCGAACACGATCCCACGATCGGGGCGGCCGGCCCCACCAATTGGTGGCTCTACGGCCTGGGGGCGCTGGCCATCATCGTGGCCATCCTGCTGGTCATGCAGATTTTCTCGGGCGCCCCCGGCACCGACATGCAGCCCGGCACCCCCACCTCCGCCCCCGTGGTGGAGCCGGCCGCGCCCTAGAAGTTTTCAGGTTTTGACGGAAGCGGCGACCGGCGCCCCCTTGAGGGGAGGGCTATTGCATATGGATAAATCCGTGAGGCCGGCCCCTTCGCCTCCCTCCCCCTTGAGCGCTTCGAACTGTCCCGTAGGGTCAATCGCTCCGGTGGAGCGATTGAAGGTGAGAAGGCCATGAGAGCTATGCTCGAATGGCTGGGCCAGGTGGGGGTTCGGGATTGTCCGGGAATCCGATCAATTCATCGAGAAAATCGACGGCGCGGAACCCCCACCCCTAACCCCTCCCCCCCAAGGAGGAGAGGGGGCGCCGGCTCGATTGCCCTGGACGGCTCAGCCGCGGATGGGCGAGAGCTGGATTTCCACGCGCCGGTTCTGGGCGCGGCCCGCTTCGGTGGCGTTGGAGGCGATGGGGCTGCTTTCGCCCTTGCCCTCGATATAGAAGCGGCGCTGGTCGATGCCCTGATTGGCCAGGATGGTGGCGACCGAGACGGCGCGGCGCTGGCTGAGCGAGAGATTGTAGGAATCGTCGCCCTGGCTGTCGGTATGGCCGTAGACGTCCACGATGGTCTTGTCGAACTTCTTGAGCACCAGCCCGACCGAAACCAGCGTCTGGTTGAACTGCGGCTGCACCGTGGACTGGTCGGTGGCGAAGGTGATGTTGGAGGGCATGTTGAGGACGATCTGGTCGCCCACGCGGGTCACCGAGACGCCGGTGCCCTGCAATTGGGCGCGCAGTTCGGCTTCCTGCTGGTCCATGTAATTGCCGATGGCCGCGCCGGTGAGCCCGCCTACGCCCGCGCCGATCAGCGCCCCGACGCGCGGGTCGCCCCCCACGGCGGCGCCCACGATGGCGCCCGCCACCGCGCCTCCGCCCGCACCCAGGAGGCCCCCGCCGGCGGTGTTGGAGATGCGGCTCTGGCCGGTATAGGGATCGGTGGTGGTGCAGGCGCTGAGCGCCAGGGTCGCAGCAAGCGCGACGATGACCTTCGACTTCATGAATGTCCCCCTGAAGGATTTGCGAATGGAGTGGCCTTGTGTTGTCCCCTCAATAAGGCAGGAGCGTGGTAAGGCCAAGGCGATGAACGGGGTATGAATGAAGAAAGGGCGACGCTTGGCTGGGAACGGCGAAAATGGGGTGGAGAGCAGATGGTCGGCTTGTGGGTTATGGGCAAGACAAGCAGACGTTCAGCTACCGTTTGGTTCTCTCATCGTGGCGGTCCACTATGAGCTGGCATTCGAGATAAAATCTTGGCAAAAAGTCGCCCTTGCTCAGGTTGATGACAGACACGAGAATCCCACCCAATGATTGAGCGCACAAGAGTAATATTGCCTCACATCCACATAATGAAGAAATTTCCAGATGGAAAGGGGGCTCACGTAACAGGCCTGCTTTTACCCCATCTAATAGAAAGCCTGATCTTTTCTGGTGCGACCGAAATCCTGATAACGGACTCGTGGAGATATTCAAATCAATTCAACGACGAAATATCAAAATTACCAGAGTTGGCCAAAAGATATATCAAGGTCACCGAAATAAATAGACGTGTACATGTAATTGTAGATGATCTTTTCAATCCAGTTTTTGAAGATCTAGGTCTAGAAAACGATGGTGGTGGGTACTTGCATAAACGAGAAGCCAGTTCACCGGAGGAAGAAGAAGCGCGTATGTCTGCGATGTCCGCTCACGGATCGTTACCCAGATTTTTAGAGGCACTCTTCCTCAAGTCTCATTTTCACTTCGACATTCAAGAACTTTTTCAGCAGCTTGAAAACGTTAGAAACCAAAGTAGAAATCCAGAAACAAGGATCAAAATTGCTGGCATTCAAGGGATCTTGTCAACTTATCAACCATTTGATTTAGCGGCCGCAAGTTGCATTTCTACGGCATCTAAGTCCCAAACCGAGCGGCTAATGGAGATCATACTTTCGAGCGAATTCAAAGCACTGTCGTCCGAAACTTCAGCGCTAGGTGGCCTTACGAACATCCCACACATTATCTCGCAGATAAATTTCAGAACTCGGAAGCTCTTGAATTCTAGCGCCGCGAAAGGGTTGCTTAGCTACTCACAGAAAGCGGCAACAGCCGCCTCTGGTGTTCCAATCCCCACCACCGATTTGGCAGAAAGCCTATTGAAGGATGCTTTTCTGCCGCCGACAACTGACATGACCCAAATTATATCCAAGGCGAAGGCAAATTTGTCTACATCAAACCCTGAATTGGAATACAGTGAATATTTTGGCTTTAATACACTCTGACAGAATTGCAATTTTCCTCATTAATGACGGCGCGTGATCCAGGAGACTAAATGATTTGTACAGCTTGCCTTGGGATGAATTTGTTTTAAGGGTCGATTCAAATTTATGCCAAGCACGGTATTTGCAGAAGCGAACGGTCGGCTTTAGGGATTTCCCTAGACGTGCTTAACGACCACAATGGGGTCGAAAACCGCCGATGAACCATTGCGGGGGCCTCTGCCTATGTATTGGCCCAGCCCGCATCGACCAGAAAATGCTGCCCGGTGATCATCCGGCTGTCGTCGGCGGCCAGGAACAGCGCCATGCGGGCGCAATCCTGGGGGGCCAGATGGCCCGGGAGCGCCTGTTGCGCCTCGATCTGCTCGAGGTCTTCGGGGGTGATCCAGAGCTCGAGCTGGCGCGGGGTCATCACCGCGCCGGGCACCAGCGAATTGACGCGGATGCCGGAGCGGCCGAGCTCGCGCGCCATGGAGCGGGTGAGGCCGTGCATCGCCGCCTTGGCCGTTTCGTAGAGCGGGATGGACGGGGTCATGATCATCCAGCTTATCGAGCCGAAATTGATGATCGAGCCGCCGCCCTGCCGCGCCATGCCCGGCGCCACCGCCTGGATGGCGAAGAAGGCGTGTTTCAAATTCACCGCCATGCGCTCGTCCCAATAGGCCGGGGTCACCGCCGCCCAGTCATGGCGCTGGTCGTGGGCGGCATTGTTGACCAGAACGCGGGCCGCGCCATGCGCCTGGGCAAAGCCGGCTATGGCGGACTGGAAGGCCTCGGTGTCGGTGACGTCGCAGGGGGTGAAGCGCACCGTCTGCCCGGCCTCGGCCAGTTCGGCGGCGAGCGCCCGGCCCTGTTGGTCGGCGATATCGACGAAGCCGACCCGCGCGCCCTGCGCGGCGAAATGGCGGACCAGGGATTCCCCGATCCCCGAAGCCCCGCCGGAAATGACCACGGCGCGGTCCTCGAGGCTGGGATAGGAAGCAAATTCCGTCATGGTCCGATATCCGCCTGCGGCATTGGTCCGGCCTTCATAGCGGGCCGGCGATGGTCCCGCAAGCAGGATTGAGGTACGTACGTCAAACTTCGACCCCGCCGCTGTTCCGGCGGCTCAGCCCAGCCGCTCCACCGCGGGGGTCATGACATGCGGGGTCACTTCGCTTTCCTCCATTTCCGCGAGCAGCGCGCTGATCCTGCCGACATTGTCCAGATGCCGCTGCTCGAGCGAGAAATTGAAGGTGACGTAGTCCCGCCCCGGGCAGAAGGTGCAGATATTGACCTGCGAGTGCCAGGCGCCGCAATAGAGCGGCTCGACCATGCCCTGGGTCATCGGCCCGTAGGTGCGGTGCGGCGGCACCAGGGTCAGCACGATATGCATGCCGCCATTGAAGCGCCAGAAGCGCTTGTTGGGCAGGAAGGGCAGGACCCGGTTGACCGCCCGCAGCGCCCGGAACATCGAGTTGATCACCACCTGGAAGGAGGTGATGTCCTTCTGCTCGATGCGCGCCACGGTGTCGTCCACGGCGCGGACATAGGCGAGGAAATCCTCCATGACGGTGAAGCGGGCCTCCAGCGCCCGCACCCGGAAGAAATCGTCGTCGGTGGCGTTCCGCCTGGTGTCGAGCATGGTATAGGCGGCGCCGATCACCTTCCGGCTCATGTGCTTTTCGGCGCCCGCGCCGTTGAGCGCATGGGTGACGAGCGCGAACATCAAGGAGCGCTGCCGCACCCCCAGCCTGTTGGCGAGGCGGCGCAGGCGATGGCGCTCGATGGCGAGGGTGCGGAACCCCCAGGGCCGCTCGGGTGGCGCCAGGATATTGGCGACCACCATGTAGATCAGCGCCATCGTCCCCCCGCGCAGGGCGCTGCGGAAGCGGTCGCGCCAGGGCAGTTTGTTGGATTTGTCCGACTGCACGCCGTGGCCGGCCAGTTGCGAACGGGCCAGCAGCGCCGAATCCGACCCCTCGAGCAAGGCGTGGCTGGAGCGGACCTGCAGGATCGCCGCGCGGCCCTGGGCGTCCGGCCCGCCGCGGCGCACCGCCGCCATGACCCGGAACAGGGGCAGGTCCGGGCGCTCGAAGATATCGCCGGAGGCGCTCAGCCAGGCATCGGGATAGGCGTCGAAATCCTCGACCGTCTCGAGCGAGACGATGGCGTCGAGAAGATGTTTGGGAAATGGCTGGCCCGGCTGGGCGCCGACGAAGCCGTGGGTCAGCTGGGGGGCGAGGGCGACCATTTCGGCCACCATGTTGGCCAGGTCCTCGCGCCCGTAGCTGCGGGTGGAAAAGGCGGTGAAGAACACCGTGTCCCGCCCCTGGTAGAGGAACCACTGGAAATCGCTGAACAGGGCCTGGGGATGGCTGGCCGCCGCATGGGCCAGCACCGGCGCGTCCGCGTGCTGGCCGGCAAAGCTGGAAGACGAAAAGCTCTTCACCCCATACCCCCCTCATCCCCCCACAGGACAGGCGGATTTAAGCGCAGTCCGGGGATTCCGGCAATATCTTCCGGCGCGGCGGCCCTGCGGCGCGGGCGATTGCGGATTGGCAGATGGCGGCGCACTCCTTAGAATGAGTCTGATATTGGCGGGACACTTGCTGCGCATGTAAGGGGTTAGCGGTCCGAGCGCGTCGAATTGACCTATATCAAAACGGCGGTGGCGGGATTAGTTAAGAGCTTACCTGGCGTGGACGGCTGCCCTGCCGATCCTCGACACGCGCAAAGGAACGGCCCCATGGATTATCGCGGTATCTTCGAGGATGCAGTGGACGCACTGCGGGCGGAAAAGCGCTATCGCGTCTTTGCCGACCTGGAGCGGATCGCCGGGAGCTTTCCCCGCGCGCGCTATCGCGACGATGCCGACAATGCCCGCGAGATCACCATCTGGTGCTCGAACGACTATCTGGGCATGGGCCAGCACGAAAAGGTCGTGCGCGCCATGCAGGAGGCGGCCGGCACGATGGGCGTGGGCGCCGGGGGCACCCGCAATATTTCGGGCACCAACAGGCCGCTGGTCGAGCTGGAGCGCTCGCTCGCCGACCTGCACCGCAAGGAAGCGGCGCTGGTGTTCACCTCCGGCTTCGTGTCCAACGAGGCCTCGATCTCCACCATCGCCCGGCTGCTGCCCAACTGCATGATCTTCTCGGATCAGCTCAACCACGCCTCGATGATCCAGGGCGTGCGCCAGTCCGGCATGGAAAAGAAGATCTTCCGGCACAACGACGTGGCGCATCTGCGCGAGCTGCTGAGCCAGGTGGACCGCAAGCGGCCCAAGCTGATCGTCTTCGAATCGGTCTATTCCATGGATGGGGACATCGCCCCGATCAAGGAAATCTGCGACCTGGCCGAGGAGTTCGGGGCGCTGACCTATATCGACGAGGTCCATGCCGTGGGCATGTACGGCCCGCGCGGCGGCGGCATCGCCGAGCGCGAGGGGCTGATGGACCGGATCGACGTCATCGAGGGGACGCTGGCCAAGGGGTTCGGCGTCATGGGCGGCTATATCGCGGCCAATCGCTCGATCATCGACGCGGTGCGCTCCTATGCGCCCGAGTTCATCTTCACCACCGCCCTGCCGCCGGCGCTGTGCGCGGCGGCGCGCACCTCCATCGAGCATCTCAAGGGCAATGGCCACGAGCGCGTCATGCACCAGCGCCAGGCGCGGCTGACCAAGGCGATCCTGGCCGATGCCGGCCTGCCGGTGATGGAGACCGCCACCCATATCGTGCCGCTGATCGTGGGCGATGCGCGGGCGGTCAAGGCCGCCAGCGACATGCTGCTGGACAAGCACAACATCTATATCCAGCCCATCAACTATCCCACCGTGCCCAGGGGCACCGAGCGGCTGCGCATCACCCCCACCCCGCTCCACACCGACGAGATGATCTTCGAGTTGCGCCACGCGCTGGTGAGCGTCTGGACCAGCCTCGAGCTGCCGCGCGAAAAGGCCGATGCGGCCATCACCGCCAGCAAGCTGACCTCGGGCGACCTGACCCTGCCCAATCTGGGCGGCTGACCGACCCTGGCGGCGGCTAGGGGGTGGGAAAAGCTGACATCGATCAGTAAGGCTCTGCCTAGTTCGACCTCTTCGAAATTGGCACATATCGCGGAACACCGCTGAGGCATAGGTGGCGGTATTTGCAGGCGACTAATAGCCGTCTGTTGGTTGTCAATCGCAAGGACCGTCCAACCTTGCTCCAAAAGGTGAAGAGTATCCCTCCCTGAGCCACAACCAAGATCAACGGCGTGCCCAGGATTTGGCATGAGCATCAACGCCTTCAGAAGCGTGGCGCGCGGTGGAGAGCTAGCTGTTTTGCTGTGATAATTCTTCCAATTGGCCATGCAAAACTCCCTGCTGACAGCATTTGGCAGCAACGCCGGCCAAAATCTACTCAATTGGAGGGAGCCCATGGACCTGAACGAGCTAAACGCCACCATCGTCAGAGCAAAATCGTCAACCTATGTGGGCGGGGGACAAAAATGCGACTCCAGCCGCTTGGGGTCACACGACCTTCGCTGGTCAGATGGCAAATGGTCATATCTCGACAGTTATTTCGGCGGCACCGATTTCATAGGGCAGGAAACCATTTGGTATGCAGACACCCCCGTATGGGCGATGAACTATTACGGCCACATCAAAGCCCCGCTGTTGATCGACGCGGTTGGAGCAGGTGAGATAATCAAAAGAGCGCTGTCCCAGATGTATGAGGAGGGGCGGTTTCTAGGTGGATTTCGTTGGCAAAGTCCGCAGGGCGTCTATGTCGATACCAATGCTGGAGACGCAGCGCGTTTTCATGGACGAGAAGCGATCTTGGTCCAAGGTCAGGAAGCCTATGTTCTAGATTATTTTGGTGGCTTGATAAAAGAGTAACCGCTGTGTCCGGTTTCGGGATGAGACAGCTAGCGCCTAGGCGACTGGAATGAGGTCGGTAGCCGACCGGCTCATTTGGGGTGGGGAAGAGACAGACGGCTTTTGGCTTGATCGCAAGAAAACGAGACGGACCACAGAGGCCCAACCGGCAGCCACGCCTGCCGTGATTAACCAATGGCATTGGTATAGAATGGACGGGGTAACGGCTTCCCAGTATTTTGCGTGAGAACAGGGAATTTCTACGATGCCGTTTTCCTATCTCGCGTTGCTTCCTAAGCGATATCGGCATTTTTTCTTCAACTGGATTTTTACTGCCACCATCATCCGGGCGGCAATTGGTTTCGCGGAAACCAAAGGAGTAATTGCCTTCCCGACATATGGTGGGGAGGCAATCCTTGTCGGGACGTTTGTGTTCGCCTTTATTCTGTTCGTTAAGGCCCCTAGCCAGTCCAACGACGATTAGTCCGCTTTAGGGAGCGAGTTGGGCGGTGCCTAACGTCCATAACGGGGTCGAAAGCTGCCGCTGATTCAGACAGCCTTCGCTTTGCTGACGCACCCCGTCGATGCGCCTGCCGCTCGACCATAGCTCTCATGGCCTTCTCCGCTGAAATCGCTCCGCCGGAGCTATTTCTTGACGCTACGAAGTCAGCACGATCCGCATCAGGTCGGCGGTGTTGCGGGCGCCGAGCTTTTCCATGACGCGGGCGCGGTGCACCTCGATGGTGCGGGGGGAGATGCCCAGTTGCCGGCCGGCTTCCTTGTTGGACTGGCCGTTGGTGATCAATTGCAGCACCTCGCGCTCGCGCGGGGTGAGCTGGGCGAAGCCGCGCACCTCGACGGGGCGCTGGCCGGCCTGCATGGCGCCCAGATGGACGTCGCGGCGCAGCGCGTCGCGCACCACGGTGAGCAGGTGCTCGCTGTCGATGGGCTTGCCGAGCACGTCGGTGGCGCCCAGCTTCATGGCGGTGACGGCGGCGTCCAGTTGCGGGACATTGGCCAGCATCACCACCGGCGCCCCGGTGCGCAGCGCCTTGACGCGGCGCAGCAGGCCCAGCCCGCTCTCCTCGCCCAGCATCAGATTGATGACGGCGACGTCCGGCCGGCGCCGCTCGAGCGAGGAAATGAAATCGGCCGGATCGAGCGAAAACAGCGTCTGGAAGCCTTCGAGCCGGAACAATACGCTCAACGCCTCGCAGCTTCCCGGATCGGGGTCCACGATATGGACGAGCCGATCGCGATTGAGAAAGGCGTGGTAATAGGTTTGCGTATTCATGCCGAAGCCCTCCTGACAGGTCTTTCCTAGCGACGGGCCAGCCCGGACACGCAAGACTTAGCACGGCCGGAGGCTTTACGCTGGGTCGGCGCCTCTGTCCGGGTGGTTTGCACTTGTAGTTTGCTCTAGGTGGTCACGCCGTCCGACATGGAGAATCCCTAGGATAGACTACCTAGGTTTTAGGTATATTTACCTATTCATGGGAAAATCAACGATATTATTCCTAACTTCTGGGTAAAGACAAGGCCGGCTCCGGGAACGAGCCGGCCGGTCCGATTCAGCGGGGGCTGGCGCGCAGGGCGTCGCGGATTTCGGTGAGCAGCACTTCCTCGCGGCTCGGCGCCGGGGTTTCCTCGACCGGCTCCTGGGCCGCCTCGCGCTTGAGGGAATTGATGCCTTTCACCACCAGGAACAGCACGAAGGCGATGATGGAGAACTTGACCACGGCGTTGATGAACAGGCCGATATTGACCTTGGCTTCGCCCACGGTCAGCACGATGCCGGAAAAATCGATCCCGCCGATGATGATGCCGATCAGCGGCATGAAGATATCGTCGACGATGGACGAGACGATGGCGCCGAAGGCGGCGCCGATGATCACGCCGATGGCCAGATCGATCATATTGCCCTTGATGGCAAAATCCCGGAATTCCTTCATAAATCCACTCATGGTCGCTCCTTGTGCTCCTCTTGCCCCCATGTGTCGGGCGATGCGGGTTAACCGGAATTAACGATTGCAGGCCTTTTCGGGCAAGGCAATGGGCCCAATAGCGGTCTTGCACTGGTTTGGCGGCGGGCGGATAAGGGGGTCGATATCCCTGTTTGGCGGATCAAAGCCCATCATGAGGTTGCTTTCCAACGACCCGGCCGCCGGCGTCAGGCTGGCCATGGATCATCTTCCCCAGGGCGTCGTCGTGTTCGATGCCGGGCTGCGGCTGGTCGCGTCCAACCGGCATTACAACGCGCTGCTGGCCCTGCCGGAGGACCTGATCCGGCCGGGAACGGCACTGTTCGACATTGCGCTCTTCCTGGCCGAGCGCGGCGATCTGGGGCCGGGGGACGCGGCCCGGCTGGCCATAGAACGCATCAACCTGCTCACCTCCGCCCCCCTCACCGTGACCCAGCGCATGGATGGCGAGGGCCAGACCCTGGAATTCCATTCCAGCCGCCTGCCCGATGGCGGGCTGGTGGTCAGCTTCGCCGACGTCACCGCGCGCATTCGCGTCGAGCAGGAGCTGGAGCGGATGAACCAGACGCTGGAGCGGCGGGTGGAGGAGCGCACCGCGGCGCTGCGGCAGGTCAATGCCGAGCTGGAAATCGCCCGCGCCAAGGCCGACGCGGCCAATCACGACAAGACCCGCTTTCTCGCCGCCGCCAGCCACGACCTGCTGCAGCCGCTCAACGCCGCCCGCCTCTACACCTCCACCCTGATCGAGCGGGCCAAGTCCACCGCCTTCGCCGACCTGGCCAATTCCATCGAGGCGTCGCTGACGGCGGTGGAGGACATCATGTCGGCCCTGCTCGATATCTCGCGCATCGACAGCGGCGCCCTCAAGCCGGCGCCCATGCCGGTGCAGGCGCAGGATTTGCTGCGCAAGACCGAGGTGGAGTTCGGCCCCATGGCGCGGGCGCGCTCCATTTCGCTACGCATCGTGCCGACCGGGGCCACGGTGCTGGCCGACCGCTCGCTGGTGGGGCGGATCGTGCAGAACCTGGTGTCGAACGCCATCAAATACACGCCGGTGGGCGGCAAGGTGCTGGTGGGGCTGCGCCGGCGCGGCAATCGCTGGCGGCTGGACGTCATCGATACCGGCATCGGCTTCAACCGCGACCAGCACCGGCTGGTCTTCGCCGAATTCTCCCGGCTGGAGCGTGGCGCCCGCATGGCCCAGGGGCTGGGGCTGGGCCTGTCCATCGTGCAGCGCCTGGTCGCCGCCCTGGGGCTGACGCTGGAGCTCGACAGCCGCGAGGGCCACGGTTCGCGCTTCTCGCTCTATCTCCCGGCGGTGCGCAACGGGCGCCCGGCCGGGCAGGCCGAGCCGGTGGCGGGCGAGGGAAGTTTCGGCACGCTCGATCTCAAAGTGCTGTGCGTCGACAATGAGCGCGCCATTCTCGAGGCCATGGAGGGGCTGCTGACCCATTGGGGATGCGATGTGCGCACGGCGCTCTCGCTCAAGCAGATCGACCGCGAGCATCTGCTGGAGGGCTGGTATCCCGATCTGGTGCTGATGGATTATCATCTCGACCAGACCTCGGGGCTCGATGCCATCGAATGGCTGCGGCACAATCTGGGCGGGCACCTGCCGGCGGCGCTGGTGACGGCGGACCGCAGCCCCGCCGTGCGGGCGCTGGCGGAGGACCGGGGCATCGCCGTGGTCACCAAGCCGGTCAAGCCCGCCGCGCTGCGCGCCACCATCAGCGGCCTCGCCAACCAGAGCGGGCGCACGGCCAGACGCACCGGCTGAGTTTTCGCCCCGGCTTTCGCTCACTCCCGCCGGCGGGACAAATTTTTCTCCGGCAAGCGGAAATCGCCGCAAAGCTGGACCTTCCCCAACCCGGCCGCATTGATAGGCTTCCAGCCTCACGCATCAGGAGGTTCCGATGAAACGGACAGCCGGACTTGTTGCCTATGCCGCCCTCGCCGCCCTGCTGGTCATGGACTTTTCCATCGCCGCCCAGGCGCAGGACAAGACGCTGATCAACGTCTCCTACGATCCGACCCGCGAGCTTTATCGCGACTACAACGCCGCCTTCATCGCCCATTGGCAGGAAACCACGGGCGAGAGCGTCGCCGTGCAGGTGACCCATGGCGGCTCCGGCTCGCAGGCCCGCACCGTCATCGACGGGCTCGAGGCCGATGTGGTGACGCTGGCGCTGGAAAGCGACATCAACGCCATCGCCGACGCCACCGGCCTCATCCCGGAAAACTGGCGCACCCTGCTGCCCAACAACAGCGCGCCCTATACCTCGACCATCGTTTTCCTGGTGCGCAAGGGCAATCCCAAGGGCATCGCCGATTGGGGCGACCTGGTCGGCGACGGGGTGGAGGTGATCACCCCCAATCCCAAGACCTCGGGCGGGGCGCGCTGGAACCTGCTGGCCGCCTGGGCCTGGGCCCGGGCGCAGCAGGGCGGCAGCGACGACACCGCCCGCGAATTCGTCACCGCGCTCTACCGACACGTGCCCGTGCTCGATACCGGGGCCCGCGGCTCCACCACCACTTTCGTGCAGCGCGGCATCGGCGACGTGCTTCTGGCCTGGGAGAACGAGGCCCATCTGGCGCTCGAGGAGGCGGAGAAGCTGGACCCGGACGCCTTCGAGATCGTCACCCCCTCGATCTCGATCCTGGCCGAGCCGCCGGTGGCGCTGGTGGCGGCCAATGCGGAGCGCAAGGGCAATCTGGAGGTGGCCCGGGCCTATCTCGACTATCTTTATTCCGACGAAGGCCAGGCCATCGCCGCGCGCCATTACTACCGCCCGTTCCGCCCGGAGGCGGCGGCGCCGGAGGACATGGCACGCTTCGGGGCGGTCAATCTGGTCACCATCGCGGATTTCGGCGGCTGGCGCGCGGCGCAGCCGCATTTCTTCGGCGATGGCGGCGTCTTCGACCAGATCTACGCCGGCGCCGCGCGGTAACGGCGCCCGCCTGCCCCGGCCGGGCTTGCCGGGGGCTCCGGCAAAATCTATATGCCGGGGCCAGATGCCGGCCACACCAGGGCCGGCCAGCCCATGGATGGCCGGCAATGCGCACGCGACGAGACGATACCACCCCCGCCGGTCGGGAGCTGCGCTCCGTCGTTATCATCGGGGGCGGCGCCAGCGGCGTGTTGCTGGCCGCGCATCTGCTGGCCAGCCCCGATCCGGACCTGCGGGTGACGCTGCTCGAAAAACAGGGGCGCTACGGGCAGGGCCTGGCCTATTCGGCGCAGCACCGCGACCACCGCGTCAACGTGCCGGCCCGCGGCATGAGCGCCTTCGCCGACGATCCGGAGCATTTCTGGCGCTGGCTGCACCGGCGCGATCCGCAGCTTTATGCCAGCCCCTGGGTCTTCGTGCCCCGGCGGCTTTACGGTACCTATCTCGAAGAGGTGCTGCGCGAGGCCGGGGAGCGCCTGCCCGGGCGGCTGCATGTGCGGGCCGAGGAGGCGGTGGCGCTCCGCCCCGTCGAGGGCGGCGTGGAAACCATGCTGGCCGATGGCACCAGCCTCGTCAGCCGCTGGGCCGGGCTGGCGGTGGGCCACGAGACGCAGCCGGCCCGCGGCGGGCATGTCGCGGTGCGGGTGGGCTCGGAGCGCGATACGCCGCTCGATCCCGAGGCGCCGGTGATGATCCTGGGCTCCGGGCTGAGCATGGTGGATGCCTGGGTGTCGCTGGCCGAGGCGAAGCACCGGGGGCCGGTGACGGTGGTGTCGCGCAACGGCCTGCTGCCCACCGGCCATCGCGACGTGCCGCCGCTGGCCATCGCGGCCGAGGAGGTTCCCTTCGGCGCGGGCCTGCGGCAATTGACCCGCTGGTTCCGCAGCAAGATCAGGGAGGTGGAAGCCCGGGGCGGCGACTGGCGCAGCGTCGTCGACGGGCTGCGGCCCCATAACCAGCGCCTGTGGCAGAGCTGGAGCGACGCGGAAAAGCGCCGGTTCCTGCGGCATTTGCGGCCCTGGTGGAACATTCACCGCCACCGTATGCCCCCCGACCTGCACGAAGGCATGGCGCGGGCGATCGCCGGCGGGCAGGTGCGGCTGGTGGCCGCCGAGGTCGTGGGGGTCGAGGCCGCCCCGGGCGGCGCCCGCGCCACCTTCCGGCCCCGTGGCACCGCCCGGCGCGAAACCATCGAGGTCGCCCGCGTCTATGATTGCGGCGGCGTCAGCGTCGATGTGCGCGCCAGCAGCAATCCGCTGATCCGGCACCTGGTGGCCTCGGGCGCCGCCCGCCCCGACCGCATGCGCATCGGGCTCGACGTCGACGCCGATTGCGCGCTGGTGGATGAAGACGGCAACGCCTCGGCCCGGGTACGCGTCGTCGGCCCGCTGACGCGCGGGCGCTATTTCGAGATCGAGGCGGTGCCCGATATAAGGGTGCAATGCGCCGCCATCGCGAGGTCTTTGCTCGCTTCGGACTGATCCGCCGCGCTCACGCAATTTTGCGCGGGACATTCCCTATAAATCGGAATATTTTTCTTCATCGATACGAAAACTGAACGACTCCTCGCCTTGTGAAACTCGACCTGCCGCATAGAGTTACTCCGGTTACAGGAGGCCCGGATCGATGTTCCGACCTGTCGTGCGCTTTCGCCAGCCCAGCGCCATGCCCGGCTTCGGGCTGACCTTCGGCTTCACCCTCGCCTATTTCAGCCTCATCATCCTCATTCCGCTGCTGGCGCTGGTGCTGCGCGCCAGCGGGCTGGGCTGGGCGGGATTCTGGGCCGGCGCCACCGATCCGCGGGTGCTGGCGGCGCTGCGCACCAGCTTTCTCACCGCCCTTTTCGCCGCCGGCGTCAATGTGGTCTTCGGCACGCTGATCGCCTGGGTGCTGGTGCGCTACCGCTTCGTGGGGCGGCGCGTCTTCGATGCCATGGTGGACCTGCCCTTCGCCCTGCCCACGGCGGTGGCGGGGATCGCGCTCACCGCGCTTTACGCCCCCAACGGGCTGATCGGCCAATTGGTGGCGCCGCTGGGCTGGCGCATCGCCTATACGCCGGCCGGCATCGTCATCGCCATGATCTTCATCGGCCTGCCCTTCGTGGTGCGGACCGTGCAGCCCATTCTGGAGGAAACCACCAGGGAGGTGGAGGAAGCCTCGGCCATGCTGGGCGCCAGCCGCTTCCAGACCATCGTCCGCGTGCTGCTGCCCGGGCTGCTGCCGGCCATCCTCACCGGCTTCGCCCTCGCCTTCGCCCGGGCGGTGGGCGAATACGGCTCGGTGATCTTCATCGCCGGCAACATCCCCTTCGTCTCGGAGATCGCGCCGCTGCTGATCGTCATCCGGCTGGAGGAATTCAACTATCCGGGCGCGGCGGTCATCGCCACGGTGATGCTGCTGATCTCCTTCCTCATGCTGTTCCTGATCAATCTGGTGCAGGCCTGGAGCCGCGGGAGATATGGCCATGGCGAGTGAAGCGCGCCGCCGCACCGCCCCCACCGAGGAGCCGGCGGGGGTGCGCCTGCTGCTCATCCTCGCCGGCGTCGCCTTCATGGCGCTGTTCCTGGTGCTGCCGCTGGGCGCGGTGTTCGCCGAGGCGTTCCGCCAGGGCCTGGGCGCCTATCTGGAGGCGCTGACCATCCCCGATGCGCAGGCGGCCATCCGCCTCACCCTGCTGGTCGCCGCCATCGCCGTGCCGCTCAACGTGCTTTTCGGCATCTGCGCCTCCTGGGCCATCGCCAAGTTCGAGTTCAAGGGCAAGGCCTTCCTCATCACCCTCATCGATCTGCCGTTCTCGGTCTCGCCGGTGATTTCGGGCCTGGTCTATGTGCTGCTGTTCGGCACGGGCAGCCTCCTCGGCCCGTGGCTGCGCGCCAATGGCATCGAGATCCTGTTCGCCGTGCCCGGCATCGTCCTCGCTACCATTTTCGTCACCTTTCCTTTCGTCGCGCGCGAATTGATCCCGCTGATGCAGGAACAGGGCACGGCCGACGAGGAAGCGGCGCTCTCGCTGGGCGCGAGCGGCTGGCAGACCTTCCGCTACGTCACCCTGCCCAATATCCGCTGGGGCCTGCTCTACGGCGTACTGCTGTGCAATGCCCGCGCCATGGGCGAATTCGGCGCGGTGGCCGTGGTCTCGGGCAAGATCCGCGGCCAGACCACCACCATGCCGCTGCAGGTGGAGATGTTCTACAACGAATATCAGGGCACCGCCGCCTTCGCCCTCGCCTCGCTGCTGGCACTGCTGGCGCTGGTGACCCTGGTGCTGAAATCGGCGCTGGAATGGCGCTTCGGCGACGAACTGGCCGCGACCGGAAGAGGCCATTAGACGGCGCAATGGCCGCTGTCGTGTTCCCCTCCCCCTTGAGGGGGAGTGTTTACTTTGGACGCTTCTGGTTCGATCGTTATTGCCCACACCAACGCTGTGCTGCCCTCGGGTCGAGCCCACTGCTGTCCGGTTAAATTTTCTGGACTACGTGCATGACATTGATTCTACTTCGTT
>NZ_JBHRYD010000011.1:0-50129 GCF_042648785.1 Devosia honganensis
AAGCTGATCCACGGTTGCTTGATCCGAGGGCCTCTGTCCACACGCAAAAAACTTGAGTTTCGGGGCTCCCAGGCCGGCCCTCGGGTCACGCCCGAGGGCAGCGCAGCGTTGGTGTGGACGACAACGATCAAACCAGCAGCGTCCAAAATAAACACTCCCGCTCAAGGGGAGGGTTTTTTCGGGGGTGGGTTTGGCGGATCACCGAAGGACCCCCACCCCCGGCCCCTCCCCTCAAGGGGGAGGGGAGCAAAGGCAACGGTTCCCCTGACAATGAAGGCTCTAAACCGCCTGCGAATGGCGGGCGGTGCCGGTGCCGAGATAGGCGTCGAAGCGGGCGGCGATGCTGCGCACGAAGGGGCGGCCGCGCCGGGTGACGGTGAAGACGCCGTCTTCCATCGCCGTCAGGCCATCCGCATCGGCACGGGCCAGCGCCGCGGCGTCGTCGAGCAGGGCCGCGCCGGCTGCGCCGAAATCGGCCAGATCCCGCGGGGCTAGGCGGAAATGGCAGAGCAGGGTGGCGATGGCGTGGGCGCGCAGCCTGTCGTCCGCGTCCAGGGCAAAGCCCTTGGCGATGGCGGGTCCGCCGGCCAGCACCGCCTTGCGGTAGTCGCCCGTCGGGGTGATGTTCTGTACGTAGCCCTGCGGCAACTGCCCGATGGCGGAAGCGCCCAGGCCGATCAGGGCATCGGCGGCATCGTCGGTGTAGCCCTGGAAATTGCGCCGCAGCCGGCCCGTGCGGGCGGCGATGGCGAGGGTATCGCCGGGCCGGGCGAAATGGTCGAAGCCGACCGCCTCCATGCCCGCCGCGACGAACAGTTCGCCCGCAAGCCCGGCCTGGGCGAAACGGGCGGCGGCATCGGGCAGGGCCGCTTCCGGGATCATCTTCTGGTGCGGCTTCATCCAGGGAACATGGGCATAGCCGAACAGCGCGGCGCGATCCGGCGCCAGCGACAGGGCCGCCTCGATGGTCCGGGCGATGCCGGCCTCGGTCTGGAAGGGCAGGCCATAGACGAGGTCGAGATTGACCGAGTGGACGCCGCGGGCGCGCATGGCGTCGACCACCGCCCGGGTCTGCTCGAAACTCTGCAGCCGGTTGATGGCCTTCTGCACCACCGGATCGAAATCCTGCACGCCGATGCTGGCGCGGGTGAGGCCGAATTCGGCCATGGCGTCATAGCGCCCGTCATCGAGATCGTTGGGGTCGATCTCGATGCTGATCTCCACCTCGGGATCGATGGCGAAACGGGCGGCGAGGCGGGCTTTCAGCGCCTGCATGTCGGCAGGCGTCAGCAGGGTGGGCGAGCCGCCGCCCAGGTGGATCGCCGTCACCCGCCCGCGCCCGGCGAGCTGGTGCGATACCCAGTCGATCTCGGCGTTGAGGGCCAGCAGATAGTCGGCCACCGGCTCGTAGCGCAGGGTGTGCTTGGTATGACAGCCGCAGAACCAGCACAGCCGGTCGCAATAGGGGATGTGCAGATAGAGCGAAATGGTGGCCGACCGGGGCAGGGCCCGCAGCCAGCCGGCATAGGTATCGCCGCCGATGCCGGCATGGAAATGCGGCGCGGTGGGATAGCTGGTGTAGCGCGGCACCGGCGCGGAATGGCGCGCGATGAGGTCGGACAGGTCAGGGGTCATGGCGGCGGCCTGAAATCAGCATGCCGCCTGTCTAGCGCCAATGGCGGAACCGACATTGACCCCGATCAAACAGGGCGCGATCGGGGGTGGCGGGGCGGGGCGCGATCAGTCGTCGAAATAGGAGCTGAACCGGCCATAGGAGCGCTCGATATGGACGCGCATGGCCCGCTCCGCCCGGTCGGGGTCCTGCGCTTCGAGCGCGGCGATCAATTCGGCATGCTCGGCATTGGCGTCGGATGCCGCCTGCTGGTGGTGGAACAGGCGGAAAAGATGCACATGGGTGTGCAGATTGGCCAGGGTCTCGTGCACCAGGTCGTTGCCGCCGGCCTGGGCGATGAGATCGTGGAACTGGCTGTCGAGCCGCGCGAACTCGCTATAGCTCACCTTCTCCCCGTCGCCGCGCCGGGCCATTTCCCGGGCCATGCGCTTGAGGGTGTCGAACTGCTCTTGCGTCATCAGCGTGGCGGCCTTGCGGGCGGCAAACGGCTCGAGCAATTGCCGCAACTCATAGAGCTGGTCGAACCGCGTGCGGTCCATCTGGCTGGCGGCGCTGAACCCGATGAGGTGAGCCTTGACCACCAGCCCCTGCGCCTCGAGCCGCGACAGGGCCTCGCGGATCGGCGTCTGCGACACACCGAGCTCACGCGCCAGATGATCGATGGAAATGCGGCTGCCGGGCAGGATCTTCTGGCTCATCAGCTGCGCATAGATGGTGTTGTACACCTCGTCGCCCAGGCGGGGCGGACGCTTGATGGCCGTGGAGGGCTGGGTCGGGGACGTCGGCACTTGTCTGTCCTTGGTTGCAACCGTCGGGGAGCTGTCGTGTATCCTATAGCATTCTCGGCGCGAATGTGGGCAAGCACGGAATTGGTTTGACTTGGCTTTCCGAACGATCCTATATCCAATGCAAGAATAATATAGGATATACGGGTAGTGCCGGGGAATGGCGTTCCGGCGGTTTCGGTAAAGAATGCGCGCCGGATGGAGCCGGATACCGATGCGGTTGCCCCAAAAAAGAGTGTTTCGACCATGCCCCTAGTTTCCATCGACCAGGCCAGCGAGGTTGCTGATCGCTTGTTGGCGGCTGCCGGGGTACCGGCGGAGAATGCCGTGCTGCAGCGCGATCTGCTGCTGGACGCGGAGATGCGCAGCATCGTCTCGCACGGGCTGCTGCGGCTGCCGCGGCTGGTGGAGCGCATCGCGAACGGCGTCGCCGATCCGGTGACGCGGGGCCGGCACGAATGGACCGCGCCGGGCTTCTTGAGGGTGGATGGCGAACAGGGGCTGGGGCCGGTGGTGGCGCAGGCGGCCATCGATGCCATCAGCGCGCGCGCGGCCGAACAGGGGGTGGCCGTCGCCGCCGTCGCCAATGCCAACCATATCGGCATGCTGGGCTTTTACGCCGACCGGGTGGCCGAGGCGGGAAAGTGCCTGATCGCCTTTTCGACCAGCGAGGCGCTGGTGCATCCCTGGGGCGGGCGGCGCGCCATGATCGGCACCAATCCCATCGCCATCGGGCTGCCCACGGGCGACGGCATCTTCATGATGGACACCGCGACCAGCCTCGTCTCGATGGGGGAAATCCACGATCACGCCAATCGCGGCGCGCCCATTCCGCCCGGCTGGGCGCTCGACGGCGAGGGCAACCCGACCACGGATGCCGCCGCGGCCCGGGACGGCGCCATCGCCCCGTTCGGCGGCCCCAAGGGCTATGCGCTGGGCCTCGCCTTCGAGCTGCTGCTGACGGCGCTGGCCGGATCGGCCATCGGCCGGGAGGTGAAGGGCACGCTCGATTCCACCGAGCCCTGCACCAAGGCCGATCTGTTCATCGTCATCGACCAGGAACTGGCGCCCGTCGCGCATTTCGTCGAGCTGCTGCGCAACGAAGCGCCGGCGGACGGCTTCGAGGGCGTGCGCATTCCGGGAGAGCGCGGGCGGCTTCTGCGCCAGAAAGCCCTGGCGGAGGGCATCGAGATTGCGGACGTGACCTGGTCGCGCCTGCGGGAACTGGCCGGACCGGCCGAAAGCATCAAGGACTAGAACATGTTCGGCGCACTTCGCTCGCCTCGCAATATCGTATTCGGAAATGGACAGCGCGCCGCCCTGCCGGGCTATGTGGCGGCCCTGGGCAAGAGCGTGCTGGTGGTCACCGATGCGCGCCTCGAAAGCGAGCCCAGCGTCCGCGCCCTGCTGGCGGACCTGGCCGCGGCCGGATCGAAGGTGGCGGTCTTTGCCGGCGTGGAGGCGGAACTGCCCGCCGAGTGCATCCATGCCGGGGTGAAAAAGGCGCAGGAGGCCGGTGCCGAGGTCATTGTGGGCCTGGGCGGGGGTAGCTGCATGGATGCGGCCAAGGTGATCGCGCTGCTGTGCGCGCATGGCGGCGCGATCAGCGATTACTATGGCGAGTTCAAGGTGCCGGGACGGGTGCTGCCGCTGGTGGCGGTGCCGACCACGGCCGGCACCGGCTCGGAGGCGACCCCGGTGGCGGTGGTCGCCGACCCCGACCGTGCGGTGAAGGTGGGAATTTCCAGCCCCTATCTCATTCCCGATACGGCGATCTGCGATCCGGAACTGACCCTGACCTGCCCGGCCGGGCTGACGGCGGTGTCGGGCGCCGATGCGCTGGTCCACGCCATCGAGGCTTTTACCACGGCGGTGCGCCCGCCCACGCCGGGCATGACCCATGAGCATGTCTTCGTGGGCAAGAATGCGCTGACCGACAGCCATGCGCTCGCCGCCATCGGCAATATCGGGCGGGGCCTCGTGGCAGCGGTGCGCGACGGCAGCGATATCGAGGCCCGCTCGGCGGTCATGCTGGGCGCCCTGCAGGCGGGCCTCGCCTTCGGCTCGGCCGGCACTTCGGTGTGCCATGCCGTGCAATATCCGGTCGGCGCCGTCACCCACACTGCCCATGGGGTGGGCGTGGCGCTGATGCTGCCCTATGCGCTGGAGTTCAACCGCGAGGTGGTCGAGGCCGAAATCGCCACTATCGGCCGCGTCCTCGGTTTTGCCGGGGAGGGGGACGACGATGCCGCGGCGGCCGATGCCGGCATTGCCGGCATCGCCGGCATGCTCCGGCAGATCGACATTCCGCGCAGCCTTGCCGATATCGGCGTGAAGCCCGACGACCTGCCCTGGATCGCCGAACAGGCCCTGGCGGCCAACCGGCTGATCAAGAACAATCCGCGCCCCATCGACCGCGCCGGCTTGGACCTGCTGCTGCGAGCGGCCTATGATGGCACCCTGGCGCACTGACGACGACATTTTCGAATTCAAGGCCAACAGATGAACAAGACTTCCTCCCTCTCCTTCGATCCGTCCGCGCTGCCCAACGATCTGTTCATCGCAGGCAAGTGGCGCAAGGGCTCCACCGGCAACCGTCTCGACGTCGCCGATCCGTCCACGGGCCGCGTCATCACCAGCGTGGCCGACGCCTCGGAAGAGGACGCCCTTGCGGCGGTGACGGCCGCCCATGAAGCCGGCCCGGCCTGGGCGGCCACCCCGCCGCGCCGCCGCTCGGAAATCCTGCGGCGCTGTTTCGAATTGATGATCGAGCGCAAGCAGATGCTGGCCGAGCTGATCAGCCTGGAAAACGGCAAGGCGCTGCCCGATGCCGAGGGCGAGGTCGCCTATGCCGCCGAATTCTTCCGCTGGTTCTCGGAAGAGGCGGTGCGGCTCAATGGCGAGGTGTCGGTCGCCCCGGGTGGGGCCAACCGCATCCTGGTGCAATACCAGCCCATCGGGGTTTCGGTGCTGGTGACGCCGTGGAATTTCCCCGCCGCCATGGCGACCCGCAAGATCGCGCCGGCACTGGCCGCCGGGTGCACTTGCGTGCTCAAGCCCGCGACGGAGACGCCGCTGACGGCCTATGCGCTGGCCGAAATCTACCGCGATGCGGGCGTGCCCGACGGCGTGGTCAATGTGCTGACCACATCGAAATCCGGAGCCACCGTCAGCGCCATGCTGCACGATCCGCGCGTCCGCAAGCTCAGCTTCACCGGGTCGACCGAGGTGGGCCGCAAGCTGCTGCGCGAGGCGGCCGACCAGATCATCTCGTGCTCGATGGAACTGGGCGGCAATGCGCCCTTCATCGTCTTCGACGATGCGGACCTCGAAAAGGCGCTCGACGGCGCCATGGTGGCCAAGATGCGCAATGGCGGGGAAGCCTGCACCGCCGCCAACCGCTTCTATGTGCAGGAAGGCATCATGGACGCCTTCGCCAACGGACTGGCCGAGCGCATGGCGGCCCTGAAGGTGGGCCCGGGCTATGAAAAGGGGGTGCAATGCGGCCCGCTGGTCAACCAGGATGCGCTCGAGCGCATCGGCTCCTGGGTGGACGAGGCAGCAGGGCAGGGCGCCAGCATCCTGACCGGCGGCAAGAAGCTGGACGTCGAAGGCTATTATTATCCCCCCACCGTGCTCAAGAACGTTCCCTCCAGCTCGCCTCTGGTGCGCGATGAAATTTTCGGGCCAATCGCCCCGCTGGCCAGCTTCAAAAGCGAGGAAGAGGTGATCGCGCGGGCCAACGATACCGAATACGGGCTCATCGCCTATGTGTTCACCGAGGATCTGGCCCGGGGACTGCGGGTCTCCGAAAAGCTGGAAGCCGGCATGATCGGGCTCAATCGCGGCCTTGCCTCCGATCCGGCGGCGCCGTTCGGCGGCGTCAAGCAGAGCGGTCTCGGCCGCGAGGGCGCCCATCACGGCATCCTCGAATTCTGCGAGGCGAAATATATCGCAGTGACGTGGTGAAGGCGCTTTCGCCGAAGACGGCGGAGCGGCCGGAACCGGCCTGAACCCGGGATGATCCGAACGATCAGGTGCGGAACGGCCCGATCGTCTCGGACGCCAGATCGCCCACGCTGGAGCGGCGGATCAGCAGATCGCCGCTCAGGGCATGCTGCGTCGGCAGATAGCGTCCCGGCGCCAATTGCTCGTTGATGAGCTGGATGGTCTTTTCGATGATGGCATCGACCGGCTGGCGGAAGGTGGTGAGGGAGTAGCGCGGCCAGCGGGACATGGCGATATCGTCAAAGCCGGCAATGGCGATATCCTCGGGGATGCGCAGCCCCAGCCCGTCGCGGAACGCATCGAAGCCGCCGATGGCGAGAATGTCGTTGGCGAAAAATACGGCATCGACGTTCCGGGACCTGCCGATTTCCATGGCCGCCCGGTAGCCGGCCTCATAGCTGTATTCTCCTCCCGAAACCGCGTGGGTCAGCGTCATGCCCAGCTCCGCCACCCGGGAGATGAAGGCGTTCTGGCGTTCGAGATTGGTGGTGGTGTGGGGCAGGCCGCCGACAAACGCCACATTGCGCCGGCCGATGGCGTGGAAATGGTCGGCGATGGCCCGGGACCCCTCGACATTGTCGCAGCTCACCGATGTCAGGGGGAGATCCGGAATGGTCCGATTGACCAGCACCGCCGCGCGCCCCTCCGTGGCCCAGCGCAACGAGGCGCCGGACAGCACCGTGGCCGATATCACCACGACCGCATCGACATTGTATTTGCGCAGGGCGACCAGTTGCTCCTCGATATTGGAGCCGCGCGTGATGTTGAACATCAGGCTTTGCAGACCCTCGCGCTGCAATTCGCGCGACAGCTTCTCGATTAGCGTGGGGTAGAACGGGTTCTGCATTTCCGACACCACGATCCCGGCGATGTTGCTGCGGCGGGTCGAGAGCATGGAGGCGATGGCGTTGGGATGATAGTCGAATTCCTCCGCCCCCCGCAGGATGCGCTGCCGCATCGCCGGCGAAATGGAGGTGCCGGGCGTAAAGGCCCGCGATATCGCCGACTGGCTGACGCCCAGACGGCGCGCCAACTCCCGCGCCGTGATCGGCCGGGATCGCGCAATCGGCTGCTCCGGCTCCGTATTGTCCATGTCGTCTCCCCGTCTGCCCCGTCGCAATCCTAGAGCCTTTCCTCGTCAGGCGGAATCGTTGCCTTGATCCCCTCAAGGGAAGTGTTCATTTCGGGCTCTTAGCTCAATTTACCCCCCCCCACACCGGGCTTCCCTCAGGCTTGACCCGAGGGCCTCTGTCCACGTGCAAGAAACCCGGGTTTCGGGGCTCCCTGGCCAGCGCAGCGTTGGTGTGGACAACGACGATCAAACCAAGAGCGTCCAAAGTAAACACTCCCTTCAAGGCGGCGACCAGCGCTCCCTCCCCCTTGAGGGGAGGGTTGGGGAGGGGGTGGATCTGACGGATCACCGAAGGACCCCCACCCCCGACCCCTCCCCTCAAGGGGGAGGGGAGCAAGAAGGCGCTGATCCGCTTGGCAGTGAAAGCCTCTAGCGAGATGCGCACCCAAGCGACACCTCCATGAACAGGAGTTGTGCATACGAATGCAAAGATGCCTTGCATCCGGATGCAAGAATATCCTATCGTATTTTTAAGGCGGCTGCACAGCCCTTCCGGGAGGCGGGGAAGCGGCGCGCAAAAACGGCATTGCAAAGGGAGAGGCCGGATGAGTGGCGCCTTGGGCCATCTGCGCATCATCGATTTTTCGGACAGTCTTGCTGGCCAGTATTGCGCCCGGCTGTTCGCGGATCATGGAGCATCGGTGATGCTGGTCGAGCCATCGGCAGGCTCGCCGGTGCGGCGGATGGCACCGTTCTCCAGCTCGGGAGAATCGCTGCTGTTCTTCCACCTCAACACCGGAAAGCAGTCGCTGGCGCTCGATCGCGACAGCGAGGAAGGCGCCGCCACCTTGCGGACGATGCTGGCCGGCGCCGACGTCGCGATCCTGCCTCCCGACGTCGATCCGGACGCCATCAGCGAGGACAACCCCCATTGCGTGGTGGTCCAGCCATCCTTGTTCGGCTCCGAGGGGCCGCGGGCCGGCTGGCAGGGGCCGGAAATCGTGCTGCAGGCGCTTTCCGGCATGATGCACAATAATGGCGCGGGGGGCCGCGAGCCGCTGTTCGGAACCGGCAATCGCGCGGCGCTGGCCAGCGGGGTAGGCGCCTATATCGGCGCTCTGGCGGCGCTTTATGCAAGGGAGAATATCGGGCGGGGCCAGGTCGTCAGGATCGATGCCGCCGAGACCGCGGCTTCGATGTGCTTCCCCTATGTCATGCAGCATATCTATAACGGCACGGTGCGCCAGCGCACGGAGCAGGCGGTGCAGGCGGGACAGGTGCTGTGCCGCGATGGCTGGGTCTGCATCTGGGTCTATAATTTCCGCTGGCATGCGCTGCTCAAGGCGCTCGACCTGCTGGAGCTGGAGTTCGACGCCCGGTTCGCCGACCCCGCGATCAGGCGCGAGAACTGGGAGGCGCTGTTCGCCATCATCCAGGCCAAGGTCTCGCAGATGCCTGCCGAGGATCTGGTCGAGATCCTGCAACAGGCGCAGGTCATCGCGGCCAAGGCGTATCGTCCGTCCGAGCTGATCGGGAACCGTCATCTCGCGGCCCGCGACTATTGGGACGAAGTGAATGGGAAAAGAGTGCTGGGTCCGGCTTTCCGGCTCGGCGCGGCGCCGCGCCAATTGCAGGGCGGAGCGCCGGCGCTGGGCGAGGGAGCCGTTCCGTCCTGGCCCGCGCCATCCCTGCCGGACGCCGGCAGCGTGGGCGGGCGGCCCATCGAAGGCCTGAGGGTCATCGAATTGACCACGGCCTGGGCTGGGCCGATGTCGGGCCGGGTGCTGGCCTATCTGGGCGCGGAGTCGATCCATGTCGAGGCGCCCAACCGGGTCAATTCCTGGCGCCTCAACAAGGACAAGCCCAATCCGATCAATTTCCCGGATTTCAAGCCAGGCGACCGCTGGTACGACAGGTCGTTCCTGTTCAACTCGCAGAACGTCAACAAGCTGAGCTGCATCCTCAACCTGAAGACCGAGGAGGGCAGGGCGACGCTGCGGCGCCTCGTCGCCGTCGCCGACGTGGTGGTGTGCAATTTCCGCCCGGGGACGCTGAAAAAGCTGGGGCTCGACTATCAGAGCCTCACCAGCATCAAGCCCGACATCATCGTCGCGGAGCTGCCCGCCTTCGGGACGTTCGGCCCCATGTCGGGATATGCGGCGCTGGGCCCGACCATGGAAATGGCGACCGGCATGTCGGCGATGATCGGATATCCGGGCGGCCAGCCGGAAGTGACGGGACCATCCTATCTCGACCCCATCGGCGGCTTCAATGCCGCCGCGGCCATCCTGACCGCGCTGGTCTATCGCCAGCGGACGGGGCAGGGGCAATATGTCGAGGTTCCCCAGGTCGAGGCGGCGATGCAATTGATCGGCGCCGAAATCCTCAAGGCGGGGGAAACCGACGCCGATCCGGAACCCAACGGCAATCGGGTCGAGTTCGCCAGCCCGCACGATGCCTTTCCGGCGCGGGGCGAGGACCAGTGGATCGCCATCGCGGCGCTGGACGAGCAGCAGTGGCGGCGCCTGTGCGAGGCCATGGGGACGCCGGAGCTGGCGGAGGACCCGCGGTTTTCCAGCCTCGGGCGCCGGCGCGACAATGAGGGCGAACTCACCCGCATCATCGCTTCCTGGACGGCGCGGCACGACAAGCACGAACTGGCCTCCCGCCTGCAGGCGCAGGGCGTGGCCGCGGCGCCGGTCCAGACTCCCAAGGATCTGGCGGAGGACCCCTATCTCGCCCATCGCGGGTTCTTCACCGAGCTCGACCATCCGGATGCCGGACGGCATCGGCACCCCGGGCTTCCCATCCATCTCAGCCTGACCCCGGGCGCGCAATTGCGGTCCGCACCGCCCTTTGGCCGCCATAACCGGCACGTGCTCGAGACCATACTGAAACTGTCGCCCGACGAGATCGTCGCCATAGAGGCCAGCGACGCCATGGCGACCGAGCCGCTGGAGGGCGCATGAGCACCGAAAGCCAGCAGCCCCGCTTTCCGGGAGAGTTCACCGTCCATATCCTGCTGGACGATGCGCCGCACTATAAAGGCTCGATCCATGACGACGACGTGGCGCGGGCACGCGGCTACAAGGCGGCGCTCATTCCCGGGGCCTTTGTCTATGGTCATGTCAGCCGCGCCGCGCTGAATGCCTGGGGCGAAGACTGGGTGGCGCGCGGCGCCATGTCGACACGCTTCAAGAGACCCGTCTATAATCATGAGGACATTACGGTTTTCACCGGCGCGCTCGAAGATGACGGCGCGGCGCTGCGCAGTCCGGTAAGCGTCCGCAACGGCGATGGCGACGAGGTGGCGACGGGCTGGATCGCCCTGCCGCACGCGCCGGTGGCGGCGCCGGACGGCGCCGGGCTGGATTTCCTGCCGGTTCCGGACCGCCCGCCCGCCGTGGCCGCCGGCCAATTGCCGGTCGGGGCGCCCCTGCACAGCCGCGAGCGCATCCTGACCAGGGAAGACTTCGAGGTCTCGCTGCGGGCCTTCGCCGAGCGGCATCCGCTCTATGCCGATCCGGGCTTCGTCCATTCCGGCATGCTGATGAGAACCGCCATGGGCGACGTCAATTCCGGCTGGAAATTTCCGGCGGCGGTCGTGCTGGTCGAGGCGGAGACGCAGCATTTCCGCCCGGTCTTCCCCGGGCAGACCATCCGGACGGCCGGCCGCATCGCCCAGACCTATGAGCGCAAGGGCAAGCACTATTTCGTCTCCGAAGAAGTGCTTTTTGCCGATGGCGAACCGGCGGCCAGCTTCAGGAGAACACAAATCTATGGCTAGCGACTGGACCCAGTCGGTCAGCGGTCTGCTGACCTCTTTCACCACCACGGTCAGCGCCGAAGACGTCGCGACCTTCGCGCGGCTCAGCGGCGACGACTACGAGGCCCATACCGACCCCGATTTCATGGCGAAGTCGAGTTTCGGCAAGCCCATCGCCCACGGCGCCCTGCTCGTGGGCTACATGTCCGCTGCCGGCACGAGGGCGATCCGCGAGGCCCGGACGAAGGGCAATGCCACCACTCCGGTGTCGCTCGGCTATGACCGGATGCGCTTCGTCGCGCCCGTGTTTTTCGGCGACGCGGTGACGGTGACCTATCGCGTCAAAAACGTCGATGCGGAGCGCAATCGCTCGGTCGCAGACATCGAGATCACCAACCAGGACGGGGTCGTGGTCGCGGTGGCGGAACATCTGATGAAATGGCTGCAATCAGATGCAATATAGGATATATGCATGGTTGCATACGGATGCAATCAGTGTAAGGTAGCCGGGTTATCGCAGCAGGCCGACGCAAGAATCGGCCCGGACAGAGAGGAGTTTCGCTTCATGATCGGTGAGGACGCCCGCGCGGCCGCGCCCCGGATTCTGCCGTCGTGACGGCACGACCGCCGCCGGCCCGGCGCGAGGCTTTCCGCTGGTTCACCCAGATCACCTTGCGCTGGAACGACATCGATATATTCGGGCACGTCAACAATGCCCGGTATTACGAGTTCTTCGACAGTGCGGTCCTGGGCTTCCTGCACGAACGCGAGCTGGGGCTGGGCGCGGATGCCGCGATGGTCGTCGCGGAGAGCGGCTGCCGCTTCCACCGCGAAATCGTCTTCACCGACCGGCTGGAAATGGGCCTGCGGGTCGAGCGCATCGGCACCTCATCGGTGCGCTACGGCCTGGGAGCCTTCATCAACGGCAATGACGAAGCCGCCGCCGACGGACATTTCGTGCACGTCTTCGTCGATCCCCGGCAGCAGCGGCCAGCGCCGTTCCCGTCCCCGGTTCGGGGGCATCTGGAAACAATTCTCGTTTCTTCGGTCTAAGGAGGGCCGTCATGGCCAAAGCGTCTATCATCAAGTCGGTCGATGCCTTTCAGGTGGCCTGGAATCCCGGCGATCCGCCGGGCCGGCGCACCGCCTTCGTGCGGGTGACGACGGAAGACGGCCTGGTGGGCTATGGCGAGGCGTCGCCCATGCATGGCGGCGAGCATTCGCTCTGGGTGCTGCGCGACGCGGCGGCCTCGCTGGTGGGCGCGGATGTGCTCGATCATGCAGTGATTTACGATCGCCTGTTGCACCGTTACGTGAAGCTCGGCCCGGAAGGCACGGTGACCGGCGCGCTGGCGGCGCTCGACATCGCCCTCTGGGACCTCAAGGGCAAGCTGTTCGACCTGCCGATCTACAAGCTGCTGGGCGGTGCCTGGCGCACCGAAGTGCCGTTCTACGCCTCCATCGGCGGCAATGCCAACCGTACCGTCGATGAAGTGGTGCGGGTGGTGGAGCAGCGCTGGCAGACCGAAAAGCCGGCGGCCATCAAAATTCGCTGGGACGGCGACAGGACCCGGCAGGACTACGATATTCCGGGCGATATCGCCAAGGCCAAGGCGGTCCGCAAGCTGGTGGGCGACGACTTCCCGCTCGCCTTCGACGCCAATAACCAATATTCGGTCGGCGGCGCCATCCGCGTCGGCCGCGCGCTCGAAGAGCTGGGCTATATCTGGTTCGAGGAGCCGGTGCAGCACTATGACGTGCGCGGCATGGGCGAGGTGGCCCAACGGCTCGACATCACCGTTTCGGCCGCCGAGCAGACCTACACCACCCAGGCGCTGGTCGACATCATCAATGCGGGCGTCCGCATGGTGCAGCCCGATATCGTCAAGATGGGCGGCATCACCGGGCTGATGCAGTGCGCCGCCATAGCCTATGCGCACGGGGTCGAACTGGTGCCCCACCAGACCCAGCCCACGATCGGGCATGTGGCCAACCTGCATGTGCTGGCCACCATCATGCACCTGACCAAGCCGGCCGAGTTCGCCGATCCGGATACGCGCATGCATCCCGGATTCCGCAACCCGCCAAAGCCCGCCGACGGCAAATTCCAGATTCCATCCGGGCCGGGGCTCGGCCTCGACCTGATCGATGCCGAACTCGATCGGCGGCGCGTCGGATAATCCGAACACAGGACGAACAGAGGAGACGACAATGGCGATGAACCGCCGCAATTTCATGGGCCTCGCAGCCGCCGGCACGGCGCTGACGACCTTGGGCATTCCAGCGGTGAGGGCGCAGGACGACGACACGATCCGCATCGCCCTGGCGGCGGGCGGGCCGCGCCACTCCGACCCGAACCTGACCACGCAGGGGCCGGACAACTGGGCGACCGAGCAGATGTACGAACAGCTCGTGCGGCCCGATGACGGCCGATTCGCCCTGGCACCCGAGGAATATCTGCCGGTTCTGGCCACCGAATGGTCGATGTCGGACGACGCCAAGACCTGGACCTTCAAGCTGCGCGAAGGCGTGCAGTTCCATCGCGGCTATGGCGAGATGACGTCGGAAGACGTGGTCTTCACCTATCTCAAGGCCAAGGAGGTCGGCACCGGCCGGGTCATCATGGCGAATGTCGCCGACGCGGTGGCCAACGGGCCGTATGAGGTGGTGTTCACGCTCGCGGCTCCGGACGTGAATTTCCTCGGCACCACGGTATTCTCGCTCAACACCAATATCGTCTCGAAAAAGGCCTATGAGGAGATCGGCGCGGAGGCCTTCACCACCGATGCCGTGGGCACCGGGCCGTATGAGCTGGTGCGCTACGATTCGGAGAGCGGCACCTATCTCAAGCGCTTCGAGGACTATTGGGGCGAAAAGGCCAAGGTCGGCAATGTCGAGTGCCTCTATATCGCCGACACCACGGCGCGGACGCTGGCCCTGGTCTCGGGCCAGGTGGACATGATCGAGGCAGTGCGGGCGCCGGGCTGGATCGATTCCATCCTGCAGCGCGATCCCAGCATGCTGGTCGACATGACGGTGCCGGGGTCCTTCAACACCCTGCATGTCAATCTCAACCGCGCGCCCTTCGACAACCTCAAGGTCCGGCAGGCGCTGATGCATGCCATCGACCGGGAAGCGGTATCGCAGGCGCTGGCGCCGATGGGCGGCATGCTGGTCGGATTGCAGCCCGACTTCTTCCCGCCGGGGCTCAAGACCGAGGACCTGCCCGAAGAGCTCCGCTACACCTACAGTCCGGAACGGGCCCGGGAACTGCTGGCCGAGGCAGGCTATCCCGATGGCATCAGCTTCGACACGCTGTGCAGCCAGCGCGAGGATTATTCCTCCACCATGCTGATCGTGCAGGAGCAATTGCGCCTCGCCGGGTTCAACATGAACCTCATCATCGGCGACCACACGGCCTATCATGCCGACAATCGCTCGGACAAGAATACGCTGGCCATGCATGCGTCGAGCTATCCGCCGATTCCCACGCAGATCTATATCCAGCAGCTTTATTCGAAGGCCGAAGTGAAGGCCGACGGATCGGGCGGGGGCAATTACAGCCATTACGGCGTGACCATTCCGGGCGTCGACGATCTGCTCGAGCAGGCACTGAGCGCCACGAACTACGACAAATATGTCGAGTTGTGCCGCGAGATCGAATTGCAGGTGCTGCGCGACCTGCCGCTGATCGGCCTTTCCACGCTGTCCTACACCATCCTGCGCAATCCGCGGGTCGACCTGGGCTACGAGGTCGAGAGCGGCTATGCGCGCTGGCGGCTGCATCGGGCCACGAAGGCCTGAATTCATCAGCGCCGGAACGATCCGGCGCCGACCAACCCGGGAGGAGGAGACCCATGACTTTGAACAGACGCAATTTCATCGAACTGGCCGCCGCGACCACCGCGCTGACCGCGTTCGGCATCAGCTCCGCGCGAGCGCAGGACACCGATACGATCCGGATGGGGATCGCGGCAAACGGCCCGCGCCATTCCGATCCGAACCTGACGACCCAGGGTTCGGACAACTGGGCGACCGAGCAGATCTACGAGCAGCTCGTCCGCCCCGATGACGGGCGCTTCGCGCTCGCTCCGGAGGAATATCTGCCGACCCTGGCCACGGAATGGTCGCAGTCGGAGGATGCCAGGACCTGGACCTTCAAGCTGCGCGAAGGGGTACAGTTCCATCGCGGCTATGGCGAGATGACGTCCGAGGACGTGGTGTTTTCCTATGAGCGCGCCATGAAGGAAGGCACCAACCGCACCATTCTTTCCAATATCGAAAGCGTCGTCGCGGACGGTCCCTACGATATCACCATCACGCTCAAGCAGCCGGACGTGAACCTGCTCGGCACCTCGATCTTCAACAACAACACCTCCATCGTCTCGAAAAAGGCCTATGAGGAAATCGGGGCCGAGGCTTTCGCGACCGATGCGGTGGGAACCGGGCCTTACGAACTGGTGGAGTTCGACCCCGAATTCGGCACCCGTCTCGTGCGCCACGAGGATTACTGGGGCGAAAAGGCCAAGATCGCCAAGGTCGAGTGCGTCTATATCGCCGATACCACCGCACGCACGCTGGCCCTGCTCTCGGGCAATGTCGACATCATCGAGGCGGTGCGGGCCCCGGGCTGGATCGATTCCATCCTCCAGCGCGACCCGACCTTGCAGATCGACATGACGACGCCGGGCTCGTTCAACACCCTGCACGTCAACCTGACCCGCGCGCCCTTCGACAACCTCAAGGTGCGGCAGGCGCTGATGCATGCCATCGACCGCCCGGCAGTGGCGCAGGCGCTGGCACCGATGGGCGGCACCATGGCCGGCCTGCAGCCGGACTTCTTCCCGGCGGGCTTCAAGATCGAGGACCTGCCCGAGGAGCTGCAATATCCCTACGACCCGGAAAAGGCCAAGGCCTTGCTGGCCGAGGCGGGTTATCCCGACGGCATCGCCTTCGACGCCCTGTGCAGCCAGCGCGAGGACTATTCCTCCACCATGCTGATCGTGCAGGAGCAATTGCGTCTTGCCGGGTTCAACATGAACCTGCAGATCATCGACCATACGGCCTATCACGCCGACAATCGCTCGGATAAAAACACCCTGGCGATGCATTCGTCGAGCTATCCGCCGATTCCCACCCAGATCTACTTCCAGCAACTGGCTTCGGGGTCGGAAGTGAAGGCGGACGGGTCCGGTGGCGGCAATTACAGCCATTACGGGGTCGCCATGCCGGGCATCGACGATCTGCTCGACGAGGCGTTGTCGGCGACGGATTACGAGACTTATCTCGACCGCTGCAAGCAGATCGAATTGCAGGTGCTGCGCGACCTGCCGCTGATCGGGCTGTCGACGCTGGGCTTCACCGCCGTGCGCAGCGGCAAGGTCGATCTCGGCTATCCGGTCGAGAGCGGTTATGCCCGCTGGCGGTTCCATCGCGCCACCAAGACGGCTTAAATCTTACCATGGCCGGGCTCCCTCCGGGGCCCGGCCTCAAATGACGGTGCAATCATGGCCCGATATCTTCTGCTCCGACTCGCCGACGCGATCCCGACATTGCTGCTGGTGCTGACGCTGGTTTTCATCGCGATGCGCATTCTGCCGGGCGACCCGGCGCTGGCTGCCCTGGGCGACGCCGCCTTGCCCGAGCAATTGGCGGAATTCCGGGAGCGGATGGGGCTCAACGTGCCGTTATGGCAGCAATATTTCAATTTTCTCGGTGGCGTGCTGACGCTCGATTTCGGGCGTTCGCTGCTCAGCAACACGCCGGTGCTGACGCTGATCGCGCAGAACCTGCCCTATACGATCGAACTGACGCTCGCCGCCATGATCATGGGCATCGTGGCGGGCATTCCGCTGGGCGTGTTCGCGGCGACCAACCGCAACAAGGCGCCCGATACCGGCGTGCGGCTGTTCTCGCTGATCGGCTACGCCATTCCCGACTTCTTCCTGGGCGCTTTGCTGCTGATCACCTTTTCGCTCAATATGGGCTGGTTCCCGATCAACGGGGCAGGCACCGACCTGGTCAGCCGACTGCACCATATCTTCCTGCCGGCGCTGACGCTGGCCTTCGTCAAGGCGGCTTTCCTCGGCCGGCTGACCCGGGCCAGCCTGCTCGAAGTGCTGAGCAAGGACTATGTGCGCACCGCCCGCGCCAAGGGCGCCAAGGAAAACCGGGTCATCTACGGGCACGGCCTGCGCAACGCGATGCTGCCCATCTCGACCGGCCTCGGCCTCAGCCTGCTTTCGACCCTGTCGGGCTCCGTCGCCATCGAACTGGTCTTCAACAGGCCCGGCATCGGCCGGCTGCTGATCGATGCGATCGCCCAGCGCGACTATGCGGTCATCCAGGGCGGGGTGCTGGTCTTCGCCGGCTTCGTGGTGCTCATCAACCTGCTGATGGACCTCGTCTATGTCATTGTCGATCCTCGAGTGCGGGTGAAATAGAATGTCCGTAGCTGCAGAAAACACCGCCGTCGTGCCCGCCGAGGACAGCGCCGTCGAAAAAGTGCGCAAGATCCTGTTCGGCAGGCCGGAGACGGCCCTGGCCACCGTGGTCATCATCATTTTCGTGCTCATCGCCTTATTGGCGCCGTGGCTCGCGCCCTACGATCCGCTGTCCCAGTCGATCACCAAGATCAACCGCCTGCCCAGCGAGGAAAACTGGCTCGGCACCGACCAGTTCGGCCGCGACGTGCTGAGCCGGCTGATCTACGGATCGCGCAACTCGCTGCTGTTCGGCTTCATCTCGCCGATCCTGGCCGCTTTCTTCGGCACTCTGCTGGGGGTGATCGCGGGATATTTCGGCGGCGTTGTCGACCGGATCATCTCGCGGGTCATCGACCTGCTACTGGCCTTTCCCGAACTGCTGCTGGCCATTCTCATCGCGGCAGTGCTGGGCGGGGGGTTCTGGAACATCATCGCCGTCATCACCGTCGCCTTCATTCCCGGCTTCGCCCGCGTGGCGAGGGCCCAGACCCTTTCGGTGAAGCAGGAGCCCTATGTCGAGGCGGCCATCGCGGTCGGGGTGCGCACCCCGGTCATCATCGTGCGCCACGTCATTCCCAACATCATGGCGCCCATCATCGCGCTGATGACGCTATGGGTCGCCTCGGCCATCCGCATCGAAGCCTCGCTGAGCTTTCTGGGCATCGGCACGCGGGCGCCCAATCCGAGCTGGGGCAACATCATCCGCGACGGGCTCAACAGCCTGTTCGGGTCCCCATGGCCGATCATCGGCGCGGGCATCGCCATCACGCTGGTGGTGCTCTCCTTCAACCTGGTCGGCGACGCCATCCGCGACGCGCTCGACCCCTCGACCGCCCGATAGGAGGCCGCGCAATGAGCAGCAAGGGCGCAGTCGCCGAACAAGTCATCGTCGCCGATACCGCAGAGCCGGTGCTGTCGGTGCGCGATCTGAGAACCTCGTTCCTGACCCGGCGGGGCCCGGTGGAGATCGTCAAGGGCGTCAGCTTCGATATCGGCGCGGAAGAAACACTGGCCGTGGTGGGGGAATCGGGATCGGGCAAATCCGTCACGGCCCTCTCGATCATGCGGCTGCTCGATCCCGAAACCAGCCGGATCGAAGGCTCGGTGAAGCTGGGCGGGCGCGAACTTCTGGGCCTCGGGCCGGCGGATATGCGCTCGGTGCGCGGCCGGCAGATGGGCATGATCTTCCAGGAAGCCATGACCAGCCTCAATCCGTTGCAGACGGTGGGCAAGCAGATCGTCGAGGCGCTGCTCATCCACGGGCAATATTCGGGCGAAGCGGCGCAGAAGGAAGCCGAGCGGCTGCTTGACCGGGTGCGCATCCCGGCGGCGGCCTCCCGCCTCAAGGATTATCCACATTCGCTTTCCGGCGGCATGCGCCAGCGCGTCATGATCGCCATGGCGCTGGCCTGTAAGCCGAAACTGCTGATCGCCGACGAGCCGACCACCGCGCTCGACGTGACCATCCAGGCCCAGATCCTGCAACTCATCAAGCAGTTGCAGCAGGAAGAGGGCATGGGCGTGCTGTTCATCACCCACGATATGGGGGTGGTCGCCGAGATCGCCGACCGCACGGTGGTGATGCTGGAAGGAAAGACCGTCGAGGCGGACAGCACGGAGGCGATTTTCGCGCGTGCCCGGCATCCCTATACCCGCGCCCTGCTCGCCGCCGTGCCACGGCTGGGGCAGGGAAGCGAAAAGGGTCCGCAGCATTTTCCGGTGCTCGACCGGAAGACCGGGCTGGTGGCCGAGGCGCGGGAGCGTCCGGACACCGTGCGCCATGACGCCGAACCGGTGCTGCAGGTGCGCAACCTGGTCAAGCGCTTCGATATTCCCGGGGGCCTGTTCAGCGGTCCCTCGGGCCGCGTGCATGCGGTCGAGAATGTCAGCTTCGACCTGCGGGCCGGCGAAACGCTCTCCCTGGTGGGCGAGTCCGGATGCGGCAAATCCACGACCGGCCGGGCGATCATGCGGCTGATCGAGCCGCAGAGCGGCGAGGTCAGCGTCGATGGGACCGATATCAGGGGGCTCGACAAGGAGCATCTGCGCGATATGCGGCGGCATATCCAGATGATCTTCCAGGACCCCTATGCCAGCCTCAATCCCCGCATTTCGGTGGGCGACGCCATCGCCGAGCCGTTCCTGACCCACAAGCTGGGCAGCAGGGCCGAGGCCCGGGACAAGGCCATGGACCTGCTCGAGCGCGTGGGGCTCAAGGCCGAGATGGCCAGCCGCTATCCGTCGCAGTTCTCCGGCGGGCAGCGGCAGCGCATCTGCATCGCCCGGGCGCTCTCGCTCGGCCCCAAGGTGATCGTCGCCGACGAAAGCGTCTCGGCGCTCGACGTCTCGATCAAGGCGCAGGTGGTGAACCTAATGATGGATCTGCAGGAGCAGTTCGGGCTCTCCTACCTGTTCATCTCCCACGACATGGCGGTGGTCGAGCGCGTCAGCCATCAGGTCGCGGTGATGTATCTGGGCGAGATCGTCGAAAAGGGACCGGTGGCGGCGGTCTTCAGCAATCCGCAGCATCCCTATACCAAGCGCCTCATGGCGGCGGTGCCGGTGCCCGATCCAGCGCGGCGCAAACAGGTGCGGCCGGTCAACAACGACGAAATCAAGAGCCCGATCCGCCCGGTGGAATACGAACCGCCGGTTCGCGAATATCGGGAGGTCGGCCCCGGCCATCTGGTCCAGGCCTGGGGCGACGACTGGAAGGTCCAGGCCGATGCCGGTTGAGCGCCGGCGCGGACGGGATGAATGGAAAGGACAGGCTTCATGAGTTTTCAGGCGCTCGTTACCCATCGCCAGGAGGATGGCAGCATCGTTTCCGGCGTGGAGACCCTGGACGAGGTGCGGCTGCCCGAGGGCAATGTCACGGTCGATGTCGAGTGGGCGGGGCTGAACTACAAGGACGGGCTGTGCCTGACTGGGGGAGGGGGGCTGGTGCGGACCTATCCTCACGTCGCCGGGGTCGATTTCGCCGGGACCGTCCGGGACAGCGCCGACGACCGCTATGCAAAAGGCGACAGGGTGGTGCTGACCGGATGGCGGGTCGGGGAGGTTCGCTGGGGCGGCTTTGCCCAGCGGGCCCGTGTCGACGCCGATTGGCTGGTGCCGCTGCCAGCGGGGTTCACCACGCGCGATGCGATGATATTGGGCACGGCCGGCCTTACCGCCATGCTCGCCATCGACCGGCTGGAAGCCCTGGGCGTGCGGCCTGACCATGGCGAGGTGCTGGTGACCGGCGCCGCCGGCGGCGTCGGCTCCATCGCCATTTCGTTGTTGCACCGCCTGGGCTATCGCAGCATCGCCCTTTCGGGCCGGCCCGAACATGCCGATGCGCTCAAGGCCCTCGGGGCCGCCGATATCCTGCCACGCGACGAGTTTCTCGCCCAACCGGACAAGCCGCTGGAATCGGCGCGCTGGGCCGCCATCATCGACAATGTCGGGGGCAAGGTGCTGGCCAAGGCGCTCAGGCAGGTGAAATATGGGGGCGTGGCTGCCGCCATCGGCAATGCCGGCGGGATAGGGCTGGAGAGCAATGTGCTGCCTTTCATCCTGCGCGGGGTGACCCTCGCCGGCATCGACAGCGTCATGCAGCCCTATGCGGCGCGGGTCGCGGCCTGGGCACGGCTTGACGAAACCTTCGACCGGACCGCTTATGGCGGGCTGGTGGAGGAAATCCGCCTTGCGGAACTGCCGCTGGCGGCGGAACGAATCCTGTCGGGGAAAATCCGCGGCCGCACCATCGTCAGGCTGGATGAAACGAGTCCATGAGCGCGAATATCGTTCACCAATACGAGCCGGAGTTGGGGGAGCGCATCGCCGCCCGCCTGCCGCCGGGGGTAAAGTTCGTGCCCCTGGGGGCCAGCGCCGGGACGGCGTGGACGATACCGCCGGAGGCGGATGTCCTGCTGGTCAACCAGAACAGCGGCGCGGTCGGGCTGGACCGCTCCATGCCGGCGCCGGCCGGCTGGCCGTTCAATCTCAAATGGGTGCATCTGCGCTCGACCGGGATCGACAAATATCCCGACTGGATCTTCCAGGTGCCGCAGGTGACGGTAACCCGCGGCGGCTATGCGACGCCCATCGCCGAATATGTGATGGCCGCAGTGTTGAGCGCGGCCAAGCGCATGCCCGAAATCTGGGCGCGCGAGCGGAGCGGCTGGCACTCCGTGAAGCTGGACACGCTGGCCGGACGGACGCTGGGCATCGTCGGCTTCGGCGAGATCGGCAAGGCGATCGCGCGGCGGGCCCTGGCCTTCGACATGCAGGTGCTGGGAACTCGAAGAACGCCGGGGCCGAGCGGCATGGACAGGGTGGAGATCGTGCCGCTGGAGCATCTGCTGCAGCGTTCCGACCATATCGTCATCGCCACGCCGCTGACCGAGGAAACGCGCGGCCTGTTCGACGATGCGGCGTTTGCGCAGGTGAAGCCGGGCGCGCATCTGATCAATATCGGGCGCGGCCCGGTGATCGATACCGAAGCATTGCGGCGGGCCCTGGACGGGCGGCTGGGCCTTGCGACGCTCGACGTCACCGATCCCGAGCCGCCGCCGGAGGGACATTGGCTCTACGCCCATCCCCAGGTGCGGCTCTCACCGCATATTTCGGGAAGCTCGCCCGATACCGAGGCCGTCGTCACCGGTTTCTTTCTTGAAAATCTCGAGCGCTATCGCGCTGCGAAGCCGCTTTCCGGCCTGGTGGACAGGCGGGCGCGCTACTGACGATATGTCTCGTTGGTCCGGGCGCGCGGCTGGCCTATCCTGACGCGCAGCAAGACGGTCAACGAGGAACGGAAATGGCGGGGGACGAACAGCAACTCTATATTGCGCCGAACGGGCTCCGGCAGCCCATCGGCCCGGACGATCCGGAGACGCGCGCCCGCTACGAGGCGCTGATCGCCGCCGATTATGCACAATGCCATCCGGGGGATACGTTTGAAAACCTCAAGCAGCGCGCACGCTTCTCGAAGGAAGACAAGGGGTTGCTGAGGGACTGGATGGAGGTGGCCGCCAGAAGGATGGCCGCGTCTTCGCAGGAGGCCTGAGCGCATAGGATAACGAAGCCGGGATTGCGTTTGTCCGCAAAGCCAATAGGCTTGGCCGGTCAATGCGGGCAGCGAGGCATGAATTTGACCATGGATACAAAGATCACCGGCCGCGTCGTCTCCGCCGGCCGGGCCCTGGCGGGGATCGGACGCAAGGATTTCGCCAAGGCAGCCGGGCTGCCCTTCGCCCGGGTCACCGCCATCGAGGCCACCGGCAGCGCCTGGCTTCGATCGGCGGCGGAAAGAGCGGCTATCCTGCGCGCCTTCGATCATTTCGGCGTCGTCCTCATCGACGAGGACGGGAATATGGGCGCGGGGGTAAGGCTGAAATTCACGCGTCAGGACGCGGGCCAGATCGCGCGGCTGGAAGGCGAGGGCGGGATCGTGGGAGCGGACGACGCTCCGTAGCGGCGGGGCGGAAGGCCCTCCACCCTTCCAAGGGCCCACACAAGCACTTTGCTGCCCTCGGGCTTGGCACCCCGAAACCCGGATTTCCTGCACGTGGATAGAGGCCCTCGGGTCAAGCCCGAGGGAAGCCCGGTGTGGGAGATAAATTGAGCCAAGAGCCCTAGATCATTGCAGTTTTTGACGGAAGCGGTGTCTCACCGCCGTCATTGCCCGGCTTGTCCGGGCAATCCATCTTTGGCGCAAAAAAGCATGGACCACCCGGACAAGCCGGGTGGTGACGGTAAAAGAAAACATCGATTCCAGATAAGGCAGAAACGATCTAAACGAACACCCCGCCCTCAGGGGGAGGGGAGCAAAGGCGCTGGTCCGCCTGACAATGAAAGGCTCTGGGCGGGCGCGTTGCTGCGCCACCACCTCAACCGTCCTCGGAGACGTCCGTGGCCACGCCGACCCGCTGGGCGAGGGCGGCTTCCATGAATTCGTCGAGGTCGCCGTCCAGAATGACCGAAGGCTGGCCGCTTTCGACGCCGGTGCGCAAATCCTTGACCATCTGGTAGGGCTGGAGAACGTAGGAGCGGATCTGGTGGCCCCAGCCGATATCGGTCTTGCTGGCCGCCTGGGCGTTGGCCGCTTCTTCGCGCTTTTGCAGCTCCATCTCATAGAGCCGCGCCTTCAGCATGTTCATGGCGGTGGCGCGGTTCTTGTGCTGGCTGCGCTCCTGCTGGCAGGCCACGATGATGCCGGTGGGCAGATGGGTGATGCGGATCGCCGAATCCGTGGTGTTGACGTGCTGCCCGCCCGCGCCCGAGGAGCGGTAGGTGTCGACCTTGAGGTCGCTTTCGCGGATCTCGATGTCGATGGAGTCGTCGACCACGGGATAGACCCAGACGCTGGAAAAGCTGGTGTGGCGGCGGGCGGCCGAATCATAGGGGCTGATGCGCACCAGCCGGTGCACGCCGCTCTCGGTCTTCATCCAGCCATAGGCATTGTGGCCCTTGACCAGGATGGTGGCCGACTTGATGCCAGCCTCCTCGCCATCGTGCAATTCGATGGTTTCGACCTTCATCTTCCGGCGCTCGGCCCAGCGGGTGTACATGCGCAGCAGCATGCTGGCCCAATCCTGGCTTTCGGTGCCGCCGGCGCCCGAATGGATTTCGACATAGCAGTCATTGCCGTCGACTTCGCCCGAGAGCAGGGTTTCGATCTGGGTGCGGCGCGCCGTCTGCCGGAGTTCGGCCAGGGCCTCTTCGGCTTCGCGCACGATCTCCTCGTCGCCCTCGGCCTCGCCGAGCCCGATCAGTTCGACATTGTCGCTAACGCCGGTGTCCAGCGCGCGCACCATGGTGACGGCGGCGTCGAGATTGTCCCGCTCGCGCATGACGGTGCGGGCGTTTTCCGGATCGTTCCAGAATTCGGGGGATTCGGTTTGCGCGTTCAGCGCGTCGAGGCGAAGTTGAGCTGTATCCCAGTCAAAGATGCCTCCTCAGCAGGGTCAGAACCTGCTCGATTTCGGCTACGGTCTTTTCGGTTTCCGCGCGCATTGATCGTTCCTCTTGATGCCGACCCGTTTAGCGGAGGCCGGGCCGGGGATCAACCGCCTGCGGCGATCGCCGGCGAAATTGCGGCCCCGGCGGGCGGAGCGGAGGGGTTCTTTGCTTGAAAGTGAAGCCCGTCGCTGCTAGTTCGGCTGCGGCTGGTCCCGTAGCTCAGCAGGATAGAGCACAGGATTCCTAATCCTGGGGTCGCGCGTTCGAATCGCGCCGGGATCACCAGTCGCATTCCTCATGCAAAAAATGATCCCGGCGGCAGGCTCAGGCCGGCTGCTCGCCGAAGAGGCGATAGGTGACCGAGCGGGGCTTTCGGGCTTCCTCCTCATTGGCCGGGATGAAGGAGGAGGTGCCGCCCGCCAGTTCCGCCGGCAGGATGGTGACGCGCACGAAGGCGCTGGAGCTGTCGTGGACATTCTTGCCGATCACCCAATCGGCACCGGTTTCGAACCAGGCATGGCCGGCATCAATGCGGTCGACGTCCTCGCCGATATAGGCCATCAGGCGGCCCTTGAGCAGACGCCTGATGCCGGGGCCGCGATGGCCATGCAGCGGGGTCGCGGCGCCGGGATTGGATTCGACCCGGTCGGCGCGGAAGATGCGTTCGCCCGAAAAGGCCTGCGGCAGGCGGCGGGAGATGACGAGGCTGATGCCTTCGCCCTCGAGCAGGGGACGTTCGACCGGCGCGAATTCATAGAGCCATGCCGTGCCGTCTCCCGAAAGGCCGAACGGGCCGCCGACGAGCCGGCCGTCATCGGCGCCGACCGCCGCGCCGTCGAGCTCGGCGGTGCCGGTGGCGACATAGAGGAAGGCGGGGCCGCCCACCGGCAGGGTGACGGGCCGGGCATCGAGGGCGAGATCGTAAACGCTGAGGCGGTACTGGCTGAGGTCGGATGCGGTCATGAGAGGTCTCCCAAAAGTCACTGACGCGGCCGGGCGAGGCGGAGCATGGCCGCGCCAATGGGGCTTTCCGGCTGCATGAACGGCATCAGAATGTTGAAATGGTTGTAATTGGGCAGGATATGGACTTCCGGCTGCCTGCCGTGGCGGTGCAGGTGGTGTGAATAGCGGAAGCTCTGATCGATCCAGTGCCATGGCTCGTCGCCGCCCGCCATGACCACCACCGGGCATTCCACCAGCGGCGGGCGCGTCTCGACATTGCGATTGGCGATGATCTGCGGGGTGAGATGAAGTTCGCCGTTGACGCTGGTGAGCGCGGCGGGCGCGGGATCGTAGATGCCGCTGACGGCGACGGCGCCGATGAAGCATTCCGGGTCGATGCCGCGTGCGGACCAGTCGGCGGCGAGCACTTCAGCCACAAGATGTGCGCCGGCGGAATGGCCCGACAGGCTGATCGCCCGGGGATCGCCGCCATAGCCGGCGATATTGCGGCACACCCACTCCACGCCCGCCAGCGCGGATTCGGCCACTTCGTCGAGGGTGGAGGCGGGGCAGAGCTCGTAATTCATGATGACGGCAGTGATGCCGTGTTCCACCAGCATGCCGGCGATGAAGGCGTAGTTCGCCTTGTCCTGGGCGCGCCAATAGCCGCCATGCAGGTAGATATGAACGGGCCGGGGGCCTGCACCGGGAGCGGGATAGATGTCGAGGGTGCGCAATTCGTGCTCGCCATAGGCGATGTCGGCATGCCGGACGAGGCCGGCGAGCGCCGCCTGGTTGGCCGGTTCGCGCAGGTCGCGGTAGCGGGCGAAGTCGGGGCAGGCCTTTTGAGGGTTGTACTGGTGCTCGTGCTCTTCGGGCGTCAGGTTTTCCCAGATTTTTGCAGCGCTGGCCATGAACGGTTCCGTAGTAAAACAGGGATGATCGACAGGCCGCATATACCGTTTCAGGCGACATGTTGAAAGAGGCCTCTTGCGCTGATGGTGCAAAATGGTTCACATATGATCCCGAATTGATCGGCTTTGGCTGGGAGGGCCTCCTTGAAGATATCCGCGATCGAATTCGTCGCTTTGAGCGCCCCGCTCGGGACGGCCAAGCCCTATGGAATGTCGAAGTCCCTGGCGACCGGGCGGCAGTCGACCGTGGTGCGGATGACGCTGGAAAACGGCATTGTCGGCTATGGCGAGGCCTGGGGCATGCCGGCCTTCAATCGCGGCTATGAAGCCTTTCTCGTCAACTATCTGGTCGGCATCGACGTCTTCGATATCGAGCATGCCTATTCGCGCATCCTGGCGCGGCACTATCACTTCGGCGTCCAGGGCCCGATGATGGCCTGCATCAGCGGCATCGACATCGCCGCCAAGGACGCCATGGGCAAGCTGCTCGGCCTGCCGGTGTGCAAGCTGATCGGCGGGCAGCGCGTCGATAGCGTCCCGATCTACGCCTCGGGCGGCTATGTCACCGAAACGCCCGCCGAGGATTTCCGGCCGCAGATCGAGACGATGGCGGAGGCCGGCTATCCTTCGGTCAAGATCAAGATCGGCCTCGGACCCGACAGCGACGAGGAGCGCGTGGCCATCGCCCGGGAAATTCTCGGCGACGAGGTCGAGCTGCTGGTCGACATCAACTCCAACTATACCTACGACCTAGCGCTGGAGAGCATGGAGCGGCTGGCTCCCTATCGGATCGGCTGGGTCGAGGAGCCGCTGAGCCCGGCGGATTTTTCCGGCTATGGACGCCTGCGCGCCCGCGCGCGGCTGCCGATCGCGACGGGCGAGGCGCTCTATACCGTCTTCGATTTCAAGACATTGGTGGATGCGGGCGGGGTCGACATCCTGCAGCCGGATTTGAGCCTGTGCGGCGGGTTCTGGCAGGGCCGCAAGATCGCCGAACTGGCGCATGCCAACCATCTGCGCCTGTCTCCGCATGTGTGGGGCGGGGCCATCGGGCTGGCGGCGGGCATCCATTTCATCGCTTCGCTTTCCGTCTTCCCGCATTCGGAGAACATCCCCAAGCCGACGCTGCTCGAATACGACCTGGGCGCCAATCCGCTGCGCACGGAACTGCTGGCCGAACCGATCCTGGTCGAAAATGGTCGTGTATCGGTGCCCGAGGGCCCGGGGCTCGGCATCGAGGTCGACGAGGAGGCGCTGCTCCGCTATGCCGCCGCTTGATACCCAACCGATGCAAGCCGCCCGTCCGGTGCTGAGCGTCGCCGATCTCAAGACCTATTTCTACACCGATGCCGGCGTGATCAAGGCCGTCAACGGCGTGACGCTGAGCGTGGGCGAAGGCGAGACGCTGGCGATCGTCGGGGAATCGGGATCGGGCAAATCGGTGACCGGGCTGACCGTCATGCGGCTGCTGGCGCGGACGACGGCGCGGGTCGTGGGCGGCTCCATTCATTTCCATGGCCGCAGCGAGGCGAGCATCGACCTTTTGAAGCTCAGCGAGAAGGCGATGAGCCGGGTGCGCGGGCACGACATCGCCATGATCTTCCAGGACCCGATGTCGAGCCTCAATCCGGTGTTCACGGTGGGCGACCAGGTGGCCGAGCCGCTGCGCGTCCACAAGGGGCTGAACAAGCGCGAGGCGCGGCTGCAGGCCATCGAACTGTTGCGGCAGGTGGGGATTTCCGGGCCCGAGGAGCGGGTCGACGCCTATCCGCATGAATTGTCCGGCGGCATGCGCCAGCGGGTGATGATCGCCGTCGCCCTGGCCTGCGACCCGAGCCTGCTGATCGCGGACGAGCCGACGACGGCGCTCGACGTGACCATCCAGGCCCAGATCATCCAATTGCTCCGCAATCTGCAGAAAGAGCGGCGCATGGCGATGATCTTCGTCACCCACGACCTCAAGCTGGTCGGGGAAATCGCCGATCGGGTGGCCGTGATGTATGCGAGCCAGGTGGTCGAGGAAGGGCCGGTCGCGGAAGTCCTCGCCCATCCGCGCCACCCCTATACGCGCGCCCTGCTCGATTGCATTCCCTCGCGCCGCGACGACACCGGCAACCGGCGCTCCCTGCGGCCCATCCCCGGCACCATGCCCAATCCGCTGATGCCGCCCGCCGGGTGCCGGTTCCATGACCGTTGCGCCCATGTCCGCCCGATCTGCGTCGAAAGCGAACCCGAACTCGAAATCGTGGATGGCCGGCACGTCACCCGCTGCATCCGCTGGAAGGACATTGCACTGTGATGCCGGCAGCAGACATCAAGGCCAGGCCGGCCGAACAGGGGCCGCTCGTCTCGGTCACCGGGCTCAGCAAGCATTTTCCGGTGCGCGGCGGCGCCTGGGGCGCGCCGCCACGGCTGGTGCGCGCCGTGGAGAATGTCGATCTGACGGTCGATCCGGGCCAGGTGCTGGGGGTCGTGGGAGAATCGGGCTCGGGTAAATCCACCGTGGGGCGGCTGCTGCTGCGACTGATCGAGCCGACCACCGGCAAGGTCGTCTTCGACGGGCAGGATCTGGGCGCGCTCGATCCCGGCGAATTGCGGCGCTTCCGGCGTCACATGCAGATGATTTTCCAGGACCCCTTCGCCAGCCTCAACGCCCGCATGACGGTGGGCGAGGCGCTGGTGGAGCCGTTGCGGCTGCACCGCCAGCTTTCAGGCCGCGCGGCCGAGGAAGAAGCGGCCGAACTGCTGAAAAAGGTGGGCCTGTCGCCGGACCACCTCAAGCGCTATCCGCGCGCCTTTTCGGGTGGCCAGCGCCAGCGCATCGCCATCGCCCGGGCGCTGGCTTCCTCGCCGCGCTTCATCGTCGCCGACGAGCCGGTCTCGGCGCTCGACGTGTCGGTGCAGGCGGACGTGCTCAACCTGATGCAGAACCTGCAGCAGGAGCTGGGGCTGGCCGTGCTGTTCATCAGCCACGACCTGTCGGTGGTGGAGGTCATCACCGACCGGGTGATGGTGCTCTATCTCGGGCGGGTGATGGAAGTCGCCGATACCGAGGACCTCTACGACAATCCCGCCCATCCCTATACGGCGGCGCTGCTGCAGGCGGCGCCGGGCTATGCCGGTGGCAGCCGGCAGGTGCTGGGCGGCGAAATCCCCAGTCCGATCGCGCCGCCCTCGGGATGCGTCTTCCGCACCCGCTGTCCCTTCGCGCTCCCCGAATGCGCCCAGACCGTTCCCGCCCTGCGCGAGGTCGGCACCGGGCATCTCAAGGCTTGTATCCGTGATGACATCGCCCTCTGAAAATCCCGCTCAACTGCGCGTACTCGTCATCGGCGGGCGCGGCTTCGTGGGCTCGCATGTGGTGCGCGAACTGGTTGCGCGCGGGGCGAAGGTGCACGTCTTCGGTCCGGCCATGGCCACCGACCTGCTGGCGGACCTCGCCGGGTGCTTCGGCGAAACCACGGGCTCGGTCGAGGACCGGGCGGCGATCAGCGGGGCCATAAGGGAATCGGGGGCGACGGCGATCGTGACCACGGCCGCCTATGGCGAGGGCCAGAAAGGCCTGATGCGGGCAGGGGAGGTCGACGCCGACCGTGCCATGGCGATCAATGTCGACGGGTTGCGCCACGTATTGGAAGCGGCGCAGGCCGAAGGCGTCGGCAGGGTGATCACCACCGGCTCCAGCGTGGTCTTCGGACCGGCGGAAGATTATGCCGACGAGCGGGTCGATGAAGACGGCGCCAGGCGCCCGCGCACGATTTACGGCCTCACCAAGCTGCTGTCGGAAAATCTGGTCCAGTATTTCCGCGACCGCCATGGGCTGGATGCCAGCTCGATCCGGCTGCCGATCGTCCTAGGGCCGGGCCTCTGGTATCAGGGCGCGGCCAGCGCCATTTCGGGGGTGATCGCGGCGGCGGCGCCGAACGGCCGCCACGGCGTGTCGTTCCACGACGAAATCATCGATCTCATGCATGTCGCGGATGTCGCGTGCGCCATCGCCGCGGCGCTGGAGGCGCCCGGGCCGCTCGAGCCCATTTACCAGATCAACGGCTTCAGCGCCCGTATGAGCGAGATCGCCGCCGCAGCCGAAGAACTCGTGCCCGGCTATGTGGTCGAACACGAGATCGTGCCGCCGGCCAACAGTTTTCCGCTGATGGACGACAGCCGGTTCCGCCGGCAGTTCGGCTTCGCTCCGGAATACGACCTTCGCGGCCTGTTGCTCTCCCGTATCGAAGGAGAACAGAAATGAGCATCGACGACCGCCTGCGGGAGCTGGGGCTCGAACTGCCCGACGCGGCCTCGCCCTCGTTCAACTACGTGCCGGTGATCCTGCATCGCGGCATCGCCTATGTCAGCGGCCAGATGCCCAAGGTGGACGGAGAGGTGCGGGTGTTCGGCAAGGTCGGCGCCGAGGTCGACCTCGAAACCGCCCGAGGGGAGGCGCGCATCTGCATCCTCCAGGGGCTGGCCTGCCTCAGGGCGTCGCTGGGCTCGCTCGACCGGATCGAACGGATTCTCAAGATCAACGGCTTCGTGGCTTCCGCGCCGGGCTTCAACGCCCAACCCAAGGTGCTGGATGCGGCGTCGGACCTGCTGGCCGAGATTTTCGGCGAGGCCGGACGGCACGCTCGGGCCGCCATCGGGGCGGCGGAGCTGCCGCGCAATGCCGCGGTCGAGATCGAAATGACGGTCGCCTATCGCGACTGACCGAATACGCCAAGGCGTGTCGCCAGTGGCCGCAGTGGAGCCGCGGCCCGAATGAAAACCAAAGGGAGTAACGACGAAATGACAAATGTCCCCAAAATGCGCCGGCTCGGGCAGACCCTGCTCGGCGCGACCATGCTCAGCCTGCTCACCCTGTCGCCGGGTTTCGCCGCCGAGGGCGACCTTTACGGCCCGGCGGCGGAAAACGCGACCCAGGGCGGGCGCCTCAATATGGGCCTGCTGGTCGAGCCTCCCGGCTTCGACCCGTTCCACCAGGCCGCGGATGCCCGCATCCGCCTCAGCGTATTGGTCTATCAGGGCCTGTTCTACGAGGGTGCGGACGGCCAGGCCTGGCCGCTGCTGGCGGAAAGCTACGAGGTGTCCGATGACGGCCTCATCTACACCGTCAAGCTGCGTCAGGGCGTCAAGTTCCATAACGGACAGGACATGACCGCCGAGGACGTCGCCTATAGCTACAACTATATCCGCGACCCGGATAACGGCTCGCCCGGCGCCGGCGACTTCGCCATGGTGAGCAATGTCGAGGTGGTGGACGCGAATACCGTGCGCTTCACGCTCGAGAACAAGAACTCCTCGCTGCCGATGACGCTCGGCAATAAATATGGCGGCGTGGTGCCGGCCGGCTATTTCGACGATGAAAACGCCAAGAACCGCATCAATGTCGAAAGCGTCGGCACCGGCCCGTTCAAGCTGGCCGAATTCGTGCCGAACTCGCATGTGACGCTGGAGCGCAACGAGGATTATTGGGAAGCCGGAATGCCGTATCTGGACGGCATCGACTTCTCCATCCTGCCCAATAGCGCGTCCATGCTGGTAGCGCTGCAGAACCAGCGGATCGACCTCGTGGCGCTCAGCCGTCCCCAGGACGTTCAGCAGGTGTCCTCGGTGCCGGGCCTCGCCATCGAGCGCTGGCCGTCGCTGGCGCAGACGGCGATCGACCTGGGTTCCGAGCTCGAGCCGCTCGACGATGTCCGCGTCCGCCAGGCGATTTCGCTGGCCGTGGACAAGAGCGAGATCACCCAGGCATCGGTGGGCGAATACGGCACGGTTCTGGGAACCATGGTTTCGGGCATGCAGGAGAGCTGGGGCCTGCCGCTCGACGAGGTGCCGATGCAGGGGCCGGATATCGAACGGGCCAAGGAGCTGATGGCCGAAGCCGGCCACGCAGACGGCTTCTCCATGACCCTCACCTCGATCAACGGCTATGACTGGATGGATCCGGCCTCGGTGACGCTGCGCGAGCAACTGGCCCAGATCGGCATCACCCTCGATATCCAGCGGGTGGACCTGGGCGTGTGGGTGAACAATTTCCGTTCCAGCCAGATGGGCTTCACCTTCAACGACTGGGCCTCCCAGCCGGACCCCAACCTGCTGTTCTACCGGCACTTCCACCAGAAGCCGGACGGGGCCGACTTCCGGAACTGGGACAATGCCGAGGCCAGCGCGCTGCTCGACCAGGGCCGCGAGGAGTCCGATCCGGAAAAGCGCCGGGAAATCTACAACGAGTTCCAGACCATCATGGCCGAGACCGTTCCCACGATCATGCTCTATTCGCCCGATCACGTGACGGTTCGCAGCGAGAAGGTCCAGAACTTCTCCCAGCATCCGACCGGCTGGTATTTCGGCCTGGCCCGGACCTACATCGAAGACTGACACTACTCAGGGCGGGAGGCGTCTCGGCGCCTTCCGCCATCCCGCTGCACATTGGATAGCTTATGGGCACTTATCTCCTGAAGCGGCTTTTCGCCTCCATCCTGACCGCCATACTGGCCTCCATCCTGGTGTTCCTGCTGATGCGCATGGTGCCGGGCGACGTGGTGGCGCAGATGATGGGGCAGGCCGGCGGCGAGAACGCGGCCACGGCACTGCGCGAATTCTTCGGCCTCGATCGGCCCATCTACGTGCAGTACTGGGTCTGGATCTCCAACGTGCTGCAGGGCGATCTCGGCACGAGCTGGACGCGCGGCCTGCCGGTGACCGAGATGATCGGCCCGGCCTTCATGGTGACGCTCGAAATCGCCGTGCTGACGCTGACCATCGCGACGCTGATCGGCGTGCCGCTCGGCATCCTGGCCGGCATCTACGAAAACCGCCCGCTGGACACCGCCATACAGGCCTTCAACATATTGGGGCTGGCCGCGCCGGTGTTCTGGGTGGGGCTGATGCTGCTGGTCGGGGTCTCGGCCACGCTGGGCTGGTCGCCGCCCCTGCGGTTCGTCCCGATCACCAGGTCGCTGGGCGATAATCTGTCCATCCTCATCCTGCCGGTCGCCAGCCTCGGATTGCTGCAGGCCGCCGCCTACAGCCAGTTCGTGCGCCAGAACGTGGTTTCGGCGCTGGGCCAGGAATATGTGCGCACGGCGATCGCCAAGGGCGTGCCGACCCGGACGGTGTTCTTCAAGCACATCCTGCGCAACGTGCTGATCCCGGTCATCACCTTCATGGGACTGATCCTCATCCAGATCCTGGGCGGGACGGTCATCATCGAATCCCTGTTTGCGCTGCCCGGTCTGGGGCGGTTGCTGCTGACCGCCATCGAGACGCGCGATTATCCGGTGCTGCAAGGCGCGCTGCTGGTGGTGGTGGTCGCGGCAATGATCGTCAACCTCGTCATCGATCTGGCCTACCGGCTGATCGACCCGCGCGTCCGCGTGTCCTGAGCTCGAAATCCCCATGGCAAATACTGCAAATAGCTCTTCTTCCGCCGTTGCCAAACCCGGCCCCTGGGCCAGGGTGGCGCGGACGGCGGTGCGCGAGCCCGGTCTCGTCGCGGGACTGGTGCTGCTGGCGCTGCTGCTGCTGGTCGCGCTGTTCCCGGGGCTGTTCACCAGCCATTCGCCCTTTGTGGTCGCGGTGGACCGCGCCCTGCTGCCTCCGTCCGGCGAGAACTGGTTCGGCACCGACGATGTGGGGCGGGACATCATGGCCCGCGTCATCTACGGCACGCGCGTCACGCTGTCGATCTGCGCCGGATCGCTGCTGATCTCGGCCGTCCTGGGGGGCGGGCTGGGCCTCGCCTCGGGGTTCCTGGGCGGGTGGGCGGATCAGCTCCTGGGCCGCCTCATCGACGTGCTGCTGAGCTTCCCGCCCATCATCCTCGGGGTCATCATCACCGGCGTCCTGGGGCCGGATATCGGCAATCTCATCATCGCGCTCTCGATCGTCTATCTGCCGGTGTTCTTCCGCATCGCGCGGGCAGGGGCGATGAGCGAGGTGGGCAAAACCTATGTCGAGGCCGCCCGCAGCATCGGCGTGCGCGACAGCACCGTGCTGCGCCGCCACGTCATGCGCAACGTGATGCCGCTGATCCTGACGCAATACATGATCCTGTTCCCGATGATCCTGCAGATCCAGGCGGCGCTCGGCTTCCTGGGCCTGGGCGTGCAGCCGCCGACGCCCGACTGGGGCGCCATTCTCGAACAGGGCAAGAACTACATTCTTTATGCGCCGTGGATGTCGATCTTCCCGGGCCTGGCCGTGCTGATCGCCGCGCTGGCGCTGATGCTGGTGGGACGCGGCCTGCAAAGGCGGATGGACCAGCGATGAGCCGGATTGGCCTAGTTGCTGCTCACATTGGACAGGGTGCGAAGCAGGTAATCGCGGATGGCCTCGCGCGCCTTGTCGGTGTCGCCGCAGCGCAAGGCGTCCACGATCACCATATTGTCGCGATAGGCCGCTTCCCGGACGACCAGAACCGGGGCGGGCTGATGCCCCGGACGACCCCAGGCGGCGCGGCGGCGCGATTCGACGATCTGCTCGAAGATCGAGATGATGAAGCGGTTCCGCGAGCTGCGGGCGATGGCCATGTGCACCGCATATTTGGCTTCCTTGAACTGCTCCCAGCTCTCGGCCGTGCGCACGCGCTCGAGCGAATCCTCCATTTCCGCGATCAGTTCGGGCGTCACCCGCTCGACCACCAGATCGGGCAGGCCGGGCTCGAACAGCAGGCGCGCCTCGAGCAGCTCGGACAGGGTGAACTCGTCCGTTCCCACCCGGCTGCGCACGAAGGTGCCGCGCCCGACATGGCGGATGATCAGGCCCTCTTCGGCCAGAAGGTTGAGCGTCTTGCGGACGCTGTTGCGCGCGATGCCGAAATGTTCGGCCAGCGCCCGCTCGGTGGGCAGACGACTTCCCGCCGAATAGACGCCGTTCATGATCTCCGACTTCAGTTCGCGGTACATCAGTTGCGAATCCAGTTCGGACTTCGCACGGGCACTTTGGATAACGGCAGTCGCAGAGGCAGGTTCGAGGTTCATGATATCGCTATTACGTTGCAATCAGGGCCGCTTTGGTTGAGGCGGCCTTCGCGGGCAATCCTACACTAAATTCGCGAAAGCCACAAAGAAACTATCGGGTCGCCGCCAGGCGATCCGGTTCATTGGGTGAGATAGGTCCGGATTGGTTGAGATTGGGCCAAATGCATTCGGGAAATGCGCAAGTCGAGCGACACCGTTCCGGCAAAACGACGAAAAAGGGAAAATCGAGATGATGGCGAACAACACCGAAACCACGCGCCGGGGCGGGGACCTGCTCGTTGCCAGCCTGCTTGCCCAGCGGGTGGATCGCGCGTTCTGCGTGCCGGGCGAGAGCTATCTGGCCGTGCTCGATGCGCTCTACGATGCCAGCGACGCCATCGACCTGGTGGTTTGCCGTCAGGAAGGGGGCGCGGCCAATATGGCCGAGGCCTATGGAAAGCTGACCGGCCGGCCCGGCGTCTGTTTCGTCACGCGCGGGCCGGGGGCGACGAATGCCTCGATCGGCATCCATACCGCCTTCCAGGATTCGACGCCGCTGGTCATGTTCGTCGGCCAGGTCGGCAGGGGGATGAAGGACCGGGAAGGGTTCCAGGAGGTGGACCTGCCGGCGATGTTCGCCCCGCTGGCCAAATGGTCGGCCGAAATCAACGACCCGGCGCGCATCCCCGAATATGTGCACCGGGCCTTCCAGACCGCCATGGCGGGGCGCCCCGGCCCGGTAGTGCTGTCGCTGCCCGAGGACATGCTGGCGCAGCCGGTCGCGGCCGATCTCGACCCCGGATTGCTTGCCGCCCCGGTCGCCGGCGCTCCCACTATCGAACAGTTGGAGCGCCTTGCCGGACTGGTGGAAGAAGCGGAGCGCCCGCTGATGATCGTGGGTGGCGGCGACTGGAGGCAGGAACTGGGCGCGCAGATCGGCGGCTTTGCGGAAAATTTCGGCGTCCCCGTGGTGGCGTCGCTGCGCTGCCAGGATTACGTCTCCAACCATCATCCCAATTATGCCGGCCACCTCACCATCGGGGCCGAGCCCAGACTGGTGCAACGGGTCAGGGATGCGGACCTGCTGATCGTGCTGGGCGCGCGGCTGGGCGAGATGACGACCGCCGGCTACACCATCATCGATCCGGCCAGGCGCGGGGCGAAACTGGTGCATATCCATCCCGATCCCGAGGAGCTGGGACGGGTTTATCAGGCCGATCTGCCCATCAATGCCGGCGTGGTGGCGACGGCGGCAGGCCTTGCCCGCCTGCAACCCAAGGGAACGGGCGCCAAGCGCGCCGGCTGGGTGGAGGGCGCACGCGCGGACTATCTGGAGACGCTGGAGGCGGCGCCGCGCGATACCGAGGTCGACCTGGCCCGGGTGGTCACGGAGATGCGCGAGGCCCTGCCGACGGACACCATCGTCTGCTCGGGCGCCGGCAATTATACCGCCTGGGTGCACCGGTTCTGGCAGTTTGCGCAGTTCCGGACGCAACTGGCCCCGACTTCGGGAGCCATGGGCTACAGCGTGCCGGCGGCGATTGCCGCGAGCCTGACCATGCCCGAGCGGCGCGTGGTGTGTTTCGCCGGCGACGGGTGTTTCCAGATGAACGGCCAGGAACTGGCCACGGCGGCCCAATATGGCGCCAAAGTGCTGTTCATCGTGGTCAATAACAGCATGCTGGGCACGATCCGCATGCATCAGGAGCGCGAATTTCCCGAGCGCGTCTATGCTACCGACCTGGTCAATCCCGACTTCGTGGCGCTCGCCAAGGCCTATGGGCTTGCGGCCGAACGCGTGGAGCGGACCGAGGATTTCGGACCGGCGCTACAACGGGCGCTGGCGGCCCAGGGGAGCGTGCTCATCGAGGTGGTGACTGAAAAGGACGCCATTTCGCATCGCACCACGATTTCCGCGATGCGGGCAAAGGCGAAATAGCGCCGCCCCCGGCGGACCCGCGCCCGTGGCAACCTCTGCCGTTCCGCGCCGTTTTCTTCCGAAAGGAGAGCGACATGAAGAACAACAGGAAGGTGGCCATGGGCATCGCCATCGGACTTGCCATCGGCGTGGCCATGGACATGGCGCTGGAGACCGGCGGCATCTGGATCGGCGTCGGGCTGGCCCTCGGCATCGCCCTGGGCAGTGCCTGGAAGGCAAGCGAACGCAGCGACGAGGAGTGACCCGGAAAAGCCCGTTTACCTAATTCCAAGTGCTTGATTTATATAGGGCTGGGGGAAGCGGTGGTGGAGGGGACTGGATTGCGCTGGATGTTATAGATCAATCGCTTAGCGTGGCTAACCGCCCCGGAACCGCCGATTGATTCAAAAGGGCTTTTTGCCAGCCTTGGCTAACCGCCGCCGATCGCTTTCATGGCCCGATCCGCGAGCCGCTTCTGGTCCGCTGCCTTTGTGTAGCGCGTGACCTCTTTATCGGTTTGGTGACCGGTAATAGCCATGATCTCCTTATTACTGCAACCAGCCTCAGCGAGCCGCCGCGCGGCGGCTTTCCGCAGCCCATGCGACGTGCATTCGGCCAGGCCGGCTGAATCGCACCATTTCCTCATGCGGTTCCCGAATCCGTTTGCCGTGAAAGGCTTGCCGAATTGGGTGAGGAGAATGGTAAGATCGGACTTCTTGGCGAGCGCCAGTTCGGCAGCCAGGACAGGATGTAGGCCGATTGACAGCATGGCGTCGGTCTTGATCTGGCGCACGCGGATACGATTGCCCTCGATGTGCTGCCATCCCATTTTAACCATGTCGGACCTGCGCTGGCCGGTGTAAAGCATGAGTGTCATAGCGAGGCGCGCACTGCTTCCCGGCGGGTACACCTGACAGTATTTTGCGATTTCATCTTCGGACCAGGTGTGAAACCCCTCGCCACTGACCTTAAAGCCACTTACCCGATAGGTCGGATCGTCCTGGCGCCACTCGTCGTCCATGGCTAGTTTCATGAGGATACGGAGACGGTCGAGCAGATTGTTAGCGGCAGACGGCGTTTCGTGCATGCCGCCGATAATGGCCTTGATATGCGCGCGACTGAGGGTTGCTACCATCTTGTCACCATGCTCTTCGCGGAACCGCTCAAGCATGTTTCTGTAGGTCCCCTTTGAGCTGTCCGCGAGGCCGGTGAATTCCGGTGTCCCGTAATAGACTGCGATCAGGGCCGATATTGTACCTGGCTTCGTGCGCGCACTGGTGCGGATCGCTGGGGTGGCTTTTTCGCCCGCCCGAGCTCGCCGAATCTCCTCAGCCCAACCTTCTTGGCCCGGCCTAGTCTTGAGATAGACAGTTGGCTGGCCTTTCGCGCGATATCGAAGGTGCCATTTCCCGTGCCGGTCCTGAAATTCAGTGACGCCCCTTGGCAGCCCGCTTTTCTTGGCCATTGAACACAACGTCCCATTCATTCGGCTCGGTGCCATCGTCCGGGGATCCGGCAAAGTCTGCAACAATGCGGCCAGTGCGGTCAATCACGACGCGACGAACCTCCATTCCAGCTGCTTTTGCACCCTTGAGCAGCTTGGAAATATCACCTTGCGTAAATGCGGCTGGCCTAGTCATGATGGCCTCCATGAGCCCCTCCGAAGCAGATCAGCGCATTATCCAGAGTCGCCACATTCTGGGAAAATACATGCAGATGACTGAGGCTGGCGAAGCGCCAGGCCCCGAGACCCTGCCGATCATCAACGACGAGATCGATATTCTCGAGCGTATGGCGGGGCTGCATCCCAGCAAAGCAAGCAAGCTCGAGAGCTTGCGAGCTCGGTGGAACGGATTGCGGATGATGATCCGGGGTGCAATGCACTGAGGTCATCCCTCGCCTCCAAGCTGGCGGATGGCGGCGGCGCAAGATTGGGCAGCGTATGATTGGGCTAGATGTAGCGTTGCGAGGTCACTACTGTCCTGCACCCACATTCGCTCGGCTGCTCTGGATATGCGATCGCACTCCGCTGCCGCCCTTTCTATTCCTTCCTGTTCCGCGGCAAGCAGGGCGCGGGCGAGCATGGGCTGGTACGCCGCTATTCGCGTTCCCCGCTCCGCAACCACTTGTGAAGCAAGCCGGCGGGCCTCATCCCAGGCCCACTGCGGGCACCATTCTGGCAGTTCATTCTGCATGGTGTGGCTCCTGGTTGGCGAGATCGAGCAGAACGTCTGCGTGGCATGGGCCATCGATCGGGCACCAGCAGGCAAGATTTTTGCCGCGCAGTTCTGAGCGGATGTCATCGTCGCTTGGGTAGCCGGCGAAGGCTCGAAGCACTGGATCAGTGAGCATCTGCCGGAAAAATCCAACTGCGCCCTCTCGATCCGGCGCAGTCCGGCCATACGGACCCTCGGACCCGACAGGCCACGGATTGCCAAACTTGCTGGGCCGGCACACCTTCACGGTGTTTGGCGGCATGCGCCAGCCCTTGCGGCGGGAAAGCTGAATGCGCTTGGGCATCACCTCTCTCCTTCCTGGGTGAGAGCGGCGTCTACAGACCAGAACGCAGCGTCAATTTCTTCGGGAGTAGCCGGAGGGTTGTTGTGTCCAGCCGATAACAGTTTGGCCAGAACATGCCTCGACACTTTCAGCGCCTCCCTCAGCCTCTCGTTCTCGGCGCTGAGCTTCTGCACTTGCTGTTCGGCGTCCAGCCTCGCCTCATTCGCATCGACGTATTTTTGAAACGTCTCGGCCGGTGATTGGCGGCGGGATTGGAGTTCGCGGGCCATGGCCGCAACCTCACCGGCAGACAGGGTGGTATCTGCGTTTTCGCCCAGCAACCTTGCGCGCTCGATGGCGTCTACCAGCCTCTCAGTCATGAAAACCTCCTGGCGAGAATGTCGCCGTCGAATTTCGGGGTAATGGGGGAGGATGCGCGGCCCTGGCGGAAGAGATAGTCCCAGGCGTCGTCAAGCTGATCCTTGTCCAGATTTAAGGCTGCGAGCGCATCTAGAAGGCGTCGTGCGGCACCGGGCAGCCTGCGAGATGGCTTAGGGCAGTGACATGGAGCTTCGTCACCATAGACGGCGCGGTTCATGCATCCGGGAACGAGATAGCGCCCTCCTGGAGCTCCCTCGCTCTTGTGCCACTTGCAGCGAGTCATGACAGAAGGTTCCATTTCTCGATTTTACGGGTGGCGCTGCGCTGGGGCGCGGATTTAGGAAAGCCGGCGGAGCGGATCGCCGCCTTGCGCTGGCGAATGGCAGTGAACGCCTTGGCCTTGTGCTGGCGTTCTTTTCCACGCGCGACGTTTTCGTCTGCGGTCTTTGTCCGGTGGTGCGCCCGGAACATGAGCTGCAAATTGCTCTCGCGGTTCTCGCCGCCGTCTCGGAGCGGGATCTTGTGGTCGCAGTCGATCTCGTCGCGGTCGAGGTTCATCACCAGCCCGCATTGATCGGGGCAGGCGCAAATGCCGTTCTGATTGGCATAGAGGCGCAGCAGGACGTGAATGCCCGGCATGGCGTCGTCGGTCTTGCCAACCCATTCGGGACGTGACCTAGCCATGATCGACCTCCGCGTATCCCTGAGCGGTAAGGGTAACCAACGGGCCATCGTCGCTCGGCTCGACCGAAATCAGCCCGGCGCGATCAAGGCGGCGAAGCATCCGGTGAGCTTCTGCGGTCACCTTGTCCTCGCGGCTAAAGCAGAATGAGCCGCCGGCCAGTTGAATGATGGCGAGGAACTGGCGCTCTCCGGGAGATAGCTTCCTCATGCCGCCGCCCTCACATCAGCCGGATCGGCACCAACAAGCTCAGCGCACCAGTTCAGCACCGCCTCTTTTGAAGCCTGGAAAGTCGCCTTATCCATCGAGCGCATGTCCTGGCTGACCGCGTGATAAACAGTGACCACGGCCCCCTCGACGGTGACGATCTGATAGGCGTCATAGGGGCGAATGACTGCCGCCAGGCGCTCAGCCTCGGCGGCTGATTTGCAGGCATGCTGCACCATCGTGTGATAGCCGGTGCGGATCAGCGCATGCTTGCGCAGGATTTCGGGGTTGCCGAACTGCGGGCGCAGATGGTCGGGCAGGGTGTCCCATATCTGCTTGAGGACTGCGAAGTAGTGGGCATGGGTCGCGTGTGACCGAGCGTGGATTTCCTCCAGCGTGACGTTCTCACCCACGGTGAAACGCTTGTCGCACTCTGCTTGCCAGAAGCGGGTGGCCGGAACCATGGCATCGCCTTGCCACTGAAAAACGATAGGACGCTCGGTCATGAATTTCCCCGGCAGGCTTTCAGCGGCGGATGCGTTGGGCCTGCCGGCCTCTGCGGTTGAGGATTACGCGGCTACGGTGTCAGGAAGCCCGTACTTTCGGACCTTCTCGACCACCTCGGCCAATTCTGAATTGAAGGCGTCCACGGCCCGCGACATGTCAGCGATGTAGGCTTCGTCGCGGTATGCCCGCTTGATGAACAGGGGCAGCTTGGGCCAATAGACGGCGATGTCGATCCACTCGCGCTCAGCAACCCAAAGCGCGCCCTGGCACTGAGCCTTGTGCTCCGCGGGAAACTCGTCCCGAAGCAGCACGTCAATGAGCAAGTCGGGCAGCTTGGTTTTGATTTCGAGCATGCCGGCATCGCCTACGAGCGAATCCGGGGACGCGCCCTTCGGCCCGTTGCGGACGAAACCGACAAGCTCCGGCTGGGCATCGGTCATCAGAGCGTACATATTGCGGGCGTCGGGCTCCATTTCGTGCCCGCGCTCCATATGCGCGTTGCTGTAACCTTCCTGCACGTCGCCAGTCAGCAACTCGCCGGCCAGCTTGTAGAGGTACTTCTTGCGGGTGAGGCTCTCGCCGCCGCTCCTGCCCTTTGCCATGACGGTGGCGAACATCGAAGCGGTCGGAATTCCACGGCGGGCCTCGTACCACTCGCTAGAATTCTGGTCGCAGTCGAATATTTGGATCATGATGCCGCCTCCAAGCTCTTGAGTTGGAAGAAGACCCGGCTGCACGCCCGCACGTCGATCAGCGCGTCATGGGCGCCTTCGAGGTCTTCATCGAAGAAATGCCGGATGCACTCCTCCAGCTTCGGGGGCTTGGGCTTGTTGAAGCCAGCAGCAAGCATGCGCTCGGTCGGCGGAAGGTTCACGATGGGCGTTGCCGCTTCCATGGTGCAAAACAGCGACTTCCGAAGCGGCATGATCTTGCGATAATGCCGGGAAATGGCCGTCTCGATGACTGCGCGGTCGAACCTGATGTTGTGGGCAACGACAAGATCGGCCCGGTGGTAAAGGTGGGTGAAGGCGCCCAAAGCAAACTCTGCCGAGACGCCAAGCGCGACGGCGCGCTCGTCCGTAATGCCATGCACGTCAGACGCTTTGGTCGGGATCGTGATTTCGCCAATGCCGGGATCAATGATGAACGAAAAACCGGCGACGGGCTCGCCATCATCCTCGGTCAGCTCGGCGGCAAGCTGCACCATGTAGGGCTGGTCCGGGTGATCGACCGGCAAGCGGTCCTGCACAAAGCCGGTGGTTTCGGTATCGAAGAACAGGATCATTTACCGGCCTCGCTCAGCTTGCGAGCCAGCTTGATATTCAGGCTGCGCACGGCACTGTCGAAGTCCACGACGCGCAACTGATTTAGCGCTTCGACCTTGAAGGTCTCGCAGAACAGGGCAATGTCGGTGTCGGTCTTTTCGATCAGGTCACGGACCTGCTCCACCTGTTCCGGCTTGAGAAGATCATCGGCCTTCTGACCGTGCTTGGCGCCATCGTCGTCATTACTGGCGGCAAGGCCGAGGGCGGCCTTGAGAGTGTAGCGCTGGAGGTAGGTGATCGTGCTGCCGACAGCCTGAATGCTGTTCTTATTGCCGCTGTTGTCGTGGTCGGCGGTCAACTCGTTCCGAACGGAGTGGCCTTCTCGGTGCGAGACAATGCATGTCACGCGGACCTTGCCGCCTTCGGTTACGGTCTCGTAGCGATACGCGAGCCCATGCTTGCCCAAGATCGGATCAATGACACGGGCGATTTCAGCAAGGTCTTCGTGCCGGTAGTTGGTGCGCCCCTTGGCGCTGGTGAAATCAACAGCGCGGTTCTTGGTGATGGTCGGGATTTCAGCCTTTGCCGCGCTCATGGCAGCTTCAAAGGCCCGGCGCGCGCTGTCGTCGGCCAACTCTTTCGCCATGTCCTTCAGCTCGCGGATCACGTCGAGCGGCTGACCAGCGGCTACGGCCTGCCGGATCATTTCCATGACGGGGTTGGAGTCAAGAACAGCCGGCGCAACGGCCTGAGTGCGTTCCTTGTGGATTTCCATTGCTTGGGACATATCGGCTCCTATCCGCGCAGCCAGCTGGCGGCGGTGAAAAGAATGGGGAAGGCGACGACGAACACGGCCAGGTGGAGTGCCGCTTCGCGCAGTTGTTCGCGGGTCGGCAGAAGGCCGGTGGCAGAGGCGATCTGGTGTGGGAGGGGTTCGCGGGCCATGCAGCTTCACCACGCGCCAAGCAGTCCTTGCACATCGGCTGGAACAGATCGCCAGTTGCTTGACCCCGCTCCTTTGGAAATGCTTCGCCCCACCCGAAGCCGTGGCGCCGGCGCGCTTCTGCTTCTAGGCTGTTGAGCCAGTTACCCCATTCAGGGTAGAGGGCTGATGCTTCGGCGCGCTCTGCCTTTGTTTGCATGGTGCCGCACATGCATTCTCCCGACCGACAAAGCTGCTCGGCAACTGGATTGATCGGCGTGCCGCGCGATTTCAGGTATTCGTCGCGTTCATCTTGGCTCCATCCGTGGATCAGGCTGGTCCAGATATTGTTCGGAGCGCCGGGGTCTTGACGCCATAGTGGCAGGTTCTTTCGGCGGTTCTCGCTTTCGTCCTGACGCGCGCCATTTAGCAACAGGATGCGCACGCCGCGCTTGCCTTGCCGAATGGCCTTAGAAATCGCCTTGCGGAAGGGCTGGGCTTTGAGGATGCGATAGGCGAAAGCGTGCGCGCCAATTCCCTTGCCAAAGAACCCCTTGCGCAGAACGTAATCTTCGTACGCCGTACCTGCATCCGCCTCGACCAGTTCGCTGATCGCGCCATATGTGTCGCGGACGAACTCGCTCGTCTGCGGAATGCCGCACCGCGTGTTACCATGAATGACCAGATCGACTTTCAGGCCCAGTTCACGTGCCACTTGATCGGAGGCTGCGCTGTCCTTGCCTCCCGACACCATCGAAACAATATGCGTCGGATTGAACTGGTCGATAACCCGGCGCACGATGTCTGCGCTCTCAGCAACTTTGTCCTCGATCTCAGCCATTCTTGGCCTCTTTGGTTACGGGTGTTGGGGATAGGCGGGAGAGCCATTCACGGTCTTGCGGAGGCGCGGGGCGATAGACCCATTCGCCGTCGATGATGGTGGGCTTGAGGGTCATGGCCGTTACTCGGCCGCCACAAGGGCAGGGGCCTCAACAGGTGCCAACCGACCGCGAGCCGGGAATGACGGCCAGCCGCGAGACGTGGCGCGCTTAGCCAGTTCTTCCGGCGTCCGCCATGTTCCGACCGATTGGTAAGCCAGCATCAGCATGGTGACGGCAGCGGTGTTGAGCGGGATCAGATAGTCGAGGTGGATTTCGTCGGTCGGGTCCATGCCGCGACGGGCAAAGATGCCGGCATATTCTTCCTGGCCTGCTTCAATGGAGGCGTAGCGGTTGATCGCAGCGAACAGCAGGCCGTCGAAGTCATTGGAGTTGCCGCACGTGGACCAGAAAGCAGGGCGTCCCGCCTCGAGATTGGCAACGGCGTCGTCATCCAGCCCATAGGTGCGGGTGACGTCGATCAGATCGACAATCTGCTTGCGCTCTTGGGTCCAGAATTGCTTCGCCATTCCATCCTCCATCTGTTCCCAGCCGGCTCGGAGAGCGATTGGACTGGGGTGATGGAGGGAATGTAACGTGGGGCGTGACGCTAGTCAAGCGATTGTAACGCTGGCCGTGACAATTATTTTGCCCGCCCAGAATCACCCTGCTATAAGAGGGGCGAAACCAGGAGGCTGGAATGCTCGCTGCCGCTGATCCGGTTGACGTTGCGATACTCGTTGCCCGCGCTAAACTTGCTCATGTCGAGGACAGGGAATGGGACATGAGACGCGATATGGAGCTGGTGCGGGAAATCTTCCGCAAGGTGCAGGAAAAGACCACGCTGGATTATCGACCTATCGGCCCAATCGAGGGTTACGATGACTTCGATGTCGGTCGGCACGTCGAGATGCTTCACAAGGCTGGATACATCGATGGCTTCCATAACAAAGAGAAATTGGGACAGCCTGGAATAGTCCACATCTATGACCTGTCGTGGGACGGCCATGAGTTTGCCGGCGCCATTCTCACCGACGAGGGCACTTGGCAAAAGATGAAGTCGGCGTTTGGCCCCGAGAGGCTGGCAACCGCTCCGCTCAAGATGATCGAAAGCGTTGCTATCCAAGCTGTCACTGCCTGGGCTTTAAGCAAGATGGGGCTGAATTAGCTAAGCAGCCCGAAGGGCTGGAGCAGGGCGCGGCCAAAGAAAAGCCCCGCTCTATGGCGGGGCTAAGGGGTCAATCTCTGATCTGCTGGCGTCAACGCTCGTCCTCAATCTCCCCGATGGCCTTTCCGGCAACCGTGATATGCAGCATTCCGTCGATCTCAACTGCCAAGCCTCGGGACAGCAGGAACCCCACTAGCCCTTCATCCTCGCGGCCGTGCATGCTGTTCGTGGAAATGGCGCCCTGGGATAATCGGCGGAGCACGTGATAAATCTGGACCGGCACGTATTCCAACTGTCCCTGAGTTGGAGCTATCTCCAATGCCTCCAGCACCGCATCTGCCTGGTCTAGATAGCTTTCCCACATGGGCCGGCCTTCGAATTTGATATCTTCTGGATGGCCGTCAAAACTGCATAGAGCGCGGGCGGCGAGTTCTCGGGCGGGCTTGGGTTTGCGGGGCATGGTGTCCTCCCAGGCGTTCGGCGGAAGGGGCTACTTTCCGTTTGGTCTCGGCCTATTGGTGGCAATAAACGCGCCCACTACGGCAGCAATGGTCCCAGCAGCCAGAAACGCGGCAAGCCACGTCGCCCCTTGGGAGATAGCGTAAGCCGCCAGCGCCAAGGCCGTGATTACAAAGATGAATGCCAGTGACTTGCCAAAGAAGCCCTCTGCGACGGAACACTTGAAGTCGCGGCGCTCCATCTCGCGCCGGTGAGCGGATTCCTGCTCCCATTGCTGGAAGATACGCTCCGCGCCATTTGCTGCGACCTGGTTGAATTGATCCAGAATGGCGGGTGGCGGCAAGGGCCCGGCCCATGTCTGAGATTCCACGCGAGCCACCTGCCCATTGGGCTGTGATGGTTGCTGGGGCGGGGGTTGCTTTCGGGGAGGGGCTGGCCGCCTAGCGGCTGGTTTTTTCATGCTGACGCTCACGCTCAACCACCACTGTCATATCCCGCCCAATGCGGACGAAATCGCCCCGCAACGCAGCTTGGGCGCTGGGGGCAGGCTGATAGTGGCTGGCCTGTGGCGTCGAGACGGCCAAGAGCGAGCCAAGGCCGGCGACAAAGGCTTTCGCCGCCGCCCGTCCACGCGCTGCTTGTCTTTTAACTCGATGGTTCATCGGCTTCCCCGTCATGAGCTGATCCTATAGCCCATGAATGTGGCGGTTCAACGCACTATCTTAAAAATTCGTTGCTTTAGGTTTAACCCGGCATCTCTCAACAGGCGCCTGTCCCTCTCCACAGCCAGCTTATCCCCGTCTTGACCGTTCTGTGGGGGTGGATGGTCAACTGGCCTTATCAGCCTTCCCCAGCATCTCTCGAACGACGCGAAGTGCCATTTCCTGCTCTGGGCCGGTGGCGGCGCGAAGGATGGCGGTAAGTTTCGCCACGGCGTCGTCAATGAGCGGGTTTGTGGTCAGAAGGTCTGTGACTGTCGTTCCCAGCGCGACTGCCGCCGCTTCCAGAAATTCTTGGTCGTATGGCTGCTGCCCCGTCTCGATCCGTCCGATGTTGGCGTGAGACATTAGGGGGACGCCCGGTTCGGCCTCTAGGCGATCCGCAAACTTGCGCAGGGACAGCCCGCGATACTCGCGCCATTCCCGAATGTAGTGCTTGCCGAGGTCACGCTTGGTCATGGGGGAAACATAAACTGTCACCGTCACGTGGTGGTCACGTCAGGCGTTACAAATTCATGTTGCAAACTGTCACGCCAGCCGTTACAGTTAGGCATGGAACAGAAACACCCATTGCTCGAATACGCCGCCGCCGAGGGCAAATCCATAGAGGAAATCGCCAAGGCAGCCGAGTGCAGCCGCATGACCCTGTATCGGCTTATGGCGGGGAAGCAGAACGCCACCATTGAGCTTCTCCAGCGCGTCAGTGACGCCACTGGCGGGCGTGTTCCGGCATCTGCGTTCCTCCTCCCACCCTCTCCCCAAAAGGCAAGCGCATGACTGCCGCCTCGCTCATCAAGGCCGAGTTCAAGCGGGCCACTGCTTCTGCCGATCCCCTGATCCGGCTCAAGCATCCCTCCGGGCTCTATCTCAACATCGACGGCTCGGGGCTGACGGAAAGGTCTGATTTCGGCGGCTGCTACTCGGGCAGGGCGCATCAGGTCGCCAACATGCGCCGGGTCAATTCGCTTGCGGCCGAGTGCCGGGAAGTGGAGGCGTAGATGGCTGTCGAAGATAGCGTAGCTCACACGCAAATTCGCGCGCTGGTCGAGCGAGTTGAGCGGCTGGACGAAGAACTCAAGGCGATCAACGAGGACAAGAAGGAAATTTTCGCGGAGGCACGCGGAAATGGCTTCGACGTGCCCGCCCTCAAGCAGGTGATCAAGCTCCGTCGCCAGGATGCCAACGAGCGCATGGAGCGCGAGGCGATTGTCGAACTCTACATGGCCGCTCTTGGCATGATTGAGACGCCGGATTTTGATGAGCCTCGCGTGCAGGTGCAGGTGCGCGTACGCGAGGCGTCCAAAAATGCTGCGCCTGCTACCACCGAAATCACCGAACAGCAGGCTGCCCCCCAGCTTGCTCGCGACCTGGCCGCTCCCTCCAAGCTCCCTCAAGGTCAGGTCGCACCCCATCCCGAAGCGAAAGCATCCATGGACAGCGGCGCGATGGAGCAGGCAATTGAAGGCCCTGCCGACAGCGTGTCGGGAGATGTGAGTAGGGCGAGCGTCGGCGCCGGTTCCGACGCACCTATTCAGCCGGAAACGGTGAACGAAGTCCCAGCGCAGGACGGCGGCGGCAATCAGGCAAGCAGCGTCATCGACAGCAAGCCCCTGGGTAAGTCCAATGCGGCGCGACCGGCATCTGTGGATGCCGATGTGAACGACGGCAGGCCAGCGGGAGAGACTGGCGCCGAGGTCGTGACGGGCGGAGAGAGTGCCGCGACAGATTCCGAACCTGCCCGAGAGGGTGGTAGCCAGAGCCCTGATGTCATGGGCCGAGACACGGACGCTGCTGCGCCGTCCTCTGGTGAAGCGCAGCGTGATGCCGGATCGTCTAGTGGCAGGACAGCGGCCTTTGACGCCGTCAACGCTGGTTCGACCCCAGCTCCGGCATCCAGCCCCGTGTACGCCGAGTCCGGCGTCGTAACCACGGAACACACGCCACCCGAGCCGGTGAAATGGCATCCCTATGCCCAGTGCTTCCCGACCGTGCTTGGCGATGACCTCAAGGCACTTGAGCGCGATATTAGTGCTGCCTTCGGCGGTGTCCAGCAGCCCATCGTCAAGATCGGCAATCTGATCCTGGATGGCCGGGCTCGGTACGGCATCGCCAGATCCATGCTGATCGACTATCCGGTGGTTCAATACGATGGCTCCGATCCGCTCATGGACGTGATCCGCTGGAACTTGGCTAGCCGTTTTGACCGCATGACCGCGGGCCAGATCGCGGTAACAGCCAAGGCTCTCTGCAAGCTAGAGCCATCCCGCACCGACGACATCATGCAGGCTTTTGGCCTTGAGGTTTCGGAGGCTGCGCAATGAAAACTCGCCCCGGTCGCCTGAACATACAGCCTGTTCTCTGGTCACTGGTCTTTGCTCTCGTGGTCATTCTCGTGGCGCGGATCGTCCTCGCGGCCAATGGCGGGCTTTCGTGATGGTATCCGCACGTCTTTCCACCATGGCGGACGGGAACGGGGCAGGGGGAGCCATGGCATCCCTGGCAGCTTCTCCGTCACTTCCTTCCTCCCTCGATCACTACCAAGCTCACGCTGTCTGTTCTGCGTCTCGTGGGCTTGGTCGTGGCCGTGGCCACGTTGTCAGAAACCAAACGAAGAAAGGGTTCCCCTTCTCCATCTCGGTTGCTGACGCTTTTACCTCCCTGAACTGGCCGGGCCTTCGGGTCCGGCGCTTTTCTCGAATTCCAGATCGGCGCGCGGCTCCCTCCCTCTCGCAGCGCCGTAGGCCGGTGCGGATTTCCTCCTCCATCCGTACCGGCCGCTCCATTCACGCGGTCAAGTTGACGCTTTGCCTCGTCCAACATCTGCCGACGCACATGCTCTCTGAACTCCTGTGTCGTCGGTATCTCGCTCAATCTCTGCGCCTTTCTTCGTCACGTTCACTCGATGGTTCAAAAACTATCGAGAGGGCTTTGACGGATGCGCAAAAATTCTTTGCTCCCGGAGCAAAAGAAAATGACTGACTTGTCGGTTGTAGATGAGGCTGCCTGTTGGGCCG
>NZ_JBHRYD010000012.1:0-52618 GCF_042648785.1 Devosia honganensis
CTCAACGCAATCGCCAAAAAAGATCCAGCGTTCCAAAGCTGATCCACGGTTGCTTGACCCGAGGGCCGGCCTGGGCGCCCCGAAACCCAGGTTTCCTGCACGTGGATAGAGGCCCTCGGGTCAAGCCCGAGGGAAGCCCGGTGTGGGAGTTGAATTGAGCCAAGAGCCCGAAATGAACACTCCCCCCTTGAGGGGAGGGAATGAGGGTGGGGGTTCGGAATTATCCAGAAATCCGGTTGATGCATCAATAAAATCGACGGTGCGGACCCCCAGCCCCGATCACCGCCCGTAGCGCCGGCGCAGATGCGCCTTGAAGTGGTCGGCATCGAGCTTTTCGCCGGTGGCGCGGGCGATGAGGTCGGGCGTCGAGTGGCGGGAGGCTTCGGTCCAGATCCGCTCCGCCCGCCAGCGATTGATGGCGGCGAAATCGCCCCGGCGCATCTGCTCGCCCATATCGGGCAGGTCGCGGGCCATGGCGGTGCCCAGTTGCGCCGCGATCATGGCGCCCAGCGTATAGGAGGGGAAATAGCCGAAGGCGCCGCCGGGCCAGTGCACGTCCTGCATCGGGCCGTCCTTGGGGTCGTTGATGGTCGAAATGCCCAGATATTCGATCATCTTGGTGTCCCAGGCCTCGGGAATCTGGCTGGCTTCCAGCGTGCCGGCGACCAGGTCCTGTTCCAGTTCGTAGCGCAGGATGACGTGCAGCGGATAGGTCACCTCGTCGGCATCGACGCGGATATAGCCGCGCTCGACGTGATTGACCTCGTTGAGGATATCCTCGATCTCCCAGCCGGGAACGGCATCCTCGCCCAGATGCTGGTGCACCAGCGGCAGCATGAATTCCCAGAACTGCGGGCTGCGGGCGAGCTGCATTTCCACGAACAGGCTCTGGCTTTCGTGCATGCCCATGCCGCGCGCCTTGCCCAGCGGCCAGTGCGACCAGTCCCGGGGCAGGCCCTGCTCATAGAGCGCATGGCCGGTCTCGTGCAGCACGCCCATCAGCGAGGAGAGGAATTCGTCGGTGCGGTAGCGCGTGGTCATGCGCACATCGGTGGGCACGCCGCCGCAGAAGGGATGGTGGGAGACGGCGAGCGAGCCATGGGTGAAATCGAAGCCGGTGGCACGCATGGCGGCCAGGCCCAGCTCCCGCTGCCTTTCGATGGGGTAGGGGGCGTTGAGCGTCTTGCGCGGGCGGCGGGCCAGCCGCTCCTCCTGCACCGCGAGCGCCTCGGGCACGAAATCCTTGAGGAAGCTCTTGAGGTCGGCAAAGACGGCGTCGATCTCGGCGGTGCGGTTGCCGGGGTCGTACTGGTCCATCAGCGCGTCATAGGGGGCGAGCCCGGTGGCTGCAGCGCGCAGTGCCGCCTCCTCGCGCACCAGCGCCACCACGCCTTCCAGCGCCGGCAGGAAGGCATCCCAGTCGCCCCTCGGGCGCAGCTCGCGCCACAACTGCTCGGAGCGCATGGTGGCGGCAGTGCGGCGCTCGACGAATTCGGTGGGCAGGCAGGTGGCGTTGATATAGTTGCGCTCGAATTCGGCGACGGCCAGTTTCCGGTCCGTGTCGAGGTCCTCGGCCTTGGCCGCCTCGATCCAGTCGGCGATTTCGGGCGCCGTGGCCTGGGCATGATACATGCCGGCGAGGCTGGCCATGGCCTCGGCCCGCTTTTCCCCGCCGCCCACGGCCATATGCGTCGCCTCGTCGGCGCCGAGGATGGACAGGGCGTGTTCGAGGGATTCGAGCCTGCGGCCGAGATCGTCGAGTTTCTTGAAGGACATTGCGGTCTCCGGATGCGGTGTCCGATCTGTCCCATAGGCGGCGGAAGGGATCAAGCCGGGCCGCCGGAACGGGGAGAGGCGCAGCCGGGGAAGCTGCGCCTCGTCGGGAACGTCCCTTCGCGAGGGAAGGCGAAGGGGCCTGGAGGGGTCCGGCGCTTCTGCCATCCGGACCGGGACCGGACCGTTCTGGTCCGGCCGGGGAAACGGCGGCGCCCATGGGGAGATGGATCGCGCCGCCGAAGGGGATGGCCCTCAGAAGGGCAGGATGGCGTCCATGACCTGCTGGCCGTAGCGGGGCTGTTGCACGTCGGTGATCTGGCCGCGGCCGCCATAGGAGATGCGGGCCTCGGCGATCTTGGTGGAGGGAATGGTGTTGTTGGCCTGGATGTCGGAGGGACGCACGATGCCGGCCACGATCAGGTCGCGGACTTCGAAGTTCACCCGCACTTCCTGCCTTCCCTCGATCACCAGATTGCCGTTGGGCAGCACCTGGGTGACCACCGCCGCGACCGAGGTTTCCAGTGTTTCCTTGCGGTTCACCGAGCCGCTGCCGGCATCGCGGATGCCCGAGCTGAAGTCGATGGCGGCCTGCGGATCGACGGCGAAATCGCTGTTCTTGGTGGCGCTGGAGAAGGCGGCGCCGAACAGGCCCCCCATGCCGGCGCTGTTGGTGGAATTGCGCGCGCGCTGGGTGTTGTTGTTGATCTGGGCGTTGTCGTCGATGGTCACCATCACGGTGAGGATATCGCCGATGCGGTGGGCCCGCTCATCCTTGAAGAACCCCTTGGCCGAGGTGCGGTAGAGCGAATTGGGCTGGTAGGTGTCGGCGATGGGCTCGGGCATGGGCATGCGCACCGGCTGGTAGCCCGCCGTGGTGGTGGGATCGGCGATGGCGGTGAGGGCCGGGGCCTGCCCGACATTTGCGAGACGGTCCATGGTGCTGCAGGCGCCGAGCGTGGCGGTCAGGACGAGGACGGTGGCGATTTTGGCGACGTTCATTTGCATCTGTCCCGAGTTCAAAGGCCGGCAAGGGCGACTGGGGCGGTGGAGACTTCCACGGCGCCCGGAGCGATGGCGGTGGCGCTGATGACGCGCCGGGAAACCAGGTTGAGCACCTGCAGTGGCGCGCCTTCGGCGGCGCCGGTCACGGCCTGTCCGCGCACCGTCAGGGTCATCCGTCCCTGGCGGTAATAGATGGTGACGAGGTCGTTCTTGGCTACGGCGAGGGGCGTGCTGACATCGCTGGCGCGCAGCAGCATGCCCTCGCGGCTCTGGCGGTTGAGCGCCATGCCCAGGATCTGGTCGAGCGCCGGAATGCCCTGGGCATCGGCCTGGCGCAGCGGTAGCGCCCGCATGACGATATGGTCGGGCCGCAGCACTGTGCCGGCGGGCAGGGAGGCGACCAGATGCGGCGCCTCGATGCTCATCTCGATGGTGCCGCCGATATCGAGCGGGCGGTCGGAGCCGGCGATCTGGAAACGGGCCGAGAAGGTGCCGCTGCCCGGCTGGTAGCGCAGGTTTTCGAGCCGGGCGGGCGTGTCGCCCACCGCCGCGTTGATGGGATCGGCGGGCAGGGAGAACATCGCCTCCGCGCTCATGCCGGCGCCGAGAATGCCGCGGCTGCGCAGATTGTCGGCAATGAGCGCCGAGAGCATGGCGTGGTCGACCGGGGTGGCGGCGCGGGTGACGCGGATGGCGGTCAGCCCGTTGGCGTCGAACCGGGTCAGCCCGATGCGGGCAGTGGCGCTGCGCACCGCCGAGAGCCGCACATCGCCGGTGGTGCCGGGCAGGGGGGCCCGGAACAGCGGCTGCTCGGCCAGCGGGCCGGCGCCCTCGAACATGTCGCCGACGGTCACCACCGGCGCGATGACGGTGATGTCGGCGCGCAGCACCGGCGCGGCGAGGGCACAGCCCGCCGACAGCGCGAGGGCCAGGGCCGCGGTGATGGAACGGAGGGCTTTCATCATCATCCTCCCGGTCAGCGTAGCTGGCTCGTGGCCTGCATCATCTGGTCGGCGCCGGAGATGACGCGGGCGTTCATCTCATAGGCGCGCTGGGCGGCGATCAGGTCGGCGATCTCGGTCACCGAATTGACATTGGCCATTTCCAGATAGTTCTGCAGCAGGTCGCCGGTGCCGTCGATATTGGGTACGCCCACCTGGGCCGGTCCGCTGGCGGCGGTTTCGAGGAACAGGTTGTCGCCCATGGATTCGAGGCCGGACTTGTTGACGAAGCGGGCCAGTTGCAGTTGGCCGAGCTGGGTGGGCATGGTGTCGGTGCCGAGAAAGGCCTCCACCGTCCCGTCCGGCGCGATGGAGACGCCGCGCGCATCGCCCGGGATGACGATGCCCGGCTCCACCGGATAGCCCGAGGAATTGACCAGCGTGCCTTCCGCGTCGCGCTCGAAGGAGCCGTCGCGGGTATAGGCGGTGCGCCCGTCGGGCAGTTCGATCATGAAGAAGCCTTCGCCGCGAATGGCCACGTCCAGCTCGCGCTCGGTCATGTTGACCGAGCCCTGGCTCATCACCCGGGGGGTGGACACGGTGCGCACGCCCGAACCGATCTCGAGGCCTGCCGGCACCATGGTGCCCTGGTCCGAGGTCTGCGAACCGGCCCGCGTGATGTGCTGGTAGAGCAGGTCCTGGAATTCCGCGCGCTGCCGCTTGAAGCCGGTGGTGCGCATATTGGCGATATTGTTGGAGATGACCTCGACATTGCGTTCCTGGGCGCCCATGCCGGTCGATGCGATATAGAGAGCTTTCATGGCGGTCGTCCTCGGGTTCAGGCGTTGGCTTCGCCCAGGCGCTGGATGGCCGTGCGGCGCATTTCATCCTGCTTCTGGGCCAGCGAGGCGATGGATTCATAGGCGCGGGTGACGCGGATCATCTCGGCCATCTCGGAGACGCCCGAGACGTTGGAGCGCTCGATATGGCCCTGCATGACGCGGGTGCCGGCATTGAGGCCGGGCGTGCCGCCCGAGAACAGGTTCGCGCCCTCGCGCACCAGTTCCTGGGCATTGGCGAATTCGACGATGCGTAGCTGCCCCCTGGCGCCGGCGCTCGAGGAGACGGTGCCGTCGGCGGCGATGGTGATGCCGGTCTCCTCCGGCCCGAAGCGGATCGGGCCCCCGAGGCCCAGCACCGGATTGCCGGCCGGATCGACCAGCGTGCCGTCATTATTGATCTGGAAGGCCCCGGCGCGGGTCCAGCGCTCGCCGGCCGGCGTCTCGACGGCGAAAAAACCCTCGCCGTCGAGCGCGACGTCGAATTCGTTGCCGGTCTGCACGATGGTGCCGGCGGACAGGTCGTGGATGGTGGCCCAGTCCTGCACATAGGACAGGGGCTGGTCGAGCGTCGGGAAGTCCCGGTGCCGCGCCACCGGCATCACATATTCCTCGAACAGCACTTGCTCGGCCTTGAAGCCGGTGGTGTTGATATTGGCGACGTTGTTCGCCACCACGTCCAGTTGCCGCTGGAGCGCGATCTGCCGGCTGAGGCCGATGAGCTGCGCGTTCTCGATCATGACAATCCCCGTTGTCGGTCCCCGAAACGCCCCGCTTCCCCAAGCCGGCCGCTTCGCCATTTACCTTGCAGAAACCATGCCAGAGCGGGATTTCATTTGAAATCAATGGCTTGGCATTTTGCGGGGAAGGGCTTCGGGCAGGCAGCTTCCGGGCGGGCGGCAAAAGCTGCCCGGCAAAAACTGCCGGGCCGGGCCGGTTCGTAACCTTTCGTTAACCAAGTGGGCCTTAGCTGGGCAGCAAGCCGGAATCGTCCGGAGCCCCGGGGTTTTACAGGACCATTCAATGGCTGCGGAAGCGGAAGTCGGAACGGAAACGCCGGGCAGGAAGGGACCGTCCCGCCTGCTGCTCATCATCGGCGCGGCGGCCGCTATCCTGCTGGTCGCGGGGGCGGGGCTGTTCTTCTTCCTCTCGTCCTCGAGCGACGCCGATGGCGGGTCCGCCGAGGCCGTCGGGCGCGACACCTTCATCTTCAACCTGCCCACCATGATGGTGAACCTCAACAGCGACGGCGACGGCCAGGCCTATATGAAGCTGACCATCGCGCTGGAGGTGGCGGACGAGAAGATGATGACCGAGATCCAGCCGCGCCTGCCCAAGGTCATCGATGCCTTCCAGGTCTATATGCGCGAGCTGCGCAAGAGCGATCTCGAAGGCTCCGCCGGCATCTACAGGCTCAAGGAAGAATTGCTGCGCCGGGTCAACCTGTCGATCTATCCGGCCCAGGTGGAGAGCGTGCTGTTCAAGGAAATCCTGGTGCAGTGATGGCCGGACCGAGCGATCAGGACAAGCTGAGCGAAGACTGGGGCCTCGACGACGTCGCCGCCTCCGCCCCGGCGCCCGACGCCGCCGGCCTGAGCGAGGAGGAGCGCGCCGCCGCTGCCGCCGCCGAATGGACCGCCATGCTCGAAGGGGGCGAGGGCGAGGGGGAGGGGGGCGCCGCCCGCGTCCTCAACCAGGACGATATCGACAGTCTGTTCGGCTTCGATGCCAGCGCCGCCAGCGATGTCGAGCTCACCGGGGTGCAGGCGCTGATCAATTCGGCGCTGGTCTCCTATGAGCGCCTGCCGATGCTGGAGATCGTCTTCGACCGGCTGGTGCGGCTGGCGACGACCTCGCTGCGCAATTTCACCTCCGACAATGTCGAGGTGACCATGGATTCCATTTCCTCGGTGCGCTTCGGCGACTATCTCAACTCCATTCCGCTGCCGGCCATCCTGTCGGTGATCAAGGCCGAGGAATGGGAGAATTACGGCCTGCTCACCGTCGATTCCAACCTTATCTATTCGATGATCGATGTGCTGCTGGGCGGGCGCCGCGTCGGGGGCAATATCCGCGTCGAGGGCCGGCCCTACACCACCATCGAGATGGCGCTGGCCCGGCGGCTGATCGAGGTGATCCTCGAGGACACCCATCGCGCCTTCGAGCCGGTGACGCAGATCAATTTCAAGCTCGAGCGCATGGAGACCAATCCGCGCTTCGCCGCCATTTCCCGGCCGGGCAATGCCGCCATCCTGATCGAGTTGCGCATCGAGATGGACGATCGCGGCGGCAAGATCGAGATCCTGCTGCCCTATGCCACCATCGAGCCGATCCGCGAACAGCTCCTGCAGATGTTCATGGGCGAGAAGTTCGGCCGCGACCCCATCTGGGAGGGGCACCTGGCCACCGAGATCTACCAGGCCGATGTCGAGATCGAGGCGGTGCTGCACGAGCAGGACCTGCCGCTCTCCAAACTCATCGGCCTGCAGCCGGGCCAGACCCTGATGTTCGAGCGCGCGCCCACCGATCCGATCCGGCTGCGCTGCGGCGATGTCGAGCTGACCGAGGCCATTATGGGCCATATCGGCAATCATGTTTCCGTGCGGGTCACCAGCCCGCTCAACCCGCCCAAGGTCACCATGGCGGCCTTCGAGGCAATCGACGAGACGATGGAAGGACGATGATGTTCGGGCTCCCGCTTGGAATATTGGTTGAAGGCGCCGTGGCGATTCTGCTCGCGCTGACAATCGGCTATTGCGTCCTGCTCAACCAGCGCCTCAAGCGCCTGCACCAGGACCGCGACGCGCTGCGGCAGATGGTGGCCGATCTGGTCGGCGCCACCAACCTCGCCAATCAGGCGATCAAGGAGCTGAAGTCCACGGCCGTCGAGGCCGATCTCAGCCTCAGCTCGCGGCTGGAGGAGGCCGGGCGCTTCGGCGTCGAGCTGGCCAATCACGTCCATGCCGGCACGGTGCTGATGGAGCGGATCGCCCGCATCACCAGCGTGGCCCGCCACAGCCAGGCCATCGAGCCGGTGGAGGAGCCCAACAAGGTGCAGTCGGCGCTCGAGCAATTGTCGACGCGGGTGCGCAATCGCGGGGCCGCCGCGTGACCAATATCCGCCTGCTGCCCGTCGTCATCCTGGCTGCCGCGGCGCTGCTGGTCCTCAAGACGGTGGGGCTGGCGACCAATGGCGGCTACGTGCTCCAGGGCCCGGGCGTGGCGCTGGCGGCGACGGCGCAGCCCGAAACGGTCTCGCTGCCCGCCGAGCCCACCATCGAGGATGCCAGCCCCACGCTTGCGGACGAGACGCCGACGCTGGAGCTGGAGCAGGATGCCGGCCGGCTGGACGAGGTGCTGGAGGAAACCTTCGCGCCTTCGGGCGGCGAGGGCGGTTTCAATCCGGTGGCGGTGAACAATGCCTGCGCCCCGCGCCCGGCCGAGGGGACGGATGCGGAGGGCCTGCTGTTGCTGCCGGCCGATTGCCCGCCTCCCGCCGATGCGCAGCCGCTGCTGGTGACGCCGGATGGCGCGGTGCCGCTCAATGCGGGCGAGGCCACGGTGACCGAGCGGGCCGTGCTGGAGCGCCTGGCGGCGCGCCGCACCGAGCTCGAGGGCTATGAGCAGGAACTGGCCATGCGCGCCTCGCTGGTCGAGGCGGCCGAAAGGCGCATCGAGGAGCGCCAGGCGACGCTGCAGGCCATCGAGGATCAGATCGCCTCGCTGGTCGAGCAGCGCAAGCAGATGGAGGAGGGCCAGTTCGCCGCCATCGTCGCCATGTACGAGACCATGAAGCCGCGCGATGCCGCCAGCATCTTCAACGCGCTGGACATGGAAGTGCTGCTGCGCGTCACCCGCATGATGAGCCCGCGCAAGATGGCGCCGGTGCTGGCGGAGATGGACACCAAAAGAGCCCAGGAACTGACCGTGCGCCTCGCCTCCGCCGAAGCCGATCCGCTCGAGCGCATGGACCCGGAAGACCTGGCCGCCCTGCCGCAGATCGTCGGGCGCTGAGTCCACTTCCTCACCCTTTGAGGGGTTCTCTTCACGAGCCCGCGCTCACGGCCCTTCGCCTCCCTCCCCCTTGTGGCAGGGGAATTGCATGTTCCCCTCCCCCTTGAGGGGAGGGGTTAGGGGTGGGGGTTCCGCGCCGTCGATTTTCTCGATGAGTTGATTGGCCTCCCGGATAATCCCGAACCCCCACCCTCATTCCCTCCCCTCAAGGGGGGAGTGTTTACTTTGGACACTTCTGGTTTGATCGTTATTGCCCACATCAACGCTGTGCTGCCCTCGGGCGTGACCCGAGGGCCGGCCTGGGCGCCCCGAAACCCGAGTTTCTTGCACGTGGACAGAGGCCCTCGGGTCACGCCCGAGGGCAGCCCCGTGTGGGGGATAAATTGTGCCAGCAGTCCGAAATGAACACTTCCCCTCAAGGGGGAGGGAGGCGAAGGAGCCTTTTACCCCTCTTCTCTTGCGAGGGTGAGGTTTGCTCTCCGCGCACTCTATATTCTCCGAACACTCCCATTCGCCGAACACCCCCGCAATTGCATCCCCGCCTTTAGGGGCGTGTTAAGCTGGTCGCGGTTAGCCTCACGCCACGAGAATGATGTAACCCTCGCGTTTTGAGGCTTTCGGGGCAGTAATTTCCCGTCCACAGAGCGCGCCATATATGCGTCGGGCGGGCAGAAGGCCGGTGAAGACCGCGATCAAGGCAGGCTGGCGGCGGACAAGGATTGTCCTCGCCGCGACGATTGTGGCCAGTGTGCTGGCCGCGATGCCGCCCGTTCTCGCCCAGGACCAGGGCCAGCTCTTCGTCACCGAGGAAGAGGGCTATGGCAGGCTGGTCCTCAGCTTCCCCTCGCGCGACGAGCTTCCCCCCTATCGGATGCGCATCGAGAACGGCGTGCTGTCCATCGAATTCGACAGCGCCGTCGAGGTCCTCCTGCCCGATGTCGGCAGTGCCATGCCCGGCTATCTTTCGGTGGCGCGGCTCGACCCGGACGGGCGCGGGCTGCGCATCGGGCTGCGGTCCGGGTTCAATTTCAACCGCATCGAGGCGGGCGAGAAACTGTTCATCGACCTGTTGCCGCAAGGCTGGCAGGGCATGCCGCCGCCCCTGCCGCAGGACGTCATCGACGATCTGGCCGAGCGGGCGCGGGTGGCCGCCGTCAGGGCGGAGCGCGAGCGCAAGGCGCGCATGGTCGAGGAGCGCGATCCCCGCGTCGACGTGCGCGTGGGCCGCAACGCCACCTTCCTGCGCGTGCAGTTCGACTGGACGATGCCCACCCAGGGGCAGTTCCATCAGAAGGGCAATGTCGGCGCCGTCAGCTTCGAATGGCCGGTGAGCATGGACATGGGCGGGCTGGTGGCGGACCTGCCCGAGGAAGTGGTCTCGGTCCAGGCCGGCTCGTCCGCCGACGGGGCGGTGGCCTCCTTCATCTTCTCGGAAGGGGTGGAGCCGCGCTTTTACCAGGTATCGCCCAGCCAATATGTGCTCGACGTCGATATCGCCGGCACCGGCCTGCCGGAATTGACGCCGGCCGACCTCGCCGACGCGCTCGGGGAGGCGGCGGAGGAAATCGCCGAGCCGGCGCCGCAGCAGCCCCGCATCGCCGCCTTGCAGGCGGCCACCGCGGAAACCGTCACCCCCTTTGTCAGCGTGCTGGGCAATACGGTCCGGGTGGTCTTTCCCTTCGCGCAGGATACGCCCGCGGCCGTCTTCCGGCGCGGCGACACCTTGTGGATGATCTTCGATACGGTCAGCGGCATCCGGCCGCCGCAATCCCTGGATGCGCTCGAGGCGGTGGCCGCCGATTTCACCGTCCTGCCCTCGGGCGACACCCAGATCGTCCGGCTCGATCTGGCGCAGGACCGGCTGGCGACCATCGGCTCGGAAGGCATGGCCTGGGTGCTGTCGCTGGGCGACATGATGCTCAGCCCCACCGAGCCCATGACGCTCAATCGCCGCCGCGACATCGAGGGCTCTTTCGAGATGACCGCCGATGTGGTGCGGCCGGGCCGCATCCACGATTTCCGCGATCCGCTGGTGGGCGACGTGCTCAAGGTGGTCACCGCCTATCCGCCGGCGCGCGGCGTGACCCGCTCGCTGGACTATGTCGATTTCACCGCGCTGCGCAGCGTCCATGGCCTCGTGCTGATGCCCAAATCGGCCGGGCTGGAGGTCGCGGTGGAGAATTCGCTGGCCGTCATCTCCTCCGCCGGCGGGCTGACCGTCTCGGCGCTGGATTCGCTGCGCAATATCGGTCTCGCGGCGCCGCGCGAGGCGCGGGCCGGCTATATCGATCTGGAGGCGCTGGAGGAACGCGACCCGGCGGCCTTCCTCGTGCGGCGCGATGCGCTGAACCTCGCCGCCGCCTCCGGGGAGGGGCGCGAGCGCGACCTGGCGCGGCTCGATCTCGCCCAGTATTACCTGGCCAACCGCTTCGGCTTCGAGGCGCTGGGCATCCTGCAGGTGCTGGAGCGGGATCTCGAGGCGGAGGATCTCACCCGCCGCATTCGCACCAGCCAGGCCGTCGCCAATATCCTGGCCGGCCGCCCGCGCGACGCCTTGCAGGTTCTCAACGCCGCCTCGCTCGATCAGGACAGCGATGCGTTGTTCTGGCGCACCATCGCCCGTGCCGCCGCCAGCGACTACAAGGGGGCCCGGCTCGACGCCATGGAGGCGCGCGCCGTCGCCGGGGCCTATCCCGAATGGGCGCGCAACGCCTTCCGCCTCGCCGCCGCCCGCGCCGGCGTCGAGACCGGCGATACGAGCCTGGCCGAGCGCATGCTCGAGGAGATCGAGTTCGCCGGCCTCGGCGCGGAGGACGCCTCGCTCCATTATCTGCTCTCGGGCCGGATCGACGAGGCCATGGGGCGCCATCAGGAAGCGCTCGACACCTATGGGCAGGTCATCGCCTCCGAGGTCCGCCCCACCCGGGCCGAGGCGGTCTATCGCACGCTGTCGCTGCTCGAGGCCGAAGGCCGGCTCGATCTGCCCAGGGCCATCCGCACGCTGGCCGCCGAAACCCTGCTGTGGCGCGGCGATGCGCTGGAGGCGGACATGCAGACGCTGCTGGCCCGGCTCTATTTCCGCAACGCCAATTACCGGCTCGGCTTCGAGACCGTGAAGGCGGCCGTCGCCAGCTATCCCGAGAGCCCGCAGGTCAACGCGCTGCGCGATCAGGCGCAGTCCATGTTCGCCGACCTCTTTCTCAACGGCGTCGCCGATTCCATCGGCGCGGTCGAGGCGCTGGGCATCTATTACGATTTCCGCCATCTGACGCCGCCCGGCGCGCGCGGCGACGAGATGATCCGCAATCTGGCGCGGCGCCTGGTGCGGGTGGACCTGCTGGCGCAGGCGGCCGAGCTTTTGCAATACCAGCTCGACAACCGTTTGCGGGGCGTCGCGCGCACCCAGATCGCCGCCGATCTGGCGGTCATCTATCTGGCCGACCGCCGCCCCAACGAGGCCCTGAGGGTGCTCAACGACACCCGCCTGCCGGGCCTGCCCGATTCGCTGGCGCGCCAGCGGCGGCTGCTGGAGGCGAGGGCGATGATCGATGGCGGGCGCGACCGGCTGGCGCTCGACCTGGTCAGCGCCATGGACGGCAAGGACGTCGACCTGCTGCGGATCGACGCGCATTGGAAGGCGCGCCGCTACAGCCAGGCCGGGGAAATGCTCGAAGCCATTTACGGGCGCGCGCCCGAGGGCGCCGCCTTCGACCGCGCCGCGCGCATGAACCTGGTCAAGGCGGCGGTCGGCTATGTGCTGGCCGGGGACGATTTCGGCCTGTCGCGGCTGCGGGCCAAGTTCGGCGAGCGCATGGTCATCACGCCCGAATGGCCGATCTTCGATTTCGTCACCGGGCCCATCCAGGCCACCAGCCTCGAATTCAAGAAAGTCGCCGCCGAAGTCGCCGCCCTCGACAGCCTCTCGGCCTTCCTCGCCTCCTACCGCGAAACCTATGCCGGCGAGGGTGCCCTCACCCCGGGCCGGGCCAGCCCGCCCAACGCGGCGATGGCCTCGCTTTAAGTCGAGCGTCCTTCTTCTATCCCGTCCCGGCAATCCACCTTTTCGCCCGCTACCCCGTGAAACTGCGCACCAGCGAGCCGGCGACCAGATACCAGCCGTCCACCAGCACGAAGAAGATCAGCTTGAAGGGCAGGGAGATGACCACCGGCGGCAGCATCATCATGCCCATGCTCATCAGCACCGAGGCGACCACCATGTCGATGACCACGAAGGGCAGGAACAGCAGGAAGCCGATTTCGAAGGCGCGGCGCAGTTCCGAGATCATGAAGGCGGGGATCAGCAATTGCAGCGCGATGGCTTCGGGCTCGGCGGGCGGCTCGGCCTCGGTCAGGTCGTAGAACAGCTCCAGGTCCTTGTCGCGCACATTGGCGCGCATGAATTCGTGGATCGGCGCCGCGCCGGCGGTGAAGGCTTCGGTGAACTCGATCTGTCCGGCCATCAGCGGGGCGATGCCCTGCTCGTAGCTCTGCTGCAAGGTGGGCTGCATGATGAACAGGGTCAGGAACAGCGCCAGCGAGACCATGACCGAATTGGGCGGGGCGGTCTGCAGGCCGATGGCGGTGCGCAGCAGCGACAGCACCACCACGATGCGGGTGAAGCTGGTCACCATGACCAGGATCGAGGGCGCCAGCGAGAGCAGGGTGATCAGCCCGATGAGCTGGATCGCGCGCTCGGTCAGCGTGGTGTCGTCGCCGAAATCGATGGTGAGGTCCTGCGCGCCGGCCTGCGCCGAAAAGGCCAGCAGCAGCGCGCCGGCGGCCAGGAAGGGCAGGGCGCGCCGCAGCGTCCGCTCAGCTCCGGTCGGTCTGGGTGCCGGTATCGTGTGCAAGCCCCGCGCCCTCGCGTGTGCCCTGGTCCTCGCCCTCTTTAGCCGAGTCGGCGGGCGGCTCGGACGAAATGTCGGGGTTTTGCCCGGTTTCGGCCGTTTCCGGCGTCGCGGCGGGGCGCAGCAGCCCGGTATGGCGCAGCGACCGCGTGCGGGGGCGGGAAGGCTCGATGGGGGTGAGCGAGGCCGTCACCGCCGGATCGGCGGGCCGCCGCAGCGGTCCGGCAGGCTTGCGCATCGGGGTTTCCGGCGCCTTGATGCCGGTTTCCACCACCAGGTCCTGCGGGCCGCCGATGAGGATCAGGTGCTCGACATCGTCGCGCCGCACGATCAGCAATTGCCGCTTCTGGTCGAGCGCCAGCATGTCGGTCACCGTCAGGCGCCGGTTGCGCCCGCGCACCGCCGTGCCGGAGGCGTTGAACACCAGCTTGAGCAGCCACACGCCCAGAACGATGAGCACCAGCACGATGGCCAGCGCCAGGATCATGGTGAGGACGGCGTTGTCGCTGCCGCCGAAAAGGCCGGTAATGAATTGCACGGGCCTGCACTCCACTTGCGCCCCGCGGGGCGCGCCGTTTCAGGATCGATGCGGCCATGGCCGCCCGCCGCCCGAATCCGGACGGCATTTCTTGCCTAGTTAGCCGGTCCGCGGTGCGGATTGCGAGACCCATGACGTCGCAACCCGGCGTGATTAACGCTTGATTAACCATTCTCCCGGCAAGATTTGCCTATCTTTGCACAGGAGATCGGCCCATGGGCCTCATGGACATGCCGGTGTTCTCGGCCCTCACCGACAAGATGCGCTGGCACCAGACGCGGCAGGGCCTCCTGGCCGAGAACGTCGCCAATGCCGAGACGCCGGGCTATCGGGGCCGCGATCTCAGGCAATATGATTTCGCCGAGCGGCGCGCCGCCACCAGCGTCGCCGCGCTCTCCACCATGGCGACCCAGCCAATGCATTTTTCCGTCTCCTCGGGGGAGGGCGCCTTCGCCGCCCAGCGCATGGCCAATTTCGAGGTCACGCCCGAGGGCAACGGCATCTCGCTCGAGGACGAGATGATGAAGGTCACCACCAATATGATGGACTACCAGGCGGCGACCTCGATCTACCAGAAATCCGTCCGCATCCTGCGCACCGCGCTGGGCAAGAACGCCTGAAGGAGCTGAGCCATGGACTTCAATTCCTCGCTGCGCATCGCCGCCACCGGCATGCATGCCCAGACCGCCCGCATGCGCGTCATCGCCGAGAACATCGCCAATGCCGATTCGGCCGGCAAGGCGCCGGGCGAGGAGCCCTATCGCCGGCGCATCCCCACCTTCCAGGTCGAATACGACGCCGATGTGGGCGGGCGCGTGGTGCAGGTGGGGCGCCTCGCCTATGACATGAGCGATTTCACCTCGCGCTTCGAGCCGGGCCATCCGGCCGCCGACGCCAGCGGCTATGTGCAATATCCCAACGTCAACACGCTGATCGAGACGGTGGACATGCGCGAGGCCCAGCGCAGCTACGAGGCCAATCTCAACGTGGTCACCGTGACCCGCCAGATGCTCGGGCGCACGCTCGACATCCTGCGCGGCTGATAATTCCGAAAGGCTCATGCCATGGCCGTCAACACCCCGTTCAACGCCGCCACCAATGCCTACAACACCGCCAGCCGGCTGATCTCCCAGGCCGCCCGGCCCGAGACCGACCTCACCGCCAAGACTGATGCCGGCGGCAGCTTCGCCGACATGCTGGCGCAGAACGTGCAGGGCGTGGTCGATCAGGGAAAGGTGGCCGACCGGATGGCGCTCGACATGGTCAGCGGCAAGGCCAATGTGGTGGATATGGTCACGGCGCTCTCGGAAACCGAAATGGCCATCGAAAGCATGGTCACCATCCGCGACCGCGTCATCTCCGCCTATGAGGAAATCATGCGCATGCCGATCTGAGGCATTTTTCCTGCGGCGCTCTGCTAGACTAATGGCCGAATCGACGGGATCAGCCTCATGACCGGCGCCGAAGTGCTCGACATCGCCACCCAGGGTATCTGGACGCTGATCATCGTCGCCCTGCCCATGATGCTGGTGGGGCTGGTGGTCGGCGTCGTCATCGCCCTGTTCCAGGCGCTGACGCAGATCCAGGAAATGACCCTGGTGTTCGTGCCCAAGATCATCGCCATCTTCGTCACCATGCTGATCGTGCTGCCCTTCATGGGGGCGACCATGGCCGGCTATATGGACCGGGTGGTCGACATGATCATCATGGGCGGCTGACCGTGACGGTCGGCCTCGACTGGCTGCCGTCCACCGCCTTCACCTATATCGTGCTGTTCGCGCGCATCGGCGCCATGATGATGCTGATGCCGGCGCTGGGCGAGCAGATGATCCCGGTGCGCATGCGGCTGGGCTTCGCGCTGGCCTTCACCCTGGTGGTGTTCCCGCTGCTCGGCGAGATCATCCCGCCCATGCCGGCCGATCTGGGCGGCATGGTGGGGCTGCTGGTGCACGAGCTTGCCGTCGGCCTCATCATCGGCGCCATCGTACGCATCGTGGTCATGGCCACCCAGGTCGCCGGCGCCACCGTGGCCTTCCAGACCGGGCTCTCCGGCGCGCTGGCCGCCGATCCGACGCAGGCGGGGGTGCAGGGCGCGGTCTTTTCCAGCTTCCTGTCGTTTCTGGGTGTCACGCTGATCTTCGCCACCGATCTGCACCACATGGCGCTGGCGGCGATCTACGACAGCTACATGGTGTTCTCGCCCACCGACCCGCTGATGTTCGAGGATGCCATGCAGGTGGCGGTGCGCACGGTCTCGGGGGCCTTTTCGGTGGGCGTGCAGATGGCCGGCCCCTTCATCGTCTTCGGCCTCGTGTTCAACCTGGGCGCCGGCATCCTGGCGCGCCTCATGCCGCAATTGCAGGTCTATTTCATCCTCATGCCGGCCAATATCATCGTCGGCCTGCTGCTCTTTGCCATCCTGCTGGCGCTGATGATGGGCTGGTATATCGCCTCCTTCGAAAACCATCTGGCGACGTGGAGGGGCTAATTTGGACGCTCCTGGTTTGATCATTGTTGTCCACTCAAGCACTTTGCTGCCCTCGGGCTTGACCCGAGGGCCAGTGTCCACGTGCAGGAAACCCGGGTTTCGGGGCTCCCAGGCCGGCCCTCGGGTCAAGCCCGAGGGCAGCCCGGCGTTGGTGTGGGCAACAGCGATCAAATCAGGAGTGTCCGAAGTAACCCCCTCCCCCTTGAGGGGAGGGGTTAGGGGTGGGGGTTCCGCACCGTCGATTTTCTCGATGAACCCATCTGGTTCCCGGAGCTAGCCCATGTCCAGCGAAGCTCCGGAACAGGACTCCAAGACAGAGGACCCCTCCCTAAAAAAGCTCGAGGACGCCCACAAGAAGGGCGACGTCGCCAAGAGCCAGGAGGTCACCACCTGGTTCATGTTGCTGGGTTCGGCCGTCATCTTCGCCATGCTTTCGCCCTGGGCCACCGGCCAGCTATCCTCCTCGCTCGGGCTCATCATCATGAACGCCGACCAGTTCGACGTCGCCGGGGCGGGTTTCGCGCAATTCTTCAACGGGCTCGCCCTCGCCATGCTGGGGGTGATGCTGGCGCCGCTGGCGGTGCTCTATGTCTGCGGCATCCTTGCCAATCTGGTGCAGCACCGGCCGGTCTGGTCGATCGAGCCGATCACCCCGAAACTTTCCAAGATTTCGCCGCTCTCGGGGGCTAAGCGCCTGTTTTCCGGCGAGGCGCTGGTCAATTTCGGCAAGGGCCTGTTCAAGATCCTGGTGGTGGGCATCGTCGTGGTCGTCGTGTGCTGGCCCGAGCGCGACCGGCTCGATACCATGATGACCGCCGATCCGGTGCTGATCCTGCTGGATTTCCAGGAGATCGGCACGAAAATCTTCCTCGCCACCCTGGCCGTGGTCACCGCCGTCGCCGCCGCCGATTATTTCTACGTCCGCCAGAAATGGTGGAAGCGGCAGATGATGACGGTTCAGGAAACGCGCGAGGAATACAAGCAGATGGAAGGCGACCCGCATGTGAAGGGGCGCATCCGCCAGTTGCGGCAGGAGCGGGCCCGCAAGCGCATGATGGCCGCCGTGCCCGATGCCACCGTGGTCATCACCAACCCCACCCACTTCGCCGTGGCGCTCAAATACGACAAGGACATGGCCGCGCCCCGCTGCGTCGCCAAGGGCGCCGACGCCGTCGCCCTGCGCATCCGCGCGCTGGCGGGCGAGCACGACATCCCCATTGTCGAAAACCCTCCGCTCGCCCGGGCCCTGTTCGCCTCGGTCGAAGTCGACGAAACCATCCCCGCCGAACATTTCAAGGCCGTCGCCGAAGTCATCGGCTTCGTCCTGCGCCTCAAACAGGGCCGCAGCGGCTGGCGCCCCGGCATCTGACCCTTCGTCTTTGCCGGGTTCGTCCCGGCAATCCACCTCGCCGCGCCCGCCGGCCCGCACATGTTGAAAAACCGCTTCGGCCTCCCAAGCGGGCGGTGCTTTTGCTAGACCTGTTCGCATGTCCCGATTCGGGACGGCCTCTCAGGCGCTGGAGCACATCATCATGGCAACGACGCCGCTCGGCAGGGACAGCTATCCTGAACCGGTTCTGGATTCGGCGCGGGGCGGGGGCGGCCTGTGGCGCGTGGTGCTGCTGGGGCTGGTGCTGGTCGTCGCCGCCGTGGTCTTTTCGCTGTTCGGGGACCGGATTCCGTCCGAGCTGGTGATGGGCTTTGTGGGCCTGCTGACCGTCGCCGGGGTGTTTTTCCTCTTCGGCCTTGCCGCCGGCCTTTTCCGTTTTTCCACCGCCGAAGAGCGCCGTACCGTCAGCCATGCGGTGGTCGACAGCCTGCCGTTCGGCGCGGTGATCGCCGATCGCGACGGCAAGATCTCCTATGTCAACCAGCATTATGGCGGCTTTCCCGGCGCCATGACCAATGGGGTGCCGGTGGGGGTGCCGCGCCTTTTTGCCGGCTATGCCGATGCCAGCGAAGCCATCTACCGGCTGTCGCGGGCCGCCAAGGACGGGCGCAGCGCCATCGAGGACATCCGCGTCCCGGGGGGGCTGGGCGGCTCGCAGTCCGAGGCCGGGCGCGTCTTCTGGTATCGCGTCGCCGTGCGGCCGCTGCCCGAGACCGAGGATGCCCACAAGCCGCTGGTCGCCTGGTCGGTGGAGGACATCACCCGCGACCGCGAGAGCAACGAGACCGCCTTCCGCGACCTGCAAAGGGCCATCGACTATCTCGACCATTCGCCCTCCGGCTTCTTTTCCGCCGATGCGCAGGGCCATATCCAGTATCTCAACTCCACCTTGGCCGACTGGCTGGGCTACGATCTGGCCGAGTTCAACGCCGGCCAGCTCGCCCTGTCCGACATCGTGCGCGGCGATGGCGCCTCGCTGCTGATGCGGGGCAGGGGGGACGGGGAGATCAGCACCGAGATCATCGATATCGACCTGGTGCGCCGCAATGGCACCACGCTGCCGGTGCGCCTGCTGCACCGCGCCGCGCGGCTGGCCGACGGCGAATTGGGCGAAACCCGCACCCTGGTTCTCGACATGTCGAGCGCCCCCGATACCGAGGAGGAGCTGCGCGCCGCCGAAGTGCGGTTTTCGCGGTTCTTCAACGACACGCCCTTCGCCATCGCCACGCTGGACGAGGCGGGGCGGATCGTGCGCACCAATGCGCCGTTCGGGCGTATCTTCCGCTGGTCGGGCGAGGATCGCAGCCTCGAATTGCAGCCGCTTTCCGGGCTCATCGACGAGGCCAGCCGCGACCGGCTGGGCCGCGCCATCGCCGATGCCACCGCCGGGCGGTCCGAGGTCGAGCCGGTCGATGCGGTGCTGAGCGGGGAGGGCGAGCACGCCGTGCGCCTCTATATCTCCGCCTCCGAGGTCAGCGCCGGCTCGCCCGAGCAGGTCAATGTCTATGCGCTCGACATGACCGATCAGCGCAAGCTCGAGGCGCAGTTCGCCCAGAGCCAGAAGATGCAGGCCGTGGGCCAGCTCGCCGGCGGGGTGGCCCACGACTTCAACAATCTGCTCACCGCCATCATCGGCTTTTCCGACCTGCTGCTCTTGCGGCACAAGCCGGGCGACCCGTCCTTCAACGAGCTGATGCAGATCAAGCAGAACGCCAATCGCGCCGCGGGGCTCACCCGGCAGTTGCTGGCCTTCTCGCGCCGCCAGACGCTGCGGCCGCAAGTGCTCGAACTGCCGCTGATCGTGGACGACCTCACCGTGCTTTTGAAGCGCATGATCGGCGAGAAGAACACGCTCACCGTCGATCACGGGCGCAATATCTGGCCGGTGCGCGCCGATGTGGTGCAGCTCGAGCAGGTCATCATCAACCTCGTGGTCAATGCGCGCGACGCCTCGCCCGATGGCGGCGCCATCACGCTGCGCACCGCCAATGTCAGCGAGGCCGAGGCGGCGGCGCTGCGGCTCGAGGGCCTGGTGCCGGCCGATTACGTGCTGATCGAGGTGGAGGATACCGGCTCGGGCATGAGCCCGGAGGTGCTGGGCAAGATTTTCGAGCCCTTCTTCACCACCAAGGAGCTGGGCAAGGGGACCGGGCTGGGGCTGTCCACCGTCTATGGCATCGTCAAGCAGACCGAGGGCTTCATCTACCCGGTCTCGACGCTGGGCGTGGGCACCACCTTCCGGATTTTCCTGCCGCGCTACGTGCCCAGCGCCGAGGAGGCCGCCGCCAAGGCCGCCGGCGCCGCCGCGCCGGTGCGCGACCTCACCGGGCAGGAGCGCATCCTGCTGGTGGAGGACGAAGAGAGCGTGCGCGCCTTTTCCGCCCGGGCGCTGCGCGCCACCGGCTACGAGGTGTTCGAGGCCGAGGGCGGCGAGGAGGCGCTGGAGGTGCTCGAGGACCTCGACTATGCGGTCGATCTCATCATCTCCGACGTGGTCATGCCCGAAATGGACGGGCCGACCATGCTCAAGCATGTGCGCGAGAAGATGCCCGATCTCAAGATCATCTTCGTTTCGGGCTATGCCGAGGAAAGCGTGCGCCGCGACATCGAGGACGACCAGAGCGTCGATTTCCTGCCCAAGCCCTATTCGCTCGACCAGATCAACTCCAAGGTCAAGGAAGTGCTGCAAAGGCTGGGCAAGGAGGGCTGAGGGCCGGGCCGCTCAATCGCCTTCCGCCAGTTCCCGTTCCGCCGGCAGGACGAAGGGGAGCTGCCAGAATTTTTCATAGCCGGCCAGCCAGAGCGCGGCCTCGGCGAGGGATTGCGCCTCCAGGTGCACGGGGCGCTTCTGGGCGTCGCGGCCGCGCGATACCAGCCCGGCTTTTTCCAGCACTTTGAGATGTTTGGAGATGGCGGGCTGGCTCATGGCGAAGGGCGCCGCCAGCTCCATCACCGTCACCGGGCCCTCCCGGGCCAGCCGCGCCAGGATGGCGCGCCGCGTGGGGTCGGCAAGGGCGTGGAAAATCGCGTCGAGCCGCGCCGCATCGGTCATGCGAAACGCTCCAGTTACAAAACCATATAGTTATCCATATGGCCGGCGCTCGGCCGGCGTCAAGCCGTGCCGCCGGGGATGGGGGTGCCGGGGGCGAGGAGGCGCTTTTCGGCCAGGGCGGTCCAGAGTTCCGGGGGGATGTCGGTTTCCCACCAGGCCAGGATCTCGTCCAGCTCCTGGGGCGAGCGCGGCCCGGGCAACACGTTGCACACCGCCTTGTGGGCGAGCGGGAATTGCAGCGCCGCCGCCGGCAGCGGCACGTCGAAATCGCGGCATACCGCCCCGATCTCGCGCACCCGCCGCACCACCGCCTCGGGCGCCCGCGCATAGTCGAAGGTGTCGCCGCCCACCAATATGCCCGAATTGAAGGGGCCGCCGATCACCACCGAGGCGTTTCTGTCCACGCAGGTGGCGAGGAACGGCGCCAGCGCCGTCTGCTCGAGCAGCGTATAGCGCCCGGCCAGCAGGAACACGTCCCAGTCGCCCAGCGCGAAGGCGTCCATCAGCACTTCCCACTCGTTGACGCCCAGCCCGATGGCGCCCACCACGCCCTCGTCGCGCAGCCGGCGCAGCGCCCGGTAGCCGCCGCCGGACAATTGCGCCCAATAGGGGCGGTTGCCCTCGACGCCGTGGGTGACGGTGCCGATATCGTGCACATAGAGCATGTCGACCCGGTCGAGCCCCAGCCGCTGCAGGCTGTCCTCGAAGGAGCGCATGATGCCGTCATGGGAATAGTCGTAATGCTGGTTGAAGGGCAGGGGCTCGGCCCAGTTGCCCTTGTCCTGCCGCTCCGGCGGCACCGGCCGCAGCAGCCGCCCCACCTTGGTGGAGATCACCGGGCGCGGGCTGGCATTGCGCACCACCTCGCCCACCAGATGCTCCGAGCGGCCCAGCCCGTATTGGGGGGCGGTATCGACATAGGTGATGCCCAGCTCGAGCGCATGCGCCACGGTGGCGCGGGCCTGGTCCTCGGGCACGCGGGTGAAATTGCCCGCCAGACTCGCCCCGCCCAGGCCCAGCGTGGTGACCGACAGATTGGTCTCGCCGATCCGGCGGGTTTCGAAACTGCGCTGCGTCATGGCCATCCTCCCCTCGGGACGGCGGATAACTGGCATGCCGGCCGGCGGGAGTAAAGCGGCCTCAATAAAGGCCGCTGACGATCACCGGCTTTTCCTCCTCGACCCGCACGGGGTTGCGCAGCTTGAGGCCGAACTGGCTTTCCTCGATCTCGAAGATATCGTCGTTCCGCGTGGAGATGCCGTCGGCGAAGCTCAGCGTCGCCGTGCCGAACATGTGCACATGCACGTCGCCGGGCTGGCGGAACAGCTCGTATTTGAAGTGATGATATTCGAGATTGGCGATGGTGTGGCTCATATTGTCCTCGCCCGAGAGGAACGGCTTTTCCCACAGCACCTGCCCGTCGCGCAGGATGCGTGAGGTGCCCTCGATATGGCGGGGCAGGTCGCCCACCCGCAGTTCCGGGCCGAACGAGCAGGCGCGCAGCTTGGAATGGGCGAGGAAGAGATAGTTGATGCGCTCGGTCACGTGGTCGGAAAATTCATTGCCCAGCGCGAAGCCCAGCCGGCGCGGCTGGCCGTTGCGGTCGATGACGTAGATGCCGGCGATCTCGGGCTCCTCGCCCGCATCGAGCGCGAAGCCGGGCGAGGGGATGGGGTGGCCGGGCGCCACCACGATATGGCCGTTGCCCTTGTAGAACCATTCCGGCTGTACGCCCTTTTCCCCGGGCGCCGGCTTGCCGCCCTCGAGGCCCATGCGGAACATCTTCATGCTGTCGGTCAGCTCGCCCTCGGACTGCTCGCCACCGGCCTTGTGCATGGCGTCGCGCGTCGCCGCCGAGCCCAGATGGGTGAGGCCGGTGCCGGTCACGTGCAGATGCGCCGGATCGGGGTGGTCGATGGGGGCCAGCAGCCGCCCCTCGGCCAGCAGCGCCGCCTTGTCCACCGCTTCGGCCAGCCCGCGTGCCGCGACCGCCTCGGCGAGCCCGCCAATGCCTTCCAGCGCGCCCGTCACCAGTTCATAGACGGTGCCGACCCCGGCGACCCGGTGGGTCTGGCCGTTGCGGGTCACGCCCACGGCGCGGTTGCCCTTGTCGTCGAAATACTGGATCAGGTGCATGGGGCGGTCCTCGTTTGGATTTTGCGGCATAGAAGGGAACTCCGCCCGAACTGTCCAGCTAAAAATCATACTTTTACGCTTAGGCCGGGGAAGCGAAGCGGCGCGGCAGCGCATCGGGCCGAATCTCTTTGCCCTCCCTGTTCCGCCTCATTGCCGATGTTCTCATTTTGTCCCTTGACGTGGGTGAAACAAAATGAGAACAAATGCACTACGAATATTGCACATCGGACAGGACAGCCCTCTCGTTGCGCGAGTTCCGAGAGCGTGAAATAAGGAGACCAGCATCATGGCAGCTTCGCCGCTTCGCGTCGTTGAGGGTGGATCGATGGATAAGGACAAGGCTCTGGCCGCGGCGCTGAGCCAGATCGAGCGGAATTTCGGCAAGGGCTCGATCATGCGCCTGGGCGAGAACTCGGCCATCGAGGTCGAGGCGATCTCGACAGGCTCGCTGGGGCTCGACATCGCCCTGGGCATTGGCGGCCTGCCCAAGGGCCGCATCGTCGAGATTTTCGGGCCGGAAAGCTCGGGCAAGACCACGCTGGCGCTGCATGTGGTGGCCGAGGCGCAGCGCAAGGGCGGCATCTGCGCCTTTGTCGATGCCGAGCATGCGCTCGATCCGGTCTATGCCCGCAAGCTGGGCGTCAATGTCGACGACCTGCTCATCTCCCAGCCCGATACCGGCGAGCAGGCGCTGGAAATCACCGATACGCTGGTGCGCTCCGGCGCCATCGACGTGCTGGTGGTCGATTCGGTCGCCGCGCTCACCCCGCGCGCCGAACTCGAAGGTGAAATGGGCGACAGCCTGCCGGGCCAGCAGGCGCGCCTCATGAGCCAGGCCATGCGCAAGCTGACCTCCTCCATCTCCAAGTCCAAGTGCCTGGTCATCTTCATCAACCAGATCCGCATGAAGATCGGCGTCATGTATGGCTCGCCCGAAACCACCACGGGCGGCAATGCGCTCAAATTCTATGCCTCGGTCCGCCTCGACATCCGCCGCATCGGCGCCCTCAAGGACCGCGAGGAGGTCGTGGGCAACCAGACCCGGGTGAAAGTGGTCAAGAACAAGCTGGCCCCGCCCTTCCGCCAGGTCGAGTTCGACATCATGTATGGCGAAGGCATCTCCAAGACCGGCGAACTGCTCGATCTGGGCGTCAAGTCCGGCATCGTCGAGAAGTCCGGCTCCTGGTTCTCCTGGGACAGCCAGCGGCTCGGCCAGGGCCGCGAGAACGCCCGCCAGTTCCTCAAGGACAATCCCGAGATCGCCAACACCATCGAGCAGGGCGTGCGCGAAAGCTCGGGCCTGCTGGGCGAAGTGCTGCTGGTCGAAGGCGGCGAGGGCGAAGCCGAGGAATAAGCCGCCCTCCCGGTCCCATGCACCCCACCCCCGCTCCGGCGGGGGTTTTTCATGGGGGCACCTACCTTCCAGAACCCGCCTCTTTCCAGGAGTGTCATTCCCCGCGAAAGCGGGAATCCCTGTTCGGCTGCCGGAAAAGAAACGAAGATTCCCGCTGACGCGGGAATGACACCGCAGGCGGAGAGAGCCTGAAGCAGGACGTGGAACGATCTGATAGCCCCGCCATCTCCCCGCTTTCGCCATCTCTCCACCCATCATTGCCCGGTTCACCGGGCAATCCAGCCTTCCGCCGGCATTGCATGGACCGCGGATCACCCGGTGCTGGACAGGCGCGACCCCCTCACGATAAAAAGCCCCGTTTTCCGTCAAGGGGCGCGTCCGCGCCCGCTCCGCCATGAAAGCCTTTGAATGACCAGCGTAAACGATCTTCGCTCGAGCTTTGTCGGTTACTTCGCCCGCAACGGCCACGAGGAAGTGGCATCCAGCCCGCTCGTGCCGCGCAACGATCCGACGCTGATGTTCACCAATGCCGGCATGGTGCAGTTCAAGAACGTCTTCACCGGCGTCGAAAAGCGCCCCTATTCCACCGCCACCACGGCGCAGAAATGCGTGCGGGCGGGGGGCAAGCACAACGACCTCGACAATGTGGGGTTCACCGCACGCCACCACACCTTCTTCGAGATGCTGGGGAATTTCTCCTTCGGCGACTATTTCAAGGACCGTGCCATCGAATTGGCCTGGACCCTGCTCACCAGGGATTGGGGCCTGCCGCGCGACAAGCTCATGGTCACCGTCTATGAGGATGACGACGAGGCGTTCGGGCTGTGGAAGAAGATCGCGGGCCTTTCCGAGGACCGCATCGTGCGCCTGGGCGCCGAGTCCAATTTCTGGCAGATGGGCGATACCGGGCCATGCGGGCCGTGCTCGGAAATCTTCTACGATCACGGCGACAAGATCTGGGGCGGCCCTCCCGGCTCGCCCGAGGAAGACGGCGACCGCTGGATCGAGATCTGGAACCTGGTGTTCATGCAGTTCGAGCAGCAGGCCGATGGCTCCCGCTCCGGCCTGCCTCACCCCTCCATCGATACCGGCATGGGGCTGGAGCGCATCGCCGCCGTCATGCAGGGCGTGCACGACAATTACGATATCGACCTGTTCAAGGCGCTGATCGCGGCGGCGGCCAATGCCACCAATGCCGAGGTGGACGGGCCCGGCAATCGCAGCCTGCGCGTCATCGCCGACCATTTGCGGTCCATGAGCTTCCTCATCGCCGAGGGTGTCTTGCCCTCCAATGAGGGGCGCGGCTACGTGCTGCGCCGCATCATGCGCCGCGCCATGCGCCATGCCACCCTGCTGGGCGCCGAGGAGCCGGTGATCCACAGGCTGGTGCCCGCTCTGGTGCGCGAAATGGGGCAGGCCTATCCCGAGCTGGTGCGGGGCGAGGCGATGATCGCCGAGACCGTGCGCCTCGAGGAGGGGCGTTTCCTCAAAACCCTGGGCCGGGGCCTGCAGATTCTCGAAGCCGAAACGGCCGGGCTGGGCGAGGGGGCGACGCTGGACGGCGCCACCGCCTTCAAGCTTTACGACACCTATGGCTTCCCGCTCGACCTGACCCAGGATGCGCTGCGCGCGCGCAATATCGGCGTCGACCAGGCCGGCTTCGATGCCGCCATGGCCCAGCAGAAGGCCGAGGCGCGCCGGAGCTGGGCCGGCTCGGGCGAGGCGGCTACCGATTCGGTCTGGTTCGGCCTGGCCGACCGGCTCGGCCCCACCGAGTTCCTCGGCTACGAAACCGAGACCGCCGAGGGCGAGATCCGCGCGCTGCTGGTCGATGGCGTCGAGGTGCAATCGATTAAAGCCGGCGAGGAGGGCATCGTCGTCGTCAACCAGACCCCGTTCTATGGCGAGAGCGGCGGGCAGGTGGGCGATGCCGGCGCCATCCGCGCCGAGGACGCCGCCGCCGAAGTTCTCGATACCGGCAGGCATCACGGCATCTTCGCCCACCGGGTCAAGGTCGCCGAGGGGACGTTGCGCGTCGGGCAGGCGGTGGAGCTGGCGGTCGACCATGCCCGGCGCTCCGCCATTCGCGCCAATCACTCGGCCACCCATTTGCTGCACGAGGCGCTGCGCCTCGTCCTGGGCGACCACGTCGCCCAGAAGGGCTCGCTGGTGTCGCCGGATCGCCTGCGCTTCGATTTCGTCCATACCAAGCCCATGACCCCGCAGGAACTGGCCGAGGTCGAGGACATCGCCAATGCCATCGTGCTGCAGAACGCTCCCGTCGAGACCCGGCTGATGGGCGTCGAGGAGGCCAAGGAGGCCGGGGCGCGGGCGCTGTTCGGCGAGAAATACGGCGACGAGGTCCGCGTCGTCTCCATGGGCGCGCCCACGGGCAATGGCCTGGGCTGGTCGGTGGAGCTGTGCGGGGGCACCCATGTGCGCCGCACCGGCGATATCGGCCTGGTCTCGGTCGTCTCCGAAGGTGCCGTCGCCGCCGGCGTGCGCCGCATCGAGGCGCTGACCGGCAATGCCGCCCGCCATCGCGGCAATGCCGGCACCGCTATCGTCGCTTCCGCGGCGAGCCTGTTGCGCGCCGGGCCGCATGACGTGCTCGAGCGCATCGAGGCCTTGCAGGACCAGCTCAAGAAGGCCGAGCGGGCCCTGGTCGAGGCGCGCCAGAAGCTGGCCATGGGCGGCGGCGCCGCGGCGGGAAGCGGCGATGGCAGCGAGGCCGTCAACGGCGTCACCTTCGCCGGCCGCGTGGTCGAGGGGCTGCAGCCCCGGGATCTGCGCGGGCTGGTCGATCAGACCAAGAAGCAGATCGGCTCGGGAATCGTCGCCATCATCGGCCGGGCCGACGACGGCAAGGCCGGCGTCGCCATCGGCGTCACCGAGGATCTGGTGGGCCGCTATTCGGCCGTCGATCTGGTGCGGGCCGGCGCGGCGGCGCTGGGCGGGCAGGGCGGCGGCGGTCGTCCCGACATGGCGCAGGCGGGCGGCCCGGACGGGGCGCGGGCCGAAGAGGCGCTGGCGGCGATCCGCGCCCTGATCTGATATCGGGGCCGGAGCCGCATCGGAGCGGCATATCGTGACTGGGGCGCGCCGCCATGCGGTGCGCAACGCTAACGATGTGCTGGCGTTACATGCCGATGCGGAAAAAGAACAGACGCGGCTTCCAGCGGATCGGCTTGCGGTCGCTCAGCACGTTCAGGAGCCCGCTGATCACCACGATCAGCATGCCGACAACGGCGATCCAGTCGGGAATTTCGCCGAAGAACAGGGCGCCGAACAGGATGGCCCAGATCAGTTGGCTATATTGCACCGGCGCCACCAGATTGGCCGGGGTGCGCTTGGTGGCGGCGATCAGCAGCAGCCCGCCGAAGCCGCCCAGCAGGCCGATGGCGAGGAACACCGCGAACTGCTCCAGCGTCGGCATGACGAAGCCGGGAATCATCAGCAAGCCATTGATAATGGCCGAATAAATCACCTGGATGCCGATCAGGCTCACCCGTCTTTCCCGGGGCGCCACATGGCGCAGGACGATGGTGGTGACCGCTCCGGCGGTCGCGCCGATCATCATCACCAGATGCCCGGTCTCGATTTCGCGCAGGCCCGGCCGGATCACCAGCACCACCCCCAGAAAGCACAGGCTCAGCAACAGCCAGCGCTGCGGCGTCACGTGCTCCTTGAGGAACAGCACCGAGAGCAGGGTGACGAAAATCGGCGTGGTGAAGCCGATGGCATAGACGTCGGCGAAGGCGATATGGGTAAATGCGTACATCACGCAGGCCGTGCCGGTGATGGAGGTGGCGCAGCGCAGATGCACCAGCCAGGGGTGGTGCAGCTTGTACATGTCGCGGAAACGCTCGCCCCGCTTGGTCAGCATCACCGGGATGATGGAGAAGCTGGTGGTGAAAAAGGCGATCTCGAACACCGACATAGACGGGCCGGTGGCCTTGATCAACGCATCCGAGATGGAAAAGCTGACATAGGCCAGGAAGGCCAGAATGACGCCGACAGGCACCGTAATACCCAGAAAAAGCAATGGCGGGGAGATTCGAGAAACCCCATCACCATACAGTAAATTTCCGGGCCGTCATCCAGGCGCATCGGGGATTTGTGGCGGCTCCAGCCCTTTCAGCGCCGGGCCGATCACCTCGATGCGGTTGGTCCAGACATATCCGTCGAAACCCTCGGGAATCCGGGCAAGAGCGCCCAGGTCGTCGATGCCCGCCGTGCCCGGATCGCCAGCGCCATAGGGGCCGAGCAGGATGATCTGGCTGCCCGCCTCGGCCAGCCGCGCCTGCAACAGGTTCGGCCAGCCCCAGAGCCAGGGAGCGATATTGATCGGGATCATCACCTTGGTGTCGCGGCAGGGGTCCGGCACCCAGCCGGTCCAGCCCAGGGCCATATATTGCACCACGCAATCGATCAGCCCGCGCCGCGACCAGACATTGAGGCCATCGATCCGCGCGGCGGCACGAAAGGTCGGCTCGTCGCCGCCATAGGCGCCCCACACGGCCGGTCGCCATTGCGGATTGGCGGAGACGAGATCGGCCAGCATATCGCCCTCTCTAGCCTCCCGGCTCTTGAAATTGATCAGGAATTTTCCAGCGGGCATGGCGGACAGCACCTCCCGGAGTTCGGGCATGCCTCCAATGCGCGTGCCCCGGAAGGGGTAGGTGCGGCCACCATCGGCGGTATAGCCATGGCCGATATCGAGCGCGCGCAATTGCGCCATGGTATGAGCGCGCGTCTCGCCCGTGCCTTCGGTACGGCAATCCACGCTCCAGTCGTGCATAACCGCAAATTGCCCGTCCGTCGTGGGGTGGACATCGAGTTCCACGATGTCGGCGCCCGAGGCAAAGGCAGCCTGCATGGAGGGGATAGTATTTTCCAGCAGGCCGTGGCGCGGCGGATCGATCCGTTCGGCGGTGCAGGTGTCGCTGGCGAGTTCGTCCCGATGGAAGGTCTGGTGCACGCCGCGATGGGCGATCAGGCGCAACTCGCCGTTCTCGGGCGGTGCCACGCGCCAGCCGGCATTGTAGAGATAGCCTGCGGCCACCGCCGCCAGAATGGCGGCACCAGCCAGATAGCGACGTTTCATCGGGACCTCCGATGCCAGATTACGAAAAAGGGCCGGACGTTGGTCCGGCCCTTGTCACGCTCGGGTTCCGAGGCGTTACGCCATGGCGTGCTGGAGGTTCTGGTCGATGGCGTCGAGGAAGCCCATGGTGGTGAGCCAGGGCTGTTCGGGACCGACCAGCAGCGCCAGGTCCTTGGTCATCTTGCCTTCCTCGATAGTATCGACCGTGACCTTTTCGAGGGTGGCGGCGAACTTCGCCAGTTCCTCGTTGTTGTCGAGCTTGGCGCGGTGGGCGAGGCCACGGGTCCAGGCGAAGATCGAGGCGGTGGAATTGGTCGAGGTTTCCTTGCCCTGCTGGTGCTGACGATAGTGGCGGGTCACGGTGCCGTGGGCGGCCTCGGCTTCCACGATCTTGCCATCGGGCGTCATCAGCACCGAGGTCATCAGGCCCAGCGAGCCGAAGCCCTGGGCGACGGTGTCGGACTGCACGTCGCCGTCATAGTTCTTGCAGGCCCAGACATAGCCGCCGGACCACTTCAGGGCGGACGCCACCATGTCGTCGATCAGGCGATGCTCGTACCAGATCTTCTTGGCTTCGAACTTCTCCTTGAACTCGGCCTCGTAGATTTCCTGGAAGATGTCCTTGAAGCGCCCGTCATAGACCTTGAGAATGGTGTTCTTGGTCGAGAGATAGCAGGGCACGCCGCGGTTGAGGGCGTAGTTCATGGAGGCGCGGGCAAAGTCGGTGATGGAATCATCGAGGTTGTACATGCCCATGGCGATGCCGGCGGAGGGGGCGTCGAACACGTCATGCTCGATCACGGTGCCGTCTTCGCCGACGAATTTCATCGTCAGCTTGCCCTTGCCGGGGAACTTGAAGTCGGTGGCGCGATACTGGTCGCCAAAGGCGTGGCGGCCCACGATGATCGGCTGGGTCCAGCCGGGCACCAGGCGCGGCACGTTCTTGCAGATGATCGGCTCGCGGAAGATCACGCCGCCCAGGATGTTGCGGATGGTGCCGTTGGGCGACTTCCACATCTTCTTGAGGCCGAATTCCTCGACGCGTGCCTCGTCGGGGGTGATGGTGGCGCATTTGATGCCGACGCCGTGCTTCTTGATGGCATTGGCCGAATCCACGGTCACCTGGTCGTCGGTGGCGTCGCGATTTTCCACGGAAAGATCGTAATATTCGATCGGCAGATCGAGATAGGGATGGATGAGCTTGTCCTTGATCGCCTGCCAGATGATGCGGGTCATCTCATCGCCGTCGAGATCCACGACCGGATTGGCGACCTTGATCTTGCTCATATGAAAACTCCCTGAAAGCGGATACCGGCCCGTGGCCATTTCGGGCGCCCCTATAGCATTCCGGGCGCAAAGCGCAAAGATGTGCTCGGCATGGGGCCATGCCGGTTCCGGGTGGGCGCTTCTCTGGCGAGACCGTGCGCGGATGGGCGGCTTGCCTTTGCCGGGCAGAGCGGCAAAAGTGCCGCGCGATGGCGCTGCATCCCGACTATCCATTGCTGACCGAACGCCTGCGGCTGCGCCCGTTCACGCGGGGCGATGTCGATGCCGTCTTCGCCTATCGGGGCCGCGAGGACGTGGCGCGCTATCTGTTCGACCCGCCGCTCAGCCGCGAGGAATGCGCCCTGGCCATCCAGCAGCGCACGACACAATTGTCGCTGGCCGAGGAGGACGATCGGATCATCCTCGCGGTCGAGACGCAGGAGAGATACGCGCTGGCGGGCGAGGTGTCGCTGATCTGCCGCTCGGTCGAGGCGCGGCAGGGGGAGATCGGCTGGATCTTTCATCCTGAATATCAGCACCGCGGCTATGCCTGTGAGGCGGCGGTGGCCATGCTCGACCTCGCCTTCCGTGAGGCGGGCCTGCATCGCGTCTTTGCCCGCTGTGCCGTCCGCAACGAGCCCTCCTGGCGGCTGATGGAGCGGCTGGGCATGCGGCGGGAGGCGCATTTTCGCGAGCACGCCTTGCTCAAGGGGCAATGGGACGAAGAGTTCCACTATGCCATTTTGAACCGGGAGTGGGCGGCCAGGTCCCATCCCGCGCCCTCGGGCCGAGCCGTGTAAGCGCGCTGCCCAGGTAAGATTTTCCTCGCCGGGGCAGGAACTTGGTCCGGCAGGGGGCGTTCTCGTCACAGGGCTTCTTGCACCGCCTGCGGAGGGAATGGAACCATGTCGTCTTTGCGCCTGCCCGTAGAAACCAGCACGCTGCGCTTGCGGCCCTTCGAAAATGGCGATCTGGACGCCGTGGCCCGCTACCTCACCCTGCCTTCGGTTCAACGCTATGTTGAGCGGCCGGCCCGTTACGTCGAGGACGTAGCGTCGTCCCTCGCCGTGATGCGCAAGCAACTGGAACTGCACCGGCCCGGCGACAGGCTGACGCTGGCCATGGTGCGCAAGGCCGACGGGATGCTGATCGGCCATGTAAGCCTGAGATGGTCGGACGCAACGGCAGGGCAGGGCGAGGTACGGTTCGTCATCGATCCGACCTTCAGCGGCAGAGGGTATCTGTCGGAAGCGCTGAGGGCCCTTTTCGGCATTGCCTTCGACCACTATCACATTCATCGACTAATGGTGCGATGCGACGGACGCAGCCGCCATTCCGCCAAGCTGATGCAGACGCTGGGAATGCGGATCGAGGCGCATTACCGTGAACATGCCCTGTTCCAGGGCGAATGGGACGAGGAACTGCATTTCGCCATGCTCGACCGGGAGTGGCGGCCGAGCGGCACCGTGCTGGACCTGCCGCGGCGGGAACGCGTCGCCTGAATTGCCCGACGATCCGAATTGCGTTATGCCGCCGCCAGTTTTCAGGATGGCGGCACATGGCAGGCACCGATAGTTCCCTCCCCCTGGTCCTGGCTCCGACGCCGGCGATCATCCTATGCGAGCCGCAACTGGGGGAGAATATCGGCGCCGCGGCCCGCGCCATGGCCAATTTCGGCCTTTGGGACCTGCGGCTGGTGCGGCCACGCGATGGCTGGCCCAACGAGAAGGCGATCGCCGCCGCTTCCCGCGCCGATCACGTCCTCGAACGGGTTCGCGTTTTCGAGACCCTGGAGGAGGCCGTAGCCGACCTGGCGCTCGTCTATGCCACCACCGCCCGCTCCCGCGACATGCAGAAGGAAGTGCTCGGCCCCGAGGAGGCATCGGCGGCCATGGCCGCCCATATCGCAGGAGGCAAGGGCGCCGGCCTGCTGTTCGGCCGCGAGCGCTGGGGCCTGCTCAACGATGAAGTGGCCATGGCGGACGCCATCGTCACGCTGCCGGTGGAGCCCGCCTTCGCCTCGCTCAACATCGCCCAGGCGGTGCTGCTGATGGCCTATGAATGGCGGCGGCAGAGCGAAGCGGGCCGGGCGTTGCCCTTCGGCGGCGGGCTCGACGAGGCCGCGCCGCGCCAGGAACTGGTGGGCCTTTTCGAGCATCTCGAAGGCGTGCTCGACCAGACCGGCTTCTTCACCACGCCCGACAAGCGCCCCAGCATGGTCAACAACCTGCGCACGGCGCTGACGCGCGGTCGCTTCACCAGCCAGGAGGTGCGGACCCTGCGCGGAGTGATCTCCTCCATCGACCGGCGGCACGAGCGCCCCAATCCGAACCGGATGAAGCCGGCCGGGAGCGAGCCGGCGAAGGAGTAGCGCGCCGTGCCGCAGGAAGAATTTCCGCCTCTGACCATTCATCGGCGAAATGCCATGGCTCCCGCATGAGCACCCACGCGCCGGCCGAATCCTCCAAGCTAGCCTTCACCTATGTCGGTTTCCGCTTCTTCTGGCTGACGACGCTGCTGGTCAGCTTCGCGGTGCAGGTCATGTCGGTCTCCATCGCCTGGCAGATCTACGACGTCACCGGCAATGCCTTCCTTCTGGGGCTGGTGGGGCTGTGCCTGTTCCTGCCGGCGCTGCTGCTCATCCTGGTCACCGGCCTCACCGCCGACCGCTTCAACCGTCGCGGCATCATGGCGGTCTGCCTCGTGATCGAATTGTTCTGCGCGCTGGGTTTCCTCGCGCTGGTCAATGTCGAGGCGCATGAGGTCTGGCCCATTTTCGTCATCCTGGTGGGGCTGGGCATTGCGCGCGCCTTCTGGGGGCCGGCGGCGCAATCCCTGGCGCCCAACCTGGTGCCGCCCGAGGCGCTGTCCAACGCCATCACCATCAATGCCTCGGCCTGGCAGTTCGCCTCGATCACCGGTCCGGCGGCCGGCGGCCTGCTCTATGGCGTCTCCCCCAGCTTCGCGTTCGGCACCAGCGGAGTGTTGCTGCTGCTGGCGATGGCGACCGTGCTGCTGATCCCACGCCCGGCCCGGCGCGAATCGCATCAGGCGAGAAGCCTCGAGACCATTTTCGGCGGTTTCCGCTACATCTTCTCCAACAGGGTGGTGTTGGGCGCCATCTCCCTCGACATGTTCGCGGTGCTGATGGGCGGCGCGGTGGCTTTGCTGCCGGTCTACACCAAGGACATCCTGCATGCCGGCCCCCTGGAGCTGGGCCTGTTGCGCGCGGCGCCAGGCGTGGGCGCGATCTTCATGGCGCTCTACCTGACCCGCTTCCCCATCAGGGATCACGCGGGCAAGGTGCTGTTTCTCTTCGTGGGGCTGTTCGGTGCGTTCACCGTGGTTTTTGGCTTTTCCACCACGGTCTGGCTCTCCATTCCGGCGCTGGTGCTGGTAGGGGCCTCGGACATGGTCAGCGTCACGATCCGGGAGACCATCATGCAGTTGTGGACGCCCGAGGAGGTGCGCGGCCGCGTCAATGCGGTCAACTCGGTTTTCGTGGGCGCCTCCAACGAACTGGGGGAATTCCGCGCCGGCACGGTGGCGCATTTCCTCGGGCCGGTGCCGGCGGTGGTTATCGGCGGCTTCGGTGCCATGGCCATCGCGGTGTTGTGGAGTCGCCTTTTTCCGCAATTGCGCGAGCAGCGGCATATCGACAGGCGCATGGCCTGACACGCCGGAAATCCTCCGGAATACTTGACTCGGCCCGCCCGGCCCTCTAAGACGCGCCCACCTATTCCGGCCTACCCGGCCCATAGGCGCACCCGGGATTCTCTGTTGGGAGTCTGTCGGCCTTTCGCAAGAAGGGCAGAGGAGGGCGCGATCCATGTCAACAAGTGCATGGCTATCCGACAAGTCCGAGACTTTTCGGGGCCAGGTTCTTATTCAGAAGGATACGCGATGTCGAAGCGTCATACCGCCAAGTACAAGATCGATCGCCGCCTGGGCGAAAATATCTGGGGCCGTCCGAAGTCCCCGCTCAATGCCCGTGCCTATGGCCCCGGCCAGCACGGCCAGCGCCGCAAGGGCAAGCTGAGCGACTACGGCCTGCAGCTGCGTGCCAAGCAGAAGCTCAAGGGCTATTACGGCTCGATCACCGAAAAGAGCTTCCGCCGCCTTTATGACGAAGCCAACCGCCGCAAGGGCGATACCGGCGAGAACCTGATCGGCCTGCTCGAAAGCCGCCTGGACGCCATCGTCTATCGCGCCAAGTTCGTGCCCACCGTCTTCGCCGCCCGCCAGTTCGTGTCGCACGGCCATGTGCTGGTCAACGGCAAGCGCGTCAATATCCCGTCCTACCAGGTCAAGGTGGGCGACAAGATCGAAGTGCGCGAGCGCTCCAAGCAGCTCACCATCGTTCTGGAAGCCAACCAGCTCGCCGAGCGCGACGTTCCGGATTATGTGGAAGTCGATCACGGCAAGCAGACCGCGACCTATACCCGCGTTCCTGCCCTGTCGGACGTGCCCTATCCGGTGCAGATGGAGCCGAACCTGGTCGTGGAATTCTATTCGCGTTAAGCGAACGACCTGCCGAATTGCAAAGGGCCGCTCTTTCGAGCGGCCCTTTTTTGTGTTTGCCAGCTTGCCGATCACAGCCCCGCCGGCACGCCCTCCCTGCCATCGTCGCTATCGGTGGGCAATGGCTCGAATTCGGCGTCGGTCGCCACATAGCGCGGATCGTCATAGTCGACGCCGGAGATGGCGCCCGGCGGAATGTTCGCCTCGAAGGTGCGCAGGCGCTTATAGACCGAAATCAGCGAGATGATCGTGGTCCAGGAATTGGCGAGGAAGCGGAACGAGCCATCGACTTGATCGAAGGCGTTGCTGACCTGCTGGAACAGGCCGAAGGTCAGGGCGCCCGCCGCTATCGAGGGCGACATGGCGATCAGCGGCACGAAATTGGCGCCCTGCAGATAGACGTAGCGGGCGACGTTGAAATAGAGATAGTGCCCATAGAGGCGGAAATAATTGCGCTGCACGCCGAGGAAGAATTCCTTGGTGCTGAGGGGCCGGGCGCGGTCGTGGTGATCCTCGCCATAGACCAGTTCCTTGCGGAAGGCGGCCTCGACACGCTGGTTCTGGAATTCCAGCCCGGGCAGCTTGATGCCGACGAGGCCGAGCAGCACCGTACCGGCCATGGCCGACATCAGCGCCACCCAGACAAGGCTGCCGTTCACCGGGCCGATCAGCGGCAATTCGGTGATGTTCTGCGACAGGTTCCACAGCAGCGGCAGGAAGACCAGCAGGGTCATGATCGAGCTGACCAGCGAGACTGCCAGCCCCTCGACGATATTGGCGAAGCGCTGGGTATCTTCCTGGATACGCTGGGAGGCGCCTTCGATGCCCCGCATGCGGGGCCAGTGGGTCATGTAGAAGAAGGTCATCGCCCGCCGCCAGCGGAACAGGTAGTGGGCGATGAAGAAGGCGTTGAGCACCAGAATGGCGATGCGGGGCAGCAGGACCACCAGGACCGTCGCGAGCTCGCCATAGATGGTTTCGAGCGACACGCTGCCCGGATTCTGCAACGCGCCCTGGAACATGTTGTAGAACTCGCCGTACCAGGCATTCATCCAAGCGCTGGCCTGCACGTCGAAGAACACCACCTCGACGATGGTGACGCTGCCCACGACCGACCACCAGAACCAGCGGCGATTGTTGCCGATCCAATACCAGGGAATGCAGAACAGATAGCCCGACATCAGCACGTATTGGTAGAGCCAGACCTTGTCGGCCGTCAGGAACGGTTCAGGATCGGCCTCGGTGGGCACCTGGGCGAGCAGGGGGGCGAGACTGAGAACGCTCTCCAGCGCGGGGCCAATGGTGAACCAGGCGAGGATGCACAGCGCCGTCCAGCCAAGGGCGGCGGAAAAGAACAGCTTGGGTTCGGGGAAAAAGGAACGGAACACCGGAGACTCCAGGGTGTCGGGAGAAAGGCGCCATCTAACTGCGGCAAGTCGGGTAAAACAAGGAAGGGAAGTTAAGCTTCGGTAAGGTTGCTCCGGCCGGTTGGCCTTTCCCTCCGGGACGAGGGGCGCTATCAGCATGGCAAAGTCCCAATGAGAGTTCCGCCATGACCGCGGTGATGGAAAATCCGGCGAGGCCGGCCGAAGACGCCGATACCGGCGCGCATCCGATCTATGCGCAGGCCCCGCGCTCGGTCGAGTTCAACAAGCTGCGCAAGCGGCTGATCCGCAATATGCGCGAGGCGCTGGACAAATTCGCCATGGTGCGGCCGGGCGACCGGTGGCTGGTGGCGCTATCGGGCGGCAAGGACAGCTATGGTCTGCTCGCCCTGCTGCTCGATCTCAAATGGCGCGGCCTGCTGCCGGTGGAGCTCGTGGCGTGCAATCTCGATCAGGGACAGCCGAATTTCCCCAAGCATATCCTGCCTGAATTCCTGGCCGGGCTCGGCATCGCGCACCGCATCGAATTTCGCGACACTTATTCGGTGGTCACCGACAAGCTGCCGCAGGGGGCGACCTATTGCTCGCTCTGCTCGCGACTGCGACGCGGCAATCTCTACCGCATCGCGCGGGAGGAGGGATGCAGCGCCCTGGTTCTCGGGCACCATCGCGACGACAGCCTCGAAACCTTCTTCATGAACCTCTTCCACGGCGGCAAGCTCGCCGCCATGCCGCCCAAGCTGGTCAATGACGAGGGCGATTTGGAAGTGCTCCGGCCGATGATCTATTGCGCCGAGGAGGATCTGCAGCGGTTTTCCGACGCCATGGCGTTTCCCATCATTCCCTGCGACCTGTGCGGTTCGCAGGACGGGCTGGAGCGCAACGCCATGAAGGCCATGCTGGCCGACATGGAGAAGCGGATGCCCGGCCGCAAGGATGTGATGATACGGGCGCTGGGCAATATCAATGCCAGCCATATGCTCGACCCGCGCCTGTTCGATTTCGCGGGCCTTTCCATTGCACAGAAGGACTAGAGACACATGAATATCGATCGCCTGGCCGCCATTCTCCGCAAGGCCGCGCAGGAGGAGATCATGCCCCGCTTCCGGCGGCTCGACGACGGTATGATCCACACCAAGAGCGGCGCCTTCGACCTCGTGACCGAGGCGGACGAGGCGGCGGAACGAGCGATCACCGCCGCCATCCTCGATCACAGGCCCGATACGGTGGTCATCGGCGAGGAAGCGGTCGCGGCCAGTCCGGCACTGCTGCGCACCGCCTTGGAGGATCGAATCGTCATTTACGTCGATCCCGTTGACGGGACAGCGAATTTTGCCGGTGGCCTACCGCTTTTCGCCGTCATGGCCGCGGTAGTCCAGAACGGCGAGCCGGTGGCCGGCGTCATCTACGATCCACTGGGCGACGACTTCCTGATGGCGGAGCGCGGCTGCGGGGCCTGGCAGATTTTTTCGGACGGGCGGCGGGTACGGCAGAAATTCGCCGAGGCGGTGCCACTGGCGGAGATGGGCGGGCTGGCTTCGACCGCCTATTTTCCGCCCGAGCAGCGCCGCAGCGTGCTGGCCAATCTGGCCAAGGTCAATATGTTCGCCAGCTATCGATGCGCCGGTCACGAATACCGGTTCGCGGCGGGCGGCAATGTCCACTTCCTCGCCTATGGCAAGCTGATGCCGTGGGACCATGTCGGCGGCGCGCTCATCATGGCGGAGGCCGGCGCCCATGTGGCCAGGCTCGACGGCTCGGCCTATCGCCCCGCCGACGTCGAGGGCGGGCTGCTGGTGGCGCCGGACAAGCAGAGCTGGGACGAGCTGCGCCGGGAGGTTTTCACCGTCTGACGATCCCTGCGGTCAATGGGCCTCCATGACCGCATCGTCGTCCGGGGCCCGTTCGCCCACGCCGAAGAGGCGGCCTTTTTCCGCGACCAGGATGCAGACCAGGCCCAATATGCCCATGAGGGAATAGCCGAGGGCGGCGGGCACGGTGGTGCCGTCGAACATCTGGCCGATATAGCCCCCGATCAGCGCGCCGCCGACCGTCTGGATGAAGCCGAAGACCGAAGCGGCCGTGCCCGCCACGGCGCCGAGCGGCTCCATGGACAGCGAGTTCATGTTCGAGGCGGCCCAGCCGAAGCTGAACATGATGACGCAGAGCAGGCCGAAGAACAGCCATAGCGGCAGCCATCCCGAGAGGGCGAAAGCCAGCCAAGCGACCGAGAAACCAGTGAAGGTCAGCATGGCGCCATGGGACAGGCGGCGCATGCCCAGCCGCCTCACCACCCGCGAATTGGTGAAGGAGGAAATGGCCATGAGGCCGGCGACGCCGGCGAAGGCGAGGGGGAAATAGACGCCGAGCTCGTAGATGTCGACATAGATCTGCTGGGACGAGCTGATGAAGCCGAACAGGGCCGCGAACAGGAACATACCCGCCAGGCCATAGGAGATGGCGACGCGATTGGTGAACACGATGCGGAAGCCGTCCATGACGCTGCGCAGGCTGAGCGGCCGGCGGTTGTCCAGCGGCAGGGTCTCGGGCAGGCGCATATAGGTCCAGATCGTGAAGCCCAGCGCCAGGCCCCCCATGAACAGGAAGATATATTGCCACGGCCCGGTCAGCAGCAGAATCTGGCCGATGCCCGGCGCGACGATGGGAATGGCCATGAAGACCATGAAGACCAGCGACATGACTTCGGCCATCTCGCGGCCCGAATAGCGATCGCGCACCACGGCGGTGGTGATGACGCGGACGCCGGCGGCGCCCATGCCCTGAATGAAGCGCAGCGCCAGCAAAAGGGCGAAGCTGGGGGCGAAGGCGGCGGCGATGGCGGCGACGACATAGACCCCCATGCCGGCCAGCAGCGGTGCGCGGCGGCCGAAGCGGTCGGTCAGCGGCCCGAAGGCGAGTTGGGCGATACCCATGCCGATCATATAGGCGGCGATGACGAACTGCCGTTCGTTTTCGTTGTCCACGCCCAGCGCCTCCCCCATATAGGGCAGGGCGGGCAGCATGACGTCGATCGCCAGGGCGTTGAGCGCCATCAGCGCGGCGATGAGGGCAATGAATTCGGGGCGCGAGAGAACCCGCGTGAAATGGTCGGACATGATTGAAACTCGTCGGAGCCGCCGGATGGCGGCGAAAGAATTGCCGGACCATGAACCTGCCGCCCGGTTTTGGCAAGCCTCTATCGGTAAATGCCGATAGAAGGTCAGGCCGGCTTCAGCATGAAGCCGGAATGGCTGCGCTCGTTGATGGGGATGTGCACCGCGGCCGAGGCGAGGCCGAGCAATATCCCCAGATACCAGACCAGATCGTAGGCACCGGTCTGGTCGTAAACGACGCCGCCCAGCCACACGCCGGCGAAGGAGCCGACCTGATGGCTGAGAAAGGCGATGCCGTAGAGCATGCCCATATAACGCGGCCCGAAAAACAGCGTCACCAGGCCGGCGGTGAGCGGCACGGTGGAAAGCCACAACAGACCCATGGCCGCGGCGAAAATATAAGCCGTAACCTCGCTCACGGGGATAAGCAGGAACGCGGCGATGGCCAGGGCGCGCAGAAAATAGATCGAGGCCAGCAGCATCTGCTTGGGCAGGCGGTTGCCCAGCCAGCCCGACAGCAGCGAGCCCAATATGTTGAACAGGCCGATCACGGCGATGGTCCAACTGCCCACCTCCGGCGACAGGCCGCATTGCACCAGATAGGCCGGCATGTGCACGTTGATGAAGGCGAGGTGGAAGCCGCAGACGAAAAATCCGGCGACGAGCAGACGGTAGGAGCCAAAGCCCCAGGCATGCGACAGGGCCTGCATGAAAGGCAGGTCGGCCTGGCCCGGGCCAGGCTCGGCGCGGCCCCGGAGCGCCAGCGAGAGCGGCACCATCAGCAGCATGATCATGGCGATCCAGACCAGCGCCATCTGCCAGCCGAAGGCCGAGATGAAGCCCTGCCCGAGGGGAGCGAAGATAAACTGGCCCGCCGAGGAGGCGGCGGTGGCGATGCCGAACACGAAGCTGCGCTTTTCGGCCGGCACGACGCGGCCGAAGGCGGCCATGACCACGCCGAAGGAGGCGATGGCGATACCGGTCCCGGTCACGACGCCGGCGGTGAGGGTCATGGTCAGCGCATCGGGGGAGAAGGCCATGCCCACCAGGCCCGCCGCATAGACCAAGGCACCGAAGGCCAGCACCCGTGCCGAGCCGTAGCGGTCGGCAATGCCGCCGGCGAAGGGCTGGGCGATGCCCCAGACCAGGTTCTGCACGGCCATGGCCATGCCCCATTGCTCTCGCGTCAGCCCCAGATCCTCGGTCACCGGCAGGGTGAACAGGCCGAACGAACCGCGAGCGCCGAAGCCGATGGCGGCGATGATGCAGCCGGCGACGATGACGAGGGGCAGGGGGATGGCGGGACGGGCGGGAGCGGTAGCGATGACGGTGGACATTGGCGGCCTCGGAGGAGGTCGCGCAATCCATGCGTCAGACCCCGGCGCGGAAGTGAAAGTGGCTGTTGGGCCGGTGCCGGCACATGGAGAAGCGGCAGGCCCCGCCGGCACGGCAGGGCCCGGACGGTGCAGTCAGGCGATCAGGCGCTCTGCTTGACCGTAATGCCGGCCTTTTCGAACTGGCTCTGCAATTCGCCGGCCTGGAACATTTCGCGCACGATATCGGCGCCGCCGACGAACTCGCCCTTCACGTAGAGCTGCGGAATGGTCGGCCAGTTGGTATAGGCCTTGATGCCCTCGCGCAATTCGTCGCTTTCCAGCACATTGGCGCTGCCGAAATCGACGCCGAGATAGTTCAGGATCTGGACGACCTGACCGGAGAAGCCGCATTGCGGGAAGTCCGGCGTGCCCTTCATGAACAGGAACACGTCGTTGTTCTTCACCTTGTCGTCGATGAAGGCGTTGATATCGGTCATGGGAGGAGCCTTTCAAATAGTCCGGGTTCAAGGGCCGGCTGAAGTCGCCCCTTAAATAAGATAGGAGCGTGGCGCTGTCGAGTGCGGCGCTTGCGCGCTCTCCTGCTTATGGTCCCGGCTATTTTCGCACGGCGCCGAGCCCGGCAAGGACGTTTGCGGGTATCGACAGATCGGCGATGACCTCGGCATGGCGCCGAAATCCGAGCAGTTCGCGCTGCACGAAATAGGCCCAGACGGCTTCGCGGGCTTCGCCCAGCCAGTGCTCGCGATCGTCGCCGCCCGATAGTCCGGCGATGGCCTTTTTCACCCGCGCTTCGGCCGCGCCGAGCGAGGAGGCGCGCTCGGCGGCGATCTCGTGCTCCAGCGCGGCGGTGCCGGCCTCCGGCCGCACCATGCGGATCAGGTCGAGCGAGTCGCGCAGCGAGGCCATGGTCAGTCGGGCACGTTGGTCTGCAGGGCAAGGGCGTGCAAGGCGCCGCCCATGTCGCCCTGCAGGGCTTCATAGACGAGCTGGTGCTGCTGCACGCGGGACTTGCCGCGGAATTGCTCGGAGATGACGGTGGCGGCGTAGTGATCGCCGTCGCCCGCGAGGTCGCGGATTTCCACTACGGCATCGGGCAGGGCGGCCTTGATGCGGCGCTCGATCTCATTGGCGTCCATGGCCATGTTCAGTCTCCCCGTATGTCAGGTGGCGCCGGGCGAACCGCCGGGGCGGGTCGGGCGCAGTGGTTCTTGAAGTCCGGCAGCCGGTTCGTTCCGGCGGCCTCCGCCTGATATGGCATGCGGGTCGGGCCGCATCAACCGGGGCCGGGCGGCGCGCCATCCCGAGCGCGGCTGCGCCCTATGGGGCGGGCTCGTCGGTTTCCACCGCAAGGCCGACGCAGCAATCGGCATCGGCGCGAGTGGAGAAATTGGCGATGATGAAATCCACCACCGGCCGGGCCCGCTCCGCTTCCGCCGTGGCGTAGAGGCATTCGAGGACATAGCCCCGCCCGTTGGATACGGTCTCGGTATGCACCAGGGTCAGCGGCAGGTCGATGGGCGAGCCGGTGCTGTCGCCCTCATAGAGCAGGGCGGTGGTGTCCTGATAGGCGGCGAGGCCTTTGCCGGTGACAGCGAAGCCGGGCAGCGTTTCGGCCCAGGCCGCCGCCACTTCCGCCTCGTTGAGCGAAGCGAGCGCGGTTTCGGCGGTCCAGCCGGTATCCTCGACCGGCACCAGCGACATCTCGCATTGCAGCGGCGCATTGGGGTGGTTGACGATGATGGGATCGTCGCCGCCACCGCTGGCCTGCATCGGTTCGGGATAGGCCAGCGTATAAGGCAGGCCCTCCAGCACCGAGCGGGTGACATTGATGTTCTGCGCCATGGCCGGAATGGAGGCGAGCGCCACGGCGATGCCGGTTGCCGCCGCCAGCGTCCGATTGTGCTTCATCATCCACTCCTCCCGATATCGCCGTTGCCCGGCAGCAAAGCGTCCCAAAGAACGGCGATCATAAGGCGGCGAGGGAAAAACGCCCTCAGCCGTTCATATAGGCGGGGAACCAGCTCTCATGGGCAGCGGCCAGGGTCGCCACCGGAACGGGCCGCGCGGCGCCCAGCCGCAACGATGTGCCGCCGGTGTTGCCGATCCAGGGCGCCTGGATGCCGAGGCTTGCGGCTTCTTCCCAGAGCGCGGCGATTTCCTCGCCCTGCGGATCGAGATCGAGCGTGACCAGATAGCGGCCCTGATCCTCGCCGAAAAAGGTCAGGATCGGATCGTGCCCCTCCACATCGGTCACTTCCGCGCCGATGCCGCCGGCAATGGCCATCTCGGCGAGGGCGACGCCCAGCCCGCCATCGGAGAGGTCATGGCAGGCGGTGACGACGCCCGAGCGGATGAGCCTGCGGACGAAATCGCCGGTCCGGCGCTCGGCGGCGAGATCGACATGGGGCGCATCGCCGTCGCGGCGGTCGAACAGATCGCGCAGATAGACGGACTGGCCCAGATGCGTGCCGCGCGCGGCGGGGCCGCCGATGAGCAGGATCGGCTGGTCCTCGGCGACGAAGCCGATGCGCACGCTCTTTTCCCATTCGGGCAGCAGGCCGACCCCGCCAATGGTGGGCGTGGGCAGGATGCCCTGGCCGTTGGTCTCGTTATAGAGCGAGACATTGCCCGAAACGATGGGGAAATCGAGCGCCCGGCAGGCCTCGCCGATCCCCTCGATGGCCTTGACCAATTGCCCCATGATCTCGGGGCGCTCGGGATTGCCGAAATTGAGATTGTCGGTGGCGGCCAGCGGCTCGGCGCCGGTCGCGGTCAGGTTGCGCCAGCATTCGGCCACGGCCTGCTTGCCGCCCTCATAGGGATTGGCCTCGCAATAGCGCGGGGTGACGTCTGAGGTGAAGGCGAGGCCCTTGCGCTCATGCCCCTCGACGCGGATCACGCCGGCATCGCCGCCGGGGCGCTGGATGCTGTTGCCCTGGATCAGCGTGTCATACTGCTCATAGACCCAGCGGCGCGAGGAACATTGATGTCCGCCGACCAGCGCCAGAAGGGCCTCGGCCACGTCCATTTGCGGTACATCGGCATGCGCCAGCGGCGCGGGAATGACGGGCTCGGTCCAGGGTCGGTCGTATTCGGGGGCCTCGTCGCCCAGATCCTTGATCGGCAGATCGGCGACTTCGTCGCCCTGCCAGAGCACCCGGAAGCGCAGATCGTCGGTGGTCCGGCCGACCGTGGCGAAATCGAGCTCCCATTTCTCGAACACCTTGCGGGCTACCGCTTCCTTGTCCGGATGCAGCACCATGAGCATGCGCTCCTGGCTTTCGGAGAGCATCATCTCATAGGCGGTCATGCGCTCCTCGCGCACCGGCACCTGATCGAGATCGAGCTCGATGCCCAGATCGCCCTTGGCGCCCATTTCGACCGCCGAGCAGGTAAGACCCGCCGCGCCCATGTCCTGGATGGCGATCACCGCGCCGGTGGCCATCAATTCCAGGCACGCCTCGAGCAGGCGCTTTTCGGTGAAAGGGTCCCCGACCTGAACGGTGGGGCGCTTCTCCTCGATGTCGTCGCCGAATTCGGCCGAGGCCATGGTGGCGCCGCCCACGCCGTCGCGCCCGGTCTTGGCGCCGAGATAGACCACGGGCAGGCCCACGCCCTCGGCTTTTGAATAGAAGATCTTGTCGGTGTCGGCGAGGCCCGCGGCGAAGGCGTTGACCAGGATATTGCCGTTGTAGCGGGCATCGAACTCGACCTCGCCGCCCACGGTGGGCACGCCGAAGGCATTGCCGTAGCCGCCCACGCCAGCGACGACGCCGGACACCAGATGGCGGGTCTTTTCGTGGCTTGGAGCGCCGAAACGCAGCGCGTTCATGGCCGCGACCGGCCTGGCACCCATGGTGAAGACGTCGCGCAATATGCCGCCCACGCCGGTCGCCGCCCCCTGATAGGGTTCGATGAAGCTGGGATGGTTGTGCGATTCCATCTTGAAGACCACGGCCTGGCCGTCGCCGATATCGACCACGCCGGCATTCTCGCCCGGGCCCTGGATCACGCGCGGCCCCTCGGTGGGCAGGGTGCGCAGCCATTTCTTGGAGCTCTTATAGGAACAGTGCTCGTTCCACATGGCCGAGAAGATGCCCAATTCCGTATAGGTCGGCTCGCGACCGATCAGGTCGAGAATCTTCTGATATTCATCCGGCTTGAGGCCGTGCTCGGCTACCAGTTCGGGAGTAATGGCGATATCGTTGCGCAGGGTCATCGAGACAATCCGGAATTGGCGGCGGGCGAGCGGACTTACGCCACCTGCTTCAGCGCCGAGGCAAACAGCGCCCGACCGTCATCGCCGCCATGGGCGGCCTCGATCAGGTTTTCGGGATGCGGCATCAGGCCGAGCACGTTCTTGCGTTCGTTGAAGATGCCGGCGATGTCGTTGAGCGAGCCGTTGGGATTGGTGCCCTCGGCATAGCGGAAGGCCACGCGGCCATCGCCCTCGAGCCGCGCCAGCGTCTCGGCGTCGGCGAAATAATTGCCGTCGTGATGGGCGACGGGGCAGCGGATGATCTGGCCCTTGGTGTAGCCGCGGGTGAAATCGGTGTCGGCATTGACCACTTCGAGCTTCACCTCGCGGCAAACAAATTTCAGTGAGGCATTGCGCATCAGAGCGCCGGGCAGCAGGCCCGCCTCGACCAGAATCTGAAAACCGTTGCAAACGCCCAGCACCCTCACCCCCTTCTCGACGCGCTCGCGGAGCCTCTCCATGATCGGCGAACGGGCAGCAATGGCGCCGCACCGCAGATAATCGCCGTAGGAGAAGCCGCCGGGGATAACGATCAGGTCAACCTCGGGAATATCGCTGTCCTGGTGCCAGACGATGGCGGGCTCCCGTCCCCCGATGCGGGTGAGGGCGGCAACCATGTCGCGATCGCGATTAAGGCCAGGAAATACGATGACGGCGGCCTTCATCGGTCAGTCCTCTCGTCTGTCAGGGGTGTGCGAGGCCCTTGTGGTGAGTCTTGCCGCAAAAGGCAAGCCTTTCGAGCACCGCCGGCGCCCAAGGCAACCTCGGCGGGCCGGGATGCGTTTAGCTCATCCGGATGCATCGGAAGGAACGACAATGACACCGAAGATTCGACTGCCGCGCAAGCCCGCCAAACTGATCGGCAAGGACCGCCACCTGCCGCCGATGATGCAGGGCGACCGCCCCATCCAGCCCATCGTGCCACCGGTCTTCAGGACTGCCGGCCGGTAAGGCGTGGGCGTCTTCCCCGAGGTATCGGATGCGCCGGACGGCCTCTCACTCCGGCCCTCTCTCCCAAGGGAGGGGGCGCAGGAAGGTGGGGCAGGTTTCCGGCTGTGGCCCGTCGTTACATCGGCACCGAGGCATAGGCCGCGAAGAGCAGCCCGATCGAGGCGAAGAACATGACCGAGAGGGCAATCTGGGTTTTACGCATAGTCATATCGTCCTGCGTCCGGACTGGACGCGATTAAGGGTTATCGCCCGAAGGCGTTAATTTGAGATTTCGATCGCGTAATTTTCGATCACGGTGTTGGCGAGCAGCTTTTCGCACATCGCCATGATCTGGGAACGCGCGACTTCCACGTCTGTTCCGGCAATCTCGAAATCGAAGACCTTGCCCTGGCGGATGCCGGAGACGCCGCCGAAGCCCAGCCCGGCCAGCGAGCCTTCGATGGCCTGGCCCTGGGGGTCGAGGACGCCGTTCTTGAGCGTGACGATGACGCGAGCCTTCATTGCCGTATTCCCGAACTCACTGAACCAGGCGCGGACCGGTGGTCAGCGCATTGTCGTTCTCGACCAGAATGCCGAGGCGCTGGGCGACCTCCCGATAGCTTTCCACCAGACCGCCAAGGCCCTCGCGGAAGCGATCCTTGTCGAGCTTGTTGCGGGTCTTGATGTCCCACAGGCGGCAATTGTCGGGGCTGATCTCGTCGGCCAGAACGATGCGCATCAGATCGCCCTCATAGAGCCGGCCGACCTCGATCTTGAAATCGACGAGCTGGATGCCCACCCCCATGAACAGGCCGGTGAGGAAGTCGTTGACGCGGATGGCGAGGCTCATGATGTCGTCGAGCTCGGCCGGATTGGCCCAGCCGAAGGCGGTGATGTGCTCCTCGGAGACCATGGGATCGCCCAGCGCATCGTCCTTGTAGTAGAACTCGATGATGGAGCGGGGCAATTGCGTGCCCTGCTCGAGACCGAGGCGCTTGCACAGCGAGCCGGCGGCGAAATTGCGCACCACCACCTCGAGCGGGATGATCTCGACCTCGCGGATCAACTGCTCGCGCATATTGATGCGGCGCAGGAAATGGGTGGGGATGCCCATGGCGTTGAGCTTGGTGAACACGAATTCGGAAATCCGGTTGTTCAGCACGCCCTTGCCGTCGATCACCTCATGCTTGGCGCCGTTGCCGGCGGTGGCGTCGTCCTTGAAATACTGCACCAGAGTGCCGGGCTCGGGCCCCTCGAACAGGACCTTGGCCTTGCCCTCATAGATTTTACGTCGACGGCTCATATCGAATCCGCTGCCATGGATAAGGTGGGAAGGATTGGCCCGCTTCATGCGCCAGAACAGCAGCGAAAAGCAAGGGCTTTCCTCTCGGCCCGCCGTCGGGGGCATGGCGTCGCAGACCCGCGCCGGCCGTTGATTTGCGCGGTGAGACCGCCTATGTCCAAGGCCGGAGCCGGTTGGGCGACGCCACGCAAATCCATATGGGAGAGACCATGAGCGGGTTCGAAGAACGCAAGAGGGGCCAGGAAGCCAAGTTCGCCTTCGACGCGGAAAAGAAGTTCAGGGCGGAAGCGCGCCGCAACAAGCTCCTGGGGCTGTGGGCCGCCGAGCTGATGAGCCTCGATGCCGCAGCCGCCGAGGCCTATGCCGCCGAAGTGGTCGCCGCCGACTTCCAGGAAGCGGGCGACGAGGACGTGTTCCGCAAGGTTTCGGGCGATCTGTCGGCCAAGGGCGTCGCCATTACCGAGGAAGCCATCCGCGAAAAGATGGTGACGCTGATCGGCGTCGCCAGCGAGCAGATCGCCGCCGAGGGTTGAGCCGCCGGCCAGAGATGTTCTCGAAGCCCTGCCGGGAAACCGGCGGGGCTTTTTGCTTTTCGGGCGCAAAGAAGGGGTAAAAACCCTGTCGCGGTCATGTCCGGGGCGCTCCTGCTGCCGGGGTGGTCGGGGCAGGATAGGGCGACGGCAGGAGCGGGGGGATAGTTGGAGGCTGGGATGGTTCGCTGGCCCCACCCTCGACCCGCAAGGGGGAGGGAGGCGAAGGGACCGGCTTCCCCTGCCTCAAAAAGGGGAAGGGGCAGAAGCACCGAATCCGCCTGGCAATGAAAGCTAGAGCCGCTGCATCAGCCGGGTGAACATCAGCAGGCCTTCGGGCCAGGGGCCGTGGCCGGAGGCGGTATCGATGTGGCCGGCATCGCCGGCCTGGTGGAAGTCGGAACCCCAGGCGCTGGCGAGGTCGGCGGCCTGTTCCAGCCCGCAGAAGGGATCGGTGCTGGAGGCGACGAGGAGCGAGGGGAAGGGCAGGGGGTCGCGCGGGGCCGGGGCGAAGTCGCCGAGCGCTCGCGGCGTGCCGGCGCGGTCGAGATCGGGCGGCGAGACCAGGAAGGCGCCGCTGACCTTGCCGCGGGGCAGCTTGGGGGCGGCGTGGGCCAGGGCGATGCAGCCCAGCGAATGGGCGATGATCACCACCTGCCGCTGTGCCAATTCCGCCGCCTTGGCGATGGTGTCGGCCCAGTCCTCGGGGTCGGGCTCCCGCCAGTCGGCCTGTTCGACGATGGCGGCGGTGCGCATCTTCTCGGCCCAGCGATGCTGCCAGTGGCCGGGACGGCACCCACCCAGCCCCGGCAGGACCAGGATATCCGCCTCGGCAATCCTCATGCCCCAAACACCCGGGCGAAGATCGTGTCGACATGCTTGAGATGATAGGCGTCGTCGAACATGGCGTCGATTTGTGCGTCGCCCAGAGTCACTTGCGGGTCGTCCTTGAGATATTGCGCAAACAGGCCGGTGCGGTCGCCGCGATGCTCCCACACCTTCATGGCGTTGCGCTGCACGGCGGCGTAACTGTCCTCGCGGCTGTAGCCGGCCTGGGTCAGCGCCAGCAATACGCGCTGGGAATTGTGCAGGCCGCCCAAGAGGTCGAGATTTTTCCGCATGTTCTCGGGATAGACCACCAGCTTGTCGATGACGCCGGTGAGGCGCGCCAGGGCGAAATCGAGGGTCACCGTGGCGTCGGGGCCGATCATGCGCTCCACCGAGGAGTGGGAGATGTCGCGCTCGTGCCAGAGCGCCACGTTTTCCAGCGCCGGGGTGACCATGCCGCGCACCAGCCGGGCGAGACCGGTGAGATTTTCCGTCAGCACCGGGTTGCGCTTGTGCGGCATGGCCGAGGAGCCCTTCTGGCCGGGCGAGAAATATTCCTCGGCCTCCAGCACCTCGGTGCGCTGGAGATGGCGGATCTCGATGGCGAGTCGCTCGATGGACGAGGCGATGACGCCCAGCGTGGCGAAGAACATGGCATGCCGGTCGCGCGGGATCACCTGGGTGGAGACCGGCTCGATGGCAAGGCCCAGCTTTTCGGCGACATAGGTTTCCACGGACGGATCGATATTGGCGAAGGAGCCGATGGCGCCGGAAATGGCGGCGGTGGCGATCTCGTCGCGCGCCGCCACCAGCCGGGCGCGGTTGCGGGCGAATTCGGCATGGGCCTGCGCCAGCTTGACGCCGAACGTGGTGGGCTCGGCATGGATGCCGTGGCTGCGGCCGATGGTGATGGTATGCTTGTGCTCATAGGCGCGGCGCTTGAGCGCGGCGAGCAGCGCGTCGATATCGGCGAGCAGGATGTTGGCGGCATCGCGCAACTGGACCGAGAGCGTCGTGTCCAGAATGTCCGAGGAGGTCATGCCCTGATGGACGAAGCGGGCCTCGGGCCCGACGATCTCCGACAGGTGGGTCAGGAAGGCGATGACGTCGTGCTTGGTGGTGCGCTCGATCTCGTCGATGCGCTCGACGTCGAAGCCGTAATGGCCCAGCTCCGCCTTGCGGGCATTCATCACCTCCCAGATCCGGTCGGCGCTCTCCTGTGGCACGACGCCCAGTTCGGCCAGCCTGGAGGTGGCGTGGGCCTCGATCTCGAACCAGATGGCGAAGCGGTTCTCGGCCGACCAGTTGGCCACCATTTCGGGACGGGAATAGCGCGGGATCATGGGTTTAGCCTTGTCGGGTGAGGATTTGATTCAGGTGCGGGGCAAAGGCGGTTGCGGCTGTCAGACCACCCTTGTTTCCGCCGCGTCGCGGATGGCCTTGATGCGGCCGGCATAGGTGGCGGGGTCGTTGCCGCCATAGATGGCGGAGCCGGCGACCAGCACATTGGCGCCGGCGGCGACGATCGCGCCGGCATTTTCAGCCGAGATGCCGCCATCGACCTCGAGGTCGATATCGCGTCCGCCGATCAGCGCCCTTGCCTGGCGGATCTTGTCAAGGCTCTGGGGAATGAAGCTCTGCCCGCCGAAGCCGGGATTGACGCTCATCACCAGCACCAGGTCGCACAGATCGATGACGTGCTCGATCGCGGCAACCGGGGTCGCCGGATTGAGCGCCACGCCAGCCTTGCTGCCCAGGGCCCGGATGGCCTGGAGGGAGCGGTGCAGATGCGGGCCGGCCTCGGCGTGGACGGTGATGATATCGGCGCCGCCAGCGGCGAAATCGGCCAGATAGGGGTCCGCCGGCGCGATCATCAGATGCACGTCGAAGACGGCGTCGGTCAGGCCGCGGACGGATTTCATCACCGGGGCGCCGAAGCTGATATTGGGCACGAAATGCCCGTCCATCACGTCGACATGGATATAGTCGGCGCCGGCATCGACTATGGCTTCGATCTCGTTTCCGAGCCGGGCGAAGTCGGCCGAGAGGATGGAAGGCGCGATGCGGAGCGGGCGGGCGGGCATGGGGCACCTCGGCGAAGGTTAGGAATAGCGGTGCTATAGGGCGGGCGGCGCCCGGGGGCAAGCGCCGGGGAGGTCCGGGCGTGCCGAAGCCCCGCGCCGGGGGCGGCGCGGCTGGGCGGGGCAGGCGGCGCCGCAAAAGCTGCGACATGAGGCAAGGCTCGCCTCGGGTGCCGGTCGTCCGGCGATAAGAAGTGAAGCAGACCTTGCCTCATGTGCCGGAGGCTCGTCCAACGCAACGTCACGGCGGATTTACATCCTTGCTCCGCCCATGAGGGCCTGCTTCGTCTTCGCCCTGCTGGCGACGTGGCAGGTGCCGACCGGTGCAGCCGGTGCGGCCCGACATGGAGTCCGGGGAGACGCCGGACACGTTCCGATTGCGCCGACGGGAGCGAGGCGACCCGCGCTCCATCCGGCTCCCCGCACCGACCGTTCGTCGCGACCGCGCAGCTTGTGCGGGAACAAGGCCATTGTGACCGAGAAAAGGTAAGCGTGGATAAGTTCGTGGCTGCGGCCGCTCACATAAGCGAGATGCGGCAGCACGGCTCATTGCCTTCCGCGCCGGCCGCGCTACACACGAGACACCGACAAGGAGCATCCGACGTGGAATTTTCCCTGCCTCTGGTCATCGGCGCCGGTGTGCTGAGCTTTCTCAGCCCCTGCGTGCTGCCGCTGGTGCCGCCCTATCTCACCTATATGAGCGGGGCGAGCTACGACCAGTTGCGCGCCGAGGCGGATTCGGGATCGGCGGGGCGGCTGACGCTGCGGGTGGCCTTCACCTCGCTGTTCTTCATCCTCGGCTTCTCGGTGGTGTTCGTGACGCTGGGCGCCACCGCCACCGCTTTCGGGCAGGTGTTCCGGCAGCTCCTGCCGATCCTGACGCCCATCGCGGGCATCGTCATCATCGCCATGGGCCTGCATTTCCTCGGCGTCTACCGCATCGGCTTTCTCGACCGGCAATTGCGCCATCACGGTCCCGGCGTCGCCTCGGGGCCGCTGGGCGGGTTCCTGCTGGGTCTCGCCTTCGCCATCGGGTGGACGCCCTGCATCGGGCCGGTGCTGGCCGCCATCCTCTCGGTCGCCGCCAGCCGCGACACGGCCTGGGAAGGCGCCTCGCTGCTCGGGCTCTATTCGCTGGGGCTGGGCATCCCGTTCTTCCTCGCGGGCGTGGCCATCGGCCCGTTCCTTACCTTCTTCCAGGGCTTCAAGAAGCATCTGGGCACGGTGGAAAAGGTCATGGGCGGCCTGCTGGTGTTCACCGGCCTGCTGTTCCTGACGGGCAATTTCACCCGGATTTCCTACTGGTTCCTCGAAACCTTCCCGGTGCTGGCGACCTTCGGCTGAGCGGGAGGCGGGGGCGGTTGGCGGGTCAACGCTTTCTTGCTCCGCTCCCTTGAGGGGAGGGGTCATTAGGGGCTCTTGGCTCAATTTATCTGCCACACCGGGCTTCCCTCGGGCTTGACCCGAGGGCCTCTATCCACGTGCAGGAAACCCGGGTTTCGGGGCTCCCAGGCCGGCCCTCGGGTCAAGCAACCGTGGATCAGCTTTGGAACGCTGGATCTTTTTTGGCGATTGCGTTGAG
>NZ_JBHRYD010000013.1:0-182645 GCF_042648785.1 Devosia honganensis
AACGAAGTAGAATCAATGTCATGCACGTAGTCCAGAAAATTTAACCGGACAGCAGTGGGCTCGACCCGAGGGCCGGCTTGGGAGCCCCGAAATTCGAGTTTCTTGCGCGTGGACAGTGGCCCTCGGGTCAAGCCCGAGGGCAGCCCGGTGGGTGGGGTGGCGGCGTTCAGATTTTGACGGAAGCGGCGACCGGCGCTCCCCGGAGCGGAGGGTTGGGGGGTGGATTTGCGAGCCACGGTAGGACCCCCACCCCCGACCCCTCCCCTCAAGGGGGAGGGGAGAGTGCCCGGGACGCGGAACGCCATAGCCATTCGAGCGTAGCTCTCATGGCCTTCTGACCTAAAATCGCTCCACCGGAGCGATTTTGCCGAAGGCACGGTCTTGCCACTCGAGCATAGCTCTCGTGGCCTTCTTCGCTCAAATCTCTCCACTGGAGAGATTTGTCCGCTGCGCGGAACGCTCAGAAGGGCCAAACGATCATCAGGGCGGGGACGGCGACGAGGACGACGAGGATGGAGAGGGGCAGGCCGAGGCGCCAGTAGTCGCCGAAGCGGTAGCCGCCCGGCACCATGACCAGCGTGTTGCACTGGTGGCCGATGGGGGTGAGGAAATCGCTGCCCGCGCCGATGGCCACGGCCATGAGGAAGGCCTCGGGGCTGTAGCCGAGGCCGGTGGCGAAGGCGGCGGCGATGGGCGCCATGACCAAGACGGTGGCGGCGTTGTTGAGAAAGGGCGTCACCGCCATGGCGGCGAGCATGATCAGCGCCAGCGCCGCCCAGCCGGGCAGGGTCTGGGCGAGCTGGGTCAGCCAGACGGCCACCAGATCGGTGCCGCCGGTGGCCTGCAGGCTCTCGCTGACCGGGATCAGGCAGGCCAGCATGATCAGGATCGGCCCGTCGATCTGGGTATAGACCTCGCGCAGCGGCAGGGCGCCGGACAGGATCATCAGCGCCGCGGCGGCGAAGAAGGCCGGGGCGACCGGCACGAAGCCCAACGCGGTGGCGGCCATGGCGGCGAAGAGGATGGCCAGCGGCAGGAGGCCGCTGCGCACGCTGCCCAGCTTGATGCCGCGCTCGACCAGCGGCAGGCAGTCCCATTCGCGCAGCAGCTCGGGAATGCGCTTGAGGTGCCCCTGCAACAGGATCACGTCGCCATTGCGGAAGCGGATCTGGCCCAGCCGCTCGGTGAACCGCTCGTCGCGGCGCGAAATGGCCAGCAGGTTGAGCCCGGTGCGGTCGAACAGGGTCAGCTCCTGTGCGCTGGCGCCGATCAGGGGCGAACTGTCCCCGATGATCGCCTCGATGACGCCGACATTGGCGCTGTCGCGGGCGGCGCCGCCCCGGCGTTCGGAAAAGGACAGGCCCGTCTGGCTGACCATCTTGTCGAGCGCTTCCGGATCGCCCTCGACCAGAAGGATGTCGCCGGCGCGCAGCGTCACGTCGGGCAGGGGGGTGCGGCGCCGGCCCGCGGCGCTGACGATGCCGGTGACCATGGCGGCGCCATCGGCGGCGGCATGCAGATCGGCCACGGTCCGGCCGATGGCAGTCGAATCGGGCAGCACCCGCGCCTCGGTGGTGTAGTTCTTGATCTCGATGGCCTTGTCGAGGCCCGACTGCTCGCGCTTGCGCTCGGGCAGCAGCCAGTAGAACAGCCCCAGGAACACCACCCCCACCACCGCCAGCAGGGCGCCCACCGGGGTGAAGTCGAACATGGTGAAGGCGGTGCCGGTCAATTCCTGGCGCACGCCCGAGACGATGATGTTGGGCGAGGTGCCGATCTGGGTCATCAGCCCGCCCAGCAGCGAGCCGAAGGCCATGGGCATGAGGAACATGGAGGGCGAGACATTGGAGCGCCGCGCCATCTGGAAGGCGATGGGCATCATGATGGCCAGCGCGCCGATATTCTTGACGAAGGCGGAAAGCACCGTGACCACGGCCACCAGCACGATCAACTGGGCGCGCGGGCCGGGCAGGTCGGGCGCGAAGCGGCGGATGGCCAGCTCCATGATCCCCGACCGGGCCACCGCCGCGCTGACCACCAGCGCGCTGCCCACGATGATCACGATGTCATTGGCAAAGCCGGTAAAGGCCGCCTCGGCCGGCACGATGCCCGACAGCATGGCCACCAGCAACGCGCAGATCGCCACGATATCGTAGCGCCAGCGGCCGATCATGAAGGCGAACATCATACCCGCAATGATCAGGAAGGCGAGCAATTGCGGGGTTGTCATGGGCTGCTCCGTTACCGGACTACATAACGCGGCAGGCCCACAATAGTCGCATCGGCGCGCGGGGCATAAGCCGATTGTGGGGGGCGCGACGGTTTGGCTGTGGGAAAGGGAGGAAGGAGGATGCCCCGTCCGGCGCCACTGCGGGGCTTCGCGTGGATTGCCGGGACGAGCCCGGCAATGATGGGGGGCGGGGGCGTGGCGTCAATGCCTGGCCGGCTCGGCGAACAGGTCGTATTCGTCGCTGTCGGTGACGGTGACCGGGACGATGTCGCCGATCTTGATGCCGGTGGCGTTGTCGACGATGACCTGGCCGTCGACTTCCGGGGCGTCCCATTTGGAGCGGGCGATGGCGCGGTTCTCGTCCGGGCGGACGTCGTCGACGATGACCTCGATGGTGCGGCCGACCCTGGCGCGCAGCCGTTCGAAGGAAATGTCCTGTGCCACTTCCATCAGCCGGGCGAAACGCTCGTCCTTGACCTCGTCGGGCACGGCGCCCTCGAGCGCGTTGGCGGGGGCACCGGTGACGGGCTCGTAGCGGAAGCAGCCGGCGCGGTCGATCCCGGCTTCTTCCAGCCAGTCGAGCAGGAACGCGAAATCCGCCTCGGTCTCGCCGGGATAGCCGACGATGAAATTGGAGCGGATGGCCAGGTCCGGGCAGATTTCCCGCCACTTCCTGATCCGGTCCAGCGTCTTTTCCTGATTGGCCGGACGGCGCATGGATTTGAGCACGGAAGGGGAGGCGTGCTGGAAGGGAATGTCGAGATAGGGCAGGACCAGGCCCTCGGCCATCAGCTCGATGACGGCATCGACATGAGGGTAGGGATAGACGTAATGCAGGCGCACCCAGGCGCCGAGATCGCCCAGTTCCCGGGCCAGATCGTAGAATTTCGCCTTGACCGGGCGGCCGCGATATCTGCTCTCGGCATATTTGATATCGACGCCATAGGCGCTGGTATCCTGCGAGATGACCAGCAGTTCCTTGACGCCGGAACGCACCAGCCCCTCGGCTTCCGACAGGATGCCGGCGGCGGGACGCGACACCAGGTCGCCGCGGATCTGGGGGATGATGCAGAAGGAGCAGCGGTTGTTGCAGCCTTCGGAAATCTTCAGATAGGCGTAGTGGCGCGGGGTGAGCCGCAGGCCGCTTTCGGGCACCAGGTCCACGAACTTGTTGGGCACGGGCGGCAGGTGGTCGTGAACGGCACTGACCACGCTTTCATATTGATGCGGGCCGGTGACGGCGAGGACGCTGGGATGGGTCTCCCGGATCAGGTCCTCCTCGACGCCGAGGCAACCGGTAACGATGACGCGACCGTTCTCGTTGAGCGCCTCGCCGATGGCCTCGAGGCTCTCCTGCTTGGCGCTGTCGAGAAAGCCGCAGGTATTGACCAGCACCACATCGGCGCCTTCGTAGTCGCGGCTGAACGCATAGCCCTGCGCGCGCAGGGTCGTCATGATGCGCTCGCTGTCGACGAGCGCCTTGGGGCAGCCGAGGCTGACTAAACCGATTTTGGGCGCCTGGGTCATGCGCGGGTCGATGTCCGGTTCTCTGTCTGGATGGCGCGTCATACAGAAAGTCGGGCGGCTGCGCAATGTGACCGCCCTGCCAGCAGGGCGGGGCAGGGTTGCGAGGGGCGGAGGGGTGGGGCCGGAAAGGCGGTCAGGCGGGCGGCTTGGGCGGGGTGCGCTTTGCCGTGCGGCGGGGCTTGTGGGTTTCGCCGGCCCTGGTGGCGGGGGCGCGCTTGGCCGCGGCGGGCGGCGACGGCGGAACGGGCGCGGGGGCCGGGGTGGCCGGCGCTGCGGGTGGGGCGGGCGGCGCGGGCGGAACGTGGGGCACGGGCTCGGTGGCGGGGGTGAAATATTCGTCGGCCTCGGCGTAGTCGGCTTCCTCGCCCTCCTCGGCCAGGTCGCGGATGGCGTCGCGCACCTCGTCCAGCAGCGAGGCGGAATAGCGCGAGCGCTGCACGGTGTCGCCGGCCGCCTCATGGCTCTTGAACCAGACCAGCAGCGCCTCGCAGCCAATGCGCAGGGCGATGAAGGCGAACAGGCCGAAGACCACGATCTCGAGCAGGCCCCAGAGCCCGTCACCGAAACCGGTGCCGAAGCGGAAGAAGAAATGGCTGATGGCCCAGAGCAGGATGGCGGCGAGGCCCAAAGCATAAAGGATCGGCATCAGGCGCGGCGCCAGGATCGCATCGAGACGGAACAGGGTCTGACGGGTCAGGAGGCGTTTGAGATCGTCCAGGGTCATCTTGTCCTCGATAGTCTGGGCCATGCGGGCCAAAGGGCGCCGTCCGGCGCTTCCCCCCGAAAACACCATTTTCGAATCGGCCTGACAAGACTCCTCGCCACCGGCAGTTCGGCGGGACGCGTTGCGAAGCGTGGATTCATTCCTCCGGCGGGGAGCAAGGGCACGGCTATCGCCGACGAATGCCGATGGGTTCCCCTCACGCTTGTGGGGAGTGTTCATTTCCCCACAGGGGGCTTCCCTCGGGCTTGACCCGAGGGCCTCTATCCACGTGCAGGAAACCCGGGTTTCAGGACGCCCAGGCCGGCCCTCGGGTCAAGCCCGAGGGCAGCAAAGTGCTTGTGTGGGCAACAAAAATCAATCCAGGAGGGTCCAAAGTAAACACTCCCTGGGAGGGAGGCGAAGGGAGCGGAGGCGCGGATTTATCCATGCGGCGTTGGCCGGCAGAGGGAACTCAGCCCGTGGGGCCGAAGATCGCTTCGAAGCGGGCGCGCAGCACCGAATCGACCTCGGCCATGGACAGCAGCACGCCCAGATCCTCGAAGGAGGTGACCCCCTGATCGGCGATGCCGCAGGGCACGATGCCGTCATAATGGGAAAGATCGGGAGCGATATTGAGGGAAATGCCGTGGAAGGTGATCCATTTGCGCACCCGCACGCCGATGGCGGCGATCTTGTCCTCGCGCCCGAAACCCTTTTCGGGCCGCGGGACCCACACGCCGACGCGGCCCTCGCGGCGCCCGCCGGCGATATTGTGGGCGGCGAGGGTGTCGATGACCCATTGCTCCAGCCCCTGCACCAGGCAGCGGATGTCGCGGCCGCGCCGCGTCAGGTCGAGCATGACATAGGCCACGCGCTGGCCGGGGCCGTGATAGGTGTATTGCCCGCCGCGCCCGGCGGGGTAGACCGGAAAGCGCGGATCGAGCAGGTCCCCGGGCCGGGCCGAGGTGCCGGCGGTGTAGAGCGGGGGGTGTTCGAGCAGCCAGACCGCCTCCGGCGCCGTTCCGGCGGCGATGGCGGCGACCCGCTCGTCCATCATGGTGAGGGCCGCCGGATAATCGAGCGGCGCCTCGAAAATGCGCCATTCGACCGCCTGGCCGTCGCCGCGCCAGAGTTTTGCGCCGCTTTGGCACGTTTCGTCCGGGCTCGTTAACACTTCCATAACCAGAGCTGACCGACTTTCCTCGTTACCGAATCCGCACGCGGGGCGCGGATCATCTCGCTCGAACGTCTTATCTATGAACACATTGGACAATATTGAAGTCGATATCACGGTGGAGCTGGGCGCGACCACCATGCCGATCCACCATTTGCTGCGCATGGGGCGCGGCGCGGTGATCGAACTGGACGCCACCGAGGACGATCCGCTGAGGATCTACGCCAACAATACGCTGGTCGCCAAAGGCGAGGTCAATGTGGAAGAAGGGCAATTGCGCGTCTTCGTCACCGAAAAGACCGCCCGGGGCGGCTGAACCGGGAGCGCCGGCCGGACCGTCCGCCGGCGGCGGCGCCGAAGTCTCCACAAGCCGGAAGAATGACGATTTATCCGCTTGAGGTTGTGGAGGAGCTTTGCTACACCGCACTCGCTTCGGTGCCGCTGGCGCAGAAGCTTCTACCACACAGTGCGGTCGTGGCGGAATTGGTAGACGCGCAGCGTTGAGGTCGCTGTGCCGCGAGGCGTGGAAGTTCGAGTCTTCTCGACCGCACCATGTCACTTCGGTGACGACGAGGAAGCTGCCTGCGGGCGGCTTTTTTGTTTTTGGGGCCTCGCCATTCGAGCATAGCTCTCATGGCCTTCACACCTGAAATCGCTCCACCGGAGCGATTTCGCCGCGAAGCGGCCGGTGTGAAGTCATCGATCCTTCATCAAAGCTTCAAGCAAGCGTCAAGCGCGCTGACTAGAGAGACCGCGGCGCGCCGGTGGTTTCGGTTGGTTTCGGATGGTTTCGTCTCTCCGGCCCGGCGCCGCAGATGACAGGTCCGGCCGGTGCCGGGCCGGCCTATTGGGAGACTGACATGAAGACCGTGAACCGCGTGGGCCTCGCCGCCCTTTCGCTGATGCTTTCGACTTCGGTGGCGCTCGCGCAGACCGAAATCAACTGGTGGCACTCCATGGGTGGCGAACTGGGCGCGCGCCTGGAAGGCATCGCCGCCGATTTCAACGCCAGCCAGTCCGACTATGTGGTGGTGCCCTCCTATCGCGGCGAATACGAGGAATCGATGGTCAACACCATCGCCGCCTTCCGCGCCGGCGAGCAGCCGCACATCGTGCAGGTCTATGAAGTGGGCACCGGCACCATGATGGCCGCCAAGGGCGCCGTCTATCCGGTCTATCAACTGATGGCCGACCATGGCAGCAATTTCGACCCGAGCGCCTACCTGCCGGTGGTGACGGGCTATTACACCGACACCGAGGGCAACATGCTCTCGATGCCGTTCAACTCCTCGACCCCGATCCTCTACTATAACAAGACCGCCTTCGAAGCCGCCGGCCTCGACCCGGACGTGGCGCCCAGGACCTGGGACGACATCGAAGCCTTCAGCCAGCAGATCATCGACGCCGGCGCCGCAAAATGCGGCTTCACCATGGCCTATACCGCCACCTGGCTGGGCACGGAAAACCTCTCGGCCCTGCACAACGTGCCCTATGGCACGCTGGAGAACGGCTTCGGGGGCCTGGGCAGCGAGCTGACCTTCAACCACGACCTGGCCGTGCGCCTGTGGGAGAAGCTGGCCGAATGGCAGCAGTCCGGCGTCTATTCCTATGGCGGCACCGCCGGCGGCGCCGACAACGCCCCGAAATTCTACTCGGGCGAATGCGCCATCTACATGAACTCCTCGGCCTCGCGCGCCGGCGTGCTGGCCAATGCCGACGGGTTCGAGGTCGGCTTCGGCATGCTGCCGGTGTTCGGCGACGTCGCGGGCGCGCCGCAGAACTCGATCATCGGCGGGGCCACGCTGTGGACGCTGGCCGGCCACGAGGACGCCGAATATGAAGGCGTCGCGCAGTTCCTGACCTATCTGTCCTCGCCGGAAGTGCAGGCCGCCTGGCACCAGGCCACCGGTTACCTGCCGGTTACGCTGGCCGCCTACGAACTGAGCCAGGAACAGGGCTATTACGACGCCAATCCGGGTTCGGACATCGCCATCCAGCAGATCAACCTCAACCCGCCCACCGAGAACTCGAAGGGCGTGCGCTTCGGCAACATGCCGCAGATCCGCACCGTGGCCGACGAGGAACTGCAGGCCGTGCTGAACGGCTCCAAGACCGCCAGGGAAGCGCTGGATTCCGCCGTCGAGCGCGGCAACCAGATCCTGCGCGAATTCGAAGCCGCCAACCAGTAAGCGCGCTCACCCTATCGAAAGGCCGGCTCCGGCGGGGCCGGCCTTTCACCATCCGGACAGGCGGACGATGGAAACCAAGCGAACGATTTTCCCCAACAAGGGGCTGCCCTATCTGCTGGTGGCGCCCCAGTTGATCATCACCTTCATCTTCTTCATCTGGCCGGCCAGCCAGGCGGTGAAATCCTCGTTCGAGCGGCAGGACCCGTTCGGCATGTCCACCCAGTTCGTCGGGCTGACCCATTATCTGCGCCTGTTCCAGGACCCGTACTACCTCGCCTCGATCGGGCGCACGGCGCTGTTCGCGGTGGCGGTGACGGCCATTTCCATGGGCTTCGCGCTGGTGCTGGCGGTGGCGGTGAGCCGGCTGATCCGCTCGGCGCAGGCCTATACGACGCTGCTGGTCTGGCCCTATGCGGTCTCGCCGGTGGTGGCAGGCATATTGTGGTGGTTCCTGTTCAACAGCGCCACCGGCATATTGCCCTTCGTGCTGCGCTATTTCGGGGTGAACTGGAACGCCAACCTCAATGGCGACCACGCCATGATCCTCATCATCGTGGCGGCGAGCTGGAAGCAGATCTCGTATAATTTCCTGTTCTTCGTGGCGGGGATGCAGTCGGTGCCCCATTCGCTGACCGAGGCGGCGGCCATAGACGGCGCCGGGCCGTGGAAGCGATTCTGGACCATCGTGTTCCCGCTGCTCTCGCCCACCACCTTCTTCCTGTTCATCGTCAATGTGAACTACGTCATGTTCGACACGTTCGGCATCGTCGCCGCGACCACGGAGGGCGGGCCGAACCAGGCCACCAACATCCTGGTCTACAAGGTCTATTCGGACGGGTTCATCGGCCTCAATATCGGCTCCTCCTCGGCGCAGTCCGTGGTGCTGATGCTGTTCGTCATCCTCCTGACCTTCGTGCAGTTCCGCTATGTGGAACGGCGCGTGCAGTATTGAGGCACCCCATGGTCGAGAACCGTCCCTTCCTCAATCTCCTGACGCATCTGGTGCTGGTGCTGGGTGTCGTCATCGTCGCCTTCCCGGTCTATGTGGCGGTGATCGCCATGACCCACACCGAAACCGTGCTCAATACCGGCGCGCCGCTGCTGCCGGGGGGCGAGCTGTTCGCCAATCTGGAAAAGGTGTGGAACTTCGATCCGCCGGGCCTGCCGCCGTTCCGGGTGATGGTGTGGAATTCGACGCTGATGGCGCTGATCATCATGGCCGGCAAGATCGCCATCTCGATCGTCTCGGCCTATGCCATCGTCTATTTCCGCTTCCCCTTCCGGGTGCTGGCCTTCTGGATCATCTTCATCACGCTGATGCTGCCGGTGGAGGTGCGCATCATCCCCACCTATGAGGTGGTGGCCAATCTGGGCATGCTCAATTCCTATGCCGGGCTGACCATTCCGCTGATCGCCTCGGCGACCGCCACTTTCCTGTTCCGGCAGTTCTTCATGACCGTTCCGGACGAATTGATGGAGGCGGCGCGGGTGGACGGGGCCGGGCCGGTCAAGTTCTTCTTCGATATCCTGCTGCCGCTGTCGCGCACCAATATCGCGGCGCTGTGCATCATCCTGTTCATCTTCGGCTGGGTCCAATATCTCTGGCCGCTGCTGGTGACGACGCGGGAAGAGCATTTCACCCTGATGATGGGCGTCAAGCAGATGGCCGGCGCCCAGGAAGTCGATCCGCAATGGAACATCATCATGACCGCCGCGGTGCTGGCCATGCTGCCGCCCGTCCTCATCGTCATCCTCATGCAGCGCCTGTTCGTCAAAGGCCTCGTGGAAACGGAGAAATAGCCAGATGGCAAATATCGACCTCAGACATGTCCGCAAGGTCTATCCGGGCAATGTCACCGCCATTCACGGGCTCGACCTCGAAATCGAGGATGGCGAGATGGTGGTGCTGGTGGGGCCCTCGGGCTGCGGAAAATCCACCCTGCTGCGGATGATCGCCGGGCTGGAGACGATCAGCGAAGGCACGATCTCCATCGGCGCCGAGGTGGTCAACAGGAAGGAGCCGGCCGAGCGCGACATTGCCATGGTGTTCCAGAACTACGCGCTCTATCCGCATATGAGCGTGCGGCAGAACCTCGAATACGGGCTGAAGAACCGCGGGACCCCACGCGGCGAGATCGACCGCCGCGTCACCGAAGCGGCGCGGGTCCTCGAGATCGCGCCCTTCCTCGAGCGCCGCCCGCGCCAGCTTTCGGGCGGGCAGCGCCAGCGCGTGGCCATGGGACGGGCCATCGTGCGCCAGCCCAAGGCGTTCCTGTTCGACGAGCCGCTGTCCAATCTCGACGCCAAGCTGCGCGGGCAGATGCGCATCGAGATCCGGCGGCTGCAGCGCTCGCTCAAGACCACCAGCGTCTATGTGACCCACGATCAGCTCGAGGCGATGACGCTGGCCGACCGGCTGGTGGTGATGAATGGCGGGCGCATCGAGCAGGTCGGCAAGCCCATCGAGCTCTACGACCGGCCCGCCAGCCTGTTCGTGGCCGGCTTCATCGGCTCGCCGCCGATGAACCTGCTGCCGGTGGAGGCGCTGGCGGGCCTCGCCGGCGCGGCGCTGCCCAGCCTGCCCCGGGGCACCGACATCGTCGGCATCCGGCCGGACGGCATCGCCTTCGGCCCTGTTCCGGACGGAATCCCGCTGTCCGGCAAGGTGGAGCTGATCGAGCCGGTGGGCGGGGAAAACCACCTCTATGTGCGCGTCGCCGGACTGGAGCAGACGCTGATCCTGGTGCAGCAGGGCCGCTCGGGCACGAACGAGACCGAGAGGGTGGAGTTCACGCTGCCCTTCGCGGCGCTGCACGCCTTCAACCGGGAGAGCGGCTTGCGGATGGGGTAGGCCTCACCCCCACCCTCCGCCCAACCCACAAGAACGGCAAATACACCATCTGCTTCGGCGCCATCCCCGTCGCAACCATCGATCTCAATACCCAGAACTGACTGTCAGGCATGTCTCCGAACACCTGTCAGGCATCTCTCCGGGCTTTACACTTGTCCGGGCAATCCAGGGGAGCATTGCAAAGGTGGATTGCCGGGACGAGCCCGGCAATGACGAAGGAGATGGGTTTAGGGCTGGTGGGGCGTCGGGGCGGCTGCCTGGGATGGCGTGGGGTGGGTGGCGGCGAAAGGACGGCGCGTTCGGCAGGCAACAATCGCCTTCCCCATCGTCACTACCGGGCTTTACACGCGTCCCGGTGGTGACCGCGAGGAGAGAAGCGATTCCACGCCAACGCCCGATGCTCTAATCGATGCTCTTTTTGAGGCTTTCGGGGGCCTTGAAGACCCAGGCGTCGTGCAGGCGCAGCGAGAGTTCCTCGTCGCCGATCTTTTCGAGGTCGATGAGCATGGCGTCGTAGCCGACATAGTGCTCGGTCTCGAAATAGATGTGGGGCGAGATTTCCATCAGCAGAACCTTCTGGTCGACCGGGCATTGCAATACGGCGGTGGCCGGATCGAGCAGGCGGACAAAGGCCACGCCGCCGACCGCGAGGGCGGGGGTGCGGTAGCTGGTGGATCGCTCCACGCCGGGCAGGTTGCGGGCAGCGGCGAGGCGGAGCAGGCGGGCGAAACTGGTGTCGAGGGAAGGGCTGTCGGTCATTTGAAGATCATCTCCCCGAAACGGCGAAAAAGCGCGAGGACGACACTGGCGCAACGCAGGACGATTGGCTACAGCTTGTCCCGCCCCTGAAACCCCCAGGACACGCAAAGGGCTCCCGATGAGTGACGATTCCGACATTCCGCCCGGTGGCGAGACCTGGGTGGCGAGCGACGCTTTCCGCGACGAAGAGGGCCAGATCGGCGCGCTCTGGCTGGAGCGGCTGAAGGCGTTCATCCTCGGCCGGCGTAGCGAGGACATGGCGCTGGTGATGGCGCCGCTGCACATCGCCGATGTGGGCGACGTGCTCGAACAGCTCGAGGCGCAGGAACGCATCGCGCTGGTGCGGATGCTGGGGGAGCGGTTCGATTTCTCGGCGCTGACCGAGGTGGACGAAAGCATCCGCCTCGAAATCATGGAAGCCCTGCCCAATGCCGAGATCGCCCGCGCCATGGCGGAACTCGACAATGACGACGCGGTGTTCCTGCTCGAGGACCTGGAGAAAGCGGACCGGGACGAGATTCTCTCGGCCCTGCCGGCCTTCGAGCGGCTGGCGCTGAAGCGAAGCCTCGACTTTCCCGAGGATTCCGCCGGGCGGCGGATGCAGACCGATTTCATCGCCATTCCGCCGTTCTGGACGGTGGGGCAGGCCATCGACTATCTGCGCGCCGACCAGGACCTGCCGGACGAATTCTACCAGCTCTATGTGGTGGACGCCGCCTACAAGGTGCTGGGCACGCTGCCGCTGGACAAGTTCCTGCGGGCCAAGCGCGCCACCCGGATCGAGGCGATCATGAATACCGGCCAGGTGCTGGTGGACGCGCTGGAGGACCAGGAGGAGGCGGCGCGCAGCTTCGAGCGCTACGACCTGGTGGAAGTGGGCGTGGTGGACGAGAACGGGCGGCTGGTGGGCGTGCTGACCATCGACGACATCGTCGACGTGATCCATGAGGAAGCCGACGAGGACATCAAGCTGCTGGCCGGGGTGGGCGACGAGGAGGTGTCGGACACCACCCTCGACACGGTGAAGAGCCGCATGCCGTGGCTGTCGGTCAACCTGGTCGCCGCCGTGCTCGTCTCCTTCGTCATCGGGCTGTTCAACGCCACGATCGAGCAGATGGTGGCGCTGGCGGTGCTGATGCCCATCGTCGCCTCCATGGGCGGCAATGCCGGAACCCAGACCATGACGGTGACGGTGCGCGCCCTGGCCATGCGCGAGCTGGAGGGCGGACGACTCAGGCGGCTGATTCGCCGCGAAATGGTGGTCGGGGTCGCCAATGGGGTGATTTTCGCCATTTTCATCGGCGTCGTCACGGCCTTCCGCTATGGCAGCATGGCGCTCGGTGCCGTCATCGGCAGCGCCATGGTGATCAACATGATCGTGGCCGGAACCTTCGGAATTCTCATTCCGGTGACGCTGGACCGGCTCAGGGCGGACCCGGCCATCGCCTCGGCCGTCTTCGTTACCACCATCACCGACATCATTGGTTTCTTTGCCTTTTTGGGCATTGCGGGGCTGTGGTTCGGACTGTTTTGAGGCGGTGCGAGGACAATTTGATGGCTGTGGAGTGTTGCAGTTTGGTCGCTTGCTTCCCATCTGCCGGACGGTTAACGATTCCATACCGGCGCCGGGACTCGAGCCCGAACGCCGGAGTGGACGACTGACAAGGAGCGATCTATGCGCAGTCAACCCAAGGCCAATGTCTGGCAGACGATGAGCTGGGCGCTGGTATGCCTCTTATCCATGGGGCTGGTTTTCTCCGTAGTTGCTGGCGTCTAGAAAAGACGCTGGAGTTATTCACTTCAGAAGATTACCAGAAGGGCGCCCCCAGGCCGGGCGCCCTTCTCTATATGGGGGTAAGAAAGCCATGAAGCTGCTGATCGGGAACCGGAACTATTCCACGTGGTCGCTGCGCCCCTGGCTGGTGCTGCGCCATTTCGACATCCCCTTCGAGGACGAGGTGCTCCAGCTTTCGGGGCCGGGATGGCGCGAGGCCATCGCCGCCCGCTCGCCCACCGGCAAGGTTCCCCTGCTGATCGATGGCGAACTGGCGGTGCCCGAGACCATCGCCATCATCGAATATCTGGCCGACCGCTTCCCCGACCGGGCCATCTGGCCGGCGGACCGCGAGCGCCGGGCGCTGGCCCGGGCCGCGGCGGCGGAAATGCATGCCGGGTTCACCGCCCTGCGTACCCATGCGCCAATGAATCTGCGCGCCGCGCATCCGGGCAAGGTCGACCCGGAGGCGGTGCGCAAGGACCTGCACCGGCTGGAGGCGCTGTGGGGCGGGCTGCTGGCGCGCTCGGACGGGCCCTATCTGTTCGGCGAATTCACGGCGGCAGACGCCATGTATGCCCCGGTGGCGACGCGGCTGCGCACCTATGACCTGCCGGTCTCGGACGTCGCCGGGCGCTATGTGGAGGCGATCTATGCGCTGCCGGCCTTCCAGGAATGGCTGGGCCTGGCGCTGCAGGAGGCCTGGGTGGTGGACGAGGACGAGATCGACGTGATCCAGGGCCGCGTGAAGCCGGGAACGCTGGCATGATCCACATGATCAAGCTGTGCGTGGGCATTGCCAGCGTGGAGGAGCTGGAAAGCTATCGCGACGAGCGCGCCCATTGGTGGGACGCCGATTATGGCGAGGACGTGCATGTGCACCGCACCCGCATGATGCCGAAGCGGCGGGCGGAGATGGAGGGCGTGTCCTCGATCTACTGGGTGATCGCCGGCGCCGTCGCCTGCCGGCAGCCGATCCTGCGGCTGGCGCCCTATACCAATGCGGAAGGCAAGAATTACTGCGACATCATCATGGCGCCGACGCTGGTGCGCACCGTGCCCTATCCCAAGCGGCCGTTCCAGGGCTGGCGCTATCTGCGCCCCGAAGACGCCCCGCCGGACCTGGAGGCCGGGGCGAACGAGAACTCGGCGGAACTGGCGGCAGAACTGGCGCGGATGGGGCTGATCTAGAGGCTTTCAGGTTTTGACGGAAGCGGCGGCCAGCGGTTGGGGAAGGGGGCTTGCGGATCACCGAAGGACCCCCACCCCCGACTCCTCCCCTCAGGGGGGAGGGGAGCAAAGGCACCGATTCCGCCTGACTTTCCACAAGCATCGTGGGCGTGGAGAGAACCCCTCCCACGAGGGAGAGGGGTAGGGCATCGCGTCCTACTCCGCCGCCCTGGTGGTGAAATGGGGGCGGCGTTCCATGACTTGCTTGAGGAAGGCACCGGTATGGGAGCGGGGATTGGCGGCGACCTCCTCGGGGGTGCCGATGGCCACGATCTCGCCGCCGCCGTCGCCACCCTCGGGGCCGAGGTCGATGATCCAGTCGGCGGTCTTGATGACCTCGAGATTGTGCTCGATGACCACGACCGTATTGCCGCCCTCGACCAGTTCGTGCAGCACGTCGAGGAGCTTGGCCACGTCGTGGAAGTGGAGGCCGGTGGTCGGTTCGTCCAGCATGTAGAGGGTGCGGCCGGTGGCGCGCTTCGACAGCTCCTTGGACAGCTTGACGCGCTGCGCCTCGCCGCCCGAGAGCGTGGTGGCGGGCTGGCCGATCTTGACATAGCCCAGCCCCACCCGCTGGAGCGTGGCGAACTTGTCGCGGATGACCGGGACGGCGGAGAAGAAGTCGACGCCCTCGTCGATGGTCATGTCGAGCACGTCCGAAATGGACTTGCCCTTGAACTGCACTTCCAGCGTCTCGCGATTGTAGCGCTTGCCCTTGCAGACATCGCAGGTGACGTAGACGTCGGGCAGGAAGTGCATCTCGATCTTGAGGACGCCGTCGCCCTCGCATTTCTCGCAGCGGCCGCCCTTGACGTTGAAGGAAAACCGCCCCGGCCCGTAACCGCGCGCTTTCGCTTCCGGCAGTCCGGCGAACCATTCGCGCAGCGGCGTGAAGGCGCCGGTATAGGTGGCCGGATTGGAGCGCGGCGTGCGGCCGATGGGCGACTGGTCAATATCGATGACCTTGTCGAGGAATTCGAGCCCGGTCAGCGCTTCATGCGGGGCCGGCACGACGCGGGCGCCATTGAGGCGGCGGGCGATGGCCCGGTACATGGTGTCGATCATCAGCGTCGACTTGCCGCCGCCGGAAACGCCGGTGATGGCCACGAACAGGCCCAGCGGAACGTCCACCGAGACGTTCTTGAGATTGTTGCCGGCGGCGGCGCGGATGGACAGCGCCTTGCCCTTGCGGCCCTGCCGGCGCTCGGGCGGAATGGCAATGCCCATGCGGCCCGAGAGATATTTGCCGGTCAGGGAATCGGGGTGGTCGAGAATGTCGGCGGGCGTGCCCTCGGCGACGATGCGGCCGCCATTGACGCCGGCGCCGGGGCCGATATCGAGCACATAGTCGGCGGTGAGGATGGCGTCCTCGTCATGCTCGACCACGATGACCGTATTGCCCAGGTCGCGCAGGCGCTGGAGGGTTTCCAGGAGCCGCGCATTGTCGCGCTGATGCAGGCCGATGGACGGCTCGTCGAGCACGTAGAGCACGCCGGTCAGCCCCGAGCCGATCTGGCTGGCCAGCCGGATGCGCTGGCTCTCGCCGCCCGACAGGGTGCCGGAATTGCGCGACAGGGTGAGATATTCCAATCCCACATCGTTGAGGAATTTCAGCCGCTCGCGGATTTCCTTGAGGATGCGCTCGCCGATCTGGCTCTGGGTCGGGGTCAGCTTGGCCGAAAGATCGATGAACCATTGCGAGGCGTTGCGGATCGACATGTCGGTGACCTGGCCCACATGCAGGCCATCGATCCTGACCGCCAGCGCCTCGGGCTTGAGCCGATAGCCGCCACAGGCCACGCAGGGCTTGGCGGACATGTATTTCTCGATCTCCTCGCGCATGCCGGCGCTTTCGGTTTCCCGGTAGCGGCGCTCGAGATTGCCGATGACGCCCTCGAAGGCCTTCGAGGTCTTGTACTGCCTGAGGCCGTCGTCATAGACGAAATCGATCTTGGTCCGGTCGGTGCCGTAAAGCACGGCATGCTGCACCTCGAAGGGCAGCTCGTTCCAGGCGGTGCCGGTGGAGGCGCCGAAATACCTCACCACGGCTTGCAGCGTCTGCTGGTAATAGGGGGCGCTGGTCTTCGACCAGGGCAGGATGGCGCCGTCGCGCAGCGACAGGGTGGGATCGGGGACGATCTGGTCCGGATCGATCTTCTGCTCGGTGCCCAGGCCATCGCAGACCGGGCAGGCGCCGAAGGGATTGTTGAAGGAGAACAGGCGCGGCTCGATCTCGGCAATGGTGAAGCCGGAGACCGGGCAGGCGAATTTTTCCGAAAAGGTGAGCTGGCGCGGGGTGCCGTCCTCGTTCTGCTCGTCGGCGAATTCGACCAGCGCGATGCCATCGGCCAGCTTGAGCGCGGTCTCGAAACTCTCGGCCAGCCGCCCGGCAATGTCGGGAGCGACGACGAGCCGGTCGACCACCACCTCGATATCGTGCTTGAACTTCTTGTCGAGGGCAGGGGCGTCCTCGATCTCGTGATAGTCGCCATCGATCTTGACGCGCTGAAAGCCCTTGCGCATCAGATCGGCCAGCTCCTTCCTGAATTCGCCCTTGCGGCCGCGCGCGATGGGGGCGAGCAGGTAGAGCCGCGTGCCCTCGGGCAGCTCGAGCGTGCGGTCGACCATCTGGCTGACGGTCTGGCTCTCGATGGGCAGGCCCGTGGCCGGCGAATAGGGTATGCCGACGCGGGCATAGAGCAGGCGCAGATAGTCGTAGATCTCGGTGACCGTGCCCACGGTGGAGCGCGGATTGCGGCTGGTGGTCTTCTGCTCGATGGAGATGGCGGGGCTGAGGCCCTCGATGTGCTCGACATCGGGCTTCTGCATCATTTCGAGGAATTGCCGCGCATAGGCGGACAGGGATTCCACATAGCGCCGCTGCCCCTCGGCATAGATGGTGTCGAAGGCCAGCGAGGATTTGCCCGAGCCGGACAGGCCCGTCATCACGATCAGGCTGTCGCGCGGCAGCTTGACGTCGATGCCCTTCAGATTGTGCTCGCGGGCACCGCGCACGATGATTTCGCGGTTGAGGCTCGGCTTGTCGGTCATTCTCGGTCCAGTTGCATGTCGCGCCGGGGAGGAGGGGCGGGCGAAGGCCAACAGATAAGCCTCCGCCGTGTCGCCTGCAAGTCAACAGCCCGCCCCACGAATATGTGAACGTAACCAGAACGGACGGGATTCGGTCAAGGCGGCATAGGCCAGCGTGCTGACATGGGGTGTCAGCAGGGCGGCGCGGCTTGACTTTTACCGTGCACTTGAGAACATATGGGGAACAGTGGCGCCGGGCTGTGCAGAACCGCAAATGGCGCGTGTGCCGCGGGCCGAAAGGTTTATTGTGTGCCGACCGGGCCGGGCCGCGCGCCGCAAGGCGCCGCCGGGCCCCATGCGGGAAAGCGCCCCATGCCGGCATGGCGGGGCTGAATTGGAAGGAAGAGCGCCATGGCTGGCAGCGTGAACAAGGTCATTCTGGTGGGCAATCTGGGTGCCGACCCGGACGTGCGGAACCTGCCCAGCGGCGGCAAGGTGGTCAATCTGTCGGTGGCGACCTCCGAGCGCTGGCGCGACCGCAATACCGGCGAGCAGCGCGAAAAGACCGAGTGGCACCGCGTGGTGATCTTCTCGGAAGGCCTGGCGCGCGTCGCCGAGCAATATCTGCGCAAGGGCTCGAAGGTCTATCTCGAGGGCCAGTTGCAGACCCGCAAATGGCAGGATCAGTCGGGCCAGGACAAATATTCCACCGAAGTGGTGCTGCAGAACTTCAACTCCTCCATGGTGCTGCTCGACGGACGGGGCGAGGGTTCCGGCGATGTCGGGGGCGGCGGTGGCGGCTTCCGCGGCGTGCGCGAGAGCCCGGGAGGCGGCCGCCCGCCCGCCGGCAATGCACCGGCCTTCGAGCCGGGCGGCATGGACGACGACATTCCGTTCTGAACGGAGCGACATGGGGCGGCTTGAGGGCCGCCCTTTTCATTGAGAGAGGGGTGGGCCCACCCCTCATCCTGAATGATTTGCTGGACGCCGATTATTCTGTCCCTCTCCCACAGGGGGAAGGGAGCGAGAAAGCGCTGATCCGCTTGACAGTGAAGGGCTCTAACGGCTGAAGGGGACTTCGGCGCGGAGGCTGTCGCCGGATTCGATGTAGACCACTTCGAACACCACCTGGATGGCGTCGCGGTTGAGCTGGATCTGGGCCGAGATGTTCATGTCCTTGCCGGCCTCGTCCTTTTCCCGCTCGCGCAGATTGAAGATGAGGCCGGAGCCGCGCTTCTGGCCGACGGCGATGCCGGTGAAGGTGGCGTTGGAGGTCATGGCGGCCTCGAAGCGCTTGTTGGTCTCGACATAGGCCAGCGTGCCGGCAACGGACAGGTTGGAGCCGGCGAGGGTGCAGCGGCCGTTATAGTTCACCTTGTCCTGATTGCCCTGGGTGAGCGAGAGGCGGCACACCACGCTTTCCTTGTTGGCGCCGATGAGCACGCCGCGCCCGCGCCATTCCCCGATATAGGATTTGAGCAAGGCGACATCGGCCGGCGCCGCCAGGGCCGGGGCGAGCCCGGCGGAGAACAGCACACCCGCCAGCGCGAAAGCGCGCATCAGGGATCGAGAAACGGTCATGGCACATTGCCTCCGAATTGCCAAAACGAGCCCCCCGGCTGTCCGGCATCCATACCGGAGCGGGCCGCCGGCACGCCGATTCCCGCTGTCGGCCCATGCTCTAGCAAATTTGCCCGCCTCTTGCGCATGGATTTCTCCGGAAAGTGAACGCTTCGGGCGGATCGGCCCCGATTGATGCGGGATTGCCGCAAGGCGCGAGGCGGCGGCGGGCCGGTTCATATGGGCGTCGGCCGATCGAGCTCGGCGGGCCTTCCGCCGCGCGTGGTGTGGGTATCGCCCATAGGGTCGTCGGGGGTGGGCTCGTCGTCGGCCATGCGCACCCCGATCCGGCCCAGCGGATGGAAGAAGCGCCCGCCGGCGATCAACAGGGCCGGCAGGATGAACAAATCGCCGATGACCGCGAAGGCCAGGGTGGAGACGAACAGCGTGCCGAACAGCGCCACCTGGGGCAGTTCGGAGAAGGTGACGATGACCACGCCCGAACACAGGATGATGGTGGTCGCCACGATGGCGCCGCCGATGCGGTTGAGCGTATGGCGTACCGCATCCTCATGCGTCATGCCCTCGCTGCGCCGGGCGTGCAGGTAATGCGACAGGAAGTGCACGGTGTCGTCCACGGCGATGCCGAAGGCGATGGTGAGGGCGATCACCGTCGTCAGTTGCAGGCCGGCGCCGGAAAAATACAGCCAGGCCTCGGTGCCCAGAACCGGAAAGAGATTGGGAATGGCCGAGGCGAAGGCCACGCGGAAGGACTGGAAGGCGAAGCCGATCAGCCCCAGATTGACGATCACCGACAGGGTCAGGTCCAGTTGCAGGCCGGTGACGATATCGTCGGTGGCGAAGGTGGTGAGGATGCGGAAGCCGCCGATCTCGGCGTCGGCGATGCCGGCGGCCCGCATGTCGGCCTGAAGCTCGTCGACCAGCTCCTTGAGGCGGTCGGATTCGATGATGGTGGGCATGAAGCCGGTCACCAGGGCCTGGGACCCGTCATCGGAGATGAAACGGCGCTTCATGAACGGCCCCACCGCCTCGAACACCTCCTCGCGGGTGAAGCCGTTGTCGGTGTAACTTGTCATGCTGGCGGCGGAGATGACCTTGTTCTCGCCCAGATGCCGCTCGGCGATGGCGTGGACCCTGGCGACCCTGTCGAAATCCGCCGGACCCAGATTGGGGTCCATTTCGTCCAGGGGAACGCTGATATAAAGCGGCGCCACGCCGCCCACGCCCTCGTCGATATCGGCGGCGGCGGAGAGGGCGGTGGAATCCCTGGCCACGAAATCCTCGAAGGAGAATTGCGGCTTGATCAGCACATAGGGGATGAACAGCACGATGGTGACGGCGATGGCGGCGATGGAGAGGGGGCGGCCATAGCGGCTGGCGAGGAACCAGCTCAATGGCAGCGGCGCGGTGAGCACCGGGCTGACCTTGGGCGGCGCCCTGAACCCGAGCCGGATCGCCAGCTTGAGCAGCAGCGGCATGAAGCTCATCAGGCACACGAACAGCAGGAAGGTGCCCATGGCGCCCGCCGCCGAAAATTCGCGGATGCCCTGGCCCGGGGTCAGGGCCAGCGAGGCGAAGCTGATGAAGGTGGTGAGCATGGTGAGCGCCGCCGCCGGCCCGACCAGCTTGACGGTGGCGTCCACCGCCTTGTTGGGCTCCATGCCGTCGCGCCAGAAGGCCAGCCAGTTGAAGACGAAGAACATGGATTCGGCAAAGGAGATCACCAGCACCAGCGTGGTGACGATGATGGTGAGGAAGGAGAACGAGCCGAAGAACAGAAGGATCGTGCCCATGGTCCACATCACCGCGAGAAAGGGCGTGGCCGCCACGATGATGGCGCCGAAAAAGGAGCGCAGCGCCAGCAGCGCGATCGCGGCGCCGAGCCCGAACCCCCAGACGGTGAAGCGGACCTGGTCGTCCACGGCGGCATTGAGCATTTCCGAGGTCCAGACCGGCGGCCCGGTCAGATCGATCCTGACCGCGTCGGACTGGTAGAAGGCGATGGTCTCGCGCAGGCTGGCGATCATGGCCTTGGCGCCGTCCTGCTTCACCTTCGCCTGATCGGGGAAGACGATGATGACCACGCCCGTCAGGTCCGGCGTGATCAGGTTGCGCATCATCGGGTCGTGCTGCTGCAGGTCCATCAGCGCCATCGCCACCTCGTCGGGCGTCAGCAGGTCCTCGGGCACCGCCGGCACCGAACCGCCATTCGCGTCCGGCTTGCGCAGGGTGAAGGGCGACATGGTGCCCACGGCGTAGTCGTCCAGCTCAAGCTCGAAGGCGAGGCTGCGGATCTCCTCGAGGATTTCGGGGTCCACCAGCCGCTCGGAGGTGACGAGGACATAGATGTCGTTCTCGAAGGTGCCGAAGGTTTCGGAAAGATGGGCATAGGCGTCGTAGTGCTCGCCCGAATGGGCATAGACGCGCAGCAGGTCGCCATCCACATTGGCCCTGGGGACCTGGGAGAAGGCGAGGATGGTGAAGGCGAGCACCGCCAGGGCGGCGAGGCGGGGATAGCGCAGCGTCGCCAGCCCGATATATTCCAGGCCGAAACCGATGGATCGCTTGTGGGTGAGGCGGTCGAGCGCCCGCCTGAGAAAAGATCCAGAACTCGCCGTCACCCGAATCCCCCCAAGGCGGCACTGAAATGGTTTTTACGGGCTTGCCGGCGGCAGGTCCAGCATCCGCAGGATCGCCAGCATCCGGACCGGGGCCGGAAAACACCGCTCTCCACAGCGGCGGGCACGGGAAAATTGGTAATCCGGCTCGGAATCGCCTATCTATCGGACAAGAAAACCAACGTAGAATCACCCCGTGACAGATACGCCTGAAGACGTGAGCGGCGGCCCCGCGCCCTCCGACATCGCCCCGATCTACATCACCGACGAAATGCGCAAGAGCTATCTCGATTACGCCATGAGCGTGATCGTCAGCCGGGCGCTGCCGGACGTGCGGGACGGGCTCAAGCCGGTGCACCGGCGCATCCTGTTCTCGATGAGCGAGAACGGCTACGAGCACAACAAGCCGTTCCGCAAGTCGGCCCGCGTCGTCGGCGACGTGATCGGTAAATATCACCCGCATGGCGACAGCGCCGTCTATATGGCGCTGGTGCGCATGGCCCAGGATTTTTCCATGGGCCAGATGCTGGTGGAAGGGCAGGGCAATTTCGGCTCCGTCGACGGCGACATGCCGGCGGCCATGCGCTACACCGAAGTGCGCATGCAGAAGATCACCGGCTTCATGCTGGACGATCTGGACAAGGACACGGTGGATTTCCGCCCGAACTACGACGGTTCGGAGCACGAGCCGACCGTGCTGCCGGCGCGCTTCCCCAACATGCTGGTCAATGGCGGCGGCGGCATCGCCGTGGGCATGGCGACCAACGTGCCCACGCACAATCTGGCCGAGACCATCAACGCCACGCTGGCCGTGCTCGACAACCCCGCCATCTCCACCGAGGAATTGCTCGAGCACCTGCCCGGGCCGGACTTTCCCACCGGCGGCATCATCCTCGGGCGCGCCGGCATCCGCCAGGCCTATGAGACCGGGCGCGGCTCGATCATCGTGCGCGGGCGCTCCACCATCGAGGAGGTGCGTAAGGAGCGCGAGGCCATCGTCATCACCGAAATCCCCTATCAGGTGAACAAGGCCTCGATGGTGGAGAAGATCGCCGAACTGGTGCGCGACAAGCGCATCGAGGGCATTGCCGACCTGCGCGACGAATCCAGCCGCGAGGGCATGCGGGTGGTGATCGAGGTGAAGCGCGACGCGCTGCCCGACGTGGTGCTCAACCAGCTCTACCGGTTCACGCCGCTGCAAAGCTCGTTCGGCTGCAATTTCGTGGCGCTCAACGGCGGCAAGCCGGAGCTGATGAACCTCAGGCAGATCCTCGACTGCTTCATCGAGTTCCGCGAGGAAGTGGTGACGCGGCGGGCGCGGTTCCTGCTCAACAAGGCGCGCGACCGCGCCCATGTGCTGGTGGGCCTGGCCGTCGCCGTCGCCAATATCGACGAGGTGATCGCGCTGATCCGCACCGCGCCCGATCCCGCCTCGGCGCGCGAGCAATTGATGACCCGCCGCTGGCCGGCGGCGGACGTGGCGCCGCTGATCAAGCTGATCGACGATCCGCGCCACCGCATCAACGAGGACGGCACCTTCAACCTCTCGGAAGAACAGGCCCGCGCCATCCTCGAGCTGCGCCTCGCCCGCCTGACCGCGCTGGGCCGCGACGAGATCGGCGACGAGCTCAACGGGCTGGGCGGCGAAATCGAGGATTATCTCGATATATTGCGCTCGCGCGAACGGGTCCTCGACATCATCCGCAAGGAGCTGGAGGACATCCGCGAGCAGTTCGGCTCGCCGCGCCGCACCGAAATCACCGACCATGCCGCCGACTTCGAGGACGAGGACCTGATCGCCCGCGAGGACATGGTGGTGACGGTCAGCCATGCCGGCTACATCAAGCGCGTGCCGCTCTCGACTTACCGGGCGCAGAACCGCGGCGGCAAGGGCCGCTCGGGCATGGCCACGCGCGAGGAGGATTTCGTCTCGCGGCTGTTCGTGGCCAATACCCATACGCCGGTGCTGTTCTTCACCAGCCGGGGCATCGCCTACAAGCTCAAGGTCTGGCGCCTGCCACTGGCGGCCGCCAATGCGCGCGGCAAGGCGCTGATCAACATCCTGCCGCTGGAGCAGGGGGAGCGCGTCACCTCGATCATGCCGCTGCCCGAGGACGAAAGCTCCTGGGGCGATCTCGACATCATGTTCGCCACCACGCGCGGCACGGTGCGCCGCAACTCGCTGGCCGATTTCGTGGAGGTGCGCCAGAACGGCAAGATCGCCATGAAGCTGGACGAAGGCGACGAGATCGTGGGCGTCGAGACCTGCACGGTCAACAACGACGTGCTGCTGACCACGGCGCTGGGGCAGGCGATCCGCTTCCGCGTCGATGACGTGCGCCTGTTCAAGGGCCGCGATTCCATGGGCGTGCGCGGCATCCAGCTCGGAGAGGGCGACACGGTCATCTCCATGGCGGTGATCAACCATTCGGACGCCTCCGCCGAGGAGCGCGCCGCCTATCTCAAGATGAGCCGGGCGATGCGCGGCGAGGCCGACGACGGCAGCGCCGACGAGGGCGAGGCCGACGCGATGGCGGGCGAACTGGGCCAGGAGCGCTATGCGCAGATGGGCGCCACCGAGCAGTTCATCCTGACCATTTCGGAAAACGGCTACGGCAAGCGCACCTCCAGCCACGAATACCGGATCACCGGACGCGGCGGCAAAGGCATCGTCGCCATGGCGGTCAACAAGCGCAACGGCAGTCTGGTGGCCAGCTTCCCGGTGGAGGACGAGGATCAGATCATGCTGATCAGCGATGGCGGCCAGACCATCCGCCTGCCGGTGGGCGGCGACAAGCCGATCCGCATCGTCAGCCGCGCCTCGCAAGGGGTGATCGTGTTCGACACCGCCGAGGACGAGAAGGTGGTCTCGGTGGAGCGCATCAGCGAACCGGAGGACGAGGACGGCGACGAGGGCGACGATAGCGCGCCTGAGGCGCCCGAGACACCGGTGGAAGGCGGCGACAGCTAAGCGACCGGCTTCGGCGGACGACGGGGAGGGTCCATGTCCGAGTACGGTAGCATCGCGAACACGCCGCTGCCGCGTACGCGCACCAGCCTAGCCGCCGATTTCCGCCGGCTGGGAATAGCGCGGGGCAACATCGTGCTCGTGCATGCGTCGCTGAGCCGGATCGGCTGGGTCGCAGGCGGGCCGGTGGCGGTTATCGAAGCGCTGGGAGATGCCATCGGAGACAGCGGAACGCTCGTAATGCCGGCGCATTCGGCCGACTGGACCGATCCGGCCCGCTGGCAGGCGCCGCCGGTGCCCGCTGACTGGATCGAGCTGATCCGCGCCGAAATGCCGGCCTTCGATCCGGAGCGGACCCCGACGCGGAATATGGGAAGGATCGCCGAACTGTTTCGAAGCTGGCCCGGAGTGCGGCGCAGCGATCATCCCGCTTGTTCCTTCGCCGCCCGGGGGCCGTTGGCCGAGACGATCCTTGCCGATCACGCGTTGGAAAGCCCGTTGGGCGAAGGGTCGCCACTGGCCCGGCTCTATGAGCTCGATGCCCATATCCTGTTGCTGGGTGTGGGCCTGGAGCGCTGCACCATGCTGCATCTGGCCGAGCAGCGGGCCTGGCCCGGGCGCCGTTCCCATGTCGAGGGTGCTGCCATGCTGGTCGAGGGGCGCCGGCAATGGGTGTTCTATCGCACGCCTCCTCTGGTCGATGCAGATCATTTCCTGTCCCTGAGCACGCCTCTGCAAGCTGCAAATCTTGTCCGAACCGGCATGGCAGGTTCGGCACCGTGTCTGCTATTGCCGGCCCGTACACTCGTGGATTTCGCGGTGGACGCCTGGAGCGGCATGCCGCTCCCGGAATAGGGCTGCTCGAGGAACTGGACGAACCCCACCTCGATCCAGCCACTCCGGAGCGATTGACCCTGCGGGACGGTTCGAAGCTTGCCACCGGCCGGTGGAAGTGACAAAAACGCCGTAACTACAAAGGGAAGGGGGTCCGCATGAGCGGTCTGGTCGGGTTCTATCCCGGGTCTTTCGATCCGCTGACCAACGGGCATCTCGACGTTATCGAGCGCGCCTGCAAGCTGGTCGATACGCTGGTGGTGGCGGTGGGCATCAACGCCACCAAGAAGAATCCCCTTTTCGTCCACGAGGACCGGGTGGCCATTCTCAACCAGGCGCTGCCGGCCATCGGCAAGCGCACCGGCACCAAATTCCAGGTGGTCGATTTTTCCGGGTTGATGATCAATGCGGCGCGCGAGCATGGCGCGCGGCTGATCATTCGCGGCCTGCGCGACACCACCGACTATAATTACGAAATGCAGATGGTAGGCATGAACGCGCAGATGGCGCCGGACCTGCAAACGGTGTTTTTGCCTTCCAGCCCGCCGGTGCGGCATATCTCGGCCACATTGGTACGGCAGATCGCAGAAATGGGCGGGGATATTTCCGCCTTCGTCCCGCCAATCGTTCTCAAGGCATTGCAGTCCCGATGATCAAGCTCACCCGCCGCACCTTCGCCGCCCTGACGCTGGGCACAACTCTCCTCGCCGCCGCCCCGGCCCTTGCGCAGGAGGGCACGCCGCATCTGCTGCTGACGCTGGAAGACGGCGTGGTCGACATCGAATTGCTGCCGGCCATCGCCCCCAGGCATGTGGAGCGGATCGTGACGCTGACGGAACAGGGGGCCTATGACGGCGTGGTGTTCCACCGCGTCATCGACGGCTTCATGGCCCAGACCGGCGACGTGGCCAATGGCAAGGCGGACAGCCCCGGCTACAACCTCTCCATGGCCGGCACCGGCGGCTCGGACCTGCCCGATGTCGAGGCCGAGTTCAATTCCGAGAGTTTTGTGCGCGGCGTGGTCGGCGCGGCGCGCTCGCAGAACCCCAATTCGTTCAACTCGCAATTCTTCATCACCACCGCCGATGCCAGCTTCCTCGACGGGCAATATACCGTGTTCGGCAAGGTGGTCTCGGGCATGGAAGCGGTCGACGCGCTGGAAAAGGGACCGCAGGAGCTGAACGGGGCCGTCGCCAATCCGGACAGGATCGTGAAGGCGGAAATCGCCTATCAGTAGGGTCCGGGCGTAACGATCCGGCGGCACGCGCTTTCTTACCTCTCCCTTGGGGATGGGTTAGGGCAGGGTTCCGCGCCATCGATTTTTTCCCTGAAGCAATCGCGTTCGCCGACAATCCCGCCCGCCACCCTCGATCCTTCCCCCGCAAGGAGGAGGGAGGCGAAGGAGCCATCCTCGCCTTGCGCTTGGCGCCCAATGGGCCTAAATCCGGGCCACGTTCTTCAAAGGAAAGAGACCCCTCATGGCCTATGCCGATCCCGAAAACACCCTCGTCATCGAAACCACCCAGGGCAAGGTGGTCATCGCCATGAAGCCCGAAGTGGCGCCCGGCCATGTCGAGCACATCAAGAAGCTGGCGCGCGAGGGCGCTTATGACGGGGTGGTGTTCCATCGCGTGATCGAGGGCTTCATGGCCCAGACCGGCGACGTGAAGTTCGGCAATTCCAATTCGTCCGATTTCAACCCGTCGCGCACCGGCACCGGCGGCTCGCAATATGCGAACCTCAAGCAGGAATTCAACGCCGAGCCGCATGTGCGCGGCACCGCCTCGATGGCCCGCGCCCAGGACCCCGACAGCGCCAATTCGCAGTTCTTCATCTGCTTTGCCGATGCACCGTTCCTCAACCGTCAATATACGGTCTGGGGCCAGGTGATCGAAGGCATGGAGAATGTCGACCAGATCAAGCGCGGCGAGCCGGTGATCAACCCGGACAAGATGGTTTCGGTCAAAGTCGCGGCCGATATCGCCGAATAGGGGCCGCACCCCGCCTTGTCGTCCCCGCGAAAGCGGGGGCCTCCATCGGCGGATGCCCCGCTCCGTAACAGAGGCTCCCTTTCGCGGGAATGACGCGGTGGCGGGGCGACCATGGCAGCCACTCCCATGCGCGTTTCCGAATTCGACTTCGACCTGCCAGAACGCCTGATCGCGCTGCACCCGGCCGAGCCGCGCGACAGCGCGCGGCTGCTGGAGGTCGAGCCCGGCGCCGGCCTGCGGGACCTGCATATCCCCGACCTGCTGACGCTGTTGCGGCCCGGCGACGTGCTGGTGGTCAACGACACCCGCGTGCTGCCGGCGGAGCTGAAGGGCGTCCGCATTCGCGGCGAGGCCCGGGCGGGCGTGTCGTTCAACCTGCACAAGCGCGTGGATGCGCATGGCTGGCGGGCCTTTGCGCGGCCGGCCAAGAAGCTGGCGCTGCTCGACCGGCTTGAGCTGGGCAATGGCGCCGCCGCCCCGCTGGTCGCCCGGGTGACCGGCAAGGGCGAGACCGGCGAGGTGACGCTGGAGTTCGAGCTGGGCGGGGCGGAGCTGGACGAGGCGATCAAAGCCCATGGCGCCATGCCGCTGCCGCCCTATATCGGGGCCAAGCGGGCGGTGGAGGAGCGCGACAAGGTCGATTACCAGACCGTCTATGCCGCCGAGGACGGGGCGGTGGCGGCGCCGACGGCGGGCCTGCACTTCACCCAGGCATTGCTGCAGCGGCTCGCCGACATGGACGTGGTCACCGAGCGGGTGACGCTGCATGTGGGGGCGGGGACCTTCCTGCCGATGAAGGTGGACGACACCGAAGACCACGTGATGCATTCGGAATGGGGCGAGATCGACCAGGCGACAGCCGGGCGGATCAAGGCGCGCCGCGCCGCCGGCGGGCGCGTGGTGGCGGTCGGCACGACCAGTTTGCGGCTGCTGGAAACGGCGTCCCGGGCCACCGGCGAATTGCAGAGCTTCATCGGGGACACCGATATCTTCATCACGCCCGGCTTCCGCTTCCGCACGGTGGACCTGCTGATGACCAATTTCCACCTGCCGAAGTCCACGCTGTTCATGCTGGTCAGCGCCTTTTCGGGGCTGGAGACGATGAAGGCGGCCTATGCCCACGCCATCGCGGAAGGCTACCGCTTCTATTCCTACGGCGATTCCTCGCTGCTCCATCGCGCTCCCCATCCCGGGGACGGGGTGTGAGCGAGCGCGTCGCGCCGATCTCACGCTATACAAGGCGGATCGCCTCCGCCCTGCGCCGGGCTGCAGAGGGCGAGCAATCCCACCTCACCCTTTCCGGGCTGGTGCTGCTGCTGGGGCCGAAGGCGCATCGGCTGCTGCTGCTGGTGGTGTCGCTGTTCAACATGATCCCCGGCCCGCCGGGCTATGGCGGCACCATCGCCTGGACCACCTGCGCCATCGCCGTCGCCATGCTGCTGGGACGGCCGATCCGCCTGCCGGGCATCATCGGCAATCGGCGGCTGAAGCTGGATATGCTGATCAAGGCCAGCGACCAGGTGGTCAAGGTCGCCGCGGTGCTGGCGCGGCTCTCGCGGCCGCGGCTGCGATTCCTTACCGGAGCGGCGGCCAATCTGCCCTATGCGCTGCTGGTGATCCTGGTCAGCGTGGTGATGTCGCTGCCGATCCCCTTCATCAACGCCATCCCCAATGTGGGGCTCTGCATCATCGCCTTTTCCATGCTCAACCGCGACGGCATCGGCGTCATCGTCGGGCTGGGCGCGACCTTTCTGGGGCTGATGCTCGCCGGCGGCATCATCGTGGGCGCCTATCACCTGGGCCTTGCCGCGGTGACTGCGCTGGCATGAGCGGGGCTTCCATCCACCCGGCCAAACCGGTAGAACCGCGCGCATGAAACAGGTCAGCTTCTCCCTTCTCGCCAGCGATGGCCAGTCCCGCCGCGGCCGCATCGACACGCCGCGCGGCGAGATCAACACCCCCGCCTTCATGCCGGTGGGCACGGCCGGCACGGTCAAGGCCATGTATCCCGAGCAGGTGCGCGAGACCGGCGCGGACATTCTGCTGGGCAATACCTATCACCTGATGCTGCGCCCCGGCGCCGAGCGGGTGGCGGCATTGGGGGGGCTGCACGTGTTCATGGACTGGCAGCGGCCGATCCTGACCGATAGCGGCGGGTTCCAGGTGATGTCGCTGGCCAAGCTCAGGAAACTCACCGAACAGGGCGTGACCTTCCGCTCGCATATCGACGGCTCGACCCACGAATTGACGCCGGAGCGCTCCATCGAGATCCAGACCCTGCTCGACAGCGATATCATCATGCAACTGGACGAGTGCATCGCGCTGCCGGCCGAGCGCCGGGAGATGGAGCGGGCGATGGAATTGTCGCTGCGCTGGGCGGACCGGTCCAAGACGGCCTTCGCCAACCAGGCCAACCGGGCGCTGTTCGGCATCGTGCAGGGCGGGGACGATCCGGAATTGCGGGCGCGCTCGGCGGCGGGGCTGAAATCCATCGGCTTTGACGGCTATGCGGTGGGCGGGCTGGCGGTGGGCGAGCCGCAGGCGGTGATGTTCCGCGTCTTGGACGAGATCGTGCCGGAACTGCCGGAGGACCGGCCGCGCTATCTGATGGGCGTGGGCAAGCCCGACGACATCCTGGGCGGCATCGAGCGCGGCATCGACATGTTCGACTGCGTGCATCCCACACGGGCCGGCCGGCACGGCCACGCCTATACGCGCTTCGGCGTCATCAACCTGAAAAACGCCCGGCACAAGGATGATCACCGGCCGCTGGACGAGGCCTCGCCCAACGCCAATTGCCGGCGCTGGAGCCGCGCCTATCTGCACCATCTGGTAAGAACCGAAGAGATTTTGGGCGCCATGGTGCTTTCGCAGATCAATCTCGCCTATTATCAGGAACTGACTTCGGGCGCGCGCGCCGCCATCGCGGCGGGCACCATGACCGACTTCGCGGCGCAGACACGCGCCGCCTGGGCGGCCGGCGACCTGCCGGCGCTGTAATCCATTCAATGCAGGGGTTCAAACAGATGGCTAAATCGGGACGCAAGGCCGGTTTCGAGGCACTGGGCAAATTGCGCAAGGCAATGGAGGACCAGCCCATGCGGCTGCTCTTCGCCGAGGACCCCAACCGCTTCCGGCGCTTCTCGGCAAGCGGCGCGGATATCTTGCTGGATTACTCGAAGAATCGCATCGACGAGGCTGTCATGGCTGCGCTTTTCGAGCTGGCGCGCGCCGCCGGCGTCGAGGAGCGACGCGCGCAGATGTGCGAGGGCGAGCATATCAACACCACCGAAGACCGGGCCGTCATGCATATGGCGCTGCGCTATCAGGGCGACCGGCCGGTGGAAGTCGACGGCAAGGACGTGATGCCCGAGGTGCGCGGCGTGCTCAAGGCCATGGAGGCCTATAGCAACGGCGTACGCAAAGGCGAGATCACCGGCCATGGCGGCGCGCAATTCACCGATGTGGTCAATATCGGCATTGGCGGGTCGGATTTGGGTCCGGCCATGGTGACGCTGGCGCTGGCGCCCTATACGCGGCCCGAGCTGCGCGCCCATTACGTCTCCAATGTCGACGGCGCCCATATCCACGACATCCTCAAGGGGCTCGACCCCCGCAGGACGCTGTTCATCGTCGCCTCGAAGACTTTCACCACCGACGAGACCATGACCAACGCCCATTCGGCCCGGCACTGGCTGGCCGAGGCGCTGGGCGAGGAGGCGGTGCCCAACCATTTCGTCGCCGTCTCCACCAATATCGAGGCCTGCGCCCGGTTCGGCATCCGCGAGGACCGCATTTTCGGGTTCTGGGACTGGGTCGGCGGGCGCTATTCGGTGTGGTCGGCCATCGGCCTGCCGGTGGCGCTGGCCATCGGCTACGGCAATTTCGCCAAATTCCTCGCCGGCGCCGATGCCATGGACCGGCATTTCCTTGAAACGCCGCTGGAAAAGAACCTGCCGGTGATCATGGGCCTCCTGGGCGTGTGGTATCGCAATGTGTGGGGGTTCTCGACGCATGCCGTGCTGCCCTACGACCAGCGGATGAGCCGGTTCCCGGCCTATCTGCAGCAACAGGACATGGAATCGAACGGCAAGTCGGTGACGCTGGCCGGCAAGCCGGTCGGCTGGTCCACCGGCCCCATCGTCTGGGGCGAGCCGGGCACCAATGGCCAGCACGCCTTCTTCCAGCTCATCCACCAGGGCACCGACGTCATCCCCTGCGATTTCCTGATCGCGGCGCAGCCGCACGAGCACCTGCCGCCGCATCACGACAAGCTGGTGGCCAATGTGCTGGCGCAGTCCGAGGCGCTGATGCTGGGCAAGACCGAGGAGGAGGTGGGCGCCGAGCTCAAGGCGCAGGGCCTGTCCAAGGCGGAGATCAAGGACCTGACGCCGCACAAGGTGTTCCCCGGCAACCGGCCTTCGAACACGCTGTTCTACCAGAAGCTGACGCCGGAAACGCTGGGCAAGCTGGTGGCGCTCTACGAGCACAAGGTGTTCGTGCAGGGGGTGATCTGGAACGTCAATTCCTACGACCAGTGGGGAGTGGAACTGGGCAAGCAACTGGCCAAGGCGCTGCTGCCCAAGGTCGAGGGCAAGGTAAGCGGGGAGGGGCACGACAGCTCCACCCAGGGCCTGCTCGGCTATTACCTGGCCAACAAGGCGTAGGCCGTGACCATCACCACCGAGGAGCAGCTCGACAAGCTCAAGGCCATCGGGCGCATCTGCGCGGTGGCGCGCGAGGCCATGGCGGCGGCCATGCGCCCGGGCATGACGACGCTGGAGCTGGATGAGATCGGGGCGAAAATCCTGGCGGAGCACGGCGCGGTGTCGGCGCCGATCCTCACCTATGATTTCCCCGGCGCCACCTGCATTTCCGTCAATGAGGAGATCGCCCACGGCATTCCCGGCGACCGGGTGCTGGCGGAGGGCGATCTGGTCAATATCGACGTCTCGGCCGCCAAGGACGGGGTTTTCGCCGATTGCGGCGCCTCCTATGTGCTGGGTCGGGGCGACAGGCGGCTGGAGGCGCTGTGCCGCGATGGCAAGAAGGCCATGTGGGCCGGCATCCGCGCGGTGAAGGCCGGCGCGCCGCTGGCCGATATCGGCACCGCCATCGGCAAGGTGGCTAAGAAGGGCGGCTACACGCTGATCCGCAACCTGGCCAGTCACGGCGTGGGCGACAGCCTCCACGACGAGCCGGGCGAAATCCCCACCTGGCCCGACCGTTCGGAACGCCGGCGCATCGGCGATGGGCTGGTGTTCACCGTCGAGCCCTTCCTGTCGCTGGGTGGGCAGATGGCCGAGCAGAAATCGGACGATGACGAATGGACGCTGATCGCCGAGCCGCTGGCGCCCTGCGTACAATATGAGCATACGGTGGTGGCGACGCCGCGCGGCGCGGTGGTGGTGACGCTGGCGGGCTAGGGGCTTTCAGGTCTTGACGGAAGCGGCGACCCGGCGCCCCCTCCTTCTTGAGTGAGGTGGATTTAGCGGATCACCGAAGGACCCCCACCCCCGACTCCTCCCCTCAAGGGGAAGGGGAGCAAAGGCAACGCCTGACAATGAAAGGCTCCAGGGTTGAGCTCGCTCCCCTCAAGGGGAGCAAGCCAAGGCGTTAAAGCCAGATCAGCAGCAGCGGGCCGAGGATGATGGCGGCGATGCCAAGCACGAAGCGCAGATTGCCCAGCCGGCGCAGGGCGGGAACGCTGAGCACGGTGGAGAGCAACAGGAAGCCGATCAGCACGAGGAGGGCGGGCAGGAGCGGGTTGAGATTGAGCGCGGCCCCTTCGCTCAGTTGCAGATAGACCATGTGGCCGCCGGCAAAGCCCAGCAGGGCGGCGATGACGACGGCGACCGCCTTGGCGGCGATGAGCAGGGCCATGTCCACGGTCGTGCTGGCGAGCAGCAGCGCCAGGCCCGAGGCGGTGACGTGGACCGCAGCGAGCGTGGAAAAGACCCGGCTTTCGGCCAGAAGCGGCACCAACTCGGGCGGGGCCCTGAGCGGCAGGGCGCCGACCATGGGCAGGTTGGCGCCGTACTGGGCCAACAGATAGATGGCGTAGAGCATGACCAGCGTGCCGGCCGCGAAAACCAGGAGGGTCGTGGCCAGAACCTTGAGCAGGTCAGTGGTATCCTGAGACATGAATTTTCCGCCATCAATTCGATCCCGTCGATATTACGGGATGGTGCTGATTCTCAAACAGCCATGCGCCGGTAGGCGCCGGACGGGCCGGAATAGGTCGTGGGCGCGCCGCGGCGCAGGGCCAGGAAAACGCGGGACGGCTTGCGGAATTCCTCGGACAGCTCGGCGGCGTCGGCCCGATGGTCGAGCTCGGCATAGGGATCGGGATCGATGCAGGATTGCGGCATGAGGCAAGGCGGCTCCGGGCCGGATCGGCCCTGATTTCCTGCCCGCAAGGGGATGCGGCGTCAAGATGGGCTTCAAGCAGGGAAGGCATGCGGAAAAGATGGTGCGCCGGCTGGGATTCGAACCCAGGACCATTCGATTAAAAGTCGAATGCTCTACCACTGAGCTACCGGCGCCTGCGGGGCGTTCCGCCTTCCGCGTCAACATCCTGATCGCGCATCCGGCCGGCCGAGCGGCGCTGTCCGGTCCGGAAGCGTTCGATGGCGCCCTGCGGCGTCGCGGCGGAACATAACCGCAGATGATGCGCTGTCAACCGCCTTGAAGGAGCTTACGGCGATATGACGAGGGGTGCGCCCGCATAGGGCATGGGCAGGCAGGATATGGAGACGCGCTCGAAACGCTGGCAGAGGGCCTGCGCTTCGGCCGCTTCGGCGAAAGGGCCGACGACGATGCGCTTGTCCTCGCCGGTGGCCGCATCGGCCAGCAGCGGCGACAGGCCGAACAGCAGCGGTCCGAGCTTGAGCGACAGATCGTTCCAGCGCCCGGGCGCTTCCTCCTCCGGCAGGGCGGCGCCCACCGCAATGCCATAGGCGCCGCCATCGGCCGCGGCTTGCGGGGCGAGCGGCGCCGGCAGGGGCTGGCCGGTGCCGATATCGGGCAGGGCGAGCGGCAGGGCCGAGCGGCGCACGGCGACCGAGCCGCCATCCGCATCGAAGGTCAGCGTTTCATCGGCGCCGATCGAGGCGGTGACGCTGGAGCGGTCGACCAGCGCCGCCGGCGGAATGGCTTCGAGCAGATCGGGCAGGCTGACCTCGAGCGCGCCGACGCGGCGCATCACCTCGTTGCCGGATTTTTCCTGGAGGGCGAAGCGCGACAGCAGCGTCTCGTTCTCGCGCCGGAGGCGCGCAGTCTGTTCGCCCAGATCGGAAACCTGCCGGCGCAGCGTCTCGATGGAGGCATCGGACAGGCGCGGCTGATGCAGGCCGCCGAGGACGCTCTGGGGCACCAGCGCCGAAATATTGGCGCCGAACACGGCGAGCCCGGCACAGGCCATCGCCACCATGCCCCACAACGTCACATCCGATTGCCGGAACTGCTCCGATGCCCTAGCCAAGTCGCGCACCTCCGAAGCGCTCCGAATCGCCGGGCGCATCCGGAAGACAGAGTGATCCGATTGTTATCGGTTCGCCAACTCTTGCCTGCCATAAATTTGTGAAAATGCTGGCACACAAGCCCGCAGCGCGGAGACAACCCCATGGCCGAACTGCTTTCCATCATTCTTGCGGCGGGCGAGGGGACGCGGATGCGCTCCGCCCTGCCCAAAGTGCTGCACAAGGTGGGGGGCTTGCCCATGGTCGGGCATGTGATGCGCACGGCTCTCAAGGCGGGCTCAACCGATATTTGCGTGGTGGTCGGCCCCAACCATGAAGCCGTGGCGGCCGAAGCGGCCCGACACGGGGCGGGCATCCATATTTTCAGCCAGTTGGAACGTCTGGGCACCGGCCATGCCGTCCGGCAGGCGCGCGACGCATTTGCCAATGCCTCCGGCAATGTGGTGGTGCTTTATGCCGATAATCCGCTGGTTTCCAGCGGCACGGTCCAAGCTATTACCAGCCGGCTCGACGATGGCGCGGATATCGTGGTGGTCGGTTATCGGCCAGCGGACCCCACGAATCTGGGACGCTTGCTGACACAGGATGGCCGGTTGCTGGCTATCCGCGAACACCGCGATGCCAGCGAAGAGGAGCGCAGGATCGGGCTGGCCAATTCCGGTATTATCGGTTTTCGCGCCGAGGCGCTGCGCGCAATTATCGACCGGATCAGCAACAAGAATGCCAAAGGCGAGTATTATCTTACCGACGCGGTGGAACTCGCCAATGGCGATGGCCGGCGGGTCGAATTCATTGAAGCCGACCCCGCGGAGGTAATGGGCGTTGACGACCGCTCCAGGCTGGCGGCAGCGGAGGCGCAGTTCCAGACGCTGCGCCGCGAGGATTTCCTGCAATCCGGGGTCACCCTGCGCGATCCGCAAAGCGTGTGGTTTTCCTGGGATACGCAAATCGGCCGGGACGTCACGATTTTTCCCAATGTGGTGTTCGGGCCGGGGGTGAAAATCGCCGACAATGTCGAGATCCGCGCCTTTTGCGACATCGAGGAGGCGGTGATCGGGGAGGGGGCCTCGATCGGGCCCTTCGCGCGCATTCGCGGCGGCGCCGAACTCGGGCCGGAGGTGCATCTGGGTAATTTCGTCGAAGTGAAGAAATCCCGCATCGGCGCCGGCAGCAAGGCCGGGCATCTGAGCTATCTGGGGGACGCCGAGATCGGCGCCGGGACCAATATCGGCGCGGGCACCATCACCTGCAATTACGACGGCGTGAACAAGGACAAGACCATTATCGGCGACAATGTGTTCATCGGCTCGCACGCCTCACTGGTGGCGCCGGTGACCATTGGCGACGGGGCCTATACCGCCTCGGGCAGCGTCATCACCGAGGACGTGCCGGAGGATGCGCTGGCGCTGGGGCGGGCGCGGCAGGAAAACAAGCCGGGCTATGCGTCCCGGCTGCGCGAGCGGGCATTGGCCAAAAAGGCCGCGAGGGGAAAATAGCATGTGCGGAATCGTTGGGATCGTCGGCGATGCCCCGGTGGCGGGGCGGCTGGTGGAGGCGCTGAGGCGCCTCGAATATCGTGGCTATGACAGCGCCGGCGTCGCCACGCTGGAAAGCGGCGCCATCGCCCGCCGCCGCGCCGAGGGCAAATTGGGGAATCTTGCCCAGAAACTCTCCTTCGAGCCGCTGGGCGGGCATATCGGCATCGGCCATACGCGCTGGGCCACCCATGGCGCGCCGACCGAGGCCAATGCCCATCCCCACGCCACCGAGCGCGTGGCCATCGTCCATAACGGCATCATCGAGAATTTTCGCGAACTGCTCGCCGATCTGGCCCAGGACGGCTATTTGCCCCAGACCCAGACCGACACCGAATCGGTGGCCCTGTGGGTGACGCGGGAACTGGATCGGGGCGCCGATCCGGAACTGGCGGTGGCGCGGACGCTGAAACAGCTCAGGGGCGCCTTCGCGCTGGCCTTCCTGTTCAAGGGCGAGAACGGCCTGCTGATCGCCGCGCGGCACGGCGCGCCGCTGGCCGTGGGCTATGGCGCGACCGAGATGTATCTGGGCTCGGACGCCATGGCGCTGGCCCCCTTCACCTCGCGGCTGGCCTATCTCGAGGACGGCGACTGGGCGGTGATCACGCCCGGGGGCGTCACCATCCGTGACGGCAGGGACGCGCTGGTGGAGCGCGAGCAGATGCTCTCGCAGGCCTCGGCGCTGCTGGTCGACAAGGGCAATCATCGCCATTTCATGGCCAAGGAAATCTACGAGCAGCCCGAGACCATCTCCCATACGCTGAGCCACTATGTGGACATGGGCGCCGAAAAAGTGGCGTTGAGGGAGACGCTTCCCTTTGATTTCGCGGAGCTTTCGCGGCTGACCGTGAGCGCCTGCGGCACCGCCTACTATGCCGGGGCCATCGCCAAATACTGGTTCGAGCGCCATGCGCGGCTGCCGGTGGACATCGATGTGGCGTCCGAATTCCGCTATCGCGAGCCGCCGCTGGAAAAGGGCGGGCTGTCGCTGTTCATCTCGCAATCGGGCGAGACCGCCGACACGCTGGCGGCGCTGCGCTATTGCGCCGGGCAGGGCCAGCACGTGGCCAGCCTGGTCAATACGCTGGAATCCACCATCGCCCGGGAATCGGGCGTGGTGTTCCCGATCCTGTGCGGCCCGGAAATCGGCGTGGCCTCGACCAAGGCGCTGACCGCGCAACTGACGGCGCTGGCCAGCCTGGCCGTGGCGGCGGGGCGGGCGCGCGGCGTGTTGAGCGGGGAGCAGGAGGCCGAACTGGTGCGGGCGCTGACGGCGCTGCCGGCGGCGGTGTCGGCGGCGCTGGGCGCCGAAGGCCAGATCGCCGAGATCGCCAAGCGCCTCTCCAAGGCCCGGGACGTGCTCTATCTGGGACGCGGGCCGATGTTTCCCGTCGCCATGGAAGGGGCGTTAAAACTCAAGGAAATCAGCTATATACACGCAGAAGGTTATGCGGCGGGCGAACTAAAGCACGGACCTATCGCGCTGGTGGACGAGGCCATGCCGGTGATCGTCGTGGCGCCCTCGGACGAATTGGTCGACAAGACGCTGAGCAATATGCAGGAAGTGGCGGCGCGCGGTGGCCGGATCATCCTCATCACCGATGCCGAAGGGGCGAAAACGGTGGGGCAGGGCGTGGCGGACATCATCGAAATCCCGCATGTCCACGCTTTCGTCGCGCCGATCCTCGCCACCATTCCAGTGCAGTTGCTGGCCTATCACACGGCGGTGTTCATGGGCACCGATGTGGACCAGCCGCGCAATCTGGCGAAGTCGGTGACGGTGGAATAGCACGGCCGGCCGGGGGCGGGGATAAGTTTTGCGCTCCGGAATGAATCGAAGACGCCGGCGCGGAGGTATGGATTCCGGACTGTGCCGGAATGACGGGGTGAGAATATCGTACCCCCTCCGACGTCACCGCCCGGTTTATCCGGGCGGTCCAGGCGATGTGGGTGGCAAAGCTGGATTGCCCGGATGAACCGGGCAATGACGGGTGGGAATATCGTGCTTCCGTCCAATAGATCGGGCGATCCGGTTAGGGACAAAGGCTAACGTTCAAGCCCGTGGCAGCAGCGGTGGGTGTGGGCAGCAGCAGGGGTGGCAGGCCCGGCGTCAGCCCGCCCGGATCAGCGGGATGGCGAGGTCTTTCCTGAACAGATACAAGAGGATGCGGGCCGCGTCGCCTTCGGGGCCGACAAGGCCGGGATTGCGGGCGAGCAGGGCCTTGGCGTCGTCATGGGCGAATTCGAGCAGGTGCCGATGCACGTCCGGCACGGCAAGGCGGTAGCCGGGCATGCCGGATTGCCTCGTGCCGAGCAGGTCGCCCTGGCCGCGCAATTCGAGGTCGCGCTCGGCGATGAGGAAACCGTCCTCGGTGGATTTTATCGTTTCCAGGCGGGCTTTTGCGGTTTCGCTGAGCGGCTCCTTGTAGAGCAGCAGGCAGGCAGAGCGCTGCGAGCCTCGGCCCACCCGGCCGCGCAACTGGTGTAGCTGGGCGAGGCCGAACCGCTCGGCATGCTCGATGATCATGATGGTGGCATTGGGCACGTCGACGCCGACCTCGATGACGGTCGTGGCTACCAAGAGCTTGATTTCATTGGCCTTGAAGCGCTCCATCACCGCCTGTTTGGCGGCAGCGGACATGCGGCCATGGACCAGGGCGACGGTGTCGCCGAAGATTTTTTGCAGTTCGGCGAAGCGGTCCTCGGCGCTGACCACCTCCAGAGTCTCGCTCTCCTCCACCAGCGGACAGACCCAATAGGCTTGCGCGCCTTCGTCCAGGCGGGCCCGGAGCCGGGCAATGACCCGCGCATAGTCGCCGATGGACAGGACGGCCGTATCGATAGGCTGCCGGCCCACGGGCTTTTCGCGCAGGACACTCACCTCCATGTCGCCGAAATGGGTGAGCACGAGGGTGCGCGGAATGGGCGTGGCGGTCATCACCAGCAGGTCGGTATGGCGGCCCTTGTCGGAAAGGGCGAGGCGCTGGTGGACACCGAAGCGGTGCTGCTCGTCGACGACGACCAGGCCCAAGTCCTTGAATTCAACGCCGGATTGGAAGAGGGCGTGGGTGCCCACGGCGATGGAGATGGTGCCGTCGGCCAGGCCGGCCAGAATGGCGCGGCGCTCGGCGGCGGGCATCTTGCCGGTGATGAGGGTGCAGCCGAGCCCGGCGGCGTCGCAAAGCGGCTTGATGGTGCGGAAATGCTGGGAGGCCAGCAGCTCGGTCGGCGCCATCAGGGCCGACTGGGCCCCCGATTCGGCCATGGCCGCCATGGCCAGCAGGGCGACGACGGTTTTTCCCGAGCCTACATCGCCCTGCAACAGGCGGGACATGCGATCGGGCGCGGCAAGATCGGCGCGGATGTCCTCGAGGGCGTCCCGCTGTCCCTTCGTCAGGGCGAATGTCAGCGCATCGTTAACCTTTTTTGTCACATCCCCGGTGAATTTTCTCGCAATTCCTCGCTCCGAGACCATGGTGGAGCGGACGAGCTGCAGGGTGATCTGGCCGGCGAGATATTCGTCATAGGCGAGGCGCTGGCGGGCCGGAGAGAAGAGCTGCGCCTGTTCCGGGTCGTCCGGCAGATGGACCTGGCGCATGGCGGCGGGGAAAGATGGCCATTGCCGGCCCGCCATGGTCGCCGCATCGATCCATTCGGGCAGCGGCGGAACCGCCTCGACCGCCTCGCGCACCAGTTTGGCCAGCGCCCTGGAGCTGAGGCCGCTGGTCAGAGGATAGACCGGCTCGACCAGCGGGAGGGTAGAAAAATCGGCCGGCTCGACGATGTAGTCGGGATGGGTGATCTGCTTTTCGCCGTTGAAGAAGCCGATGCGGCCCGAAACATAGCGCTGCTCGCCCACCGGCAGCGCCTTTTCGACCCAGCCGCCCTGCGCGCGGAAGAAGACCAACTGGATGTCGCCGGTCTCGTCATGGGCGAAAACCCGATGGGGCACATGGGGCCGGCCGCGCGGCGGGGGCTGGTGGCGGTCGATATGCAGCAGCAGGGTGACGACCTGATCGAGCCAGGCTTCGGCCACCCCGACCTGGCGGCGGCGGTCGACCACGCCGGAGGGCATGTGCATGAGCACGTCGAGCACGATGGCGTCCTGCCCCTCGGGCGCGCCGAAATAACGGGTCAGCAGCGCCGCCAGCTTGTCGCCCACGCCCTTGACGGATCGCAGCGAGCGGAACAGCGGCTGAAGGGCTTCGGGACGGGACAAGGGCGATTCTCCTCGGGCGCAGGGTATTGGGGGATGGAGCGGCGGACAATGCAGGTGAGGGCGCGGGTGGTGTCGGGTTTGCCGTGACAAAAGGGGGCAAGCCGCGTAAGGAACCGGCCAAATCGGGAACGGATTGCAGGATCATGGGTGTCGAATGACTTCCGGTGAGGATATCGCCATTCGCCGCAAGCGGTTGCGGTATCGGGCCTGGCATCGGGGAACCAGGGAGATGGACCTGATCCTGGGGCCGTTCGCCGATGCCCATGTGGAGGCTTACGGCGCGGCGGAACTCGACCGGCTGGAAAAGCTGATGGACGAGGAAGACCCGCCGCTGCTCAGATGGGTGATGGGGCAGGAGGAACCGCCGGCGCATGTCGACCGGGCGTTTCTCGAGCTGCTGATCGCCGACCATGAGAAGCGGACCGGCCAATGAACGAGGTTTCCGGCATCGCGCCGCATATGCGCACCATCTCCAACGTGCCGGACGGCATGCAGCCGGCGGTGCTGGCGCGGCTGGTGGAAAAGCGGCTGCGCGAAGCGCCGGAGGACGCGGCGAGCCTGGTGTTCGTGGCACGGGACGGGCGGCGCCTGCTGCGCATGGCCGACGTGCTCGGCACCATGCTGCCGGGACACACCATCCTGACGCTGCCGGCCTGGGACTGCCTGCCCTATGACCGGGTCTCGCCCAACAATGTGACCATCGCGGCGCGGATGAACACGCTGGCGGCGCTGACCAGCGGCAGCAGGGGCGCGGTGGTGCTGACCGCGACCAATGCGCTGATCCAGAAGCTGCCGCCGCGCGACGTGGTGGAAACCATGTCCTTTTCCGCCGAGATCGGCCGGGTGGTGGACAGCGAGCGGCTGGTCGCCTGGGCGGCGAACAATGGCTATCTGCGCGTGCCCACCGTGCGCGAAAGCGGCGAATATGCGGTGCGCGGCGGGCTGGTCGATCTTTACCCCGCCAGCGCCGAGGCCCCGCTGCGCTTCGACTTTTTCGGCAGCCAGCTCGAATCGATCCGCACCTTCGATCCGGACAGCCAGCGCACCACCGGCACGCTGAAGCGCATCGACCTCACCCCGATGAGCGAGGTGGTGCTGAACGAGGACACCATCCGCCGCTTCCGGCAGAACTATACCGCGGCCTTCGGCGGCAATACGGTGGACGACACGCTCTATGCCTCGGTGAGCGGGGGCGCCCGCTATTCGGGCACCGAGCACTGGCTGCCGTTCTTCTACGAGCATCTGGACCGGCTGGCGGACTATGTGGGGGACGCGCCCTTCGTCTTCGACGACCAGGTGACGGAGGCCTTTGCCGAACGCGAAGAGCAGATCCGTGACTATTACGAGGCGCGCGAAAGCGCGCGGCTGGAGCCGCCGGTCGCCGGGGCAGGGGCGCCCTATAAGCCGATCCGGCCGGAACTGCTCTACGACATCGCGGCGGCGCCGACCGAACTGGCCGGGGCCTCGGTGATCCAGCTCTCGCCCTTCCTCTCGCCCCACACGCGGGCGGGCGACGATGCGGGCGGGCATATCGCGCCCAGCTTCGCGGCCGAGCGCGCCGCCTCCGACGTCAATCTGTTCGAGGCGGTGGTGGACCGGCTGCTGGCGGAACGGCGTGCGGGACGGCGCGCCATCGTCGCCTGCTGGAGCGCCGGCACGCGCGACCGCATGGCGCAGGTGCTCAAGGACCATGGGCTGACCAATCCGCGCCTCGCGGAAAACTGGCGCGACGCGGAAACCACCAGCGCGGCGACGACCTCGCTGGTGGTGCTGCCGCTGGAAACCGGCTTCGAGACCAAGGACCTGCTGGTCCTGTCGGAACAGGATATATTGGGCGAGCGCATATTGCGCCCGCAGCGCAAGAAGAAGGCGCAGGACGCGCTGACCGAAGCGGCGAGCCTCAATGCCGGGGACCTGGTGGTGCATGTCGATCACGGCATCGGACGCTTCATCGGGCTCAAGGTGATCGAGGCGGGCGGGGCGCCGCATGAATGCGTCGAGCTGCAATATGCCGGCGACACCAAGCTCTACCTGCCGGTGGAAAATATCGAGCTGCTGACGCGCTACGGCTCCGACGACGCCTCGGTGGCGCTCGACAAGCTGGGCGGCGTCGCCTGGCAGGCCAAGAAGGGCAAGCTCAAAAAGCGCATCCGCGAAATGGCGGAACAGCTCATCAAGCTCGCGGCGCAGCGGCTGCTGGTGAAGGCCGATGTGGTCGACGTCAATACCGGCGCCTATGACGAATTCGCGGCGCGCTTCCCCTATGAGGAAACCGAAGACCAGCTCACCGCCATCGACGCGGTGTTCGACGACCTGACCTCGGGCAAGGTGATGGACCGGCTGGTGTGCGGCGATGTCGGCTTCGGCAAGACCGAAGTGGCGCTGCGCGCCGCCTTCGCGGTGGCGCTCTCGGGCAAGCAGGTGGCGGTGGTGGTGCCCACGACGCTGCTGGCGCGGCAGCACTACAAGACCTTCTCGGAGCGCTTCAAGGGCCTGCCGGTGCGGGTGCGCCACGCCTCGCGCATGGTGCCCGCCGCCGAGATGAAGGCGACCAAGGCGGGGCTGGCGGACGGGCAGGTGGATATCGTGGTGGGCACCCATGCCCTCCTGTCGAAATCGATCAAGTTCAAGGATCTGGGCCTGCTGGTCATCGACGAGGAGCAGCATTTCGGGGTGGCGCACAAGGAACGGCTCAAGGAGCTCAAGGCCAATGTGCACGTCTTGACGCTGACGGCGACGCCGATCCCGCGGACGCTGCAACTGGCGCTGACCGGGGTGCGCGACCTGAGCCTGCTGGCGACGCCTCCGGTGGACCGGCTGGCCATCCGCACCTTCATCTCGCCCTTCGACCCGCTCTCGGTGCGCGAGGCGCTGCTGCGCGAAAAATATCGCGGCGGGCAGAGTTTCTACGTGGTGCCGCGGATCAAGGACCAGCCCGATATCGCCGAATTCCTGCGCAGCCAGGTGCCGGAAGTGTCGTTCGTGGTCGCCAATGGGCAGATGGCGCCGGGCGAGCTCGACGACATCATGAATGCCTTCTACGACAACAAGTTCGACGTGCTGGTGGCCACCACCATCGTGGAATCGGGGCTCGACATCCCCAACGCCAATACGCTGATCGTGCATCGGGCCGACAATTTCGGGCTGGCGCAGCTCTACCAGATCCGCGGGCGCATCGGGCGGTCCAAGCAGCGCGCCTATGCGCTGTTCACCGTGCCGCCGGACCGCAAGCTCACCGATACCGCCGAGCGCCGGCTGGGCGTGCTGCAATCGCTCGAGAGCCTGGGGGCCGGGTTCCAGCTCGCCAGCCACGACCTCGATATCCGCGGGGCGGGGAATTTGCTGGGCGACGAGCAGTCGGGCCATATCCGCGAGGTGGGCTACGAGCTTTACCAGGCGATGCTGGAAGAAGCGGTGGCGAGCCTCAAATCCGGCGAGGAGGACTACGAGGACCGCAACGAGTGGAGCCCGCAGATTTCGCTGGGCATGCCGGTGATGATCCCGGAACACTATGTGCCCGACCTGCAATTGCGCATGCAGCTCTACCGCAAGCTGGGCGACCTGACCGAGATAGGCGACATCGACGCGGCCGGGGCCGAGCTGATCGACCGGTTCGGGCCGCTGCCCGAGGAGGTGGAGGCGCTGCTCAAGGTGATCCTCGTCAAGTCGCTGTGCCGGCAGGCCAATGTCGAAAAGGTCGATGCCGGGCCCAAGGGCGCGGTGATCTCGCTCAGGAACAACGAATTCCCCAATCCGGCGGGGCTGGTGCGGCTGGTGAGCGACCCGGGCAACCAGGTGCGGCTCAAGCCCGATCAGAAACTCGTGTTCGCACGCAACTGGCCGAGCGCCGAACACCGGCTGAAAGGGGCCGCCGCCATCCTCTCCAAACTGGCGAAACTGGCGGAAAACCAAGCCTGACTGTGTCGGTTTTGCCAGCGGAAAGCATAATATTTTGGCAAGGTCCCTCGGTCATGTTATTGCCCGATTTGCGCCCTTGAAGGGCAGTTCAGTTTCTGTGGTGGCTTCGGGCCGCCGGGACCGCCAAGGAAGGCAAGGATATTCCATGAATTTCAGCAAACCTCTCGTCGCGGGAATTGCAGCGGCCGCGCTCATGCTGTCGCCGCTCCCGGCCTTCGCGCAGGACGCCACGACCGAGGAGGCGCCCGCCGCCGAGGCCCCGACCGAAGACGTCGCCGCCGCCGTCGACAATCTGGCGTCCCAGAACTGGCTGAAAGTCTGCGATCCGCTGCCCGACGGGCAGAAGGCCTGCCTGATGCGCCAGGTGGTGCTGGCCAACGGCCAGTTTCTCGGCTCGTTCCTGCTGCGCGACGATCCGGGCCAGGAAAGCCGCCTGCTGGCCGTGGCCGCCGTGCCGCTGGGGGTGCTGCTGCCCTTCGGCCTCACCTGGCAGATCGACAATGCCAAGCCGATTCGCGTGCCCTATATGCTGTGCGACGTGCAGTCCTGCTCGACCCAGCTAGTGATCAACGAGCAATATGTCACCTCGCTCAAGCGCGGCGCCAAGCTCAAGCTCACCGCCAAGAACCGGCAGAACCAGGACCTGACCATCGATATCGACCTGGCCGGCTTCACCGCCACCTATGACGGCGACTCGGCGCTGACCTTCGAGCAGTTCCAGCAGGAAAGCTCGGGCGAGAACGCGCTGGAGCAGGTGCTGCAGGACCGCGCCGAGCAGTTGCGCCAGCAGCTCGCCGGCGAAGGCGAGGCCCCCGCCGAGAACGCCGAAGGCGAGGAAGCGCCCGCCGAGCAGTAAGGCGGCAGGAAATTTTCGGGACTTGGAAAAAGGGCGCGGGGGACCGCGCCCTTTTTGCGTTCGGGGGGAGGGGAATTGCCTATGAAAAATCCGTGAGGCCGGACCCTTCGCCTCCCTCCCCCCTTGAGGGGAGGGAATGAGGGTGGGGGTTTGGGATTGTCCGGGAATCCGATTGATCCATCGAGAACATCGACGGCGCGGAACCCCCACCCCTAACCCCTCCCCTCAAGGGGGAGGGGAGCAAGAAAGCGCTGATCCGCTTGACAGTGAAAGCCCCTAACGCTCGCCCATGCCCAGGGCGAAGGCGCGGCGGCGGAGGGGGGGCAGCAGCTTGAGGGCCCAGAGCCCGCCGGCGCGGAGCATCTGGCCGGGGAGCATGTCGGCGAGCAGGGACCGGAACAGCGCATCGACCACGCCGCCGGTGCGGGCGAGGTCGCCGGCGCGGCGGGCGGCGTAGTCGGCGGCGGCCAGGCGGCCCCAATCGGGGTCGGTGCGATCGGCGGCGGCGACGGCGTCCACCAAATCGGCCACGTCGCGCAGGCCCAGATTGAGCCCCTGGGCGCCGATGGGCGGAAAGGCGTGGGCCGCCTCGCCCACCAGCGCCACGCCATCGGCGCCGGCCGTGTCCACCGTCAGCGTGGAGAGGGGAAAGACGAAACCGGGCGAGGCCAGCGCGATGGCGCCGAACAGGCGCTGCGAGCGCTCGTGCAGTGCCCGCAGCAGGGCGTCGGGGCCGGCGGCGAGCGTCTCGCGCAACAGGCTCTCCTCGTCGATCCACACCAGATTGGCCCTGTTGCCGCCGGCCGGCACCAGGGTGAAGGGGCCGCGCGGGTAATGGAACTCGATGGACGTGCCGCCGATGGGCCGGGCCAGCTCCAGATCGCACACCAGCGCCGCTTCGGCGAAGCGATGCTCGCGGGCGGCAATGCCGGCGGCGGTGCGAATGACGGATTTCTTGCCGTCGGCGCCGACGACCAGCGGCGCCTGCACGCTGGTGCCATCGGCGAGGGTGACGGCGCCGAGACGACCGCGCCGCTCATAGGAGACGACCGCCGCGTCGCGGGTCTGGAGACTGGTGGACGGGGCGAGGGACTGGAAGCGGGCCAGCAGCCGGGCATTGCCGAAATTCCACCCGAAGGCGGGCAGGCCCGCTTCGGCGGCCTCGAACAGGGTTTCGGGGGCGCGGATGAGGCGGGGCGTGGCGTCGATGATGCGGATGGCGGTCAAGGCGTGGCCGATCTCGGCGGGATCGTCGACCAGCCCGCTGCGGCGCAGGAAATCGACGCTGGGCATCATCAGCGCCGAGGTGCGCCGGTCGGGCGGGGCGGCGGGCGCGACGTGGACGACGGACAGACCGGCGCGCGCCAGGCTGACGGCGGCGGCGAGGCCGGCCAGGCCCGCGCCCACCACGACAATATCGGCATCCGCTTTCATGGCGCGCGGCCCGGGCGGCTGGCGGAGGGGCAGGCGCCGGCCGGGACGGCGGCGAGGGAGGGAAGGGCTTCCATGACTGTTTCCCGCATGGCGAATGGAACCGGAGCCTAGCATCGGCCATTGCCGCGATACCAGCGCAGCGCGGCGAGGGCCACACGGCCCGGTGACGCAGGGCCGGAAAATCCGCGCGCCGCCCCTTCACCGGAGGATGGCGTCCCCGTAGATTGACCGTATCCAGACTCGGAAACGGAGCCATTCCCATGCTTGAACTTCTGGCCGACCCCAATGTCTGGATGGCCTTTCTCGCCCTGACGGTGATGGAAATCGTCCTGGGCATCGACAATATCGTCTTCATCTCGGTGCTGGTGTCGCGCCTGCCGCGCGCGCAGGCCGAATTCGCCCGCAAGCTGGGCATCGCCCTGGCGCTGGTGTTCCGCATCCTGCTGCTGCTGCTGATCAGCGTCATCGTGCAATTGCAGGAGCCGGTCTTCGAAGCCTTCGGGCACGGTTTTTCCTGGAAGGACATCATCCTCGTCGCCGGCGGCGCCTTCCTCGTCTACAAGGCCACGCACGAAATGCACGCGGCCATCGAGGAGCCGCACGAAATGGGCATGATGGAGGCGGCGAAAACCTCGCTCCAGGCCATCCTCGTGCAGATCGTGCTGATCGACATGGTGTTTTCCATCGATTCGATCATCACCGCCGTGGGCATGGTGCCGGCCGATCAGGTGGCGGTGATGATCGCGGCGGTGATGGTGGCGGTGGGGGTGATGTTCGTCGCCTCCGGGCCGATCGCCAAATTCGTCGCCGATCACCCCACCACCAAGATGCTGGCGCTGGCCTTCCTGCTGCTGATCGGGGTGACGCTGGTGGCGGACGGGCTCGGCTTCCACATCCCCAAGGGCTATATCTATTCGGCCATGGCCTTTTCGGTGCTGGTGGAAGGCATCAACATCTTCGCCCGGCGCCGGCGGAACGGCGCCAGGGCCGGTGCGCGGCTGACGCCCTTTACCGGCGATACCGGCTCGGTCGAGACGGAAGCCGGGCTGGCGGCGGTAACGCGGCGGGGGGATGCGGCGCCGGCCGCTCCGGCAAAACCCCGTCCCAAATCGGGCTCGGTGAAACGGGCCCAGTCGCGGCCCAAATCCGCGCCACGCAAGAAGAAGGAAACGAAATGACCCGGGTAGTCGCAGTCAACAGCAATGGCGGACCGGAGGTGCTCAGCCTCGAAGACTGGCCGGTGGCCGATCCCGGCCCGGGCGAGGTCCGCATCCGCCAGACCGCCATCGGGCTCAATTTCATCGACACCTATCAGCGCTCCGGCCTCTATCCGCAGAAACTGCCCTTCGTGGCGGGGAACGAGGCGGCGGGCGTGGTGACCGCCGTGGGCGAGGGGGTGAGCGAGTTCAAGCCGGGCGACCGGGTCTGCTACCAGGGCCTGCTGGGCGCCTATGCCGAGGAACGACTGGTGCCGGCGGCAAGGCTGCTGCCCATTCCCGAAGGCGTGGACGAGCGCACCGCCGCCGCCATCCTGCTCAAGGGGCTGACCGCCTATTACCTGCTGTTCAAGACCTGGCCGGTGAAGCAGGGCGAAACCATTCTCTGGCAGGCGGCGGCCGGCGGCACCGGGCTGATCGCCACGCAATGGGCGAAGGCGCTGGGCGCGACGGTGATCGGCACCGCCGGCGGGCCGGAAAAGACCGCCTTGGCCAAGGCGCATGGCTGCGACCACGCCATCGACTACCGGGCGGAGGATTTCGCCGCGCGGGTGCGCGAGATCACCGGGGGCAGGGGGGTCGACGTGGTCTATGACGGGGTGGGCAAGGCCACTTTCGAGGGGTCGCTGGACTGCCTGCGGCCGCGCGGGCTGATGGTCAGCTTCGGCAACGCCTCGGGCGTGGTCAGCGTGCCCGACCTGGGCGTGTTGTCGCGAAAGGGCTCGCTCTACCTCACCCGGCCCACCGGCCTGCACTATTTCGCCCGGCGCGAGGACCTGCTGGAAGGCGCCGCCGCGCTGTTCGAGGCGGTGCGATCGGGCGCCATCAGGGTGGAAGCCAGCCGCAGCTACAGGCTGGACCAGGCCGCCGAAGCGCACCGGGCGCTGGAGGCGCGGGAAACCACCGGCTCGGTGGTGCTGCTGCCGTAAAGACGCCGCCGATGTTCTCGATGAATTGATCGGACTCCCGGACGATCCCGAACCCCCACCCTCAATCCCTCCCCACAAGGGGGAGGGAGGCGAAGGGGCCAGCCTCACGGATTTTTTCATAGGCAATTCTCCCTTGAGGGGGAGTGTTCGTTTCGGGCTCCTGGCACAATTTATCCCCCACACCGGGCTGCCCTCGGGCTCGGCCCGAGGGCCACTGTCCACGTGCAAGAACCCCCAGTTTCGGGCTCCCAAGCCGGCCCTCGGGTCGAGCCGAGGGCAGCACAGCGCTTGTGCCACCTCTTCGAGGGGAGGAATTGTGGGCCGCCCCGTTCCGGCGTATTCTGCGCCGCCTCAGGGAGCTTCGGAGGAGAAATTCCCATGGCCAGGCTCGTTTATGCGCTGAACCAGTCGTTGGACGGCTATGTCGACCACACCAGGTTCGCGCCCGATGCGGTGCTGTTCCGCCATTTCATCGACGACACGCGGAGCCTCGCCGGCAGCATTTATGGCCGCCGCATGTATGAGATCATGCGCTATTGGGACGAGGACCGGGCCGAATGGGACGAGGCGGAACGCGACTATGCCGCGGCGTGGCGGCGCCAGCCGAAATGGGTGGTATCGCGCTCGCTGACCGCGGTGGGGCCCAACGCCACGCTGGTCGGGGACGATGTCGAGGGGGCGATCCGGGACCTCAAGGCGCGGCTCGACGGGGTAATCGAGATCGCCGGACCGGAACTCGTGGGGCGCCTCGCCGATCCGGACCTTATCGACGAATATCGCCTCTATCTCCACCCCGTCGTGCTCGGGGGCGGCACCCCCTTCTTCACCGGCCCGCGCCCCAGGCTGCGCCTCGCGGAGACCCAGCGCATCGGCGCCGAGGTGATCCGGCTGAGCTATGTGCGGGCATGATCCTTTGCTGGAACGGATCAGCCCTCGCCCAGATCGAGCTTGTAGCCGTAATGGCTGCCAACGAAGCCGAGGCGCTCATAGAATCTATGGGCGTCCGGGCGCAATTTATCGGTGGTGAGTTGCACGAGGCTGCAGCCCCGCATCCTGCATTCCTCGATTGCCCATTGGAATATTTTCTGCCCGATCCCCAGGCCGCGATGCGCCGCCGCGATTCTGACGCCCTCGATCTGTCCACGCCATGCGCCCATCCGGGAGATGCCGGGAATGAAGGAAATCTGCAGGGTCCCGACGATCTTTTCTTCCGAAACGGCCACCGCCAATAGCTGATTTGGATCGTCAGCCACGGCGCGAAAGGCATCCACATAGCGCGAATGCAACGGAATGCCGGCATCCTCCCGGCTTTTTCCCAATTCATCATCCGCCAGCAAAGCCACGATCTCAGGCAGATCGGCGAGTTCGGCACGGCGAAAGAAGATGGCGGTCATTGCAGCCTCCCGGAATGCTGGGCGCTGCATACCACATTTGCCGCCACCTGCGAAAAGCGAGCGTAACGAGCGGGATGGCGGAGAGGAAGGGATTCGAACCCTCGAGACAGTTGCCCATCTGCACCCTTAGCAGGGGTGTGCCTTCGACCACTCGGCCACCTCTCCGGCGTGGCCGGGTCTAGCGGGAGCATTGGGGGATGGCAAGCGGTTTTTGCTTGAAGGGGGGTGGAAAGGAAATATCTGTGGAGGGAGGGAGGCGATCGGCAAGAGATGCGCTTTCCCGAAGCGGGACGATCCTTTCCTCGTGGAATTCCCGGGGACGTTTGCGATGCGCTATTTCTCCCTGGAGGCGAAATGGTCTAACCCTGCCTCATGTCCGGAGCTCCCCGCCCATTTCTCGACATCGCCCAATCGATCACCGGTCGTGCCTGGGTGGACCGGCTCGATGCCGGTTCGTCCCGCAATGCCACGGCCATCGGCCAGCGCTTCGCCGTGCCGGATATCCTGGCCCGGGTCATGGCGGGGCGGGGAATCGGTATCGAGGCGGTGGAAACCCATCTGGATCCAACCATTCGCGCGCTGATGCCCGATCCGTCGACACTGACGGATATGGATGCGCTGGCCGAACGTCTCGTCCGCGCTATCGCCGGCAATGAACGTGTCGCACTGTTCGGCGATTATGACGTGGACGGCGCCTGCTCCTGCGCGCTGATGCTGCGTTTCCTGCGCCATTTCGGCCTCGAGCCCGAGGTGCATATCCCCGATCGCGTCTTTGAAGGCTATGGTCCCAATATTGCCGCCATAGACAGGTTGATCGAGGAGGGCGCAAGTCTCATCGTCACTCTCGATTGCGGTACCACCAGCGACGGGCCCATCGCCCATGCGCGTGCGCGGGGCGCCGACGTGCTGGTCATCGATCACCATTTGTCCGACCGCGACCTGCCCCCCGCCACGGCGCTGGTCAATCCCAATCGGCCCGACGACATTTCCGGCCTTTCTTATCTGTGTGCCGCCGGCGTGACCTTCATGGTGCTGGTGGCGGTCAACAGGACGCTGCGCCTGCGTGGCGACACGAACCTACCGGATCTGCTGAAACTGCTCGATCTGGTGGCGTTGGCCACCATTTGCGACGTGGTGCCCCTGGTCGGCCTCAATCGTGCCTTTGTCGTGCGGGGCCTCGAAATCGCCAGGCGCGGCGATCGGCCCGGCCTTGCGGCGCTGGCGCTGGCGGCGCGGGTCAACGGCCCTCTCAATCCCTATCATCTGGGTTTTCTCATCGGGCCGCGCATCAATGCCGGCGGTCGCATCGGCGATGCGGCGCTGGGCATGCGTCTTCTCGCCCTGGATGATGAGCATGAGGCCATGGTTCTCGCTTCCCGGCTCGACGAGCTCAATGGCGAGCGCCAGCGCATCGAGGTGGAGGCCGTCGAGGAAGCGTCGGCCGCTGCTGCCGCGGAGATCGGGGCCGGCGAGGGGCCGCCGATATTGGTATTGGCCTCGGCCAATTGGCATCCCGGAGTAGTGGGGCTCGTCGCGGCGCGCCTGCGCGAACGCTTCGGCCGTCCCAGCTTCGCCATCGCCCTCCATCCCGATGGCACCGGCACCGGCTCGGGGCGCTCCATGCCGGGTGTCGATCTGGGCGGCGCCGTCATCGCGGCGGTCGAGGCGGGATTGATCCCCCGGGGCGGCGGCCATGCCATGGCGGCCGGCATCAGCCTTCGGCCCGGCGATCTCGGCCCCTTGCGCGCCTTTCTGGCCGACAGGCTCGGGGATAGCGTTACTGCCGCCCGCGCTGCCTCGGCTCTGCGGATCGATGCCGCGCTCACCGCTCGCGGCGCTACCGTCGACCTGCTGCACAGCCTCGAAAAGGCCGGTCCCTTCGGCGCCGGCAATCCCTCTCCGGTCTTCGTCTTTCCCGCCCATCGCGCCCGTTTCCCGCAAATCGTGGGGAAGGGCGGGCATGTCAGCTTCACCCTGGCCTCGGACGATGGCGCCCGCCTCAAGGCCATCGCCTTCCGCGCTGCCGGAACCTCGCTCGGCGATGTGCTGATGCGCGACGGAGATCAGTCTCTGCATTTCGCGGGGGGCCTGGCACTCGACCACTATCAGGGGCGCGAACAGGTCCAGTTCCGGCTCATCGACATTGCCCGTCCGCCGCGCTGAGCCGAGCGAAAAGGGTTCCATAGTCCGCTTGCATATCCATTTTTGACGGATAAACTATTGGCCGGGCATCCATTTGGAGGCCGGTTCGGCCGCCCGCTGGTTTGCCATTGACACTAATAATTTTGGCCTCGGCCATATGGCCGTCGCCGTTTATCGTGATAATCGGACCAAGCGGTAATGACGAAATCAGCCGTCGATCAAACCCGGACCGGCGCTTCGCCGTGGACCCATTTCACCTCTTGGCTTGTCGAGCGCATTGGCGTTTCGCTCATCGGCCGCCCACGCCATGGCTCGCTTACCGTCATTTTTCCAAATGGCCGCACCCGCACGGTGGGGCAGGGAAATAGCGGCCTGCACGCCACATTGCGACTGAACAATTTCAAGGTCATCACCGAGGCCATGCGGCGCGGCACGGTCGGCTTTGCCGCTGCCTATATGAATGGCGACATCGATGTCGACGACCTCACCGTCCTGTTCCGTTTCTTCCTGCAGAACCGAGACATGTTCGACGCCGCCAACAAGGGGTTTTTCCGAAAGGCAGCCGGCGACCTGCACTATCATCTCTCGCGTCGCAACACGCTGGAGGGGTCGAAGAAGAACATTGCCGAGCACTACGATCTCGGCAACGATTTCTATGGCCAATGGCTCGACCCTTCCATGACCTATTCGTCGGCCCTGTTTACCTCAGGCGATCAGACCCTCGAAGAAGCCCAGCGCACAAAATATCACCGCGTAGCCGACATGGCGGGCATCACCGAGGGCGCCTCGGTGCTGGAGATCGGCTGCGGCTGGGGCGGTTTTGCCGAAACCGTGGCCCGCGATTACAAGGCCCTGCTGCGGGGCATCACCCTGTCCGCCGAACAGCTGAAATATGGCCAGGAGCGTCTTGCCCGCCAGGGACTCGACCAATACGCCACCCTCGTTTTCGAGGATTATCGCCACACCGAGGGCCAGTTCGACCATATCGGCTCCATCGAGATGATCGAGGCGGTGGGCGAGGATAACTGGCCCAGCTATTTCCAAACTCTTCACGACAGGCTGAAGCCCGGCGGTACCGCCGCCATACAGGCCATCACCATCGCCGAGGAAGATTTCGATGGGTATCGGTCCGGCCCCGATTTCATCCAGCGCTATATCTTTCCCGGCGGCATGTTGCTGACCAAGACGGTGATGAAGCAATTTGGCGAGCGCTATGGCCTCGTGCTCGAAAATGTCGAGAATTTCGGCCTTTCCTACGCCCGCACACTTCGCCTCTGGCGCGAGCGCTTCCTCGAGCGCTGGGCCATGATCGCTCCGCTCGGCTATGACGAGCACTTCCGCCGCAAATGGGTCTATTACCTCTCCTATTGCGAGGCCGGATTTACCGAAGGCTCCATCGATGTCGGCATCTATCAGTATCGTCGTCCGGCCTGAATGCGGCGGTGAGAGCGATAAACAACCCGGTTTGACGGAATCGAAAAACAAAACCCCGCAATAGGCTTGCGGGGTTTTGTTGATTTTATACCGGAAGAGATCGACTACTTGATCTTGGCTTCCTTGAATTCCACGTGCTTGCGCACCACCGGATCGTACTTCCGGAAAGCGAGCTTTTCGGTCTGGGTGCGCGCGTTCTTCTTGGTCACGTAGTAAAAGCCGGTGTCGGCCGTCGAGACGAGCTTGATCTTGATGGTGGCGGCCTTGGCCATTTCGTGGTCCTTCACAAAGCGAAAGGCGCCGCGAGCGGGCAGCGCCGGAATTTGGGCGCAACCTACGGATTTGCGGCCCGTTGTCAAGAGAAAGCATGGCGCCGTGCAGGAGACGTCAATGACATCGCCGACAGAATTGCTGCGCAAGCTCCAGGTCCGCTCAGGCAGCCGGCTCTGGCTGATCAACGTGCCGCAAAGGCTGGCAGAAGAGCTTTCAGCCGGTGCCGAGGTGGAAATCGTGCATGAGAAAGACCCCTATGACGGGGTGCTGGCCTTTTTCGATTCTGCTGCCGAAGTGGAAGCGCTGGCCGGGCGCATATTGGCGGAGATGCCGGAGGACGGCCTGCTCTGGGCAGCCTATCGCAAGGGCCCGGCAGGGAGAGGGGCGGGCCTGACCCGGGACGTGGGCTGGGCTCCCTTCGATGTGGCGGGCTGGCGACCGGTTCGCCAGATTGCCATCGACCCCCAATGGTCGGCTCTGCGATTCCGGCCGCAAGCCTTGGTCAAGGCCAAGGCGGGAAGCCGCTTCGCCTGAATGGGACTATCGGTTTTCGGCGCCCGGGCCGAATTCGTACATCCGGTTGGCCCATTGCAGGCCAACGATCGCCCCCTTGACCGAAGGCAGGATGAGCAGGGGCAGCACGATTGCGAGCGGGATCATGGAGACCATATAGGTCAGGGGAGAGACCTCATAGGTCATGTCCATGTGCAGCATCAGAAAAACGATGATGTGCCCGACGATGGTGATGGCGATATAGGGCGGGAAATCGTCGGCGCGGTGGTGTTTCAGTTCCTCCCCGCAGGCGTCACACTGATCGGCGACCTTCAGATAGGAACGGAACATGCGCCCCTCGCCGCAATGCGGGCAGCGGCAGAGCGTGCCGCGCCACATGGCGAGGCCGACGCTGCGGTCATCGAGGGCTTTGGTCTGATCGTTCATCTATTATCTCTTTCGCCGGCCCCTGGGCCCAAAGTTCCTTGATGATTTTTTCGATGATCGCCTGCCAGATGGCGGATTGCCGCGCCTGCCCTCGGAAAGCAACTCGAACAGGAGGCCGCCGGCGACGGGAGTGGCCTCGAGCAGGCGCACTTCCACGACATCGCCCAGGGTAAAGGTTTCTCCGCCACGCTCGCCGATCATGGCCTGCCGTTCTTCGACGAAACGATAGTAATCCTGCCCGAGGCTGGAAGCGGGGATGAAACCGTCGGCGCCGGTCTCCGAGAGGCGCACGAAAAGCCCCGAACGGGTGACGCCGGAGATATGGCCCATGAAGCGCGCGCCGATGCGCTCGGCCAGGAATTGCGCTAGCAGGCGATCCGAGGTCTCGCGCTCAGCCAGCATGGCGCGTCGCTCCGTGGCCGAGATATGCTGGGCGATTCCGGGAAGCCGGGCCGCCTCCTGATCGGTCAGGCCATCATCGCCCAGGCCCAGCGCGCGGATGATGGCGCGATGCACGATAAGGTCGGCATAGCGGCGTATGGGCGAAGTGAAATGGGCGTAGCGGTCGAGATTGAGGCCGAAATGGCCGTAGTTCTCGGCGGCATATTCCGCCTGCGCCTGCGAGCGCAGCACCATTTCGCTGACCTGCCCGATATTCCCGGCGCGGCGGGCCTGGTCCAGAATGCGGTTGAAATCCTCGGCGCGCACGGCGTCAGACTTCTTGACGGCGATGTCGAGGCTGCCGAGGAAGTCGCGCAGCGCCTGCAGCTTTTCCGAGGACGGCTCGTCATGGACGCGATAAAGAACCTCGCTGCGCTTCTGTTCCAGCGTCTCGGCCGCCGCTACGTTGGCGGCGATCATCATCTCCTCGATGAGGCGATGGGCCTCGAGCCGTTCGGGCACGAAGATATCGCGCACCATGCCCTTGTCGTCGAGCACGATCTTGCGCTCGGGCAGGTCGAGGTCGAGCGGCCCGCGCCGGTCGCGCGCCGTGGCCATGGCCGTATAGGCGCTCCACAGCGGCTTGAGGATCGGCTCGAGCAGAGGGCCGGCCTGATCGTCCGGATCGCCATCGATGGCGGACTGGACCTGGCTGTAGCGGAGCCGTGCCGCCGACCGCATCAGGATGCGGTGGAAGGAATGGCTCTTCTTGCGGCCATCGGCGCCCATCACCATGCGCACGGCGAGGGCGGCGCGCGCCTCGCCTTCCTTCAGCGAGCACAAATCGTTGGAGATGCGCTCGGGTAGCATGGGCACGACACGATCGGGGAAATAGACCGAATTGCCCCGCAGATAGGCCTCGCGGTCCAGCACGGAGCCCGGCCGCACATAGGCGGCGACATCGGCGATGGCGACGGTGACGATGAAGCCTCCTGCATTTGCCGGATCGTCGTCGGCGGCGGCATGGACGGCGTCGTCATAATCCTTGGCGTCGGGCGGGTCGATGGTGACCAGCGGCAGGTCGCGCCAGTCCTCCCGGCCCTTGAGGCCGGCTTCCCTTGCCTCCTTGGCCTCGCGGATGACGGTGGCGGGGAAGACATGCGGGATTTCGAGATTGTGGATCGCGATGAGCGAGATGGCGCCTTCGGACCTGGGATTGCCGATGACATTGGTGACGCGGGCACGGGGGATCATCAGCCGGCCGGATAACTTCACCTCGACCTCGACGAGATCGCCATCACGCGCTTCGCCCAGATCGCCCAGGGGAATACGCATCTCCTTCTGCTTGCGATCGACGGGTACCAGGCGTGCGCCATCCTCGTCGCGGCGCACGATGCCGATATGGGCGCGGCGCGGCTTGTCGAGCACCTTCATGGGCTTGGCGGTATAGTCGGGCACCGTGTCCTCACCCGCATCGATGCGGGCCAGTATGCGGTCGCCCGGGGCGGGGGCGACGCGGGCCCTGGGGCCCACGAGGACGCGAACGCGCGGCATCTCCCCTTCCTCGGGGTTCCACTGGGCGGGGAAGGCATGCAGATCGTCGGGATCGGCGTTGGAGGGAATGTCGAGCACGGTCACATGGGGCAGGGCGGCGGTGCGGCGCAGGGTCTTGCGGGTGCGGGTGATGACCCCTTCGCCCTCCAGTTCGGCAAGCATTGCCTTGAAGGGCCGGCGCAGGTCGCCGCGAATGCCGAACAGCTTGGCGAGATCGCGCTTGCCCTTGACATTTTCCTCGCTGGCCAGCGCCTCGAGCAGTTGCTCACGCGTGGGCAGGCGCTCGGCTGCGGGCAGGACCGGGCGCCTGGGGCCGGACGTATTCTTGGTTTTCGGTGGTTTGGCCATAAGATCGGGTTCGGGGAGTTGAGCGATATGTAGTGGATCGAAGCGGCTTTGCCAAACCCCGGATTTTTCGAGGAGGACGGCAATAGTGGGCAAACCGGCCTTCCCTCTTGTGAGCAGGGTCGGCATACGGCTAGTTTTCAATAACGGGCAGAGGAGGGATCGCGTTCATGCCTATCGACAGTCTGCCGCTGCTTTTCGCGGCGGTGCTCGGCTATTTGTGCGGCTCCGTGCCCTTCGGGCTCATCCTCACCAGGGCGGCCGGGCTGGGCGATATCCGTATGATCGGCTCGGGCAATATCGGGGCAACCAATGTGTTGCGCACCGGCAACCGGACGGTGGCGGCTGCGACGCTGGTGCTCGATGCGCTCAAGGCCGTGGTGCCGGTGCTGCTGGCGCGGTATTTCTGGGGCGAGGATGCGGCGCGGATTGCGGCTTTCGGGGTGTTTCTGGGCCATTGCTTCCCGGTCTGGCTGGGCTTCAAGGGTGGCAAGGGCGTGGCGGTGATGATCGGTTCTCTCCTGGCGCTGAGTTGGCCCGTGGGGGTCATTTTCTGCGCGGTCTGGCTGCTGATTGCCCTCACGCGCAAGATTTCTTCGCTGGCGGCGCTGACTGCGGCGGCGACGGCGCCGATCTTCGCTTATGTGATCAGCGGCGAGCGTCTGGCGCTGGTGGTCGCGGGGCTGGCGCTGCTGCTGTTCTATCAGCACCGCGAAAATATCGGGCGGCTGCTGAAAGGCGCCGAGCCCCGGATCGGCGACGGCGGAAAGGCGGGTTGAGCGTATGGGCCGGGCGACCACCACGCTCACATCCGCCCAACGCATCGCCTGGTTGCGCCTGGTCCGCACCGAAAATGTCGGTCCCGTCACATTTCGCCAATTGCTCAACCGGTTCGGCTCGGCCGAAGCGGCCATTGCCTCGCTGCCGGAATTGAGCCGCAAGGCGGGCCGCCCCCTCCGGGTGATCAGCCAGGCGCAGGCGGAAGATGAGATTGCCGGGATTGCCCGCTATGGCGCCCGATTGGTGGCCCAGGGCGAGGCCGACTATCCAGGCCATCTCCTGCATATCGCCGGGGCGCCCCCGCTCGTCACCATGGCCGGTGGCGAGCGGCTCGACTGGCACCGCACCGTGGGCATAGTGGGCGCTCGCAATGCGTCGTCGGCCGGGGTGAAGATGACAAGGATACTGGCCGGCGATCTGGGCGCGCGCGGCTATAGCGTAGTTTCGGGGCTGGCGCGCGGGATCGATACGGCAGCGCACCGGGCAAGTCTTTCGACGGGAACGATCGCCGTGCTGGCCGGTGGATTCGATCATATGTACCCGCGGGAAAACATTCCGCTCGCACATGACATTCTCGATAATGGCGGGGCTTTGCTGACCGAGATGCCGCTGGGCTGGGAACCGAGGGCCCGGGATTTTCCGAGGCGTAACCGGTTGGTTTCGGGTCTCTCGCTCGGCATAGTCGTGGTGGAGGCGGCAAAACGCTCCGGCTCGCTGATCACGGCGCGGCTGGCGCTGGAGCAGAATCGCGACGTCTTCGCCGTACCCGGTTCGCCGCTCGATCCGCGCGCCGAAGGCGGCAACGCGCTGATCCGGCAAGGGGCGCATCTGGTGACCGACGCACAGGATGTCATCGACATATTGGGCAGCGCCGATCCGGCGCGCGAGAAATTGTTTGAGCCCGAATGGCGGCCGGATGAGAGTGTCGAGGTAAATTACCTTCCGCCGGCGGAAGACGATCGTGCCCGGCTGCTGGAAGCCTTGTCGCCCACGCCGGTCGAGGTGGACGAATTGATCGCCCAGACCGGCATCGCGCCGCACACCATGCAGATTCTCCTGCTGGAACTGGATCTGGCTGGGCAGGTGGAATGGGCGAGCGGGCAGCTAGTGGGCCTGCGGCAGGGTTGAGCCTTACAAGAAGATCGGTTCCTCGTGCAATTGCACGCCAAAACGGGTTTTGACCGTTTTCTTCACATGAGCGGAAAGGGCCGCGATATCGGCTTGCTCGGCGCCGCCATGATTGACCACCACCAGCGCATGGCGTTCCGATATGCCGGCCGGGCCAAGACGAAAGCCTTTTAGGCCGCTTTTTTCGATCAGCCAGCCGGCCGACAGCTTTGTCTTCCCATCAGGGAGGGAGAAATTCGGCGCATTTGGGAACTCCGCCAATACCGGTGTGGCGTCGCCAGCCGGCAGGATGGGGTTTTGAAAGAAAGACCCGGCATTGGGCTCGATCCGCCAGTCGGGCAGCTTGCTGCCGCGCAGGGCGAGCACCCTTTCCATGACGTTTTTCGGTGTCAGTCCGGCCTTGCCGGCCAGTTCGGACAGGCCGGCAAAACCCAGATTCGGCACCCAGACCTTAGGTAGTCGCAGACGGACGGAGAGGATCGTGAAGCGGTTCGGCTCCTGCTTGAAGGCGCTGTGGCGATAGGAGAAAACGCAAGCAGGGCCATCGAAGATGCGCTGTTCGCCGCTTTGACGATCATAGGCGGTGAGGGAATGGAAGACATCGGCCAGTTCCACTCCATAAGCGCCGATATTCTGCACGGGCGCCGCGCCCATCGTTCCCGGGATGCCCGCGAGGTTTTCAAGTCCCCCAAAGCCCTGCTCCACGGTCCAGACGACGAAGTCGTGCCAGCTCCTGCCGGCCGCCGCCTCCACGATGACCGTGTCGGCAAGATCTTCCAGCACCCTATGGTCGTTGATCGCCATGATGGCGGTGATGCCATCGAAATCGGGGGCCAGCACCACATTGCTGCCGCCACCCAGAAGCCTTACCGCTAGGCCTTCTTTACCGGCCAGCTCGAACAATGCCGGCACCATGGCGATTTCGTTGAGGACGAGGCCAAAGCGCGAGCGGGCCCGCAGCGCCAGAGTGTTGCGGGCGGAAAGGTCGAAATCGGGAATCAGTTTGGTGCTGAGGTCGGTCATGACGGGCTTAAACACCATTGTTCTGCAGGGTTGGGCAAGCCCGACGATGGCAGGCCCGTTGACACCGGCTATCGGCTTCACCATGTTGCGCGCTCTTTCGACAAGCAGTTGCGGAACGGATACGGGCATGAAGGTCGTTGTCGTTGAAAGTCCGGCCAAAGCCAAGACGATCAACAAATATCTGGGCAAGGACTACGAGGTCCTGGCCAGCTTCGGCCATGTGCGTGACCTGCCGGCCAAGGACGGCTCGGTGCGGCCCGACGAAGATTTCGCCATGTCCTGGGAAGTGGATAACGCGGCAAAAAAACGCATCTCCGACATCGCCTCGGCGCTGAAGGGGGCCGATGGCCTGATCCTGGCGACCGACCCCGACCGCGAGGGCGAGGCCATTTCCTGGCATATATTGGACGTGCTGCGCGCCAGGAAGGCATTGAAGAAGGACGTGCCGGTGCAGCGCGTCGTGTTCAATGCCATTACCAAGGACGCGGTGACCGCGGCCATGGCCAGGCCGCGCGATATCGACATGCCGCTGGTGGACGCCTACCTGGCGCGCCGGGCGCTCGATTACCTGGTAGGCTTCACCCTCTCGCCCATTCTCTGGCGCAAGCTGCCGGGCTCGCGTTCGGCCGGCCGGGTGCAGTCGGTGGCGCTGCGGCTGGTGTCGGACCGCGAAGCGGAAATCGAGAAATTCAAGCCCGAGGAATATTGGTCGGTCGAGGCGCAGCTCAATCAGGCCGGAAAGAGCTTCCTCGCGCGGCTCTTTGCCGTGGACGGCAAGAAGACCGACAAGCTCGCCATCAACAAGGGTGAGGATGCTACCGCGTTGAAAGTGCTGATCGAGGCCGGCCAGTTCAATGTGGCCAGCGTCGAAAAGAAGCCCACCAAGCGCAATCCCTATGCGCCCTTCACCACCTCGAGCCTGCAGCAGGACGCGTCCTCGCGGCTGGGGCTGTCACCCAGTCGCACCATGCAGATCGCCCAGCGGCTCTATGAGGATGGGTTGATCACCTATATGCGAACCGACGCGGTGCAGATGGCGCCCGAAGGCATCGCCATGGCGCGCTCGGTGATCGGTAAATATTTCGGCGAGAAATACCTGCCGGAAAAGGCGCGCATATATCAGACCAAGGCCAAGAACGCCCAGGAAGCGCACGAGGCCATCCGTCCCACCGACATGTTCAAGCGGCCCGAAAGCCTCAATCTGGATGCCGATCAGGCCAAGCTCTACGGGTTGATCTGGAAGCGGACGCTGGCGAGCCAGATGGCGTCGGCAGAAATCGACCGCACCAGCGTCGACATTGCCGTCAACGTGCCGGGCCGGGCAGTGACGCTGCGCGCCACCGGGTCGGTCGTGACCTTCCCCGGTTTCCTCACGCTCTATGGCGTCGAGGCCAATGCCGATCGCGACGAAGACGACGAGGATGGGCGCGAACTGCCACCGCTGCAGGTGGGCGACAAGCCCGATCTCGAAAAAGTCGAGATCGAGCAGCATTTTACCCAGCCGCCGCCGCGCTATACCGAAGCGAGCCTGATCAAGAAGATGGAGGAGCTGGGTATCGGCCGGCCTTCCACCTATGCCGCCACGCTGGCGACGCTCAAGGACCGCGACTATGTGCGGCTCGAGGGCAGGGCGCTGCACCCCGAGGATCGCGGCCGCATCGTCACTTCCTTCCTCGAGAGCTTCTTTTCGCGCTATGTCGAATATGGCTTCACCGCGCATCTGGAAGAGCAACTCGATGAGATTTCCGCCGGTAATCTCGACTACAAGCAGGTCCTGCGCGATTTCTGGCGCGATTTCACCGCGGCGGTGGAGGAGATCAAGGATTTGCGCGTATCGGAAGTGCTCGATGCGCTCAACGACCTGTTGGCCGACCACATTTTCCCGCCGCGGGAAGACGGCTCCGATCCGCGTCGCTGCCCCACCTGCGGTACGGGTACGTTGTCGCTGAAACTGGGCAAGTTCGGCGCCTTCATCGGCTGTTCGAACTATCCCGAGTGCCGCCACACCATGCAGCTCTCCGACGCGGCCTCAGGTCAGTCCCCGGAAGCGGCTGTAGGCGATGGCGTTCTGGGCACCGATCCGGAAAGCGGGGAGGAGATTTTCCTCAAATCCGGACGCTTCGGTCCCTATGTGCAACTCGGCGAGGGCAAGGAACCCAAGCGCGCATCCTTGCCCAAGGGTTGGGAGCCCGGCGCGCTGACGCTGGACAAGGCGCTGCAATTGCTGTCGCTGCCCCGTGAAGTGGGCCTGCATCCGGAAACCGGCCTGCCGATTGCCGCCGGGATCGGGCGCTATGGGCCGTTCGTGCTGCATGACGGAAAATATGCCAACCTGCCGGATGTCGAAGAGGTGTTCACCGTCGGGCTCAACCGCGCCGTCGACCTGATCGCCCAGAAGGCGGCCGGTGGCGGACGCGGCGGTCGCGGAGCGGCGCAGGCCGCCATCCAGACCTTCGAGCACGATGGTGGCCCCATCACGGTGCGCGCCGGGCGCTATGGTCCTTACGTCAACCAGGGCAAGATCAACGCTACCCTGCCCAAGGACCTGAAGCCCGAGGATGTCACTCTCGAGCAGGCGATAGCGCTGATTGCGGCCAAGGCGGAGGCCGGCGGCAGCCGGAAAAAAGCTCCGACCAGAAAAACGGCTGCGAAAAAACCGGCGGCAAAGAAGGTGCCCGCGAAGAAAGCCAAGGCGGAATAGCCGGCGGGCACCGCTTTCTCTCTTTAAGAGAGGTCGGGCCGACCGCAAGCGGGGTAAGTGAGGGTTACCCGATCACCCGTTCCAGCAGATTCAGCCAGTTGTCGAGGGCGATCTTGCGGACCAGCGTTTCGCCATAGCCCTTGTCGAGCAGCGCTTGCAGCAATCTCGGGACGCGGGTGACGTCGCCGATCCCCGCAGGAATATTCGCGCCATCGAAGTCGGACCCCAGGGCAACGCCGCCTTCGCCAACCGCATCGAGCAATGCATCGACATGGCGGACCATCAGTTCGATGGGCGTATCGGCATTGAACTGGCCGTCCGGTCGCAGGAAACCGGTGGCGTAGTTGAGGCCGACCACGCCACCGCTGTCGCGGATCGCGGCGAGTTGCCAATCCAGCAGATTGCGGGTGCCGGGGCTGATGGCATGGACATTGGAATGGGTCGCCACCAGCGGCTTCGTGGAAATAGCGGCGACATCGCGGAAGCCGGCGGCGTTGAGATGGGAAAGGTCGATCAGAACGCCGCGCGCATCGCACAGGCGAACCAGTTCCTTGCCCGCGTCGGTGAGGCCCGGGCCGATATCGGGATCGGCATTGTGACGAAAGGGGACACCCGTGCCGAAGGCATTGGCCCGGCTCCAGGTAATGCCGATGGAACGCAGGCCCGCGGCATAAAGCACTTCGAAGGCGTTGAAATCCTGGTCGATGGCCTCGGCCCCCTCGACGTGGAAGATCGCCGCCAGTCGGTCGGCAGCCATGGCGGCGCGGATCTCGGCGACGGAGCGACAAATGGAGAGCGCGCCAGCCGCCTCGAGGCGCAGCAACAGCGCCGCCATGCCGTTGGTCGATCGCTGCGCCTCGGCGGTATCGAGTTGCGGCGGTAATTCCCCGGTGCCGCCGCCGGGATTGCCGGCAACCTTGTCGAGGCTGATTTTCACCGGCGGCGGGAACATGGCGAAAAATCCGCCCGCCATGCCGGCGGTTTTTGCGCGCGGCAGGTCGAGATGGCCATCCGCCGTGCCGTCGATGAACATGGACAGCTTATCGGCGCGCGGGCTTTCGAGCAGGCGCAGCAAAGTGTCGTTGTGGCCGTCGAAAAAGGGAATGGTCACGCCGTCTCCTCATGCACGAACACCGTCTTGCCGTCCACGATAGTGCGCATGACCTTGCCCTGCATGCGGGCCCCCTCGAAGCTGGTATTGCGCGATTTGGAACGGAAGCTGTTCTCGGTGACCTGCCAGGGATAGTCGGGATCGACCAGGATCAGATCGGCTGGAACTCCTCTGGCGATGCGCCCGGCCTCGATGCCGAGGATTTCGGCGGGGCGGCTGGTCATGGCCCGCAGGATGGTCGGCAGGTCGATATCGCCGGAATGGACGAGGCGCAGGGCAGCGCTGAGGAGAGTCTCAAGCCCGATAGCGCCGTCCGACGCTTCGGCGAAGGGGCGGCGTTTGACCTCGGTATCCTGCGGGTCATGGTCCGAGTGAATGACATCGATGACGCCCGTACGCAGGCCCTCGATGACCGCCTGGCGGTCATCCTCGCTGCGCAGGGGAGGCGAAAGCTTGAAGAAGGTGCGATAGCGGCCGATATCGTTCTCGTTGAGACAGAGATTATTGATCGAAAGGCCTGCGGTAACCCGCTTGTTGCGGGATTTGGCGGCGCGGACCATGGCCACCGAAGCTTCGGTGGAAATCTGCGCGGCGTGATAACGAACGCCGGTCAGCGCGGCCAGTTGCAGGTCCCGGGCCAGCGGCACGGTCTCGGCTTCGCGGGGAATGCCCTTGAGGCCCAGAATGGTGGCGAACAGTCCCTCGTTCATCACGCCGTCGCCGGCAAGGCCGAGATCGGCGAGATGATGCACGAAAGGCATGTCGAAATTGGCGGCATAGGCCATGGCGCTGCGCATCAGCGCGTTCGACTGGATCGATTGGGCGCCATCGGTCAGGCAGACCGCGCCGGCCTCCTTGAGCAGGCCGAACTCGGTGATTTCCTTGCCCTCGAGGCCCTTGGTGATGGCGGCGGCCGGCAGGATATGTGCTGGCGATTGCGCTTCGGCACGGCGGATGAGGAAGTCGACCAGCGCCCCGTCGTCCACCACCGGGCTGGTATCGGGCATCATGACGAAACTGGTGACGCCGCCGGCAATGGCAGCCAGTCCGGCCGAAGCAAGGGTTTCGCGATATTCCTTGCCGGGTTCGCCGACCGAAACGCGCATGTCGACTAGGCCCGGTGCCAATATGTGACCGCCGGCATCGATCACCTCCGCTCCGTCCGGAACGCCGGCCGGTCCCGCTATGGCCAGATCGCTGACCCGGCCGTCTTCGACAAGCACGGCGCCCATATGGTCCGTGCCGGAAGCGGGATCGATGATGCGGGCATTTTCGATGATGAGAGGTCGGGTCATTTTTCGTCCCTCGGCGGCAGCAGGGCATCGAGTACCGCCATGCGTACGGCAACCCCCATTTCCACCTGGTCGGTGATCACGGAACGCTCGCCATCGGCAATGGCGGGATCGATCTCGACGCCGCGGTTCATCGGACCGGGATGCATGACGATAGCGTCGGGCCTGGCATGGGAAAGCTTCTGCTCGTCGAGACCGTAGAAGCGATAATATTCGCGCACCGAAGGGATCATGCGGCCATTGGCGCGCTCGTGTTGGAGCCGCAGCATCATCACCACGTCGGCGTCCTTGAGGCCCGTTTCCATATCGGTGAAAACCTCGGTGGCGAGGTTCTCGATGCCGGCCGGCAGTAACGTACGGGGGGCGATGACGCGTGTGCGGACGTTGAGCGCGCCGAGCAGCAACAGATTGGACCGGGCGACACGCGAATTGGCGATATCGCCGCAAATGGCGACGGTGAGGCCGCCAAGCGTGCCCTTGTGGTTACGAATGGTGAGCGCGTCCAGCAGGGCCTGCGTGGGATGCTCATGGGCGCCGTCGCCTGCGTTGACGACCGAGCAGCCGACCTTCTGGCTCAGCAGTTCCACCGCTCCGGCCGCCGAATGGCGCACCACCAGAACATCGGGCCGCATGGCGTTGAGTGTGGCGGCGGTGTCGATCAGGGTCTCGCCCTTGGAGACCGAAGAGGTCTTTACCGACATGTTGACCACCAGCGCCCCGAGCCGCTTGCCGGCGATCTCGAAGGACGACTGGGTGCGGGTGGAGGGCTCGAAGAAGAGATTGATCTGGGTCTTGCCCGAAAGCGTGGGCAGGGATTTCCGCTCCTGCCGGGATATTTCGATCATCCGTTCGGCGCGATCGAGCAGATCGACGATTTCGTGCTGCTTGAGGTCGGCGATGGAAATGAGATGGCGCTGTCGGAACGGGGGGAAGTCGCCGGCGGACCCGGCGCTTGAGCTGTGCTGCGGCATGTCGCATCCCTTGCGATTTGCTGCGGTCTAGCGGAGGGGGCCGGATGGGGCAAGAGGGCCCCCTGCCCAAAACTGCTTCTATCCCCGGCGCAACCGGTCTAGTGCGCCCTGGAGGATGTAGCTGGCGGCGAGCTTGTCGACGATTTCGGCACGGCGATCGCGCCGGAGATCGGCTTCGATCATCATGCGGGTGACGGCGGAGGTGGACAGGCGCTCGTCCCAGAATGCGATGGGCAGCTCGATCTTGTTGGCGAGATTGCGGGCAAAGGCGCGGGTGGATTGCACGCGGGGGCCCTCGGTTCCGTCCATGTTGAGAGGCAGGCCGAGAATGATCGCCACCACCTGGTTTTCGGCGATCAACTGGATCAGGCGCTCGGCATCCTGGGTGAATTTGGTGCGTTTGATGGTTTCCAGCGGCGTCGCCGAATAACGCATGGCATCGGAAATGGCGACGCCGATCGTTTTGGTGCCCAGATCGAGCCCAAGGATTTTCCCCGAAGGTGGGATGGCGACGAGGGGATTTTCGGCGTCGGTCACATACGGCTCGCTGGACAGGTCTTGTTAGTCCTATAGGGTGCGCGACGACTTTTGGCGACGGAAAAGGCCGATGAAACTCACCTGGTTCGGAAACCGCACCTTCCGCATTCACGCCGGCGGTCAGATTTTAGTCGTGGAGGCGGAGGGCGCGCCGGAAGGGATAGATCGGAACGAACTGGTGAGCGGAGCCGATCGCCTTGTCGGATTCGACAACGATCTGCCGGTGGCGGCAGGGGCTGAATGGAAACCACGGCCGAGCGTGCGGCTGCTGGATGCCGGGGAGACCCTGCGGCCGGTGCAGCTCTGGTCGCTGGGCTCCGGAACCTTGCTGCTCGACGCCGATGAGGATATGCCGCTCCTCCTGCTGGCGGGGCCGGTGCCGACGCTGGGGCGCTGGGTGGAGCGGGCGGTGGTAATGCTTGCGGGTCCTCATTTGGCGGCACGGGCGGAGGTGCTTTCCGGGACGGTATCGCCGCGATTGCTGGCCCTGGCAGGCACGGATACGGAACTCGATGCCGCCTTCGCCGTCTGGCGCGACCACGCAGAGGGGGGCGGGGTGATGGCGCTGGAGCCGGGCATGGCCGTGGAGGCCTGATCGGCCTATAGCCATTTTCATTGTCATTTGTGTCGGCGCATTGCTAATAACGCGCCGACACGCATCATTCGCTGGAGTTTGCCATGTCTGTCGACGCCGCCACCGTCAAGCGCATCGGACGCCTTGCCCGGATTCGCATCGAGGAGGACGAGGTTGCCGGTTATCAGGACGAGCTCAACGCTATATTGGGTTTTGTGGAGCAACTGGCTGAAGCGAATGTCGAGGGCGTCGAGCCCATGACTTCGGTGACGCCGATGCAATTGCGGCGGCGCGACGACGTCGTGACCGATGGCGGCTATCCTGAGCAGATCGTCGCCAATGCGCCACTGACCGAGGACAATTTTTTCATGGTGCCCAAGGTCGTCGAGTGATCCGACCACACGCCGTTCCAATTCACGCTGCGACAATCTGAGCGAGATATTCGTTGACCGACCTGACCAAACTGAGCCTCGCCGATGCCCGCAAGGGCCTCAAGGACAAGAGCTTTTCCGCGCTCGAGCTGACGGATGCCTACATCGGCGCCATCGAACAGGCCAATCCCAGGCTGAACGCCTATGTGGCAACGACGCCGGATCGGGCGCGCGTCATGGCCAAGGCCAGCGACGGGAAGCTGGCCCAGGGCCAGGGCGGGCCGTTGGAAGGCATCCCGCTCGGCATCAAGGACCTGTTCGCCACCAAGGGTGTGCATACGCAAGCGGCAAGCCACATCCTCGAAGGCTTCCGGCCGGAATATGAATCCACCGTAACCGCCAATCTGTGGCGCGACGGCGCGGTGATGCTCGGCAAGCTCAATATGGACGAATTCGCCATGGGGTCGTCCAATGAAAGCTCCTATTACGGACCGGTGGTCAACCCGTTCCGCGCCGAAGGCAGCGATGCGGACCTGGTTCCGGGCGGTTCCTCGGGCGGCTCGGCAGCGGCGGTGTCGGCATGGCTTTGTGCCGCCGCGACCGCGACCGATACCGGCGGTTCGATCCGCCAGCCGGCGGCCTTCACCGGCACGGTGGGCATGAAGCCGACCTATGGGCGCTGCTCGCGCTGGGGCGTGGTGGCCTATGCCTCCTCGCTCGACCAGGCCGGTCCCATCGCGCGCACCGTGGAAGACGCCGCGATCATGTTGACCTCGATGGCCGGTTTCGACTCGAGGGATTCCACCAGCGTCGACCTGGCGGTTCCCGATTTTGCTGCGGCGGTCGAGCGCGGCGTCAAGGGCCTCACCATTGGCGTACCGCGGGAATACCGCATGGAAGGGATGCCGGCCGAGATCGAGAAGCTCTGGGCCGATGGGCTGGAATGGCTCAAGGCCGAGGGCGCCGTCGTCAGGGATATCTCGCTGCCGCACACCAAATATGCGCTGCCTGCCTACTACGTGGTGTCGCCGGCTGAAGCCTCGTCGAACCTCGCCCGTTTCGACGGCGTCAAGTATGGTCTGCGCGTCACCGGCAAGGACATCACCGACATGTATGAGTTGACGCGCGCCGCCGGTTTCGGCCGCGAGGTGAAGCGCCGAATCATGATCGGCACTTATGTCCTGTCGGCAGGGTATTACGATGCCTATTACGTCAAGGCGCAGAAGGTGCGTACCCTGATCAAGAAGGATTTCGAGGACGTCTTTAACGAAGGTGTGGATGCCATATTGACCCCGGCGACTCCCTCGGCGGCCTTCGAGATCGGCGACGAGGCACTGGCGAGCGATCCGGTGGCCATGTATCTCAACGACATCTTCACCGTGACCGTGAACATGGCCGGGCTGCCGGGAATTGCCGTGCCGGCGGGCAAGGACGGCAGGGGCCTGCCGCTGGCGCTGCAGCTCATCGGCAAGCCGTTCGACGAGGAAACGCTGTTTGCCGCCGCTCGCATCATTGAAAAGAGCGCAGACGGTGATTTCTCGCCCAAGCCGTGGTGGTAGCCCGGTTTCGAGGGCGGGGCGCCCGGTCGGAAAACGCGGTTTTCATGTTCCTCGGGGCTCTTCGGCCCCGCGATGCTTGATTGCGTCGCCGATCCGGCCTATCTGCGCGAAATGCACAAGTTGAAACTGGTAGTGACACGCCCCATGGCGGCGTCCGGGCCGACAGGGGTTTCGCCAATGGCCGTTGACATCTTCACCACGCTCGACTGGTCCGAGCCGCCCAAGGACATGAGCAAGCCGCTGCAGGCGCTGTGGTGGCTGAAGAAGGGAGAGCTGCGCGTCGGCCCCGAATGGGAACGCGCGCATGGGATCGTGCAATCCATGGAGGGCGTGCAGGCTTTCGACTGGGTGCATGCGCTGATGCACTGGATCGAGGCCGATATGGGCAATGCCGATTACTGGTACCGCCGGGCCGGCAAGCGTCGCGCTACCGCCAGCGTCTCGCAGGAATGGGAACATATCGCGGCGGCGCTGAGCGAAGTCACGAGACACTGAGCGGGGCTGCTCGCTGGAACAGGCCGCAGGATTCGAAATCCTGCGGCTTTTTCGTTTGTGATCGCCGCACCTCACCCGCGCAGCATTTGAAGGCCCTGCTTCGTGATGCGGTATGGGCCGCTGCCGGTGGAAGCGATGACTTTCTTGGCGCGCAGGCGCTTGAACATGTCAAAATTGCAGTCGCTCATCAGCCAGCCCTCGCGGCTGTAGCATTCGCTGTCGATGGGGCGGCCTTCATCATCGCGGATGACGATGATGCGCCCGCCCAGGGCCAGCACGTTGAGCACGCGCCGCTCGTGTCGGGAAACGTTCATGATGTTCGGATCGTCCTGAGGCAGCCTCGGCAGGAGCCGGGCCGCAAACAAACAGGTCCGGCCGCTGGTTTTACGCGCAGCAGCCGGGCGGTTCATTTTTCCCCGTCGCGACTGGACGGGGTCTCAGACAATCTCAAACTGACCGAACATGCCTCTTTTTACCCGGTAGCGGGATTTTTTGCGAGCCCGAGTTGGGCTCGCATTGAAATCCGCAACCGTATTGTGCAAACCAGCAACATGACGAACACGACCGGGGACCGAATTGTGAAAGCTGCCAAGCTGCCTGCCGAATGCGAAACCAAGGACGATGTGCGCGCCGAAATCGACCGGATCGACCAGGCGCTCCTTGCCCTGTTCGCGGAGCGGCATGGCTATGTGACCCGCATGGCCGAAATCAAGACCGACCCGCACGAGGCCTACGACCCCCAGCGCATCGATTCGATGATCGTCAAAGTGCGTCGACGCAGTTTGGACCTTGATCTGGACGAGGATCAGGCCGAACTTATCTGGCGGACCCTGATCGACTGGAACGTCAATTACGAGAAGGGCATCATCGCGGCGCGCCGACGGGCGAAATAGGAGAGGCTCTCATGCCGGGCATTCGGATACGCAAGGCGGAAATCGCGGATGCCCCCCGAATGGCCGATATCGCCTATCGCGCCTGGGAAAGCGGCATATTGCCCATCCTGATCGAAAAGTCGGGCCTGCGCGAGGCGGAGCGGAGGCGCCTGTCGCACGCCGTGGGCGAGGGTTGGCCGAATGCCATCGTCGCCGAGATCGACGGCATCGTCGTGGGCTGGTGCTCGCGAATGAAACGGCGGAGCTACATCCCTTATCTTTTCGTCATGCCCGACATGCAGGGTCACGGCATTGGCGGCATGCTGCTCGACCGCATGGAAATGATGCTGGAATTGCAGGGCGCCGAGCGGGTGCATCTGGAAACGCCGGCGGATCATGTGCGGGCCGTGCGCTTTTACGAGCGCCGGGGCTACCGCATCCTGGCGCTGCGCCCGGATGGGCGGACCGGACATGATCCCTTCGCCAGCGTGCATTTGGAAAAGCGGCTGCAGCCCTATGAGGGGGAGATCGAAGAGGGCGAGGAGTGAGCGGAGCCGAGTTTCGCGTCTCATCCCTCATTCCCTCAGCCGACCTTTCCCAGGTGCTGGGTGCCGGCGCGTTTTCGGCTTGGGAGCAAAGCGTCTTTGGCAGGAACGATCGCGGCCGTGCCGACCGGTCCCGCCTGCTTCGTGAGTTCGAGACCTTCTGCCGCGATTATCCGGAAACCATCTTGATGGCGACGGAGGCAGGTCGCCCGCTGGGCTGGGGCGCCCGCGAGCATCGTGACCACGTCATCTCGGATCTATGGGTCTTCCCGGAGGCGCAGCGGCGCGGGGTCGGTGCGACCTTGCTTGCGGCGATGGAAGACGCTATCGCCAACGAAGGCTTCGGCTATGTCGAGCTCGAAACTTTTACCGGCAACCCCGGGGCGGTGCGCTTCTATGAACGCCATGGCTATTCGGCCGTATGGCGTGGCGTGAAATTCACCGCCAGCCTCAATTATGAATTGGACAAGATTCGATTCCGCAAGCCGCTGACACAAGCGCCATAGGACTGCCCGAAACATGACCATCGTCGATACTCGCACCCCCGACAAGAAACGCCTGATTTCCGGCTCGACCGGCGATTGGGAAGTCATCATCGGCATGGAGGTGCATGCGCAGGTGACCAGCGAGAGCAAGCTGTTCTCGGGCTCGTCGACGGAATTCGGCAATCCGCCCAATGCCAATGTCAGCTTCATCGACGCGGCGATGCCGGGCATGCTGCCGACCATCAATGAAGAATGCGTGCGCCAGGCCGTACGCACCGGTCTCGGCCTGAAGGCGCGGATCAACAAGCGCTCGGTGTTCGACCGCAAGAATTACTTCTATCCGGATCTGCCGCAGGGCTATCAGATTTCCCAGTTCAAGGACCCGATCGTGGGCGAGGGCAAGGTACTGCTCGACGTCGACGGGGAACAGATCGAAATCGGCATCGAGCGGCTGCACCTGGAACAGGACGCGGGCAAGTCGATCCACGATCAGCATCCCAATATGAGCTTCGTGGATCTCAACCGCTCGGGCGTGGCTCTGATGGAGATCGTCTCCAAGCCCGACCTGCGGTCCGCCGAAGAGGCCAAGGCCTACCTCTCCAAGTTGCGAACCATTTTGCGCTATCTGGGCACTTGCGACGGCAATATGGAGCAGGGCTCCATGCGAGCCGACGTCAATGTCTCCGTGCGCCGTCCGGGTGGCGAATTCGGCACCCGCTGCGAGATCAAGAACGTCAATTCCATCCGCTTTGCCGGCCAGGCTATTGAATATGAGGCGCGCCGCCAGATCGATGTCCTCGAGGATGGCGGCACGATCGAACAGGAAACGCGGTTGTTCGATCCGAAGAATGGCGAAACCCGCTCCATGCGCTCCAAGGAGGAGGCGCATGACTATCGTTATTTCCCCGATCCGGACCTCCTGCCGCTGGAGTTCGACGATGCCTTTATCAATGATTTGGCGCGGCACCTGCCCGAATTGCCGGACGAGAAACAGGCGCGCTTTGTCCGCGACTATGGCGTCACCGCCTATGACGCCATGGTGCTGACGCTGGACCGGGAGACTGCGGATTATTACGAAGCCTGCGTCGCCCACGGCGGGGCCCGGCGGGATGGCAAGGCGGTAGCCAATATCCTCAATGGCGACGTGGCGGCCTTTGCCAACAGCCAGGGACTGGCGGTATGGGAAACCCACCTCAAGCCGGCGCAGATCGCCGGGTTGGTGGATCTGATCGCCGGCGGCACCATCTCATCGAAGGGCGGCAAGGATGTGCTGCAGATTCTCATCGCCGAGGAGCCCGAGGGCGATCCGGCCGAGATCGTCGAGCGGCGCGGCCTCAAGCAGGTGACCGATCTCGGAGCCATCGAAAAGATCGTGGACGAGATCATCGCCGCCAGTCCCGACCAGATGGAAAAGGTCAAGGCCAAGCCGACCATGATCGGCTGGTTCGTCGGCCAGGCGATGAAGGCTTCGGGCGGCAAGGCCAATCCCCAGGCGCTCAACGAGCTGATGAAGAAAAAGCTCGGCCTCGAATGAGGGAGTGAAACCGCTCAAGGATTCGGGTCGCTCCCTGGCTCCGGCGGCAGGCGCGGATCAATCGGCCTGTCTTCCGGATCGTGTCGCAGCGACGTGCTGTGCGGGTTTTCCGCGTCCCCTATGGGAAAGAAATTCGGCATGGGCGGCACCGGCACGGGCCGGTGCCCCACCGTCGGGCGATGGCCGGGGCGGGGCGGAATTTCCTCGGGCGTGGGCGGAGTGGGGTCCTCGACCGGCGGAGCACCCGGCGGAGTTTCCTCCGGCCGCGGCGGCACCGGATCGACGGGCTGGGGTTGCGGCGGCTCCGGCTGCGGTACGATTTCCGGCACTGGCCTTGGATCGATGTCGGGTCTTGGATCGGGCATGACACACCTCCCCGATGCAACGGCGGGGCGGGGCAGGCAGTTCCGCTTTTCCTTTCACGCTGCAGCGCGGCGCCAGAGCCGGCGGATGCGGCCGTCGATGAACAGCAGACCGAGGAATATCACCAGCATGCCCAGGATTTGGATGGGCAGGATGGTTTCGCCCAGAAGCGTGACGCCGAGCACCAGCGCCGAGATCGGGGCGATAAAGGTGGTGGTGGCGAAATTGGTGGCGCCGACGCGCGGCAGAATGCGGTACATGATCTGAAAGGTGAAGGCGGTGGACAGCAGGCCGATGGCCAGGGCGGCGCCCCAGCTTTCGGGCCTCGTCATCACCGGAGGGCCTTCGACCAGAATTGCGATCGGCACGGACGCCAGTGCGGCGCCGGTGAGAGCGATCGCTGCGAAGACGGTCGGCTCCACATGCTTGAAGCTGCGCGTGATGTTGAGGGAGAGCGCATAGCACAATGTGGCGCCGAGACACGCGGCCACCGCCCAAAGCTGGGAGGCGCCGCCCGAGCCGAGGGCTGGCGAAACTAGGATGAAGGCGCCGGCGAAGCCGACGGCTACGCCGATGAACTTGGTGCGGGTTGCCTTTTCGCCGCCGATCCAGAAATGGGAAACGATGGCTGTTACCATCGGGGTGAGGGCATTGATGATGGCGGCGATGCCGCTGGCCAGATGGGCTTGTGCGAGAGGAAAAAGCGCAAACGGAATGGCATAGGCGAGAATGCCCAGCGCGCCCAGTTGCAGCCACAGTCCGGGCGCGCGAGGGATGGGTTTGCGCAATGCTGCCATGACGGCCCAGCAACCCAATGCGCCGATGCCGACGCGCAGGGAACTGACCCAGAGCGGGCCGATTTCGCGGATCAGCACCGCATTGAAAATGAATGAGCAGCCCCAGATAGCTCCAAGCAGGACGATCCAGGCCCAGTCGCGCAGGTTCATGACGTCACTCCCGACAAGAGCGTCAAACTACGCCTCGCCTGAATAGAGGTCGAACCGATTTTGACGGCGGACCGATCAATTCGGGTGACTGTCGGAGCGATGTCGATGGTCGTGAAACCGCACCTTGCCGATTGCGAGCAGGCGGAGCGCTTCGGGATAAAGGCGATGTTCCTCGGCCAGCACGCGGTCGGCGAGGGAAGCCGGGGTATCGCCGGGCAGAACCGGGACGCGGGCCGAGAGGATGGCGGGGCCGTCATCGAGACCGGGCGTCACGAAATGCACGGTGCAGCCATGTTCCGTCGCCCCATCGGCAAGCGCCCGCTTATGGGTGTCGAGGCCCTTATAGGCAGGCAGCAGGGAGGGATGGATATTGATCATCCTGCCCAGCCAGCGATTGACGAAATCCTCACCCAGGATACGCATGAAGCCGGCCAGGCACACATAATCGGCCTTCCAGCTTTCGAGCACCCGGGTCATGGCGGCTTCGAACAGGTCGCGATCGGCGAAGCTGCTCTGGGCCAGCGAGGCCGTGGGAATGGCATTCCTTGCGGCGATATCCAATCCCGGCGCGGCGGCGCGATTGGACAGCACGCCGACGATCTCGGCAGGATAGTCCGGCCTTTTGGCGGCATCGATGAGCGCGGCCATGTTGGAGCCGCGGCCGGAAATGAGAATGGCGACCCGTGCGCGCTTCACAGCGCCAGCCTGCCCCGGAAGCTGACCGGCTCGTCACCGCGTTCGGTGAGGACACCGACGATGGCGGCTTTCTCGCCGGCGTCGGCGAGACGGTCGACGAGCTTTTCCGCGTCCTCCGGCGCGACGGCGACGAGCATGCCGACGCCGCAATTGAAGGTGCGCAGCATTTCGCGCTCGCTCAGGCCGCCGGTCCGTGCCAGCCACCCGAAGACGGTGGGAACGGCAATAGCGCCCAGATCGATGTCGGCGGCGAGATTGTCGGGCAGCACGCGTGGAATATTGTCGATGAAACCGCCGCCGGTGATATGGGCAAGGGCCTTGATGCCGAGGCCGGCGCGCAGAGCCTCCAGCAGCGGCTGGACATAGATGCGGGTGGGTTCGAGCAGGGCCTCGCCCAGCGATTGATCGGCGGCGAAGGGCGCAGGAGCCTCCCAGCCCAATCCGGAAAGCTCCACGATCCTGCGGACCAGCGAATAGCCGTTGGAATGGATGCCCGAAGAGGCGATGGCCACCAGCGCGTCGCCCGCGGCGATGTCCGGACGCGGCAGCAGCGTGCCGCGCTCGGCCGCGCCGACCGCAAAGCCGGCAAGATCGTAGTCGCCGCCATGATACATGCCCGGCATCTCGGCGGTTTCTCCGCCGATCAGGGCGCAGCCTGCGAGGCGGCAGCCATGGGCGATGCCTTCCACGATGGCCTTGCCCTGAGCGACATCGAGCTTGCCGGTCGCGAAATAATCCAGGAAAAACAGTGGCTCGGCGCCCTGAACGATCAGGTCGTTGACGCACATGGCCACGAGGTCTTGGCCGATCGTCTCGTGCCTGCCGGTTTCGATGGCGATGCGGAGCTTGGTGCCCACGCCGTCATTGGCGGCGACCAGCACGGGGTCCCTGAAGCCGGCGGCCCGGAGGTCGAATAGCCCGCCGAAGCCTCCGATCTCGCCATCGGCGCCTGGCCGGCGGGTGGAGCGGACCGCCGGCTTGATGGCATCCACCAGTGCATTGCCCGCGTCGATGTCGACGCCTGCCTGCTTGTACGAAAGCCCGTTTGATGGCAGGTTTTGTGCGTCGGACATGAGCCTTGGTGCCAATGCTGGGGATTGCGGGCGGAAGATCGCGCGCGCGATCCGGGTTGGTTGAAATTTTCGGTGCCGGCCGGTAGACGGCCTGATAGCTTTTCGATTACCCGGACGCAAGGGCTGCCCGACGCCATGACCTTCAGAAACCAAGTGGCCATCTGGATCGGTCTTCTGCTTGCGCTGATCCTCGCCCTGTGGATCTTCCGCGGCATCTTGCTGCCCTTCGTGGTCGGTGCCGCCCTGGCTTACCTGCTCAATCCGCTGGTCAACCAGCTGCAGAAATTGCGTTTCAACCGCGTGTGGGCAACGGTGGTGGTGCTGCTGTGCATGATCGCCATCGTGATGAGCCTGTTCTTCATGTTCGTGCCGCTGATCGGCCAGCAGATTGTCGGCCTCATCCAGCGGGCGCCCAGCTATGTGCGGGACCTGCAGGAACTGATCACGGTCTGGTCGCCCGAGATCAACGAATGGCTGGGGCCGGATCGGGCCGCGCAGGTGCAGACCAGCATCAACGATCTTACGCGGCAGGCTCTGGGCTTCATCGCCACATTGCCGGCCGAACTGGTCAATATCGGGCTGACCGGCGCGGCGATGGTCGGTTTCGTGGTCCTCGCCCCCGTGGTGGCGTTCTATCTGCTGCTCGATTGGGAGGGCATGGTGCGCGGCATAGACGGCCTGCTGCCCCAGGCGCACAAGGCCGAGATCAAGGGCATTCTGCGGGAAATCGATAAATCCATGGCCGGGGTGATCCGCGGGCAGGGCGGTGTGCTGCTGCTCGATGCGGCGTTCTATGCGACGGCGCTGAGCCTTGCCGGCCTCAATTACGGGCTGGCAGTGGGCCTGATCGGCGGGCTGCTCAGCTTCGTCCCCTTTGTCGGCTTTGCGGTGGGCTTCGGCCTTTCGGTAGGCATCGCGATCGTGCAGTTCGCCCCGAACTGGTGGATGGTGGCGCTGATCTGCGGCATCTTCCTGTTCTGGCAGTTCATCGAGGGCAATGTGCTCTATCCCAAGCTGGTGGGATCGTCGATCAACATCAATCCGGTGTGGATGATGTTCGCCCTCCTGGCTCTGGGCGCGGTGTTCGGTTTCGTCGGGCTGCTGCTGGCGGTGCCTATGGCGGCCATCGCTTCGGTTCTGGTGCGGTACGGGGTGCGCAAATACAAGGAAAGCACGCTCTATCTCGGACCGCCGGCCATCAATGCTCCGGAAGATGATGCCGCTCCCTGAAGACGGCCCGCGGCAATTGCCGCTGGACCTGGGCCACGAGCCTTCCCACGCCGAGGACGATTTTCTGGTGGGCGCGGGCAACGCGCTCGCCCATGCGCGCATTCTCGCCTGGCCGCACTGGCCCGACGGCATGACCCTGCTGGTGGGGCCGGCGGCATCTGGAAAGTCGCATCTGGCGCGGATTTTCGTCGATCGCAGCCATGCTTTGGTGGTGGCGCCCCAAACCATCGGCGCCGTCGCGGCGGCACAGGGCAGTGAGCCCCTGCTGATTGAGGACGTGGACCGGCTTGACTATGACGAGCATGACCTGTTCCATCTGCTCAATCAGGCGATGCGGGGCGAGAGGGCACTGTTGCTGACGGCACGGGACGAGGTAGCGCACTGGCCCCTTCGAACCGAGGATGCGCGCTCGCGGGTGCGCCGGGCGACGGTGTTCCGGCTCGAACCCAGCGACGACATCGAGTTGTCACAGATGTTCGTGAAACTGTTCGGGGACCGACAGGTCAGGATCGATCCCCGGGTCATCGGCTATCTCGTGCCGCGCATGGAGCGTAGCGCGGAAGAGGCCGCTGCCCTTGTCGACCTCATGGACAGGCTGGCCCTTGCCAGGGGGTCGGCCGTTACCCGTACGATAGCGGCGGAGGCCCTGGCGCTGCGCGGCAGCGCGAAACAGGCCGGCCGGCAACAGGATTGGGACGCCGAAACCGATGAATGAGATGAGCGACTTCGCCGAATCCGAGGGTGCGGTTCCCGATGTCGAAGCGCTGCGCAAGAGCCCCGCGCGCTACGTCAACCGCGAGGTGAGTTGGCTGCAGTTCAACATGCGCGTGCTCGAGGAGGCCGGCAACGAGGCGCACCCCTTGCTCGAACGGCTGCGCTTCGTCTCCATTTCGGCCAACAACCTGGACGAATTCTATATGGTGCGCGTGGCGGGGCTTAAGGGCCAGATTCGCGCCGGAATGACCAAGCAGAGCGCCGACGGGCTTTCACCGGCCGAGCAACTGGAGGAAATCGCGACACTGGCCCAACACCTGCAGCTCGAGCAGCAGGATCACTGGCGGAACCTGCGCGAGGAACTATTTGCGCAAAACGTCGTGATCCATGAAGCCGACGATCTCACCGCCGAACAAGTGAGCTATCTGCAAAAGCTGTTTCGCGATGAAATCTTCCCGGTACTGACGCCTATCGCGGTCGATCCGGCCCATCCCTTCCCCTTTATTCCCAATCTGGGCCTTGCGCTGGCCTTCGAGCTGAGGCGGCCCGACAGCGATCAGCCGCTGACGGCTCTGGTGCGCATTCCGGGCAATCTGGACCGGTTCATCAACCTGCCCGCCGGGCTGGTTTCGGAAGGGCGCACGGAAGTGGTGGCCATCGATACGCTGGTCAAACTGTTCTTCCACAAGATGTTCCCGGGCCATGAAGTCATGGGCTCGGGCGCGTTCCGCATCATCCGCGACAGCGAGATCGAAATCGACGACGAGGCCGCGGACCTGGTGGTGGAATTCGAAAGCGCCCTGCGGCAGCGCCGCAGGGGACAGGTGATCCGCCTCGAGATCGAGCATTCCATGCCGAGGGCGCTTAAGCGGCAGATCGGTGAGAAGCTCGGCATCAAGGAAGCCGATGTGTTCGAGGTGCAGGGTTTCCTCGGGCTCGCCGACGCCCGCAAGATCTGCGACGTCGAAAGGGCTGATCTGAAATTCCAGCCCTATCACGCCCGCTTCCCCGAACGCATCCGGGACTATAATGGCGATAGCTTCGCCGCTATCCGCGCCAAGGACATTCTCGTCCATCATCCCTTCGAAAGCTTCGATGTGGTGGCGCAGTTCCTGATGCAGGCGGCGCGTGATCCGGACGTGGTGGCCATCAAGCAGACGCTCTACCGCACCTCCTCCGACAGCCCGATCGTCAAGGCGCTGGTGATGGCGGCGGAGGCGGGAAAATCCGTGACCTGCCTCGTCGAGCTCAAGGCGCGTTTCGATGAAGAGGCGAATATCCGCTGGGCGCGCGATCTGGAGCGGGCAGGGGCACAGGTCGTTTTTGGTTTTATCGAGCTCAAGACCCACGCCAAGATGAGTCAGGTGGTGCGGCGCGAAAAAGGCAAGCTGGTCAGCTATTGCCATATCGGCACGGGCAATTATCATCCCATCACCGCCAAGATTTATACCGATCTGAGCTATTTCACCATCGATCCGGTGATCACGAGGGACGTGGCGCGGGTGTTCAATTTCATCACCGGCTATGCCCGCCCGACCGAGCTTGAGACCATCGCCGTCTCGCCGGTCAATCTGCGCCAGACCCTGCTCGACGATATCGACCATGAAATCGAGCTGGCGCGCTCGGGACAGCCGGCCTCGATCATGCTCAAGATGAATTCTCTGGTCGATCCCTTTGTGATCGATGCGCTTTACGATGCCAGCCAAGCCGGCGTGAAAGTCGATCTCATCGTGCGCGGCATCTGCTGCCTCAGGCCCGGCATACCGGGTTTCTCGGACAATATCCGGGTGAAATCCGTAGTCGGGCGCTTCCTGGAGCACAGCCGCATCTATTGCTTCGGCAATGGCGAGGCGATGCCCTCCGCGCGGGCAAAAGTCTATATTTCCTCCGCAGATATCATGGGGCGGAACCTCGATGGTCGGGTCGAGGTGATGGTGCCGATACTCAACAGGACCGTGCACAAGCAGATTCTCGACCAGATCATGGTTGCCTATCTCAAGGACAATCAGCAAAGTTGGGAAGTATTGCCCGATGGAAGCTCCCACCGGGTGCGTCTGGCCGAAGGGGAAGAACCCTTCAACGCGCATGACTACTTCATGACCAACCCCTCGCTTTCGGGTCGTGGCAGCGCGGGCATGGTGGAGAGCGAAGAGGCTTGAATTTGAATCGATTCTGGGGCGTCGACGCCGATCCGACCGCGCAGGGGCGCATCAAGGGCGCCCGGCCGGTCGCGGTTCTCGACATCGGCTCCAACTCGGTGCGCCTTGTCGTCTATGAACGCCACGCGCGCGCCCTGACGCCGCTCTACAACGAAAAGGCCGCCTGCGCGCTGGGGCGCGGCATGGCCCAGACGGGGCGGCTGGCCGAGCCCAACATGACCAAAGCGATCGAGGCGATGAAGCGCTTCGCGCTGGTGGCGCGCCTGATGCGCGCGGGCAAGACCTATGTGCTCGCCACCTCCGCCGTGCGCGAGGCGGCCAACCGGGCCGAGTTCGTCGCCGCCGTCGAGGCGGTGATGGATACGCCGGTGCGGGTGCTCAGCGGCCAGGAGGAGGCCCATTTCGCCGCCCTTGGGGTGGTGGCCGGCAATCCGGGATTCTCGGGCGTCGTTGGCGATCTGGGGGGAGGAAGCCTCGAGCTCTCGGCCATGAAGGACGGCAACGATACCAATGGCCAGAGTTTCGAGTTGGGAGGCATTCGCCTCCAGGACGATGCGGGCGGCTCGCCGCAAAAGGCGGTAACTCTCGCGACCGAGCGGCTGAGCGAATCGCTGCTGACGGAAACCGCGTCCGGCGCGCGGTTCGCCGCGATCGGCGGCACCTGGCGCTCCCTCGCCAGGCTGCATCAGGACCAGTGCGGCTATCCGCTGCATATGGTGCAGGACTATGTTGTCGCCGCCGACGAGATGATCGCCTTTTGCGACGCGATCGTGGCGGGCGATTCCCTCAAATCCTATCCCGGCTCCGGCAGCGTGAGCAGTTCGCGGCGGGATCTCGTTCCTTTCGGTGCGGCGGTGCTGGGCCAGGTGCTGCGGGCGGGGCGCTTCGGCAGCGTGGTGTTTTCGGCGCTCGGCGTGCGCGAGGGCTATCTTTACGGCATGCTGGACGACAGGGAGCAGGATATCGACCCGTTGATCCAGGGAGCCGAGGAACTCTCCGTGCTGCGGTCGCGTTCGCCCGCCCATGCCAACGACCTGATCGCGTTCACCAGCCAATATCTCGATGTGGCCGGCATAGCCGAGCCGGCGGATCATCGGCGGTTGCGGCTCGTTGCGTGCCTGCTGGCGGATATCGCCTGGCGCTCGCATCCGGATTATCGCGGCCCCCAAAGCGTGGAAGCGGTTGCCTACGGCTCGCTGACCGGGGTGGATCACCCCAGCCGTTCGTTCCTCGCGCAGGTGATGGCGGTGCGGTATGAAGGACTCAAGAGCAAGGCGGCGCGGCGGCTGGTGGAGCTTGGTTCCAAGGAGTTGACGGCGCGGGCCCGGCGGCTCGGCTCCCTGTTCCGCGTGGCCTATCCGATGACGGCCGCGATGCCCGGCATCCTGCCGCGCATCCGGTTCGGCATGGATGGCGCGGCGCTGACCCTGCATCTCCCCGCCGATCTGGCCTTCCTCAATGGCGACCATCTTCGCAACCGCCTGCGGCAGTTCGCCCAGGAGGTGGGGCACAAGGATAGCCGGGTGCAGGTGGGGTAGCCGTTATTCGGCGGCCTCGGCCTGATTGACGGCAAATTCGATGATGCCCTTTCTGGTGGCCACGAGCCCGATGCGGCCATGCTTTATGGCCAGCGCCTTCTCACCGAACAGCTTGCGGCGCCAGCCCTTGAGGGCCGGGACTTCGGCATCGTCGTCGAGCACCAGCGCATCGATATCGTCAGAGGTCGCGATGATGCGGGCGGCGACGCCATGCTGCTCCGACACCGCCTTGAGCAGCACGCGCACCAGATCGCCGACCGCGCCCTTGGGGGAGGGGCCGCGATAACGCTCCGGCATGGGCGGGAGCGCGGATTTGGGCAGTGCTTCCACCTCCTTGAGCAGGGCGATGATCTCGCCTGCGGCATTGCTGCGCCCAAATCCCCGGGGGATGGCACGGAGCTTGTCGAACGCCTCGGGAGTCAGCGGGCGCTGGCTGGCCAGTTCGTGCAGGACGTCGTCCTTGAGGATGCGGCTGCGCGGCTGGTCGGTTTCCTGCGCCCGGCGTTCGCGCCACTGCGCCAGCGCCTTGAGCGCCGCCAGGTCGCGCGGGCGGTTGAATTTCATCTTCAGCCGCTCCCAGGCCTGTTCGGGCCGCACGACATAGGTGTCGATGCTGCGGAGGGTCGCCAACTCGTCCTCCACCCAGTCCCAGCGGCGGGTGGCTTCCACCTGCTTGCGCAATTCGCGGTAGATGTCGCGCAGCCAGGTGACGTCCGCCAGGGCATAGGTGCGCTGCTTCTCGCTCAGCGGACGGGCCGACCAGTCGGTGAAGCGCGACGACTTGTCGAGTTCGACCTTGCAGATGCTGCGCACCAGGCTGTCATAGGAAGCGCTGTCGCCGAAGCCGCAGACGCTGGCGGCGATCTGGGTATCGAAGATATTGTGGGGGACGGCGCCGGTCAGCTTGACGAATATCTCGATGTCCTGCCGCGCCGCATGGAACACCTTGGTGACGTTGGGATCGGCCAGCAGGGCAAAAAACGGCGCCAGCTTGATATCGGGAGCCAGCGGGTCGATGAGTACCGCTTCGTCGTCGGTGGCGACCTGGATCAGGCAGAGCCGGGGCCAATAGGTGGTTTCGCGTAAAAACTCGGTATCGACCGTCACGAATTCAAACTTGGTAGCGCGTTCGCAGAACGAGGTCAGTGCATCTGTGGAAACTATCAGGTCCATGCCGAATACCGTCTCAATATCGTCAACATTCTTCCTAGCAGGTGGCGCCGTTTCGCTCCACCGTGGATTTTTGTTGCCGACGCACGAAGAATGCCCTTGTCCGCCGCCGCTTGACAAGCAGGGGCGGAAATGCGCTTTTCCCGCCCGAGATTCCGGCTTTTCTCCAGCATTCCGAGCATCGACATGACCCTACATCGCTACCGTTCGCACACCTGCGGCGCCCTGACGGCGGCCGATGCCGGCAATAATGTCCGCCTCAGCGGCTGGGTGCATCGTGTTCGCGACCATGGGGGACTGCTGTTCATCGACCTGCGCGACCATTACGGCATCACCCAATGCGTGATCGATCCCGATTCCGCTGCCTTCTCCACGGCCGAAACGGTACGTTCCGAATGGGTGCTGCGTATCGATGGCGAGGTGAAGCTGCGGGATGCGGCGGCGGTGAACTCCAATATCGCAACCGGCGCCATCGAGGTGTTTATCCGCGAGATCGAGGTTCTGTCGGAAGCCCGGGAACTGCCGCTGCCGGTCTTCGGCGATGCCGAATACCCCGAGGATATCCGGCTGCGCTATCGCTTCCTTGATCTTCGCCGCGAAAAACTGCACGCCAATATTCTCAAGCGTACCAAAATCATCTCCGCCATGCGCGAGGGCATGGAGGATGCGGGGTTCACCGAGTTCTCGACGCCGATCCTCACCGCCTCCTCGCCCGAAGGTGCGCGCGATTTCCTCGTGCCCAGCCGCATCCATCCGGGAAAATTCTTCGCGCTGCCGCAGGCGCCGCAGCAATATAAGCAATTGCTGATGGTGGCCGGGTTCGACCGCTACTTTCAGGTGGCGCCGTGCTTCCGCGACGAGGACCCGCGCGCCGACCGCCTGCCGGGCGAGTTCTATCAGCTTGACCTGGAGATGAGTTTCGTCACTCAGGAAGACGTGTGGAACACGGTCGAGCCGGTGATGACCAGTATTTTCGAGCAGTTCGCCGAAGGCAAGCGCGTGACCGGAACCTGGCCGCGCATCCCCTATGACGAGGCCGTCCGCAAATATGGATCGGACAAGCCCGATTTGCGCAATCCCATCGAGATGCAGGCGGTCACCGATCATTTCCGTGGCTCCGGCTTCAAGGTGTTCGCGGGCCAGATCGAAGCCGATTCCAAGGTGGAAGTGTGGGCCATTCCCGCGCCGACCGGTGGCTCGCGTGCCTTCTGCGACCGTATGAATGCCTGGGCCCAGGGCGAAGGCCAGCCGGGCCTGGGCTATATTTTCTTCAAGGACGGGCAGGGCTCCGGTCCCATCGCCAAGAATATCGGCGAGGAACGCACCGAAGCCATTCGTGTGCAACTCGGTCTTGCCGATGGCGACGCGGTGTTCTTCGTCTGCGGGCGCCCGGAAAAATTCTATAAATTCGCCGGTGAGGCACGAAACAAGGCGGGTTTCGATCTCGATCTGGTCGATACCGAGCAGTTCGCTCTCTGCTGGATCGTCGACTTCCCGTTCTACGAGTGGAACGAGGACGAAAAGCGCATCGATTTCGCACATAACCCATTCTCCATGCCGCAGGGCGGGCGCGACGCATTGGACTCGGCCGATCCGCTCTCGCTCAAGGCCTATCAGTATGACGCCGTCTGCAACGGCTTCGAGATCGCCTCCGGTTCCATCCGTAACCAGGAGCCGGAAACCATGGTGAAGGCCTTTGAGTTGACCGGCAAATCGCGTGAGGAGGTCGAGGAGCAGTTTGGCGGCCTCTACCGGGCCTTCCAGTATGGCGCTCCTCCCCATGGCGGCGCGGCCTTCGGCATCGACAGGATCGTCATGCTGCTGTGCGGCGCGCAGAACCTTCGCGAGATCACCGCTTTCCCAATGAACCAGCAGGCCGAAGACCTGTTGATGGGAGCGCCGAGCGAGGCCAGCGCCAAGCAGTTGCGCGAGCTCAGCATTCGCCTCAACGTGCAGAAATGACCGGCTTCCATTGGCGGGAACGGCGAGGACCAGCTTTCCACACCGCCAATGGTTAGCAGCGATTAATCAGCGTTAATGCTCCGTTAAGCCCTTGCTTGCTATCCGGGTGAAGATATTTTCCCGGGGCGGATCCACGACGTGAAGTCGAACCTTTCCCACGTGCTGGTGCTGATGGGTGCGATTCTGGCGTTCGCTCCCATTATTGCCGTGGACCATCTGCTTGATGCCTATGTCCGGCACCGCGAGAAAGCGATTGCTCAACAATATGTTGAAGATGTCGGCTCGCATATAAATGCAAGCATTACGGACGGAGTGGCGGCGTTGCGCGGCGTGATCGCGAATAGCCCCTCTCTCTGCACGCCGACTTTCGTGGCCAACGCCCAGGCGGCCATAGAGAGCGCCATTAATCTTAAGCAGGTTCTGGTCGAGAATTTCGATGGCGTGCAATACTGCGACGCCTATGGCCGCACCGTTTCCTATTCGCCGCTCTCCCAGCCACTGCCGGTGCCGGGACTGACCGAGACCCTGTCGGTGGTGAAGCTGGGGGATATGACCATGCCGGCGCTCAGGGTCACCCAGACTTTCGGGGATACGCGGCGCATCTCCGCCTTTATGCCGCTGCTGGGGCAAAGCGAGGCTGCACTGGCCGCGACCATGCGGGATGCCGGCATGATGCGGGTGACGCTCACCAACGGTCTTTCCATCGTCTCCATCGGCGATGTGGCGGGGTTCGACAGGCGCGTCGCCAATTCGGACTACATCAGCGCGCAAGGCTATGCCGGACAGTTTCCCATCAGGGTGGAACTGTCCGTGCCCTTCGCCATGGTGCGAGCGAAATATGCCGACCTGGACTTCGCCTTCACGATCATCGCTTGCATCGCCAGCGGCGCCTTTCTGCTGGCGAGCCTGAATTATGCGCGGCGTTCGCGTGTCCCGGCTTTCGATCTGGAGCGCGCCATCGAGCGCAGCGAGATCAAGCCCTACTACCAGCCGGTCATCAATCTGCGCACCGGCGAACTGGTCGGGTGCGAAGTGCTGTGCCGGTGGGAGAAGCGCAATGGACAGGTGATTCCGCCCGGCGCTTTCATCGATTATGCGGAAGTGACGGGGCTCGCCATTCCCATGACCGTGTCGCTGATGGAACAGGTGCGCAACGACCTGAGCGAATTGTGCCGGACGCTTCCGGACCTCAAGATTTCCATCAATCTCTTCGAGGGACATTTCCGCGATGTGGGAATTGTCGAGGACGTGCAGGCCATTTTCGGCCAATCTCCGATAAGCTTCCGGCAATTAGTGTTCGAGATTACCGAAAGGCGACCGCTGAACAATTCCATGGCCACCACCAGCGTCATTTCAGGCCTGCATGCGCTGGGCGCGCGGCTGGCCATGGACGATGCGGGCACCGGGCACTCCAACCTGGCCTATCTTGCCACGCTGGGTGTCGACGTCATCAAGATCGACCGGATTTTCGTCGATATGATCAAGCCCGGAACCACCCAGGTTCCGGTGCTGGACGGGCTGATCGCCATGGCCCGCGACCTCGATTGCGAAGTGGTGGCCGAGGGCGTCGAAACCGAGGAGCAGGCGGTGTATCTGCGTTCGCGCGGCGTGCTGCATGCCCAGGGTTACATCTTCGCGCCGGCTCTCAAGGTCGGCGCGTTCAAGGAATTGGCGCTGGCGCTGCACGCGACGGCGCCCGGCCCGGCGCACATCGCCGGAACTGCGGCGGCCGCCTGACAGGGGACGAAGCGGGCACGTTGCACGCGGACTTCGATCTTTCTTGTCTCTTTCCAATCGCCGGGATTAATGGCACCAACGCGGCCGACTGGGCCGCCGGGAGAAGAAACGTGTCGACTGATATCAACGAGCAGCGCAAGGCATTGCGGGATGCGGCGCTGCATTTCCATGAATTTCCCAAGCCCGGCAAGCTGGAAATCCAGCCCCTGAAGCCCTTGGGCAACCAGCGCGACCTGGCGCTGGCCTATTCGCCCGGCGTCGCCGCACCTTGCGAGGAAATCGCCAACTCCCCCGAGGCTGTCGCGCGCTATACCTCGCGGCAGAATCTGGTGGCCGTCATCTCCAACGGCACCGCCGTCCTCGGCCTCGGCAATATCGGGGCGCTGGCCAGCAAGCCGGTCATGGAAGGCAAGGCGGTGCTGTTCAAGAAATTTGCCGGCATCGACGTGTTCGATCTGGAGGTCGACGAGGCCGACCCCAAAAAATTCATCGATGCCGTCCTGCCGCTCTGGCCGACTTTTGGCGGTATCAATCTGGAAGATATCCGGGCACCGGACTGCTTCGAGATCGAGGAAGCGTTGCGCGAGCGCATGCCGATTCCGGTCTTTCATGATGACCAGCACGGCACTGCCATCATCGTCGGGGCAGCCGTGCTCAACGGGCTTGAACTGGCGGGCAAGACCATCGCGGAGGCAAAGATCTGCGTTTCCGGCGCCGGCGCCGCCGCCATAGCCTGCCTCAACGTGCTGGTGGGGCTGGGCGCCCGCCACGAGAATATCTGGGTCGCCGACAAGGATGGCCTCGTCACCCACAGGCGGGACGATGTGAGCGATAAATGGCGTTCTCAGTTCCGGCGGGAAACCGACGCCACCACGCTGGCGGAGGTTTTCGACGGGGCGGATATCTTCCTTGGACTGTCCGCGCCCGGCGTGCTGAAGCAGGAAATGCTGGCAAAGATGGCGCCCAAGCCGCTCATTCTCGCCCTGGCCAACCCGACCCCGGAAATCATGCCCGAGCTGGCCAAGGAGGTTCGGCCCGATGCCATGGTGTGCACCGGGCGCTCGGACTATCCCAACCAGGTCAACAATGTCCTCTGTTTTCCCTTCATCTTTCGCGGCGCCCTCGACGTTCATGCAACGACGATCAACGAGGAGATGAAACTGGCGGCGGTGCGCGCCATCGCCCGGCTCGCTCACGAGCCGGGGCTGGAAGTCTCGCCATCGGGCGCCCCGGCCGTCTATGGGCCAGAACACATCATCCCCAACCCCTTCGACCAGCGGCTGATCCTGCGGATCGCCCCGGCCGTCGCTCGCGCGGCAATGGAATCGGGCGTCGCCAAGAAGCCGATCGAGAACTGGGACGCCTATCGCGACGGACTCAACCGCTTCGTGTTCCGCTCGGGACTGGTGATGAAGCCGATCATCGACCGGGCGCAGGGCAAGGGCAAGCGCATCGCCTTTGCCGATGGCGAGGACGAGCGCGTATTGCGCGCGGCGCAGGTGCTGCTGGAGGAACGGATCGCACGGCCCATCCTGATCGGTCGGCCCGCCGTGCTGGAAGCCCGTATCGAACGTTTCGGCCTCGGTATCCGTCCCGGCGTCGATTGCGAGGTGATCAACCCCGAGGACGATCCCCGTTATCGCGACTACGTAAGCCTCTTCCATTCTTTAGTGGGCCGTCAGGGGGTGACGCCCGACACCGCACGGACCATCGTACGCACCAATACGACAGTGATCGGTGCGCTCGCCGTGAAGCGCGGCGAGGCGGATGCGCTGCTGTGCGGGTTGCAGGGGCGGTATATCAAGCATGTGCGCGACATTCGCTCGATCATCGGCGTGCGGGACGGGGTGACCGATTATTCCGCCATGTCGATGCTGATCCTGCCGCAAGGCGCGTTTTTCCTCACCGATACCTATGTGAATCAGAACCCCAGTGCCGACGAGATCGTCGCAATTGCCCTGCAGGCGCGTGACCATCTCCAGCGCTTCAATATTCCGGTGAAGGCGGCCTTGCTCAGCTATTCCAATTTCGGCTCGCGCGATGGCGACAGCGCCTTCAAGATGCGCGACGCCTACGCTAAGCTGAAGGCCATCGCCCCGGATCTGGTTGTGGAAGGCGAGATGCAGGGCGATCTGGCGCTCAACGAGACGCTGAGGGATCGCTATGTTCCCGACAGCGCCTTGCGCGGGGAGGCGAACCTGCTGATCTTCCCGGATCTCGATGCGGCGAACCTGTCCATGACGCTGCTCAAGGAAATGAACAGCGCCTTGGCCGTCGGTCCGATCCTCATGGGCACCCGGGCCCCGGCCCATATCCTGGCGCCCTCGGTGACCAGCCGCGGCATCGTCAACATGGCGGCCATCGCGGCCAATGAGGCGGTGGGTGCTGAGGGATAAGGGATGCCTACTTCTTGCCGGGCTCGCGACGAGGCGGCCCGGCGGTTCCTCAACCCCGCATTAATCCCTTGTCAGCCATAGTCGGATATCTGCAATCGGTCCGATAATGTCCACCCGTCTCAAACGTCCACCATTCTGGCGTCCGCTGGCCCTGACAGTGACGCTGCTCTGCTTTCAGGGCTATCTGGGCTATTCGGCGATCTCGGGTCAGTTCGGCATCGAGAATCGGGAGCAGATCATCGCCGACATCGAGGTATTGCAGGATCGCAGCTCGGCGTTGCAGGCCAGGATCGACGCCTATCGCCACCGGGTATCGCTGATGAATCCCCGCCATCTCGACCCCGATATCGTGACCGAGCGGGCCCGGGCGCTGCTGAACATGGCCAATGCCGACGATGTGCTGGTTATGGTCAATCCCGAGACGGGTAAACCAATTTCCGGTCAATTCATAGAATTAATCGATGATCAGTTAATCTCGATTATTCAAGCAGATTCAACGCTCTGAAGTTGATTTCGGGTGCGCAACTAGGCAATTTTATTGCTTGGACGCTTGCAGTATGATGCGTGAAGTGGCCTGATCGGGCCAGCGGCAAGTTTCCCGACCCAAGCGGAGTGTAGAATGGCGCGCAAGGCGACGGCCACCAAGGCCAAGACGCAGCCCAATGTCCCCCAGTTCACCCCCGAGCAGGACCTAGAAGCCTTCCGCGAGATGCTGCTGATCCGCCGTTTCGAGGAAAAGGCCGGCCAGATGTACGGGATGGGCCTGATCGGCGGCTTCTGCCATCTCTATATTGGCCAGGAAGCCGTGGTCACCGGCGTGACCATGGCCTCGGAAAAGGGCAAGGATGCCCAGATCACCGGCTATCGCGATCACGGCCATATGCTGGTCATGGGCCTCGATCCCAAGGGTGTCATGGCTGAGCTGACCGGTCGCCAGGGCGGCCTTTCCAGGGGGAAGGGCGGCTCCATGCACATGTTCTCCAGCGAGCACCGGTTCTACGGCGGCAACGGCATTGTCGGCGCGCAGGTTCCGCTGGGCACCGGGCTGGCCTTCGCCTCGAAATATACCGGCGATGGTGCGGTGAGCATCACCTATTTCGGCGACGGCGCGGCCAATCAGGGCCAGGTCTATGAGAGCTTCAACATGGCCAAGCTCTGGAACCTGCCGGTCGTCTACATCATCGAGAACAACAAATACGCCATGGGCACCTCGATCGAGCGCGCTGCCGCGACGACCGATTTCTCGCGCCGCGGCGCCTCCTTCGACATTCCGGGCGAGCAGGTCGACGGAATGGACGTGCGCATGGTCTTTGATGCCTCGCGGCGCGCTATCGAATGGGCGCGCTCTGGCAAGGGCCCCTATATCCTCGAAATGCTGACCTATCGCTATCGGGGCCACTCCATGTCGGACCCGGCGAAATACCGCAGCAAGGACGAGGTCACCCGGTTCCGCCAGGAGCGCGATCCGATCGAGCAGGTCAGGGCGCGGCTGCTGGAGCTGGGAACTGTGACCGAGGAAGACCTCAAGAAGATCGAGACCGAAATACGTGCCATCGTTACCGAGGCGGCCGATTTCGCCACCAACGATCCCGAACCGGACGCGTCCGAGCTCTGGACCGATATCACCATCGAGGCGTAAGGCCCGGCGATGAGCATATTGCGTGGCGCCGCCCTGGTTTTCTCCAATCTGTCCGGACTTCTGGTTCGGCTGGCGAAGGCGGCCCCTGCATTCAACACTTGTGGCCGGCCTGCCGATACGGCCGCCCGATCCCACATTTTCATTCTCCGCCCTGTGGCCCCCGCGCCCGGCGCGTTCCTGCTGGAGAGCTGACATGCCCCAAATCCTCATGCCCGCCCTGTCGCCGACCATGGAAGAGGGCACGCTCTCCAAGTGGATGGTGAAAGTCGGTGACAAGGTAGCGCCCGGCGATGTGCTGGCCGAAATCGAGACCGACAAGGCAACGATGGAAGTCGAGGCGGTCGACGAGGGGACCGTCAGCGAAATTCTGGTTGCCGAAGGCACCGAAGGGGTCAAGGTCAATACGCCCATCGCGTTGGTGCTGGGCGAAGGGGAGACGGCGGAATCGGCGGCAGCTCCCATCGCCGCGACGGCGCCCGAGCCGGCCGAGGCCCCTCTCGTCCCGGCCGAAAATGCTGCCGCTTCCGCTCCTGCTGAGGCCGTTCCTGCCGCGCCGAAATTCGAGCCGCAGGCCGATCCGGACCTGCCCGAAGGCGTCGAAATGGTGGAGCTTACCGTGCGTCAGGCCCTCAACGAGGCCATGGCCGAGGAGATGCGCCGCGACAAGGACGTCTTCATCATCGGCGAGGAAGTTGCCGAGTATCAGGGCGCCTACAAGGTCACCCAGGGGTTGCTTCAGGAGTTCGGCGCCGAGCGCGTGATCGATACCCCGATCACCGAGCACGGTTTTGCCGGGCTCGCCATTGGCGCGGCCTTTGCCGGCCTGCGGCCGGTCGTGGAGTTCATGACCTGGAACTTCGCCATGCAGGCGATCGACCAGATCATCAATTCGGCAGCCAAGCAGCTTTACATGTCCGGGGGACAGTTGCCGGCACCCATGGTTTTCCGGGGGCCCAACGGCGCGGCCGCGCGCGTCGCCGCCCAGCACAGCCAGGACTATTCGGCCTGGTACAGTCATATTCCGGGCCTCACCGTGGTTGCGCCCTATAGCGCCGCCGACGCCAAGGGCCTGCTCAAGGCGGCGATCCGCTCGCCCAATCCGGTTGTGTTCCTTGAAAACGAAATCCTTTACGGCTCGACCGGCCTCGTTCCCAAGATGGACGATTTCGTGCTGCCCATCGGCAAGGCCCGCATTGCCCGCCAGGGCGCCGATGTCACCATCGTCTCCTTCTCCATGGGTATGCGCTATGCGACCCAGGCGACGGAGAAGCTCGTCGCCGCCGGCGTCGACGTGGAATTGATCGATCTGCGTACCCTGCGCCCGATGGACAGCGACACGATAATCGCTTCGGTGAAGAAAACCGGGCGTCTCGTGACCGTGGAGGAGGGCTGGCCCCAGGGCGGCATCGGCGCTGAACTGGCTTCGCGCGTCATGGAACAGGCATTCGATTATCTGGATGCGCCGGTCCTGCGGGTTACCGGCAAGGATGTGCCCATGCCCTACGCCGCCAATCTCGAAAAGCTGGCCTTGCCCAGCGTCGATGAAGTGATCGCGGCAGTCAATGCTGTGACCTATCGCTCGTAAGGAGAACCGGGATGCCCATCAATATCACCATGCCGGCCCTGTCTCCGACGATGGAGGAAGGCAAGCTCGCCAAGTGGCACGTCAAGGAGGGCGACAGCGTTTCCTCCGGCGACGTCATCGCCGAGATCGAGACCGACAAGGCCACGATGGAGGTCGAGGCGGTCGATGAGGGCAAGATCGGCAAGATTCTCGTGGCCGAGGGCACCGACAATGTGAAGGTCAATGCCGTCATCGCCGTGCTCTTGCAGGAAGGCGAGGATGCCAGCGCCATTGAAGCGGCACCGGCTTCCAAGGCGGAGGAAAAGGCCCCGGCGAGTCCGCCCGCTGCCCCCAAGGAGGACGCGGCTCCTCCCGCTCCGGCGGCGCAGCCTGTGGCCGCCTCTCCATCTGAAGCGGAGGCCGTCGCGAAGGCGCCTGCTGCCGGGGCCTCTGGCAGCCGCGTTTTCGCCTCGCCGCTCGCTCGCCGCCTCGCCAGGGAATCGGGCATCGATATCGCCGCCATTTCCGGCACCGGTCCCAAGGGCAGGGTGATCAAGGCCGATGTGGAAGCCGCGAAGTCCGGCAAGGCGCCGCTCAAGCCCGCCGCCGCGCCGGCTGCGAGCGCCGCTGCGCCTGCCGGCATGAGCAAGAATCAGGTCCTGGCGCTCTATGAGGAGGGCACCTACGAGCTCGTGCCCAATGACGGCATGCGCAAGGTCGTGGCCGCCCGCCTCACCGAGAGCAAGCAGACCATTCCGCATTTCTACCTGACGCTCGACTGCAAGATCGATGCGCTGATGGCGGCGCGCGAACAGATCAACGCTTCCGCTCCCAAGGGCAAGGACGGCAAGCCCGAATTCAAGCTCTCGGTCAACGATTTCATCATGAAGGCCTGGGCCGTCGCCCTCCAGCGCGTCCCCGCCGCTAATGCCACCTGGGCCGGCGATGCCATCCTCTATCACGAGCGCAGCGACGTAGCGGTCGCCGTATCGGTGCCCGGCGGCCTCTTCACCCCGGTGGTGAAGAGCTGCGATACCAAGAGCCTGCGCGAGATTTCCGACGAAGTGAAGGACCTCGCCACCCGAGCCCGCAACAAGAAACTGGCGCCGCACGAATATCAGGGCGGCTCCTCCTCCGTCTCCAATCTGGGCATGTTCGGAATCAAGCATTTTGCCGCCGTCATCAACCCGCCGCACGGCACGATCCTGGCGGTGGGGGCCGGCGAGGAGCGCGTCTATCCCGAGAACGGGCAGATCAAGATCGGCCAGTTCATGACCGCGACCCTGTCCTGCGACCACCGTTCGGTGGATGGCGCGCTGGGCGCCGAAGTGCTGGGTGTCTTCAAGACGCTGATCGAAAACCCGGTGATGATGCTGGCTTAGGGGCAGGGCGCATGAAAACCATTCTCGCCTATGGCGACAGCCTGACCTATGGCGCCGATCCCGGCGGGGGGGCACGCCACGCCTTCGAGGATCGCTGGCCCAGCGCGCTCGAGCGGCGGCTCGACGGCAAGGCGCGGGTGATCGCCGAGGGTTTGGGCGGACGCACCACCGCCTATGACGACTGGACGGTTGGCGCCGATCGCAACGGCGCCCGCATCCTGTCGACATTGCTCGCCAGCCATGCGCCACTCGATCTCGTCATCATCATGCTGGGCACCAATGACCTGAAGCCCTTCCTTGGCGGTTCGGCCGCGGCGGCGGCAAGGGGCGCGCGGCGGCTGGTGGAACTGACGCGCGGCCATTTTGCCGGCCTTGGCGAACCCGTGCCGCAGATCCTGCTGGTCTCTCCGCCTCATGTGGTCGAAACCGGCAATGAGATCATGCTGGGCAATTTCGGCGGCCTCGATCATCTCTTGCGGGAATCCCACGACTTCGCCCGGCATTATCGCCGTCATGCCGAGGAAACCGGGGTCGCCTTTTTCGACGCCGCCGGCGTCGCGAGCGCCGATCCGCGCGACGGCGTACATCTCGACCCGGCCAATACCCGTGCCATAGGGGAGGGGCTGGCGCCGCTTGTGAAACAAATGCTGGGTCTTTGATCCGCGCTATTCTGGAGGCCCTCATGGCTGACCAATACGATCTTCTCGTCATCGGCGCCGGCCCCGGCGGCTATGTCGCCGCCATTCGCGGCGCGCAACTAGGCATGAAGGTAGCCATCGTCGAACGCGAGCACATGGCCGGCATCTGCTCCAACTGGGGTTGCATCCCCACCAAGGCGCTGCTCCGCTCGGCGGAAATCTATGGACATATGGGCCATGCGAAGGACTATGGCCTCACGGCGGAAAAATTCGGCTTCGACCTCGACGGTATCGTCAAGCGTTCACGCGCCATTGCGGCGCAGATGAACAATGGCGTCCAGTTCCTGATGAAGAAGAACAAGGTCGACATCATCTGGGGTGAGGCCACCATCACCGGGCCCGGCGAAGTGAAGGTTTCTCCCACCGGGAAGAAGATCGTCGAGCCGCAGGGGCCGGTGCCCAAGAATGCGCTGGGCGAGGGCACCTATAAGGCGAAGAACATCATCATCGCCACCGGCGCCCGCCCGCGTGTCCTGCCCGGCATCGAGCCGGATGGCGACAGGATCTGGACTTATTTCGAGGCGCTCAAGCCAGCGACCATGCCCAAATCGCTGGTGGTGATGGGCTCAGGCGCCATCGGCATCGAGTTCGCCTCCTTCTATCGCTCGCTGGGGGCCGAAGTGACGGTGATCGAGCTGCTGCCCCAGATCCTGCCGGTCGAGGACGCGGAAATCTCGGCATTGGCGCGCAAGCGCTTCGAAAAGCGCGGCATCAGGATCATCACCGATGCCAAGGTGGCCAAGGTCGAAAAGACCAAGGACGGCATCGTCGCCCATGTCGAGACCAAGGACGGAAAGATCCAGCAGATCGCCGGCGACAAGTTAATTTCGGCCGTGGGCGTGCAGTGCAATATCGAGGGCCTGGGGCTGGAGACGATCGGGGTCAAGACCGAGCGCGGCGCCATCGTCATCGACGCCTATGGCAAGACCAACGTGAATGGCATCTGGGCCATCGGTGACGTGGCCGGCCCGCCCATGCTGGCGCACAAGGCCGAACACGAAGCGGTGATCGCGGTCGAAAAGATCGCCGGGCTCGACGTGCACGGGCTCGACAAGGCCAAGGTGCCGGGCTGCACCTATTGCGAGCCGCAGGTGGCCAGCGTCGGCCTGACCGAGGCGAAAGCCAAGGAAGCCGGCCGCGAGATCAAGGTGGGACGGTTCCCCTTCGTGGGCAATGGCAAGGCCATTGCGCTGGGCGAGCCGGATGGTCTGGTAAAGACCATTTTCGATGCCCGGACCGGGGAACTTCTGGGCGCGCACATGATTGGTGCGGAAGTCACCGAGCTCATCCAGGGCTTCGTCGTGGCGATGAATCTCGAAACCACCGAAGAAGAACTCATCCATACCGTCTTCCCGCATCCGACCCTGTCCGAAACGATGAAGGAAAGCGTGCTCGACGCCTATGGGCGCGCGCTGAACATCTGATCGCTCCGGAGAGTCGGGCGCAAAAGGGCCATGGACCGTGCGCCCGCCTTCCGGCGAGGTCCGCCGAGCACTCGGAACCAGGAGGCTTATCCACATGGTCAAGGCAATTCAGATCGGGCTGGGACATTGGGGATTTAGCTGGACCAAGGACGTTATCCCCAAAGTTCCCACAGTTCAGATGGTCGGCTATGTGGATACCAATCCCGAGACGACGCAGCGGGCGCAGGCCGAGCTGGGCGTCGATCCGAAACTGTGCTTTTCCAGCCTCGAGGATGCCGCCCGGCATACCGATGCGGTCCTCGCCATCTGCACGCTGCGTACCGAGGCGCATTATCCGGTGGTCAAGCGGTGCCTCGAACTGGGTTACCACGTGATCGTCGAAAAGCCCTTCACCACCACCATCGCCCAAGGCAAGGAGCTGGTGGCCCTGGCCAAGGCGCAGGGCCGGGTGCTGATGGTCAGCCAGAATTACCGGCACCAGCCGGCGCCGATCCTGGCAGCGCAACTCATCGCCGATGGTACTTTCGGGCCGCTCAACATGGTCTCGTTGGATTTCCGGCGCCACGGCCCCAGCCAGGGGTATCGGTATTGGGACATGCCCGACCCGCTGCTGGCGGATATGTCGATCCACCATTTCGACCTGATGCGCTTCGTTCTGGGCGACGAACCCAGGCGACTGACCTGCCGCACCTGGAATCCTCCCGGCAGTCCCTTCCGCTTCGATCCCTCCGGCGTGGCGACCATCGAGTTCAGCAAGGGTACCGTGCTCTCCTACAGGGCGAGTTGGGTAAGTTCGGGGCCGGTGACGCCCTGGGCCGGCGAGTGGGTGATGGATGGCGCCGAGGGAGAGATCATCTGGAGCTCGCGCGACCATTTCCGCAACAAACAGGGGCCGGACCGGCTGGCACTGTTGCCGCTCGAGGGCAAGGCGGACAGGAAAAAGCTGGATCCGGTGGCGTTTCCCGACCGCACCGGCACGCTGTCGACGATCGCGCAGGTATTGGAAACCGGCGTTGTCCCGGTCGGCTTCAGTTCCGGGGAGGATAATCTCGGCTCGCTCGCACTGGTTCAGGCGACGATCCTGTCGGCGTCTCGCGGCGGCGACTGGGTCGAAATGACCGAGGTCATGGGGTAGCGGCAGGCTGCTCTTCGAAGGCCGGGTTGAACCGGCGGCACAAGGGAGCGATATAACGGGCATCTCGCCCAGTCAGGACTGACATGGTCACGCTCATCGATACTTCTGCGGCTCGTCCGCGCCACCCGGAAAAGGTCAACCGGCCGGACAGCGTCGTGCTGCGCAAGCCGGACTGGATCCGCGTCAAGGCCCCCGGCTCGCCGGTCTATAACGAAACCCGGAAAATCGTGCGCGAGAACAATCTCGTCACGGTGTGCGAGGAAGCCGGCTGCCCCAATATCGGGGAATGCTGGAGCAAGAAGCACGCGACCATGATGATCATGGGCGAGATCTGCACCCGCGCCTGCGCCTTCTGCAACGTCCGCACCGGCATGCCCGGGCCGCTTGATCCGCGCGAGCCGGAAAATGTCGCCATCGCCGTGGAAAAGCTCGGCCTCGAACATGTCGTCATCACCTCGGTGGACCGGGACGATCTGGCCGATGGCGGCGCCCGGCATTTCGCTGACGTGATATTCGCCATCCGCGCCCGCAATCCCCGCACCACGATCGAGGTGCTGACGCCGGATTTCCTGCGTAAGGACGGTGCGCTCGAGATCGTCGTGGCGGCCCGGCCCGACGTCTTCAACCACAACCTTGAAACCGTCCCCTCGAAATATCTCAAGGTGCGGCCTGGCGCCCGCTATTTCCATTCCATTCGGCTGTTGCAGCGGGTGAAGGAGATCGATCCCTCGATCTTCACCAAGTCCGGCATCATGGTCGGGCTGGGCGAGGAGCGGAACGAGGTTCTGCAACTGATGGACGATTTGCGCTCGGCCGATGTCGATTTCCTCACCATCGGGCAATATCTGCAGCCCACGAAGAAGCACTATCCCTTGCAACGCTTCGTCACGCCCGAAGAGTTCAAGTCCTTCGCCACCGTGGCGACCGCCAAGGGGTTCCTGCTGGTTTCCTCCAGCCCGCTGACGCGCTCCTCGCACCATGCCGGGGAGGATTTCGCCCGCCTCAAGGCCAACCGCCAGGCAAGGCTCGGATACTGAATGAAGCGCTTCTACGAACGGCACGTGCCGCATCTGCCCGAGCGGATGTTCAACATCGTCGCCGATCTGCCGGATTATCCCCGCTTCATCCCCAATTGCCAGGCGATGAATGTGCGGCCGGACCCGGCGGCCGGCGACGCGGATATCCGGCTGGCACGCATGACCATCGGTTTTGGGCCGATCACCCAGTCCTATACCAGCCGGGTGACGCTTGATCGCCAGCAACGAACCATCCGCGTCAAGGCGGTGGACGGTCCCTTCGCCTATCTGGATAGCATCTGGAGCTTCGAGCCGGAGGGGCAGGGCACCCGCGTCCGCTTCGAAATCGACTTCAAGTTTTCCAATCCGCTGGTCGCCGCCGTGGCGGAACCGGCATTCGCCGCCAAGCAGGAAGAGATCATGCGCGCCTTTTCCGACGAGGCGGACCGGCGGTTCGGGGATTGACAGATGCTCGAAACGGTTCGCCTGTCGGGAATGCTCATATGCGCCTCGCCGGAAGAAAGCGATATCGTGCGGAAATATCTACCCGAACATATCCGCCTGACGAGAGGGGAGCCCGGCTGCCTCGCCTTCGACGTGACGCAGACGGACGATCCGCTGGTCTGGCATGTCGATGAGCTCTTCGTCGACCGGGCGGCATTCGAGGCCCACAAGGCCCGGACTGCCGCCTCGGAATGGGCGCGCAGAACCTCTGCCATCCGCCGCGACTACGCCATCATTGCGGCGGGTCGCTCGTAACCACCTGCAGGACCAGGTCCAGGGCGGCTTCCACGGTCGCCTTGCGGATGCCGTCCCGGCCCAGATCGCCGAAACGGTGCTCGATGACCACCGTGGCGAGGCTGGACGATACGGCCACATAGACCAGTCCCACCGGCTTTTTGTCGCTGCCCCCGTCCGGCCCGGCGATTCCTGTCGCCGCCACCGCAAAATCGGCATGCACCGTGTTGCGGGCCCCGTCGGCCATGGCCCGTGCGACTTGGTTGCTGACCGCGCCGTAATCGTTGATCAGCCGCGGCTGCACATGGATCATCCGGGACTTCGCCGCATTGGCATAGGTGACGAAGCCGCCATATAACGCGGCCGAGGCGCCCGGAATATCGGTGAGCGTGGCGGCGATGAGGCCGCCCGTGCAGCTTTCCGCGGTCACGATCGTCTGGTTGCGTTCCGCCAATATGTCGATGACCTGTTTGGCGGCGGAGACTTTCGCTTTGGCTGCCATATCAGTCCACCCTCGGCACTTCCACGCTTGCACTCGCCATAGCCACGATCCCTTCCTCCCGCCCGATGAAGCCGAGCTTTTCGTTGGTTGTCGCCTTGACCGCCACGCGGCTCGCCGTAATGCCGAGCGTTTCGGCGATCACGGCGCACATGGCGGGAGCGTGCCCGGCAATCCTCGGCGCTTCCGCCACGATTGTCACGTCCAGATTGACGATGCGGCCATTGCGGCGGCGCACAAGTTCGCCGGCATGGCGCAGGAAGATGGTCGAGGCCGCATCGCGCCACTGCATGTCGCTGGGCGGGAAATGCACCCCGATATCGCCTTCGCCGATGGCCCCCAGAATGGCGTCGGTGAGCGCATGCAGCGCTACATCCGCGTCGGAATGGCCTTGCAGCTTAGCGCTGTGGGGGATTTTGACGCCGCCGAGCCAGACGGCATCGCCGGGCGCGAAGGAGTGAACGTCGTAGCCGATGCCGATACGGGTTTCCATGCGGCTGTCTCCTTGCAATAGGCGTTCCGCCCGATTGAAATCATCCGGGTGCGTGATCTTGATGTTGTCGCGGTCGCCGGGAACCATGACGACGCGGAGCTGCGCCCATTCGGCGATCTCGGCATCGTCGGTGAAATCCCGCTCGATCTGCGCCGCGCGCCGGTGCGCGGAAAATATGCGCTCGAAGCTGAAACCCTGCGGGGTTTGGGCGGCATGAAGCTGGCGCCGATCCTCGGTGCCGGCGACCATGTGTCCATCGGGCGAGCGCTTGATCGTGTCGGTGACGGGCAGGGTTGGCAGGGCGCCGTCGTTATCGGCGATGGCCGCAATGACGGCTTCGATCAGTGCGCGGGGAACGAATGGTCGGGCGGCGTCGTGGATAAGCACGTAATCAGGCTGCAATGGCTCGAGGGCCTTGAGCCCTTCCAGCACTGAAGCCTGGCGGCTCGCACCACCGGAAACCGGCGGCAGCAAGCGCGCATCGGCAAGATCCAGTGCGGCGAAATTGCCGTCGTGGTCGGCATGGATCACCGGAAGGACATGCGAGACCGCCTCGACATCGAGAAAGGCGGCGACGGTGCGCGCCACAACGGGCTTGCCGCCGATCGGCCGGTATTGCTTGGGAACGGCATCCCCGTTGACGCTGGCGCGTTCGCCCTGTCCGGCGGCCACAACGATGACGGCGATGGATTTTTGACGCATGGAGGGAATACTTCGAAACAGAACTCGTCTTCCGCCAAGCTCTAGCCCTCGCCCCTCCATGCGGCAAGAGCAGGGCTGGTTTCCGCCTTCATGCTGCTTCCGGCAGTTGCGCGGGATATTGAAATGATTATTGTGCAGGCAGCATTTTCAGGATGACTATTTCCGGAGCAATTGTGCCAGATCGTGCCATGACCATTGGTGGGCATCACGTCCGCAATCGTGCCTTTCTGGCTCCGATGGCGGGCATCACCGATCGGGCGTTTCGGTGCCTTGCCGAGCGCTACGGCGCAGGCCTCGTAGTGTCCGAAATGGTGGCCAGCGCCGCCCTCAGCACCGGCCATGACGGCATGGTGCGCAAGCTCGGCCGGGCTGGGAAGCTGCCGCATATGGTGCAGCTTGCAGGCTGCGAGCCGCAATGGATGGCCGAGGGCGCACGCATCGCCGAGGCGGCGGGCGCCGATATCATCGATATCAATTTCGGCTGCCCGGCCAAGCGCGTCACCAATGGTTATGCCGGGTCGGCGCTCATGCGGGTGCCGGATCAGGCTCTAGCGATCGTAGAGGCCGTGGCCGGCGCCACCACGAGGCCGGTAACCGTCAAGATGCGCCTCGGCTGGGACGATGACAGCCTGAATGCCCCGGATATCGCGCGGCTGGCGGAGGGCGCGGGCGCACGGATGATCACCGTTCATGGCCGCACGCGCCAGCAATTTTACAAGGGCGAGGCGCGCTGGGAGCCGGTGCGCCGCGTCGTCGAGGCCGTCAGCGTGCCGGTCGTTGTCAATGGCGATATCACCGATGCCGACAAGGCACGCCGGGCGCTGGCCGAATCCGGAGCCGCCGCCGTCATGCTGGGGCGCGGGGCGCAGGGCCGACCCTGGCGTGTGGGACAGATCGGGGCGGCTCTCGATGGTCTATCTCCGGAGCCGGCGCCGCAGGGTGCGGAACTGGTCGAGCTGATCCAGAACCACTATACCGAAATGTTGGTCGATTACGGTACCCAGACCGGCCTGCGCGCGGCGCGAAAACATCTCGACTGGTATGCAGAGGCGGCGGGGCTGGTGCTGGAGAAGCCGACGCGCCGCGCCTTGCTCGACAATGATGACCCCAAGGCCGTGCTCGCACTGATCGGCAGGCTGTTTTCGGGCGAATGGAGAACGGCCGCATGAGCGGCGCGGCGGCGACGGACCCCGACGCGGTGCCGGCGCAGGCGGTGCTCCAGGCATTGCCGCAGCCCATTCTGGTGCTGGATGAAGAACGCCGCATCCTGTTCGCCAATTATGCAGCCGAAGCTTTTTTTGCGACCTCGCTGAGCGTTCTCGCCCGCCAGGCGCTGGACGATCTGGTCGCCTTCGGCTCGCCCCTGGTCTCGCTTGTCGGCACTGCCGGCCGGCGGCGGGCGCCGATGATGGAATATCGTGTCCGGATCGGCTCTTCCCGTTTCGGCGACGAGCGCGTGGCCGATGTCTTTGCCTCCCCGGTCTCGGACGAGGATGGCCGCGTGGTTATGCTGATCCAGGAGCGCACCACTGCCGACAAGATAGACCGGCAGATGGTATCGCGCGGAGCCGCCCGGTCGGCGACGGGGCTGGCCGCCATGCTGGCCCATGAGATCAAGAACCCGCTCTCCGGCATTCGTGGCGCCGCTCAATTGCTGGAGCAGTCCGTGCCGGCGGAGGAAGTGCCGCTGGCCCGGCTGATCCGCGATGAAACCGACCGCATTGTCGGCCTGATCGACCGTGTCGAGGTATTTGGCGACGAACGGCCCATGGAGCGCGAGCCGGTCAATATCCACGTCATCCTCGACCGGGTGAAGCTTCTGGCGCGCAATGGCGTGGCACGGGACGTGGCGTTGTTTGAGGAATACGATCCCTCGCTGCCGCCGGTTCTGGGCAATCGCGACCAGCTCATTCAGGTGTTCCTGAATCTGATCAAGAACGCATCGGAAGCCGTTGAAAGGATTCAGAATCCGGAAATCCGCATATCGACCGCATTTCGCCCCGGCATCCGCATCAGCGTGGCCGGCGCCGCCGAGCGCATTTCGCTGCCGCTCGAAATCGTCATCGAGGACAACGGGCCGGGAGTGCCGCCCGACATCCTGCCGTTCCTGTTCGATCCCTTCGTCACCACCAAGGCCAACGGCTCCGGCCTCGGCCTGGCGCTGGTGGCCAAAATCGTGGGGGATCACGGCGGCGTGGTCGATTGCGAAAGCCGCCCCGGCCGAACGCGGTTCCGCATCCTGCTGCCCGTCGCCAGCGGTGCCGCCGAAGGAGATCAGCCCAGATGAGCCATGTCGTTCTGCTCGCCGATGACGATGCCGCCATCCGTATGGTGCTCAACCAGGCGCTGACCCGTGCCGGCTACGAAGTGCGGCCAACGGGGAATATCTCGACCATGTGGAACTGGGTGAGCCGGGGAGAGGGCGACATATTGATCACCGACGTGGCCATGCCCGACGGCAACGCCTTCGAGGTCATGCCCGGGATCAGGAAGCTGCGGCCCGATCTGCCCATGATCGTGATGAGCGCACAGAATACCTTCATGACGGCGATCCGCGCCTCCGAGGCCGGCGCTTATGAATATCTGCCAAAACCCTTCGACATCGCCGAAGTGCTCTCGACGGTCTCGCGCGCCCTGGCCGATGCCCGCAAGTCCGGCGCGCAGGATCGCAAGCCGGAGGAGCCGGGCGAGGCCATGCCGCTGGTGGGCCGTTCGGCAGCCATGCAGGATATCTATCGCGCCCTGGCGCGGCTGATGCAGACCGACCTGACCGTGATGATCACCGGCGAGAGCGGCACGGGCAAGGAACTGGTGGCCCGGGCGCTGCATGATTTCGGCAAGCGGCGAAATGGTCCCTTCGTTGCGATCAACATGGCCGCGATCCCGCGCGACCTGATCGAGGCGGAACTGTTCGGACATGAGAAAGGGGCCTTTACCGGTGCCAATGCCCGCTCCTCCGGGCGGTTCGAGCAGGCCGAGGGCGGCACGCTCTTCCTCGACGAAATCGGCGACATGCCTATGGAGGCCCAGACGCGCCTGCTGCGCGTGCTGCAGGAAGGCGAATACACCATGGTGGGCGGGCGCAGCCCCATCCGGGCCAATGTGCGTATCGTGGCGGCCACCCATCGCGATCTGGGGCAGATGATCCGGCAGGGATTGTTCCGCGAAGACCTCTATTACCGCCTCAACGTCGTGCCGATCCGGCTACCTCCTCTACGCGAGCGCGTCGACGACATCGCCGACCTGGTGCAGCATTTTCTGCGCGCCGCACAGCGCGAGGGGGATGCGGTCAAGACCATTGCCCCGGAAGCCGTCAGGCTGCTGCAGCTTTACGCCTGGCCCGGCAATGTCCGCGAACTGGAAAATCTGGTGCGGCGCCTTTCCGCGCTCTACGCCGACGAACAGATTTCGGCGGAGATCGTTCAGAACGAACTCGATATGGGTGTGCGCCCCCCGGCGCCTGCACAGAATGGTCCCGTGGACATTTCCGTGGCGGTCGAAGCCCATGTTGGGCAGGAGCTGGGCGAATACGAACCCGACCTGCCACCGCCCGGCCTCTACCAGCGCGTGATCGACAGGGTCGAAGCACCCCTCATCGCCATGGCGCTCAACGCCTGTGGCGGCAACCAGATCCGGGCGGCCGAGCTTCTCGGGCTCAACCGCAACACGCTGCGCAAGAAAATCCGCGCGCACGGCATCGAGATCGTCAAGCATAGCCGCCGCGGCTAGGCATCTGTGCGATGTATCCGCCGTTTCGTCCGGCCGCGGCCCGATTCTCCCCGCTATGCAGCTCCTAAGGATTTCCTAACCAGTTAACCGCCGTCCCCGGTTTCACCGGTGTTCCCGTATAGACGTGAACAAAAAACGAACATATAAGAACAATACGGAAACACGGGAGACAGAGATGCTCGATTTCATCAAGGACTTCGCCGCCTTCGTCACGCTGGGGGCCTTCACCTTCGGTTCGCTTGCCTGGATGGATATCATCACCCGTTTCGCGTGATCGGCTGTGGATTGTCGCCGATCCGTTTGACCCGGGGCTTGCGACTGCCACAAGTTCGGACGAGGAGACTCATATGCGCGGCCCCGGCTTCATCCACCTTCACGTCCATTCCGCCTTCTCGTTGCTCGAGGGCGCCCTGCAACTGGGGACCATCCTCGATCTGGCGGCCGCGGACGGCCAGCCGGCGCTGGGCATCGCCGACACCAACAATCTTTTCGGTGCGCTCGAATTCTCCGAAAAGGCGGCGAAAAAGGGCATTCAGCCGCTGGTCGGGGTGGAGTTGGCGGTGGATTTCGCCGCCGCCGAGGAACGCCTGAATGAGCGCGGTCACCTCGCCTGGGCCGGCAAATCCAGCATCGTGCTCATGGCGCAGACCGAGGAGGGGTTTTCCAATCTCTCCCGGCTGGTGTCGCGGGCCTATCTGGAAGGCGAGAACGGTCTTGCCCGCGCCAGTCTCGACTGGCTTGCGCGGGAAAGCCTTGCCGGGCTGATCTGCCTTTCCGGCGGCCCGGAAGGGGCCATCGACATGGCGTTCGCCCATGGTCAGAATGGCAATGCGATTCGCCGGCTCGACCGGCTGGCGGACCTGTTCGGCGACCGTTTCTACATCGAATTGCAGCGCCATGGCCGCCCGATGGAAGCGACCGTGGAGCCCCGGCTCGTCGACTACGCCTATCGCAAGGGCATTCCACTGGTTGCCACCAACGAGCCCTTCTTCAGGACGGAAAAGGAATTCGAGGCCCATGACGCGCTGCTGGCCATCGCCGGCAGCTCGGTTCTGGCCCAGACCGAGCGGCGCAAGCTCGGCGACCAGTATTATTTCAAGACCCGCGCCGAGATGATGGAGCTGTTCTCGGACCTGCCGGAGGCGCTGGCCTCCAGCGTCGAGATTGCGCGGCGCGTATCCTTCCGGCCGAGGACGCGTGGCCCCATCCTGCCCAAATTCGCCGCCGGTTCCCACGCCACCGAGGACGAAGTGGTGGCGGCGGAGGCGGCCGAACTGCGCAAGATCGCGGTGGACGGTCTCAACCAGCGCCTCGCGGTCACCGGAATCGCCCCCGGCAAGACCGAGCAGGAATATCGCGAGCGGCTCGATTTCGAGCTGGGAATCATCGAGAAGATGAAGTTCCCCGGCTATTTCCTCATCGTTGCCGACTTCATCCAATGGGCCAAGGCCCGCAATATTCCGGTAGGCCCGGGGCGCGGGTCGGGCGCCGGCTCCCTCGTGGCCTATGCCACGACCATCACCGATCTCGACCCTCTGCGCTACAATCTGCTGTTCGAGCGCTTCCTCAACCCCGAGCGCATCTCGATGCCGGACTTCGACATCGACTTCTGCCAGGACCGGCGCGAGGAGGTGATCGACTACGTCCAGGAGAAATACGGGGCCAGCCAGGTCGCCCAGATCATCACCTTCGGAACCCTGCAGGCGCGCGCCGTGCTGCGCGACGTCGGGCGCGTCCTGCAGATGCCCTATGGGCAGGTGGACCGGCTGTGCAAGCTGGTGCCGGCCAATCCGGCCGATCCCTGGTCCATCGAGCGCACGATCAGGGAGGTGCCGCAATTCCGGCAGATGGCCGAGGAAGATGAGACCGTCGGCCAGCTCGTGGAGATCGCCCAGGCGCTGGAGGGGCTCTATCGCCACGCCTCCACCCATGCCGCCGGCATCGTCATCGGCGACCGGCCGCTGCAGGAATTGCTGCCGCTCTACCGCGATCCGCGTTCCGACATGCCGGTGACGCAGTATAACCTCAAATGGGTGGAGCCGGCGGGGTTGGTCAAGTTCGACTTCCTCGGCCTCAAGACCCTGACCACCATCCGCTATGCCGTGGACATGGTAAGGAACCGGGGCATCGAACTCGATATCGATGCCATCCCCATCGAGGACGAGGCCACCTACAAGCTTTACGCGCGCGGCGACACCTATGGCATCTTCCAGTTTGAAAGCGCGGGGATGCGACGGGCGCTGATGGAGCTCAAGCCCGACCGCATTGAAGACCTCATCGCCATGAACGCGCTCTATCGGCCCGGCCCGATGGACAATATTCCCAGCTTCATCGACCGCAAGCATGGGCGCGAGCCGGTCGACTATCCCCACGCGGCGCTGAAGGAGGTTCTGGACGAGACCTACGGCATCATCGTCTATCAAGAACAGGTGATGCAGATCGCCCAGCTCCTGTCCGGATATTCGCTGGGCGAGGCCGACATGCTGCGCCGCGCCATGGGCAAGAAGATCAAGGCGGAAATGGATGCGCAGCGCGTCCGCTTCCGCGAGGGCGCCGGACCCAACGGGGTGAGCGAGGCGCTGGCCGACCAGATTTTCGATCTCTTGGCGAAATTCGCCAATTACGGCTTCAACAAGAGCCATGCCGCCGCCTATGCCTGGGTGTCCTACCAGACGGCGTATCTCAAGGAACATTTCCCCCACGAATTCTACGCGGCCTCGATGACGCTCGACATGGCCCAGACCGACAAATTATCCGACTTCCGCCGCGAGGCGGGCAGGAAGGGCATCGAGGTCGTGCCGCCCTGCGTCAACAGCTCGGAAGTCGTGTTTTCGGTGAAGGACGACCGCATTCATTACGGGCTCTCGGCCGTCAAGGGCGTCGGCCGGGCCATGGCCGAGCATATCGTCGAGATTCGCGGCGACGCGCCGTTTGCGGATCTGGGCGACTTCGCTCGCCGGGTCGATCCGCGCGTGCTCAATAAACGGACGCTCGAAACCCTGGTCAATGCCGGGGCTTTCGACGCTCTCGTGCCGCGGCGCGAAGTGGCGTTCGCCGCCATGGACGCCGTTATCGGCACGGCCCAGTCGCTGACGGCAGACCGCAGTAGCGGACAGGCCTCGATGTTCGACGTGGTCGAGGAGGAGCCGTTCCGCCTGCCCACCGGCGTCCCTGTCTGGAATTCGACGGAGCGGGCCGACCGGGAGCTTTCGGCCATCGGTTTTCATCTCTCCGCGCATCCGCTCGACGCCTATGCCGATCTGTTCGAAAAGCTGCGCGTGCAGCGCTGGAGCGATTTCGAGCGGGCGGTCAGGGATGGCGCCGGGGCAGGGCGGCTGGCCGGCACCATTTCCTCACGCAACGACCGGCGGACGCGCAAGGGCACGCCGATGATGGTGCTGGCCCTTTCCGACCAGAGCGGCACTTTCGAGGTGATTTCCTTTTCCGAGCAGATCGCCGAATACGGCTCGATCCTGCAACCGGGCAATTCCGTGATCCTGCAGGTGGGCGCCGATGAGCGGGCCGAGGGCGTCAGCCTCAGGCTGATTTCGGCCGAACCCATAGAGGGGCTGGCCGATCGGGTCGACCGGCGGCTGACCGTTTTCACCGCGGATGCGAAGGCGTTGGGGCCGATCAGCGCGCAGCTGAAGCCCGGCGGTAACGGCACGGTCAATTTTGTGGTCATCCGTGACGGCGGCGCCCGCGAATACGAAATCGAGCTGCCCGGCAAATACGCGATCACCGCGGAAGTTGCCGGCGGCATCAAGGCGCTGGACGGGGTGACCGACGTTCGCTTCGCATAAGGGCGGCCCGGCAGCGGGATTGGCTTGCGCATCGGGCCGTGTTCGCCTATATGGCGCACGCGTCCGGCTTTTGTGTCGGGCGTGATCACACACACGAAGCAGGCTTTGCCCCTCGGGGAAAACCATCCGGTGGCGGGTTCCGCTGCAAGGCTTCGTGGAGGCATCAACCGGTAAAGGAGCAGCCCATCATGGCACTGCCTGAATTCTCCATGCGTCAGCTTCTGGAAGCTGGCGTTCACTTCGGCCACCAGAAGCACCGCTGGAACCCGAAGATGGAACGCTATATTTTTGGCGTTCGCAACGACATTCACATTCTCGACCTGAGCCAGACCGTGCCGGCCCTGAGCCGCGCGCTGCAACTGGTCTCCGACACCGTGGCCGATGGTGGCCGCGTGCTGTTCGTGGGCACCAAGCGCCAGGCCGCCCCGCTGGTGGCCGACGCCGCCAAGCAGTCGGCGCAGTATTACGTCAATTCCCGCTGGCTGGGCGGCACGCTCACCAACTGGCAGACCATCTCCAATTCCATCGCGCGCCTGCGCGAACTGGAGTCGATGAGCGAGGCTGACCTTGCCCTGCGCACCAAGAAGGAGCGCCTGATGATGTCCCGCGAGCAGGAGCGCCTGGAGCGCGACCTGGGCGGCATCAAGGACATGGGGAACCTTCCCAACCTGCTGTTCGTCATCGACACCAACAAGGAAGCCAATGCGATCAAGGAAGCCCGTCGCCTGGGCATTCCCGTGGTGGCCATCGTCGATACCAACTGCGATCCGGATGTGGTCGACTACGCCATTCCGGGCAATGACGACGCCAGCCGGGCCCTCGAGCTCTACGTGTCGCTGATCTCGCGCGCCGCCATCGACGGCATCGGCCGCTCCTCCAGCGCCCTGGGCGCCGATCTGGGCGAAGCCAGCGAGGCTCCGGCCGAAGACCTGCCGGCCGAAGGCGAGCAGGCCGTCAACTGAGTTTCGTATTGCCGTGCTTTCGAATGGGAGGCGGTCTTCGTCTTCCATTCGAGGCTTTCCAGGGTCCGGACCGCCGGGCCTAACCAATCGAACGATGCAGCCCCGTCTGGGGCTGCCAAGAGGTGATCCCATGGAAATTACTGCTGCAATGGTCAAGCAGCTCCGCGAGCTGACTGGTGTTGGCATGATGGACTGCAAGAAGGCCCTGGCCGAAACCAATGGCGACATGGACGCCGCTGTCGACTGGCTGCGCACCCGTGGCCTGGCCAAGGCCGCCAAGAAAGCCGATCGCGTCGCTGCCGAGGGCCTGGTGGGCGTCGTCACCGCCGGCACCAGGGGCGCGGCGGTCGAGATCAACTCCGAAACCGACTTCGTGGCCCGCAACGAGCAGTTCCAGGCCATCGTCGCCGATGTCGCCAAGCTCGCGCTGGACGCGGACGGCGATGTGGTCAAATTGGGTGAGATGCCGTTTCCCGGCACCGGCCATTCGGTGTCGGCCGAGCTGACCGAGGCCATCACCAAGATCGGCGAGAACATGAATCTGCGCCGCACCCAGGTGGTCGAGGTGTCGGACGGCGTGGTGGAAAGCTATGTCCACAACGCGGTCAAGCCCGGCATGGGCAAGATCGGCATTCTGGTCGCGCTCGAATCGGCCGGCGACAAGGCCGCGCTTTCGGCGCTGGGCAAGCAGCTTGCCATGCACATCGCGGCGGCGCAGCCGCAGGCCATTTCGCCCGAGGAACTGGATCAGGACGTGGTGGCCCGCGAGCGCGCCATCATCCTCGAACAGGTCAAGGAAAGCGGCAAGCCTGCCGAGATCGCCGAAAAGATGGTCGATGGCCGGATGCGTAAATACTTCGAGGAAGTCACGCTGCTCAGCCAGGTCTTCGTGATCGACGGCGAAACCAAGGTCGCCGACGCCATCAAGAACGCCGAAAAGGATGCCGGCGCGCCGATCAAGCTGACCAGGTTCGTGCGTTTTGCGCTGGGCGAGGGCATCGAGAAGGCCGAGGCGGATTTCGCCGCCGAGGTCGCCGCCACCGCCGGCGTGAAGTAAGCCATTTGCATATGCGGGCGCGCCTCCGGGCGCGTCCGCCGCTCTCCGGGTTTTTCCATTGCTCCGGATCCGAGCGTACCATTCTCATTCATAACCTTGCGCAACTCCGCCTTCTTTTAGTGGCCGTTTTGCCTTAGGGTCGGCCGGGTCCGCCGGATTCGGTGGCCCGTCACACGCATAATCAGGGGGTCACACCGATGTCGTCTGCCTATAAGCGCATATTGCTCAAGGTTTCGGGCGAGGCGCTGGCGGGAGACAATTCCTTCGGTATCGAGCCGCCCTTCCTGCATGGCATCGCCAGCCAGATCGCCGAGGTCGCCCGCGCCGGAACCGAGGTGGCGATAGTGGTGGGCGGGGGCAATATCTTTCGCGGCATGTCCGGTGCTGCCGACGGCACCGACCGGGTGACGGCGGACCTGATGGGCATGCTCGGGACCATGATCAATGCCCTGGCGCTGAGCAACGCCATCTCCCGCCAGGGAATTAAGTCCAAGCCTTTCAGTGCGGCCACCATGCCCTCGGTCGCGGACACCTTCACCGCCCGCGATGCCAAGCAGGCGCTCGAGGACGGGTTCGTGGTGGTCCTGGGGGGAGGCACCGGCAATCCGTTCTTCACCACGGATACGGCCGCCACGCTGCGCGCCATCGAGCTCGAATGCGACGTGGTGCTCAAGGGAACCAAGGTGGATGGCGTATATTCGGCCGACCCGATGATGGACCCCGACGCCACGCGTTATGCCGAAATCGGCTATGACGAAGTGATCCGCCGGAACTTGAAGGTCATGGATACGGCAGCATTCGCGCTTGCCCGCGACAATGCCATGCCGATAATCGTATATGCATTGGATGACGAGGCGGGTCTGGCCGGCGTTCTGGAGGGCAGGGGCCTTTCCACGCGTGTCGGCGATCCGCTCTGACACTGTTTTTGACAGGGCCGGCGGCTTGGCATGGCGCCGGCATCGGATAAGGACCGGGAATCGGGCTCAGACCCGGCTACCGGCAAGCGACTGGAAGGAAACCGGCCATGGCCAGCTATGATCTCAGCGATCTCAAGACCCGGATGCAGAAATCCATCGCCTCGCTCAAGGATGAGCTGAGCGGCCTTAGGACTGGGCGCGCCAGCGCCAGCCTGCTCGAGCCGGTGACAGTGGAAGCCTACGGCTCGCGCATGCCGCTCAACCAGGTGGCCACCGTCACCGTGCCCGAGCCGCGAATGCTCTCGGTGCAGGTCTGGGATCGCTCCATGGCCAACGCAGTCGAGAAGGCCATCCGCGACAGCGGCCTGGGCCTCAATCCGATGGGCGAGGGCCAGGTGATCCGGGTGCCGCTGCCCGAGCTCAACGAGCAGCGCCGCAAGGAGCTGGCCAAGGTCGCCCACACCTATGCCGAACAGGCCCGCGTGGCGGTGCGCCACATCCGCCGCGACGGCATGGATGCCTTGAAAAAGGCGGAGAAGGACGGCGACATGAGCCAGGACGACGCCAAGAAGCAGTCGGATCTGGTGCAGAAGGCGACCGACGATGCGGTGGCCGAGATCGACGGTATCGTCGCGCAGAAGGAACAGGAGATCATGCAGGTCTGACCGACCGCTGATCCGGCACCTGGAGGGCCGTCGATGGCAGGGGAACCCGCCGCCAATATGAAGCCGGAGATGGGCGCGGACCTGCGTATTCCCCTGCATCTCGGCGTGATCATGGACGGCAATGGCCGCTGGGCCAAGCTGCGCGGCAAGCGGCGCACGGAAGGCCATGTGGAGGGCGTCAAGGCCCTGCGCAACCTGGTCGAACTCTGCATCTCCTACGGCGTGGGCTATCTCACCGTCTTCAGCTTCTCCTCGGAGAACTGGACGCGCCCTCCTGACGAAATCTCCTTCATCTTCAATCTGCTCCGGCGCTTCGTCGCCTCGGATCTGCAAAGGCTGATCCGCAATAACGTCCGCGTCAGGATCATCGGTTCGCGCGAGGGTCTGGAGCCTTCGCTGCTGCGGCTCATCGACGATGTCGAGGCCAAGACCGTGCACAATACCGGGCTCACCCTGGTCGTGGCGTTCAACTATGGCGGCAAGGCCGAGATCGTGGCCGCCACCCGCCATCTTGCGCGCGAGGTGGCTGCCGGTCGCCTCCGTCCGGACGATATCGACGAGGCTCGCTTCGGCAATGCCCTGCTCACTGCCGGCCTGCCGGACCCGGACGTGATCATCCGGACCAGTGGCGAGCAGCGCCTCTCCAATTTCCTGCTCTGGCAGGCGGCCTATTCCGAATTCGTGTTCGTCGAGGAAAACTGGCCGGACTTCGACGAGACCTGTTTCATCCGCGTGCTGGAGACCTATTCCCAGCGGGACCGTCGGTATGGTGGCATAGGAGCGGCAGCGAGTTGAGCCAGTCCCGCGGTCCCGATCCCGAGCCCCCGCCGCCAGGGCGCCGTTCCTGGGCCGATCTGGGGCCGCGCCTCGCTTCGGCGATGGTGCTGATCGCTCTGACGGCCACGGCGCTCTATGTCGGCAGCTATCTGTTCGCCGCCGCCGTCGGGGTTGCCTATGGCGGGGCCTTCCGCGAGTGGGAGCGCATGATCTCGCGCACTCCTCTGGCTCCGATGGGGGCGGTAATGGTCGGGTTGGTCGGACTCTCGGCCCTTCTCTACACTGCCCTGGGCGTGCTGGCCTCGCTTGCGACCCTCGCGCTCGCCTGCCTCGTCGCGCTGGGCATGGGCGGGAAGAACCTGCCCTGGCGGATCGGCGGCATCGTACTTTTCGGCCTGCTCATCGTCTCGGTCATGGCCATGCGCGGGGAGGGGATGGCGGGCATATGGGCGGGCATCTATCTGGGAACCGTCATCTGGATGACCGATTCCGCCGCCTTTTTCACCGGCCGCCAGATCGGCGGCGAAAAGCTGGCGCCGGATATTTCGCCTTCCAAGACCTGGTCCGGCGCGCTGGGCGGGCTGGCGCTGGGCACGGGCGCGGGCCTCGTCGTCTGGGTTCTGGTGACCGATTCCCCGTTCTGGATCGGCATCCTGCTGTCGGCGGCCATCAGCGTCTTGGGGCAGGCGGGCGACCTCACTGAAAGCGCCATCAAGCGCCATTTCCGCATCAAGGACAGCGGCGACGTCATTCCCGGTCACGGTGGCCTGATGGACCGGCTCGACAGCCTCACATTCGGCGTGTTCCTGGTGGTTATGGTGGGCGGGCTGCATTCCGGCTTCGGTGCTATCGCGGAAGGCCTGCTTTACTGGTAGCGTGGGGTTCGCGGCCCGGCGCAAGGTTTGGAAATCCCGATGTTTGATTTTGCGTTCTGGCTGCTGTCCTATGTCGTCCCGTTCCTGGCGGTGCTGACGGTCATCGTCTTCGTCCATGAAATGGGCCACTATCTCGTGGCCCGGTGGAACGGCGTGGCGATCCAGACCTTCTCGATCGGCTTCGGGCGGGAACTCTTCGGCTGGAACGACCGGCACGGAACGCGCTGGCGCATTTCGGCCATTCCGCTGGGCGGCTATGTGCGCTTCGTCGGCGACATGAACGAAGCCAGCCTGCCGGATGCCGAGGCGGCCGCCAATGTCGATCCCGCCCTTGTGCCGCATCTGTTCGTCAACAAATCCGTCTGGCAGCGGATCGCCATCGTCGCAGCGGGTCCCATCGCCAATGTCCTGCTGACCTTCCTCATCCTCTATTGCCTGCTGCTCGGCTATGGCCGCTACACCATTCCCCCGGTTATCGGGGAGGTGCTGACGGGCTCCGTGGCCGAGGCGGCGGGCTTCGAGCCCGGCGACCGGATCCTGTCGGTCGACGGCTATGAAGTGCGCGGTTTCGAGGATTTCCAGCGCTATGTCGCCACCAGTCCCGAGCGTAATGTCGTCGTCGAGCTGGAGCGGGGCGGGGCCGAACGCACCCTCAACCTGATTCCCGAGGCCGTGCGGATCGAGGATCGGTTCGGCAATGAGCAGCGCATCGGTCGTATCGGGGTCAGCCGCGACGTTTCGGAAACCGATGTTTCTCTCTACCGGCCCGGCCCCGTCGAGGCTCTGGGCATGACGGTGGAGGAGATTCGCTTCATCATCCAGCGCACCGCCGCCTTCCTGGGCGATTTCTTCGTCGGGCGGGGCGATGTCGAGCAGTTGGGCGGCCCGGTCAAGGTCGCGCGGGTTTCGGGCGAAGTGGCGACGCTGGGCGTGGTCGCGCTCATCAACCTCACGGCGCTCCTGTCGCTGAATATCGGGATATTCAACCTTTTGCCGGTTCCCATGCTCGACGGGGGCCATCTGCTGTACTATCTGGTCGAGGCAGTGCGCGGGCGTCCCCTGAGCATGCGGGTGCAGGAGATGGGATTCCGCTTCGGCTTCGCTCTCGTTCTGGCCTTGATGGTATTCACATTGTTCAACGACACGGTGTTCGATCACTTCGGTATTCTGCGCTAACCCCTTGTTAACCTTGGTTCGCAAGGTGTTGCACGAATACAAGGCTGCCAATGAATTGCTAACCGCGTGATCACTCGCGCCTTGTCCCTGGTTAAAAAAACAGTAAAACACTTCAATGGAGTTAGCTTGGGGGAGCGCTGTGCATGGCGATTCTCCGGGCCGGTCGCAGAAGGCAATAACAATATGATCCACCCCAGCAAGCTGATGCGTGGCGCGGTCTCGGCGATCGCCATTATGGGGGCTGCCCCCATGGCTGCCGGGCTTCCCGTCCTTGGCGTCGTGACGGCACAGGCGCAGGAGCAATTGGTTGCCTCGGTCCTGTTCGAGGGTAATCGCCGCTTCCCCGACGCCCAGCTTCTGGGCATGGTCGATATCTCGACGTCCGGCATTTTCAGCCAGCAGCGGCTGGCCGCCGATATCGAGAGCATCAGGCGGGCCTATGACCGGGAAGGTTTCCTGTCGGTTTCGGTGACCGCCAGGACCGAGCAGACGGCGGATGGTCGGGTTCGCGTCATCTTCACGGTCAACGAGGGCGAGCGCGCCGGCATCGCGGCGATCAATTTCACCGGCAACAACGCCATCGGTGCCAACAATCTCAAGGGCACCATGCTCACCAAGGAGTCCGGCATTCTGAGCTGGCTCCTGCGCGACGACACCTATGACGAACAGAAGATGGCCGTCGATCGCGAGCGCATCCGGCTCTACTACGCCAATCGCGGCTATCCCGATGCGCAGGTCAATTCGGTCGCCGAGTACGACGCTTCGCGCAACGCCTATTTCATCAATGTCACGGTGAACGAGGGACAGCGCTACAATTTCGGCAATGTCGGCATCGAGACCAGCATCGACGGGCTCAACACCGACGTGCTGCGCGGCACCGTGCGGACCGGCAAGGGCGCCAACTATTCCGTCGCCGACCTGCAGAAGAGCATCGAGGACATGGCCTATGAGGCCACCGCGCAGGGCTATTCCTTCGCCGACGTCCGGGCGCGTCTCGATCGCGACGTGGCTACCGGTACCTTCAACGTCACCTATCTGGTCGATGAGGGCGCGCGCATCTATGTCGAGCGCATCAACATCACCGGCAACGTCAAGACCCGCGACTTCGTGATCCGCCGCGAGCTGGAGTTCGCCGAAGGCGACCCGTTCAACCGCTCCATGGTGGTGCGTGGCCGCAACAACATCAACGCGCTGGGCTATTTCTCCAAGGTTGACGTATCGACCGCGCCGGGCTCCGCGCCCGACAAGATCGTGCTCAACGTCAATGTGGAAGAAACCTCCACCGGCGAATATGGCGCGACCGCAGGCTATTCGACCGCCGACGGCATTTTGGGCGAGCTTTCGCTCACCGAGCGCAATTTCCTCGGCCGCGGCCAATATCTGCGCGCCGCCATCGGTGCTTCGCAGTCGGGCCGCACCTTCGACTTCTCGTTCACCGAGCCGCGCTTCATGGGTACGAAGATTTCAGCAGGCATCGATGTCTACCATCGGATTTATGACGAGACGTCTACGAATTTTTACGGTTATGACGCTACAGGTGGGCAGCTCCGTTTTGGGGTGCCGCTTACAAGTGCACTTTCTTCGACACTATTCGCGGGCTATGAGCGGAAGACGATCCGCGATAATAAGACCTACGATCACGATAATGATCCGACCACTCCAGAGATTCCGCTTCCTGGACAGACCTCGTCATTGGTTTCCCACGGCGAAGAATTTAACAAGGCATTCGTTGGCTACACGCTGACCTGGAACGGCGTCGACGATATCAAGAAGCCGACCGAAGGCATCTACGCCACCTTCAGCCAGCAATATAATGGCTGGGATCACAACCTGCTCCGGACCGAGGCCCGCGCGCGCTATTTCATGCCGCTCATCCAGGACTCGGGCATTGTGGCCAGCGTTCGCGGCCAGGCCGGAGTGATCAACAGCCTCGATGGTGGCGCCGTTCATGCGATAGAGGCGTTCTCGCCGGGCTCGCAGCTCATTCGCGGCTTCGAAGGCCGTGGCCTTGGCCCGCGTCTGACTAGCGGCGAATATCTGGGCACGACCATGTATGCCGGTATTTCGGGTGAAATCGAATTCCCGATCCCGGGCCTGCCGGAAAACTACGGCCTGAGCGGAGCGGTCTGGGCCGATGCCGCCTGGATCGGCAGCGACAACCTGCCCGGCATGGGCTCGGGGAGCTTCGACGCCGGCAGCAATGACGAGCCGTGGCGTACCTCCATCGGTGCCTCGCTCATCTGGGCGTCGCCGTTCGGCCCGCTGCGGGGCGATTTTGCCCATGTGCTCAACAAGTCGACCGAAGATCGCACGCAGGTGTTCCAGTTCACCATTTCCACCTTGCTTTAATCCGCGTGGACAGGTGAACCTTCGAGCCGCGGGGCGCCAAGCGCCGCGGCTCTGTGTTTTCAAGTGACATCATGGTCGATACCCGTTTCCACCGCTTCGCCGGCCCGATTGCCCTCGGTGCGCTTCTCGTCCGGGCGGGGCGGAGCGAGCTCGCCGGGGCGCTGGCCGCGCCCGGCCAGGTGATCTCGGGAGTTTCGGAACTCGAGCTTGCCGGACCGGACGATCTGGCCCTGGCCGCCCAGCAGGGTTACGCGGAAGATCTGCGCCGCACTGGCGCCGGTGTCGTCCTCGTCTCGCCGGCGCTGCGCGAGGATGTGCCCGCCGGGGCCATCGCCGTGGTCCTTGATCGGCCGCATGAGCTTTTCGCCGATATTCTCGATCTCCTCTATCCTGCCAGCACCCGCGCCGTCATTGCGGCGGCGGGGCGCGACGATCTGGGGGCGCCGATCTTCGAGCGCGACGTGACCCTGGGTGCCAATGTCGTCATTGGCCCCGGCGTCGAGATTGGCCGGGGCACGGTCATCGGGGCCAATACGGTCATCGGCGCGGGCGTGACCATCGGGCGCAACTGCACCATTGCGGCCAATTGCACCATCGATTGCGCGCATCTTGGCAATGACGTGGTGCTGCATTCGGGCGTCCGCATCGGCACGGAAGGCTTTGGCTGGCTCGATTTCGGTCGCGCCAACCGCAAGATCCCGCAGCTTGGCCGGGTCATCGTTCAGGACCGGGTCGAAATCGGCGCCAACAGTACCGTCGATCGCGGCGCGCTCGGAGATACGGTTCTGGGCGAGGGCACCAAAGTGGATAACCTGGTGCAGATCGGGCACAACTGCCGGATCGGCCGCAACTGCCTGATCGCCGCGATGAGCGGCCTGTCGGGCTCCACCATAGTGGAAGACGGCGTGCTGCTGGGCGGCGGTGTCGGCACCTCCGGCCATCTCACCATCGGGGCCGGCTCCGTGGTTCATGGCCGCGCCGCGGTCACCAAGGACTGGCCCGCCGGCTCCAAGCTTGCCGGGGCTCCGGCACAGGATATAAGAGATTTTTGGCGAGAACTCGCCGCCATGCGGAAACTGTCGAAGGGGGAAAAGCGGGGATGAACGAAACCATCGCCAGCGTAACTGAGCTCAATGCCATGAGCCTTGCGGAAATCCTCGAAGCCCTGCCGCATCGCTATCCCTTCCTCATGATCGACAGGATCGTCGATATCGACGCCGACGAATCGGCCGTCGGCATCAAGAACGTCACGTTCAACGAGCCGATCTTCCAGGGCCACTTCCCTGGCAACCCGATCTTCCCGGGCGTGCTGATCATCGAAGGGATGGCCCAGACGGCCGGGGCCATCGTCATCAAGCACGACTCGACCAGCGGCCGGAAGAACATCGTGCTGATGCTCGGCGTGGACAATGCCCGCTTCCGCAAGCCTGCGGGGCCGGGTGACACGATCGAGTTCCACATCACCAAGATGCACCGCCGCCGCAATGTCGGGCGTTACGAGGCGAAGGCCAAGGTGAACGGCACCGTCATCGCCGAGGCGGAAATCACTGCCATGATCGTCGAGGCGGCTTCGTGAGCGCGCCTGTCGTTCATCCGACAGCCATCGTAGCCAATGGGGCCCGTCTGGGCGCCGGCGTCCGCATCGGCCCCTACTGCATCGTGGGCGACAATGTCGTGCTGCATGACGATGTCGAACTCGTATCCCATGCGGTGGTCGAGGGGCGCACCACCGTCGGCGCGGGCACGCGCATCTTCCCCTTCGCGTCGGTCGGCCACCAGCCGCAGGACCTCAAATATCACGGCGAGCATTCGCGGCTCGAGATCGGCGAGAACTGCACCATCCGCGAGGCGGTGACCATCAATCCCGGTACCGAGGGTGGCGGCATGCTCACCCGTATCGGCGATAACTGCCTCATCATGGCCAATGCCCATGTCGCCCATGACGCGATCCTGGGCGACAATGTCATCATGGCCAACTATGTCGGCATCGCCGGCCATGTGCAGGTAGGAGACAACGTCATTTTCGGCGGCACCTGCGTGGTCCACCAGTTCACCCGCATCGGTGCCCATGCCTTTATCGGCGCCCAGTCCATGGTGGATGGCGATGTCATCCCCTATGGCATGGCCGTCGGCAACAGGGCGGTGCTGACCGGGCTCAATCTCGTGGGGCTCAAGCGCCGCAAGTTCGACCGCGATGCCATCCATCGCCTGCGCACCGCCTATCGGCAGATTTTCGCCAGCGAGGGTACGCTGCGCGAGCGCGTGGAGGATGCCGCGGTGCTGTTCAAGGACGATGTGCTGGTGCAGGACGTGGTTCGTTTCATCGCCGAAGCCTCCGACCGGCCCATCCTGTTGCCGCGCAATGGGCACGAGGGCGAATAATCCACCAGCCCGGGAGCCGCCGGTGACCCGGAAGCTGCGCCTCTTCATCCTGGCCGGCGAACCGTCCGGAGACCGCATCGCCGCCGATCTGGTCGCGCGTCTGCGCCATCGGGTCGAACTCGAGCTTGCCGGCGTCGGCGGGGATGAATTGGCGGGGCAGGGGCTTCGCTCCCTCTATCCCATGAACGATCTCGCAGTGATGGGCGTCACCGACGTGATCCTCAACCTGCCCCGACTGCTGTGGCGCCTGGAGCAGACCGCCCGCGCCATACTCGCGGCGCAGCCCGATATCGTCGTGCTCGTCGACGCACAGGACTTTTCGCGGCTGCTGGCTGGCCGGCTGCGGCGCGGCGGCTATCGCGGCAGGCTGGTGCTTTACGTGGCGCCGTCCGTCTGGGGCCGCAATCCGGAACGCGCCGCGGCGCTGCGGCCGCTTTTCGACGCGGTTCTGGCGGTTCTGCCCTTCGAGCCGGCGGTCATGGAGCGGCTGGGTGGTCCACCGACCTGCTATGTGGGCCATCCGGCGCTGCGCGAACGGATCGAGAGAACCGGCGCGCGCGACAGCGGCTCGCTGCTGTTGCTGCCCGGCAGCCGGGCCGGGGAATTGCGCCGCCATCTGCCGATCCTCAAGGCCCTCTCGCCGCGCCTCGCCGCCATGCCCGGCGTCACCGGGATCGCCTTGCCGACGCTGCCCAGGCTGCGCCCGCGCCTCGAAAAGGAACTGGCCCTCTGGCCGGTGAGCGTGCGTCTGGTCGACCGGCGGGAAGAGCGGCGTGATCTTTATGAGGGTGCTTTGGCTGCAATCTGCGTCTCTGGCACGGCGACGCTGGAGCTGGCGCTTGCCGGCGTGCCCATGGTGGTGATCTATGCGCTCGACCGTCATCAGGCGCGCGTCTTCAGGCGGCTGGGCCGCCCGCCAGTATCCCTGCCCAATATCATTCTCGGCCGGCCGGTGCTGCCCGAAATCGTCGCCGCCCCGCTGACTGTCGAACAGGTCGGCGGCGGCGCGACGGCTCTTCTGGGCGACAAAAAAGCCCGCCAGAACCAGGTTGATGCCTTTGGCGAGCTTGCCCGTCTCATGGAAGCGGGGCAGGCGCCCCACGAAAGGGAGGACCCGGCGGTCCGGATCCTCGACCTCTGGCGCGATCAGCGCTTGCCGATCGGCTCGTAGTCGCGAGCGGCGGCGCCGTTGTAGAGCTGGCGAGGGCGGCCGATCTTCTTCTGCGGATCGCCGATCATTTCCTTCCACTGGCTGATCCAGCCCACAGTTCGCGCCACCGCGAACAGCACGGTGAACATCGAGGTGGGGAAGCCGATGGCCTCGAGGATGATGCCCGAATAGAAATCCACGTTCGGATAGAGCTTGCGGTCGATGAAATACTGGTCCTCGAGCGCGATGCGTTCGAGTTCCTGCGCCACCTGCAGCGTGGGATTGTTCTCGACGCCGAGAATGGCCAGCACTTCCTTGGCGGTCTGCTGCATCACCGTGGCGCGCGGATCGAAATTCTTGTAGACGCGGTGCCCGAAGCCCATCAGGCGGAACGGATCGTTCTTGTCCTTGGCGCGCGCGACGAATTCGGGAATGCGGTCCACCGTACCGATTTCGCGCAGCATGTTGAGCGCCGCTTCATTGGCCCCGCCATGCGCCGGCCCCCAGAGGCAGGCGACGCCCGCCGCGATGCAGGCGAAGGGATTGGCGTCGGACGAGCCCGAAAGCCGCACCGTCGAGGTCGAGGCGTTCTGCTCGTGATCGGCATGGAGCGTGAAGATGAGGTCCATGGCGCGGGCGATTTTCGGATCGACCTTGTATTCCTCCGCCGGCACCGAGAAGCACATATGCAGGAAATTGGAGGCGTAATCGAGATCGTTGCGCGGATAGACGAAAGGCTGGCCCACCGAATATTTATAGGCCATGGCCGCCAGGGTCGGGATTTTGGCGATCATGCGGATCGAGGCGATCTCGCGCTGTTCGGGATCGTTGATATCGGTGGAGTCGTGGTAGAAGGCGGCCATGGCGCCGACCACGCCGGTCATGATGGCCATGGGGTGGGCGTCGCGGCGGAAACCCCGATAGAAATACTGGATCTGGTCGTGCACCATGGTGTGGCGCGTCACCAGCTTTTCGAATTCCGCGAACTGGGTCTGGGTCGGCAGTTCGCCATAGAGCAGCAGATAGCAGACTTCGAGATAGTTCGACTGTTCGGCCAGTTGCTCGATCGGATAGCCGCGATAGAGCAACTCGCCCTTGTCGCCGTCGATATAGGTGATGGCACTGTCGCAGGCGGCGGTCGAGGTGAAGCCGGGATCGTAGGTGAACAGGCCTGTCTGGGCATACAAAGACCGGATATCCATGACGTCCGGTCCCACCGATCCGCTCAGGATCGGGAAATCATAGGTCTGGTCCCCGATGACGAGTTTGGCGACTTTATCGGTCATTGAGCTCTCCTCGCTTCACCCGCGCGACCCGCAGGGAAGATAGAAATTCCGGGCTTGGGCTGGCGCCCCGGGGGGCGCCGAATGTCGTGGTGAGAGGTATCAGGTCTTGGGCGGGACAGGCAACCGATAGCTCAGTATGACTTATCGCTGCGCCTCTGCAGGGGGGCAGGCGCGGCGAGCGGTCAACGGGGGATCTGGTCGCCGAGCCGGGCCATGCTTTCTTCCCGGCCGATCAGCACCATGACCTCGAAAATGCCCGGAGAAACGGTGCGTCCGGTAAGCGCGGCGCGCAATGGCTGGGCCAGCTTGCCCAGCTTCAAACCCTTTTCTTCCGCCAGCTTGCGCATGGCCGCGTCGATGGCGGGCACTGACCAATCGGCAAGCCCCCCTAACGTTTCGGCAATACCCGCCAGCACCAGGCGGCTTTCATTAGTCAACAGTGCGGCGGCGGCCTCGTCCGCTTTGATCGGGCGCTCGGCATAAATGAATTGCGCCAGGTCGATCAGCTCCAACACCGTCTTGGCGCGGGGCTGCAATTCCGGCAGCGCCGCCAGCACGGTGTCGCGATTGGCCTCGAGCCCCACGGCGTCCGCCTCGCGGCCGGTTTCCCGCGCCGTCTCGATCATGACCCCATAGAGATATTCGGGCGCAGCCTCCCGGATATAGTGGCCGTTGAGGTTTTCGAGCTTGACGAAGTCGAAGCGCGCCGCGCCCTTGTTGAGCGCCTCGAGGCTGAACCATTCCACCATCTGCTCGGTGGAGAAGATTTCGTCGTCGCCATGGCTCCAGCCGAGCCGGGCGAGATAATTGCGCAGCGCCTCGGGCAGATAGCCCATCTGCCGATAGGCCTCGACGCCCAGCGCGCCGTGCCGCTTGGAGAGCTTTGCACCGTCCGGGCCGTGGATCAGCGGGATATGGGCCATCTCCGGCACGGTCCAGCCCATGGCGTTGTAGATGACGATCTGCCGGGCGGCATTGGTCAGGTGATCGTCGCCGCGAATGATATGGGTCACGCCCATATCGTGGTCGTCCACTACCACCGCATGCATATAGGTCGGCGAACCGTCCGAGCGCAGGATGATGAAATCGTCCAGATTTTCCGTCTTGAACACCACGTCGCCCTGCACATGGTCGCGCACGACGATCTCGCCGCTCAGCGGCGTCTTGATGCGGACGACGGGCGAAACGCCCTCGGGCGCCTCGGAAGGGTCGCGGTCGCGCCAATAGCCGTTATAGCGCGGCGGTTTGCCGGCGGCGCGGGCGTCTTCGCGCATCCGGTCCAGCTCCTCGGGGGAGCAATAGCAGTAATAGGCATGCCCCTTCTTCACCAGCTCATGCGCCACTTCGGCGTGGCGGGCGGACCGGGCGAACTGGCTGATCGGCTCGCCCTCCCAGTCGAGGCCCAGCCACTTGAGCCCGTCGATCAGCGCGGTCACCGCTGCCTCTGTCGAGCGTTCCCGATCGGTGTCCTCGATGCGCAGCAGCATCTTGCCGCCCTGGTTCCTGGCATAGGCCCAGCTGAAAAGGGCCGTGCGAGCGCCCCCGATATGCAGATAGCCGGTGGGAGAAGGAGCGAAGCGGGTGACGACCTGGGACATGGAAGACCGGAGGATTTGAGGAATTGCGGGCTGTGTGTAGCATAGGCGGGCTTGAGCGCAAGGGTGGGGGCGTGCGTGCAGGGCGGCAAGGGGATATCGGAAAAGCCGTTGGCGTGGCGGGACCGGCCGGCGCGCAAGTCCTGGCCGCCGGATACCGGGGGCACCGGCTGGATACTGGCGGCCTTTTCCAGCCTCGCTTCCGCCCTCGCCGAGGCGGCATATCGGCGGCGGCTGTTCGTTCTTTTGCCATTTCACCTGATCTTCGGTCTTGCCCTGTATGCAGCACTGCCGGCGGAACCGGCCGGTCTGGTTCTTGCCGGCGGCGCGATCCTGGCTGCGGCGCTCATCGTTCTTGCCGGCCGGCGGCGCTCCCTCGGGGGGCTGCGTCTCGGCGTACATCTGGGAGCATTCTGGTTCGGGTTTTGCCTGTTGCCCCTTCATGCCGCCTTCTTCGGTACGGCCATGCTCGCCTATCCCACCTTCGGCACCTACGAGGCGCACGTGGATGAAGTCATCTCCGCCGATGACCGCCAGCGGCGCGTGCTGGTTTCGCTGTTGCAGCCGGTCGATGGGGCGAGGCCGGTCGATATTCGCCGCGCGCGCCTGCTGCTGCCCTCGGAAACTGATTTACAGCCGGGAGATCGCCTGCGCGCCGCCCTGCGGCTGGCGCCGGTGCCGGGACCGGTGCTGCCGGGCGCCCATGATGGTCAGTTCCATTCCTTTTTTATCGGCGTCGGCAGTTATGGCTCCGCTACGGGAGCCGTCGAGCGGATCGCCGACGGCGACGCCACCGATATGGCCCGGAACGTGCAGGCGCTGCGAAATGCCATTGGCAAGCGCATCGATGCGGTTCTGGACGGAGACACTGCCGCCATCGGCAAGGCCATGGTGGTGGGTGACCAGAGCGGCATTACCGATGCGGCGCGCGACGTCATGGCCGCTTCAGGCCTTGCCCATATCTATTCGATTTCGGGCCTGCACCTGTCCATCGTCGCGGGCGGCATCTTCTGGCTGGTGCGTCTCGGCCTCGCCAGCGTTCCAATTCTGGTCGCCTGGCCGGTCAAGCAGATTGCCGCCATGGTCGGGCTGGCCGCGGCCTTCCTCTATCTGCTGCTGGCCGGCGGGGTCGGCAATGTGCCGGCCTTCCGCTCCACCCTCATGCTCGGATTGATTTTCGGCGCCGTCCTTGCCGGCAGGCGGGCGCTGACCATGCGCAATGTCGCCATCGCGGCCATCCTGATCATCCTGATCGATCCGGCCAGCGTCTTTCGCCCCAGCTTTCAGCTATCCTTTGCTGCGGTCGTCGGGCTGATCGGCATTTACGAGCTGCCCCGCCCGCTGGCGAACGGAAATCCCGGCCGGCTCGCGCGGCTCCTGCGCGTCGTCGCCGTCACCGCCTGGACCAGCTTCATCGCCGGGTTCGCGACGCTGCTGTTCTCGGCCTATCACTTCCAGCAGACCGCGCCGCTTGGCGTTCTGGGCAATGTGCTGGCGCTGCCCTTTGTCAGCCTCGTCATCATGCCCTTCGGCGTGCTGTCGGTACTGGCCATGCCGCTGGACCTGGAGGCGGCTTTCATCTCGGTCATGGGCTGGGGCATCGATCGCATGGTCGATGTGGCTGAACTGGTCGCCGGGTGGAGTGTCGGGCTGACGGGCAATCCATTGCTTGCCGGCTGGACCCTGGGGGCGGGCCTCGTGGCTCTCGCCTGGTTCGCTTTCATCGAGACGCAGTGGCGCCTGCTGGTGCCGGCTCTGGCCGTTGTCGTGATCGTCGCCTTCGGTTCCGAGCCGCGCCCCGACGTGCTGATCGCCGATACCACCCAGGCCGTCGCCATTGCCTCGGGCGACGGCATGGCGCTGGCCAGCGGCCGCACCGGCAGCTTCGCCGTCGATGTCTGGAGCCGCCATTACCAGACCGCAATCGCGGCCAGGCACCCCGATGCGCGTTGCGACGCGCTGGGCTGCATCGTGCGGACGGCAGATTTTTCCGTCGCCATTATACGCAATGCCGCTGCCTTTGCCGAGGATTGCGGCCGCCACGATCTGATCGTCGCCCGCATCCATCCCCCGCAACGCTGCTTCGAGGAGGGCCTGGTGATCGGTCCGGCGCAACTCGCCGCCGGCGGCGTGCATCGGCTGGGCTGGGATGCGGGTGCGGGGCGCTTTGACGTTCGCCCCGCTATCGGCACGCTCGATCGGCCTTGGCGGATTCCGTCGCGCTGATGCGGGCGTCAGGGCCGGATTCGGGCTTCGGGCAGGCCGGCAACGTCGAGGTCGATATAGAAGATGCCTCCGGCCTTTTCAGCCTCGGCCTGCTCGGCCGGGAGGGACCGGCTCGCCGTGGTGAGAAACAGGCGCTTGAGATCCTTGCCGCCGAAGGCCGGGCAGGTGACCTGGCCTGTCGGAACCTCGACGATGCGGTCGAGCGAGCCGTCGGGCGCATAACGGATGACGCAGGAGCCGCCCCAGCGGGCGTTCCACAGATAGCCTTCGCTGTCCACCACAGCGCCATCGGGATGGCCGCGATGCTCCGAAACATCGGCGAACAGCGTCCATTCACCGATCGGCATGCCGGTTTCCGGGTCGGTCTGGCATTTGAGGATTTTCCGATCCGGCGTATCGGCCCAATAGGCCGTGCGCCCGTCCGGCGAGAAACAGGTGGCGTTGGGTATGGCCACGTTGGAGATTATCGTTGCCAGTGTCCCTTCGCGATAGTGATAGACCGCGCCCTGTTTGGGGCCTTCCTGCTTTTTCATCGTGCCGATCCAGAATGCGCCGGAGGGGTGGACACGGCTGTCATTGGTGCGGTTGGCCGGAACGTCCCGCTCGATATCGACCAAATGCTCCAGTGTGCCCGATCCTATGGTGAAGCGCTTGAGGCCGGTTTCCGCCGCCAGGATCAGATGATCGTCATCGACGATGGCGGCAGCGGCGACGATTTCATCGAAACGCCATTCGCCCTGTTGTTCGCCCTCTTCGGTGGCGGCGAACAGCGTACGGTTTTCGATATCGAACCAGAACAACTGGTTGCGACCGTCATGCCAGATCGGGCCTTCTCCCAGGGAACACCGGCTGTCGATGAGGAGGCGGGCGGTATCGGTCACGTCAAACTCCCTTGTCATAGGCGGCGACCGCCAACGCGGCCCGTTCGGCCACTTCGGCCACGGTCGTGGCGGGCTTGAAGATATAGGTTCCAAGGCCGAAACCGGTGCAGCCGGCGGCGAAGAACTCGTGGAAATTGTCGGGATTGGCGCCGCCCACGGCATAAAGGGGCAGGGCGGGCGGCAACACCGCCTTCATCGCCTTGATGCCCCTGGCTCCCAGAACCTCGGCGGGGAAGAATTTCAGCCCCGTGGCTCCGGCGCGGATGGCGGCGAACGCCTCCGTGGGCGAGAACACGCCCGGGTAGGATTTGAGCCCCAGGCGCACGGTTTCGGCGATCACCGCGACATTGGTGTCGGGCGAGACGATGAAGGTTCCGCCTACCCCGGCCACCGCCCTGGCGTCTTCCGGCGTCAGCACGGTTCCGGCGCCGATCTCGGCCTTTCCGGCCAGGGCCTCCGCCGCGCGGGCGATGCTGACGGTGGCATCGGGCGAGTTGAGCGGCACTTCGATCAGCGTGATGCCGGCTTCGGCAAGGGCGGTGCAGACGGGAACCGCCTCGTCCGGCGTGATGCCGCGCAGGATGGCGATGATGTGGCGATGGTTCATGTCGGAAAGCCTCATTCCATGGAAGCGCGTGCCGCCTTGAGCCCGGCCAGCACCACTTCGGTTGCATCGACGGTGCGTCCACTGGCGCCGTCCATCTCCAGCACTTTCGCATAGAGCCGGCAAAGCGGAGCCGAGCCGATCAGCGGCACGGGCTCGGCGCCGATCTGCCCGCGATGCGCGGCGATCTCGGTGCCGATCAGCAGGCCCGATAGATAGCCGGCGCACCAGTCCGGCTCACGGCCCGAAAGCAGTGCTCCGGCCCGCACGCGAAACAGCCGGCCGAGCAGGTCGCCGGGCGCGTCGAGCCCATCCTGCGCCCCCGCCGAAAAACCCTCGTCGCGTCCCGGGCCATCGAGCGTCCCCTGCAGCGAATGGCGCAGCACCGAATGGGTCTTGAGCAGGTCGAAAAGCTCGCCGGTCATGGCGGTGGTGAAGCGCTGGATGCGGGTTCCGTCCAGCAGCGCCCATTTCGAATGGGTGCCGGGCATGCAGACGAGGCCCCCATAGCCGGGCGAAAGCACGGCCAGTCCCAGCAACTGGGTTTCCTCGCCCCGCATCACATCCTCTCCGCCCTGCTTCTGGCAGACGCCGGGAAGGATCGCGGCCGTAAGCGTTCCATCCGGCATCGTCGGGCGAACGGCCCCCGCGCCGAGCTGGCGCAGATCGGTCGGGGCCTCCAGATAGGGCGCTTCCATCCAGCCCTGCCGCGCTCCTGCCATCCCGCAGATCAGGACCTCCAGGCTCGACCCGGACGGGTCGAGCCGTGCAGCCACTTCCGCCAGCGCCGCCGGAAATTCCACGCCGGACAGTTTTCCCATGCCTTTTTCGGAACTGGCCGAGCCCGTGACCGTGCCGCTCGCGCCAATCCCCCATGCCCGCAGATTGGAGGTGCCCCAGTCCACGGCCATCCATGCAACGGTCTCAGTCAAACCAGTTCCCGCCTTTTCTGTCCCATGCGCGGCGCGACCCTAGAGTGTTTTCGCCGCCGCCGGAAGCGCGAGCCGACAAATTCCCTGCGGTGGATTTTAGGCATTGGCAGAGCGCCTTCCGATTTGTATGATTTATTCACAGGCCCCGTTCGCAGCGCCTTCGGCGCACGGACCGGGACCCGGAAAGGCCCTCAGATCCGCAGGTGCGGATTCAGCAAGGATAGGCAAGATGACGGCAGACAATGGCGGCTCCGGCGGCCGCAAGCTGCGCTCGCGCGCGTGGTTCGACAATCCCGACAATCCGGACATGACCGCGCTCTACCTCGAGCGCTACATGAATTTCGGCGTGTCGCGCGAGGAGTTGCAGTCCGGCAAGCCGATCATCGGCATCGCCCAGACCGGGTCCGATCTCAGCCCCTGCAATCGTCACCACATTGTGCTTGCCGAGCGGGTGCGCGAGGGAATTCGTGAAGCCGGCGGCATCGCCATCGAATTTCCGGTGCATCCGATCCAGGAAACCGGCAAGCGCCCTACGGCGGGCCTTGACCGCAATCTGGCCTATCTTGGCCTCGTGGAGGTGCTTTACGGCTACCCGCTCGATGGCGTCGTCCTGACCATCGGCTGCGACAAGACCACGCCGGCCATGCTCATGGGGGCGGCGACGGTCAATATCCCGGCCATCGCGCTGTCGGTCGGCCCCATGCTCAATGGCTGGCACAAGGGCGAGCGCACCGGTTCGGGCACCATCGTGTGGAAGGCCCGGCAGATGCTGGCCGCCGGCGAGATCGACTACCCCAAATTCATCGAGCTCGTGGCGTCTTCCGCTCCTTCCACCGGCTATTGCAACACCATGGGCACGGCCACGACGATGAACTCGCTGGCCGAGGCGCTGGGCATGCAGCTTCCCGGTTCCGCCGCCATTCCCGCGCCCTACCGCGACCGGCAGGAAATCGCCTACCGCACCGGCAAGCGTGCGGTGGAGATCGTGCATGAGGATTTGAAGCCCTCCGACATCCTCACCAAGCAGAGCTTCCTCAACGCCATCGTGGTCAATTCGGCCATTGGCGGCTCCACCAACGCCCCGATCCATATCAACGCCATCGCCCGTCATATCGGCGTCGACCTCGGGATCGACGAATGGCAGGCCCATGGCCATCAGGTGCCGCTGCTGGTGAACCTGCAGCCGGCGGGTGAATATCTGGGCGAGGATTACTATCACGCCGGCGGCGTGCCCGCCGTGGTCAACGAATTGATGAAGCAGGGCCTCATCCACGAGGATGCCCCCACCATCAATGGCCGGAGCATCGGCGAAAATTGCCGCGACACGCCCATCCAGGACGAAAAGGTCATCCGTCCCTTCGGCGAGCCGCTCAAGGCGGAGGCGGGCTTCCTGGTCCTGCGCGGCAATCTGTTCGACAATGCCATCATGAAGACCAGCGTGATCAGCCAGGAATTCAGGGACCGCTATCTCAGCGATCCGGCTCATCCCGGCATGTTCGAGGGCAAGGCGGTCGTGTTCGACGGACCCGAGGATTATCACCACCGCATCGACGATCCGGCGCTGGAGATCGACGAGAACACGCTGCTGTTCATGCGCGGTGCCGGCCCGGTCGGCTATCCGGGTGCCGCGGAGGTGGTCAATATGCGGCCGCCCGACTACCTCATCAAGAAGGGCATTCATTCGCTCGCCTGCATCGGCGACGGTCGCCAGTCGGGCACCTCGGGCTCGCCCTCGATCCTCAATGCCTCTCCGGAGGCGGCGGCGGGCGGCAATCTCGCCATCCTGCGCACCGGCGACCGGGTGCGGATCGACCTCAACAAGGGCGCGGCCGATATCCTGATTTCCGACGAGGAGATCGCAACGCGCCGCGCAGCGTTGGAGGCGGACGGCGGCTACAAATTTCCCAGGCATCAGACGCCCTGGCAGGAAATCCAGCGCGGCATCATCGACCAGTTGGGCGATGGCGCCGTGCTCAAGCCGGCGGTCAAGTACCAGCGCATCGCCCAGACCGAAGGCGTGCCGCGCGACAACCACTGACGCCGCTTCGCCCTTCGGGTTGAAACGACATGGGCCCCGGTGGAAGCCGGGGCCCTTTTCGTGAGGACGTCTATGAATGGCAACAGCCGCCGATAAAGCCTGGTGTTGAGAAAGGTGCGCCCGCGCTCCCCACGGGCGCTATACAGGCGTTTGCTGGTGGCTGATCATACGCCACCCCTCGGGACGCTTCACATAGGTCGAGATACAGCGAGCCCGGTACGGCTCGGCGCCCTCCCGCCTGCCTTCCGCTGCGTAGGCCAGCACGGCCGTTGTGCCGGCTGTGATCGCTCGCTGGTCGGACATCTCCAACTGGGTCCATCTGGGAGCGTGGCGAATACTGTCGATGATCGCTTCGCGGTCGAGGATGCCGAGGCCGGGAAACACCATCACCGCTTCATCGTGAAGATTGGCTTCGTAGGCTTCCACACCATCGAGCCAGAAGGCCCGCTCCACCATCCAAAGCCCATCCATATCCATTTTCGCCATCCCTTGACTGCTTGGGGCAGCAGCCCCGCGAAACCCCCGGCGGCCTGCGCAGAGAACGCCCGGAAAACAGCAACGCTTGATGGCATCCGCAAGGCAACGCCTGGTCCGGGTCTGAGACCAGCTTAGGTCTACATCCTCGGGCTGTCGGCTGGCGCTGGAGCTGCCGCTCCACATGTCTCCGAAGGAACGATTCGCTGTCCGGTGGCTTGAGGCCATGCGCAGGATTTCGCGCCATCTCCGGAGCCGTCAAAGGAAACGACATGTCGTCGATCGCAGCCGCCAGGGTGCGGCCTACTGCGCGCTGGGAACAGGAATCCAAGTTCGGAACCCAGATCACCGCCGAGGGCGTGCGCTTCCGTCTTTGGGCGCCATATAAGACGGCGGTCTCGCTCAAACTATTCGATCCGCGACGGACCTTGCCGATGCGCTCGCTTTCGCGGGGATGGTTCGAGTTGGAGGTTGAGGGGGCCGGCGCTGGTACGCGATATCTTTATGTCATGGATGACGGCACCGAAGTGCCGGACCCGGCGTCGCGCTTCCAGCCGCGAGACGTGCATGGTCCCAGCGAGGTCATCGACCCGCAATCTTTCGAATGGACCGACCGGGGCTGGCGCGGGCGCCCATGGGAAGAGATGGTGTTCTACGAAGTTCATATCGGCACTTTCTCCCGGGACGGCACGTTTCGCGCAGCGATCGACAAGCTCGATCATCTCGCCGAGCTGGGCGTCACCGCGATCGAGCTGATGCCGCTGGCCGATTTTCCCGGGCGCTGGAACTGGGGTTATGACGGAGCCTTGCTGTTTGCTCCGGACTCCTCCTATGGCCGGCCGGACGACCTCAAGGCGCTGATCAATGCGGCCCACGAGCGCGGCATCATGATGTTCCTCGATGTCGTCTACAATCATTTCGGCCCTGAAGGAAATTACCTCAAAATCTATGCTCCGGCCTATAGCAGCAAGCACGAAACGCCTTGGGGGCCGGCCGTCAACTTCGACGATGAAGGTTCCGCCATGATCCGCGAATTCGTTTTCGCCAATGCGCGCTATTGGCTGAACGAATTCCGGTTCGACGGTCTGCGTTTCGACGCCGTTCACGAAATCCAGGATACTGGCCCCAAGCATATGCTGCAGGATCTGGCCGAGCAGATTCGCGGCGCCACCGACGGTCGACATATCCATTTGGTGGCGGAGAATTCGTGGAACCAGGCCAATTGGCTCAAGCGCAAGGAGGATGGATCGGCGTGGCTCTACAACGCGCAGTGGAGCGACGACATCCATCACAGCCTCCAATCGGCGGCTTCGGGCGACAGTGCCTGGTATTATGCCGACTATCATGGACGGACTGATCTGCTGGCGCGCGCGCTGGCGGAAGGGTTTGCCTTCCAAGGCGAACGGATGGAACACCAGGGCGCCACCAAAGGTGAGCCCAGCGCCTTTCTTCCTCCCACCGCCTTCGTGTCATTTCTGCAAAATCACGACCAGGCCGGAAATCGGCCTTTCGGTGAACGCCTGCCTGACCTGATTGGGCCCCAGGCCCTCCGCAGCCTGACCGTGATCAACCTGCTTTCCCCACATATTCCGCTGCTGTTCATGGGTGAGGAATGGGGAAGCACCAATCCTTTTCTCTATTTTTCCGACCTGGAAGGAGACCTTGCGGATAAGGTCAGGGCGGCCCGCAAGGAGCAATTGAAGCAGTTTTTGGACAAAGGCGATCAGGGGCGCCAACCGCTGGACCCATTGAGCCGAGAGGCTTTTTTGGCCTCCAAGTTGCCGTGGGAGGAGCTCCAGCGCCCCGCCTCGAAGGACCATGTCGCCTTCGTGTGCGCCCTTCTTCGCCTGCGTGCCGCTGAAATAACACCTCGTCTCGCCTTGGCGCCGGGCGATGGTTCCGACTACCGCGTGCTGGGCCCGGGTGCGTTCACGGTCCGCTGGGCGCTGGGCGATGATGCAATGCTTGCGCTCACGGCCAATCTTTCCGAGACGCCGCTTGACGATCAGTCGATCGGGAAAGGGCATGCCCTGTGGACCGAAGGCAGGGTCACGCATGATCATCTCGGCCCTTGGTCGGTCTTGTTCGGGCTTGAAGGAAAGAAGGCCGAAGCCCGATAGGGGCCAACGCGCCAGGAAATCCGCGGAAAAGAGAACGGCCCCGCTTCCGGGGCCTTTCGGTCGATTGCTTCAGCCTGAGGCGGTCTGTCGGGCCCACTGTACGGGACCAACTTATGTGGGCTGCCTATCGCCGACGGTCGGTTTGCCTCAGGGTATGGAAATTCTCTCGTTGAATCAATGGGCTAAGAATTTGGTTTGCCTCAATTTGGCAACGAACCACCCAACAGTTCGCCTCACTTCGAAAATTGCAGGCAACAGTTCGCCTCAACTCACATTTTTGGCGGCGGTACAGGCTTATCCACCTCTGCGAAGGAGCAAAGACTGGCGGAGCGGGTAGGGCGTCGGCTTCACGAGTGCGGGGCTTCTGCGGTCGCTGCTTAACCGAAGAGGTGGCCAGGAGGGCAATGGCGTTTAGCTTTTTGTGTAGTCGACTCGTCCATTCGGTGCGCCCCCCAAATCCCGGAAACGAGACGCCGATGCCAAAAGCCGCCCTAACCTCTCGAATGATTTCTGACTTTTGCCGCGTACGCTTGGTGAATGTCCTCGAGGAAAGTGATCGATCTGCAGTGTGCCAGTACCTAACCGATCTCCTCGAACTCTTCTCGTTTCAACGATAGCCGTAACCGGCGATGTAGTTGATGAGCTCATTCTCCTGGCGCTCCTCGCTCTGCAGGATGGCTTCGAGAGCATCTCGGATGTCGAGCATGCCAACCGGTTTGCGGTTGGCATTGAGGAGAGGCAGATTCTGCAAGCGTTGCTGGGCCATGAACTGCCAGGTCTGCCGGAGGTCGGCCTTGGGCGAGGCGGACACGACGGATTGGGACATGACCTCGAGCAGGGGCGCTTCGCCATATGTCCAGCGCGCCAAATGGCGAACGAGATCCGACTTGCTGACCACACCTCTCGCCTCGCCTTTGCTGCCGAGAACCACAAGCAAACCGACTTGGGTATCGGAGAGTGCTTCTGCCGCATCCCGAACCGAACGATGTTCGTCAAAGGTTCGTAGGCGGGCGAGGGCCGCGGGCATAACGTGTGAGATAAGCATGGCCATCTCCTCAGGCTGTCTGCAGATGGTTGCGGGCCAGCCAGTCGTCGAGACCGATGGCGCCGATGAATGGCTGGCCCGGTCCGGGGATCAGGGCGCGTTCGTCGATGCGGATGCCGAAATAGGTCGCGGAGGGGTCCGAAATCACCAGCCGTTCGTCGTGGTTCACCGCCAGCACGCGGTCCACCACGTCGCTCAGCCGGTAAGGCTGCGGGCCGGCAAGTTCCAGCCGCCCATTGGCAGGCGGGCGAACCGCTAGTTGCGCGAGCGTTTCGGCCACATCATCGGCCGCGACCGGTTGTGTGAGCGCGGGCGGCAGGCGGACGATCTGGTCCTGCGTGCTTGAGGCTGCGATGCCGCCCATGAATTCGAAGAACTGCGTGGCGCGCAGGATGGTGTAGGGAACGCCGGATTCCGCGATCAATTGTTCCTGCAGGTACTTGGCCCGGAAATAGCCGCTATCGAGCAAATGGCCGGTGCCGACGACGGACAGCGCCAGATGGTGGCGGACACCGGCCGCGCTCTCGGCGGCGAACAAGTTGTGGCACGAAGTGAAGAAAAAGTCCCAGGCGACGGCGCCATCGAAGGAGGGCGAGTTGGCGACGTCGATCACCACCTGTGCATCTTCCATGGCTTCGGGCAGTCCATCGCCCGTGACGGTATTAACACCTGTGGAGGGGGAGGCGGCGACAACAAAATGCCCGCCCTGGCGTAACCGTCCCACGAGTCTCGAGCCGATGAACCCGCTGCCGCCGATGACCACGATTTTCATGATGTTCTCCTGTGTTTGAGAAGTTGATTGGCCTGGAGAGCATCGCTGGTCCGGCAAGGCCGGAACATTGTTCGGAGGACTTGATGTCCTATGTCGAAGGTGTAGGGACGGTAGGCAGTGTGGCCATCAGGCCCCACGCGGCGGGCATCGGCCCGCCGCCCGAGACTCAGGCCTCTGAGAAGACAAAGCGCAGATAGCCAGTGGCCTGGCCGATGGCGCCCCGTACCGCGGGGGTGGCGGCAAGCGCGTTGAGCATCACGAAGTCATGGACGGTGCCGTTGTAGCGAACCGAGGTAACACGAACGCCCGCGTCGGCGAGCTTGCGGCCATAGGCCTCGCCCTCATCGCGCAGCACGTCGTTCTCATCGGTGATGAGGAGCGTCTGGGGCAGCCCCACGAGTTCGTCCTTCGTGGCGTTGATCGGCGAGGCGTGGCTCTGTGCCCGCTGGCCGGCCTCCGGAATGTACTGTTTCCAATACCAGGCCATTGCGTCGGCGGTGAGCCAGGGGCCGTTGGCGAACTGCTGGTAGGAGCGGGTCGACATTGAAGCGTCGGTGACCGGGTAGAACAGCAACTGTGCCTTGAAGGCCGGCCCTTTTCGTTCCTTGGCAAGTAGCGCGATCACCGCGGCCATGTTGCCGCCGACGCTGTCGCCGGCGACAACGATGCGGTTGCCGTCGATCATCAGCTTTTCGGCGTTGTCGGCAACATGCTTGGCCACGGCATAACCCTGTTCGACGGCGACCGGATAGCGCGCTTCGGGCGCGCGCTCATAGTCGACAAAGATCAGTGCGGCATTGGCGCCGGTTGCCAGCTCGCGGATGAGCCGGTCATGCGTGTCTCGATCGCCAAGCACCCAGCCGCCGCCATGCATATAGATGATGGCGGGCAAGGCGCCGGTCGCGCCGGTGGGCCGGATGACGCGGATATTGGTGCTGCCGGTCGGGCCGAGAGGCAGGGCGACGTCCTTGACTAGCACATCGGCGAGCGTGAGGTCCTCGGCCTGCTGCACGCTGGTGAGGACGCCACGCGCATCGACGGGTGCGAGGGTCTGGATCGGCTTGTCGGAGGGAAGCCCCTCGAGGAAGGCCTGTACGGCCGGGTCGAGGACGGGGGTGGGCGGGATTAGCTTGTTCACTTTCGAATCCTTTCGTTCAGGTGAGAGAGCGTTGGTCGCTCGATCTCATCTCCTGCCAGTCAATCCCATCCGGCCATTCAGCCTCGGAGCCGGTTCGCCAGTGCAAGAGGCGTAGCCACCTCTCTTTCGGAAGGGTTGGAGGTGGCGGGAGGCGGAGGCCCGTCTATCCATTCGTGCAGCCCAAGCTCGCCCCAAGCGTGAATGGCTGCCGCTCCCGAACGCGCCATGTTCGGCCACGGCCAATCCCGGCCGATTGGAGAACAACAATGCACAAGACACTCGGAGTGATCGCCCTTGCCGCCGCGGCGGCGTTTGGCGGCGCCGGTGGCGGCGTGGCGCAGGAAGCGGCAAAGCCGACCATTATTCTCGTACACGGCGCCTTTGCGGATGCCTCGGGCTGGAACGGCGTGATTGCCAAACTGAACGAGGATGGCTACCAGACCATCGCCGCCGCCAATCCTCTGCGCACGCTTTCGGGCGACGCCGCCTCCGTTTCGGCGGTGGTGAAGTCAATCCCTGGCGATGTGGTGCTGGTCGGCCATTCCTATGGCGGGCTCGTCATCACCGAGGCCGCAAACGGCAACGCCAACGTCAAGGCACTGGTTTATGTGGCCGGGTTCATCCCCGAGGCCGGCGAGTCGGCCTTCTCGCTATCCACCAAATTCCCGGGCTCGACGCTGGGCGACGCTTTGCAGCCGATGCCGTTGCCGGATGGCAATGTCGACCTCTACATCCAAGCGGCGAAGTTCCACGATCAGTTCGCCGCTAATCTGCCGGTGGATGTCACCGCGCTCATGGCGTCGACGCAGCGTCCAGTGACGCAGGCGGCCCTCGAGGAGCTGACCACGGTCGCCACCTGGAAGGATATTCCCGCCTTCACCGTTTATGGTTCGGCCGACTACAACATCCCCGCCGCCGTACAAGAGTTCATGGCCGAGCGAGCCGGTGTGGTGAAAGCCGTGGCGATTGAGGGAGGCTCGCACGCGCTGATGATCTCACATCCCGACGAAGTGGCCGCGCTGATCGTCGACGCGGCTGCGAATTGAGCAAAGAAGGGCCGGTGGTAACGCCGGCCCACTTGCCGGTATCTTCGAACGAGCCGTGTCAACCGGACATGACGGCAATGGCGAATGTGGCGATTTTTTCGGTTTCTCCCCGCGGCCGAAGAAATAGCAGACGAGTGCTTTTCCCGTCCGGCTCTACCCGAAGGATGGATGATCCTATACCCTCGTATAGGTGCCCTGGGGCCTCATGTTGGCTATTGATGGCGACGGGGAGCATCAGAGAGGAGGCCATCACGGAACCCTCATCATCAACGGCTGCCGGCTCGGACCCGGTGGGCCATATCCATCCGGAAGATCGGCCTGCCGCTCTGCAGGCGCTTTCGCGGGCTTTCCGTCACGGAGTGCCACAGATCATCTTCTGTCGCCAGTTGCAGGACGATGGAGGCTACGCGCTCGGCAAATTCCAGGCCGAGCCTGGCTATGATGCTGCCGTCCCCGTGGAGCCATTAGTGCAGCGGCCGGACGAAGCGTGGACCGCCACCGACGACATCGGAGAGACCGATGCAGCCGTGAGGGCAGCGAAAATCATCGAGCAGATGCACGGCGCCGCCTTCGCCTTCGACGCGAATGGGCAGTTCACCTATGCCACACCTGTGGCGCAGACCTCGATCGGCATGACGCTCGACGATCTCAATCGCCCACTCGGTGACAGGAGTTTCCTCGACGGCGGCGATCTTGGCTGGAAGCTCGGCGTGCACCCCGACGACTATCCCGCAGCCGCCGAACACCTGCGGATGTGCATGCGCACCGGGCAGGATTTCAACTTCGACTATCGCGTGCTGCGGTCGACAGGCAGCTATGTCTGGCACCGTTTCACCATTCGCCCCACGCTTCGCCCTGATGGCCGGATCACCGGATGGTACGGCATCGGCATCGATATCGACGTCCATAGGCGAACCGAGGATGCGTTGCGCGCCAGCGAGCAGTCGTTGCGGGAATTGATCGAGACCTTGCCGGTAATGGTATACTGCGCCGACTCTCAGGGCCGACCGACTTTTCGCAGTCGACGGCTTCGCGAGTATCTGGGACTTGGCGGCAACGGTGAGATCGGCGCGGGGTTGGGCGCAACGCTGGAAGGCATCATTCACCCTGATGACCTTGAGGAGGTACGCCAGCACTACGGGCGCTCGCTCGACACCGGAGAGCCCTATGCCCGCAGGCATCGGCTGCGTCGCTTCGACGGCGTCTATCGCTGGGTCGAAACCCGAGCCTCGCCAATGCGCGACGAGCGCGGACACATTGTCCAATGGAACGGCGCATGCGTCGACATCGAGGACCAGGTGCGGGCGCAGGATGAACTGCGGGCTTCGCAGGATCGCCTCTCACGTGCAGCACAGGCTGCAAGCCTCGCCGAATTGTCCGCATCGATCGCGCATGAGGTGAACCAGCCCCTTGCCGCCATTGTTGCGAACTCGCACGCGCTTGAACGCTGGCTTTCCGCCGATCCGCCCAATCTGAACCGGGCCGCTGCGACCGGGGGTCGTATCGTGCGCGATGCCAATGCAGCGGCCGACGTCGTCAGCCGCATCCGGGCCTTGTTCAGGCAATCGAACGAGACGCGGATCTCCACCGATGTTGCCGAAATCGTGGTCGAAGCCCGCAATCTGCTCGCCGAAGACGCTCTGCGCCGGGGCGTCAGCATCGTGCTGGACTTTTCGCCGGGCCTGCCACTCCTGCGTGTTGACCGTGTCCAGATTCAGCAAGTGCTGGTCAACCTGATGCGCAATGGTCTTGAGGCCATGGCGGCATCACCTGGGCCCGTGTTGAAGGTCAGGGCGCTGGAGACTTCCGGCGCTGTCCAGGTCGAGGTTTCGGACAACGGTCCCGGGTTGGGTTCTCCCGAGACGGTGTTCGAGCCCTTCTTCACCACCAAGCCCAGCGGCATGGGGATGGGGCTCGCCATCTGCCGGAGCATTGTGGAGGCCCATGGCGGACGACTGTGGGCCGAGACCAATATGGGCGGCGGAGCACGCTTCTGCTTCACCCTGCCGAAAAGCGAGATATGACGTGACCAAGGCCAGAGCCACGATTGCCGTGGTGGACGACGATATGCGAATGCTGGAATCGCTGAGCGATCTGCTGGAGGCGAGCGGCTATCATGCAATTTCCTTCCAGTCGGCGACGGCACTGATCGAGGAAGGCCTGCGTGAAGTCGACCTGATCGTCGCCGATATTGGCATGCCGGGGATGGATGGATTCGAACTGCGCGATATTGCGCAGCGAGAACGGCCCAGCTTGCCGGTCTTCCTCATTACGGGGCGACATGAACTAGCAGAGCGGGGGCGGATAAGGGGGGGATCCCAGGTCTTCCGCAAGCCGTTTGATACGGGGGCTCTTCTGGCGGCTGTCGCCGGCGCGCTTCACCCAATCGAACAGGGAGAATGACCATGATGACGCATAGAGCCGCCCAGCCTGCCTCCATGTCAGTCGCATCCGCTTCGGGCGTGCCGCTGGTGATTGTCGTCGACGATGATGCCGCTATACGTGAGGCGATCACCGATCTCGTCCAGTCGGCCGGCTACGAGACGACAGCCTTTGGTTCCACCGCGGATTTGCTCGTTTCGAATGCCGTTGACGCTCCTGGATGCCTAATCCTCGACGTCCGCATGCCGGGCGCGAGCGGGCTCGATCTGCAGCGCCAGCTGATGCGCAACGGCAATCCGAAGCCGGTGATCTTCCTCACGGGTTTCGGCGATATCCCCATGACCGTCGAGGCCATGAAGGCAGGAGCAGTCGATTTCCTCACCAAGCCGGTGCGGGACCAGACACTGCTCGATGCGATTGCTGTCGCGCTGACCCGGGACGCGGAGCAACGTGCTGCCGGCGCCGAGCGCCAGCGGATGCTCGATCACCTTGAGGCGCTCACGCCGCGCGAACTGGAAGTCCTGCGTGAAGTCGCGCGGGGCAGGCTGAACAAGCAGGTCGCCTTTGATCTGAGCATCAGCGAGGTGACCGTGAAGCTCCATCGCAGTAACGCCATGCGGAAGATGGACCTTCATTCGGTGAGTGAGCTGGTTCGTGCCTGGCAGCTCCTGCCGCAGGAACTCCAGTAGCGCGGGGCGAGGAGCAGACGCGGGCGTAACCGATGCGGGCCATGTGTCATCAAAGTTTAGGCTCAAGGCTCGCATGTCACAAATAGTCGGTGTCAACCCAGAAGTTATAGGTGAAGGGTGGGGGCTGTTACGTCGCGCCAGGGTAAATCCTGATGTAGCAGACTGCTTTGCACACATCATTTAGGGCAGCCAGGTAGTCGATTGTCGCGAAGGGGGGCGTATTCAGACAGGCAGCTCTTGGACGCAACCTGGCGATAGCGGACAATTCTATGCTCAGAGCCCCGACAACCTGTCGAGTCGTTGCCGCAGTTGCGGCAAAAATGGGCTTGTCGTCAGCGCGTGTGCATCGGCGAGGGGTTTGGACGCCGATCGGCACGATAAATCTTTGAAATTCCAATCATCGGCGGGGTCATACTAGGGTGCCGAATAACACCTGACCCCTGATCGGCCAGTTTGGCGCGCTTTGGAGAATGGCGACGAGGCGTTCTTGAAAGCGATCGAACGGATCAGGACAGAGACGCTGCACGAGTGCCCATAGCGGCACGATAGGGGCGATCGCGCTGAAACGCGGGCCGGCCCGCAGGGATCAGAGCTAGGCGCTGATTGCGCCTAGCATGGTGCCGAACGAAACGCTGGCTGGCTGTCAGCTCAGCTTGTAAAGCGACGCGTTGGCGGCATTCAGCTCCACGACTATGCGGTCAAGCGCTTCCTGCGCCGCTGCGTCGTTATCGGTCCACATGGTACGCCATGTCGCTAGATTGGCGTTGAGCTGCGGATTGGACGTGCCGGCCGAGAAAGCTTCGTATCCGAGGGGACCGGAATAGCCCGCACGCACGGCGGCTCGCACAGCACCAGCAATATCGACGCTGCCCGTGCCCAGGCGCCCGCGATGGCTCTCGCCGATCTCCAGATAGGCCAGGCGCGGCATGCAATACGCGATGGCAGCAGCCATGTCGCATTCCTCGATATTCATCGCATAAGTGTCGAGATGGACCCAGAGATTGGAATTACCGATCTTATCCAGGAAGGCCATAGCCTGAGTGCCGGTATTGATCATGCTGGACTCGTAGCGATTGAGCACCTCGATGGACAATTTTATACCAGACTTGGCGGCCTCGGTCGCGCATATGTCCAGTCCACGCATGGCATTTTCGACGCCCTGGGGATCGACGGGGCCGGCATGCTTAGTCAGCGCCTGGTGGATTGGGCCGCCCAAAAATGTCGAGCCCATGTCGCGAGCCTTGGCAATAGCCTCCAGCAACCTGCTGACGCCGCGCTCGGAAACCGTCTTGTCGTTAGAGGCGATGTCGTCTTCAAGCGCGAAGACGAATGTGTTGACCGGGCTGGTACCGCATTCCGCGAATACCCGGGCAGTCTTGTCTGGGTCGACGGCAGCCAGATTGCGCAGGGGCACGCAGATCAGGTCATAGCCTTGCTCGGAAGCCTTGCGGATGGCCGGAAAGCCCTCCTCCTCACCCCAACGCGAGAGATAGACGCAGGGGTTGATGCCAATTTTATTGGTGAAGTCACGCTTGATCACAATAGAACTCCGGGGGTGAAAAGATCAGGCTGATTGACGGGGCAGATGAAGGCCGGTTTCGGCGTCGAAGACGTGGAGGCGGTCGAGATTGAGTTCGAGATCTATGCGCTGGCCGGGTGCGGAGATGCGCCCGGGGGTTAACCGTGCCATCAGGCGCAGGCTGCCAATCGCGCATAGCGCGAACGTATCCGACCCAAGCGTCTCAACGAGTTCACTTGTTCCGGTAAGAGCGAAGCTATTGGGCTTTTCGCCGTGCCGGGGCTGCTCGAGATGCTCGGGACGGATTCCGATCATGACACGATGGCCTGCCCGAAGGTCATAGGCGTGCAGCGGCAGTTCGATGTCGTCATCAAGTCGGATAGAAATGTCGCGCCCGCTGCCGATAACGACCCCCTCAACCACATTCATGGCCGGGGAGCCGATAAACTGGGCGACGAACAGGCTGTTGGGCTGATCGTAGAGTTCGGTTGGGGTACCAACCTGCTCGATGAGCCCGTCCTTCAGCACGGTGATGCGATCAGCTAGGGTCATCGCCTCAGTCTGATCATGGGTTACATAAATGGTGGTGGTGCGCAAAAGCTGGTGCAGGCGCTTGATCTGCAGCCGCATTTCGACCCGCAGCTTGGCATCCAGATTGGATAGGGGCTCGTCGAACAGATAGACCAGTGGCCGGCGCACGATGGCGCGGCCCATGGCGACGCGCTGGCGCTGACCGCCCGACAATTCGCTCGGCCGCCGGTCGAGCAGGGCGCCGATTTGCAGTATCTCGGCAGCTTCGGCGATGCGGGAATCTATTTCGGCCGGCGCAGCCCTTCGCATCTTGAGCCCGAAGGCAAGATTTTCACGCACCGACATATGCGGATAAAGCGCGTAATCCTGAAAGACCATGGCAATGTCACGATTGCGCGGCTCGATATCGTTGATCCGGCGCCCAGCAAGCGTCATCTCGCCTGATGAAATGGTCTCGAGGCCGGCAACCATACGCAGCAGCGTGCTTTTACCGCAGCCGGATGGGCCGACGAAGACCATGAATTCCTCGTCCGCAATCTCGAGATCGACGCCACGTACAACCGGAAAGGCGCCGAAGTTTTTGTGAATGTCCCTGAGGCTGATTGCCCCCATGGCTTCTTCCCTCTTGCGTCGTTTTAGGAAATCACTATCAATATCGATATTGATAATCATAGTAGGCAATTCGGCGCAAGCCCCGCCGAATAGGATTGGAGACCGCAGTGCCGCTGGTGCAGCCCGATGAGATGTTGAGACAAAGCAAGAGTGCGAGTGTGCTTGAAACGCTCAAGCGGCAGATCATGCTGGGTCAGCTTCTTCCTGGGGAGCCGCTGATCGAGATGGAAGTGGCGCGCAATTTTGGATGCAGCCAGGGCACCGTCCGTGAAGCGCTGCTGAAATTGCGCGACGAGGGACTCGTCTATCGCCAGGGCCACAAGGGCACGCGGGTATCCGAATGCGGGCACGACGAGGCGATTGAAATGTTTCTCGTGCGCCGCGGCATCGAGACGCGCGGCATGATGCGAGCCGTGGGAAGCGGCGACGCTACGCTGGTCAATGACATAAAAGATCTTGTGCGGGCCATGGAGGATGCATCCCGCCTGGGCGACGAGTATCGCCAAACGCAATTCGATCGTGCGTTCCATCAGCGCCTATTCAGCGCCGCGCAACTGCCGGCGCTGGAGCCGATCCTCGACCGCTGCCTGCTGCACAATCATCGCTACAAGATCGTGATTGATACCGGCCCGCGCGATCTCAAGGTGCAGGCTTCACGACACTGGTCCATCGTCGAGGCGATAGAAAGCGGGGACGTGGGCCGCGCAGTGGCCGCCATCGGCCACCACATCGAAACCATTATCGATCTCGGGCCGGCAATCTTCGAAGTCCGGGGCGCAAGCGCATGACCGGGTTGAAGATGTCGCGCGCTTATGTCTTCGGGGAGACAATGCAGCCCGAAATGGCTACCATCGTCGCGCGGCTCGCCGAGGAGGATGCGGGCCTCCCCGATCCAACGCTGATCGCACCGAAGGAAGCCCGCCTCCTGGCTGAACAGACCAATAGCCGTTGGAACCGCGACCTGCCGGCAATGGAGGCCCGTGAGGTTTCCGACCTTGCCGGGCTCGGCTTCCGGTGCCGGCTGGTTGCGCCCCCCGGCGCAGCGGGCCTGATCCTCCACCTGCACGGGGGCGGCTGGAGCCTGTGTTCGATCGATACGCATGAACGCACTTGCCGATGCCTCGCCGCCGCAACCGGCATGGCGGTGCTTTCGATCGACTATCGACTTGCGCCAGAGCATCCCTTCCCCGCCGGCCTCGATGACTGCCGTCTTGCGCTGGCGGCATTGCCGGCGCTGGCGGATCTGTTGGGCCTGCCGCACCGGCTGGGGATCGCCGGCGATTCAGCGGGCGCCAACCTAGCGCTGGCGGCCATGCTCGCGACCCAAGCCGAGGGCGGCATGCTGCCCGATTTCGGCCTGCTGTTCTATGGCGTCTATGAGAACAATCCATCGACACCGTCGCACCACCGCTACGGCGTGGGCTACGGCCTCACCACGGAGCGAATGGGCCGCTATTGGTCCTGGTATGCTCCCGAACCCGCAGATCGGCACGATCCGCTGGCGGCCCCCCTTCATGCCAGCACCGACGCCCTGGCGCGACTACCCCCACTTTATCTCAACGCGGCGGGGCTCGACCCCTGCTATGCGACAGCCTCGCTCTTGCAGCCAGGCTCGACATGTTGGGTCGTAAGGACACCCTGCATGTTCATGACGGCGTTATCCACGGGTTCATGCAGATGACTACGGTCCTCGGCGAAGCCCGGGACGCCTTCACCAAAGCCGGCGACTGGGTTGCCGGATTGCGCAAAATGGGAGGAAAAACATGAAAGCGCTCAAGACTGCCCTATCCATCGCCATGCTGCTTGGCACGACAGCAATGGCTTCGGCCCAGGAGGTTCACTTCTGGTATCACTTTGACAATCCTGAAAATCCGATGGACGAGCTGATCGCCAAGTTCGAGGCGGAGAATCCCGGGATCACGGTGGAGGCCGAGAACATTCCCTGGAACAGCTATTTCGACAATATGTATACGGCGATCGCGGGCGGAAATGCCCCCGATGCCGCGCAGATCAGGTTGTTCGCGCAGCCCCGCCTGCTCGAAATGAATGCCCTCGAACCGCTCGATGGCTGGATCGAAAATTGGACCGGCAAGGCCGATCTGCTCGACAACCTGTTGACTATGACGGGGGCGCCGGACGGCAAGCAATATTTGCTGCCCGTGCAGTATGTCGTGCTGTATCTGTATTATCGAGCGGACCTGTTCGATGCTGCCGGGCTTGAGCCGCCCGCGACCTGCGCCGCCTTTATTGATGCCGCGCGGGCGCTAACCGCCGACACCAATGGCGATGGCCAGATCGACCAATATGGATTTGGTTTCCGGGGCGCTACGGGCGGACATGACGTGTGGGGGCCGTTCGTGCTGCCCGGCGCCTCGTTCGATAATCTGGCCACGCCCGAGACCATCGCCGCCAACCAGGTGATGATCGACATGTTCAAGGAAGGACTGTTTCCACCGTCCTCTCCCAATGACGGGTTCCAGGAAATCATCGGGGGCTTTCAGCAGGGCCTGACCGCCATGACCGTGCATCATATCGGTTCCGCCAATGCCATGGTGAACGCGCTGGGCGACAAGGTGTCCGCAACCGTTGTTCCCGAATGCAATGATGGCCGCTGGACGGCATTCGGTGATGACAACTTGGCGGTGCTGTCGTCAGCACGGGACAAGGAAGCTGCCTGGAAGTGGATTTCATTCCTATCCTCCAGCCAGAACAATGCGTTGTGGAATCAGGCGTCCGGCCAGTTGCCGATCACCAAGTCCGATACCGAGAGCTGGGACGGCCACGAACAGCGCTTCGTTCAAGCCACAGTTGACTCGCTGCCCTATGCCACATCGCTGCCGTCAGTTCCGGCCACGTCGGACTTCGTAGGCACCGCCTGGCCAACGGCCATGCAGCGCGCGCTGACGGGCCAGATCAGTTCTGAGCAGATGATGCAGGAATTGGCGCGGCTTTATGCGCAGAACTGAGTGAATGCAGGGGGGCACCAGCCCCCCTGTACCCTGTTCGAGAGAGGCTTTGACAATGGCGAGTGCGCCCATCACTCCCCCTGCAAACAGGACACGCTGGCAGATCCTGCCCTATGTGCTGGTATCGCCGACGGTCCTGATCATCCTGGTCATCATCTTCTGGCCCATGGCAGAGGCGATGTTTCTCAGCCTGCACGACTATGTGCTGTTCAGGCCCAACCAACTGACCTTTGTCGGGCTCGGCAATTTCATCGCCGCCATGCAGGATGAGGTATTCTGGATTTCGGTGGGCAATACCGCCTTGTGGATCGGCCTCACCGTGCCGCTGCAACTGCTGCTGGGGCTGACCACCGCCGTACTTCTCAACCGCGATTTCTTCTGGCGTCCTCTGGCCCGGGCGCTGATCATCATTCCATGGGCGCTGCCAAGCGTCGTGATCGCGCTGATGTGGCGCTGGATATACGATCCCAATTCGGGGGTACTCAACGACATCCTGTTTCGGCTCGGCCTGCTGCAAACCACCATTCCGTGGCTGTCCGATCCGAGCCTTGCGCTCCACGCCATTATCCTGACGATGACCTGGCAGGGCTTTCCTTTCTTTGCCGTCATGCTGCTTGCCGCCTTGCAGGCGGTGCCCAAGAGCCTCTACGAGGCGGCCGCTCTCGATGGCGCCACCAATTGGCAGCAATTCGTGCGCATCACGCTGCCTGCCATCGCACCGGTGATGGCGACGGCGGTGTTACTGCGGATCGTGTGGACGGCCAATTCGATCGACGTCATCTATGTGATGACCGGCGGCGGCCCCGGCTATGCCACCCATACGCTGCCGCTCTACGCCTTCATTAAGGCCCGCTCCAACCTCGACTTCGGCTATGGCTCGGCGCTGGCGCTGCTGTTTACCGCGATGCTGGCAGTGGCCGTCTATTTCTATATTCGACGTAACGCAAAGGCGATTGGCTGATGGTCAAGCACACGCCGCTGTGGCGCAAAATCGCTGGTACGCATGTGCCCATGCTGCTGATCGTGGCCTTCGCATTAGCGCCCTATGTCTGGATGTTCATGACCTCGGTGACGCCCGAGAGCCGCTTGCAGCAGGTCGGCGTCCAGATCGATCCGGGCGGCTGGACATTTGACAATTTCGTACGCCTGTTCGCCCGCACCAGCTTCCTGGGCAACATGGTCAACAGCCTCATCGTATCAGTGGGGACGGTGGCCGTGGCGCTGGCACTGAGCATCACCGCCGCCTATGCCTTCTCGCGTTTCAACTTTGCCGGCCGGCGACTACTGATGGCACAGTTCCTGATGGTGAACATGTTCCCCATCGTGCTGCTGATCCTGCCGCTGTTCATCCTGATGCGCCGGCTGGGGCTGCTCGATACGCATCTGGCGCTGGTTGTGGCCAATGCGACCATCGCCATCCCTTTTTCGGTCTGGATGCTGACCAGCTATATCAACGCCATTCCCAAGAGCATCGATGAGGCCGCCATGAGTGATGGCTGTACCAGGCTGGGTGCATTGTGGCGGGTGATCCTGCCGCTCTGCACGCCGGGCATCATCGCCACCGGCATCTACATTTTCATCACGTCGTGGAACGAATATATTTACGCGCTGACCCTTGGTGGCCGCAGTGTCAGGACCATTACCGTCGCCATCCAGACGCTTATCGGCGAATACCAGATCGAATGGGGATTGCTTACCGCCGGCGGCGTTGTCGGCGCGCTCCCTGCCACAGTGCTTTTCCTCATCATCCAGAAACGCCTGATCGGCGGGCTCACCCAGGGCGCCGTTAAGGGCTGAAGTCAACCTCCCAGAGAATTCCTATGCTGAATCCTATCGGACTGATATCGATGCAGGTCGCCCGGCCTTTCACCCCCGAGCACTTCGCGTGGTTCGCAAAGATCAAGGCCCTTGGCTATGATTTTATCGAACTGCTGGTCCCCGAACCCGAGGACCTCGACCTGGCTGAAACGCGCAAGGCAATCGAGGGCAGCGGACTGGGCGTGGTGCTGGCGGCGCGTGTCTCCATGCAGCGCAATATCACGAGCGATGACCCGGCGGCGCGCGCTACGGGGCTCGCATATCTCAAGAGCGCTGCTGCGGCCAGCGCGGCGCTCGGCGCCCGCATCCTGGGAGGGCCGCTCTATGGCAACCCGCTGGTCTTTGCCGGCCGGCCGCCAGCGCCGGTCAGCGAGGACCTGCGATTGCGGCGCATCGAATGGTGTGTCTCGGCCCTGCGGGAAGCTGGCGCGGCTGCGGCGGAGCATGGCGTAACGCTTGCGGTCGAGCCGCTCAACCGCTTCGAGACCGATTTTGTTTCGACCACCCGGCAGGGGATTGAGCTGATCGATCTCGTTGGGCATGCCAATGTCCGCCTGATGCTCGATACATTTCATATGCACATGGAAGACGCCTCCCTGGCTGAGGCGATCCAAGTGGCTGGCCCACGCATCGCACATTTCCAGGCCAATGAGAACCATCGCGGCTTTGTGGGCACCGGATCAACCGATTGGGTGGCCGTTGCGCGGGCGTTGCACGCGGCCGGATATGAAGGCCCGATCTCCCTCGAGCCGTTCCGGCGCGACGACCAGCGTATCGGTATTCCCGTCGCCCAATGGCGGCCGCCCCATGAGGACGAATCCCCCAAGCTGCGCGATAGCGCTGCACTGTTACGCGGCGTTCTGGCGATGGGAGCACACCGGCTATGATGAATATTGGATGGATCGGCTGCGGCACGCATGCCACCCAGATGCTGCTACCCCAATTGCTGCGCCAGGACGTCAGGCTTGCCGCGATCTGCGATGTCGACACGGGCAATCTGGCGCGGGCGGCGCGGCAGTTTGGGGTGACGACCGTCACCTCGGACTATCGCGACCTGTTGGCGCGAAAAGATATCGACGCCATCGGCATGGCCATCGGCCCCGCCGCGCATCTTGAAATCGGTCTGGCAGCGCTGGCGCGCGGCCTACCGGTCTTTATGGAAAAGCCACCGGGCGCAAATGCTGCGGATGCCGAGAAACTGCTGGCGGCAAGCGAGGCGGCAAAAAAGCCGCTTATCGTCGGCTTCATGAAGCGCTATTCAATCGGCAACCGCATCGCCCGGAATGTCATCGCCGGAGGCCAGTTCGGAAGGGTGCTCGGGCTTTACGGGTCCTACATGACGGCGCCCGGCTATTTCAAAGGCTCGGTCGACTATAGCGGATTTTTCCTTCACCATTGCGTGCATTACATGGACCTGCCAGCCTTCTTTGCCGGCCCCATCCGCTCGCTTGAAGCCCGTGAGGTAGAAAACGGCGCCGGGCGACTGCTCATACATGTTGCACTCGGCTTTGAAAGCGGCGCGCTGGGCACGATCGTGATGGGCACGGTGCAATCGCGCGGCACCCCGATGGAATTCATCCAGATCATGGGCGATCACACGCGGCTCGAAGTCGACAATGTAATGAAGGTCACCTTTTTCCGCGATCCGCCCTTCAAGGTGCAGGACAAGGACGCAACTCTGGATCCCGAAGTCGACGCGCTGACCTGGACACCCAACCTAACGGCGGCAGCCAACGAGGATTACAAGGGTTATGACACTCTGCTCGCCGAAACGGTCCGCGCCTTTCGGGGGGAAGCTTCAAGCGCGCCGGATATCGTGGACGGCGTGACGGCGATGCGCCTTCTCGAACAGCTCAGAAGCCAGTTGGGCCGATAATCCCGGCTGCCACGAGTCGTTGATACCATCAATGCCGGCGAAAAAGCCTGATGAAGCGGGCCGGGAGCGTCAATTGCGTGGGATGTGCATCGGCGAGGGGTTTGGACGCCGATCGGCACGATAAATCTTTGAAATTCCAATCATCGGCGGGGTCATACAAGGGTGCCGAATAACATCGAAGCTTGCCGTCTATCGCAAGATCAAAAAGTGCTCGGTCTCTCATCCTTCCTTCTCGGTCAAGGAAGAAGCGGATTGACCAAATTTGCCTGATCTTCAATGCGCGTTTGGCGCCAACCTGTCTGCCAGCGTTCCACGCAGGTCTCCCCGCCGCAGCAGGGTCATACTGTGAGATACCCATTACATTTCTCCTTCGGCCAAAGCGGCCGTGGAAGGAACGATTATGGCAACTTAATCTGCGGCAGGTGCCGACGTCATTTCGGTCGTAGTGGCCGTGCTGGCGGGTTCCCTAAAGCTGCCGTTCATTCAGACGAACTGTTGCTGTCGAGGTAAAGACCGCCTGCGGGCGTGGTATCATGAAGACCTCAGCCTGACCGCTAGCCAGCCAAACGTCTCCCGGGTACAAATGTCTCGGGGGGTTATTCAATGACCGAAGTCGTTTGTACCGGTATCGCGTGGCTTGGCCTGTGCAACTATGATCCCGCGTCTCCGTCCCCCAATTACTTCACGCTCGGTAACGCGGTAACGGCGCTCGCTTTCACGTTGACTGTTCAGAACTTCCTGAAGCCCATCTACATCTTTCGCCTGGCGATCCGCCACGTGACTATCTGGCGGCTCTATGTCTTGGTGTTCGCTGGCGCCTTCTGCTGCGTGATTGCCGCCTTGGTGCCACGCATGCAATTTCTCCACGGCTTCCCGATCGGCACGGCCCTGAGAAAGGGGCACTTTCCGACAGTTGCGAGGCCGATCGAGTGTCAGGTGGCGCCGTATTCACTACGCCTATAATTCTATGGGTCGCGACGATGCTCTTGTGAGATTGCGACCCTCTTGACGCCGCTTAGGCGCCCCCGCGGTTCCTGTCACTTTGGCCCTCAAACAGTTCGAGTGGAACGACCCTGCGGACGGTGCCGAGCGGATATTGTTGCTCATAGCCGGGCATGGTCGCCAAGAGTGATTCCGCCAGTGCGATACCGAGTTCTCGCAGAGACAAGGTGAAGCAGGTGAGTTTAGGAACTAGGAAATGCGCCTGCGGGCTATCGCGGCCAATGACCGCGATGGCCTGGCCCGGCGGTAGACCAACTTCATAAAGGCCATTGTAGAGGCCGAGTGACAGGGCTTCGTTGGCCAGCAGGAAGCTGGTTGGTCGCCGCTCCTTCGGCATTGCTGCGATCGCATGGGCAATGGCATGACCGCCACGCTCGTTGGGATAGCCGCGAAATACGAGGTCAGGGTCGAAGTCAATACCATGCCGGTTCAGTACGTCGCGATAGGCACTTATGAGTATGAAGCCGAGATTGGCGTCGTCGAGCGGAGCAAAGATGCCAATGCGGCGGTGACCTTTCTCGACCAATCGGGTGATACCCGTTTCGGCCATGCCCTCGAAGTCGAGGTCAAGCCAGGGGTGGCCGGCGTCGGTCTCGGAACGGCCCAGTGCGATAAACGGAATTTTCCGATTGGCGAGGAAATCGATCCGGTGGTCTTCGCGTTTAGTGGCAGAAATGATCAGTGCATCGGCAAAGCCGCGGGCCACCACCCGCTGAAGATAGGCGTCCGGATCTTCCTGGGATGAGCAGAGCAAGGCGACAAGGTCGAGCTGATGCCGAGCAAAGACGGTCTGAACGCCGTCGAAGACGCTCATGAAGAACATGTCGCCCTCGCCAGTGATTTCAGAACCAGTCTGCATCATGAAGCCGACCACGCCCGTCGAGCCTTTGCGCAAGGCCCGGCCCGCCTGATTGGGCACATAACCCATCGCGTCGGCGGCATCTGAAACGCGCTTGCGTGTCTCCTCGTTGACGTCCGGCTTACCGTTGAGCGCCCGCGAGACCGTGCCGATCGAGAGGTTCAACCGCTGCGCCAAGTCCCTGATGCCGACCATTTTTATTCTTCCCTTCTACGGCGGCAAGCTGCATCCGAAAACGTTTACGAAATTCTATTGACAGCAGCAAGGCCGTAAATATAGCGTCGTAAACGTTTACGGGACTGACTGCCCAAGGTCGCAAAAGACGGCAGGGGGGCGCAAAGTCCAGTGGGAGGAAATCTTGGTCTATTCTGCGGTTCTCGCCGGATGCGGAGCCATGTCCAAGGGCTGGCTGTCGGCGCTTTGCGAGCATCCGCTGCTCAAGGGGCGCGTGAACATCGTCGGGCTGGTCGATCTGGATCGGGCCAAGGTTGAGGCACGCGCTGCCGAATTCGGCCTTCAGGGTGCACTCATCGGCACAGTCCTGGATGCCGTCCTCTCCCAAACAAAGCCCGACCTTCTCTTCGATGTTGTGGTGCCAGCGGCTCGCGCCGACCTGGTCGAAACCGGGCTGCGCTATGGTTGCCACGTGCTGACCGAAAAGCCCATGGCCACCACTCTTGCAGCCGCTAAGGCGATGGTTGCTCATGCCAAGGCCGCCGGAAGAGTGCATGCCGTGGTGCAGAACCGCCGCTTCATTTCCGGCATCCGACGTATTCGTCGTCTTATAGAAAGCGGCGCGCTAGGTGAAATCACCAGCCTCAATTGCGACTTTTTCATCGGTGCGCATTTTGGCGGCTTCCGCGAAGATATGGACAATGTCCTGCTGCTCGACATGGCCATCCACACGCTTGATGCCGCCCGCTTCCTGGCCGGCAAGGCGCCGCGCGCCGTCTATTGCCTCGAAACCAATCCGCGCGGCTCCTGGTATCGCCATGGGGCCGCGGCCAACGCGATCTTTGAATTCGAGGATGATATTGTCTTCAACTATCGCGGCTCCTGGGCTGCCGAAGGCGCCAATACCAGTTGGGAAAGTGTCTGGCGCATCATCGGCACCAACGGCACGCTGATCTGGGACGGCGAGGATCGTTTCGAGGCGCGTGTGGTTGCAGGCGAGACCGGCTTCTTCCGCGATCTCAAGGACATTGAGGTCCCTTCACCGGCCGATGAAGACCAGACCCATGGTCATGCCAGCGTCATCGCGGAATTCCTGTCGGCCATCGAATCCGGGCGCGCGCCGGAAACGGCCGGCAGCGACAATATCAACAGCCTCGCCATGGTTCTTGCCGCAATAGAAAGCGCCCGGACCGGCCAGCGCGTCACCATTTCAGTTTGAGGACTTTTTCCAAGATGAGCGATCCGGCCAAATTCATTCGCATCGGCACGATGATTTCGGCCTCCGCAGGCAGGGCTGCCGAGCGCATCGGCGAAATCGCCGACGCTGGGTTTGAAAGCTTCGAGCCCTTCTTCTGGCAGACCACCAATGGTCAGGACATTGCCGAACTGGGCAAGCGCTGTCTGGACGCCATCGGCGACCGCGATATCACCATCTCGACCCTCGGCATGTTCGGCAATCCGCTCGAAGACCAGGAAATTGATCGCCAGACCCTGCAGGGCTGGAAAGATTGCATCGACAATGCCCATCATTTCGGCGCGACTTGCGTGGCAGGCTTTACCGGCCGCATTCGCAACAGACCGCTGCCCGAAAGCCTGCCGCAATACAAAAAGGTCTGGTCGGAACTGGCCAAGCGCGCTGCCGACAAGGGTGTCAAAATCGCCTTCGAGAACTGCGCCATGGATGGCAATTGGCAGACTGGCGACTGGAATATCGCTCACAATCCCGATGCCTGGGAGCTGATGTTCAACGAGACGCCGGACGACAATATCGGGCTTGAATGGGAGCCCTGCCACCAGATGGTCTACCTCATCGACCCACTGCCGCAGATCCGCAAATGGGCACACAAGTTCTTTCACGTGCACGGCAAGGATGCGACCATCCGCTGGGACGTGATCAAGGAACACGGCATTTTCGGCAAGGAGAAGTTTGTGTTCATGCGGACGCCCGGTTTCGGCGACAGCAATTGGACCGACATCATCTCCGAACTTCGCCTCGGGGGCTGGTCCGGCTCAATCGACATCGAGGGCTGGCACGATCCTGTCTATCGCGATGCACTAGAGATGACCGGGCAGATGCATGCTCTGAACCACCTCAAGGCGGCCCGCGGCGGCACCTACGTGAATATATAAGTATGACTATTGACCGTGATTGAGAAACCGTTTTATCAAGGGTGAGAAAAGGGTTTACCAGTGAGGTACACTGACTTGGCCAAGGCAGAGCGCATTCGCATCTACGATGTCGCCCGCGTCGCTGGCGTCAGCGTGGCCACGGCTTCGAAAGCGCTCAACGATACCGGACGAATGACCGAGGCGACGCGCCTGCGGGTCAAGCAGACAGCGGCGGCGCTGGGTTTCCGCCCCAATGCGATGGCGCGGGCGCTGACCCAGAACCGCAGCTTCACTGTGGGCCTCCTGACCGACGACACCTATGGCCGCTTCACCCTGCCGGTCATGGCAGGCATCAACGAGGCCCTGGTGGATCAGGGCGTTTCGGTCTTCCTTTGTGGCATTGAAGACGACGCGGCGCTTGGGGAGGTGCATGTCAATGCCATGCTTGACAAGCAAGTGGACGGGATCATCGCCACGGGCAAGCGCATCGACCGCCGCCTGCCCATTGACCTTTCGGGCCTCCCGGTGCCTGTGGTCTATGCCTTCACCCAGGGCCCCGAAGACGCAGTCACTCTCGTCTCCGACGACGCGCAGGGCGCGCGCGAGGCTACGCAGCATCTGGCCGCCATCGGACGACGCCGGCTTGTCCATGTCACCGGCCCGGAGAGCTTTGCCTCGGTAAGAACGCGTGCGGACGCATTCCACGCCGTCGCGGGGTCCGCAACCCCGGTGTTCCACGGTCCCTGGTCCGAAGCATGGGGGCATGAGGCCGTCACCCGGCTCTGGGGCGCTCCAAACCCTCCAGATGGTATTTTTTGCGGCAATGACCAGATCGCGCGCGGGGTCATCGATGCGCTGCGCGAGCGCGGCGTGTCGGTGCCGGGCGCCGTATCGGTCATCGGCTTCGACAATTGGGAAATTGTCGCCGCGGCAACGCGACCGCCGCTTACCACCATTGACATGAATCTCAAGGAACTCGGCCGCGAAGCCGGACGCCTGATCCTGGATCTTGCCGAAGGCAAGCCAGTCGAGCCGGGCATCCGCACGCTGCCGTGCAAGCTCGTGGTGCGCCAATCCTGTGGGGGTGCAGTGCCCGTCGCAGGCAAGCTGGAGGTGCAGCAGGAGACCTGAGGAGTGCTGCTACAGGCATTGGCGTGCCCGTAGCAGCGAGGAAATAGCCGCAAGGGAAGAGGAAACCCAAGCGGCGCAGCGCGGCCGAGGCCGCAAGGGAGGATATAATGCAGTTCACCAAGCACGGTCTATTGGCCGGTCTCGCTTTTGGCACATTGGTCGCAGCCACAACGGTACAGGCACAGGAAGACGTCACAATCACCGTCTGGTCGATTGACGGTGCCAATCAGGTTGGCCCGTCCGATACGTTCTCGGCCGAGTTCGACGCGATGGACAACGGAATTAAGGTTGACTACCGGATCCTGCAGTTTGACGAGATCGTCAACGAGACGCTCCGCGCCTATGCGACTGGCAATGCCCCGGACATTGTCAGCCTGGACAATCCGGATTTCGCGCTCTTCTCGTCTCGCGGCGCTTTCCTCGACATCACCGACATGGCCGCCAACAGCGACATCATCAATCCTGACGTCTATTTCGAAGGTCCGCTCAATTCGGTGAGCTGGGATGGACGCCTCTATGGCGTGGGCAAATATACCGACACGATCGGCGTGTTCTACAACAAGGACATGTTTGCAGCCGCCGGCATTGAGAACCCGCCACAAACCTGGGCTGAGTTCGAGGAATATGCTCGCAAGCTCTCCAATCCCGACACAGGCGTGTACGGCGCGACACTGTCCGCGCGTGGCAATGAGGAAGGCACGTTCCAGTTCCTACCCGTCATCCAGATGTCCGGCGGCGGCTATGAAAACGTCAACACCGAAGGTGCCCGCAATTGGCTCTCCATGGTCAAGGGCATGATCGACGACGGCGTACTGAGCCAGGACGTGCTCTCGCTCGGACAGTGGGATTCTACCGGCACGTTCAACTCGGGCAATGCTGCCATGGCCATTTCCGGCCCGTGGGAAATCGACCGCATGGTCGAAGACGCTGATTTTGATTGGGGCGTGACCCTCCTGCCGACCTTCGGCGAGGGCGATGCGCGCTCTTCGGCTCTCGGTGGCTTCAACCTGGGCATAATGTCGACAACCAAGCATCCCGAAGAGGCCTTCAAGGTGCTTGAATATTTTGTCAGCCAGGATGACCGACTGTTCCCGGAATTCGGCTACTTGCCGACCCGCGGAGACGTCGAGCTCCCGGCCTTGGGCATTGCCAAGAAGGATGCCGCCCTCGCGGTGTTCCAGGAGCAGCTTAAATACGCCCAGCCGCGCGGTCCGCACCCGGAATGGCAGAAAATCTCCAAGGCCATCTATGATGCCGAGCAGGCAGCACTCACCGGTCAGATGACGCCGGATCAGGCGCTGAGCCAGGCTCAGGCAAGCATCGACACGATCATCAAGAAGTAATCCTCCCGGACTGACCGGCCGGGGTGCGCTCCGGCCGGCATCTTCTTCAATTGCGCTGGAGGGTCCGGTGACACGATTTTTCAACACCCTGCGCGACGGGGTGGGCTTCGATATTCTGCTTGTCGGCGCGGCCTTGCTCTTTTTGCTCGCTCTTGCAGGCGCCCCGCTTGTCTATAATGTGCTGATGAGCTTCCAGCAGGTGGACATGTTCACTCTGGGTGTTTTGTTCCGGCCCTTTGTCGGCTTCGACAATTATGTAGCCGTGGTGCAGCAGTCAGAATTCTGGCTGGTCACGCGCAACACCTTGATTTTCGTATTTGGCTCCATGAGTGGCCAATTCGTTCTTGGTTTCGCCCTTGCCCTGTTCTTCGCCCAGAATTTCCCGGGCGCAGCCACCATTCGTGGCCTCTTCCTCGTGTCCTGGGTCATGCCAGGTCTGGTCGTCGGCGCCATCTGGAGTTGGATCCTGGCCGGTGACTTTGGCGTGCTCAATGTCATCCTCAAAAATCTGGGCATCATCCAGTCCAACATATTCTGGAAATCGGACCCGAACTTTTCTATCTGGGCCGTGATCATCGCCAATATCTGGCTGGGTCTGGCCTTCAACATGTTGCTGCTCTCGGTGGGACTGGCGGCTATTCCACGTGACCTCTACGAGGCCGCCGAGCTTGATGGCGCCAATGCCTTCCAACGATTCTGGACGATCACCCTGCCGATGATGCGCTCCACCATTGGCGCGGTTTTATCGCTCGGCCTCATCGGCACCTTGCAGCAATTCGACCTGTTCCCGGCCCTGACCGAGGGCGGTCCGGCCAACACATCCAACGTCGCCGGGTTCTGGTCCTGGCAATTGAGCTTCCAGCTCTACGATTTCGCCAAGGGGGCCACCGTGTCTGTAATGATGTTCCTGCTGGTCCTGTTCGCATCCGTCATTTACGTGCGCTCGACGCGCCATGAGGTGCGCGGATGACCCGGACATACACACCATGGTTCCTGCTGGTCGTCGCCCTGGCGCTGGCCGCAATCTACCTCTTCCCGCTCTATTGGATGTATGTGACCAGCCTAAAGACCGGCTCAGAAATCTTCGCTAATCCGCCCACTTTCTGGCCCAATTCGCCCAATCCCGACATCTATCCGGAAACCTGGTCACGGCGGACCATGCCGGTCTTCCTGCTTAATTCTGTAATTATTGCCGGCGGCATTACTGCCATCACCGTTATCCTGGGCACAGGTTGCGCCTATGTGCTGGCGCGCTATCGCAATGTGTGGATCGATATTGGCCTGTTCTGCGTGCTGATGCTTCAGGTTTTGCCGGCTTCGGTCATGGTCACGCCGCTCTTCGTCGGCTTCAACCAGATCGGGCTGCTTAACTTCCCGCGCACGGCCGTCGTTCTGGCCGCCGCCGCCAAGGCCATGCCCTTCTTCGTAGTTCTGGTCCGCGCCACGTTTATGAGCGTGCCGCGCGAGCTTGAGGAAGCGGCCCTGGTTGACGGCAATTCGCGGGTCGGGGCGTTCTTCTCCATCGTCCTGCCGCTGGCGCGCAATGGCATTCTCGTCTGCGCCATCCTCACCTTCATGAGTGCGTTCGGCGAATACATCTATTCCAAGTCGATCATCCAGAGTCCGGCCCTGCAGCCTGCCAGCGTTGGCCTCAGCGGTTTCCTCGGACCCAATTCGACCGACTGGAGTTCGATCATGGCCTATTCGGCAATCTATGTGACGCCGATCCTTCTCGTCTTCGTCATCCTGCAGCGCCGCATCGTGTCCGGCCTTACCTCGGGAGCCCTGAAATGACCGCACAGATCGGGCTGGTCGATATCGACAAGCATTATGGGAGCTTCCACGCGCTCAAGAATGTCTCCCTGGCCATCGAAAAGGGGAGCTTTGTCGCCCTGGTCGGACCATCTGGTTGCGGCAAGTCCACTCTCCTGCGCTCCATTGCCGGGCTGGAGACCATTACCTCGGGCCGCATCACCATTGCGGGCAAGGAAATGACGGGCGTGCCACCGCGCCACCGTGACATTGCCATGGTATTCCAGTCCTATGCGCTCTATCCGCATATGACCGTCGAGGAAAACCTTACCTATTCGCTGCGTCTGCATGGTGCGAGCAAGGCCGAGGCAAAGCGCAAGGCGGCAGAAGTGGCCGCCACGACGGGACTTTCGGAGCTTCTGACGCGCTATCCGCGTCAGCTCTCGGGGGGGCAGCGTCAACGCGTCGCCATGGGTCGGGCGATCATCCGCAATCCCAAGGCGTTTCTGTTTGACGAACCCCTGTCCAATCTCGACGCGGCCCTGCGGGTGCAGATGCGCAAGGAAATCCGTGCCCTGCACGATCGGCTTGGCGCCACCTCGGTCTATGTCACCCATGACCAGATCGAAGCCATGACCATGGCCGACTGGGTGGTGGTGATGCGCGCCGGGATCATCGAACAGCAGGGGCGGCCGCTCGATCTTTATGACAAGCCGGTCAACCGCTTCGTTGCCGGTTTCATCGGGTCACCCGCTATGAATTTCCTGCCCGGCCGCATTGCCGATAGCGGCGATGCGGTCGTTCTGGAAAGCGGCGGAACCTTGCCCCTTGCGCGTAAGGCGGAGCCGAGAAAGTCCGTGACAGCCGGCATCCGTCCCGAACATCTGGCGGCCCGGGAAGAGGGCGCCACATTCCATCTTGAGGTCGGCGTGGTCGAATCCACCGGATCGGCAACCTACCTCACCTCCCGCGACGGCAATCTGCAGTTGGTGCAGTCCGAGCGAACCCTGTTCAACGGGGGTGATCGTGTCGGCCTCAGCATCGACCCCGCCCGCGTCCATCTCTTCGATCCCGAAACCGGCATCGCACTCTAAGGCACACCCATGTCCCGTTATGCTCCCGTTCCCTTTCCACAGGTCAAGCTCGAAGGCCAGTTCTGGCACGAGCGGCTCGATACCGTTCTCGACCGGACTGTTCCCAGCCAGCACAGGAAGCTCGCCGAAGTCGGCATTCTCGACTCCCTCAAACTCCCCAATCCACCGCCTCCGCTACGCTTTCCCCGCCACTCAAACGGCTTTACCGTCCAGGTGTTCTGGGACAGCGACGTCGGCAAGTGGATCGAGGCCGCCAGCTACGCCCTCGCCCACCGCCGCGACGCCGAAATCGAGGCCAAGATCGAGGCTGCCATCGATGATCTGGAAAAGGCCCAGGCGCCGGATGGCTATCTCAATTGCTGGTATCTGGGTCGCGAGCCCGACAAGCGCTGGACCAATCTGCGCGATAACCACGAAATGTATAATGCCGGGCATCTGCTCGAAGGGGCCGTGGCCTATTTCCAGGTCACCGGGCGTCGGCGCTTCCTTGATGTGATGGAGCGCTATCTCGACCATATCTATGCCACTTTCGGCACCGGTCCCGGCCAGCGCCGCGGTTATGACGGCCACGAGGAAATCGAGCTGGCGCTGATGAAGCTCTACTACCTGACCGGTGAGCGCAAACATCTCGATTTCGCGACCTACATGATCAACGAGCGCGGGAACCAGAAGCCGCACTATTTCGACATTGAGCGCGAGCAGCGCGAAGGCAGCGGCGACAAGCGTCAGCCTTATGTCTTTCCGAATTACGAATATTCGCAGTCACACAAGCCGGTGCGTGAGCAAGACAAGGTGGTCGGCCATGCCGTGCGCGCCATGTATCTGTATACCGCCATGGCGGATCTGGCCGCCGAGCTCGAGGATGAGAGTCTCAAGCGTGCCTGCGAGGTCCTCTGGGACGACGTCATGGAAACCAAGATGTATGTGACCGCAGGTCTCGGCCCCTCGGCGCATAATGAAGGTTTTACCCACGACTTCGACCTGCCCAACCAGACGGCCTATGCCGAAACCTGCGCGTCGGTGGCGTTAATCTTCTGGGCGCAACGCATGCTGCATCTCGATCTCGACGGCAAATATGGCGACATTCTTGAACTCGCCATGTTCAACGGCGCGCTTTCGGGTCTCAGCCGCGATGGCGAGCATTATTTCTACGCCAATCCGCTGGAAAGCGACGGCACGCCGACCCGTTGGGAATGGCATACTTGCCCCTGCTGCACCATGAACGTGTCGCGTCTGGTTGCGTCCGTGGGGCAGTATTTCCTTTCGACTGCACCCAATGGTGTCGCGTTCCACCTTTATGGTGGCATTGCTTCGGACGTTGAAATTGCCGGAACCCGGGTCAGTCTGCGCGAAGTGTCGACCTATCCATGGTCCGGCGACATCGCAATCCATATCGATCCGGAAACGCCCGCCGCGTTCGACGTTAAACTGCGCATTCCGACCTGGTGCAAGAGCGCCAAGGTCGCGGTCAACGACCAGGCTGTCAATGCCGCGGCAACCGAAAACGGTTATCTGACCATCCACCGGACCTGGCAGAAGGACGACAAGATCACCCTTGATCTGCCTATGCCGCCCGAGCGCCTTTACGCCCATCCGGGCGTCATCATGGATGCCGGCCGCGTCGCGCTCAAGCGAGGGCCGCTGGTCTATTGCGTTGAGGAAGTCGACAATCCCGGTGGCCGGGTGCAGCGCCTGAAACTTCCGCGCTCATCTCAGCTGCGGGCCGAAAACCGTCCGGATCTGTTTGACGGCATTGTCACCCTCAAGGCCGCCGCGACCGCAATCGACGAGAGTGAATTTGCTCAACTCTATCGAACTGCCCCGCCCAGGGAAACGGACTCGACGCTAACCGCCATACCTTACTTCCTATGGGCCAACCGCGAACGGGGCTCGATGGTGGTCTGGATTCCAGAAGGACAGAGTGCCCCCCAAACGTAACATGTGCGGCCGCCGAAATGTGGCGCTGAGTGCACCATTTACCGCGCGCGTCTGCAATACTGGCCGTTCCCTCGAAACCCGCCAGTCCGTTCCCCCCCCCCAAGTCTGTCGCCCAAGCGGGAGGGGCGGACCGACAGCTTTCAAGAAATTGAAAAGGTCGTTTGAACACAGAAATGGGGCGCCTAACTGACGTCCCGTTGCCAAAGCATTTAGCCGATATTTCTGGTTTCGTTGTCCGGCTCCATAGGATGATTTTCCTGTCCACCTCGTCAGCAAAGTTCATCATCGTCGAAAAGCAAAAGGCCCGGATTTCCGGATCTTTTTGAGTTGATGGAAAAGCTATCCGTTCGTGAATGGTAACGCATCCCCAAATAATGGAAATTCTATTGGGGGGGCACCTCACCTCACCAGGGGCCTTGTATCAGCTACAGCCGGTCGTCGTTCCGCACGTGTCGCATTTCAGGCAGGTGCCGTTCCGGACCATCGTGAAATTATGGCATTCGGTGCACTGGTCGCCGGTATAGCCCTTCATCTGCGCCTCGGCCCGCAGCAGGCTCGCGTCCCGGCTCGGCGGGGGCGCCGGGATGGGGCTGAGTTCGGCCGTGTTGAGCGCGGTCGGGGTGGGCTCGATCTTGAGCGCCGTGGCCGAACGCAGGGCGGTGACGGTCGAGGTCTGCATGGCGCTGACCGGCGGGCTGTCGACTTCAGCCCTGGGCACGAGCATGAGGGCGGAGTTCGCCGTCTTGCCGCGCGTCATGCCGCGGGAGACAAAGCGCTCAGCGGGCACCGGGGCGGGCGCTGGCGCATTGCGCGCGCCTTGCTCCTCGGCAACGCCCTTGCTGAGCGAAGTGGGGCTTTCCGGATTGACATGGGCGAGGTCGTTCCGGTCGAGATAGCTGACGGCCAGCTCGCGGAACACATAGTCCAGGATCGACGTCGCGTTCTTGATCCGGTCATTGCCCGCGACCATGCCGGCCGGCTCGAAGCGGGTGAAGGTGAAGGCCTCCACGAACTCCTCCAGCGGCACGCCATATTGCAGGCCGATCGAGATGGAGATGGCGAAATTGTTCATCATCGCCCGGAAGGCGGCGCCTTCCTTGTGCATGTCGATGAAGATCTCGCCCAGGCGCCCGTCCTCGTATTCGCCGGTATGCACATAGACCTTGTGGCCGCCCACGATGGCCTTTTGCGTATAGCCCTTGCGGCGGTCGGGCATCTTCTCGCGCTCGCGCATGCGCTCGACCACGCGCTCCATCACCTTCTCGACCACGCGCTCGGTACGCGCGGCGGCGGGCATGGCCGCAATGGTCTCGGCCACGTCCTCCTCGTCTTCGTCGTCGGCGGCGGCGAGCACGGAGGAATTGAGCGGCTGGGAGAGCTTGGAGCCGTCGCGATAGAGCGCATTGGCCTTCAGTGCCAGGCGCCAGGAGAGCATATAGGCGTTCTTGGCGTCCTCGACCGTCGCGTCGTTCGGCATGTTGATGGTCTTGGAGATGGCGCCCGAGATGAAGGGCTGCGCCGCCGCCATCATCAGGATGTGGGATTCCACCGACAGATAGCGCTTGCCGATCTTGCCGCAGGGGGTGGCGCAGTCGAAGACGGGCAGGTGTTCTTCCTTGAGGAAAGGCGCGCCTTCGAGCGTCATGGCGCCGCACACATGGATATTGGCGGCCTCGATGTCCTTCCTCGAAAAGCCCAGGAACGGCAGGAGTTCGAAGGAGAAATCGTTGAGCTGCTCGTCGGTGACGCCGAGCGACTTGAGGAAGTCGGTGCCTAGCGTCCACTGGTTGAAGACGAACTTGATGTCGAAGGCGGATTTCAGCGCCGCATTGAGCGCCTCGATCTTGTCGTCGGTAAAGCCCTTGGCGCGCAGGGTCGAGGGGTTGACGCCCGGGGCCTGGTTGAGATTGCCGTGCCCCACGGCATAGGCCTCGATTTCCGCGATCTGGTCCTCGCCATAGCCCAGCGTGCGCAGGGCAGGGGGCACGGCGCGGTTGATGATCTTGAAATAGCCGCCGCCGGCGAGCTTCTTGAACTTGACCAGCGCGAAGTCGGGCTCGATGCCGGTGGTGTCGCAATCCATGACGAGGCCGATCGTGCCGGTGGGCGCGATAACGGAAACCTGCGCGTTACGGAAGCCGTGCTTCTCGCCCAGCGCCAGCGCTTCGTCCCAGGCGCCCTTGGCGCGGGCCGAGAGATTGGCGTCCTGGAGATTGGCGTGATCGAGCGGGACCGGATTGATCGACAGGCCCTCATAGCCATCGGCATGGCCGTGGGCGGCATGGCGATGGTTGCGGATGACGCGCAGCATATGCTTGGAATTGCGCTTGTAATCCTTGAAGGGGCCGAGCTCCTTGGCCATTTCGGCCGAGGTGGCGTAGGAGATGCCGGTTAGGATGGCGGTGATGGCACCGGCGATGGCGCGGCCTTCGGCCGAGTCGTAGGGAATGCCGGAGGTCATCAGCAGGCCCCCGATATTGGCGTAGCCGATGCCCAGCGTCCGGTATTCGAACGAGCGTTCGGCGATGGCGCGCGAGGGGAACTGCGCCATCATCACCGAGATTTCCAGCACGATGGTCCACAGGCGCACCGTGTGCTCATAGGCGGCGGTGTCGAAGGAGCCGTCCTGGTTGCGATAGGGCAGCAGGTTGACCGAGCACAGATTGCAGGCCGTGTCGTCGAGGAACATGTATTCCGAGCACGGATTGGACGCCACGATCGGGCCGGCCGCCGGCGAGGTGTGCCACTCGTTGATGGTGGTGTGATACTGGATGCCCGGATCGGCCGAGGCCCAGGCCGCGTAACCGATCTGTTCCCAGAGGTCGCGGGCCTTCAGGGTCTTGGTGACGCCGCCGGTGATGCGCCCGATCAGGTTCCAGTCGCCGTCCTCCTCCACCGCATTGAGGAAATCGTCGGTGACGCGCACGGAATTGTTCGAGTTCTGGCCCGAAACCGTGAGATAGGCTTCCGAATCCCAGTCGGTGTCGTAGATCGGGAATTCGATGTCCTTGTAGCCCTGCCGGGCGAACTGGATGACGCGGAAGATGTAGTTTTCCGGCACCAGCGCCTTCTTGGCGGCGCGCACCTCGCGCTTGAGGGCCGGGTTCTTGGCCACGTCGAAGCAATCGTCGTCATTGCCTTCGCAATTGACGGCGGCCTTCATGATGGCCTTCAAATGCTTGGAGACGACCTTGGAGCCGGTGACCAGGGCGGCGACCTTCTGCTCCTCCTTCACCTTCCAGTTGATATATTGCTCGATATCGGGGTGGTCGATGTCGATCACCACCATCTTGGCGGCGCGGCGCGTGGTGCCGCCCGATTTGATGGCGCCGGCGGCGCGGTCGCCGATCTTCAAGAAGCTCATCAGGCCCGAGGACTTGCCCCCGCCCGAGAGCTTTTCGCCTTCGCCGCGCAGCTTGGAGAAATTGGTGCCGGTGCCCGAGCCGTACTTGAACAGGCGCGCTTCCCGGACCCACAAATCCATGATGCCGTTCTCGTTGACGAGGTCGTCGTCGACGGACTGGATGAAGCAGGCATGCGGCTGGGGATGCTCATAGGCCGATTTGGACTGGACCAGCTTGTGGGTGAATGGGTCGACGTAGAAATGCCCCTGGCCGGGGCCGTCGATGCCATAGGCCCAGTGCAGGCCGGTGTTGAACCATTGCGGGGAGTTGGGGGCGACGCGCTGGGTGGCGAGCATGAAGGCCAGTTCGTCGAAGAAGGCGCGGGCGTCCTCCTCCGAATCGAAATAGCCGCCCTTCCAGCCCCAATAGGTCCAGGTGCCGGCCAGGCGGTCGAATACCTGGCGGCTGTCCATTTCCGGTCCGTAGCGTTCCGCCTCGGGGAGCTTGGCGAGCGCCTTCTCGTCCGGCACCGAGCGCCAGAGCCAGGAAGGAACGTCGTTCTCCTCGACCTTTTTCAGCGCCCGGGCGACGCCCGCCTTGCGGAAATATTTCTGCGCGATGATGTCGGTGGCCACCTGCGACCAGTTGGCAGGCACGGCGATGTCGTCGAGCTTGAACACCACCGAGCCATCCGGATTGCGGATTTCGCTGGTGGCCGAACGGAACTCGATGGAGCCGTAGCGATCCTCATTGGCCTTCGTAAACCGGCGTTCGATGCGCATAGTCGTCGTATTCCCCAAGTGTTGGGCACGAGCGTGCCCGTCAGCCGCAACCGGCCTCTACCGTCTTCTGTCGTTGACGCTTTTACCAACCGGCGCCCGCGGGAGGGTGCGAGCTCCGAAATTTGCCCCGTGCCCCGATCCTGCAACGGTCTTGTGCCGCTGCCTGGTTTCGAGGTCGTGCCCGGCCCCGTCGAAGGGATGCCGGACCGTCGATGAGACTTCCCCGATTCAGCCGGCGCGTCAACGTCAGAAATCACAACACCTAGTGCCTCGGCGTTCTACCGAAACAAGGGATGGTATGGGTAATATGTGGATTATGGGGACAAATGGCAAGGAAAACAGCACGCTTGCGACGCGGATTTGAACGCCGGATGAGGTCCGGCGCGGACATTGTAGATTGCACCCGCACCCGCCTCTAAATCGCAGAGATTCAATGTGGTTCGACGCGCCGCCCGGCGTGGTTTACCGATGCTTCACCATAAGGCGAGGTGGCAGAATCAGGCACCGGCATTGGCTGTCAAGCGAACTATTTTAGACGGCTTTGTGACGATCGGGACCACCATATCTGGTGTCGCCATCCGCCGGACGCCGCCGGTCAATTCGTCGCCCCCCAAATCCTGGCGCGAGGTCTAGGTTCTGCCGGCGAGCCATGCTAAACCGCAGCCGAACGACGTCCAATTTCTCGGAATCGACCCGTGGCCCAATCCGGTATCAAGCAGTTTCTGTCCGAAATCTTCTCCTGGTGGGGTGGCAACACCTGGGGCACGCGCCTGTGGATCCGCCGCTTCGGCGACTATGTGGGCTCGGACGAGTTCGGTAATCGCTATTACCAGGACCGCAAGGCCAATCGCCGCTACGTCACCTATGCGGGCGGCTATGCCGACGCCTCCACCATCCCGCCGGGCTGGAACGGCTGGATACATCACCGCACCGATGTGGTGCCGGCCGAGGCCGGCTACGAGCCGTATTCCTGGGAATTGCCGCACCAGCCCAACCTGACCGGCTCCGCCGAGGCCTATCGCCCCGATGGCAGCCTGCTCAACAAGGGCGAGCGTCCGCGGGTGACCGGCGACTATCAGGCCTGGTCGCCTGAATAAGGGCGCGGTGGGCTTGTCCTTCCTCCGGCCGGCATGCTGGCGGTCGCTGTTGCTGGCCGCCATTCTCGCGCCTCTTGCCGCCATCTCCGCCCAGGCGCAGCCGATCGCCCATCCGGTGGCGACCTTTGCCGGGCTCGACAAGATCACCGGGCGCATCACGCGGTTCGACGTCTATATCGACGAGACGGTGCTGTTCGGTGCCCTCGAGATCACCCCGCGCGCCTGTTACGACCGCCCGGCCAGCGACACCCTGCAGCGTACCTCGGCTTTTCTCGAGGTGAACCAGCGCAGTCTGGATGGAGAAAGCCAGCGCATCTTCACCGGCTGGATGTTCGCCGACAGCCCGGCGCTCAGCGCCGTCGACCACGCCGTCTATGACGTCTGGCTGATCGAGTGCAAGACCTCGACCAATGTGCCGCCGCCCGATGAACGCTGATCCGGCCTGTTCGGAACCGGGGTAAGCCGATCTACCCCAGCATCGCCAGGATGCGCCTGCCGGCCTCGATGAAGGGCTTGGGGTCGAGGGGCTGGTCGGCGCGGCGCACTTCGAAATGCAGGTGCGGGCCGGTGGAGCGTCCCGTCGAGCCGACCCTTGCGATGGGGGTGCCGGTGCCGACCGCCTGGCCTTTGCGGGCGATATAGGCGCTCAGATGCGCATAGCGGGTCACGAGGCCGCTGTCATGGCGCACCTCCACCACCTTGCCATAGCCGGAGCGTTCGCCCACGAAGCTCACCACCCCGGCCGCGGCGCTCACCACCACCGTGCCGGACGGCGCCGCGAAGTCCAGCCCGGAATGGAAGGCCCGGCCGCCGGTAAAGGGGTCCTTGCGGTTGCCGAAACCCGAACTCTGGCGGAAATTGCCGCTGATGGGCATGTGCACCGGGGCCAGTTCCAGGCCGTCCCGCGCTGCCTTATAGCGCAGCAGCGCGTCCATCGCCGCATTGGCGTCTTCGATCATGGGCGAGCCTTCGGCCGTGTCGATCGCCGCCAGCAGGGGGCCGCCCACCCCGTCGAGGCCCTGTTCGGGCAGGTCCAGCCGGATGCCCAGCTTGCCCAGTTCGCTGACGATGCCCTCCGTCCGCTGCTCGGCTTCCGTGGCGATGCCGGTCATGGCCTGCTGGGTTTCGGCCATCATCAGGGCCACTGTTTCCGCTGTCGCCGCCACGTCCGGATTGCCTGAAGCGGTGGAAACGGCCCTCAGCTCGCCCTCGATGGCTGCCGAGGGGACAAGGGCCGCTATGCCGAGCTTGTCGGCCTTGTCCACCAGTGCCCGCACCAATTGGTGCTGTTCGAGCAATACCTCCTGCTGCTGGGACAGTTCCTGCAATTGCAGGTTGATGTCGCCGGCCTGGGCGTAATTGCGCGAATGCAGGCGGTCGATCTCCACCCGCATCTGCGCCAGCCGGTCCTCATAGGCGGCGACGACCATGTCGTTCCGCCCGCCCATCAGCCGGGAAATGTCGGGTGCCATCAGCAGGGCGGTCGCGGTCAAGGCATTGGCGCCCAGCAACAGGGCGAACATGCCGTAGAACAGGCCCGGATGGACGCCCCGCCGCACGGAGCGCTGCTCCCGGCGGTCCCGGGCGCCGAAACTGGCAGACTGACTCAACGCAACATCCCCGCCGCACCGATCATGGTTACCCGATTATGTCCCGGCTTGGTTAAGGAAAGCCGAAAAGGCGGGCGGGCCGGTTGTCCGGCGGGCGCTGGCCGGCGCTATGCGAGCACCTCGTCCAGCGCCTGCAGCATCTTGGCCGCATGCCCCTTGATGCGGGTGGCGCGCACGATGCGGGCGATGCGGCCCTCGGCGTCGATGACGAAGCTGGTGCGCACCAGCCCCATGAATTCGCGCCCATAGAGCTTTTTCAGTTGCCACAGGCCGAATGCCTCGATGGTCCGGCGCTCCGGATCGGCGCCCAGCGGCACGGTGAGCCCGTATTTGGCGCGGAATTTACGGTGGCTGTCGATGTCGTCGGGCGAGATGCCCACCAGCACGGCGCCCCGCGCCGCGAATTCCGGCGCGAGCGCGGAAAATTCCTTGTTCTCGTCCACGCAGCCGCCCGAATCGTCCTGGGGATAGAAATACAATACCGCCGGGCGCCCCTTCAGCGCGGCGGGGCTTATCGTGGTGCCGTCGTCGCGGGCCAGCGTGAAATCGGGCGCCGGATCGCCGGGTTTGAGATGGGTCATTCGAAAGCTCCAGTGCAGTGGGGATGAATAGAGGCTGTCGGCGCCACATTCCAGCCGGTATCATCCGCCAATGGACCGCCCAAGTGGATGATTCTGTGGGGGAAGGGCCTGGGGTGCGGGTCGCCCCCGGCGTGGCAGATTTGAGCGAAGCGACACTTTCAGCAGAACCAGCGCCGTCGCCAGCGCCCTCGAAACGGCCGCCCGCGCGACACGCCGCGAAAATCGTCGTCTGGTTGCTCGGCATTCCCTGCGCCCTCCTGGTCCTGCTCTATCTTGTCCTGCTGGTGACGCCCATCCGTTTGCCCTTCACCGGCCCTGCGATCCGCAATCTCGTGCAGACCTTCGTTCCGGAAACCGCCGAACTGGAAATGGGCGACATGGCGCTGGCGCTCGAGCGCGGCATCTGGCCGGTTCTGCGCTTCGCGCCGGTCGAGTTCACCGACAGCAAGACGGGCGCCCATATCGCCATCGAAGCGCTCGAGATCGGGTTCTCGCCGGCCCGGGCGCTGTTCGGCCAGCCGGGAACCACCGTCACCGTGGTCGGCCCGCATGTGCAGATCGTCCAGGATCTTTACGGTCCGCGCATCGGTACGCTCGAGATCGAGGAGGCGGACGGCGTGCCCGCGACGGTTCGGGTGCTGGAGGGCGACGAGGCCTATCCCGGCGTCGAGATTTCCGCCTCCGGCATCGCCTTCGGCACCGATGCCGCGCCCCCGATGCGCTCCGACAACGACTGGCTGATCTACAATCTCGAGGCTGGCGAAGCCGCGCTGGCCGAGCTTGTCGAGCAGACCGCCCAGGGGCGCTTCTCGCGCCTCGTGGTGCGCGACGGCCACGTCGATATCGCCGACCCGGTCTATGGCCTGTTCCGGCAATTCGAGGCCGTCGCGCTCGAAATCGGCACGGTGCCGGGCGGGCGGCGCACGGTGGGCGAGTTCAGCGCCCTGATCGGCGGGCGCACCATGATCGGTTCCATCGAGCGTTCCATCGATGAGGACGGCACGCGCCGGCTCCAGGCCGATGCCACCAATCTCGATTTTTCCGCCTTCCTGCCCTTTATCGATAACAGCGACAGCATGGCGGCGATGCGCGGCGCCGGCGCGGTATCGGTGGACGTCACCTTCACGCCCGATGCGGGCAAGATCATCGGCGGGGCGTTCAAGCTCGACCTCACCGGCCTCGACCTGCGCTTGGCCGACGACTATTTCCCCGTCGCCAGTTCCATTCTCGACATTTCCTGGCGGCCCGAAGCGGGGCAGTTCGTGCTGTCCGAAGGCGCCTTGCAGATCGGGCAGAGCCGTGCCCGGGTTGCCGGCGTCTTCGCCATGGGGCTCGATCCCGATTTCGGCCCCACCATCGGCATGTCGCTCCATGCGCGGGACGTCGCCATCCATCCCAACGACATGGAGGCCCCCGAAACGCCTTTCGATACCGTGGAGTTTTCCGGCTGGTCGGCGCCGCTCTACGGCGCGGTGGGCATAGACCGGTTCGTCGCGCGCAAGCAAGATGCGGTGGTCGAAACCGTGGGGCGCCTCGACCTGCTGCAATCGGGCCTGGGGCTTTCCATGACGGTGGCTGGACACGGGGTGAGCGCCGACGACGTCAAGCGCATCTGGCCCTATGTGATGGGCAGGGAAAGCCGTGAATGGTTCGTCGCCAACGTCACCGACGGCCGGGTCAAGAGCGGCCGGCTGCGGTTCGATTTCCCCGTCGGCACGCTGAGCCTTTCGGGCGAGGACAAACCCTTGCCCGAGGATTCCATGCAGATCGAGATCGTCGGTGAGGGCGTGGCGGTCAAGCCGACCGAGGCCATGCCCCCCATCGTCATCGCCGGCGATACGCGCCTGCGGCTGGACGATGCGAACTTCTCCGTCTCCGGGGGCGGCGGCACCATCGAGACCGCCGCCGGCACCGTCAGCGTCGCCAATCCGGGCCTGGTCATGGACAATTCCGTGCCCTCCGAAAGCATCGTCGAGATTTCCGGCGACCTCAGCGCGCCGATTCCGGCTTTGCTGGCCCTGGTCGAGGAGCAGCAGCCGGACGCGCTGGGCGGAGTCGAATTGCCGGTCGACCTGGAAAGCCTCACCGGCACTGTCGATCTGGGGCTGGTGGCGACCATCGCGCTGGGGGACGAGGCGACCGGGCGGCCGGTGCACGTCGATTACGTGGCCAATGGCAAGGTGCGGGATTTTGCCAGCAGCCAGCCGATCGAGAACCGCCGGATCGAGAACGGCCAGCTATCCTTTTCCGTCTCCCAGAACGGCTATCTGCTGGGCGGCACCGCCGAGGTCGATGGCATGGAGGCGGAAATCTCCGTCGAGGGAACGCCCCAGGGCGAGCCGGTGGTCCGGCTGGCCTCCACCGTCGCCGTCGCCGATCTGGCCGCCATGGGCTTCGATGCCTCCGAATTCCTCAGCGGTCGGGTGCGCTTCATGGCCCAGCCCCTGGCGGAGGGGGCGATGCGGATATCGGTGGACTTGCAGGAGGCCGGGCTCGATATCCGCGATCTGGGCATCGCCAAGCGGGCCGGGGTCCCCGGAACGCTCAGTGCCATCGTCCGGCCGGACGGCGAGGTGACGCATCTGGAGGACGTGGCGCTCGCCTTCGGCACGGTGCGCCTCAACGGGCGGATCGACTACCACGCCGTCAACGGCCTTGTCGGCGCCGATTTCGGCACCTTCCAGCTCAGCCAGGGGGATAGCGCCTCGGTCAGCCTGGCGCCGATCCAGGGCGGCTATGCGGTGCGCATCCGCGGCGCCCAGCTCGACCTGAAACCGGTGCTCAGCCGCTTCTTCAGTCTGGGGCAGGGGAGCGGGGGCGTGCAATCGACCCAGCTCGACGCGGCCATCGCCCTCGATGTCCGGCTGGATCGGGCCATCGGCTATTACGCCACCACCGCCTTCAATCTCGAGCTCGACCTGGCGCTGCGCGGCATGGATCTCAGCCGGGCTACCCTGTCGGCCCAGTTCGGCGAGGGCAACGCCATTTCCATCGCCACCAATCCCGCGCCAAATGGCCGCACGCTTTCGGTGGCCTTCAACGATGCGGGCACGGTGCTGCGCCTGCTTGGCATCTATTCCCAGCTCGCCGGCGGCACGGGCAGCCTGGTCATGACCACCGACCGCACCCGCAATGTGGAGGCGGGCCAGCTCGTCATGCGCGATTTCGCCATCGTGGACGAGGAGAACGTCATCCAGGTGCTGGGCAATCACTCCGATTCGCGCAGTGCCATCGCCGCCGCCAACCGGCTGGATTTCTCCGCCGGCCAGGTGGATTTCCTGCGCCGCAGCGATCGGGTCGAGGTGACCGACGCGGTGCTGGCCGGCAGCAGCGTCGGCGGCACGCTGCGCGGCTTCATCTATACCGACCGCCGCCAATACGACCTGACCGGCACCTATGTGCCGCTGTTCGGCCTCAACAATATCTTCCAGCAGATCCCGCTGCTGGGGCCGCTCTTGGGCGGGCGCGACGGCGAGGGGCTGGTGGGCGTCACCTTCGCCGTGCGCGGCCCGCTCGATCAGCCGCAATTCCTCGTCAACCCGCTCTCGCTGCTGGCCCCCGGCGTGTTCCGGGAGCTGTTCGAATTCCGCTCCCGCGAATTGCCGCCCGGCCAATAAAAAGGGCGCCCCGCGGGACGCCCTTCTTGATCCGGTCACTGCAGCTTAGACCGGCTTGAGCAGCGCGTGGCGCTTCCGGCCCACCGAGAGCTTGATCACCCCCTCGGGCAACAGGGCGTTTTCCCCCAGGCTCAGCCGATCGTCCGCCACGGCGGCGTCGTTCAGCTTCACCGCGCCCGAGGCGATATGGCGGCGCGCCTCGCCATTGGAAGCGGCCAGCCCCGCCAGCACCAGCGCGTTGAGGATGCCGATGCCGGCATTGAGCTCGGCACGGGTCACCTCGGCGGTGGGCAGGGAGAGGTCGATGGCGCCCGCCTCGAACGTCGCCCGCGCCGTTTCGGCAGCTTCTTCGGCCGCCGCCCGTCCGTGCACCATGGCGGCGACTTCCGTTGCGAGGCGCTTCTTGGCCTCGTTGATGTCGCCGGCCACGACCCGCGCGATCTCGTCGAGCGGCAGCGTGGTGAAGAGCTTCATGAAGCGCTCGACATCCGCGTCCTCGGTGTTGCGCCAATATTGCCAGAAATCATAGACGCTCATCATGTCGGCGTTGAGCCACATTGCGCCGCCCAGAGACTTGCCCATCTTCTGGCCGGATGCGGTGGTGAGCAGCGGCGAGGTCAGCGCGTAGAACTGCTTGCCCAGCATGCGGTGGCCGAGGTCGATGCCGTTGATGATGTTGCCCCACTGGTCCGAGCCGCCCATCTGCAGCACGCAGCCATAGCGCTTGTTCAGCTCGACGAAGTCGTAGGCCTGCAGGATCATGTAGTTGAATTCGAGGAAGCTCAGCGACTGCTCGCGGTCGATGCGCGTTTTCACCGAGTCGAAGCTCAGCATGCGGTTGACCGAGAAGTGCTGGCCCACATCGCGCAGGAACTCGACATAGTTGAGGCCCAGCAGCCAGTCGGCATTATTGGCCATGATGCCATTGCCGCCGGCGTCCTCGAACTGGAGGAAATTGGCGAATTTTGCCTTGATGCCCTCGATATTGGCCTTGATGCCTTCGACGCCGAGGAGCTTGCGCGCCTCGTCCTTGAAGCTCGGATCGCCGATCATGCCGGTGCCGCCGCCCATCAGGGCGATGGGACGGTGACCGGTGGCCTGCAGCCAGTGCAGCATCATGATCTGCGTCAGATGCCCCACATGCAGGCTAGCGGCAGTCGGGTCGTAGCCGATATAGGCCGTGATCTGGCCTTCCGAGGCCAGCTTGTCGAGGCCTTCGGGATCGGAGATCTGGTGGATGTAACCGCGCTCATCGAGCGTGCGCAGGAATTCGGATTTGAACTTGGTCATTTGCGATCCAGATGTCACCCCAACCACAAGGTCATTCCCGCCAAAGCGGGAATCTCTGTTTTAGGGCGCCGGTATTGAAACGGAGGTCCCCGCTTTCGCGGGGATGACGCCGCAAGTGGATATGATCGCCTCGCTGCGCCCCGAACCTAGCGCCCGCCGCCGTCCGCGATCTCCTGACGGCGACGGTCGAGATATTCGGCGCAGGCCGATGTCAGCTCGTCCACCTTGCCCTCGAAGAAGTGGTTGGCTCCCTCCACGATCTGCTGCTCGATGGTGATGCCCTTTTGCGTCTTGAGCTTGTCCACCAGCTTCTGCACCGAGGCGGGCGGCGCCACCCGGTCGCGATCGCCATGGATGATCAGGCCCGAGGAGGGGCAGGGGGCGAGGAAAGAGAAATCGTAGAGGTTTTCCGGCGGCGCCACTGAGATGAAGCCCTCCACCTCCGGCCGGCGCATCAGCAGTTGCATGCCGATCCAGGCGCCGAAGGAGAAGCCGGCGATCCAGCAGCCGCGCGACTCGCGGTTGATGATCTGCAGCCAGTCCAGCGCTGCCGCCGCATCGCTCAATTCGCCGATGCCGTGGTCGAATACGCCCTGGCTGCGGCCCACGCCGCGCGAATTGAAGCGCAGCACGGCAAAGCCGCGCTCGGCGAACATGTAGAACAGATTATAGACGATCTGGTTGTTCATCGTTCCGCCGAACTGCGGATGCGGGTGCAGCACGATGGCGATGGGAGCGTTGGGCTCCTTGCCCGGCTGATAGCGGCCTTCAAGGCGCCCTTCGGGGCCGTTGAAAATGACTTCTGGCATGGGTTTTTCTTCCGGCCTTTTCCGGCTCTGTCACATTGGTATTTCGGTGCTGCGGAAACGGTCAGGCGCGGCTTGACTAAGCGCCGGTCGCTCCCTAAAACATGGGCCGAAAACCAGTTTAGAATGGTTCAAAACGCGGTTTTGGCCGCCTCGCGGCCAGTGGTGCGCCCCTTGTAATGAGGTTGGGCGTGAAATTTCAAGACGTGTTTGGTTGCTGAGGCGTGCGAGCGTCCCGCGGCTGGCATGGAAGCTATGCAGGACATGCATGCGCCTGGAAGGCACAATGACGAGACCGGCGATCTATCTGGATCATAATGCCGCGTCCCCGCTTCGTCCAGAAGCGCGGTCGGCGCTGCTTGCCGCGCTCGAATTGCCGGGCAACCCGTCTTCCGTTCACGGCCATGGCCGCGCCCTGCGGGAGGTCGTGGAGACCGGCCGCCGGCAGGTCGCCCGACTGGCCGGCGCGGAAAGCCGCCAGGTGGTGTTCACCGCCTCGGCCACCGAGGCGATCACCCAGGCGATCGTCGCCGGCGCGACAGCCTTCGATGCCGGCGCGGTCGTGGCCAGCGCCGGCGAGCATGCCGCGGCGCTCAAGGCCGCCGAAGCCACCGGCCTGCCGGTCTGGACGCTGCCGCTCGATGGGGATGGCCGCATCGACGTCGAGGCGCTGGCCGCGGCGCTCGCCCGTGCCGATGCCGAAGGCATTTCCCTGCTGGTGGCGGTGCATTGGGTGAACAACGAGACCGGCGTGATCCAGCCCATGGGCCGCATCGGTGCCCTGGTCGGCCCGACGCGCCACACCCTTTTCGTCGATGCCGTGCAGGCTCTGGGCCGGCTGCCTCTGGATTTTGCCGCCTCGGCACCCGACATGATGGCGGTGAGCGGCCACAAGATCGGCGCTCCGGCGGGCGTCGGCGCGCTGCTGGTCAAGGGCCATGCCGATATCGTGCGGCTCATTCCCGGCGGCGGGCAGGAGCAGGGCCGGCGCGGCGGAACGGAGGCGGCGGCGCTGATCGCGGCCTTCGGTGCGGCTGCCGAGGCCGCTGCGGATGACGATATGTCCGCCCTGGCAGCCCTGGTGCGCCGGGTGGAGACCGCCCTGCGGACGCTGGCGCCCGACGTGGTGATTTTCGGCGAGCGCGCCGAGCGGGTCGGCAATGTGAGCAATTTCGCGGTGCCCGGCCTGCCCAGCGCCACCGCCATGATGGGGCTGGACCTGATGGGCCTGTCGATATCGTCGGGCTCGGCCTGTTCGTCCGGCAAGGTTGCGGCAAGCCATGTCCTTGCCGCCATGGGCGTGCCGGCCGGTCTTGCCGGTTGCGCGCTCAGGGTCAGCTTCGGCTGGAATTCGTTGCCTGCGGACGCCGACGCGTTCATTGCAGGTTTTGAGAAATTTCATTCCCGCCTGAAGCGGGAAGGAACGGCGGCCTAGCCGCGTCTGTCTATTCGTTCGCGGCGGCCTTGAACCGCCGAAGGACATAAAGGAGAAGCTCTATGGCGGATTACGATATTCCGACCCTCAAGGAAGAGATCGACCGGGAAACCGTCGAGCAGGTTCTGGCGCTCGACGTCGACAAGTACAAATACGGCTTCGAGACCGATATCGAAACCGAAGTGGCGCCCGTCGGCCTCGATGAGGATACCATCCGCTTCATCTCCGCCAAGAAGGACGAGCCCGAATGGATGCTGGAATGGCGTCTGGACGCGTTCCGCCGCTGGCAGACCATGGACGAGCCCACCTGGGCCAAGGTGCACTATCCCAAGATCGACTTCCAGGCGATCAGCTACTATGCGGCGCCCAAGGCGTTCACGGGTCCCAAGAGCCTCGACGAGGTCGATCCCGAACTGCTGCGCACCTATGAGAAGCTGGGCATTCCGCTGAAGGAACAGGCGATTCTCGCCGGCGTCGAGGGCGCCGCGGAAATGGACAGCCCCTATTCGGGCAATGTCGCCGTGGACGCGGTCTTCGACTCCGTTTCGGTGGTCACCACCTTCCGCGAGGAACTGGCCAAGGTCGGCATCATCTTCTGCTCGATCTCCGAAGCGGTGCGCGAGCATCCGGAACTGGTGAAGAAATATCTCGGCTCGGTGGTCCCGGTCACCGACAACTACTACGCCACGCTCAATTCGGCGGTCTTCACCGACGGGTCCTTCGTCTATATCCCCAAGGGCGTCCGCTGCCCGATGGAGCTGTCGACCTATTTCCGCATCAACGAGAAGAACACCGGCCAGTTCGAGCGCACGCTGATCATCGCCGAGGATGACTCCTATGTGAGCTATCTGGAAGGTTGCACCGCGCCGACCCGCGACGAGAATCAGCTTCACGCCGCCGTGGTGGAACTGGTGGCGCTCGACAATGCCGAGATCAAATATTCCACCGTCCAGAACTGGTATCCCGGCGACAAGGACGGCAAGGGCGGCATCTATAATTTCGTCACCAAGCGCGGCGACTGCCGTGGCGTCAATTCCAAGATCTCCTGGACCCAGGTGGAAACCGGCTCGGCCATCACCTGGAAATATCCTAGCTGCATTCTGCGCGGCGACGGTTCGGTGGGCGAGTTCTATTCCATCGCCATCTCGAACGGCTACCAGCAGATCGACAGCGGCACCAAGATGATCCATCTGGGCAAGAACACCTCCAGCCGCATCGTCTCGAAGGGTATCGCCGCCGGTTTCTCGGACAATACCTATCGCGGCCAGGTCTCGGCCCATGCGAAGGCGAAGAACGCGCGCAACTTCACCCAGTGCGACAGCCTGCTGATCGGCGACAAGTGCGGGGCCCATACCGTGCCCTATATCGAGAGCCGAAACGGCACGGCCGTGTTCGAGCACGAGGCGACCACCTCCAAGATTTCCGACGACCAGATGTTCTATTGCCGCCAGCGCGGCCTCTCCGAGGAGGAGGCGGTGGCGCTGATCGTCAACGGCTTCGTGCGCGAAGTGCTCCAGCACCTGCCCATGGAATTCATGGTGGAATCGCAAAAGCTGATCGCCATCAGCCTCGAAGGCAGCGTGGGCTAGAGGCCGAGCCGCTTCGCACAGATCTCGTGGCTCCCTCCCGCTTCTGCCTCCGGGGCAGAGGTCGCCCGCAGGGCGGGTGAGGGGGCCTTCAACCAAACCGGCGACTGACTGGCGCCATGGAGAACAACATGACCACTCCCGTTCTTGAAATCCGCAATCTGCATGCCCGTATCGAGGAGCGCGAAATCCTCAAGGGTGTGAACCTCGTCATTCCGCCGGGCGAGGTCCATGCCGTCATGGGCCGCAACGGCTCGGGCAAGTCCACCCTGTCCTATGTGCTTGCCGGCAAGGAGGACTACGAGGTCACCGAGGGCGAGATCCTGCTCAATGGCGAGAACATTCTCGAGATGGAGCCCGACGAGCGCGCCGTGGCCGGCCTGTTCCTGGCGTTCCAGTATCCCATCGAGATTCCCGGCGTCGCCACCATGACCTTCCTCAAGGCCGCCATCAACGCGCAGCGCAAGGCGCGCGGGGAAGAGGAGATCACCACGCCCGAATTCATGAAGGCCATGAAGGAGGCGGGCGCGCAGCTCAATATCGACAGCGCCATGCTGCGGCGGCCGCTCAATGTCGGTTTCTCGGGCGGCGAGAAGAAGCGCGCCGAGATCATGCAGATGGCGCTGCTGAAGCCCGCTCTCGCCGTGCTCGACGAGACCGACTCCGGCCTCGACATCGATGCGCTGCAGGTGGTGTCCAAGGGCGTCAACGCCCTGCGCGACGGGCAGCGCTCCATGCTGATCATCACCCACTACCAGCGTCTGCTGAACCATATCGTGCCCGACAAGGTGCATGTGTTCTCCGATGGCCGGATCGTGGAGAGCGGCGACAAGGACCTGGCCTTGAAGCTCGAAGCCGAAGGCTATGCCGATTACGACGGTGAGGCGGCCTGACCATGCGCCAGACTTTTCCCGTTCGCCTCGGTGCTGCCGAGGAAGCCCTGATCGCCCAGCTCAAGGCCGCCGGCGCCGATGCCGCCGCCGAGCGCGTCACCGTGGCCGGCCTGCCCACGCGCCGCGTCGAGAGCTATCACTACACCGACCTCAAGACGCTGCTGCGGGCCATTCCGCCGCTGGCGCAGCCGGCCAATGAGGCCAGCGCCCCGGCGCTGCGCGTTCCCGGCGCCTACAATCTGATGATCGCCAACGGCGTGGTGCAGAATGCCTCCACCGCCCCTGCCGGCGTCATCGTCGGCAAGACCGCCGGCGGCGTGCTCACCACCCGCGACGACATGCTGGTGCATGTCAATGGCGGGCTGGCCAGGGAGGCTCTCACCCTCACGCTCGAGGGCAGCGTCGACCCGGTCGTGCAGATCGAGCGCCGCATCGAGGGCGAGGCCGCCCATGTGGCCGATGCGCTGAAGATCTTCGTGGCCGATGGCGCCACCGCCACCGTGCTCGAAACCTTCTCGGGCTCCGATGCCGCCCATGTGGGCAACCACGCCACCTATCTGGCCCTGGGCAAAAATGCCGTGGTAACCCATATCACCGTCGATCTCAGCGCCCGCGGCGTGTCGCATTTCGCCACCAACGAGTATCACCTCGCCGATGGCGCCAGGCTGCGTACCCTGATCATCCATGCCGGCGCCGGCCTTGCGCGCACCCAGCTTTTCCCCACCATGAGCGGGGCGGGAGCGCATGCTGATCTGACCGGCCTCAACCTGGTGTCCGACGGCCAGCACCTGGACATCACCATGGAGGCCAATCACGCGGTGCCCCATACGACCTCCCAGCCGCTGTTCAAGTCGATCACCCGCGGCCGCTCCAAGTCGATCGTGCAGGGCAAGCTGGTCGTGGCGCGCGATGCGCAGAAGACCGATGCGAAGTTCATGCATCAGGGGCTGATGCTCTCGGACGAAGCGGAAATCCTTTCCAAGCCGGAGCTGGAAATCTATGCCGACGACGTGGTGTGCGGCCATGGCTCGACCTGCGGCAAGCTCGACGAGGACAGCCTGTTCTACCTGCTCAGCCGCGGCATCCCCAAGGCCGAGGCCGAGACCATGCTGGTGCGCGGCTTCATCGCCGAGCTGGTCGATCCGGTCGAGGACGAGGCCCTCTCCGAAGCGCTCCAGGGCGTCATCGACGGCTGGCTCCTGAGCGGGAACTGACATCGCTTCCCTCCCTCCCCCTACAAGGGGGGAGGGATCAACCGTCCGCAACCAGTGGTAAAATGACCTTCGACCTTCAAAAAGTCCGTGCCGATTTCCCCATCCTGTCCGAGCGGATTCACGGCCAGCCTCTGGTCTATCTGGATAGCGGCGCCTCGGCGCAGAAGCCGGTTCAGGTGCTGGACCGCATGGAGCGCGGTTTCCGGCACGAATACGCCAATGTGCATCGGGGCCTGCACACGCTCGCCAACCGCGCCACCGAGGGCTATGAGGCCGGCCGGGAGAGCGTGCGGCGGTTCCTCAATGCCGGCCGCAGCGAGGAGATCGTCTTCACCAAATCGGCCACCGAGGCGATCAATCTGGTGGCGTCCGCCTTCGCCGGCCCGCGCATCGGGGCGGGCGACGAGATCGTCATCACGATCATGGAGCACCACTCCAACATCGTGCCCTGGCATTTGCTGCGCGAGCGCCAGGGTGCGGTCATCCGCTGGATCGACGTGGACGCGGACGGCGTTCTCGACCTCGACGCCTATGAGCGCTCGCTGGGCGAGCGCACCCGCCTCGTCGCCCTCACCCATATGTCTAACGTTCTGGGCACCATCAACCCGGTCAGGGAGATGATCGCCATCGCCCATGCGCGGGGCATTCCGGTCCTGGTCGACGGTTCCCAGGCCGCCGTGCACATTCCGGTGGACGTGCGCGACCTCGACGCCGATTTCTACATCATGACCGGCCACAAGCTCTACGGCCCGACCGGCATCGGCGTGCTTTACGGCAAATACGATCTCCTGGCCGAGATGCAGCCCTATCAGGGCGGCGGCGAGATGATCGAGACCGTGACGCTCGACGGCGTCACCTATAACGAGCCGCCGCACCGCTTCGAGGCCGGCACCCCGCCCATCGTGCAGGCCATGGGGCTGGGCACCGCGCTCGACTACATGGAAAGCCTCGGCCGCGAGGCCATCACCGCCCATGAGCACGAGGTCGCCGCCTATGCCCAGGAGCGCTTGTCCGGGATCAATTCGCTGCGCCTGATCGGCACCGCGCCGGGCAAGGGCGGCATCTTCTCCTTCGCGCTGGCGGGCGTCCATGCCCACGACATCGCCACCATTCTCGACCGCTACGGCATCGCCGTGCGCGCCGGGACCCATTGCGCCCAGCCCCTGCTCGAGCGGTTCGGGGTCACCTCTACCTGCCGCGCCTCCTTCGCCCTATATAATGGCAAGGACGACGTCGACGCGCTGGTGGACGGCATCGAGCGCGCCCGCAAGTTTTTCGCCTGAGGAAGGTCGCCATGAGCCAGGATAGCAACCAGGATACCGCCGCTTCCGCCGATACGCGGATGACGCAGAATCTGCCCTCCGGACTGCCCGAGGCCGAGGTCGAGCGCATCACCGCCGATCTCATCGGCGCGCTGAAGACGGTCTACGATCCGGAAATTCCGGTCGATATCTACGAGCTGGGCCTCATCTACCGGGTCGATCTCGACGACGACCGCAACCTCGTCATCGACATGACGCTGACCGCGCCCGGCTGTCCCGTCGCCGGCGAGATGCCCGGCTGGGTGGAGAACGCCGCCCGCGGCGTCGAGGGCATCCAGGACGTCACCGTCAACATGGTTTTCGATCCGCCCTGGGACGCCTCGCGCATGAGCGAGGAGGCCCAGGTCGCGCTGAATTGGTGGTAATCCGCAGCGTTTCGCCCTATATATCGTGAAACGCCGATAAAGCTGGACCGCCCGATGCCCTTCAAGATCATGACCCTGACCGATGCCGCCGCTGGGCGCATCACCGAGATCATCGAGGATTCCGACAAGCCCGTCATCGGCTTGCGCGTCGGCATCAGGAATGCCGGCTGCGCCGGTGTGTCCTACACCATGGACTACGTGACCGAGCCGATTCCGGGCGACGATCATATCTCCGAGCGGGGCGTCGACGTCTGGATCGATCCCAAGGCGACCATGTATCTGCTCGGCACGGTCATGGATTTTGAGGAATCCCGGATGGGATCCAGCTTCACCTTCAAGAATCCCAACCAGACCGGCGCCTGCGGCTGCGGCGAGAGCATCACCCTCAAGCCCGCCGACCTCAAAGCCATCGCCGAGGCCAGGGCAGGGGCCTGACACTGCGCTGGGCGCGGTTCCCACCCCTCTCCCCCGCGGGGTGAGGCGGCCTTTCCATGCGCTCGACGCCCACCGACGATCTCTCCGGTTGCCAATAAATCCCCGCTCATGCATTGATCCCCCTGCCATGTCCAATGCTCTCCCCCCCGCCTACACCATCGTCCCGCCCGGTCGCCCGCTTGCCGGCCGCGTCGCCCCGCCCGGCAGCAAGTCGATCACCAATCGCGTGCTGCTGCTCGCTGCCCTGGCCGAGGGCACCAGCCATCTCACCGGTGCCCTGAAAAGCAAGGACACGGTGCTGATGGCCCGCGCCCTTGGGCAAATGGGCGTCACGGTCGAGGAGCCCGACGCGACGTCGTTCCGCGTCACCGGCACCGGCCGGCTCGCCGCTCCCCCGGCGCCGCTCTTTCTCGGCAATGCCGGCACCGCCACCCGCTTCCTCACCGCCGCCGTGGCCACTATCGAGGGCACGGTGATCGTCGATGGCGACGAGGACATGCGCCTGCGCCCGATCAAGCCGCTGGTCGACGCTCTCAACGCCCTGGGCATCGCCGCCGATGCTCCCTCGGGCTGCCCGCCGGTCACCATTCGCGGCAATGGTCGCTTCGGCAAGGGCAGGGTGGAGGTCGATGCTTCGCTCTCCAGCCAGTATGTCTCGGCGCTGCTCATGGCTGCGCCCTTCGGCGACGGCCCCGTAGAGATCGCCCTGGCCGGCAAGGATATCGGCGCGCGCGGCTATGTCGACCTGACCCTGGCCGCCATGCGGGCCTTCGGCGCGTCCGTGGCCGAAACCGGCGACGGCGCCTGGCTGGTGCAGCCGACCGGCTACCGCGCCACCGATTTCCACATCGAGCCCGACGCTTCCGCCGCCACCTATCTCTGGGGCATCGAGGCACTGACCGGCGGTCATATCGATCTCGGCATCGCCGCCGATGCATTCACCCAGCCCGATGCGGCCTCCCGGGCCCTCATCGCGCAATTTCCCGACATGCCGGCGGTCATTGACGGCAGCCAGATGCAGGACGCCGTGCCGACCATGGCCGTCGTCGCCGCCTTCAACGATCGCCCGGTGCGCTTCGTCGGCATCGCCAATCTGCGCGTCAAGGAAACCGACCGCATCCGCGCCGTCGCCAACGAGCTCAATCGCATCCGTCCCGGCCTTGCCCGCGAGGAAGGCGACGATCTTGTCGTCGTGGCCGATCCCGGCCTGTCCGGCCAGACCCTGCCGGCACGGATAAGAACCTATCACGATCACCGTATCGCCATGAGCTTCGCCCTTGCCGGCCTGCGCATCGGCGGCATAACCATCCTCGATCCCGCCTGCACCGGAAAGACCTATCCGGACTACTGGGACATGCTCGCGGGGCTGGGCGTCGACCTCGTGCCGGCAGAATAAACCGGCTATTGTCAGGCCTGAATCGTTGCCTTTGCGCCCCTCCCCCTTGGGGTGCAGGGGAATTGCATATGAGCCTGACGGCGCAATGGCCGCTGTCGTGTTCCCCTCCCCCTTGAGGGGGGAGGGGTTAGGGGTGGGGGTTCCGCACCATCGATTTTCTCGATGAATTGATCGGACTCCCGGACAATCCCGAACCCCCCTGGCCCAGCCATTCGAGCATAGCTCTCATGGCCTTCTCACCTTCAATCGCTCCACCGGAGCGATTGACCCTACGGGACAGTTCGAAGCCCTCAAGGGGGAGGGAGGCGAAGGGGC
>NZ_JBHRYD010000013.1:182759-321889 GCF_042648785.1 Devosia honganensis
CCGAGGGCCTCTGTCCACGCGCAAGAAACTTGACTTTGGCGCTCCCAAGCCCGCCCGGGACAGGCCTGAGGGCGATGGCCTGGGCGTCACCCCTCACACCATCGAGATGTCCTTTGCCGGGACTTCTTCGATCTCCACCAGTTCGGACTCGGCCACCACGCGGTTGCGGCCGGCGTGCTTGGCGGCGTAGAGGCAGCGGTCGGCGCGTTCGATCAGGGTGGCTGCGGCCTCCGCCGGCCGGTATTGCGCCACGCCGAACGAGGCCGAGATCCGGCCCAGCCGCTCATTGGTCGAGCGCTTGAGCAATTCCTTGGCCTGGATGGCCTTGCGCACGTTTTCCGCGACGATGAGCGCGCCGCGCAGATCGGTCGAGGGCAGGATGGCGACGAATTCCTCGCCGCCATAGCGGGCCGCCAGGTCCTTGCCCTTGATGTTGGATTTGAGCGTCATCGCCACGAGGCGCAGCACCTGGTCGCCGGTCTGGTGGCCATAGGTGTCGTTGAAGGATTTGAACAGGTCGATGTCCAGCAGGATCAGGCAGAGGGGTTCGCCCGAGCGTCTGGCATCGTCGATGGCGTCGGCGAGCCCCTCGTCGAAGCTCTTGCGGTTGGCGATCTTGGTCAGCGGATCGAGCATGGATTCGCGCCGCACGTCGTCGAGATCGCGTTGCAGCGCGGCGATGTCCTCGCGCGAGGCTTCCAGCTTGACCTCGAGCTGCCGGTTGGTCTCCTGCATGCGGTGCGTCTCGGCCAGCAGCCGCAGCGACAGCGTCCTCATCGCCTGGGGTTCGAGGTCCTCTTCCAGATCGTCGCTGGCCGCCTGCAGCGCGCCCGAATAGGCGCTGGCCGTCACCATGGCGCCGTCGATCGCCTCGTTGACGGCGCTGATGCGGGCGTGCATCCGCGCCGAAACGCTCGACATGCGCTCATTGAGGTCGGATTTGAGGAATTCGTTGTAGAGCGTTTCCGCCAGATCCGCCGAGGGCGGGATGCCGCTGCGGAAAATGGCGTTGATGCGGTTGTTCAGCGAGGGGTTGATGCCCGTGGCGTAAGTATAGAGCAATTCGTAGAACGGCGGATAGGGCGGAATCTCGCTGCGCTTGAGCATGTCGAATGCTGCATTGGCATAGCCAAGCACACGGGTGAACTCCTGATCCGACACACTGACTACCTCGCGCCCATAGCCTCGACCGTAAGCAATAACTGAGTCGTATCGACTTGATACCGCCCCGTCGAGGGGCGGTACAATCCCAGTTTAGCAGGATTCGGCGCTTGCGCGGATCAATATTGTGCTTGGCTTATTGTAACGTCCGGGCCGGCCTCAAGAGAAACGCCGGAATCAGCTCCGCATCGCCGAAGGGCGAATTGGCGGGCGGGGCCTCGGCGGTCGGCGCGGCCTTGCGGTTTCTGCCGCTGGCGGCCGGCTTCGGCTTCTCGGCAGGGCTGGGCTTCTCGGCGGGAGCCGGAGCCGGGGAAGCGGGGGCAGGGGAAGTTGCCGGCGCCGCTTCTTCGCTCGCGGCGGCCTTGGCGGGTTTCGTCGCCCGTCCCCGGCGCCCGCGGCTAGGCTTTTCCTTGGTCTCGTCCTCGCTTGCAGGGCTTGCGGGGCGGGCAGGGGCCTTCGCCTTGCCGGGCTCTTCCACCCATTCTATGGGCTTCTGGATGAGGCTCAGAATGGCATCGAGATGCTTCTCGTCGCCCGGGCAGACCAGCGTATAGGCGACGCCGGAGCGGCCGGCGCGGCCGGTGCGCCCGATGCGGTGCACATAGTCTTCGGCATGCACCGGCACGTCGAAATTGAACACATGGCTCACCGCCGGGATGTCGAGGCCGCGCGCGGCCACGTCGCTGGCCACCAGCAGCGTCAACTGGTTGTGCTTGAAGGCGTCCAGCGTCTCCATGCGGCTCTTCTGGTCCATGTCGCCATGGAGGGCGCCGGCGGAATAGCCGTGGCGTTGCAGCGAGCGGGCCAGCGTGGCGACGTCGCGCTTGCGGTTGCAGAAGATGATGGCATTGGTCAGCCCTTCGGCCGCGTCGATGCGGGCGCGCAGCGCCTTGCGCTTCTCATCGGGCTTGGACGAGGCCCTCACCAACTTCTGGTCGATGGTCTCGGCGGTCGATGCGGCGCGCGAGGCGTGCACATGCACCGGGTCCTTGAGGAATTTCTTGGTCAGCCGCTCGATCTGCGCGTCCATGGTCGCCGAGAACAGCATGGTCTGGCGGCGCGGCGGCAGGCGCGAGCAGATTTTCTCGATATCGTCGATGAACCCCATGTCCAGCATGCGGTCGGCTTCGTCGATGACGAGGATTTCGACGCCCGTGAGCAATATCTTGCCGCGGTCGAACTGGTCGAGCAGCCGGCCGGGCGTGGCGATCAGCACGTCGACGCCGCGATCCAGCTTCTTGTTCTGGTCCTCGAACGACACCCCGCCGATGATCAGCGCCATCGAAAGCCGGTGGTTCTTGCCGTATTTCTCGAAATTGTCGGCCACTTGCGCCGCTAGTTCGCGCGTCGGCTCCAGGATGAGCGTGCGCGGCATGCGGGCGCGGGCGCGGCCGGCTTCCAGCAGCGTCAGCATGGGCAGGACGAACGAGGCCGTCTTGCCGGTGCCAGTCTGGGCGATGCCGATCAGATCCTTCTTCTGCAGAAGGTGGGGGATGGCCTGGGCCTGGATTTCGGTGGGCTTGGTATAGCCGGCCTCGGCCACCGCGTCGGTGACCTTGCTGGAAAGTCCCAGTCCGGAAAAGTCGTCGGTCAAGTCGGTCGTTCCACTCAACGGTGATGCCCGATGCCAAGCCGGTCCGAATAAGTCGGGCCGGTGCGCCGGTCTTGGATTTTATGCAAGTTCCGCTCTTCGGGCGGGCGATCCCTGCATGGCTGCGGACGGAGGAAACGCTGTACTAGAATATCCGCGTCGGACACCGGAACGCACGCCTTGCCGACCTGTGCCAATGCCCATGGACTACCCGCGGGCGCAGCGGCAAGTAACTGTCGGCTGCAATCAGGAATAGCCCAGCGGCGCGGACCATAACGCAAACCCCTCGACTGTCAACGGTCTTGCGCTGATCATGTGTCGATGAGGTTAAGAGCGGCATGTCCTGCGGCCCGACTGGCCGGGGCGCGGATTGCCGCCGGGGGTCACACGTCCAGATCGGTCACGAAAGCGGCATTTTCCTGGATGAAGTCGAACCGCGCTTCCGGCCTGTTGCCCATCAGCCGGTCCACCGTGGTCTTGGTGGCGTCGCGGTCGTCCAGCACCTTGACCTGCAGCAGGGTCCGGGTCTTGGGCGACATGGTGGTTTCCCGCAGATGCGCGAAGGGCATTTCCCCCAGGCCCTTGAAGCGGGTGATGTCCACCTTGCCCTTGCCGGTGAACTCGGACGCCATCAATTCGTCCTTGTGCGCGTCGTCGCGGGCATAGAGCGTCTTGCCGCCCTGGCTGATGCGGTAGAGTGGGGGCAAAGCGAGATAGAGATGCCCGTTCTCGATCAGGCGCGGCATCTCCTGGAAGAAGAAGGTGATGAGCAGCGAGGCGATATGCGCCCCGTCGACATCCGCGTCGGTCATGATGATGATCTTGTCGTAGCGCAGGTCTTCTTCCGAATAGCGCTCGCGCGTGCCGCAGCCCAGCGCCTGGATCAGGTCGGCGATGAGCTGGTTGGCGGCCAGCTTGTCGCGGCTGGCTCCGGCGACGTTGAGGATCTTGCCCCGCAGCGGCAGCACCGCCTGGTTGATGCGGTTGCGCGCCTGCTTGGCCGAGCCGCCCGCCGAATCGCCCTCGACGATGAACAGCTCCGCCCCCTGCGCCGCGTTCTGCGTGCAGTCGGCCAGCTTGCCCGGCAGGCGCAGCTTGCGCGTGGCGCTGGCGCGGTCGATTTCCTTTTCCTTGCGGCGGCGCAGCCGTTCCTCGGCGCGTTCCACCGCCCAGTCGAGCAATTTGCCGGCCTGGTGCGGCGAGGCCGCCAGCCAGTGGTCGAAGGCGTCGCGCAGCGCATTGTCGACGATGCGGGTGGCTTCGCCCGAGGCCAGCTTGTCCTTGGTCTGGCCCACGAATTCCGGCTCGCGCACGAAGACCGAGAGCATGGCCGAGCACGAGGTCAGCACGTCCTCCGCCGTCAGGTTGGCCGCGCCCTTGTTCTTGGTCAGCTCGGCATAGTTCTTCAGCCCGCGCAGCAGGGCCATGCGCAGACCCGCCTCGTGGGTGCCGCCATCGGGCGTCGGCACGGTGTTGCAATAGGATTGCACCCCGCCATCGCCCAGCGTCCAGGCGATGGCCCATTCCACCGAGCCGTGGCTGCCCGGCCGTCCGCTCCGGCCGGCGAAGATCTCGTCGGCGATGCGCGTCTCGCCCGCGATCCGCGCCGTCATGAAATCCTTGAGCCCGTCGGGATAGTGGAACACCGCCTTGGCCGGCACGTCCTCGCCGGCCAGGCTCTCGTCGCAGCTCCAGCGCAATTCGACCCCGCCGAACAGATAGGCCTTGGCCCGGGTCATGCGGAACAGGCGGCCGGGCGAGAAATGCGCGTTGGGCCCGAAAATTTCCGGATCGGGATGGAAGCGCGTCATCGTCCCGCGCCGGTTCTGCACCCGGCCGACATTGACCACGTCCTCCACCACTTTCCCGCGGCTGAAGGTGATGCGGTAGAGCTGCTGCTCGCGCGCCACTTCCACCACCATCTCGTCCGAGAGCGCGTTGACCACCGAGACGCCCACGCCGTGCAGCCCGCCGGAGGTCTCATAGGCCTTGGAGTCGAACTTGCCGCCGGCATGCAGCACAGTATGCACGATCTCCAGCGTCGAGCGGTTGGGGAATTTGGGGTGTTTCTCGACCGGGATGCCGCGGCCGTTATCGGTGATGGTCAGATAGCCGTCGGCGCCCAGATGCACCTCGATGCGCGTGGCGTGGCCGGCAATGGCCTCGTCCATGGAATTGTCGATTACCTCGGCGAACAGGTGGTGATAGGCGTTGGTATCGGTTCCCCCGATATACATGCCCGGCCGGCGCCGGACCGGCTCGAGCCCTTCCAACACCTCGATCTCGGCGGCGCCATAGGCGGCGGCCACGGGCACGCCCGCCTCGGCGGCGTTCCGCTCGGCCGGCTTCTTGGGCTCCCGGCTGGGAGCGGCGCTTCCGAAGAGATCCTGGGACATGCACTCTACCACTGTTCACAACCCGAATCGGGTCGATGATTTTCTAGCATATCCCAGCGCTTCCTGGGGTATCGGGCTGCCGCAACGTTTCCCACAAGGCTGGCGATCCCGGGGCCGTCAAGATGAACGGGTCGGGAACCTGATCCGGGACGGCTCCAATTCGATACAGTTTGCGTCCCAGGATAAGCCGCCGGATTTACCCCTCGTTTGCTTCTTGAAAGCACTTTCTTAAGCGCGCGCTGCTAAACAATGGACATACGGTTTTTGTCTGGAGTTGCCGTATGCAGGCCGACCCGCCCAGTATTGCGTATCGAGGGGAAACGGTTGGCCTGGCGCGTTTCGGACATTGGCCGGAAGCCGGGTTTTGGAGTATTGCGTACCGGCTGGCCAATTTCCGCGTCCCGCGCCTTTGCGCCCTGATCGGCGCCAGCCTGCTGTTCTATTTCGCCTGACCCCCGCCGCTGCCCTTGAGTCGGGCTCGAAGACGGCGCCGGGGCAGGGCGGCCACGCTCTCCGGGCTTCCCTCTTTTCCACTTGCTCCCTGCCTTCACCCGCGCCAGCCATCTGCCCCGATACACCCCCCATCGTCACCACCGGGCTTGTCCCGGTGGTCCATGCGATGCCTCGGGAAAGGTGGATTGCCGGGACGAGCCCGGCAATGACGAAGGGGATAGGGCGGGAAAAGAGGCGGAAACCTGGAAGAACCATCTCCTCCCACACTCGCGTACTCCCCAACCCCTCCCCCGTGTCCGGCCCGCGCCGCCGCAAAAACGACACGGGCCGCCCGGATCGCCCGGACGGCCCGCAATTCATGACCGGTTCGCGGCGAACCTAGTGGTGATGCTCCTCGGGGACTTCGTCCTCGTCGGCCTGGATCAGCTTGGCCAGTTCCTCGCGGGTCATCTTCTTTTCGGCGATCTCGCCCAATTCGATGATGTGGTCGACCACCTTGTTCTCGAAGATCGGGGCGCGCAGGCTGGCCAGGGCCTGCGGGTTCTTCCGGTAGTAGTCGTAAACCTGCTGCTCCTGACCGGGGAAGCGGCGCACTTCGGCGATCAGCGCCTGCTGGTGCTCCTCGTCGGTCACCTGCACCTCGTTCTGGTTGCCGATCTCGGCGACCACGAGGCCCAGGCGCACGCGGCGCTCGGCGATGCGCTTGTACTGGGCCTTGGCGTCTTCCTCGGTCGTGCCTTCGTCCTCGAAGGAACGGCCATGGTGCTCGATCTCGTGCACGACGCGCTGCCAGATGGTGTTGAACTCGGCATCGACAAGCTGCGCCGGCACGTCGAACTTGTGACCGTCGTCCAGGGCGTCGAGCACCTGGCGCTTCATGTGCTGGCGGCCCATCGAGGCGAGGGCGGATTCCATCTGCTCGCGCACCGTGCTGCGCAGCGCGGCGACGTCCTCGAGGCCCAGCCGCTTGGCGAATTCGTCGTCCAGCTCGCCGTCATTGGGTCCGTCGACATGCAGGATGGACACGTCGAAAGTGGCCTTCTTGCCGGCCAGTTCGGCATTCTGGTAGTCCTCGGGGAAGGTGACCTCGATCTCGCGGGTCTCGCCCTTCTTCATGCCCACCAGCTGCTCTTCGAAGCCGGGGATGAATTCGCCCGAGCCGACGGTCAGATGCGCGTGGTCGGCGGCGCCGCCCTCGAATTCCTTGCCGTCGATCTTGCCCACGAAGCTGAGGCCCAGCCGGTCGCCGTCCTCGACGACGCCCTCGTCGCCCTTGTCGGTATAGCCCCGGTTCTGGGCGAAGACGCGCTTGACCTCGGTTTCGACTTCCTCGTCGGAAACCTCGATCACCGGCTTGTCGAGCTTGACGCCCTTGATGTCCATGAGGGTGACGGGGGGAAGGATTTCGTATTCCACCTCGAACGCCAGGTCCGCCTTGCCGTCCAGCACGTCGTTGATGACGGCCTGGTCTTCCGGCAGGTCGACCTTGGGCTGGGCGGCGGCGCGTTCCTCGCGCTCGTCCAGCGTGTCCGAGACGGTGGCGTTGATGGCCTCGGTCATCACTTCCGACATGGCGGAGCGGCCATAGACCTTCTTCAGGTGCGAGACGGGCACCTTGCCGGGACGGAAGCCCTTGATATTGGCCTGGCCCTTGAGCTCTTCCAGCTTGGCATCGAGGCGCGAATTGAGGTCCGCCGCCGGGATGGTGACGCTGAGCTTGCGCTTCAGGCCTTCGTTGAGGGTCTCGGTAACCTGCATGGGGGTCTATTCCCGTACTTGAATTGATCTCGTTAGGCCGGGGCCGCGATGGTGCGGGTGAGAGGACTTGAACCTCCACGCCTTGCGGCGCTGGAACCTAAATCCAGTGCGTCTACCAGTTCCGCCACACCCGCAAGGGTCCCCGTTGGCCGGGTTGGCGTTGCATCTATATGAAGAGTGAAAGCCAGTCAAAGCCTCATTGCCCGGCGGAGCGGGCCCATCCGGCGCTTATCCCGCCCTTCGCCCGCGGGCGCGGCGCGCGGGGCTTGCACACAAGGCATGCATATTGCACAGTTTTTAAGCACGGCTGGTGGTGCCATCGTGGTTGTCGGCCGGTGCAGGGTTCCCTAACGCTTTTGGATTCAACGGGTTTTCGGCTTCTGGCATGAGGTGGCACGAGCCGTGCATACGCTTTGGCACACGCTAGGCGATTACTGCCGAAAACGGTCAGCGGAGGCATGAGTTGAAAAAGATCGAGGCTATCGTAAAGCCGTTCAAGCTCGATGAGGTCAAGGAAGCGCTCCAGGAGGTGGGCCTGCAAGGCATCACCGTCACCGAGGCCAAGGGCTTCGGGCGCCAGAAGGGCCATACCGAGCTCTACCGCGGCGCCGAATATGTGGTCGATTTCCTGCCCAAGGTGAAGGTCGAGGTAGTTTGCCCCGACGATCTGGCGGACAAGGCCATCGAGGCGATCCGCGCCGCCGCCCAGACCGGGCGCATCGGGGACGGCAAGATTTTCGTCTATTCCATCGAGCAGGCCATCCGCATCCGCACCGGCGAATCCGGCGACGACGCGCTCTGAGGCGGCCTGCCGCCACCTGCCGTTCATGAACAAGCATTCCGACAACCAGGGGAATATTGAATGACCACCGGAAGCGACATCATCCAGAAAATCAGGGACGAGAACATCCGCTATCTCGACCTGCGCTTCACCGATCTGCGAGGCAAGCTGCAGCACGTCACCATGGACGTGTCGGTGGTGGACGAGGACCTGTTCGAGGAAGGCGTCATGTTCGACGGTTCCTCCATCGCCGGCTGGAAGACCATCAACGAAAGCGACATGGTGCTGATGCCCGATCCGGAATCGGCCTATGTCGATCCCTTCTTCGCGGCCGCGACCCTGGCGATGAATTGCGACATTCTCGAGCCCGCCACCTACCAGCCCTATAACCGCGATCCGCGCTCCATCGCGCGCAAGGCCGAGGCGCTGGTCAAGTCGAGCGGCATCGGCGATCTGGTGGTGTTCGGGCCCGAGCCGGAATTCTTCATCTTCGATGACGTGAAATATTCCAACAGCACCTACAAGGTGGGCTTTTCCGTCGATGCCGGCGAATTGCCGATCAACAGCGACGCCGACTACGAGGGCGGCAATAGCGGCCACCATATCGGCCTCAAGAAAGGCTATTTCCCCGTGCCCCCGCTCGACAGCGGCCAGGATATGCGCGGCGAGATGCTCGAGGCCATGGGCTCGATGGGCGTCATCATCGAAAAGCATCACCATGAAGTGGCCTCGGCCCAGCACGAGCTCGGCATCCGCTTCAAGCCGATGATCAAGTCGGCCGACGACGTGCTCATCTACAAATATGTCGTCCAGCAGGTGGCCAATGCCTATGGCAAGACGGCGACCTTCATGCCCAAGCCGGTCTATGGCGACAATGGCTCGGGCATGCACTGCCACCAGTCGATCTGGAAGGACGGCAAGCCGCTGTTCGCCGGTGACCAGTATGCCGGCCTCTCCATGGAATGCCTCTATTATATCGGCGGCGTCATCCGGCATGCCAAGGCCATCAACGCCTTCACCAATCCGGCCACCAATTCCTACAAACGGCTGGTGCCGGGCTTCGAGGCGCCGGTGCTGCTGGCCTATTCGGCCCGCAACCGCTCCGCCTCGTGCCGGATTCCCTTCGGCCAGTCGCCCAAGTCGAAGCGCGTCGAGGTGCGGTTCCCCGATCCGCTGGCCAATCCCTATCTCGCCTTCACCGCGCTGCTCATGGCGGGTCTGGACGGCATCAAGAACAAGATCCATCCCGGCGATCCGATGGACAAGGATCTTTACGAATTGCCGCGCGAGGAGCTCAAGCAGATCCCGACCGTGTCGGCCTCGCTGCGCGAAGCGCTGGAAAGCCTTTCCGCCGATCGCGATTTCCTCAAGGTCGGCGGCGTCATGGATGACGATTTCATCGACAGCTATATCGACCTCAAGATGCAGGAGGTGATCAAGTTCGAGCACACTCCGCATCCGGTGGAATATGAGATGTATTATTCCGCCTGACCGTAAACGGGGAGGGGGCGGGCGCCGCCCCTTCTCTCAATGCATGTGCGGCATCGCCTCGTCCGGGCCGGGGGCGCCGGCATGGTGGATGGCCGCGTGCCAGTCGGTCGCGGCTTCAAGCAGGCCTTCCACCAGATCGGGGTCCTGCCGCTCGAAAAACCGCACGGCAAAGCCGATATCGAATACCCGCACCACTTCGCCGGTGACCTGGCCTACGGTGACCACCTCGCCCACCACCGGCTGGAAGGCGCCCGACACCGCCACCCCTTCCGCCGAATAATCGATGATCAGGCAGGGCTGGTGCCAGTTGTCCGGCCGGCCGATCACCGTGCGCGGATTGCTCGGCAGGGACCGTTCCACCTTGCGCCGGTCCGCCGCGGCGGTCCACAGGCGCTCGCTGAAACTGGTGATGGCATCGTTGAGCCGGTCGCGCCGCGCGGCGGTCTGGTCGATGTCGATCTCGAACCCGTCCTGATATTGCCGCCGAACCCGTCCGCCCAGCTCGCCGAATCTGCTAAAGTTGAACGAAACCGCCTCGCCGAACTCGGGAATCACCGGCGCGGTCACCCGCAGATTGTCGCTGCCGATGGTGCGCAGCCGGCAGGCGAAAAGATTTATCCCCGCCAGGGCGGGCTGCGGGCCGATCACATAGCGGCCGGCGACGGTCGTGATGCCGTGGAGTGCGATGGTGGGGCGGTCGAGGACTTCGGACAATTCCGGTCTCCTTCCTGTGGGAGCCCATCATGGTGGAATCGCGTCAATGCAGCGTTATCGCCTGCGATGGAAATGTCCCGGAAATGTTAACGATGTGCTGACATTCGCGCCCTGAAGGATAAAACGAGATGACCGGCGCCGATCCCGAGCATTTGCTGACCCCAGGCGAAATGGCGGAGGCCGACCGGCGGGCCGTCGCCGCCGGCATTCCCTCCCTGCATCTGATGGAAAACGCGGGCCGGGCCGTCGCCGACGCCATCCTGGCCCGCTACCGGCCCGCCCCGGTGCTGGTCCTGTGCGGGCCGGGCAATAATGGCGGCGATGGCTTCGTTGTCGCCCGCCTGCTGGCTGAGCAGGGGTGGCCGGTCACCCTGCGCCTTGCCGGCGATCGGGGGCAGTTGAAGGGCGATGCCGCCGCCATGGCCGCCCGCTGGTCCGGCTCCGCCGAACCATGGCGGCCGGGCGATCTGGAGGCGGCGGAGCTGGTGGTCGACGCTCTCCTGGGCGCCGGTCTCGATCGGGACGTCACCGGGCCCCTGGCCGAATTGATCAACGCAGTCAATGCCTTCGGTCTGCCGGTCGTCAGTGTCGACGTGCCCAGCGGCGTCGATGGGGCGACCGGGGAGGTGCGCAATTATGCCATCCGCGCCCGCCTGACCGTGACCTTTTTCCGGCGCAAGCCGGGCCATTTGTTGCTGCCGGGCCGGCTGCTCTGCGGCGAGACGGTGCTTGCCGATATCGGCATCCCTGCCGCCGTGCTCGATGCCATCGATTGCCGCGCCTGGCGGAACGGGCCGGTTCTCTGGAGCCTGCCGGCGATGGAGCCCGGCGGCCATAAATTCGACCGCGGCCACGTCGTCGTGGTCTCGGGAGACCGGCTGCAGACCGGGGCCGCGCGGCTCTCGGCACAAGGGGCCTTCCGCAGCGGCGCGGGTCTGGTGACGCTGGTGGGCAGCGAAGAATCGCTTCTCGTGCACGCCGCCCATGTCACCTCCATCATGCTGAAACCGGCGGAAACCCTGGAGAATCTGGCCGAAATCCTTGAGGATTCCCGCATCAATGCCGTGGTCATCGGGCCGGCTGCCGGCATCGGCGCTCACACCGCGGGGCGGGTGCGCGCCATTCTCGCTTCCGGCGCCGCCACCGTGCTGGACGCCGATGCCCTCACCAGTTTTTCCGCCAGGCCGGACGAGCTGTTCGCGGCCATCGAGGGGCGAACCGCCCCCACCGTGCTGACCCCGCATGAGGGCGAGTTCGCCCGCCTGTTCCCCGATCTCGGCGGCAGTAAGCCCGAGCGGGCCCGGCAGGCCGCCGCACGCTCGGGGGCGGTGCTCGTGCTCAAGGGCAGCGACACGGTGATCGCGGCTCCGGACGGGCGCATCGCGATCAACGACAACGCCCCGGCCTGGCTCGGAACCGCCGGGGCGGGGGACGTCCTGGCGGGAATCGTCGCGGGTCTCATGGCCCGGGGGATGGACGGCTTCGAGGCCGCCGCGGCCGGCGTCTGGCTGCATGCGGAGGCGGCGGGTGATTTCGGTGGCCCGGGAATGATGAGCGAGGATATCGCCGGGCGCCTGCCTGCCGTGCTGGCGCGCCTGGCGGCCGATCCGGCGCCGGGCTCTTCCGGCGGCCATCGGAGCGCGCCCGGCCGGGAAACAGGGACATGATCCCCGTAAAACCGGGCTTTGGCGACAAACTGGGCTTGCGAGGGTGATTTTTCCGGTCCATTAACAGATTCGCACCGTCGAACCGCCGAAGACCCCCGGATTTCCTTGCTTCTTACGCAGAATCGCCAAAGGTTGTCGGCGTTTTGGTTCGCCAGGGAACGGCGGGCATTCACTGTGAGGAAACGCTATGAACAAAAACGATCTGGTTGGCGTCGTTGCCGACAAGGCTACGATCACCAAGGCACAGGCCGCCGAAGCGGTTGACGCAGTGTTCGAAGCCATTACCGAGGCTCTCAAGGGCGGCGACGAGGTTCGTCTGGTCGGCTTCGGCACCTTCGCCGTATCGCAGCGCAAGGCTTCGACCGGCCGTAACCCTGCAACCGGCGCGGAGATTCAGATTCCGGCGTCGAACCAGGCCAAGTTCAAGCCCGGCAAGGGTCTCAAGGACGCGATCAACTAAGATCCGGTCCTTTTTGCGCGGCAATCGGCCCCGTATATGATTCGGCGGGGCCGTTTCCGTGCGCGCAAATCCAGTTGACGGGCAAGGACAGGCACCCTAAGCAGGGCGCCGGCCCCGTCTCCCCGGCGGCATGGGCGATTAGCTCAGTTGGTAGAGCGCCTCGTTTACACCGAGGATGTCGGCGGTTCGAGTCCGTCATCGCCCACCAGTCCTCTTTCCGCCGGTCCAGGAGACCTGGCACCTCAACCATCGCTTTAATTCTAGCTTCTTCATCTTTGAAGAGGCGGAGTTATCCACAAATCTGCTGATGTGACGAAATTATTCGGGCGAAGCGGGCAGGGTGCTTGACTTCCCCCATGGTGCCCAGTACATGGACGCCACGTTGCACGAACGTCCAGTTCGCCGCTGCGGGAGTAGCTCAGTTGGTTAGAGCGCCGGCCTGTCACGCCGGAGGTCGCGGGTTCGAGCCCCGTCTCTCGCGCCATTTCTTCTTTCGTCACCCCTGAAGATTTTGGCCGGACCGCCATATCGGGCGCAGGATCGCTTCATATCGCCGTGAGGGCGATGATCTCGCGACGCTTCGGGTCCATATTGGCCGATATCCGGCCAGCAATCGGTGCGAGGTGACGTCGTGCCCACGCCCATCCCGAAAATATCCGCAGCCCCGCGCCGCCGCGCCCTTCTATTGGGGCTGAGTGCGATTGTTCTGCTTCCCGCCTCCCTGCGCCTGACCCGCGCGCAAGAAGCGCCGGTGGTGATACCGCCGCCCTTGAAGGATCTTGTTCAATCCGGCGAAACGGCCGTCGTCACCCTGGCGGGCGGTTGTTTCTGGGGCGTGCAAGGGGTGTTCCAGCGGGTGCGAGGCGTGAAAAGCGCCGTTTCAGGCTATTCGGGCGGCGTCGCGGAAACTGCCAGCTACGACATGACCACGAGGGGCGATACCGGCCATGCCGAGACGGTGGAAATTACCTATGATCCTGCGATCGTCAGCTATGGGCAGTTGCTGCACATCTATTTTTCCGTGGCGCATAATCCGACCCAGCTGAATTTCCAGGGTCCGGACCGGGGCACGCAATATCGTTCGGCGATTTTCGTGCACAGCCGGGAGGAAAGGGAGGTCGCGCGGGCCTATATCGACCAACTCGACGCCACGGGCCTGTTCGGCGCGCCGATCGTTACGACGCTGGAGCCGTTCGAGGCTTTCTATCCCGCGGAACAGTACCATCAGGATTTTCTGACGTTGAACCCGGACTGGCCCTATATCGTGGTGAACGATTTGCCCAAGATCGCGGCCCTGGAGAGGCTTTTTCCCGAACGCTTCAGCGCCGATCCGGTTCTGGTGGGAACGCTCGTTCCTTCCTGAGCCCGGCGAGGCGGCGTTGGAAGTGATAGGAACCAGCCTCGCTACAGGACGTTTTCCGGGAGACCGACCATCCTGCCATAAGGAAGACAGCGATGCGGATCTTGAAGATCTTTTCCATTGCCGGACTGGCGCTTGCGGCATCGAGCGGAGCGTCAATGGCCGCCGACCTCATCACCGTGCCCGTCTCCACCCAGGCCGAGATGCCCCTCCATGACGAATCGGGTTTCGACTGGAGCGGCTTTTATGCCGGCGTCTATGGCGTGGCCCAGAATGGCCCGGTCAGCGGAACCCAATATGGAATCGGCATCAATGCCGGCGTGAACGCCCAGTTCGATTTTTATCTGCTGGGTGCGGAAGTGGCGGTGAAAGGCCTTGCCGGCGAGGTCGGGGACACGGCCTATGGCCAGATTCTCGGCCGCGCCGGCCTCGTCGTGAACGACAACGTGCTGCTCTATACCGCCGGCGGCTTCGGTATCGATCTGGGCGCGCCGTCCGAAGAGGATGCGCTGCTGGGCGGCGGCGTCGAATTGTCGGTCACCGATTCCGTCTCGGTGCGGGCCCAATATCTGCATGGCTTCCCGATCGAGGGCGGCAATCCCAAGGACCAGTTCACCATCGGCGCCAATTTCCATTTCTGAGTCGACGCTTGGGTGATTCCCGTTCCTGCGCATCAGCGTCTCGGGGCGGTTGGCATTTGCGGCGAAATCGTGTCAATATCGCTTGTCCGCCATGTTTGGGGGAGCATGGATTTCATCGTGAAATCGACATTTGAGGGGCGCGAAAGGCGGCTTTTGTATCAAATTGGACCAATTCCGCGGTATCTGTGCAACACCGACCCCGAAATGGTCATCAAATCTTATCCCCACCGCCAAAATTGGCTGGCGGCACCCTTGCCAGCCATGCGCCCGTGAGGCATTTATCGACCGACTACGGTTAACTCTACTGGGAGTGCAAGACATGTTTGTACGTTCTTTGTCGCTTGGCGTTGCTGCCGCGGCTCTTATGGTTGGTGGCGCTCAGGCTGCCGACCTCATCATCCCGACCACCCCGCAGCCGATCTATGAGCCGGCCGGTTTTGACTGGGAAGGCCTCTATGCCGGTGTTCGTCTCGGCGGTCAGTGGACTGGCGATTCTGCCTATGGCAATGCCAACCTCAGCACCGGTAGCGGTGTTCTCGGCGCCGCCGTCGGCGTGAACTTCATCCCCGTCGATCCCCTGCTGCTCGGCGTCGAAGTGACCGGCGACTGGCTGTGGAACGGCGACTACTCCTCGGGTGAGTTCTTCGCCAACCTGCGCGCCGGTGCTGTCGTGACCGACAACGCCCTCGTCTACGCGCTGGCCGGTGTCGGCTTCCAGAGCCGTGACGGCTTCTCGACCGAAGGCGTCTATCAGCTGGGTGGTGGTGTTGAATTCGCCGTCACCGACGCGATCACCGTCCGTGGTGAAGTCGTCGGCCAGGGTGACTTCCAGAACGAGGCCGGCGACCGCTTCTTCGAAGCTGCCAAGGCCACCGTCGGCGTCTTCTACCACTTCTAAGATTGAATCGGGGCGGGGCGCCAACGCCCCGTCGCCATCACTCTTGCAACCCAATTCGGCGGACCGATTCCATCGGTTCGCCGTTTTGGTTTTTCCGGCCGCTCTTCCATGGATTCCGCTCTCGCCGGACGGGGCAGGGCACTCTTTCCCCGGAAGGGCGTTTTGCCGCAATAATCATATCCCAGCCGGTTTTGCGAAGGCATGGAGAGGCCGCAGCCGGCGTTTCCGTATATGATTATTTTGGTCATATTTTCTTTCCCTTGAAACCCCTTGGGGGAAGGTCTAAGCCCTTCCGCATAACCCCGTGTGCCGGTGAAGTGCCCCAATTGCACCGATACCCGCATGCATCGCGGCCATCTCCGGCCGGCTTGAACATTAGGTTGCCGCATGACTGACTTGCTCAGCGATTACCTGCCCATTGTCATCTTTATCGGCCTCGCCGCGCTGATCGGCGCCGCGCTTCTGGTAGCGCCGTTCCTGGTGTCCCTGAAGCGCCCCGATCCCGAGAAGGTCTCCGCCTTCGAGGCGGGCTTCGAGGCGTTCAGCGACGCGCGCATGAAGGTGGACGTCCGCTTCTACCTGGTGGCGATTCTCTTCATCATCTTCGATCTGGAAATCGCCTTTCTCTTTCCCTGGGCGGTTGCGTTCCGGGATGTCGGCTGGTTCGGCTTCTGGTCGATGATGATCTTCTTGGGCGTGCTGACCATCGGCTTTATCTACGAATGGCGTAAGGGAGCTCTGGAATGGGATTGACCCCGTCCAGTTCGACACTGGTTACCCCGCGTCCCACCGGCGCTGTCGATCCGGAAACCGGCAAGCCGGTCGGTGCGGACGATCCGTTCTTCGCCGGCGTCAACGACGAGCTGGCCGACAAGGGCTTTCTCGTCACCACCGTGTCGCAGCTCATCACCTGGGCCCGCACCGGCTCGCTGATGTGGATGCAGACGGGCCTGGCCTGTTGCGCGGTGGAAATGATGCAGATGTCGATGCCCCGCTACGACATCGAGCGATTCGGCACTGCGCCGCGTGCTTCGCCGCGCCAGTCGGACGTGCTGATCGTCGCCGGCACGCTCACCAACAAGATGGCTCCGGCTTTGCGCAAGGTCTATGACCAGATGCCCGAGCCCCGCTATGTCATCTCCATGGGCAGTTGTGCCAATGGCGGCGGCTATTACCACTATTCCTATTCGGTGGTGCGCGGCTGCGACCGGGTGCTGCCGGTGGACATCTATGTTCCCGGCTGTCCGCCGACCGCCGAAGCGCTTCTCTACGGCATCTTGCTGTTGCAGAAGAAAATCCGCCGGGACGGCACGATCGAACGATAGGGCAGGGACATGGACGAAACCGTTGCAGTCAACCCGCTCACGGCGCTTGGCGAGCATGTCGCCGCCTCGCTCGGCGAGGCCGTTCTGGGCTTTGAGGTCGCCTTCGGCGATCTTTCCGTCACCGTGGCCCGCGATTCGATCGTCGAGGTGGTCACTTTCCTGCGCGACGACCCGAAATGCCGGTTCATCAGCTTCGTGGACGTGTGCGGCGCCGATTATCCGGCGCGCGAATACCGTTTCGACGTGGTCTATCATCTGCTCAGCCCGCATCTGAACCAGCGCATCCGCATCAAGCTCGAGGCGGACGAGGCCACGCTCGTGCCGTCCATCTGCGATGTCTTTCCGGGTGCGAACTGGTTCGAGCGCGAAGTCTACGATCTTTATGGTGTGCTGTTCTCGGGTCATCCCGACCTGCGGCGCATCCTCACCGATTACGGTTTCGACGGCCATCCGCTGCGCAAGGACTTCCCGCTGACCGGCTTTGTCGAGGTACGCTACGACGAGGAGCGCAAGCGGGTGGTCTACGAACCGGTCAAGCTGGCGCAGGAATTCCGCTCGTTCGATTACCTGTCGCCCTGGGAAGGCACCGATTACGTGCTGCCCGGCGACGAGAAGGCTAACAACTGATGTCCGAAGTCGACGTTCGCAATTTCACCATCAATTTTGGGCCGGTGCACCCCTCGGCGCACGGTGTGCTGCGCATGATTCTCGAGCTCGACGGCGAATTGGTCGAACGCGTCGACCCGCATGTCGGCCTTCTGCACCGCGGCACCGAGAAGCTGATCGAATACAAGACCTATTTGCAGGCCGTGCCGTATTTCGACCGCCTCGACTATGTGGCGCCGATGAACCAGGAGCACGCCTTCGCGCTGGCGGTCGAACGCATGCTGGGACTGGAAGTGCCCCGCCGCGGCCAGTTGATCCGCGTCCTTTATGCCGAAATCGGGCGCTTGCTCGCCCATCTGATGAACGTCACCACGCAGGCCATGGATATCGGCGCGCTGACCCCGCCGCTCTGGGGATTCGAGCAGCGCGAAAAGCTGATGATCTTTTATGAGCGCGCTTCGGGCGCGCGTATGCATGCCGCCTATTTCCGGCCCGGCGGCGTCCATCAGGACCTGCCACAGGACCTGATCGACGACATCGCCGTCTTCTGCGCGGAATTCCCCAAGGCGATCGAGGATATCGATATCCTGCTCACCGAGAACCGCATGTTCAAGCAGCGCAATGCCGAGATCGGCGTCGTGCCGCTCGAGGATGCCTGGGGCATGGGTTTTTCGGGCGTCATGGTGCGCGCTTCCGGCGCCGCTTGGGATTTGCGCAAGAGCCAGCCCTACGACGCCTACGCCGAAATGGATTTCGACATTCCCGTCGGCACTCATGGCGACTGCTATGACCGCTACCTCGTGCGCATGGAGGAAATGCGTCAGGCCAACCGGATCATGCAGCAATGCATCGAGAAGCTGAATGCGCCGGACGGAAAGGGCCCCGTGGCCTCCACCGACGGCAAGGTGGTGCCGCCCCGCCGCGGCGAGATGAAGCGGTCCATGGAAGCGCTCATCCACCACTTCAAGCTCTACACCGAAGGCTACAAGGTGCCTGCCGGCGAGATTTACGCCGCCGTCGAAGCTCCCAAGGGTGAATTCGGCGTCTATCTGGTGTCTGATGGCACCAACAAGCCCTATCGCTGCCATATCCGCGCGCCGGGCTTCGCCCATCTGAGCGCCATGGATTATTTGTGCCGCGGCCACATGCTGGCCGACGTCACGGCGATCCTGGGATCGATTGATATCGTGTTCGGAGAGGTTGATCGCTGATGGCTACGCGACGCCTTGCAGATGAGTCGGTGCAGCCGGCAAGTTTCGCCTTTACCCCGGAAAACCTGGCCTGGGCGGAAAAGCGCATCGCGCTTTATCCGGTCGGCCGCCAGCAATCCGCGGTGATCCCGCTGCTGATGCGGGCACAGGACCAGGATGGCTGGGTCAGCCGCGCGACGATCGAGACGGTCGCCGACATGCTCGACATGGCCTATATCCGCGTACTGGAAGTGGCGACCTTCTACACCCAGTTCCAGCTTCAGCCCGTGGGCCGGCATGCACATGTGCAGGTTTGCGGCACCACGCCCTGCATGCTGCGCGGCGCCGAGGACCTGATCGAGGTCTGCAAGCGCAAGATCCACCCCGAGCCGCATCAGCTCAACGAGGACGGCACCCTGTCCTGGGAAGAGGTGGAATGCGCCGGAGCCTGCGTGAACGCACCCATCGTCGCGATCTACCATGACAATTACGAGGATCTGACCCCCGAGCGCCTCGAAGAGATCATCGATGCGTTCCATGCGGGCAAGGGCGATACCATAAAGCCCGGCCCTCAGATCGACCGGCAGTTTTCCGGCGCGGCGGGCGGCGAGAGCTCGCTGCTCGAAACGCCCACCGCCGAGCGCAAAAAATTTGTGCCGCCGCCGGTGGCCGAGGAGCCTTCGCCCGCCGTTACCCCTGCGCCCGCGCCCACCACTGCGGCCAAGCCCAGGGACGTGGTCGAGGAAAACGCTCCGGCGATCAAGGGTACGCCCAGGGCGGCCAAGGTGAGCCAGGCCAAGGCCGAGAGCGAGCGCAAGGCCGCCGATGACGCCGCCGGCGCGGATGGCGAGCCGAACACCGCCATGCGCGAGGATGCGGTGGGCGCCGAAGCCAAGGGCGGCAAGGTCGATGGCGGCAAGGCTGTCGGCAAGGCCAGCACCAACGCGCCCGCCGAGGGCGGCGCCTCCACCGCGGTGAAGAAGTCGAGGCCGGTGGTGAAGGCCGAAAAAGCCAATCCGAGCGAGGTGACGCCGAACGCCGAAAAGGGCGGCCAGTTGCGCCCGCTCTTCGAGCGGCCCGAAGGTACCGCCGACGATCTCAAGCTGATCTCCGGTATCGGCCCCGTGATCGAGAGGAAGCTCAACGAGCTCGGTATCACCAGGTTCGACCAGATCGCCGGGTTCAAGAAGGCCGACATCGCCCGCGTCGACGATGCGCTGGATTTCCGGGGACGGATCGAGCGGGACGACTGGGTCAGGCAGGCCAAGGCGCTCGCCAAGGGCGGGGCCGAGGAATACCGCAAGGTCTTTGGGAAGGACCCGCGTTAAATGGCTGGACGCAAGATCGATTTCGCAGCACTCACGATCGGGGACTACGCCGTTGGCGTCGTGTTCGCCCTCGTCGCCACGGCTGTCGTTTCCGGTCTGGAGCTGGCTGCGAATATGGCGCTGCCGGGCCTTGTGGCCTCGGCGGCAGGTGCGGCGATCGGAATTGCCGCCTGGTTCACTTATCTGTTGAAGCGGAAAAGCTGATCATGCTCGCCGACAAGGATCGCATTTTCACCAATCTCTACGGGCGCCACGACTGGACGCTCAAGGGCGCGCGCGAACGCGGCGCCTGGGTTGGCACCAAGGAATTCATCGACTCCGGACGCGATTGGATCGTCAGCGAGGTCAAGGCATCGGGGCTGCGCGGCCGGGGCGGCGCCGGCTTCCCCACCGCGCTTAAATGGACCTTCATGCCCAAGGAGGGCGCCGGCGACGGCCGCCCCAGCCAGCTTCTGGTCAATGCCGACGAATCCGAGCCCGGCACTTGCAAGGACCGGGAAATTCTGCGCCACGATCCGCATCATCTGGTGGAGGGCTGCCTGCTGGCCGGTCGCGCTATGGGAGCGCACATCGCCTATGTTTATATCCGCGGCGAATTCGTCCGCGAGCGCCAGCGTTTCGAGGAGGCTGTGCAGCAGGCTTACGACGCCAGGCTGATTGGCAAGAACAACGTTCATGGCTGGGATTTCGATATCGTCGTGCATCACGGCGCCGGTGCCTATATCTGCGGCGAGGAAACCGCCCTGATGGAATCGCTGGAAGGCAAGAAGGGCCAGCCCCGCCTCAAGCCGCCATTCCCCGCGGCCATGGGCGTTTATGGCAACCCCACCACCGTCAACAATGTCGAATCCATCGCCGTGGTGCCTGAAATCCTGCGCCGCTCCGGGGCTTGGTTCGCCTCGATCGGCCGCCCCAACAATACCGGCACCAAGCTGTTCATGGTGTCGGGCCACGTCAATAAGCCCGCCACCTTCGAAGAAGCCATGGGCGAGAGCTTCAAGGACATCATCGAGAAGCATTGCGGCGGCATTCGCGGCGGCTGGGACAACCTGCTCGGCGTGATCCCGGGCGGCGCCTCCTGCCCGGTGGTGCGCGGCGAGGACATGATGGACGCCGTCATGGATTTCGATGGACTGCGGGAAAAGAAGTCGTCCTTCGGCACCGGTGGCATGATCGTCATGGACAAGTCCACCGACATCATCAAGGCGATCTGGCGCATCTCGGCTTTCTTCAAGCATGAGAGCTGCGGTCAGTGCACGCCGTGCCGCGAAGGCACGGGCTGGATGATGCGCGTGCTGGCCCGCATGGTGGAGGGCCGCGCCCAGAAGCGCGAGATCGACATGCTGTTCGAGGTGACCAAGCAGATCGAGGGGCACACCATCTGCGCCCTGGGCGACGCGGCCGCCTGGCCGGTGCAGGGCCTGATCCGCAATTTCCGCGACGTCATCGAAGCGCGGATCGAGCAATATACCTATTCGTCCACCAGCGACGGCGCCGTGCCGTCGATCGCTGCGGAGTAAGCCGATGGCTCAGATCAAGGTTGACGGTCAGCTCGTCGAAGTCCCCGATCATTACACCCTGCTGCAGGCGGCCGAGGCTGCCGGCGCTGAAATTCCGCGCTTCTGCTACCACGAGCGGCTGTCGGTGGCCGGCAATTGCCGCATGTGCCTGGTCGAGGTGAAGGGCGGCCCGCCCAAGCCGCAGGCGTCCTGCGCCATGGGGGTCAGGGATTTGCGGCCCGGCCCCAATGGCGAGCCGCCCGAGATGTACACCAATACGCCCATGGTCAAGAAGGCCCGCGAAGGCGTGATGGAATTCCTGCTGATCAACCATCCGCTCGATTGCCCCATCTGCGACCAGGGCGGCGAGTGCGACCTGCAGGACCAGGCCATGGCCTATGGGGTTTCCGGCTCGCGCTTCTACGAGAACAAGCGCGCCGTCGAAGACAAATATATGGGCCCGTTGATCAAGACGGTGATGACCCGCTGCATCCAGTGCACGCGCTGCGTGCGCTTCACCACCGAGGTGGCCGGAATTGCCGAGCTCGGCGCCACCGGACGCGGCGAGGACATGGAGATCACCACCTATCTGGAAAAGACGCTCTCCAGCGAATTGCAGGGCAATGTCATCGACCTGTGCCCGGTCGGCGCGCTGACCTCCAAGCCCTATGCCTTCCAGGCCCGCCCCTGGGAGCTGAACAAGACCGAATCCATCGACGTGATGGACGCTCTCGGCTCGGCCATCCGTGTCGACAGCCGTGGCCGCGAGGTCATGCGCGTGCTGCCGCGGGTCAACGAGGCCATCAACGAGGAGTGGATTTCGGACAAGACCCGCTTCATCTGGGACGGGCTGCGGAGCCAGCGCCTGGATCGGCCCTATGTCCGCAAGGGCGGCAAGCTCCAGCCCGCGAGTTGGGACGAGGCCCTGGCTGCCGTGGCCGCAAAGGTCAAGAAGGCCGGCAACAAGGTCGGCGCTATTGCCGGGGACCTGGCCGCGGTCGAGGAGATGTATGCGCTCAAGGCGCTGCTTGCCTCCATCGGCTCGGGCATGACCGATGTGCGCCCGCCCATGTCGGGGATCGATCCCTCGATGCCGCGCGCCGCCTATCTGTTCAATCCCACCATCGCCGGTATCGAGCAGGCCGACGCCATCGTCATCATCGGCGCCAATCCGCGCCGCGAGGCCGCGGTGCTCAATGCCCGCATCCGCAAGACCTGGCGCGCTGGCAACCTGCCCGTGGCGGTGATCGGCGAACAGGTCGATCTCACCTATGACTACGAATATCTGGGCGCCGGTTTCGAGACGCTGGCCGACCTGGCCAATGGCAAGGGCGCCTTTGCCGAAACGCTGAAAAATGCCCAGCGCCCGCTGATCATCGTAGGGGAGGGCGCCGTATCGCACGCTTCCCTGGGCAAGCAGGCCGGCCGCGACACTATCGCGCTCGCCGCGAAACTCGCCAGCGGCCCCAACGTCATCGAAGGCTGGAACGGCTTTGCCCTGCTGCACAATGCCGCGAGCCGTGTCGGGGGCCTCGATATCGGCTTCGTGCCGCATGACGGCGGCGTCTGCTCCGCCGACCAGATCGCGCTGGCCGGCAAGGGCGAACTGGATGTGCTGTTCCTGCTCGGTGCCGACGAATACGACATGTCCGCCATGGGCAAGGCATTCGTCGTCTATATCGGCTCGCATGGCGACAGCGGCGCGCATCGTGCCGACGTCATCCTGCCCGGCGCGGCCTATACGGAAAAGTCCGGCACCTATGTCAACACCGAGGGCCGGGTGCAGGTCACGACTCGCGCCGTCTTCCCGCCCGGCGACGCCCGGGAAGACTGGGCCGTCATCCGCGCCCTGTCCGGCGCCATGGGCAAGCCTTTGCCGTTCAACTCGCTGGGCGAGTTGCGCCAGGCTCTTTATGGCGAGTTTCCGCATCTGGCGCGTATCGACGAGATCGAGCCGGGCCGGATCGCCGATATCGCAGGCCTCGCTACGGCGGCGATCAAGACCAAATCGGCTCCGTTCACCTCGTTCGTCGCCGATTTCCATCTCAGCAATCCGATTGCACGCGCTTCGGCGACCATGGCCGAATGTGCCGCCCTGGCCGCCGGCCAGCGACAGGCCGCGGAGTAGGGGCGTATAATGGACTTCATTCTCTTGGCCCTCGATTATCTGCTCGGCATCCCGGTTCTCGGCTGGGGCACGCAGGTCGGCTTCGTCTACAAGGCGCTTCTGCTGCTCGTCGTCCTTTTGGTCTATACCGCCTTCATCCTGCTGGCGGACCGCAAGGTCTGGGCAGCGGTGCAGATCCGGCGCGGTCCCAACGTGGTAGGGCCGTTCGGCTTGCTGCAATCCTTCGCCGACCTGCTGAAATTCGTCTTCAAGGAGCCCATCATTCCGGCGGGCGCCGACAAGATCCTGTTCCTTGCCGCGCCGCTGATCACCGCCACGCTCGCCCTGGCCGGCTGGGCCGTGATCCCCGTCTTCGACGGCTGGGCCATGGCCGATATCAATGTGGGCATTCTCTACCTGCTCGGCATTTCCTCGCTCGGCGTCTATGGCGTCATCATCGGGGGCTGGGCCTCGAACTCCAAATATCCCTTTTTCGGCTCGCTTCGTGCCGCCGCGCAGATGGTGTCCTACGAGGTTTCCATCGGCCTGGTCATCATCACCGTGCTGCTCTGCGTGGGATCGCTGAACCTCAACGACATCGTCGTGGCGCAGCAGGAAATGGGCCTGGCTCACGCGCTGGGCGTGCCCTGGCTGAGTGTGCTCAACTGGTTCTGGCTGCCGCTCTTTCCGATGTTCGTGGTGTTCTACATTTCGGCCCTGGCCGAGACCAATCGCCCGCCCTTCGACTTCGCCGAAGGTGAATCGGAACTGGTAGCCGGCTTCATGACCGAATATTCGGCCACGCCCTATATGCTGTTCATGCTGGGCGAATACATATCCATCCTCCTGATGTGCGCCATGACCACCATCCTGTTCCTGGGTGGCTGGGCTGCGCCCGTCGATCTGCCGCCCTTCACCTGGATTCCGGGTGTGGTGTGGTTCTTCATCAAGGTGAGTCTCGTTTTCTTCATGATCGCCATGGCCAAGGCCATCGTGCCCCGCTACCGTTATGACCAGCTCATGCGGATCGGCTGGAAACTGTTCCTGCCGCTCTCCCTGTTCATGGTGATCATCGTCGCTTTCGTCCTCCAGCTCACCGGCTGGGGCTGGCACGGGGGGATTTCCTGATGCGTGTCGGACAGATCGTCAACAAGCTTCTGCTGACCGAACTGGTCGCGGCCTTCTTCCTGGCCATGCGCTATTTCTTTTCGCCCAAGCCGACCATCAACTATCCGTTCGAAAAGGGCCCGATCTCCCCGCGCTTCCGTGGGGAGCACGCGCTGCGCCGCTATCCCAATGGCGAAGAGCGGTGCATTGCCTGCAAATTGTGCGAGGCCATCTGCCCGGCGCAGGCCATCACCATCGAGGCCGGCCCGCGCCAGAACGACGGCACCCGTCGCACGGTGCGCTACGACATCGACATGGTGAAGTGCATCTATTGCGGTTTCTGCCAGGAAGCATGCCCGGTCGACGCCATCGTCGAGGGGCCGAACTTCGAATTCGCAACCGAAACGCGCGAGGAGCTGTACTTTTCGAAGGAAAAGCTCCTGGCCAATGGCGACCGGTGGGAGCGTGAAATCGCGGCCAGCATCGCCGCCGACGCCCCCTATCGCTGAGAGGGAAGACCATGAGCCTTCCACTGTTCTTCTTCTACCTGTTCTCGGCCATTGCCGTGGCGTCGGCCTTTATGGTCATCTCGTCGCGCAACCCCGTGCATGCGGTGCTGTTCCTCATCCTTACCTTCGTCAATGGGGCCGGCCTGTTCATGCTGGCCGGCGCCGAGTTCCTGGCGCTGATCCTGATCGTGGTCTATGTGGGCGCGGTCGCCGTGCTGTTCCTGTTCGTGGTGATGATGCTGGACGTCGACTTCGCGGAGCTGAAATCGGGCTTTCTGCAATATGCGCCCATCGGCATCGTCGTGGGCGTGGTGCTGCTGCTCGAACTACTGCTGGTGGCGGGCAGCTTCGTGGTCTCGCCCGAGATCGCCGGTGGAGCGTCGCTGCCGATCGATGCCACCGTGGAGAACACCAGGGCGCTCGGACAGGTGCTCTATACGCGTTACGTCTTCCTGTTCCAGGGAGCTGCGGCCGTGTTGCTGGTGGCCATGATCGGCGCCATCGTGCTGACCTTGCGGCATCGCCAGGGTATTAGGCGCCAGAATCCGGCCTCGCAGCTTGCGCGCAAGCCCAGAGAGACGGTCAAAGTCGTCAAGGTCAAGAGTGGTCAGGGACTATAGGGGATTATCATGGGCTTGGGAATCGGGCTCGGTCACTACCTGACCGTCGCGGCAATCCTGTTCACGCTGGGCGTGCTGGGTATTTTCATCAACCGCAAGAACGTCATCGTCATCCTCATGTCGGTCGAATTGATGCTTTTGGCCGTCAACTTGAACATGGTGGCTTTCAGCGCCGAGCTCGGCGACCTGCAGGGCCAGGTCTTCGCGCTGATGATCCTGACCGTGGCAGCCGCCGAGGCCGCGATCGGACTTGCGATCCTGGTCATCTTCTTCCGCAACCGCGGCTCCATCGCGGTTGAAGACGTCAACATGATGAAGGGCTAGAGCACCGCTATGATCATTCAGGCGATTGTTTTCCTGCCCCTCGTGGGGGCGCTGGTGGCCGGGCTGCTCGGCCGCGCCATCGGACACCGTCCAAGCGAGTTCATCACCACCGGCCTGCTGCTGATCGCAGCGGTGCTGAGCTGGGTGGTATTCATTCCCGTCGCCTTCGGGGGCGGGCTCGCCGGCGGCGAAGGCGGTGTGCTCAAGGTCGAGGTGATGCGCTGGATCCAGGTCGGCGACATGGACCTGCGCTGGATTCTGCGCGTGGACACGCTCACCGCCATCATGCTGGTGGTCGTCAACACCGTGTCGGCGCTCGTCCACCTCTATTCCATCGGCTATATGAGCGAGGACCCGCACCGGTCGCGCTTTTTCGCCTATCTCTCGCTCTTCACCTTCGCCATGCTGATGCTGGTGACCGCCGACAACTTCCTGCAGATGTTCTTCGGCTGGGAAGGCGTGGGCCTGGCCTCCTACCTGCTCATCGGCTTCTGGTACACGCGGCCCTCGGCCAATGCCGCTGCGATGAAGGCCTTCATCGTCAATCGCGTTGGCGATTTCGGCTTCATCCTGGGCATTTTCGGCGCCTTCATGGTGCTCGGCCATATCGACTTCGACAGCGCCTTTGCGGTGGCCGGCGATTTCGCCTCCACCGGCCTGCCGGTCATCCGGTTCCTGTCCTGGAACGTCGATGCGATGACCGTCATCTGCCTGCTGCTGTTCCTGGGCGCCATGGGCAAGTCGGCGCAGTTCCTGCTGCACACCTGGCTTCCCGACGCCATGGAAGGTCCCACCCCGGTTTCGGCGTTGATCCACGCCGCGACCATGGTGACCGCCGGTGTCTTCATGGTGGCGCGCCTGTCGCCGCTGTTCGAGACCTCGCCTGCTGCCCTGACGGTGGTGATCGTCATCGGCGCCATCACCGCCTTCTTTGCGGCGACGGTGGGCTTGGTGCAGAACGACATCAAGCGGGTGATCGCCTATTCGACCTGTTCGCAGCTCGGCTACATGTTCGTGGCGCTGGGGGCGGGGGCCTATTCGGCCGGCGTCTTCCACCTGTTCACCCATGCCTTCTTCAAGGCCCTGCTGTTCCTGGGCGCCGGCTCGGTCATCCATGCCATGCACCATGAGCAGGACATGCGGAACATGGGCGGGCTCAGGAAGAAGATCCCCGTCACCTATGCGATGATGCTGATCGGCACGCTGGCGCTGACCGGGGTCGGCATTCCGGGGACCAATTTCGGCTTTGCCGGCTTCTTCTCCAAGGATGCCATCATCGAAAGCGCCTTCGCCTATGGCGGCAATGTGGGCAGCTTCGCCTTCTGGCTGCTGGTGATCGCCGCGCTCTTTACCAGCTTCTACTCGTGGCGGCTGGTGCATCTGACCTTCCACGGCTCGCCGCGCGATGCGCAGCACCATGGCGAAGGCCCGCATCCGGACCCGGCCCATACCGATCCGGAGAGCCATGACGAACCCATCGGCGGGCATGCGCACGGCTCGGCCTATGACAATGCCCATGAATCGCCCAATGTGATGCTGGTGCCGCTTTACGTGCTGGCCATCGGGGCCGTTCTTTCCGGCGTGGTGTTCTACGGCGTGTTCTTCGCCGATCTGGCGCAGATCGAAAGCTTCTTCGCCGGCTCGATCCACGTCGACCACGAGATCATCGAAGGGGCCCACCACGTCCCGCTCTGGGTGAAGTGGAGCGCCACCATTTCCATGATCATCGGCTTCGTCGCCGCCTGGTACATGTATATACGCCGTCCCGAAGTGCCCGGAAGGCTGGCCGCCACCAATCCCGGTCTCTACCGGTTCCTGCTCAACAAGTGGTATTTCGACGAGCTTTACGACCGCATCTTTGTGCGCCCGGCACTCTGGATCGGCAATGCCGTCTGGAAGGGTTTCGACGACTGGCTGATCGATGACAAGATCACCGAGGGGCTCGGGCGCCGCGTGCAGAACGTCACGAGCTGGATGGTCAGATTGCAGTCCGGCTATCTCTACCATTACGCCTTCGCCATGCTCATCGGCATTGCGGCGCTGTTGACCTGGGCCATTGCGGCCGGGGGACTGATCTGATGACCTTCGCCAATTCCATTCTGTCGATCCTCACCTGGCTGCCCACGGTCGGCGCGGCGGTGCTGATGTTCACCCCGCGCAATTCGCTCAACGCCATCCGCTGGATGGCGCTGATCGTGACGCTGGTGGTGTTCGTGTTGTCGCTGGCCCTCTGGCAGAGCTTCGATCCGACCGATCCCGGCTTCCAGTTCGTGGTGAATCTGCCCTGGCTGGGCGACAGCATCGGCTATCGCGTCGGCGTCGACGGCATTTCGGTGCTGTTCGTGGTGCTCACCGCCTTGCTCATGGTGGCTTCCATCCTGGCGAGCTGGGACGTCCAGATGCGGGTGAAGGAATACATGATCGTGTTCCTGATCCTCGAGACGCTCATGATCGGCGTCTTCACCACGCTCGACCTGGCGATGTTCTACGTGTTCTTCGAGGGCACGCTGCTGCCGATGTTCCTGATCATCGGCATCTGGGGCGGCTCGGCGCGCATTCAGGCCAGTTACAAGTTCTTCTTCTACACCTTCACCGGTTCGGTGCTGATGCTGCTGGCGATGATGGCCATGTATTGGGATGCCGGCACGTCCGACATCATGCGGCTGCTGACACATCAGTTCCCGGGCGGTCTGCAGATCTGGTTGTGGCTGGCCTTCTTCGCCTCCTTCGCGGTGAAGATGCCGATGTGGCCGTTCCACCGCTGGCTTCCCGAGGCGCACGTGCAGGCGCCGACCGCCGGTTCGGTGATCCTGGCCGCAATTCTGCTCAAGCTGGGCGGCTACGGCTTCCTGCGCTTCTCCCTGCCCATGTTCCCGGACGCTTCGGCGCAGCTCGCCAATTTCGTCTTCATCCTCTCGGTCGCGGCCATCGTCCTCACCTCGCTGGTGGCGCTGGTGCAGACCGACATGAAGAAGCTGATCGCCTATTCCTCCGTCGCCCATATGGGTTTCGTGACCATGGGTATCTTCGCGGGCAATTCGCTCGGCATCCAGGGCGCCATGTTCCAGATGATCTCGCACGGCCTCGTCTCGGGCGCGCTGTTCCTGTGCGTCGGCGTGATCTACGACCGCATGCACACCCGCGAGATCGCCGCCTATGGCGGCCTGGTCGAACGCATGCCCCAATACGCCTTTGCCTTCATGGTCTTCACCATGGCCAATGTCGGCCTGCCGGGCACATCCGGATTCGTGGGCGAATTCCTCACCATGATCGGCGCGTTCCAGGTCAATACCTGGGTGGCGCTGGGCGCGGCTTCCGGCATCATCCTGTCGGCCGCCTATGCGCTGTGGCTCTATCGGCGCCTAATTTTCGGCGCGCTGACCAAGGAAAGCCTCAAGGGCATTCTCGACCTCAGCCTGCGCGAAAAGGTGGTCCTATACCCGCTGCTCGTCCTGATCGTGGTGTTCGGCTTCTATCCCGCGCCCATTCTCGACACGACGGCGGCCGCCGTGGACAATCTGGTGGCCCATTATTCGAACGCCGTCGGCCTCGACCCGGCCGTGGCCCAGGCCGACGCCCGCGCCCCCCTCGACTATGTCGCGCCCGAGGGCGCGGCCTTGCCGGCCGATGGCGATGCGGCCGAGCCTGCTGCGCATTAGGAGACAGACGTGAACTCTGACGTTACCGATTTCGCGAGCTTGGCTCCCGCCTATCCCGAATTGCTGATGGCGGCCGGCATTCTGGTGCTGCTGCTGGTGGGCGTCGTCATCAACAAAGAGCGCTCGCTTCTGGTGTCGTGGCTGTCCATCGGCCTGCTGGTCGCTGCCGGGCTGCTCGTCGCCTTCCAGCAGGTGGACGGGGTGATTTTCAACGGCCTGTTCATCGCGGACGGCTTCGGCCGCTACATGAAGGTCCTGGTCATGGGCGGCGCCGCCCTGGCGCTGATCCTCGGCCTGTCCAATGCCGAAGAACACGGCGTGCACAAATACGAATATTCCATCCTGGCGCTGCTGGCCGCTTTGGGCATGATGGTCATGGTCTCGGCTAACGACCTGATGAGCCTTTATGTCGGCCTCGAGTTGCAATCGCTGGCGCTCTACGTCATGGCGGCCATCAAGCGCGACGACAGCCGGGCCTCCGAGGCGGGTCTGAAATATTTCGTGCTGGGTGCGCTGTCCTCGGGCCTGTTGCTCTATGGCGCCTCGCTGATCTACGGCTTTACCGGGCACACCAATCTGGGCGAGATCGTCGTGGCCATCGCCAATGAGGGGCGCTCCATCGGCCTCATCTTCGGCGTGGTATTCCTGCTTTCCGGCATCGCCTTCAAGATTTCGGCCGTGCCGTTCCACATGTGGACGCCGGACGTCTACGAGGGTGCGCCGACGCCGGTGACCGCGTTCTTCGCCATGGGGCCGAAGGTGGCAGCGATGACGCTGATGATCCGGCTGGTGCTCGATACCTTCGCGCCCATCACCACGGACTGGCAGCAGATCGTCATCTTCCTGTCCATCGCCTCCATGGTGCTGGCGGCCTTTGCCGCCATCGGCCAGAAGTCGCTCAAGCGCTTTATCGCCTATTCCTCGATCGGCCATGTGGGCTTCGCCCTGGTGGGCCTGTCCTCGGGCACCCAGGTCGGGGCAGAAGGCGTTGCGATCTATATGGCCATCTATCTGGTCATGACGGTAGGGTTCTTTGCCTGCATCCTGTCGCTGCGCTCGGAAACCGGCTATGTGGAAAACATCGCCGACCTCGCAGGCGCCGCTCAGACGCGGCCTTTCGTGGCCGCCGCCATGGCGATCATCATGTTTTCGTTGATCGGCTTGCCTCCGCTCGCCGGCTTCTTCGCCAAATGGCACGTCTTCCTCGCCGCCATCGAGGCGCATCTTTTCGTGCTGGCGGTGATCGGGGTGCTGGCTTCGGCGGTGAGCGCCTTCTATTACCTGCGCATCGTCAAGGTGATGTACTTCGACGAGCCGGTGAAGCAGTTCGCTGCTGTGCCGGCCGAGCTCAACGTCGTCATGGCGGTCTCCGGCTTCCTGCTCGTCACCTATTATTTCACCGTCGGCAGTCCGCTGACCGGCTGGGCGCATATCGCCGCCCGAAGCCTGTTCTAGGGTGACGCAGTTCGAGCTTGGCGTCGAGGCGAAGCGGGCCGGTTACCGGTTGACGGGATTCGACGCCATCGGATCCACCAATAGCGAGGCGCTCGCCGCCGCGGCGGCGGGCGATCCGGGCGGCATCTGGTTCGCCGCCCTGCACCAGACCGCGGGGCGAGGGCGCCGTGGACGCCAGTGGCACAGCACGCCCGGCAATCTGGCAGCCAGCCTGCTGATTGTGCCCGATGCCACGCCCGATCTGATCGCGACGCTGGGCTTCGTGGCCGGCATCGCCCTCAATCGCGCCCTTGGCGTGGTGCTGCCCGGCGGAGCGATCCGCATCGGCATCGACGGCGCCGATGACCGGGACCGGCGTGCGCGCATCGCGCTCAAATGGCCCAACGATGTTTTGGCCGATGGCGCCAAGCTGGCCGGCATCCTGCTTGAGGCCGCACCTGCCCGGAACGGCCGCTCCCCCATCATCGTGGGCATCGGCGTCAATGTGGTTTCCGCGCCGGAGGGCGTGCCTTATCCGGCTACCTGCCTGCGCGCCCTTGGCGTCGACAGTAGTGCGCAAGACGTCTTCGAGGCTTTGTCCGACGCCTGGGTGGAGGCTTTCGGCCTTTGGGATGACGGACGCGGCGTAGCAAGAGTTCTGGAGCAATGGCGGGGCCGGGCGGCCGGCATTGGAGCGGACGTCGCCGTCTCCCAGGACGGTAAGGTCGTTCGGGGCATTTTCGAAACCATCGATCCGGCGGGCCGGCTGATCATCCGCGACGAGAGCGGGGGACGCATCGCGATCACCGCCGGCGACGTGCATTTTGGGGCAACGGCCAGCGCCCGGAGCTGACCACAACATGAGGCGCGGCGACCGGCGACCAGAGTTCGCCCGGCGTCGCGCCATGAAAGGAAGAAGAAGACCCATGGCCAGAAACCAAAGGGATGAACTCGTTTTCGTGCCGCTTGGCGGCGTCGGCGAAATCGGCATGAACATGGCCGCCTACGGCTTTGGGCCGGAGCGCCGCCGCAAATGGATCGTCGTGGACTGCGGCGTCACCTTCGGCGGCCCCGACCTGCCCGGCATCGAGCTCATCATGGCCAATCCGGAATTTCTGGAAGAGAACGCCGACGACGTCCTGGCGCTCGTCCTCACCCATAGCCATGAGGATCACTACGGCGCCGTGCTCGACCTCTGGCCGGTTTTCGACCGGCCGGTCTATGCCACCCCCTTCACCGCCGCCATGCTGGCGGCCAAGCGGGCAGGGGACGGTATCGTCGAAAATGTCGACATCACCATCATGGAGCCGGGAAAGCCGTTCACCGTTGGCCCCTTCACCATCGAGGCGATCAACGTCGCCCATTCGATCCCCGAATCCAACAGCCTGCTCATCACCACGCCGGTCGGCCGCGTGCTGCACACCGGCGACTGGAAGTTCGATCCCACTCCGGTGATGGGCCGGCCGACCAATATCGCCCGCCTGCAGGAAATCGGCACCGATACCGCCCTGCCGCTGGCGCTGGTCTGCGACAGCACCAATGCCATGAAGGAGGGTGAGAGCCCGAGCGAAGCGGAAATCGCCGACAGCCTCGTAAAACTCATCTCCGAAGCGCCGCATCGGGTCGCGGTCACCACCTTCGCCTCCAATGTGGGCCGCGTGGTGTCCATTGCGCGCGCCGCCCACAAGGCCGGCCGCGAGGTGGTGATGTCCGGCCGCTCGCTGCATCGCATCATGGGTATCGCGCGGGAGCTGGGCATGCTGGAGGGACTGCCGACCCTGCACGACCAGGATGCCTATAAGAGCATCGCCCGCGACAAATGCGTGCTGATCTGCACCGGCAGCCAGGGCGAGGCGCGCGCCGCCATTGCCCGCATTGCCCGTGGCGACCATCCGGTAATCGATCTCAATGCCGGCGACCGCATGATTTTCTCCTCCTGGGCGATCCCGGGCAATGAGCGCGAAGTCATCGATATTCAGAACCGCCTGATCGACAAGGGTGTCGAGGTCATCACGCGCGACGATGCCCTGGTCCACGTCACCGGCCACCCGCGCCGCGAGGAGCTGCGCCGGCTCTATTCCTGGGTGAAGCCGCAGGTGCTGGTGCCGGTGCACGGCGAGGCCATGCATCTGGAAGCCCATGCCAAGCTGGGCCGCGAGCAAGGCATTCCCAATGTCTGCGAGGCGCGCAATGGCGACCTGGTACGGCTCTTTCCCGAACCGCTGGCCTTCCCGGCCGAAGTGCGCACCGGCGAGCTCTATCTCGACGGTCTCGTGCTGTGCACGCCCGAGGAAAGCGGCGTCAAGGGCCGTCGGCGCCTGTCCTTTGGCGGCATGATCATCGTCAGCCTCTGCGTCAACGCCAATGGACAGGTCGTTTCCGGACCCGATATGGTGCTTGAGGGCCTACCGGAAACCGAGGACGAATCCCTGACTGAACTGGTCTCGGACACCGTGGCGAGCGTGATCCGGTCGATGCCGCCCAAGCGCCGCGGTAATACCGAAGTGCTGAATTCGGCCCTGTTCAAGGCCATTCGCGGCGAGGTCAACGCTTTCTGGGGCCGCAAGCCCAATGTGAGCGTATTCGTTCACCGGGTATGATCATCGGCGAAGCGGCCGCGACACGGTGACCGCTTTTCCACCCACCAGAACTGGGGCTAAGTGGGCATATGCAGATCGGTTCCATTTTCGCTGTTTACTTCGTCGTGTGGTGGCTGACCTTCGTGGCGGTGCTCCCCATCGGCAATAGGAGCCACCACGAGCTCGGCGTCGAGGTGGTCGCGGGGGGCGATCCCGGATCGCCCCTGCGCCCGCGCCTGATATTCAAGCTGCTGCTGGCCACGCTGCTGGCAGCCGTGTTCACTGCCCTGCTGCTCTGGGGCGTGAGCAATGAAACGCTGCATCATTACTGGAACCGTTAGGCCGCCGGCGGTACTGGCTAGCGACGCCTGCCCGTGGCATGGGCATGGGCCATGGTCAGCGCCGCCACGATATCGGCGTCGCTCGCCGGCTCCAGCAGCATCGTCGTCCAGCCCTGCCGACCCCAGCCATTGTCGATGGCCTTGAACAGGTCCGGGGCCAGGTGGCATTTGAAAATCTGCTCGTCCGGCGTGAACCTGATATTGGCGCTCAAGCCATCCGGCGCGAGCGTCGCGAATGTGCGTTTTACCTTGAATGCAGTGCGATCGAAGTGGGGCGCGGCAACTGCCCCCTCCAGTGCCAGAGCCATTCGTGTGAATGTTTTAGAATCCGCCATAACGCCCTGATCCTAAATAAAAAAGCAGGGCACTAAGGCCCTGCTGGAATGAGTTCGTTCGACAATACGCTGGTCTTAGGCTCGCTACGAAGCGGCTGCCAACGCTCCTCCCTTGACGTTGTCGACGTCCGGCGGTTTGGGCCGCCTTTGTTTTATTGGCAGGGACCCTAACAACAGTTTTAAACTCTGCCAAGTAGATTCTGCATAGCTAGGATGCTTGCATCGTATGGACGGTTAGGATTTGAGTGGGCATCGAGAAAACCCACGAGTCGAGTAGCGCTTTTTCGGAGTTCCCATGCGCCTTTCCCGCTATTTTCTGCCGGTCCTGCGCGACGTGCCCAAGGAAGCCGAGATCGTTTCCCATCGACTGATGCTCCGCGCCGGTATGATCCGCCAGCAGGCGTCCGGCCTCTATTCCTGGCTGCCGCTCGGCTACAAGGTGCTGATGAAGGTCCAGCGCATCATCGAGGAGGAGCAGAACCGCTCCGGCGCCATCCAGTTGCTCATGCCTACCATCCAGCCCGCCGATTTGTGGCGCGAATCGGGGCGCTACGACGCCTATGGCAAGGAGATGCTGCGCGTCGAGGATCGCCACGAGCGCGAATTCCTCTATGGCCCCACCAATGAAGAGATGATCACCGACATCTTCCGGGCCTATGTGAAGTCCTACAAGGACCTGCCGCTCAATCTCTACCATATCCAATGGAAGTTCCGCGACGAGGTGCGCCCGCGCTTCGGCACCATGCGCAGCCGCGAATTCCTGATGAAGGACGCCTATTCCTTCGATGTGGACGAAGCCTCGGCGGTCAAGGCGTTCCAGCGCATGTTCGTCGCCTATCTGCGCACCTTCCGCCGCATGGGGTTGGTGGGTATTCCCATGCGCGCCGATACCGGTCCCATCGGTGGCGATCTGTCCTATGAATTCCACGTTCTGGCCGATACCGGCGAGAGCGCGGTGTTCCTCGACAAGGGCCTGCTGGATAAGCCCATCCCGCCCGTGGACACCGATTTCCGCGGCGACCTGGAGCCTATCTTCAAGGATTGGACCGGGTTGTTCGCCGCCACCGACGAAATGACCGACGAGGAAAGCTTCCGCGCCGCCGTTCCAGCCGACAGGCAACTCATGGCGCGCGGCATCGAAGTGGGACACATCTTCTATTTCGGCACCAAATATTCCGAGCCGATGAAGGCCAGCGTTACCGGGCCTGACGGCAAGGACGTCGCCGTGCACATGGGGTCCTACGGCATCGGCCCCACGCGCGTCGTGCCCGCTATCATCGAGGCCAGCCATGACGAGAACGGCATCGTCTGGCCAGTTTCGGTGGCCCCGTTCGAGGCGGTTCTGATCAATCTCAAGGCCGGCGACGCCGAGACGGACGCGGCCTGCGACGCCCTCTATGGCAAGCTCGGCGCAGCCGGAATCGACATTCTTTACGACGACCGCGATCAGCCCGCCGGCTCTAAATTCGCCACCGCCGATCTTGTCGGCATTCCTTACCAGCTCATTGTGGGACCTCGCGGCCTCAAATCGGGCGAAGTGGAAATCAAGCATCGCAAGAGCGGCGAGCGCGAGACCCTGCCGCTCCCGGGCGCCGTTGAACGGCTCAAGGCCCTGATCGAACCCCAGCGGATGACCGACATTTGACCATCAGCGCGCGCGAAGCCCCGGACACCCGGGCCACCAGGCCTTTTTCACGGTTCGAATGGATGATCGCGGGGCGGTATCTGCGCGCGCGCCGCAAGGAGGCGTTCATCTCGGTGATCGCCGGACTCACCATGGTGGGCGTCGCCATCGGTGTGGCGACGCTGATCGTCGTCATGTCGGTGATGAACGGGTTCCGCGGCGAACTGCTCGACAAGATCCTCGGGCTCAACGGCCATTTCACCGGCTATCCCATCGAGAGCCAATTCACCGACTACAAGGAGACGGTGGCCGCGCTCGAGCAGGTGAACGGCGTCGGCTTCGCCGTCTATTTTGTCGAGGGACAGGTGCTGGCCTCGGGGCGCGGCAATTCCTCCGGCGTCACCGTGCGCGGCATGGACGAGGAAAACCTCAAAAAGCTGAGCCTGCTTTACAATTCGGCGGAGCAGGGGGGCTTCGACCAATGGGACGACAGCCGTGGCGTGGCCATCGGCTACCGGCTGGCCCAGTCCCTGGGGGTCGGCATCGGCGATCAGGTGCAGATCATCAATCCCGACGGCGCCATGACCCCTTTCGGCTCCACGCCGCAAATCCGGTCCTATCCGGTGAACGCCATCTACAATCTGGGCATGGTCGAGTTCGACAGCTATTTCATGTTCATGCCGCTCGAGGCCGCGCAGGACTATTTCCGCATGGTGGACGAGGTCCTCAAGCCCGGCATGGGGCCGCTCGACCCGCTGGCCAGCGACGAGGAAATCGACGCCGCCTATGAGCGCGTGCCGCGCGCCTCCGCCATTGAAATCTTCATCGACGATCCCGATGCGGTCGGCATCATGCGCCAGCGGTTGCAGGCGGTGCCGGACTTGCGGCCGCTGGTGCTCACGTCGTGGCAGCAGCGCAACGAAACCTTTTTCTCGGCGCTGCAGGTCGAGCGCGTGGTGATGTTCACCATCCTGTCGATGATCATTCTGGTCGCGGCCTTCAACATCATTTCCAGCCTCATCATGCTGGTGAAGGACAAGGCCGCCGATATCGCCGTGCTGCGGACCATGGGGGCGACGCGCGGCGCGATCATGCGCATCTTCTCCATCACCGGCACGTCCATCGGCTTCATCGGCACGGCGGTCGGCCTGGTGCTGGGTGTCGTCGTCGCCGCCAATGCCGAAACCATCCGCGCATCCATTTCCGATCTATTGGGAGTGACCCTGTTCCCGCCCGAGGTCTTTTTCCTTTCCTCCCTTCCCAGCCGCACCGACCCGGTGGAGGTCACGGTGGTGGTCTGCATGGCGCTGGGGCTCAGCTTCCTCGCGACGCTCTATCCGGCCTGGCGCGCCGCCCAATACGATCCGGTGGAGGCGCTGCGTTATGAATAAGCCGCATCTGCGCCTTACCGGGGTGCATCGCCACTATGGGGAGGGCGAACGCCTCGTCCGCGTATTGGAAGCCGCTGACCTGACGGTGGAGAGCGGCGAGTTGGTGGCGCTGGTCGCTCCCTCGGGCGCCGGAAAGTCCACCCTGCTGCATCTGTGCGGCCTGCTGGAGAGCCCGCAGGCCGGCGAAATCGAGATCGTCGGCCAACCCACCAGCAGATTGGGCGACCGGGCCCGAACCCGGTTGCGGCGCTCCACTGTGGGCTATGTTTATCAGTTCCACCACTTGCTTCCCGAATTCACCGCGCTGGAAAACGTCGTCATGCCCCAGCTCATCGCCGGGCGCAGCCCGAAACAGGCCGAGGGCAGGGCGATGGAATTACTGGACCTGCTCGGCGTGGCGCAGAGAGCCGAACACCGGCCTGCCGAACTGTCCGGCGGCGAACAGCAGCGCATCGCCATCGCCCGTGCCGCTGCCAATCGTCCCCGCGTCATCCTCGCCGACGAACCCACCGGCAATCTCGATCCCGAAACCAGCGATCGCGTCTTCGCGGCGCTCGAAGGGCTCATCCGCAACGAAGGCGCCGCCGGGCTCATCGCCACTCACAATCATGATCTGGCCCGCCGCGCCGACCGTATCGTGACGCTGAAAAACGGTCTCGTCGTCCCGCACACGCTTTAAGACTGGATGCTGACGCAACCGGATTCCTGAGGCTTCGTCATTGCGGAGCTTGTCCCGGCAATCCATCTTCGCGCCGCATTGCATGACCCCAATCGCCACCGGTGTCACATTTCAGCAACAATTGTCTTGAAGGGTCGCCCGAATTGGGTCAGGCTTCCCCTTCCTGCTGTGACGGCGCGGCGAATGCCGCCAGTGGATGGAGTGCGGTCGCGCCGGCGATCCCGGCGAAGCAAAAGGTTTTGGGCGGTTCATGACCGAAGCGGTCTCGGCCATCGATACGGAATTTGAAGACCGCCCGGCCGAGCCGCCGGCGCGGCGTTCGTTCCTCCATCTGCAGCAGAACCAGTCGCTGCGCGTGCTCGGCTTCGGGGTGGTGTTCGCCTCGGTGCTGATGTCGTCGCTGTCGTTCCTGATCCTGTCGGGCACCACCAATATCGAGCCGTCGCCGGCCGTTTGGACCATTATCTGGATTGTGACGGGCGTATTGGTGCTGCTTGTGATCGCGCTAGTGGTCACCGAGGCGATGCTGCTGATCCAGGCGCGCATGCGGCGGGTGCCGGGAGCGGGCCTGCAGGTGCGCATGGTGGCAATGTTCGCCTTCGTTGCCGCGGTGCCGGCGGCGCTGGTGGCCGTAGTGGCGACCATCGCGCTCAACCAGGGTCTCGACCAATGGTTTTCGGAGCGGACGCGCGCCATGGTGGAGAGCTCCCGCCTCGTCGCGCGCTCCTATATGCTCGAGCACGCGCAGGTCTTGCGCGACGACATCATCTGGGTGGCGACCGAGCTGGAACAGGCCCACGCCACCTATGAGAGCGATCCCACCCGTTTCGAGCGCATCCTCACTGCTTTGGCGGTGACCCGGTCGCTGCCCTTCACCTCGCTGATCGACGAGGATGGCAACACCCTCATGCGGGCCCAGATCAATGTGGCCGGGACCTTTCCCAAATTGCCGGTCGGCATCACCCAGGGCGTGATCGAAGGCATTCCCACGCCGATCGCCCCGGGCTCGACCCAGTTCGTCGGATCGGTGGTCAAGCTGCGCGGCTACGATGCCACCTATCTGTTCGTGGCCCGCCCCGTCGATGCCGAAGTGCTCGAATATATGCGCCTGACCGACCAGAACATTACGGAATATCGCGAATACGCTTCGAGCCGCCTGGTCTTCCAGATCACCTTCACCATCATGTATGTCGGCTTGGCGGTGGTGCTGCTCCTGGCCGCGCTGTGGGTCGGCATTGCGCTGGCCAACCGCTTCGTCGATCCGATCCGGAACCTGATGATCGCCTCGCGCCGGGTCAGTTCGGGCGATCTCGACGTGCGGGTGCCGGTGCAGGAGGGGACCGGCGATCTGCGCGACCTGTCCCACGGCTTCAACCGGATGACCCGCCAGCTCAAGACCCAGCGCGAGGCTCTGCTCAAGGCCAATGAGGTCAACGAGAAGCGCCGGCAATTCACCGAAGCCGTGGTGGAAGGCGTTTCGGCCGGCATCATTGGCCTCGACCCCTTCGGCGCCATCACGCTGGTCAATCAGCGCGCCTGCGAAATGCTGGGCCGGACCGAGATCGAGCTGATGGGTGAGCGGATGGAAGACATCATGCCCGAAATCGCTCCTACCATGGACAAGGCGCGCTCGGCCCGGCGGGGGCAGGTGCGCGGGCAGATCCAGCTCGGCAACGAAACCGACCGCCGCATCTATCAGGTGCAACTCACCCGGGAGGGCACCATCGCCGAATCCAAGGGCTATGTGCTGACCTTCGACGATATCACGGATCTGGAATCCGCCCAGCGCACCAGCGCCTGGGCGGACGTGGCGCGCCGCGTCGCCCACGAGATCAAGAACCCGCTGACGCCGATCCAGCTTTCCGCCGAGCGCCTGCGCCGGCGCTATGGCAACAAGCTGGAGGACGATCGCGAGATTTTCGACAAGTGCATCAACACTATTGTGCGGCAGGTGGGCGATATCGGCCGCATGGTGGACGAGTTCTCGGCCTTTGCAAGGATGCCCGAATCGGTGCCGGAACTGGCCGACCTCAGCGACACCGTCCGCCAAGCCGTATTCCTCGAAAGCGTAAGGCTGCCCGAGGTCGATATCGTCACCGTGCTGCCCGACGAGGCGATTTATGCCTGGTTCGACAGCCGGTTGGTTTCCCAGACACTGACCAACCTTATCAAGAACGCAGTCGAGGCATTTGAAGGCCTTTCCCGGTCGGGAGATTGGCAGCCGATCATCACCGTCGAAGCGCATGTCGAGGGCAATCACGCCCGGGTTTCGGTGTCGGACAACGGCAAGGGCTGGCCCGGGGAAAACCGCCAGCGCCTGCTCGAGCCCTATATGACCACGCGGGAGAAGGGCACGGGGCTGGGACTGGCCATCGTCGCCCGGATCATCGAGCAGCACGGCGGCATCGTCGAGCTCATCGATGCCGACCCCGATCCGCAGGGCCGGGTAGGGGCCTGCGTGACGTTCACAATTCCTTTGCATTCACCTGCAAGGACCACCAGCGAGGATGGGGCCGCGGCGGCGGACGATCCCTCATCCCAGAAGGAGGCGCCGCAATTATCTGCGGTTGTTCAAAAATAGATGGCACTCGACATTCTGATTATCGACGACGAGGACGATATCCGCGACCTGATCGCGGGCATTCTCGAGGATGAAGGCTATGAGGCTAGGCAGGCCCATGACGCCGATAGCGGCCTCAACGAAATTGCTCGCCGGCGGCCGAGCCTGGTGTTCCTCGATATCTGGATGCAGGGTTCGCGTCTCGACGGGCTGCAACTGCTCGACGTGTTTCAGAGCCAGCATCCCGACATGCCCGTCGTGATGATCTCGGGGCACGGCAACGTGGAAACGGCGGTCTCCGCGATCCGTCGCGGCGCCTACGACTATATCGAAAAGCCGTTCAAGATCGACCGGCTGCTGCACATCACCCAGCGCGCCATGGAGGCGACGCGCCTGCGCAACGAGGTGGCGGAGCTCAAGGAGCGCTCGGCGGGCAAGAGCGCCGAAATGGCCGGCATTTCTCCGGCGCTGCAACAGGTGCGCGCCATCATCGAGAAATCTGCGCCGACCAATTCGCGTATTTTCATTTCCGGGCCATCCGGTGCGGGCAAGGGCCTGATCGCCCGCCAGATCCATCAGCGCAGCCCCCGTCTCGACGCGCCTTTTGTGGAGATCAACGCATCGCTCTATGCGCCCGAGGAAGTCCCGGTGGTGCTGTTCGGGCGCGAGGCGCGGGAAAAGAACGGTCTGCTCAAGGTGGAGGTCGGCGCCCTCGAGCGGGCCCATGGCGGCACGCTCTACCTTTCGGAAGTGACGACGCTGCCTCAGCAGGTGCAAACGACCCTGTTGCGCACCCTGGTGGAAAACCGGTTCCAGCGTGTCGGCGGCACCCAGGCCGTTCCCATCGATGTCCGCATCATCTCCTCCAGCTCGCAGAATGTCGCGGCGCGGATCGAGGCGGGTGAGTTCCGCTCCGACCTCTTCCACCGCCTGTCCATCGTGCCGCTTCCCCTGACGCCGCTGCGCGAGCGCCGCGAGGACGTGCCGCCTTTGGTGTCGGTCTTCATCGAGCAGGTGTGCCGCATGCACAATCTGCAGCGCCTGACCATCGGCGACGACGCCATGGCGGTGCTGCAGGCGCAGGACTGGCCCGGCAATGCCCGGCAATTGCGCAATTCCATCGAGCGCCTTCTCATTCTGATGAAGGACCAGCAGCCCGAGGACGGCATCATCACCGCCGCCATGCTGCCCTCCGATATCGGCGAGGTTCTGCCCACGGTCGGGGACACGGATTCTTCCGCGCATCTGATGAGCCTGCCGCTGCGGGATGCGCGGGAGGTGTTCGAGCGCCAATATCTTCTGGCTCAGATCGAACGGTTCGGCGGCAATATCTCCAAGACCGCGGAGTTCGTCGGCATGGAGCGCAGCGCGCTGCACCGCAAGATCAAGTCCCTTGGCCTCTGAAGGGAGTGGGGAGGCGGCGTCGTCATGGACAGGCTTGCGGCGGGTAGGCAGGTCACCGCTTCTGTGCCATAGTGACCATATACGATAATTCGGGCCTCAGGGACTGGGCGGCAGTTTCTGTAAGGCCCGAGCGCAATTTATTGTGACGACAACAGCGACAATCAATGCCGCGGCAAAGAGGCCTGAATGCCCAGCGAGAAGCAGCAAAACCTGCAGGATTCCTTTCTCAATCACGTTCGTAAGCAAAAAGTCCCGGTCACCATTTTCCTGGTCAATGGCGTGAAGCTGCAGGGGGTGATCACCTGGTTCGACAATTTCTGCCTGTTGCTGCGCCGTGACGCGCAGTCGCAACTGGTCTATAAGCACGCCATATCCACCATCATGCCCGGGGCGCCGATCCAGTTGTTCGATCCCGAGCAGCAGAACAGCGACCGCGACTGACAGGCTTATATGGACGATTTTGAGGACGGGGAACGCACCCGGGGCGGCGGCCCGAAGCCGTATATCGATCGGCAGGAAAAGCCGACGCGGGCGGCGCTCGTCTGCCCCGAGATTCGCGGCAAGTCCTCCCATCACAACATAGAGGCGCGGCAGGCCGAATTCGAAGGCCTGGCGGGCGCGATCCGGCTCGACATCGTCCTTTCGGAAATCGTCAGGGTGCGCGAAATCCGTCCGGCCACCTATCTGGGCGCCGGCCACGTGCAGGCGCTGGCCGAACGCATCGCTGCCGAGCATATCGATCTGCTGCTCGTGGACGCGGCGCTCTCGCCCATCCAGCAGCGCAATCTCGAGCGGGAAACCGGTGCCAAGGTCCTCGATCGCACGGCGTTGATCCTCGAGATTTTCGGGGAGCGGGCCGCCACGCGCGAAGGCGTGCTGCAGGTTGAGCTGGCGCATCTGAACTACCAGAAAAGCCGGCTGGTCCGGTCCTGGACCCACCTTGAGCGCCAGCGCGGCAGCGGCGGCATGGGGTTCATGGGCGGCCCGGGCGAAACGCAGATCGAAAGCGACCGCCGGCAGATCGCCGAGCGCATCGACCTGCTCGAGGACCGGCTGGAAAAGGTGAAGAGGACGCGCGCCCAGCAGCGCAGCCTGCGCCTGCGGGCGATGATCCCCGTGGTCGCGCTGGTCGGCTACACCAATGCCGGAAAGTCAAGCCTGTTCAATGCTTTGAGCGGCGCCACCGTCTTCGCCGAGGACCTGCTTTTCGCCACGCTCGATACCACAGTGCGCAAGATCGGTCTGCCGCATGGCCGCGAGGTGATGCTCAGCGATACCGTCGGTTTCGTCGCCGACCTTCCGCACGATCTGGTGGCGGCGTTTCGCGCGACGCTCGAGGAAGTGATCGATGCGGATATCGTCCTGCACGTCCGCGACATTGCCAGCCCCGATCACCCGGCCCAGGCCAGGGACGTGCTTGCGGTACTGGAGGAACTGGGCGTTTCGCCGGAAACCACGCCGATCGTCGAGGTGTGGAATAAGATCGACCTGCTGGACGAGCCGGACCGCGCGTTGACCGGCGCGGTGCCGGCGGGCAGGGTGGTCGCCACCGTGCCGGTTTCCGCCCATACGGGGCAGGGGCTGGACGAGTTGAAACTGGTGATCGAGCGCGTCTTGGGTGAGCAAAGCCGCACCTATCACGTCCACGTGCCGCACAGCGCCGGCAGCGATATCGGCTGGCTCCACAATCATTCCGAAGTGATTTCCCGCAGCGAGCCGACCGAGAGCGGATCGGACTACGTGGTGCGGGTCGATCCGCGCCACCGCGCGGAATTTCTGGAGCGTTTCAACGGTCGCATCGCCGTTTCGGACCTCTGAAAGGCAGCTACCTCCAAGGGCGCCGATTCCGCCTGACGATGAAAGGCTCTAACCCTTGTCCAGGGCCCGTATCTCGTTCCAGTAGCTGTCCAGCCGCTCCAGCCCGGCCGCTGCCGGTTCCACGTCGTCCTCGCGGCAGCGGGCTTCGACATAGTGGAAGCGGCGCATGAACTTGCTGTTGGCGTCCCGCAGCGCCGCCTCCGGGTCGATGCCGGCCTTGCGCGCCATATTGGCGACCGCGAACAGCAGGTCGCCCAACTCTTCGTGCAGGGCCGCCTGGTCGCTGGCGTCGTGCGCGTCTGAAACCTCGTTGAGTTCCTCCTCCACCTTGGAACGGACGGCCTGCAGGTCCGGCCAGTCGAAGCCGATCTTGGCGGCGCGCCTGGTCAGTTTTTCGGCGCGGGCCAGGGCGGGGAGGACCTGCGGCACATCGTCGAGCAGCGACGGCGCCGTGTCGCCCTTGCGCTCTGCCTTGGCGGCGCGCTCGCGGGCCTTGATCGCCTCCCAGCGATTCTGGGCATCGTCAGCGCCATCGGCTACCACGTCGCCGAACACATGCGGATGGCGGCGGATGAGTTTTTCAGTGATGGCATAGACCACGTCGCCAATGTCGAAACGGCCTTCCTCCTTGGCCATTTGCGCGTGATAGATCGGTTGCAGCAGCAGGTCGCCCAGCTCGTCGCGCAGATCGGCGAAATCCTCGCGCTCGATGGCGTCAGCCACCTCATAGGCTTCCTCGATCGTGTAGTGGCGGATGGAGCGAAAATCCTGCTCCAGATCCCATGGGCAACCGCCATCGGGATTGCGGAGCGCCGCCATGATTTCGATCAGGCGGGAAATGTCGCGGGAAGGCTGCATAGCTCGGATCCTGGGAATCGTCAGGGCGACATCATAGCAAGGCAAGGATGGGACACCGAAGCCCGATCGGCCCTCGACGCCCGCATATCTGTATTTCGCATAATATATAGAGGCGCGCCAAAAACCCCCGCCCCGTTCTGATCCTTCCGTAGGTCGAAACCTACGGAGGGCTTTCATGCTCAACACGATCAAAACGCATATCCTGCTGCCTCTCATGGGCAGGGTAGGGACCGCCACGGCGGCGCTGCTCGTCGGCTATGGCGTGCAGGGCGATCTGGCGTATCAGGTCGGCGCTTACGTCATCGCCGGTTCGGCGCTTGTGTATGACCTGATTGCCGATTGGTACGTCAATCGGCGGGTGCGCTGACATGGATTGGTATGACCGGGTTACCGGCACTACCGAATATCAGCGCCAGTCGTGGCGCGACAATTACAACGACGGCCGCGCTGCCGGTGATTGGACCGGCAGCGTCAACGCTCGCCTTGACCGTGAGCGGGAGGCCTTTCAGGGCGCAACGTGGTCCGGCTCCAGTAGTCAGCCCTCGGCGCTCGAGCTTGCGCGCTCGATGGGTTCCGGCTCGGGAACGTCCGGAGCCAGCACTGGTTCAGGCGGCGGCGGCTCCGGCCCCGGCTCGCCCCGCGTGACCACGGGTCGCGGCGGCGGTGGCCGGGGTTCCGGCTCCAATCTCGTTCTGTCCACTCCCGGCCCGTTGGAAATCGGCGTCAAGGACGAGGGCACCGGGCTGCTGGTCGGTGGGGATTGGTGGCAATCCAATCCTTGGTGGTCGGACGCCTCGGAATGGGAGGAGCGTTACGGCGAGCCCGGCGACTGGATCGGCGGTGTTGTGGTCGCGTCAGCTGATCTGATGTTCAACGCCGGGCGCTTTGCTGATTGGGGATTCGGAACGGATATCGTTTCGAATGCCCGAAAGGATGATCCGCGCGCCCGGGAAATTATGGACAGTTGGGCCACTGGCCCGGGCGCTTGGAACGCGATTTCGGATGCGTTCGTGCGTCAGGACGGGCGGATTTCGCAGCAACTGCACCGCGCATTGGGCACGGGGTACGTGGTCCCAATGGGCGGCTTTTAGCCAAGCGTGGCGCTGGTGATCGCATGGACGATGGAAACCGCGGCCCATGGGATCAGCGGCCACAGGAACCAAACCAGAATACGGAGGCCGGGTTTCGGCATGAGACGCATCCCCTGTCGTAAGTGCGCACGGCGTCGAGCCGCTATTGCGCGAATTTGGAAGAAACTTAGGAGAAAGCATTGAAGAACGTCAATCGTCTACAGACGCGGCCTGTCAAGTTCCCGCGTTCCAAGCGCAATCATGCGATTGCGAAAATCACTTCGGTGAAGCCGGGTGTTTGTGCCCCGATCGCGGCTATTCCGATGTTCCGCGAGGACGCCATTGTCGGGCGGCGCTCGAGTGACGGGAAATGGAATAGTTCGCGCATTTCCTTCGCTATCGAGATGGCGGAAACCAAGGACCTGATTATCAACAAGGTCCGGGCGCGGGTGACGGCCTATTGCGTCCCATGGCTCGCTTTCGAGCGCTTTGCCGGAAGCCGGGACGAATTCGACCGCTCCTATGCGGGCGAAGAGGGCCTTGCTGGGCAGGTGATCCCGTTTGTCGAAACTCACACTATGGGCGCTTATGGCGCTAGCGAGTTCTACAAGACGCTGGGCCTGCATGCGGAGCCGGGCACCGATGTTAACTCGATGTATCTGGAAGCGTATAACGCGGTCTGGAATTACCGGGCGAAGAACCGCTCGGAGCAGATCACGCCGCGCAGCCGGCTGACCGAAACGCTTGCGCCGGCCTTCTGGCCCGCTGGACGCTTTGAGCATCTGGTTCCGGATTTCGATGCGGCGGTGATGGATGGTCAGGTTGCGCTCAATGTTGTTGAGGGCAGGCTGCCGGTTTCGGGCCTTGGTTTGGGCACTGTCGGCGGTATTGCCAGCCGCGATGTTTACGAGACTGGCAAAGAGGACATGGTTCAGTACGCTCGTGGTACTCAGGAGCGGTTATTCGTGGAAATGGACGGCGACACTTCGCGTCCGGCCATTTTCGCGGAAATGGCGGCAAACGGCGTGACCATCTCGCTGGCCAATATCGAGATGGCCAAGCAAGTGCAGGCGTTTGCCAAGCTTCGTGCCAAGTACGAAGGGCACGATGATGACTACATCATCGATACGTTCCTGATGAATGGCCTTTCTCTGCCAGATCAGGCGCTAAAACAGCCCTTCCTGATCGCGGATCGGACGTTCACGTTCCGGCAGGCGAAGCGTTATGCCACTGACCACGGCAATCTGGACGAGGCGGCGGTGTCCGGTATCGCCACCGGCGATATCACGCTGCGCGTTCCCAAGCTGGATGTGGGCGGCATCGTCATCGTCCAGGTCGAAATCCTGCCCGATCAGCTTTTCGAGCGCCAACAGGACCCGTTCCTGCATTCGACGGCTGTAGATCAGTGGCCGCAGGCGCTGCGCGATTTCGCGGACCCGGAAAAGGTCGATGTGGTCGTCAACGGCGAGATCGATACTGACCATTCCGATCCTGATGGCCTGTTCGCCTATGGCCCGCTCAACTGGAAGTGGAACGCCTTCGGTCCCGGGATCGGCGGCAAGTTCCTCAAGCCAGAAGTTGGCGGTGGCACGAATGTGCTGCGTCAGCGCTTTTGGGCGCATGAGGAAGTGGACCCGGCCTTGGCGGAAAGCTTCTATCTCTGTCAGGAACTGACCACTTCCATCTTCCTCGACGAAACCAGTGATCCGTTCGAGTTGATGGTGCAGGGCAATGTCGTTCTCGACGGCCTGACGCAATTCGGCGGCATGCTGATCGAGGCCACCGACAACTATGACAAAGTCATGGGCCAGATGGACCATACCCGTGTGAAGGATGAGGCATAACCATGGTTATCAAGCTTAAAGACCCCCGGCGCTGGTTCCAGCTTCCGGTGGGTGACGTCATCAGCCTTGAAGGGCAGGGGCGCAGGCCGGTGCGGCTGGAAGTCAACGCGGTCACGGATGCCAGTTTCCAACTGGTCTACCCCGACGACAAGGTGATTTTCCTTGCCGCGTTTAGGGGCATGGAGACGATCGAATTCGTCGCTGACGGCCCGGTGGAAGTGTGGGTTACCTCCGAATCGGAGGTGTACTTCTACACCGATGAGGGCCGCAATCTGGCCTTCGTCAATGACGGCAAGGTGGTGTTCGCCAAGCCGCATCAGCGCCGCTCCGAAAGCGAGCAAATCATCTACATGCAGAGCCTCATGCTCGAAAATGAGCGCAGGCGTAATGCGAAGCTGCAGGCCGCCGTGGCCGAGGCCGAGGCAAGGGAGGCCGACAGTGCGGACAGTGGCGGAGATGATCAGGGAGAGCTTCCTGCGGGTGAGGGCCAAGAGGACCCACCTCCCGCCCCTGACCCCGAGCCAGAAGGCGTGGCTGAGGAACAGCCCGCCTCCTGAACCGGCCTCGATTACCCTCCCGGGCAAGTTCCGGGAGGCGCTCGAGGGTATGAGGGATCGCGAGTTTCTCGCGTCCCTCCGGCATCAGGAACAGCAGTTCAGGGCCGGGCGCGAGGGCGCGCATCCGTTCATCGTGGCGTTCGAAGGCCGGTTCATCCGGCGCATGCGGGCGCTCGGAGTGCCGATGTTCGCCCACGAGGTCTGGCGAATGCCGGAGCGTCAGGACGAATTATATCGGGCAGGGCGCTCCAAGGCGAAAGCCGGGCAAAGCCCGCATAATTTCGGCTGCGCGGTCGATCTGGTGCACGGAACCCAAGGCTGGAACCTGAACGATCAGCAATGGTCGTTGATCGGCCATGTGGGCAAAGAGGTCGCGCTGTCGCTCGGCGTCAAGCTCGTATGGGGCGGGGATTGGAAATTCTATGATCCCGCCCATTGGGAGCTAGCGGACTGGCGCGTTATTCGTGGCGTGTTCCAGTCCAATCCGGACGTTAGGACGGTGCCGGAAGCATTGGCGCTGCTCGCCAAAGAGCGCTCACAGGTGTGAGCAAGATGCGCGCGCGGGGTTGTATATATAACCCCGCGCGCGCCCGCCCCCGTTTCTTGGGGAACTATGCAGTTAGTGACAGGCGACGAATTTACGATGTGCAAAGCTCCCAATACGCTCTCTGACGGTACGGTCGTCGCCTGTCGCAACTGCGAGCTATGCCGATACAATCGGGTCAAAGACTGGGCAGGGCGCAACATAGCTCAAGCCAAGGTCAGCGCGGCGTCCTTCGCCTGCACACTGACCTACGGCCCCGAACTGGACGAGGACCGCATGCCCATTGCTGGCCGCTCCGATCATATCCGGGCGGCGGTGCTGACCTACTCGGACGTGCAAAAGTTCATCAAGTATTTGCGCTGGCTCGGCTATGCCGTGGATTATTTCGTCACCGGAGAATTGGGCGGCCTCAAGAGCCGCACCCATTGGCATGTCATCCTGCATTTCCGGGACCGTGTGCCGACGCACGAATTGGGCATCAATTTCAGCGATCGGCACCGGAACGAATACGGCAAGCTCTATGACCACGAAGTCTGTGCGGCTTGGCCGCACGGCTTCATGTTCTGGAAGAAAGCGGTGTTCGAGGACATTTTTTACAACTGCAAATACATCCTCAAGGACGAGGATGATGAGGCGGCGCAGCGCAAGCCGCAAATGTCCAAAAAGCCGCCGCTCGGCGCGGAATATTTCATCCGGTGGGCTGACCTGCATGTGGATCAGCACCTAGCGCCCCAAACGCTGGATTACCGCTTTCCGGAGGTCAAGAAGAAGGACGGTTCGCCGCTTCTGTTTCGGCTGAAAGGCCGCACGGCGGAAATCTTCTTGGATCGCTTCATCGCCCGTTGGCCGGAGGTCCACGGCGATAGGCCGCGCCCAAAAAGCGAATTGGTCGATCTTTATGAGGAATACGGAAAGATCGTCACAGACGAAGCGCGGATGCTCATTCGGCAGGAATTTCCGGGCGGCGAAAGTCGCGACCGCATTCCAACGGGTCAGGAAATCAAGGCCATGGCTGACGAGAGCCGGGACGAGCTCGAGCAGTGGAAGCGCGACATGCGCATTATCGAAATGGATCACTGGCGTTACCAGTGGGTGAAAGAGGGTGAAAATGGCGAAGAAGAAAGACAACGACAAGCGCTCGTCGAGTTCGACGAGTTCTGCGAGCGGGCGGACCACGCCGACGCGTTCGAGCAATACGTCCAGTACAAGAGCAAGCTCGGTTGGACGTTCATCGTCGGCAAGGGCTGGTGTCGCTCGAGCGACCAGCCCGATATCGGTGGCCACAAATCGTTTCGGCAGTGGGTTCTCGAATTCAGGGCCCGCAATGTCGCTGGTGTCGGAGCAGAACAGCGACAGCGACCACTCGGGAAAGTCGGGCGCTGGAATGCGCATTACGGCGAAAAAGGCGGACCCGGTACGGGTGGCGACGCGGCGGAATAGTCAGCTAAGTTTATCGGTCACAGGGCAGTTGGAGCGCAGAGGAATTGCCACCTCGCCCGTGCGGGACGCGCGGACCGGAGAGGGTAAAACTGTGCGGGGGAAATCCCCCCCGAAAAACAATCGGGTGGATGCCAAGCGGCGGCGGGCGGAGCCTGCCAAGAGCGACCCGGGGCCTTCGAAGAAGTCGGACGCCAAGGCCGCGCACCGGGATAAAAAGGAGCCGCCGCGCTGCAAGGCGCGTCCCGAGGACAACCGGCCCAAGGGCGGTGGCGGCTCCGGTAAAAGCTTCGTGCCGTGGAAGGGCACTAAGTACGGGTGTTGAACCGCGCAACGGCGCGGCAATGGCAGCATGTGCAGGGCGCGGCCTTTGTGGGCCGCGCCTTTGTTTGTGGACGTGGCTTTGCCATGTCGTACTGCCACCATGCTGCCCATTCTTGTGCGGCCATCTCGGAGGCGAAGCCGGCGACCGCGCCTTGCCTCCGGGCCTCGATGGACCCGGTTATGATCCGGGGTGGCTCGCCCAAGGCGGCTACCACGTACCACTTGCGAGGCCGGGCCATTAGTTCAGGCCTTCGAATTTATTCGTTGCGGAGTTGCGCAGCGAAACCGGCGATAGGGCCGGGTTCTCCCGCAAGCGCCGGAGCATGGTTAATGCGTCGGCGGCTTGGTCGCGATGTACCCAACCGGTCACTTGAACGTAGCCTGCCGCTTCCATGCGGCGGCGGAAGTCAGCTTGGCGATTGCGACTCCCGTTATTAGTGACGGATTTGGAATTCATGGTGTGCCTCCCACTTGGAACAGGGTTGAGGCCGAAAGGGCCTCAACCGCTGCCAAGCGGCGAGCGTCAGCGTTGGCGGGGAAATCGCGGTCAAGTTGCGAGTGGTGCGGACGCAACGAAGACCTAGCCGTTAGGCCAGGTCGTAGTGAGTCACGGTCGCTGCTTGACGGCGATTGGGGTGCAACCCCTTAAGGGGACCGGGTCGGTAGACCCGCTTGACGGCTCCACCCAAATCAGTTCATGGCTGGATTCCTGCGGAGGGGTCTCCGGGGTGGTTCTGGGTTTTTGTTCGCATAATATATATTATGGAACTTTTACTCATCCGGAACCACAGGAAACCGGCTTCCGCGCGGCTCTTCAGGAAACGCTCCCGACAGGACGGCGCGCCACGAGATCGATCAACGCCGACAGTCCTTCGTGACCACGGCCTTCTCTGATGACCGTATCGTGCTCGTCCAGACTCAAAATTTCGAAGTCGTCGAACGCCGTCAAAAGCAGGTCTCGGGTATACATCTGCTCGCGTTGCGGAGGCCCGCCCGTGCCCAGATCCACCTGCTCGGGACGATAACCCTGCATCAGCACCAGTCCGCCGGGCTTCACCGAGCGCTTCATCCCCTCGAATATCTCCGCGCGCATTGCGGGGTCGGCGAATTGGATGAAGATGGCGACCACGTAGTCATAGGCCGCTTCGGGCCAATGCCACATCGAAAGATCGGCCTGCTCGAGTTCGATCTCCACCCCCGCCTCCTGTGCCAGTCTTGCGCTCTTTTCCAGCGCGACGGAGGATGAATCGATAGCGTGGACGTCAAGACCGAGCCCGGCGAGGAAAACGCCGTTGCGTCCCTCTCCGTCGGCGACGGCCAGGACCCGTCGCCCAGCCGCGAGACGACGAGCCTCCAGCTTCAAGAAAGCGTTCGGCTCCCGCCCGAACAGATAATCGTCTCCGCGATAGCGCTCGTCCCAGGGGTTGGTGCTCATACGACTGCCGGCCCGGCTCTTTTTCGCCAATGGACATAGTGCACGACCGACCCAGCGCCACCATGAGCGGCTAGGCTAGAGCGGGCCGAACAAAGCTTCAAGAACCGGCCCACGTCCGCCATTTACCCCGCTGTCCTGGTGCGCCGCATGGCAGCCGAGCCGAACAGGGCCAGGACCGCCAGTACGAGAGGAATGAAGGAGAGCCAGAGCACTGTGCTCCACCCATAGGCCGACAGCAGGCCTCCCGACAGGAACGAGCCTAGCGCCATCGTCCCGAAAATGATGAAATCGTTGAGGGACTGCACCCGGGCCTTTTCTTCCGGGCGATGCGTTTCCAGCACCATGGCGGACGCACCGATGAAGCCGAAGTTCCAGCCGATCCCCAAAAGGATGAGCGTGCCCCAGAAATGAGCCACGTCGATGCCGAGCAGCCCCACCGCCGCGGACGCGCCGGTGAGCGCGAGGCCGGCCATGACGACATTGCTCGCTCCGAACCGCGAAATCAGCCGTCCGGTAAAGAAGCTGGGGGCATACATGGCGATCACGTGCCATTCGAGGCCGAGATTGGCCGCCTCCTGTGACAAGCCGCACATCTGCATGGCCAGTGGCGCGGAGGTCATGAGGAAATTCATCAGCAGATAGGAGACCACCCCGCAGATGACCGCGATGATGAACCGCGGCTGTCGCGCGATGACCGCAAGCGGCCGCCCGCCGGCGACTTCTGCCGCCGTCGGGGCCGGCAGGCGCACGCCCAGCAAGATGACGGCCGACAGCACCGCCACTGCCGCCTGCGCGATAAAGGTCGCCGCGAACATGTGCGGCATCCACAGATACATGGTGTGTGTCACCAGTTGTGGCCCGACGACGCCGGCGACCACCCCGCCCGCCATGACGAACGACAAGGCGCGCGGCCTCCGCTCGGGCGGAACGCAATCGGCCGCCGCAAAGCGAAACGACAACACGACCGCGGCATAGGCGCCGCCGAAGAAGGTCGCGACGTTGAACAGCCAGAACGAGCCGATCACTACCGCCAGGGTCGCGAGCAGGCCGACGAGTACGCCAGCCCCCGTCCCGACGAGGAAAGCCGCGCGGCGCCCGTAGCGCTGAGCGATGGCGCCGGCCGGCAGGGTGCAGGCAGCCATGCCCACCACAAAGACGGATATGGGCAAGGTCGCCAGCGCCGGGCTGGGGGCGAGCGCGTTTCCGACGATGGCGCCGGTCGCATAGACCACGACCGAATTGGCTCCGGCCAAGGCCTGGGCGATGGTTAGCCTGGCGACATTGCTGCGTCCATGGAGATATTGCGCGGCAGATGCGGAGTCGAGCTCTGGGCTAGCGATAGTTTGCGACATGGACACTTCAACCGGAAAGAGATGCTCGGTGCCCAAGCACCGCAATAGTCATGAAATTGCCGTCAGGCTGGTTGGGACGTCTCGACGGCGAGGCCCGCGGCCTTCCATTCGGGAAAGCCGCCTTCCAGCCGCAGGGCGTTAAAGCCCTGCGCCCGCAAGGCGGACACGGCCTCCACCGCGTAAATGCAATAGGGTCCGCGGCAATAAGCGACGATTTCGCCCTCTTTGGGCAATTCGCCGAGGCGTCTCTCGAGGTCCAGGAATGGAATGTTGCGGGCGCCCGGCAGGTGGCCCTGGGCGAATTCATCCTGGGAGCGGACATCGAGCAAGATGACGAGGCCTGCCTCCAGGCGTTCCGCCAGCGCCTCGCGGGATACCGGCTCCATGGTGTCGCGGGCATTGAAATAGTCGTCCATGACGCGGTTTATCTCGGCGATGTTCCTTTCGCCGACCCGGCCCAGCGCACCGATCAGCGTCACCACCTCCGCATCGCCGGCAAGACTGTAGAGAACATGCTTGCCGCGCCGCTCCGTCTCGACCAGCCGCGCCCGCCGCAAAATCTGCAAATGGCGGGAGGTGTTGGCGAAAGACATGCCGGATTGCTCGGCGAGCTCTTCGACGGAATGCCGTCCTTGGGCGAGTGCTTCTAGCAATTCCAGCCGATTCGGATGGCCCAGCGCTTGCGCGATCTCGGCGAGGTGTTCGAAAATGACATGCTTTGGACGGGGGTTCGACATCGGCAATTCTGTTGCCATCATTCATGTGAATAATTGAATGAATAGTATCGAGGCCTCTTGCGAAACACAATCCTTGATCTCGAGATCTTGCTCGGAGCAGCAGCCGAACCGGCTCGCTAAGGCACTGGTGCCCAGGAGCCGGTTGACCGAACTCGTGAACAGCGCCTTTGAAGGGAATTGCCGGATGCGATCGCCAACGACCCGAGTTCACGCTCTACCGATTGAGGATACGACCGGACAGGACGTCGATGCGCATGCCGTCGAAGGCCGGCGTGACGTTGTCGGGCGTCTCGGCCTCCGTCGCGGCGTAGTCCAGGTCGATATGCATATTGGTCAGCACCGTCTGGCGCGGCGCGAGGCGTTCGGCCAGCGCCAGCGTCTCCGGCAGGCTGAGATGGCTCGGATGCGGCGTGCGGCGCAAGGCGTCGACGATCCAGATATCAAGAGCGGCCAATGCCTCCAGCGAGCGGTCCGGAACGGCGGACAGGTCGCAGCTATAGGCAAGGCCGCCGATGCGATAGCCGAAGGAAACGATGTCGCCATGGATCTGGTCGAAGGCGTCGATGGACATGGTTCCGCCCGGCCCGTCGACCGCGACGCGATCGCCATGCTCGATCATATGCGCGTTGAGGATCGGTGGATAGGCGCTGCCCGCCGGGGTGGAAAAGCAATAGCCGAAGGCTTCGTTGAGTCGCTCTCCGCAGGCCCGGGAAAAATAGACGTCGACGCGGCGCCGGTTGTGCAGGGCCAGCACGCGCAGATCATCGATGCCGTGGCTATGGTCGGCGTGCTCATGCGTGTAGAAGACCGCATCGACCCGATCGACCTCGGCATCGAGCAATTGCTCGCGCAGATCACAGCCGGTGTCGACCAATATACGCGTCGGTTGCGCCACGCCCTCCCGCCAGCCTTCGATCAGCAGCGAGCAGCGCCGGCGGCGATTGCGTGGCTCGTTGGGATCGCATTCGCCCCAGTCATTGCCGATTCTGGGAACGCCGCCCGAGGAACCGCAGCCCAGAATGGTGGCGATGATCCGGTCCGGCTCTGCCATGGATCAGCCCAGGCCGGTCTTGGAAAACAGCCGTCCGAAATTGACCGTGGATTCGGCGCCGACCTGTTCGAGCGATATGCCGCGGATCTCGGCCAGCTTCTCCGCTGTATGCCGTACATAGCTAGGCTCGTTGGGCTGGCCGCGATGCGGGATCGGCGCCAGGTAAGGCGCGTCGGTTTCGATCAGGTAGCGCCCGGCCGGGACGATGCGGGCGACCTCGCGGATTTCCTCGGCATTCCTGAAGGTGATGATCCCGGAAAACGAGATATAGCCGCCCAGCGCCAGGGCGCGCCGCGCCAGTTCCATTCCGCCGGTGAAGCAATGCAGGACGAAGGGGAAAACCCCCTGCCCGGCTTCCTCCTCCAATATATCTGCCATGTCGGCATCGGCCTGGCGGCTGTGGATAACCAGTGGAAGACCGGTGATCCGCGCCGCCGCGATATGGCGGCGCAGCCCCGTCGCCTGCGCTTCGCGCGGGGAATTGTCATAGAAGTAGTCGAGGCCCGCTTCGCCGATAGCGACGCAACGCGAATGGGCACTTAGCCGGACGAGTTCATCCGTTCCTATATGTAGTTCTTCATGTGCATTATGCGGATGCGTGCCCACCGAGCACCAGACGTTCGCATAACGTTCCGCCAACCCGGCATAGGTGGAAAAGTTTTCCACCCTTGTGGAAATCGTCATCATTCCGGTGACCCCCGCCGCCGCGGCGCGCGCCATGACGCCGTCCAGATCGCTGGACAGCGCCTCGAAATCGAGATGGCAATGGCTGTCGATCAGCATGTCACTCGGCCGGCTTTTCCAGGCGGGCGAAGACGCCCTGCGGCGCAGGCAGTTCGGCGCCCGATGCCAACCCGTTGACCTTGCCGGCATCGGCCAGCGTCCGCCGCTCTACGGGAATTCCGAGCTGGTCGAGCAGCCGCGCCGCCGATGCGGGGACGAATGCCAGCATCGGAATGGCGAGGCGCCGAACGGTATCCACCGTTACGTAGAGCACGTTCGCCATCCGCGCCGGATCGGTCTTTTTCAGCGCCCAGGGCTCCTGGCCGGCGAAGTAATTATTGGCCGAGGAGAGAGCGCCGATCAGCGCCCCGGTCGCTTCATGCACCAATTGCTGGTCCATGGCCTTCTGCGCCGCCTCGAGGGCCTGGCCGACCTCGGCGATGAGCCCCTCGTCGGCATCGGTCAGCGCCCCGATTTCGGGCACCCTGCCCTCGCAGTTCTTGTTGATCATCGAAAGCGAGCGCTGCGCCAGATTGCCCAGATTGTTCGCCAGATCCGCGTTGACGCGATTGACCAGCTTTTCGTGGCTGTAGTCCCCGTCATTGCCGAAGGAGACTTCCCTGAGGAAGAAATACCGTACCGCGTCGGCGCCAAAAGTTTCGACCAGATGAAACGGATCGATGACATTGCCCAGCGACTTGCTCATCTTCTGGCCTTCCACGGTGAGAAAGCCGTGGGCGAAGACGCGATGCTGCACCGGTAGGCCGGCGCTCATCAGGAAGGCGGGCCAGTAGACGGTGTGGAAACGAATGATGTCCTTGCCGATGACATGCAGGTCCGCCGGCCAGAATTTCCGGAACAATTCGCTTGCCGTATCGGGATAGCCGAGGCCGGTGATGTAATTGGTCAGCGCGTCGACCCATACATACATCACATGGCCGGGTGCGTCCGGCACCGGAATGCCCCAGTCGAAGGTGGTGCGGCTGATAGACAGGTCCTGCAGCCCGCTCCTGACGAAGGAGATGACCTCGTTGCGCCGCTCCTTGGGAGCGATGAAATCGGGATTGGCTTCATAAAGATCGAGCAGCTTCTGCTGATAGGCCGATAGGCGGAAAAAATAACCCGGCTCCTCGACCCATTCCACCTCGGCGCCCGAGGGTGCATAATGCTTGCCGTCCTTTTCAGTGAGCTCACCCGCGTCGAAATAGGCTTCGTCCCGCACCGAATACCAGCCCTTATAGGTGGACTGGAAAATGTCGCCGTCGGGGTTTTCCGCCATCTTCTTCCAGATCGCCTGCGAGGCTCGGTGATGGCGCGGCTCGGTGGTGCGAATGAAATCGTCATTCGAAAGGTTCAGCACCTGGGCCAGCCTCTGGAATTCGCCGGCATTGCGGTCGGCCAGCTCACGCACCGGAATGCCTTCCTTCGTCGCGGTCTGCGCCATCTTGATGCCGTGCTCGTCGGTGCCGGTGAGGAAATAGACCTCGCGGCCCTCCAGCCGCTTCCAGCGCGCGATGGCATCGGTGGCGATCATCTCATAGGCGTGGCCGATATGGGGCGCGCCATTGGGGTAGGAAATCGCGGTCGTGACGTAAAATGGCTTGGCGGTCATGCTGGCTCGGCGGGGCTGGCGGATAGGGCGCGGTGCTTCCGGATGGCGTCGAAGATGACGGTCAGGGTCTGCTTCATGTCGAGATTGACGCTATCGGCTTCGTCCAGAAGCGCGTGTGCCTTCTCCCATAGCTCGGAAGCCGAGGCAAGTCGCAGGCGGCCGCCCTGCTGCATGGCCGCGTCGCGCATTTCGCCGGCCAGCCAGTCCCCGATTATCTCGCGGGCAAAGGACATGTCCGGTCCCTGCGGGTTGCTCCCAAGTGCCTCGGCCAGTTGCAGGCCGGCGGCAATGGGCGCCTCCTCCGGCTGGCGCAGCCAGGCCTGCAGTGCCCCGACCGGCGAATCCTCCGCGAGGGCAAGGGTTTCGAAGGCCCGGCGCGGTCGCCCTCCGGCCAGTTGCACCGCGCGCTGCCGCGCTCCGATATCGAGTTCGGGCAGGCTGGCCGAAATCACCGCTTCCAGCGATGCGTCGTCGAGCGGCCGCAACGCCAGATTATGGCAGCGCGACCGGATCGTGGGCAGCAATTGCCCCGGCCGGTGCGAGATGAGGAAGAACGTCGTATCGGCCGGCGGCTCTTCCAGCGTCTTCAGCAGCGCGTTGGCCGAGGACGGATTGCACTCGTCGATACTGTCCAGAATGGCGATGCGGTGCCCCGCCCGGCCGCGGGTATGGTTGAGCGCCTCGCGCAGCGCGCGCACGTCCTCGATGCGGATGACCGAATAATAGCCCTTGCCGTCCCTGGGCCGGCGGCGCAGCACCGATAGATTGGGATGAGACAGCGCGGCCACCTGCTCGCGCACCCGCCCGAACTCCTCGTCGCCCGTCGCCGTCAATATGGCCGCGGCCAACTCGAACGCCAGCGTCGCCTTGCCGATGCCTTGCGGGCCGTGTAGCAGGATGGCTCCGGGCAGGCGGCGTTCGGCGAGCTGGGCCGATATGGCAGCCCGCGCGGCGTCATGGCCCTTCGCCTGCTGCCGCTGTTCAGGCAGTTGCAGGCCCTCGAGTGCGGAAGGATCGCTCATGCCTCCGCCCTGCCCTGCAATTCGGGGAAGCGCGTGGCGACAACATCCCAGATCGCCGCTTCCAGTGCCTCCTCGGGCTGTTCGGCGGTGATCACCACGCAGCGCTCCGGATTGTTGCGGGCGATGTCGAGGAAATTCTGCCGTAGCCGCCGGTGCCAGTCGAGCTCCTCCTTTTCGAACCGGTCCCCAGTGAGTTGCAGCCCATCCTCGACGGCACGCTGTTCGACGCGGCGGAATGCGGTTTCGGGGTCCATGTCGAGCATGATGGTGAGATCGGGCGCATGCCCGTCCAGCGCCAGGTTTTCCAGCGCGTCGATCAGCCGGTCGTCCACCCCGCCGGTCAGGCCCTGATAGGCGCGGGTGGAATCGCAGAACCGGTCGGAAAGCACCCAGGTGCCCTTGTCCAGGTTCGGCCCGATAAGCTGGCTGACGTGATCGAGCCGGGCGGCGGCGAACAGCACCGCCTCGGCGCCGGCGCCCCAGGCTTCGGAGCGCCCCTGCAGGATGAAGGAGCGGATGGCCTCGGCCTTCGGCGTTCCCCCGGGTTCGCGCGTGCGCACCGCATCGATGCCATGCTTCGCCAGATTGCCGAGAAGGCGCCGCACCTGCGTGGATTTGCCGACGCCTTCGCCCCCTTCAAAGGTTATGAAGCGGGCGGGACGTCGAGGGGGCGCTTCGAGCATGGTCGAGATCGTATCCGAAAGAGCCGGTCAGAGCCAGCCGAGGGCAAGCTGCTTGAGCGCGTCGGTGGCCCGGCGCAGCAAATCGCCCTGCCGTACGCTTTGCGCGGCATGCAGGGGCGCGGTTTGCACGAGCTGGTCGTTGCAGTAGACTCGCAGTTCGGCCACCTTGTCTCCTTGGTGAACCGGAGGCAAGAGCGGTCCGTTATAGTTGACCGTGGCCGAGAGGCACTGGCGCGATCCGCGCGGCAGGTAAAGCGCGATCTCGCCGTCCCCCACTAGCCCGACGCTGGGAATTTCTCCGCCATAGACGTCGGCATAGGCCACGATCGTGCCCTCGGGATAGGGCGTGAAACGCTCGAAGGCCCTGGCGCCCCAGGTCAGGAGCTTGCGCCCTTCTTCCGCCCGCTCGCGCATGGAGCCGAGCCCGTGCACCACCGCGACCAGGCGTCGCCCGCCTTCTTCTGTCGAGACCACCGATCCGTAGCCGGCAGCCTCGGTATGCCCCGTCTTGAGGCCGTCCACGCCGATGCCCATTTCCACCAGCGAGTTCCGGTTGGACTGCCTTATGCCGTTCCATTCCATGTCCGGCTCGGAAAAATAATGGTAATATTCGGGGAATTCCCGGATCAGGTAGCGGCCCAGATCGGCGAGGTCGCGGGCGCTCGAATACATGGCCGGGTCCGGCAGGCCGGTGGGATTGGTGAAGTGCGACTCGGTCAGGCCGATATCCTGCGCCATCTCGTTCATCATCAGGGCGAAGGTCCCCTCCGAGCCGGCGATCCCCTCTGCCAGCACGATGGCCGCATCATTGCCGGACTGGATGACCACCGAGCGGATGAGATCTTCCACGCGGACCTTGGAGTTGAGCTCGGCGAACATGGTCGAGCCCCCCGACGCCGCCCCACCGGTGCGCCAGGCATGTTCGGAAACGAAGAACTCGTCGTCCATGCCGACCCGCCCTGCCCTGATCTCGTTGAAGACCACCGCGAGCGTCATCAGCTTGGCCATGCTGGCCGGCTCCAGCCGGCCGTCGGCGTCCTTCTGGAAGATCACCGTGCCGGATTCGTAGTCCATCAGCACCGCGAATTTGGCCTTGGTGTCGAATTCCACCTGAGCCGCCGCAGGCATCGCCAGGGCGAGGCAGGCGGCAATGGCGATCAGCAGTCTCACGAGCCGTTTCCCTTGCGTTTCGGGCCGAGCCATGCGTCGCCCCGGACCCGCAAATTAATAGAGAATTATGTCGGCGAGGCCAAGTTCCCGGGCCATGTCGAGCGCGTCCTGCCGGCTGACGCCGGGCTTGAGCCGCGTCAGCGTGAGCCTGGTGGCCGGTCCGCCGGTAAGCGCCACGGCTTCTTCGGAGACGGCGCCCAGCAGGGCGAATTGCTGCGCCAGCCGCGCGGCGTTTTGCGGGTCGGCGTAGACGCCCAGCCCGATGCGGACCGCTCTTGCATCCGCATCCACCGAGGCGGCCCAATCGGCCAGTTCGGTGCCAGCGGCCATGGCGTTGACGGCGGCATGGGCGCTGCCGATTGCGGCGTCGGCCTGTTGCGGCGACGCATCCGCATATGAGAACAAACCATTGAAGAAATTGGTGGTCATGCCGACGAGGCTGCGGCCGCTCTGGCCGCCCTCCGACGCGCTCGCCACGCGGATGGGCCCGCTGTCGTAATTGGCCGGGCCGCTATAGCTTGCCACCAGCATTCTGGTGTCGTCGCCCTCGAGCGGGGCCTGCCCGACATATTCGACCTGCACATTGGCCGAACCCTTGTTGACATAACCCAGCATCGAGGCAGCGCGATGGGACAGGTCGATGATGCGGCCGGACACATAGGGGCCGCGATCGTTCACGCGAACCACCACCGAGCGGCCGTTGTCCTGATTGGTGACACGGACATAGGACGGCAGCGGCAAGGTCGGATGGGCGGCGGTGATGGCATTGGCGGAGAAGATTTCGCCATTGGCGGTGCGGCGGCCATGGAAATCGGCGCCATACCACGACGCTGTCCCGGAGGCGGAATAGCTTGGATCGTGCTGCGGCACATAGGTTTTGCCGCGCACCGTATAGGGCTGCCCAACCTGGTAGCGCCCGCCGCCCTTGGGCGGGTTCGGATTGCTGGTGACGCGTGGCGAGACGGCGACGCCATATTCCTTGGAGGTGAAGGCGGCACGTTTTACCGTGGGTCCCACGCCACCCGTGGCGCAGGCGGCGATCATCGGGGCGATCAGGGCGGCCAGGGCCGCGGCTCGGACGGCGCTGCGCCAGGTGGTCGTCACGGTACGCAATACTCTACTCGACGGAACTCTCGCGCGGAAAGATAACCTTCCCCGGCGCGTCTTCACATAAAGGAACAATTTTCTGGTTTAGGAGCGGTTAAGATCAACGGCGCGTTAGCATCGTGGGTGGCATTTTCATTGAAATGCGCCATTCGCCGGTCATGCTTGGACCTTGACTGATATAAAGATATCTTTATGTGATGCCTCAAGCGCCCGTACGCGCCATCAATCCAGAAAGAGAGGACGGCAGATGAGCCCCTCCCCCGCCCCGATCGACGATCCCGTCCTGCCCGACTGGAAGGAGGTGCGTTCCGCCTTGGCGAGCGCCATGCGGGAGCGCATCCTGATCCTCGACGGCGCCATGGGAACGATGATCCAGCGGCTGGGGCTTGCCGAAGAGAATTTTCGCGGCGAGCGGTTCAAGGACTGGTCGGTGCCGCTCAAGGGCAATAACGACCTGTTGGTGCTCACCGAGCCGCAGATGATCGAGGATATCCACTACGCCTATTTCAAGGCCGGTGCCGATATCGTCGAGACCAATACGTTTTCGGCCACTTCGGTGGCGCAGGCCGACTATGCCTGCGAAAGCGCGGTCTATGACATCAATTATCAGGGAGTGATGGTAGCGCGCCGGGCTGCGCTGCGGGCCCAGGCCGAGGACGGCCGGAGGCGATTCGTCGCCGGAGCGCTGGGGCCGACCACCAAGACCTCCTCCATGTCCACCGACGTGACCAATCCCGGCCATCGTTCCATCACCTTCGACCAGCTGGTGGCGGCCTATGGCGAGGCCTTGCGCGGGCTGATCGACGCCGGCGCGGACCTCTTGCTGTTCGAGACCATCACCGACACGCTCAACACCAAGGCCGGCATTTTCGCCGCCCGCCGCCTGTTCGATGAGCGCGGCATCGACGTGCCGATCATGCTCTCGGGCACCATCACCGACCTTTCGGGGCGCACCCTCTCGGGCCAGACGCCCACGGCCTTCTGGTATTCGGTCCGTCATGCCAATCCGCTGACCATCGGGCTCAACTGCGCCCTCGGCGCCGATCTGATGCGCGACCACATCTCCGAGCTTGCGGCGGTGGCCGACACCTTCATCTGCGCCTATCCCAATGCCGGCCTGCCCAATGAGATGGGCGCCTATGACGAGACGCCCGAACAGATGGCGGCGCAGTTGCAGACCTTCGCCAGCGACGGGCTGCTCAATATCGTGGGCGGGTGCTGCGGCTCGACCCCAGATCACATCAGGGCGATCGCCGAGACCGTGCGGCAATATTCGCCGCGCAAAGTTCCCCATGCCGAGCGCCGGCTGCGGCTCTCCGGGCTGGAAGCCTTCACGCTGACCAAGGACATTCCCTTCGTCAATGTGGGCGAGCGCACTAACGTCACCGGCTCGGCCCGCTTCCGCAAGCTGATCACCGCCGGCGACTACACCGCCGCGCTCGACGTGGCGCGCGACCAGGTAGCCAATGGCGCCCAGATCATCGACATCAACATGGATGAGGGCCTGATCGACAGCAAGCAGGTGATGATCGACTTCCTCAACCTGCTGGCCGCCGAGCCCGATATCGCCAAGGTGCCGCTGATGATCGACTCCTCCAAATGGGAGGTGATCGAGGCCGGGCTGAAATGCGTGCAAGGCAAGGCGCTGGTCAATTCCATCTCGCTCAAGGAAGGCGAGGAAGCCTTCATCCGACAAGCCCGGCTGGTGCGCTCATACGGCGCCGCCGTGGTGGTGATGGCGTTCGATGAGACCGGGCAGGCCGACACTATGGAGCGCAAGGTCGAGATCTGTACGCGCGCCTACAAGATTCTCACCGAAGTGGTCGGCCTCCCCCCCGAGGACATCATTTTCGACCCCAACGTGTTCGCCATCGCCACCGGCATCGAGGAACACAACAATTACGGCGTCGATTTCATCGAGGCGACGCGGGAGATCATCCGGACGCTGCCCCATGTGCATATTTCGGGCGGTATCTCCAATCTTTCCTTCTCGTTCCGCGGCAATGAGCCGGTGCGCGAGGCCATGCATGCGGTGTTCCTCTACTATGCCATCCAGGCGGGCATGGACATGGGCATCGTCAATGCCGGGCAGTTGGCCGTTTACGAGACCATCGACAAGGAGCTGCGCGACGCCTGCGAGGACGTGATCCTCAACCGGCGCGCCGATTCCACCGACCGCATGCTGGACATTGCCGAGCGCTATAGGGGCCAGGGCGGCGGTGCCGGCAAGGCGAGAGACGATAGCTGGCGCGAAATGCCGGTCAACGAGCGCATCACCCATGCGTTGGTCAACGGCATCACCGAATTCATCGAGGCCGATACCGAGGAGGCCAGGCAACAGGCCGAGCGCCCGCTGCACGTCATCGAGGGCCCCTTGATGGCCGGCATGAACGTGGTGGGCGACCTGTTCGGTTCGGGCAAGATGTTCCTGCCGCAGGTGGTCAAGAGCGCCCGGGTGATGAAGCAGGCCGTGGCCTATCTCCTGCCCTATATGGAGGAAGAAAAGGCCCTGACCGGGGCCGTCGAGCGCCAGAGCGCCGGCAAGGTGCTGATGGCGACGGTGAAGGGCGACGTGCACGATATCGGCAAGAATATCGTGGGGGTCGTGCTGGCCTGCAACAATTACGAGATCGTCGATCTGGGCGTCATGGTGCCGCCGCAGAAGATCCTCGAGACGGCGCGGCAGGAGAAGGTCGATATCATCGGACTTTCGGGCCTCATCACCCCGTCGCTGGACGAAATGGTGCACGTCGCCGCCGAGATGGAGCGCGAAGGCTTCGATATTCCCCTGCTCATTGGCGGGGCCACCACCAGCCGCGTGCACACGGCGGTGAAGATCCATCCGCGCTATGCCCGTGGCCAGGCGGTGCATGTCAACGACGCCAGCCGCGCCGTGGGCGTGGTCTCGAACCTGTTGTCGGCCGAGGCCAAGCCCGGCTTCATTGAGCAGGTGCGCGCTGAATATGCCCGAGCCGCTGCCGCGCATGAGCGGGCCGAGGCGGAAAAGAAGCGTCTGCCGCTGCCGGCGGCGCGCGAAAACGCTTTCCGCCCCGATTGGGACGCCTATACGCCGCCCCGGCCAGGCTTTTTCGGCCTGCGCAGCTTCGACGATTTCGACCTGGAGGAACTGTCCGCCTATATCGACTGGACGCCCTTCTTCCAGACCTGGGAGCTCAAGGGCCGGTATCCGGCCATTCTCGAGGACGAGCGGCAGGGCGAGGCGGCGCGGGCGCTCTGGGCCGACGCCAGGAAGATGCTGGCCCGGATCATCGAGGAAAAATGGTTCAGGCCCAAGGCCGTGCTCGGCTTCTGGCCGGCCAATGCGGTGGGTGACGATGTGCGGCTGTTCACCGGCGAGGACCGGAAGGAGGAGCTGGCGACCTTCTATACGCTGCGCCAGCAGCTGACCAAGCGCGACGGCAAGCCCAACATGGCGCTGAGCGACTTCGTCGCCCCGCTCGAAAGCGGCAAGCCCGATTATCTGGGCGGCTTCGTGGTGACGGCGGGCATCGAGGAAGTGGCCATTGCCGAGCGCTTCGAGCGCGCCAACGACGATTATTCCTCCATCCTCGTCAAGGCGCTGGCCGATCGCTATGCCGAGACCCTGGCCGAATTCATGCACCTCAAGGTGCGCCGCGAGCTCTGGGGATACGCCCCCGACGAGGATCTGGCGCCCGACGAGATCATTCTCGAGAAATATCGCGGCATCCGCCCCGCCCCCGGCTACCCGGCCCAGCCCGATCATACGGAAAAGACCACTTTGTTCCGCCTGCTCGACGCCGAGAACACCGTGGGTGTCACCCTCACCGAGAGCTATGCCATGTGGCCCGGGTCCTCGGTCTCCGGTCTCTATTTCTCCCATCCCGACGCCTATTATTTCGGCGTCGCCAAGGTGGAGCGCGACCAGGTGCTCGACTACGCGCAGCGCAAGGGCATGGCAGTGGAGGACGTCGAGCGCTGGCTCGGCCCCATCCTCAACTACATGCCGGGCACGGTGGCCGCGGCATGAGCGAGGTCGTCATCCCCGTCACTCTCCTCACCGCGCCCGGCCAGTTCGTGCCGCTCGATCCCGATACGGCGCTGATCCGGCTGCCGGCCAATTCGGGCCATGGCCATGCCGATGGCGAGGTGTGCATCGCCTGTGCGGCGCAGACCGATGTGCGGGCGCTGCTGCATAATCTTCTCGAGGAACGGCGCCGCGGCCTGCGGCCGCCTTTCACGCGCGTCGTGGTCGACGCCAGCGCCGTCGCCGATCCGCATCAGGTGGTCCTGGCCCTGACCGGAAAACTGCCCGCCCAAGCGCTGCGCGATCACACCGTGGCGCGGAAATTCCATCTGGCTGGATATTCCTCCGCCCCCTAGAACCGGACCAGTGGCGTATCCGCCCGCAGGTAAAGTGGATGCTTGGGCGAGCCGTCGGCATTGGTGCCGAAGCACCAGAGTTCGATGCCGTCCTCGCGCAGCGCTTCGACGATGGCGCGGCCAGCCGGGGCCAGCGCCCGGTTGAGCTTACCATGGCAGAGGACCACCTGCCCCGCCCCGCGCGCGACCCGGCGGATCGTGGGGATATTGGCCTCGGACACCGCCACCACGCCCGGCTGCACCAGCATTTTGGGGTCGGTGGCGCGATAATCGCCAACATTGCATTTGGCCATGCCCGAAAAACCCTCGCGCCGGGCGAAGCTCCATTCGCGGGCACAGGTGGGATCGTCGACATTGGCGTCGGCGGTTGAGGGGTTCATGCCGATGAACATGATGTAGCGCTGGGGAAAGGCGTCTCCGAGCCAGCGGCGCATGAGCTGGCGGTGGCGGCCGTCCGCGCTCATCACCACGTCGCCATGGACGCCCGGGGCGAGACGCAGCCGCACCTTGCCGCCCGGATCGTGGGCCTCGATGGTCATGCCGTGAGGTCGCCCGGGGGTTCGAGGCCGTTGATCAGCGAGGCCGTGGTGATCGTGTTGGCCAGCAGGCAGGCGATGGTCATGGGGCCGACGCCGCCCGGCACCGGGGTGATGGCTGCAGCCACTTCCGCCGCGCCCGCATAATCGACATCCCCGACGAGCCGCGTCTTGCCCTCGCCCTTTTCCGGGGCGGGGACGCGGTTGATGCCGACATCGATGACCACGGCGCCCGGCTTGATCCAGTCGCCCTTGATCATCTGCGGCCGCCCCACGGCGGCGACGACGATATCGGCCCGGCGTACCACCTCGGCGAGGTCGCGCGTGCGGGAATGGGCCACGGTGACGGTGCAGTTGTCGCGCAGCAGAAGCTGCATCATCGGCTTACCCACGAGGTTGGAGCGGCCGACGATGACGGCGTTCTTGCCCTCGAGCGAGCCCAACTCGTCGCGCAGCAACATCAGGCAGCCCAGCGGCGTGCACGAGACCGGGCCGGGCAACCCGATCTGCACCTTGCCCACATTGGCGGGGGTGAAGCAGTCAACGTCCTTGGCCGGATCGATGGCCTCGATGACCTTGTTGGGATCGATATGGTCCGGCAGTGGCAATTGCACCAATATGCCATGCACGGCGGGGTCGGCATTGAGCTGCTCCACCAGGGCTAGCAACGCGGCCTCGGACGTATCCTCGGGCAGTTCGTGCTTGTAGGAATTCATCCCCACTTCGGCGGTCTGCTTGGCCTTGCTCGCCACATAGACCTGGCTGGCCGGGTCCTCGCCGACGATGACCACGGCGAGGCCCGGCGTGACACCGTGCTCCGCCTTGAGCCGCGCGACATGACCCCCGATACGGCGGCGCAGATCCTCGGCAAAGCGTTTCCCGTCGATGATTTTTGCGGTCATGTCGGCCCCGATCTGCTTGAATGGAGACGCGGGAGGCGAGGCCCCCGCGTTTGGCTTCGACATAAGGGATGCGTGATGATCCGTCCATTGCTTTGCCTGCCGTTCGCCGCGCTTTTGCTGGCAACCCCGGCGCTGGCTCAGGAAACTTCGCTGGAGGAGCGGGCCCGCCAACTGCATGCCCTGGCGGGCGGGGACTGGTGCGACGAGCCGGGCGAGGGCTTCGCGCCCGAGGACGATTTTACCAGTTGGACGCTGACCTACCAGCCGAGCTGGAGCGACGAGGCGCCCGAGGAATCCGTCGATCTGGTGCGGCTCTATTGCATGTCGGGTGCCTATAACGTTACCCACAATTACTATGTCCGGACCGAGTTCGAGGGCTTGCGGCCACTGGCACTGGCCGAGCCCGACTACGACGTTCAATATGAAAACGACGATTACGAGGGAGCGGTGGAGGCTATCACCCTCACCGGCATGATCGCGACCACTACGCTGGTCAATTCCGATTTCGATCCCGACACGGGAAGGCTAGTGTCTTGGTCCAGATGGCGCGGCCTGGGCGATGCCAGTGCTTCGGGAACCTGGGAGTTCCGCGAGGGCAATTTCATCCTGGTGAAATATGATGTCGATGCCAGCTATGACGGGGAGATAAACCCCGAAACCGTATTGGACTACACCGGCGCCCGATAGGCCGGCTCCCCAAAAGCATAGGGGCCGCCGCGGCATCTCTGCCGGGCGGCCCCTATGGGAGTGCGGTCCGCCGCGCTGTTGAGGGCTTGGGGGACAAGCGGGGAACCGCCTCCCGCTCACCGGTTGCATGGGTCGCTTGCGTCGCCGATGAACTGCCCTGAAGATGGGCGTCAATTGCGGCGAGAAAAGAGCGGGTCACCGAACTGTGAAGGCTCGATGAAGTGCGATGGCGGCGCGTTGAGAAGCCGTCATGCGGTCCCTATAGTGAAGGCGAAGAACGATACGATTCCCGCCCGGTCCGGGCTGTTGCGCGGCCGGCATCACGAGGAACAGCATGACCGTACTGAGCCCCCCGCGCCTCGAGAAGCAATCTTTCACCGAGCCGGAGGAGGCCTGGGCCCATATCGCCCGAATCTATCACCGCAATTGCGATTTCATCCGCGGCCATCTCGATGGACTGGCCAGGGGCATCGTGCCTCCCGGGCGGGTGCGGGCCTGTTATCCGCAGGTCGAGGTGCGCTCCACCAGCTACTCCAAGCATGAGAGCACCCTGCCCTACGGCTATCTGCACACGCCCGGTCTCTACCGCACCACGGTGACGGCGCCCGATCTGTTCCGGAACTACCTGCAGGAACAGTTCACCGTGCTGCTGCACAATCACGGCGGAACCATCGATATCGGGGAATCGGACACGCCCATCCCCCTGCATTTCGCCCTCAATCCCCACGAGCATCTGGACGGCGCGGCGATCCATGCGCTGGAAGTGCCGCTACGTGACGTGTTCGATGCCCCCGACCTCGCCAATACCGACGACGAGATCGCCAATGGCACCTATGTGCCGCCGCGCGGCGGGCCCTATCCGCTTTCGGCCTTCACGGCGCCGCGTGTGGATTATTCGCTGTTCCGGCTGACCCATTACACCGGCACCGATGCCGAGCATTTCCAGAACTTCGTGATCTTCACCAATTACCAGTTCTATATCGACGAGTTCTGCCGCGTGGCCAAGGCCTGGATGGCCGAGAAGCATCCCCATTACCGGCGCTTCGTCGAGCCGGGGAACGTCGCCACCGACAACGCGCTGACCGGCGGCGGCGTCACCGGCACCCCGCCGCCCCGCAGCCCCCAGATGCCGGCCTATCACCTGATAGCCGACCGTGGCCGCGGCATCACCATGGTCAATATCGGCGTCGGGCCGGCCAACGCCAAAACCATCACCGACCACATCGCGGTGCTGCGGCCCCATGCCTGGATCATGCTGGGCCACTGCGCCGGCCTTCGCAACAGCCAGGATTTGGGCGACTACGTGCTGGCGCATGCCTATGTGCGCGAGGATCATGTGCTGGATGCCGACCTGCCGCTTTCCGTGCCCATTCCGGCCCTCGCCGAGGTGCAGGTGGCGCTTGAGCAGGCGGTGCATGAAATCACCCAGACCGAGGGTGTCGAAACCAAGAAGATCATGCGCACCGGCACGGTCGCCACTTTCGACAACCGCAACTGGGAACTGCTCGACCAGACCGAGATCACCCGGCGGCTGAGCCAGTCGCGCGCCGTGGCGCTGGACATGGAGAGCGCTACCATCGCGGCCAACGGCTTCCGCTTCCGCGTTCCCTACGGCACGTTGCTGTGCGTTTCCGACAAGCCCCTGCACGGCGAGTTGAAGCTGCCGGGCATGGCGTCCGATTTCTACCGCACCCAGGTCAACCGGCATTTGCAGATCGGCCTGAGGGCGATGGAGATCCTGCGGGACGAGCCGGCCGAACGCCTGCACTCGCGCAAATTGCGCAGCTTTGCGGAAACGGCGTTTCAGTAGTCCTTCTCCAACAAAAAGCCCGGCGTCTCCGCCGGGCTTTCCGTAACGTCATGCGAACCGGTCAGCGGCCCTTGACCACCGAGTAGCCGGCATATTTCGCCGAAGAACCGAGCTGTTCCTCGATGCGGATGAGCTGGTTGTACTTGGCCAGGCGGTCGGAGCGCGACAGCGAGCCGGTCTTGATCTGCCCGCAATTGAGCGCCACCGCCAGATCGGCAATGGTCGAATCCTCGGTTTCCCCCGAGCGGTGCGACATGACCGAAGTATAGGCGGCGCGGTGCGCGGTATCGACGGCGCTGAGCGTCTCGGACAGCGAGCCGATCTGGTTGACCTTGACGAGGATGGAGTTGGCCACGCCCATCTTGATGCCGGATACGAGCCGCGCCGTATTGGTGACGAAGAGATCGTCGCCCACCAGTTGCACCGTCTTGCCGATGGCCTCGGTCAGCGCCTTCCAGCCGTCCCAGTCGTCCTCGGCCATGCCGTCTTCGATGGAGATGATCGGATAGCGGCCCACGAGGTCTTCGAGAAACCGTACGTTCTCGTCGGAAGAGAGCGACTTGCCCTCGCCCGCCATTTCGTATTTTCCGCCCTTGTAATATTCGGTCGCGGCGCAATCGAGACCGAGGAAGACGTCCTCGCCCGGCTTGTAGCCGGCCTTTTCGATCGAGCGCATGATGAAACCCAGCGCTTCGTCGGTGGATTTGAGATTGGGGGCGAAGCCGCCCTCGTCGCCCACATTGGTGTTGTGGCCGTCCTCGGCCAGGCCCTTGCGCAGCGTATGGAATATTTCCGAACCGATGCGGACGGCGTCCGCCAGGCTCGTGGCGCCCACGGGCATGACCATGAATTCCTGCATGTCGATGGGATTGTCGGCATGTTCGCCGCCATTGATGATGTTCATCATCGGCACCGGCAGCACATGGGCGTTCGGGCCGCCGATATAGCGGTAAAGCGGCAGCTCGCTGGATTCGGCGGCGGCCTTGGCCACGGCCAGCGACACACCCAGAATGGCGTTGGCGCCCAGCTTGCCCTTGTTGGCGGTGCCGTCCAGGTCGATCATGGCCTGGTCGATGGCGAGTTGGTCGAGCCCGTCCATGCCCAGGATCTCGTCGGCGATGGTGGTGTTGACGTTCTCGACCGCCTGGGTGACGCCCTTGCCCAGATGCAGCTTGCCGCCGTCGCGTAGCTCGACCGCCTCATGCGCGCCGGTCGAGGCCCCTGAGGGAACGGCGGCGCGGCCGAAGCTGCCATCGTCCAGCACCACATCGACCTCGACGGTCGGATTGCCGCGGCTGTCATAGATCTGGCGGCCGTTGACATGGATGATAGAAGACATTCCTGCCCTTCCTCTTGATTTCCGGGGATGTTCAAGCCTGTCTAGACGCGCCGTGTGACAAGGGAAAGAGGGACAGCACAAAAAACCTCGCGCACAGGCCTCTGCCCTTCATATCCCAAGGCGGCTGCCGCGTGAGGAGGCCCCTTCAATCCTCCCGCTTGTGCCCCTCGACATGCTTGTCTGCCCGGGCCCGTTCCGCGTCCTGCCTCTGCCGCTCCGCCTTGGTGCGGCCGAATTTGAGCCGGTTGGCCTCCGCCTTCGCTTCTTTTTCGGCGCGGGCCCTGGCCTTGCGGGCAGTTCGAAGATTGATCGGCTCCGCCATGGCTAGACCAGCCGGCTCTGGTCCAGCGCGGCGGCAACGAAGCTGGTGAAGAGCGGGTGCGGCTCGAAGGGTTTCGACTTCAGCTCGGGATGGAACTGCACGCCGATGAACCAGGGATGGTCGGTGCGCTCGACGATCTCGGGCAGCTTGCCGTCGGGCGAGACGCCGGAGAACAGCAATCCGTTCTTTTCCAGCACTTTGCGATAATCCATGTTCACCTCGTAGCGGTGGCGATGGCGCTCGGAAATGCGGGTGGTGCCATAGATGTCGGCGACGCGCGAGCCGCGGGTGAGCTGGGCCGGGTAGGCGCCCAGGCGCAGCGTGCCGCCCAGATCGCCTTCGGCAGAGCGGCTTTCCGTCTCGTTGCCCTTCACCCATTCGGTCATCATGCCGACGATGGGCTCCTTGGTGGGCCCGAATTCGGTAGAGGAGGCGTTCTTGATACCGGCCGTGTTGCGCGCCGCCTCGATGCAGGCCATCTGCATGCCGAAACAGATGCCGAAATAGGGCACGTCCTTGATCCGGGCGAACCGGGCCGCCTCGATCTTGCCGGCCGAGCCGCGCTCGCCGAACCCGCCCGGCACCAGTATGCCGTGCACATGCTCGAGATAGGGCGCCGGCTCGTCGCGCTCGAAGACTTCCGAGTCGATCCATTGCAGATTGACCTTGATCTTATTGGCGATGCCGCCATGGATCAGGGCTTCCGAGAGCGATTTATAGGCGTCCTTGAGGCCGGTATACTTGCCCACGATGGCGATGTTCACCTCGCCTTCGGGATTGTGGTAGCGGCGCGATACCTCTTCCCAGACGCTCAGGTCGGGCTCGGGCGCATCGGCGATGCCGAAGGCGGCGAGGATTTCCCGGTCGAGGCCTTCCCGGTGATAGGCGATCGGCACATCGTAGATGGAGGCGACGTCGAGGCCTTGGATGACGGCGCTTTCGCGCACATTGCAGAACAGCGACAGCTTCTTCTTCTCGCCGTCCGGGATGGGGCGGTCGCAGCGCACCAGCAGCACGTCCGGGGCGATGCCGATGGATCGCAGTTCCTTGACCGAATGCTGGGTCGGCTTGGTCTTCAATTCCCCCGCCGAGGGGATATAGGGCATCAGCGTCAGGTGCAGATAGGCGGCATGGCCGCGCGGCAGTTCGTTGCCGAGCTGGCGGATGGCCTCGAAGAAGGGCAGTCCTTCGATATCGCCCACCGTGCCGCCGATCTCGACCAGCACGAAATCGAAATCCTCGTTTCCCTCCAGCACGAAATCCTTGATGGCGTCGGTGACGTGCGGAATCACCTGCACGGTGGCGCCGAGGAATTCGCCCCTGCGCTCCTTGGCCAGCAATTCCGAATAGATGCGGCCCGAGGTGATGTTGTCGCGCCGATTGGCCGCCCTGCCGGTGAAGCGCTCGTAATGCCCCAGGTCGAGGTCCGTTTCCGCCCCGTCATCGGTGACGAAGACCTCGCCGTGCTGGGTGGGCGACATCGTTCCCGGATCGACGTTGAGATAGGGGTCGAGCTTCCTCAGGCGGACCTTGTAGCCGCGTGCCTGCAGCACCGCGCCGAGCGCCGCCGAAGCCAGACCTTTGCCAAGGGAGGAAACCACGCCTCCGGTGATAAAAACGTACCGAGCCATGGGCGATCACCATAAGCATATCAGAAACGATTCGCGGAAGTGCCTCCGCGCGCTACACAAAAGAATAAGGGGATGTTGCCATCCCCTTTTCCCGTTTCGCCTCTCGGCGGGTCAGTTGCCCTCGGGCGCGGCGGGCGTTTCGCTGGGAGCCGCGGGGGCGGTGTCGGTGCCTGCGGCGGGAGCCTGCGGAACCGGCAGGTCGCTCTCGATGCCGCCCGGCGCCGGCGTCTGCGCCTCGGCGGGCAGCGGCAGGTCGGAGAAGTCGCCCTGCATGGCGTTGAGCGCGTCCAGGACCGTCGCCGGCTGCTGGCCGTCGGGCATGGTGACGGCGCTGTCCAGGATGCCGCTGGTGCCACGGTCGAACTCGCTCAGCACGGTCAGGCCGATGGCCGCGGCGAAAAACAGCGTCGCCAGGATCGCCGTGGTGCGGGTGAGTAGATTGGCCGAGCCGCGCGCGGTCATCAGCCCGCCGCCGCCCCCGCCGCCGATCCCCAACGCGCCGCCTTCGGACCGCTGGATCAGGATAACGACGATCAGCGCCAGCGCGATCAGCAGATAGGCGACGAGCAGAACGTTGGCCATGAAATTCTTGTCTTCGCTTCGGGCCGGGTCCCGCGCCGAGGCCGGACCCAGGGTTCATGAGGATGCGGGGTCATACACCCCTCGAACGGCGAATACCAGCCGATTGCGGCGATTTTCGCCGCGATCGGGGCATGAGCCGTCCTGCTATACGGCGGAGATAATCGTATAGAAGTCTTTTGCCAAGAGGCTGGCACCGCCCACCAGCCCGCCATTGACGTTCTCGACCGCCAGGATCTCGCGGGCATTGTGGGGTTTCAGCGAGCCGCCATAGAGAATGCGGATGATCTGCCCCCGCTCGCCGAACCGCTCCACCAGCCGGTCTCGGATGACTCTGTGAATCTGGGCGATCTCCTCGAGGCTCGGCGTGCGGCCGGTGCCGATGGCCCAGATGGGTTCGTAGGCGACGATGATCTCGTGCTGCTCGGCCGCGTCGGGAATGGCTCCGTCGATCTGGGCGATGACCACCGCCTCGGCATCGCCGGCATCGCGCTGCTGCTCGGTTTCGCCCACGCAGATGATCGGCTTGAGCCCGGCCCCAATGGCCGCTTCGGCCTTGGCGCGCACCTCATCGTCCGTTTCCGCGTGATCGGTGCGGCGCTCCGAATGGCCCACGATCACATATTGCGCGCCCGCATCGGCCAGCATCCCGGCGGCGATGTCGCCGGTATGGGCGCCCGAGGCATTGACGTGGCAGTCCTGCCCCCCCGCGATGATGCCGCTGGAGGCGCCCTGGGCGGCCACTGCGGCGAGCAGCGTTGCGGGCGGACAGACGACGACGAGGGCCCGGGGCGCCTCGCCGGCAGTCAGCAGCCGCGCCAGCTCAGTCAACTCTCCCAGCGAATGGGTGAGCCCGTTCATCTTCCAGTTTCCGGCGATCAGCGGTGAGATGGTCGTCAATCTTGCTACTCCTGCCTCTTGCGCCGGAGAGGGCTTTGCCCTAACCCCGGCTGTCGGATTGTCTTAGTAGTCTGCCCTTGCTTCTTTGGCAAAGGGTCGGCCCCTGAACTGGAACGCTCGAAGATGCTCGATGGTTTGCGTGATTTTGCAAAATCCTGGCCGGGAAAGATCATGGGAGGCTTCCTTTTGGTCGGGCTCGCAGGGTTCGGCATCAACAATGTGATCCTCGATCTGGGCAGCAATACCGTCGCGCGTGTCGGCAGCGAGGAAATCAACGCCCGCGAATTCCTGCGCGCCTATCAATCCCAGGTGAGCCGCGTGGCCACCCAGCTTGGCTCGGTTCCTACCACCAGCCAGGCCGAAGCCATGGGCCTCCCCTCCGCCGTGCTGCTGGGCCTGTCCGAAAGCGCCGCGCTCGACCTGCTCGCCAATCAGTTCGGCTTGGGCGTATCCGATGCCAAGCTGGCCCAGATGCTGCGCCAGGACCCTTCCTTCCACGGCACGCTGGGCACGTTCGAACCCGGCATCTTCAATCAGGTTCTGCAGGGCGCCGGCTGGACCGAGACCGAATATTTCGAGGCCCGCGGCAGCGAAGCGCGGCGCGAGCAGATCCTCCGCGCGGTGCTGGCCGACACCGCCCTACCCGCCGTCGCCACCGATCTCATCAACGACTACGCCGCCTCCACCCGCACTATCGACTACATCACGCTGAGCGATGCCAATGTCGAGCCGCCGGCGGCGCCCACCGAAGCGGAGCTGGCGGCCTATCTGGCCGAACATCAAGGCGAATATCGCACGGTCGAGACCCGCACCGTGACGCTGCTGGATCTTTCCGTCGCCTCGCTCGCCGCCACCCTGACAGTGGACGATGCCCAGATCGCCGCCGAATATGAGCGTATCCGCGCGACGCTGACGACGCCCGAGCGCCGCACCATCGAACAGCTGCCGCTGAACACGCCCGAATTGGAAGCGCAGTTCGAGGCAGGCCTCGCAGCCGGCACGGATTTCGGCACGCTGATTGCGGAAGTCGGCCTGACGCCCTCGAGCCTGGGCACTCTCACGCGTGGCGAAGTGACCGATGCACGCCTCGCCGAGGCCGCTTTTGGCCTCGATGAGGGCGGTTTCGCCATCATTGCGGGCGTGGGCGGCAAGCGCGCCGTGCATGTCGCCGAAATCCAGCCCGAACGCGCCCCCACGCTGGAGGAGGCGCGCGACGATATCGCCGAAAACCTCGCCACCGCCACCGCGCGCAACCGCGTCAATGAGGTTCTGGACCAGATCGAGGAATTGCGCGCCGCCTTCCGGCCGATCGAGGAAATCGGCGAGCGCTTCGACCTGCCGGTTCGCAAGCTCGACGTGACTTCGGGCGGGGCCGAGCTGGCCGCGGTGCCGGATCTTGATCCTTCCGACTATCAGCGGGTCGCTCAGGCGATCTTCGCCGCGCATCAGGACCGCCTGATCCCCGCCGTGATGCTGAGCGGCAGTGCCCATATCTGGTTCGACCTGGACGAAATCGCCCCGGCCCGCGACCAGACCCTGGACGAAGTGCGCGACGCCGTCGAAACCGCCCTGCTCGAGGAGCGCACCCATAATGCCCTGCTGGCGTTGGGCGAGGACATCGTCGGCCGTCTTGAGGAGGGCGAGGCGCTGGCCGATATCGCCATGTCGCTCAACGTCTTCCCGCAGATCAGCACCGCCTTTTCGCGCTTCGGCTCCGATGATGGTACCATCGACCCCGTGGTCGCCTCGGCCGCCTTCTCGGGCGGCCCGGACCACCGGGGTTCGGTCGTGAGCCAGGGCGGCGATTTCATCGTCTTCGAGGTCGTGGACGGCACCGAGCCTTCCGAGCCGCTGGATGCCGGCACCGTCGCCAGCATCGACGACGAAGCGAGGGTGGGCCTTTACTCCGAATTCATCGCGGCGATCCGCGACGATGCCGGCCTGCGGGTCAACCAGCAGGCGCTGACCCAGCTTCTCGAGCAGAATTACGGCCAATAGAGCCGGCCGCCATCCCCAACCGGAACCAGAGCAAGATGGACGACGAGTTTTCCAAGCGCTTTACCGAGCAATACGATGCCGGAAAGTCTGGAATCGTCTGGCGCCGCATCGTGGCGGATCTGGAAACACCGGTCGGGACGTACCTGAAGCTCGCGGAAGGCCGCCATCATTCCTTCCTGCTCGAGAGCGTTCAGGACGGCACGACGCGCGGCCGCTATTCGATCATCGGCCTGCTGCCCGACCTGATCCTCAAGGTCGAGGACGGCAAGGCCGCCATCAACCGGAACGCGCAACTCGCGCCGGACGCTTTCGAGCCCATGCCCGACATGCCGCTCGACGCGTTGCGCGAGCTGGTGGCGGAAAGCCGCATCGAGGTCCCCGAAGGTCTGCCGCCGCAATCGGCCGGCATTTACGGCTATCTCGGCTATGAGATGGTCCGCTACATGGAGCATCTGCCCACCGACAAAGCGGAAGAACTGGGCACGCCCGAGGCGGTGCTGATGCGTCCCTCCCTGCTGGCCATTTTCGACACGCTCAAGGACGAACTCTATCTGACCGCCCCGGTCCATGTGCGCCCCGGCGTCAGCGCCGCTCAGGCTCTTGCCGCCGCCGAAAGCCGCATCGACGACGCCATCGCGCGCCTGTCCCGCGCCATGCCGGCGACGCCCGCCCTGCCCGATCTCGAATCCATCACCGTCACCAGCAATACGACGCGCGACGAATATTTCTCCATGGTGGCGAAGGCCAAGGACTATATCGGCGCCGGCGATATTTTTCAGGTGGTGTTGAGCCAGCGCTTCTCGGCCGACTTCACCTTGCCGCCCACGGCGCTCTACAGGGCGCTGCGGCGCACCAATCCCAGCCCCTATATGTATTTCCTCGATTTCGGCGGCTTTGCCATCGCCGGGTCAAGCCCGGAAATCCTGGTGCGGGTGCAGGACGGGGAGGTGACCATCCGCCCCATTGCCGGCACTCGCAAGCGCGGCTCGACCCCCACGCGGGATCAGGAACTGGCCGCCGAACTGCTCAGCGACCCCAAGGAACTGGCCGAGCACCTGATGCTGCTCGATCTGGGCCGCAACGATGTGGGCCGCGTCGCCCGCACCGGCACGGTGAAGGTCACCGATCAGTTCTTCCTCGAATATTATTCCCACGTCATGCACATCGTCTCCAATGTGGTCGGCGTGCTGGACCCGCAATATGATTTCGTGGACGCGCTCTCGGCCGGCTTTCCGGCTGGCACCGTATCCGGCGCCCCCAAGGTGCGGGCCATGGAGATCATCGACGAGCTGGAGAAGTCGCGGCGCGGCGTCTATGGCGGCTGCGTGGGCTATTTCGGCGCCGATGGCACCATGGATACCTGCATCGTGCTGCGCACCGGCATCGTCAAGGACGGGAGGCTGCACGTCCAGTCCGGGGCCGGCATCGTCGCCGACAGCCGGCCCGAGCTCGAGCAGCTCGAATGCGAAAACAAGGCCCGCGCCCTGTTCAGCGCCGCCGAGGAGGCGCTACGTTATGCCGGCGAGGCCGGAGTGGGACAATGAATATGGGGCAGGCTGCAATATTCCCTATCGTCGTCTATGCTCGTTTCCCCTCTATCGTCATTGCCCGGCTTGTCCGGGCAATCCAGGGGGTGCCGCATCATCGCATGGGTGTGGGGAAATCCAGTTTTCGATGGCGGGGCTGGTTCTGAACGGCAGCACCAGAACCACCCTGTTGAGGATCATGTGAAATGACCAGAACCCTCGTCATCGATAATTACGACAGCTTTACCTACAACCTCGTCCATTTCCTCGGGGAACTGGGCGCGGACGTCACCGTCAAGCGCAACGACAAGATCACGCTCGACGAGATCGCCGCTATGGCGCCGGAGGCCGTCGTGCTTTCCCCCGGCCCGCGGACGCCCGGCGAGGCCGGCATCTGCCTCGGGCTCATCGACCGCTTCAAGAGTGAAATCCCCATTCTGGGGGTCTGCCTGGGCCATCAGGCCATCGGCCAGGCCCTGGGCGGCGAAGTCGTTCGCGCCCCCAGCCTCTTCCACGGCAAGACCAGCCGCATCGAGCACACCGGCACGGGACTGTTCCGCGGCCTCAATGCCGGCTTCGAGGCCACCCGCTACCATTCGCTGATCGTGCGCCGGGAAACCCTGCCCGGGGAGCTGGAAGTCACCGCCACCACCGATGACGGGCTCGTCATGGGCATGCAGCACCGGCGCCTGCCGCTCCACGGCGTGCAGTTCCACCCCGAAAGCATCGCCTCCGAGAACGGCCATGCGCTGTTGCAGAATTTCCTGAACCTCGCCCGCGATTTCAACACAGGAAAGGCAGCGTGATGGACATCAGGCAGGCCCTCAACAGGATCGCCGACCGCAAGGACCTGACCGGCGAGGAGATGCGCAGCGTCATGCGCATCATCATGGCCGGCGAGGCCACGCCCGCCCAGACCGGCGCCTTTCTCATGGGCATGCGGGTCAAGGGCGAGACCGTGGGCGAGATCGCCGCCGCCGTCTCCATCCTGCGCGAGCAGATGGTCCCGGTCGCGGCCCCGGAAAACGCCATCGACATCGTGGGTACGGGCGGCGATGGCGTGGGCAGCCTCAACATCTCCACCGCTGCCGCCCTCGTCGTGGCCGGCGCCGGCGTGCCCGTGGCCAAGCATGGTAACAAGGCGCTGTCCTCGCGCTCCGGCTCCTCGCAGGCATTGGAGGCGCTCGGCGTCCGGCTCGATCTCGCCCCCGACGAGATCGGCCGCACCATCGCCGAGGCCGGCATCGGCTTCATGTTCGCGCCGCATCACCATCCCGCCATGCGCCACGTTGGTCCGGCACGTTCGGAAATGGGTGTAAGAACCCTCTTCAACCTCTTGGGTCCCCAAGCCAATCCCGCCGGCGTTCGCCGCTATCTGCTCGGCGTCTATTCCCGGGAATGGGTCGAGCCGGTCGCGGCGGCCCTGCTGGCCAACCGCGCCATCAAGGCCTGGGTGGTGCATTCGAGCGAGGGCCTCGACGAGTTGTCGACCTCCGGCCCGAATTTCGTCGCCCAGATCGCCGGCGGCGATTTGCGCAGCTTCGAACTGCATCCCGAACAGGTCGGCCTCGAGCTGACCGATCCCCGGGATCTGCTGGGCGGCGAGCCGTCCGACAACGCCGCCGCCATTTTGGCCCTTTTCGAGGGCGCGCCCGGCGCCTATCGCGATACCGTGCTGCTCAATGCCGGCGCGGCCTTGCTCGTGGCCGATAAGGTGGCCACAATCGAGGACGGCATTGCCCTGGCGCGCGAGACGATCGACAGCGGCAAGGCCGGACAGACCCTCGCCCGCCTGGTGGCGGCATCGAACGGACGAGCGTGATGACCGATATTCTCAAGCAGATCGAAGCCTATAAGCGCGAGGAGATTGCGGCGGCCAAGACCGCCCGCCCCTGGGCGGAAGTGGTGGCCAAAGCCCATGACCAGCCCCCGCCGCGCGGCTTCGTCGAGGCCATCGAGCGCAAGCGCCGCGATGGCCGCTTCGCCCTCATTGCCGAGGTGAAGAAGGCCAGTCCCTCCAAAGGCCTGATCCGCGCCGATTTCGATCCGGCCCGCATTGCCCGGGCCTATGAAAGCGCCGGCGCCGCCTGCCTGTCCGTGCTCACCGACGGCCCCAGCTTCCAGGGCGCGCCCGATTATCTCGTCGAGGCGCGTGCCGCCACCGCCCTGCCCGCCCTGCGCAAGGATTTTCTCTTCGAGACCTATCAGGTCGCCGAGGCCCGGTCCTGGGGGGGCGACTGCATCCTCGTCATCCTTGCCGCCGTGGGCGATGACGCAGCCCGCTATCTGCTCGACGCCGCCCGCGAATGGGGCATGGATGCGCTGGTGGAGGTGCACGACCAGCCCGAACTGGACCGAGCCCTGTCGCTGGACGCCAAATTCATCGGCATCAACAACCGCAATCTGCGCACCTTCGAGACCACGCTGGACACCACGGTCAATCTGGCGTCCGGCGTACCCGATGACGTGCTGCTGGTCAGCGAAAGCGGCATCGTCACCCATGAGCATGTGCTGATGCTGGAGGAGCGCTGCGGCGTCGGCACCTTCCTCGTCGGGGAAAGCCTGATGCGCCAGCCGGACGTGGCCGCGGCCACCCGCGCCCTGCTCACCGGCGCCCCAGAAATGGCCCGCTGATGGCTGGCGGCGGGCTGACCCATCTCGACGAGAAGGGCCAGGCCCATATCGTCAATATCGGCGGCAAGGCGGTCACCAGGCGGCGCGCCGTGGCTCAGGCGCGGCTCGCCGGCGCGGCCGCGACCATGGCGGCCATATTCGGCGGCGGTCTGCAAAAGGGCGATGCGCTGGCCGTGGCGCGCATTGCCGGCATCATGGCGGCCAAGAAGACCGCCGATTTGATTCCGCTCTGCCACCCCATTCCCCTCACCCGGGTCAGCGTCGAGATCGAGCCCGATGGCGACGCCGCCATCCTCATCCGCGCCACTGCCGAGACTACCGGACGCACCGGCGTCGAGATGGAGGCGCTGGTCGCCGCCTCCACCGCCGCCCTTACCCTTTACGACATGGCCAAGGCGCTGGACCGGGCCATGGTGGTTTCCGACATCTGCCTGCTGGAAAAATCCGGCGGCAGGTCGGGCGACTTCGTGCGGGCGCCGTGAGCCTCCTGCCGGTCGAGGAAGCGCTGGCCGCCATTCTGGCGCGGGTGCCGCCGGTATTGGCAGAGACCGTGCCGCTCGGGGAGGCGCTGGGGCGGGTGCTCGCCGCCCCCGTCGTCGCCACGCACGACCAGCCGCCTTTCGATGCCAGCGCCATGGACGGCTATGCTTTCCGCGCCGCCGATCTCGATGCGGGCAAGCCGCTGCGCGTCGTCGGCATGTCGCAGGCCGGCGCGGGCTTTGCCGGCCGCCTCGGCCCGGGGGAGGCGGTCCGCATCTTCACCGGCGCCCCCCTGCCTCCTGGTGCCGATACCGTCATCATGCAGGAGGAAGCCCGGCGCGAGGACGATCGCGTCGGCTTTTCCGTACCCGCCCGCCCCGGCCACAGCGTGCGCGCCAGGGGCAATGATTTTGCGGAAGGTGCGGTGCTGATCGAGACCGGCGCGCGCCTGACGCCCTTGCGGATCACCGCCGCCGCCACCGCCAATCACGCGGCGTTGAGCGTTGCGAGGCGCCCCCGCATCGCGCTTCTGGCCACCGGCGATGAGCTCGTCCTGCCCGGCGAGCCGCTCGGGCCGGACCGGATCGTCGCCTCGAACTCCTTCGGCCTGGATGCCCTGCTGGCGCCCTATGCCGAAACCGTCGACGATCATGGCATCGCCGCTGATGAAGACGACGCGTTGCGCGCCCGCCTCACCGCCATCCTTGCCGGCGAACCCGATATTCTCGTCACCACCGGCGGCGCCAGCGTCGGCGAGCACGATCTGGTGCAGGACGCGCTCAAAAGTCTCGGTGTGACGCTGGATTTCTGGCGCATCGACATGCGGCCGGGCAAGCCGCTGATGTTTGGCACGCACGGCCGCACGCTGGTATTCGGCTTACCCGGTAACCCGGTTTCCGCCATGGTCACCGCCATCGTCTTCATCAAGCCGGCGCTGCGCGCCTTTCTGGGTCACGCCGAGCCACCGAGCTGGCGCCTCCCCCTCGCCGGCCCGACGCCCGCCAACGGCCCCCGCCGCCATTTCATGCGCGCCCGGCTGGTCCACGGCGCCGGAGGCCCCTCCCTCCTCCCCATCGCCCAGACCGATAGCGGCCACACCTCGTCCCTCGCCGGGGCCGACATGCTCATCGTCCAGCCCGGCCACGACCCCGGCCAGCCCGCCGGCACCATCGTCGAGGCGCTGCCCATCGAGGCTTTCTAGCACTTTCAAGTAGCGCAGCTTCGTCTTTCCCGCGGGTTCCAGGTCCCGCCCCGCTGTCACGCAGCATCGGCGTCCATGGCAGGAAACCCCTGCCGGGTCAGAACTGCGCGGCTGCGGTGAAGCCGGTTTTGGCCATAGCGAGGGCGGCGGCCTGGTCTTCGGGGGTGGCGCGGGCGACGGCATGGGCGAGCAGTTCGTCGGCCCGGGCATAGTCGGGCGTGCCGGTGCAGGTGGTGTGCGCGACGTTGAGCCACATCAGGCCCTCGGCCGGACGGGGGGGATAATTGTCCATGCCGTTGAACAGCAGGTCGCCGAGCTGGGCCTGCGCCAGGCAATGGCCCTTATGCGCCGCCGATTGCAGCCAGCGGGCGCTGAGCGCCGGGCTGAGCCCCAGCCCATCCTCCTGCTGGTAGAGCATGCCGACGCGATATTGCGCCTCGGCATCGCCAAAATAGGTGGCCGCGTGCATCAGCATACGGTGGTATTCGCCGGGATTCTGCGAGACGCCGGCCTCGGGCACGCCGATGCGGAAATACTCGCCCAGCTTGATGAAGGAGGAGGCGACGATATCGGCCTCGAGCCCGCGCGGCGCAGTATCGGCGTGCTGATTGGCGATCTGGGCGAAATAGCCGAAGGCCTTGACCGGGTCCTTGTCGACGCCCTCGCCGTTCTCGTACATGGTGCCCAGCTGCCACAGCGCCAGCGGCCGACCGGCGGCGGCGTCGCTTTCCAGCGCCGACAGATAGGTGTCGTTCGAAACGATCGACCCGCCATCGAGCACGCGCGCGAAATCCAGCGCGGCATCGGCCGCCGTCTGCGCATGGGCGGGGGCGACGGCGCAAAGGGCGAGCAGCAATCCGGCGGCGGCACTGGACAGGGAACGATCCCAACTGGTGCGCATGATACTCCTTTCGCCCATGAAGCCATGGGCGGGCGTGGCAGGCGGTTTCCGTTTTCCCGGACCCGTCGCGGCGAAGGTGACGCCGCTGTTCATTCGTGAGTTTGCCCCTTGGATGATCGCGGGCAAAGCAATGTCTGAACAATCAGTAAACGCGCTTTGTGACCGCATTCGGCCAAACCGATCACAACGGCGCCAGCGGTTCGGCCCCTGGCGACGGGAAAGCTCGGCGTTCAGCGGTCCTGCACTCATATCCACCCGTTCCGGCGTCCTGCCGGCCTCGTGTCTAGAAGCGGGGTGAGCGACGGCTCGAACCGGCCTGCCATATGCAGGACCGGGCCAGAGCAGACACCCGCCCCCGAATGTCCAGACCTCTTGTCTAAAAAGAGATTGTGGCGGGAAATGTCGCCAAACTCTTGATGGCGCGCGCCGTCCCATGGAATCGGGGGTTTTGTTGCCGAATCGTCACAGAGACACAGGTGTGACCGCGCGAGGATTGTGCATCCGCTCCGGTCACCTCATAATTTTGCCCTGAAGCGGCGTGCGTTCTACCGAACGCTGCGCGCCGCTCTCGCTCTTTGTTTGCGCATCGGATGGTCTGAAAACCGCGAGACACTTTCAGTCCGATGCCCTAAGCCGAGCCGCTGGAGGCCAAGATGAGAACGACCCTGTCCAATCGCAAGAACATTCGTCTGCAACAGGACATGGTCATTCATGGCTTCAAAATCCTTCGGCGGAGAACAGCGCGCGCAGCCCGGACCTAGCCGCCTCCTCTCCCGCCTCCTTTCGTTCCGCCGCCCATCCTCCAATCGGGCGCGAGTGCGCTTCGGGCGCTTCCTTTCCTATTATCGGCCGCATCTGCCGCTGCTGATCGCCGACCTGCTGTGCGCCGGGCTGGTGGCGGCCACGGCGCTGGCCCTGCCGCTGCTGGCCAATCTTCTGGTGACCCGCCTGCCGGAACTGGCGGCGGCGCCCGACGCCGTGGCCCAGATCATGGCGCTGGGCGCGGTGATGCTGGGCGTTTTCCTCGTCCAGGCGCTCGCCACCTATTTCGTGGACTATCAGGGCCATGCGATGGGCGCCCGCATCGAGGCGCAGGTGCGCCGGGAGCTGTTCGAGCACTGCCAGAAGCTCTCCTTCGGCTTCTACGACCGGCAGCGCACCGGCCAATTGATGAGCCGCATCGGCAACGACTCGCTCTGGCTGGGCGAACTGTTCCACCACGGCCCCGAGGACGTCGCCATCGGCGTGCTGAAATTCGGTGGCGCCATGGCGGTGCTGGCCTATATCGATCCGGTCATCGCCCTGCTGATCGCTTTTCTGATTCCGTTTGCAATCGGTTACGCGATGCACTTCAACCGCCGGATGAATGTCGCCCTGCGCACCAGCCGGGAGCGGATCGGCGATATCAACGAGCGGATGGAGGACGCGTTGAGCGGCATCCGCGTGGTGCAGTCCTTCGCCAACGAGGCGGACGAGCTGGCCCGTTTCGAGCATGAAAACCGCCGCTTTCTCGAAAGCCGCAAGGCGGGCTATCGCAGCGAAGCGCTCCTGTGGGTGGGCATGGACGGCTTTTCACAACTGGTCACCATCGTGGTGATCGTGGCCGGCACCCTCCGCATCCTCACGGCCGAACTGACGCCGGCCGACCTGCTGACGCTGCTGCTTTGCGTGGGCGTGCTGGTCGATCCGGTGCGGCGGCTGGATAACTTCATCCGCCTCTGGCAGGAGGGCTATACCGGCTTCGTGCGCGCCATGGAACTGCTGGAGGAGGAGCCGGACATCGCCGACCGCCCCGGAGCCCGCCCGCTCGGCCAGGTCGCCGGCGCCATCGGCTTCCGCAATGTCGGCTTCCGCTATGAGGCGGAGGGCCCCCGCGTGCTCGACGGCATCTCCTTCGATATCGCGCCGGGCTCGTTCATCGCGCTGGTGGGCCCCTCCGGCGTCGGCAAGAGCACGCTATGCAGCCTGATCCCGCGATTCTACGACGTGCTGTCGGGCAGCGTCACGCTGGACGGGCAGGACGTGCGCGACGTGACCCTCGCCTCGCTGCGGCGCAATGTCGGGGTGGTGCAGCAGGACGTCTATCTGTTCAGCGGCACGGTGGCGCAGAACCTGCGCTATGGCCGGCCGGGAGCGAGCGAGGATGCGGTGGTCGCGGCGGCCAAAGCCGCCAATGCGCATGACTTCATCATGGCGCTGCCCCAGGGCTACGACACCGATATCGGCCAGCGCGGGGTAAAACTGTCGGGCGGGCAGAAGCAGCGCCTGACCATCGCCCGGGCCTTTCTCAAGGACCCGCCGGTGCTGATCTTCGATGAGGCCACCAGCGCCCTCGACAATGACAGCGAGCGCGCCGTGCAGCAGGCTTTGCCGGGCCTGGCGCGGGGCCGTACCATGCTGGTCATCGCCCACCGCCTCTCCACCATCCGCCACGCCGACCGCATCCTGGTGCTGACGCGCGACGGCATCGTCGAGGACGGGACCCACGCGGCGCTACTGGGAAAAGGCGGCGTCTATGCAGGCCTGCACGGCATGCACGGGCGGATTTGAGGAGCCGCCGGAAAAGGCCCGGCATCGCTGCCGGGCCCCGGTTCAGCTCAACCGCTTCAGTGCTTCGAGGATCTTTTCCCGGCGCGCCATGGCGGCGTCGCGGCGGGATTTCTGCTCCTCGATCACCTCCTCGGGCGCCTTGGCGACGAATTGCTCGTTGGAGAGTTTCTTGTCGATCTGGGCGATCTCGGCGTCGAGCTTGCCGATGTCTTTTTCGAGCCGGGCCTTTTCGGCGCCCAGATCGATCACCCCGGCCAGCGGCAGGGCGAAAGTTGCCTCGCCGACCACGAATTGTGCCGACTCGCCGGGCACCTCGCTGCGCGGGGAAATCTCCTCGAGCCGGGCGAGGCGCGAAATCAGCGCGGTGCCGGCGACGAGACGGGCCAGCGTCTGCTCCCCTGCCCCGGTCACTACCAGTTGCAGCCGGGCGCCGGCGGGCACGTTCATCTCGGCGCGCACCGAGCGGATATTGGAAATGACGTCGATCAGCCATGCAAGCTCGGCATCGGCTTCGCTATCCTCGAGACCGGAAAGATCCGGCCATTCGGCCAGGATCAGCATGGTCTCGCGGGCCGGGCCGGACTTGCCGGTTTCCGCCCACAATTCCTCGGTGACGAAGGGCATCATGGGATGGAGCATGACCAGAATCCGGTCGAGCGCCCAGGCGGCAGTGGCGCGTGTCTCGGCCCGGGCCGCCTCGTCCTCGCCGCCGAATACCGGCTTGGCGAACTCCACATACCAGTCGCAGAATGTGCCCCAGACGAATTCATAGGCGGCATTGGCGGCTTCGTTGAACTTGTAGTCCTCGATGCCGGCGCGCACCTCCGCCAGGGCGCGGGCGGTGGCGCCGACGATCCAGCGATTGAGCGGCAGCCGGTTGGCGCGCGGATCGTAGTCGGCGACGCGGCGGGCCTCGTTCAGCTCGAGGAAACGCGCCGCGTTCCAGAGCTTGGTGACAAAATTGCGATAACCCTCCACCCGGCCGATGGCGAGCTTGAGGTCGCGCCCCTGCGCCGCCATGGCGGCCAGGGTGAAGCGGGTGGCATCGGCGCCATATTCGTCGATGAGCTGGAGCGGGTCGATGACATTGCCCCGGGTCTTCGACATCTTCTGGCCCTTCTCGTCGCGGACCAAGGCGTGCATGTAAACGGTGTGGAACGGTTCCTCGTCGAGGAATTCGAGCCCCATCATCATCATCCGGGCGACCCAGAAGAAGATGATGTCAAAACCCGTGACCAGAACGTCAGTCGGATAATAGCGCTTGAGCTCGGGCGTCTCGTCCGGCCAGCCCAACGTCGAAAAGGGCCAGAGCGCCGAGGAAAACCAGGTGTCGAGCACGTCCGGATCGCGGGTCAGCTCGACCGGCTTGCCATAGTGCCGGTCGGCGGCCTCCTGCGCTTCTTCCACGCCATGGGCGACGAAGGCCTCGCCGTCCGGCCCGTACCAGGCCGGAATCTGGTGGCCCCACCAGAGCTGGCGCGAGATGCACCAGGGCCGGATATTCTCCAGCCAGGCGAAATAGGTGTTCTCATATTGCTGGGGCACGAATTTGGTGCGCCCCTCGCGCACCGAGGCCAGGGCCGGCTCGGCCAGCACTTCGGCCTTCACCCACCACTGGTCGGTCAGGAACGGCTCGATGACCACCTGCTTGGACTTTTCGTCATGCGGGACCATGATCTTCTTGTCTTCGATGTGGTCGAGCCCGCGCGCGGAGTTTTCCTCCGCCAGCGCCACAAGGTCGGCAACGATCGCCTTGCGCGCCTCGAAACGATCGAGGCCGCGATATTTCTCGGGAGTGAAATCGGCATCGAGGATGGCGCCATGGGCGGTGAAGACGTTGATGGCTTCAAGTCCGTTGCGAGAGCCTACCTCGAAGTCGTTGAAATCATGAGCCGGGGTGATCTTCACCGCGCCGCTGCCCAGAGCCGGGTCGGCATAGTCGTCGGCAACGATGGGAATGCGGCGCCCCACCAGTGGCAATTCGACGAATTTGCCCACGAGGCCCCGATAGCGCTCGTCCTCGGGATGCACGGCAACGCCGCTGTCGCCCAGCATGGTTTCGGGGCGCGTGGTGGCGACGACGATATAGTCGCGCGTCTCGTGGCCGGTGACTTTGCCCTCCTCGTCGGTGATCGGGAATTGGTAGGTCACACCATCGGCCAGCGGATAGCGCAGGTGCCACATATGGCCCTTGACCTCGATATTCTCGACCTCGAGGTCGGAAATCGCGGTTTCGAGGCCCGGATGCCAGTTCACCAGCCGCTTGGCGCGATAGATGAGCCCGCGCTTGTGCAATTCGACGAAGACCTTGGTGACGGCGCGCACCATCTGGTCGTCCGGCTGGCCCGCCGCGCCCATGGTGAAGCGCTCGCGTGAAAAGTCGGCGGAGGCGCCGAGGCGCTTCAACTGGTTCATGATGGTGCCGCCGCTTTCGGCCTTCCATTCCCAGACGCGCTCGATGAATTTCTCGCGGCCCATGGTCCGGCGGTCGAGCTGCTTTTCGGCAAGCTGGCGCTCGACGATCATCTGGGTGGCGATGCCGGCATGGTCGGTGCCCGGCTGCCAGAGCACGTCCTTCTTCAACATGCGGTTGAAGCGGATCAGAATGTCCTGGATGGTGTTGTTGAGCGCGTGGCCAATATGCAGCGAGCCGGTCACATTGGGCGGCGGAATGACTATAGTGAAGGTCTCGGCCCCGGGCTTCGCCCCTGCCCCGGCCGCAAAGGCATCCGCCTCGAGCCAGGCATCGTAGATGCGGCTTTCCACGGCGGCGGGTTCATAGGTCTTTTCAAGCATCGGTCACTCGCAACAGCAGCCACCCGCCTGGAAGTGGCGGGCCGGAAATCGGTCGGCCGACTTCAAGCAAATGCGCCATGCCGGGTCAACAGAAAGGCGGTTAGCCCCGCGCGGATTTGTCAGAGGATGGCGGGCGGCGGGCGAAAGCGGGCGCAATCGAGCGTAGTTCGATGGGATCGCCATGGGGGCCGCGCGGGTACGGCAGCGCGGGAAGAGGCCCTCGGGCCGAGCCCCGAGGGCAGCATTGGAGGTGGGTGTGTTAGAAATTACTCCCCGCGGGCGATGCGGGAGATTTCCTTTTCCACCATGCGCTCGACCACGGAGGGCAGGTTTTCGTCCAGCCATTCCTTGAGCATGGGTCGCAGCAGGTCGCGCATCATCGCCTCGATGGTGAGGCCAGGATTGCCTATGCCCAGCGCGCTGAGCTTGCCGATGGAGCTGCGCACGGCGGCGCGGGTGGCCGGCTCGAGCAGTTCGTCGGCGATGTCGTCGGTCAGCGTGGGATCGGGAAGCGGTGCAGCTTCCGCGGGCGCGGGCCGCGGAGCGGGTTCCAGCTCGGGCGCCGCCTGTTCCATGACCGGCTCGGGTGCGGGTTCCATGACCGGTTCGAGCTCGGGCGCCTTGGGCGGCAGCGGGTCGAAGCTGGGCAGGTCGTCCCCGGCGTCAAAGGCGACGTCCTCGGGCTCCACCAGTTCCGGCGCGCCGGCTTCCGCCTCGCTTTCGGTGTCGGCAAGGATGGCATCGAAGCTGACATCGTCGCCGTCCTCTTCGTCCCCGACGATCTGCGAAGGCGAGAGCGCCAGCGGCTCGTCATCGTCCAGCATGTCGCTGAAATCGCGATCCTCGTCGGCGAGAGCCCGGGCGGGGGCGGCCTGCATCGGCGGCGGGGCCGCCTGGACGGAGGGCCGGCGCGGCGCCCCGGCGGCATCGTCGTCCGCGATGATCTGTCGGATGGACGAGAGAATTTCATCCATCGACGGTTCTTTGGGAGCCGGCTTGTTCATCAGTGCCTCTTACTCATGCGCCCGATCGGCAGCGGCGGCAATCGCGCCGCGCCACCTGATTCGTTAATTTCAGCTTAGCCGCAAGAGGCCGGATAAGGAATCGCCCCCAGACCGGAACTATCGCTTCTTCCCCGGAAAATCGGGATCACTCCACGACGGTGCGCAATTCCTGCCAGACGTCCTCGACCGCCTGGGTATAGGGCACGGCGGTCTTGATCTCGACCGCCAACCCCAGATCGCGCGCCGTCAGCCGGCCCATGGCGTTGAGCAGGGAGAAGGTGGCGATGGTCTTGTTGCTCGAGGCGTTGATGAGGCTTTCGCGCGCCGTGGTGAGGTCGGCCTGCGCATTGAGCACGTCGAGCGTGGTGCGGGTGCCCAGATCGCGCTCCTGGATCACGCCCTCGAGCACGGTATTGCTGGAGGACACGGCGGCCTGCGCCGCCTGGATCTGCGCATCGGCGCTCTGGATGCCGGACCAGGCGGAAATGACCGCCTCGCGAATCTGGTCATAGGCGGACATGGCGTCCACTTCCGACTTGATCTGCTCGAGATTGGCCTTGCGCACCGCCGAGCCGATCCGGCCGCCCGAATAGATGGGAATGGAGACCTGGAAGCCCAAAGAGGCGGACCAGCCGCCGGTGCCGGCGCCGCCGCGATTGCTCTGGCTCCAATTGGTGCCGAGGCTGCCGCTGACGCTCGCGGTGGGCCCGCCCGCCGCCTGCGCGGCATCGCTCCCGGCCTGCGCGGCGCGGATGCCGGCCTTGGCCAGAAGGATTGCCGGATGGCCGAGTTCAGCCTCGCCCAGCGCCGCCTCCAACGTCCGGGGAATGAGATTGCCGTAATTATGGCCGGGGCTGAGATTTTGCGGCCGCGCGCCGACATAGCGCTGGAAGGTGGCCTGGCTGGTCTCGAGCGTGCCCTGGGCGGCCCGATAGGCAGCCTGGCCCTGCGCCAGGCGAGCCTGCGCCTGCGCCACGTCGATCCTGGTGCCCTCGCCTACATCGAGCCGGTCCTGCGCCGATTGCAGCTGCGCCTCGAAGAAGCGCAGGTTCTCCTCGCGCAACGCCAGCAATTCGCGCCCGCTCAGCACCGCCATATAGGCCTGCACCACCTGCAGAAGCACGTTCTGTTCGGTATTACGCAACTGGTATTCCGCCGCCTCGGCGCCGGCCCGGGCCGCCTCGATCTGCGCGTCGGTCTGGAAATTGTCGAAAATGGTCTGGTTGTAGGAGAGGCCCGCCTGCAACTGGCTCGAGGACACCGGATGGTCCCCCAGCAGCAGCGCCTGGCCGCTGGCATTGGAAAAACTCTGCGTGCCGCCGATGCTGGCCCCCACCGTGGGCAGCTTGCCCGACTTGGCCTGCACGATGTTTTCGGCGGAAGCCTTGGCGCTCAGCAGCGCCGCCTGCAAGTCCGGCGCATGCTCATAGGCGGCGGTCAGGGCTTGGGTGATGGATTGCGCCTGGGCGGCCCCGCTGGAGGTACAGGCCACGATCACGGCAAGCGCGCTCGCCCTCAAAATCCCGCGATACTTCATGCAACGGCCTCCAGGTCCCACTACACTAATGCCGGCCAGATGGGATAGACAACCGAGCCAGGCAATCCCTAACAAACTTTAATCCGCTGTTCATGCTGCGGCGTTACCGGAGAGCAACAGCACGGGGGCCGGCCATGCCCCTCCGGCATATGCCGGACGTGAATATGGCAAGGCCGGGCGCAAGGCAACAAACATCGGCTCGCCGCGCGCGCTTTTCGCATCGCCGGCAGTCGCGTTTCCTGGGATTGCGGGGAAAAGCTGGTTGGAGGCCGCGTCCGGAATTGAACCGGAGTACACGGATTTGCAATCCGCTGCGTAACCACTCCGCCACGCGGCCTCTAGGCGCCCTGTACCTATTTCACCTCAGGCACTTATGCAATAGACTGGAACGGCCGCCGTGAATTTTCCCGATAGAGCGCCGGCAAGGCCCGCCCGGGCGCCGCGCCGGCGATCGAGGAGGAATGGATGAACGTCTCCAATCTGCAATTGCAGGGGCTTTACCTGGCCATCGCGGCCATCAACAACGCGCTGGTGGCCAAGGGGGTGCTGAGCCGGGAGGAGATCGACCTGGCTCTCCAGCGCGCCGAGCAGACCGCACTGGGCGACGACCGGCTGGTCGAGGACATGAGCTCCGCCAGCCGCGATGCGGTGGCCTTTCCGGCACGGCTGCTCATGCTGGCCAACAACAGCGCCTCCGAGACCGAGATCGCCACTTTTTCCGAACTGGCGAAACTGGTGGGACAGACCAAGGGGCGTTATCCCGACGAGGTCTAGACCGGAACCCCATCCCCCTGCCGCGGGTTAGGAAATCGAACGGCAGCGAGGGACGGCATGAAAAGCAAGCTCATTCACGACGCCGATGGCGGGCAGACCTACGCCGTCATCCTGGAAACCGGCGACGAAGTCATGGAGTGCCTCAAGAGCTTCGCGGCGGAGAAAAAGCTGAGCGCCGCCAGCTTCAAGGCCATCGGCGCGTTCGAGACGGCGACCCTGGCCTTTTTCGACTGGCAGGAAAAGAATTATCACGACATCCATGTCGACGAGCAGGTGGAGGTGGCCTCGCTCACCGGCGATATCGCGGCGGGGCCGGACGGCGCCCCGGCGGTTCACGCCCATGCCGTGCTGGGCACCTCCAGCGGTAGGGCCATCGCCGGCCATGTCGCCAGCGGCATCGTGCGGCCCACGCTCGAGATCATCCTCACCGAGGCCCCCGCCCATCTGCGCAAGCGCTTCCACCCCGAAGTCGGCCTGGCGCTGATCGATCCCTCGCTTTAAGGACACCCGCTCATCCGGCTCGGTTGCCAAGCCGCCGATTTTTGAGGATATGGTCGGCAGGGGCGGTCTGGACAGCCTGGCGCGGGATGGCGGATGCAGTTCAAGGTGACCTCGGCCTATTATGACGAGGCCAGCAAATATCTGGTCTATACGGCCAGCGGCGGCCATGAGGGCGCGCGCTATACGGTGTCCTCGCGGGTGAAATGCCTCAAGGCGCCAACGACGCCGGAACGCCTGCACATGGTGGTGCTGCTGGCGCTGGTCGACCAGTTCAAGCGCCCCAGCCCCTCGGGCACGCGCCGCTGGGGCCTCTGAGCCGGAAAGGAAGGGGCGCGACAAATATTTCACGGCGGGCGGATTGAGGGCTTGGCAAACCGCATCAGTTTGGGTACACGGACCTCGCCTTCGCAACGGAAGGCGCGCAATGTTCCGCGATAGCTCAGTTGGTAGAGCGTTCGACTGTTAATCGAATGGTCGCTGGTTCGAGTCCAGCTCGCGGAGCCATTTCTTTCCCAAATCGCCGATATTCGCGCCGGACGATTGCCCTTGCGGCTATGGCGGGGTAGGACGGGACGATCCGTTTTCCCACTCGATTATTTCCATGACCACGATTTCGTCCAGCCCTGCGCCGGATGCGCAGCGCACCGCCTTGTCCATCATCCTGGCCGTCAGCGGCGCGCATCTGCTCAACGACCTGCTGCAATTCCTGCTGCCGGTGCTCTACCCGCTGCTCAAGGAGAATTACGGCCTCTCCTATTTGCAGATCGGCCTGCTCACCCTGGGCCAGCAGATCACCGCCTGCATATTGCAGCCCGCCTTCGGGCTGTCGGGCGACCTCAAGCCCAAGCCCTACTGGCTGGCGCTCGCCATGGCCCTGGTCGGGGCGGGAGTGGCGATGCTCGCCGCGGCCAACGGCTTCTGGCTGCTGTTCGCCGCCGCGGTGGTGATGGGGACCGGCTCGGCGCTGTTCCACCCCGAAGCCTCGCGAGTGGCGCGCATGGCGTCGGGCGGGCGGCTGGGATTCGCCCAGTCGCTGTTCCAGGTGGGCGGCAATGCCGGCACGGCGCTCGGCCCGCTGGCCGCGGCGCTGATCCTGTTCCCGCTGGGCCAGTCGAGCGTCTTCGCCTTCGTCCTCGTCGCCATTGCCGGCCTGTTGCTGATGCTGCATGTGGGCCGCTGGTTCGCCGGGCACCAGCGCCAGGCGGCCGGCCGCCCCAAGGTGGCGCCGGCCCGGCCGGCCCTGCCGCGCCAGCGTCTCGTCCTCGCCTTCGTGGTGATCGGCGCGCTGCTGCTGAGCAAGTTCATCTATATCGAGGGGCTCAAGAGCTATTACACCTTCTTCCTCATCGAGAAATTCGCCGTCTCGGCGCAGGAGGCGCAATATTACCTGTTCGCATTCCTGGGCGCCGTGGCCGCCGGCACGTTTTTCGGCGGACCGATCGGGGACCGCTACGGCCGCCTCGCGGTGATCTGGGTGTCGATCCTGGGGGCGCTGCCCTTCACCCTCGCCCTGCCCTATCTCGACCTGTTCTGGACCGCGGTGATGAGCGTCATGGTGGGGCTCATCCTCTCCTCGGCCTTCTCGGCCATGGTGGTCTATGCCCAGGAACTGGTGCCCGGCAAGGTCGGCATGATTGCCGGCTTCGTCTTCGGCTTCGCCTTCGGCATCGGTGCGCTGGGCGCGGCGGTGATGGGCGCCTTGGCCGACTGGATCGGCATGATCGCCGTATTCCAGATTTGCGCATTCCTGCCCGCATTGGGTATCCTGACGGTGATGCTGCCGAAAACGGCGGAACTGCACCGGGAGATGGTTCCGGCATGAGCAATGGCATGGACGGCGAAAGCCAGATCACCCTGACCCGTACTATCGCGGCCAATGTCTCCGACGTGTTCTCGGCCTGGACCGACCCGGCCCTGATCGAGCAATGGCAGGCCGACGAGGCCGAATTCGACGCCTTCGAGGGCGGCCATTACCGCTTTCTCACCTATGCCGACGACGATGACGAGACCGACTACGAGGTCAGCGGCGAGGTCCTGACCTTCCGCGAGGACGAAAGGCTGGTGCTGTCCTGGGTCTACAAGGACGACGAGGACGACACCGAGATGATCTTCGTCATCGATATCGCCTTCGAGGCGCTCGAGGGGGACAATACCCGCCTCACTCTCACCGAGCGCGGCCTGCCCCATGAGGATGCGCAGACCCGCATCTTCTCCATGGAGGCCTGGAGCGAGGCGCTGGAGAATCTGGCCGAGGTGATGGAGTAGCGGACCGCGCGAACGGTTCCCTGCGAAAACTTATTCCCCGCGGCGGCATGCCGGCGGCCGCCGCTTGCGCATTGCCCGCGGCCCGGGAAAAGCCGTGCCGCGCGGGCCGGTCAGGCCTTGCGGGCCCCTCGCCCCGCCCCTACGATAAGTGCCTGATCCTTCGATATTAGAAATCCATGGCCAAGCACGAAGACCTCATCTCCGCCATCGGCAACACGCCGCTGATCCGCCTCAACCGCGTCTCCACGCTCACCGGATGCGAAATCTGGGGCAAGGCCGAATTCCTCAATCCGGGCCAGTCGGTCAAGGACCGGGCGGCGCTCTTCATCATCCACGACGCGGTCAAGTCCGGCAGGCTGAAGCCCGGCGGCACCATCGTCGAAGGTACGGCTGGCAATACCGGCATCGGGCTGACGCTGGTAGCCAATTCGCTCGGTTTCAAGTCGGTGATCGTCATCCCCGAGACCCAGAGCCAGGAAAAGAAGGATGCGCTGCGCCTTTACGGCGCCGAGCTGATCGAGGTCCCGGCCAAGCCCTACAAGAACCCCAACAACTACATCAAGGTATCGGGGCGGCTGGCGGAAAAGCTAGACGCCGAACTGCCCAATGGCGCCGTCTGGGCCAACCAGTTCGACAATGTGTCCAATCGCCGTGCCCATGCCGAAACCACGGGGCCGGAAATCTGGACCCAGACCAATGGCCGCATCGACGGCTTTATCTGCGCGGTAGGCTCGGGGGGGACGCTGGCGGGCGTCGCCGAGGCACTGCGCGCCCGTAATCCCGAGATCAAGATCGGCCTTGCCGATCCCGAGGGGGCTGCGCTTTACGAATATTACGCCCATGGGACGCTGAAATCCTCGGGCAATTCCATCACCGAAGGGATCGGCCAGGGGCGCATCACCGCCAATCTGGAAGGGCTCGAGGTGGACCTGCCCTACCAGATCCCTGACGCCGAGGCCCTGCCCTATATCTACGACCTGCTGGAGCGCGAGGGCCTGTGCCTGGGCGGCTCCAGCGCCATCAACATCGCCGGCGCGGTGCGCATGGCGCGCGATCTGGGGCCGGGCAAAACCATCGTCACCATGCTGTGCGACTACGGCAACCGCTATGCCAGCAAGCTGTTCAACCCCGATTTCCTCCGCGCCAGGGACCTGCCCGTCCCTGCCTGGATGGACGCCCGCCCGCCCATCGACATTTCCAGCGTGATGGAGCCGGAACCGGCCTGAATTTATAAGGTCCGGCGCCGGCCGATCGCGCGTTTCGGCTTGCCCTGGCATCGGCCGGCGCATGGAGGATCGCCTCCTGGGGTGACAAGCGCAGGAGTATTCCCATCCGCTGCTTTCTGAAATTCCTTCGGCGCCAACAGGAGGATTGCCGCGCCGCCCCGGCCTGATAGAGTGCCCCCGCGAAGCGCTGAAGGATCGAAGTGTTCGGCATAGACGATATTCTGTCGGCCCTCGTGGCGGATCTGCATCTGGTGGCGCTGATCATGGGCGCCATCTATCTGCTGGCCATCGTCTGCGCCATTCGCGAAATCCTCAATTCGCGCACCTCGCAGGGCTCCATCGCCTGGCTGTTGTCGCTGATCCTGCTGCCGATCCCCACCGTGCTGCTCTATCTCATCTTCGGCTGGAAGCTGTTCGACGACTATGCCACCGACCGCATGCAGAACGGTCGCGCCGACCGGCCATTGCGGGCGCGGGACCTGGCGCTGATCGACCGGGAGACCGATGCGAAATGGCCGGTGCAGGTGGCCGTCTCGGAACTGCCGTTCCTCAAGGGCAACGAGGTCGAGCTGCTGATCGACGGCAAGGCGACGTTCGAGTCCATCTTCGCCGGTATCGATGCAGCCGAAACCTATCTGCTGGTGCAGTTCTATATCGTGCGCGACGACCGGCTGGGGCAGGAATTGGCCGAGCGGCTGATCGCAAAGGCGAAATCCGGGGTGGCGGTCTATCTGCTCTATGACGATATCGGCAGCACCGGCATGCCCCGGCGCTTCCGGCGGGAGCTGCGCGAGGCCGGGGTGAAGGTCGCCGGCTTCAATCACCGCCACAAATTCCTGCGCTTTTACGGCCCCACCCGCATCAACTACCGCAACCACCGCAAGATCGTGGTGGCCGACGGCACCCACGCCTGGGTGGGTGGGCACAATGTGGGCGTCGAATATCTGGGCGAGAATCCCCGGGTGGGGCATTGGCGCGACACCCACGTCCGGGTGTCGGGACCGGCGGCGCTGGGCTGCGCCCTGCTGTTCCGCGAGGACTGGGAATGGGCGACGGGTGAATTGCTGCCCAATGCACCGCCCAAGCAGCTCGAAACCTTCGGCGAGGAATCGGTGCTGGTGATGGGCAGCGGCCCGGCCGACAAGCTGGAGGAATGCGCTATCGCCTTCACCGACCTCATCGGGCGGGCGCGCGAGCGGCTATGGATCGTCAGTCCCTATTTCGTGCCCGACACCGATATCCGTACCGCCCTGTTCGCGGCGCGCCTGCGCGGGGTGGACGTGCGCATCATGCTGCCCGACAATCCCGACCACGCGCTGGTCTGGCTCGCCAGCATGGCCCATGCCGACGCCATGGTGGAACACGACATTTCGGTCTATCGCTATACGGACGGCTTCCTGCACCAGAAAGTGGTGTTGATGGACGACCGCATCGCCACCGTGGGCAGCGTCAATTTCGACAATCGCTCCTTCGCCATCAATTTCGAGATCACCCTGTGGTTCACCCATCCCGACACCATCGAGGCGGTGGAGAAGATGCTGCTGGCCGATTTCGAGGCCTGCCGTGAGGTCGGCCGCGCCGAGATCGAGAGCCGTCCCCTGCCCCTTTACGTCGCCACCCAGGCGGCGCGCCTGCTCTCTCCCGTATTGTGAGACCGAAATGACGCAATTCCTGTTTCGCGACGATGCCTATCTGCAATCGAGCGAAGCCCAAGTCACCGCAGTGACGCCCGATGGCGGCATCCTGCTCGACCGGACCGTCTTTTACGCCGCCTCGGGCGGCCAGCCGGGCGACAGCGGCAGGCTGGTGCGGGCGGATGGCAGCGTGCTCGCCATCGCCACCGCCGTCCATCCGGACGGCGACAAGACGCGGATCGTGCATGTCCCAGCCGAGGGGCAGTCCCCGCTCCGCGCCGGTGAGACGGTGCGCGCCGAGATCGACTGGGACCGCCGCCATCGGCTGATGCGCATGCATACCGCGCTGCACCTGCTCTCGGTGGCGTTCCCCTTTCCGGTCACCGGCGGGGCGGTGGGCGAGGACAAGGGCCGGCTCGACTTCGACATGCCCGAGGTCCCGGAAGACCTCGCCGCCATCGAAGCCCGGCTCAACGCCATGGTGAGCGCCGACCACGCCGTCACCACCGAATGGATCACCGACGCCGAGATGGAGGCCAAGCCCGACCTCATCAAGACCATGAAGGTCAAGCCGCCCATGGGGCAGGGCCGGGTGCGGCTGGTGCGCATCGGCCCGGTCGACCTGCAGCCCTGCGGCGGCACCCACGTGACCAGCACCAGCGAAATCGGCGCCCTTGCCCTGGGCCGGATCGAGAAGAAGGGCAGGCAGAACCGGCGCGTCAGCGTGGTTTTCGCGGAGGGGTAAGCCGGGAGGGGCCGGATATTTCCGTCGTCATTGCCGGGCTTGTCCCGGCAATCCGGCGAAGGTGAAGATGCCTCAGGACCACCCGAACAAGTCGGGTGGTGACGGTATTTCGCTTGACGGCGAAGGCTTTAGCTCGGCACCACCAGCGGCGAGACGAGGACCTTGTCGATGCGGTGGCCGTCGAGGTCCACGACCTCGAAACGCCAGCCTTCGTGCTCGAAGGTTTCGCCGATGGCCGGCAGGTGGTTGAGCTGGGAGAGCACGAAGCCGGCCAGCGTTTCGTAGCGCGCGTCCCTCGAGACGCTGAGCCGGAAACGTTCGCTGAAATCGTCGACGGGCATCCAGCCGGCGACCAGCCAGGAGCCGTCCTGGCGCTGCACCAGTGCCGGTTCGTCGCCGGGTTCGGCATTGTAGACGCCGGTGATCACCTCGAGCACGTCGCCATAGGTGATGATGCCTTCGAAATGGCCGTACTCGTCGACCACCAGAGCCATCTGGGCCGCCGAGGAGCGGATGGCCTCGACCACGTCGAGCGCATCGGCATGCTCCATCACCACGGGAGCGGGCTTGACCAGCTTGCGCAGATCCGGCCGCTGCCCGGCCACCAGTGCCGGCAGCAGATCGGCGAGCGAGAGCACGCCGAGGATGGAATCGGCGTCCCCTTCCTGCGCCAGCACCTTGGAATGAGTGGTGGCGAGGATGATTTCGAGATTCTCCTCGTAGGAATCCTCCAGATCGATCGCCACCACGTCGAGCCGCGGCGTCATCAGCCCCCGCGCCGAGCGGTCGGCGAGACGCATGACGCCCGAGATCATCGAATGTTCCTCGGTTTCAAAAACCCCGGCCGAGGTCGCCTCGGCGATGATGGTGCGCACCTCCTCCTCGGTGACCGAATCAGCCGATTCCCCCGCCTGCCCCAGAAGACGCAGCACGAACTTGCCCGAAATATCGAGCAGCCAGACGACAGGCGTGCCCACCAGGGCCAGTGCGGTCATCGGCAGCGCGACGCGCGAGGCGACGGCCTCGGGATTACGCAGGGCGATCTGCTTGGGCACCAGCTCGCCCAGGATCAGCGAGCCATAGGTGATGAGCACCACCACCACGCCGACGCCGCCGACATCGGCGACATTGGCCGGAACGCCCACCTCCCGCAGCCACACGCTGAGCCGCAGGCCTAGGGTGGCACCGGAAAAGGCGCCCGAGAGAATGCCCACGAGGGTGATGCCGATCTGCACGGAAGAAAGGAACCGGCCCGGCTCTTCCCCCAGCTTGATGGCGGCAGCGGCGCCCTTATTGCCCTGATCGGCCAGGACCTTGAGACGCGCGGAACGGGAGGAGACGACGGCCAGCTCAGACATGGCCAGGGCGCCGTTCACCAGAATCAGAACGACGACGATGAGGATTTCTGTAAGCAACAAAGTGCATTGCTGGCACGCCGCGACCAATGGCGGGGTGTTACGACGTGCGCACTATAGGGCAAGGCCCCAAGATGTGAATAGGCCCTTGTGTTCATCCCCGGCTTTGCCGCGGCGGCACCGGCCTATTTCTTGTTCACATAAGGGTTCTTGCCGCCGCGCAGCCACAGGCGGATCGGGGTTCCGGGCATGTCGAAGGCCGTGCGCAGGCCATTGACCAGATAGCGTTGATAAGCGGCGGGCACCGCATCGGGGCGCGAGGCGAAGACGATGAAGCTGGGGGGCCTGGTCTTGGCCTGCGTCATATAGCGCAGCTTGAGGCGACGGCCGGCAATGGCCGGCGGCGGATGCCCCTCGACCATGCCGGCAAGCCAGCGATTGAGCCGGGCGGTGGAAACATGGGAATTCCAGCTCCGCTCGATGGCGAAGATGGCATCCATGAGCCGGTCGATATTACGCCCGGTCAGCCCCGAAATGGTGACCAGCGGCACGCCGCGCAATTGCGGCAGCAGGCGTTCGCAGGCCTCGCGTAACTCGGCCAGGGTCCGGTTCTTGTCCTCGATCAGGTCCCATTTGTTGAGCGCGATGACCATGGCGCGGCCCTCCCGCTCAACGAGATCGGCCAGCGCCAGATCCTGCTTCTCGAAGGGAATGGTGGCATCGAGCAGCAACACCACCACCTCGGCATACTGGATGGAGCGCAGGCTGTCGCCCACCGCCAGCTTTTCCAGCTTGCCGGTGACGCGGGAGCGGCGGCGGATGCCGGCGGTGTCGACCAGGTTGATGGTGCGGCCCTGCCATTCCCAGGGCACGAGAATGCTGTCGCGGGTGATCCCCGCTTCGGGGCCGACGAGTACGCGGTCCGCGCCCACCATCTTGTTGACCAGGGTGGACTTGCCGGCATTGGGACGGCCGACAATGGCGATGTTGAGATAGCGGCGCGGATTCCAGCGCAGCGTGGCCTCGTCGCCCTCGCCTTCGAGCATGTCGGCAGTGATGTCGACATCTACCTCGGGCATGATATCGAGCGCATCGACCGCTTCCTCCGCCGCGGCGGCCTTGGCCTCGGCGGCCTTGTCGATGGCGGCAGAAACGATGGAATAGAGTTCGGACAGGCCCAGCCCGTGCTCGGCCGAAAGCGGGATCGGTTCGCCGAAGCCGAGCTTGAACGCCTCCACTAGCCCCGCCTCGGCCGCGCTGCTTTCGGCCTTGTTGCCGACCAGATGCACCGGCTTGCCGGCCTTGCGCAGCACCTGGGCGAAACGCTGGTCGAGCGGCACGACGCCGGCGCGGGCGTCGATCATGAACAGGATGACGTCGGCCTCGCGGATGGCCAGCTCGGTCTGCTGGCGCATGCGGTCCTCGAGACTGCCATCGCTGACATCCTCATAGCCGGCGGTGTCGAGCACGCGGAAGGTGAGGTCGGCGATGCGGCCCTCGGCCTCGCGGCGGTCGCGGGTGACGCCGGGCGTGTCATCGACAAGGGCGATCTTGCGACCCACCAGGCGGTTGAACAGGGTGGACTTGCCGACATTGGGACGGCCGACAATGGCAACGGTGACCGTCATCGCGGATTCCTTCGGGACAGCGCTGCCTATTCGGCCACCGGCTCGGCAGCGACCGGAGCCGCCTCTTCGTCGCCGGCCAGGGTCGGGGTGTCGCCGGCAACGACGCCATCCGATACCATCTGCGCTAGGTAGAAGGCCATGCGATTGCGGATGGAGGTCTGGGCCAGCGGGTCGTTGAGCACCGCCTCGAAACTGGCCTGGGCGGCGGCGGCATCGCCGGCACGGTACTGGGCGAGGCCCAGCAACTCGCGGGCGACGCGGCGCATATGGTTGTCGTCGGTGGCGATGGTGGCGATGCGCAATTCGACATCGGCCAGCGTGCCGTGGTCCACGAGCAGATTGGCGGCCAGCAGCAGGGCCAGCTCGCGCATGCGCGGATTGGACTGGCTGTTGGCCAGGGCGTCATAGGCAGAAACCGCGGCGGCGACGTCGCCCTCCTCGGCCAGCAGCGCCGCCTTGCGGAACTCGGCCAGCACCGGATAGCCGCCCGAGCCGTTGGAAACGAGCGCATCGAGCTGCGCCTGCGCCCCGGCCAGATCGCCCCGATCCGCCGCTTCGAGCGCCGCATAGAGTTCTTCGGAAGCGCTGGCCGAGCGGCTCTTGGTGTACCAGGACCAGCCTTCATTGGCCGCGACCAGCACCACGATGGCGACAGCCGCGCCGATGACGAAGGGGCCGAAGCGCCTCCACAGCGCCCGCATGCGGTCGCTGCGCAGTTCCTCGTCGATTTCGCGGAAGATATTGTCCTGGGACATGGCCGGCCTGAACTGGTTCGAAAGTGCGGGCAGCTTTATCATGCGTCCCTTGGATTGCAAACCGCGCGCAGCGGCGTGCGGGGCCCTTTGCGGCGACGGTCCGGCGAGGGCGAAACGATCTAGCGGATGGGCGGTGCGTAGAGCAGCCCGCCATTGGTCCAGAGCGCATTCTGCCCGCGCAGCATGGCGGCGCCGGTCTGGCTGCCGAAATGGCGGTCGTAGAGCTCGGAATAATTGCCCGCGGCCCGGATCGCGTCGGTCATGAAGGTCGGCCGCAGCCCGAGGGCGGCGCCGAAATCGCCCTCGATCCCTAAAATCCGCCGCACCGCATGGGTCCGAGCCGCCGACAGGGAATCGATGTTGAGGCTGGTGACCCCGACCTCCTCGGCGCTGATCAGGGCGAACAGCGTCCATCGCACGATGTCGAACCACTGATCGTCATTGTCCCGCACCACCGGCCCCAGCACCTCCTTGGAAATCCGCTCGGGCAGGATGCGGTGCAGGGCCGGATCGGGCAGCTCGCGCCTTATGGCCTGCAATTGCCGGCCCGAAGCCGAAATCACCTCGCACAGCCCGGCCCGGTAGGCGACGGCCAGATCGGCGGTTTCCTCATAGGCGACTTCGCGGAAACGCGTCTGGTTGGAGAAGAAGAATTCGTCGAGCGCCTCCAATTCGCCGAAACCATCGACGACGCAGATGCTCACATCGTCCAGCTCATAGGCCGAAACCACGCCCAGCGCCTGCGGCACGAGGAAGGACTGGCCATCGAAAAAGCTCGGCGCCACATAGCGCGCGCCATAGCGGATGTCGCGCCCGGTGGTCCAGGCGCCATTGCGCATCAGCACGTCCACCACCCCGGTCTGGAGCGGCGCGAACCGCGCCTCGCCGCGATAGGCGCGGAATTCGATGAGGTCCGGATTGCCGAAAATGGCGGCGGCCAGGGCCCGGCACAGATCGACGTCGAAACCCGACCAGCGGCCATCGGCATCCTGCTGGGAAAAACCGGCCAGCGGATTGCTCGACCCGCAAATGAGAAAGCCGCGCTGGCGCACGGTTTCAAGCGTCTGCGCGGCTGCGGGCTGCATCGACAGCGCGAACAGGAGCGCCGCCAGGAACAGCAATGGCTTGGGTGGCTTGAGCAAAATGCCGGCTTTCTTTCGTCTGTCCATATTGGCAGCAGGGCAAAACCGGTCAAGCCGAAGTCCGGGCGGCCCACCGAAAATTTATGACGCCGACCCCCTCGCCGCCCGCCGGATCAGTGCAGGATCTGGCCGAGGAAGAGCCGCGTGCGCTCGTGCCGCGGATTGGAGAAGAACTCCTCGGGATCGTTTTGCTCGATGATCTGGCCCTGATCCATGAAGATCACCCGGTTGGCCACCTGGCGGGCAAAACCCATTTCATGGGTGACGCAGATCATGGTCATGCCTTCCTCGGCGAGATTGATCATCACGTCCAACACCTCCTTGACCATTTCCGGATCCAGGGCGGAGGTCGGCTCGTCGAACAGCATGATCCGCGGCTGCATGCACAGCGACCGGGCGATGGCGACGCGCTGCTGCTGCCCGCCCGAAAGCTGGCTCGGATATTTGCCGGCCTGCTCCGGAATCTTGACGCGCTCCAGATAGTGCATGGCCGCATCCTCGGCCTCGGCCCTGGGCAGGCCGCGCACCCAGATGGGCGCCAGGGTAAGATTCTGCAGGATGGTCAGGTGCGGAAACAGGTTGAAGTGCTGGAACACCATGCCGACCTCGCGGCGCACCTCGTCGATGCGTTTGAGATCGGCGGTCAATTCGGTGCCGTTGACGATGATCCGGCCCTGCTGATGCTCCTCGAGCCGGTTCATGCAGCGGATGAGGGTCGACTTGCCCGAGCCCGAAGGGCCGGCGATGACGATGCGCTCGCCGCGCATCACCCGCAGATTGATGTCTCGCAGGACGTGGAACTCGCCATACCACTTGTGCATGGCGATGACATCGATGGCCACGTCGGTGTCGGAAGCCTGCATATTGCTGGTGTCGATCGCCCGGTCGGCGGTCACTTCGGAAGGCTGGCTCACCCGCATTACCTCTTGTGCCCGGTCTCCGGACGCCGCTCCATCTTATCGTCGCCGCGTCATTCTTGCAGGAAACCGGACTTCGCTGTCCTCAACGACGCCCTAGCGGATGGGCGGGGCGTATTGCAGGCCGCCCTTGTTCCACAGGGCATTGAGGCCGCGCGGCAGGCCGATCGGGCTACTCTCGCCCAGATTGCGATCGAAGCTTTCGCCATAATTGCCGATATGCTTGATGACGCGATAGCCCCAGTCCACCGGCAGGCCGATCGGCGTACCGAAATCGCCTTCGACGCCGAGCAGGCGTTTTACGGCCGGATTGTCCGAGCCGAGCATCTCGTCGATATTGGCCTGGGTCACGCCCAGTTCCTCGGCCTCGAGCAGCGCGAAATACACCCAGCGGTTGATGTTGAACCATTGCTGGTCGCCCTGGCGCACCGATGGCCCCAGCGGCTCCTTGGAGATGGTCTCGGGCAGAAGAACATGGTCGGAGGGATTGGCGAACTTGGTACGATCCGCGGCGAGCTGGGACCCGTCCGAGGTCAGCACGTCGCAGCGGCCGTCCTCATAGGCCTTGAGCACTTCCGGCTTGTCGACGAAGGTAACCGGAGTGAATTCCATTCCATTGGCCGCGAAATACTCGGCGACGTTCAACTCGGTCGTGGTGTCGGCCTCCATGCAGACCGTCTTGCCGTCGAGCTCGAGCGCCGAAGCGATGCCATCGTTCTCGCGTACGAGGAAGCCCTGGCCATCATAATACAGCACGCCGGTGAAGGAGATGCCCATATCGGTATCGCGGCTCATGGTCCAGGTGGTGACGCGCGAGAGAATGTCGACCTCGCCGGCGGACAGGGCCACGAAACGTTCCTGCGAAGTCAGCGGCGTATATCGCACCTTGTCCGGATCATCGAAGATGGCAGCGGCGACCGCGCGGCAGAAGTCCACTTCGAGCCCCGACCAGTTGTTGTTCGCGTCGGGTTGCGACATGCCGGGGACGCCCGAGGTGACGCCACACTGCACGAATCCTTTCGCCATAACGCTATCCAGCGTCGCCGCCTTGGCCGCGGTCCCGACCAAGCCCAACGCGGCAACGACTGCAATCGCTAGGAGCGGTTTTTGCATTTATTCGCCTTTGTCCCCTGCCCTCTGTTCCGGGCCATTTCGAGTCTGTAATTCCCGGACGCATCCCTGCTTTGTCTGCCGGCTAGGATGCTGTTAAACATGCAAACCTCTCTTAGGCGTGACGTCAAGGGCAGGTGGCGCATCAGGACGGCATATCTGTCTCCCGACCGGCCGGATATGCAATGAGATCTGTTTTGAATAGCCTGGAACCATGACCGAAAATTTCCGCCCCGCCGAGACCGAGCCCTCCGTCGAAACGCTTCTCACCCATGCCGGCCGCCGGCCGGAAGACCATTTCGGCTTCGTCAACACCCCGGTGTTCCGCGGCTCGACCGTGCTGTTCAAGACCCTGGCCGACCTCGAGGCCCAGACGCAGCATTATCTTTACGGGCGCGCGGGCAATCCGACCACGGACGGGGTCGAAACCATAGTCAGCGAACTGGAGGGCGCCTATCGGACGAAGCTGGTCCCTTCGGGTCTCGCCGCCATCACCATAGCGCTCATGTCCTGCCTCGAGACCGGCGACGAGGTGCTGATTTCCGACAGCGCCTATGAGCCGGGCCGCAAATTCGCCGACGGCTTTCTCGAACGCATGGGCATCGGCGTACGCTATTACGATCCGCGCTCCGGGGCGGGCCTCGCCGCTCTCATGGGCCCCCGGACCAAGGCGGTGCTGGCCGAAAGCCCCGGATCGCTGACCTTCGAGGTGCAGGACATTCCGGCGCTGGCGGCGGCCGCCCATGCCGGCGGCGCCAGGCTGATCGTCGACAATAGCTGGGCCAGCCCGCTCTATCACCGCCCGCTGGCGCTGGGCGCCGACATCGTCGTCCATGCCGGCACCAAGATGTTCGTGGGCCATTCCGACGCCTTCGCCGGCACCATCTCCACCACCGAGGCGGCCTGGGCCGATGTCGAGCGCATCCGCACGCTGCTGGGCTTCTTCACCTCCGGCGACGAGGCCTTTCTCGTGGCGCGGGGCCTGCGCACCCTCGCCATCCGCATGAAGGAACACCAGGAGCGGGCGCTGCACATCGCCTCCTGGCTGGAGCGCCAGGACGAGGTCTCGGCCGTGCTGCACCCGGCCCTGCCCAGCCATCCCGACCATGAATTATGGAAACGCGATTTCACCGGCTCGGGCAGCCTGTTCGGCTTCGTCCTCAAGCCGGCGCGGCGTGAGGCGGTCGCCGCTTTCGTCGACCACATGCAATTGCTCAGCATGGGGTTTTCATGGGGCGGCTATGAAAGCCTGTGCCTGCCGGTGAACATTTCCCGGGCCCGCACCGTCGAGCCGTGGACGCGCGAGGGCAATCTGTTCCGGCTCCACGTCGGATTCGAGGGGCTGGAAGACCTCAAGGCCGATCTCGCCGCCGCTCTGGAGCGCTACGCCCGCGCCCGCTGAAACAGGCGCGCCACGCCCTCGAACGGCTTGCGGACGATCCGCCCGTCGGGCCGCCGCTCGAACAGCCAGCCCTTGAGCGCGAAGAAATTGCGCACCAGATAGGCGCCCAGCATCCCCACGACGATGCCGGCGAAAACGTCGGTGGGATAGTGCATGCCCACCGGCACCCGCGAAACCGCCACGGCGACGCCAATGACGAGAAACAGCGGGAAAACGCGCGGCCAGACGAAGCCGATGACGAAGGCAAAGGCCACGGCAGTGGTGGAATGGCCGCTGGGGAAGCTCTGGAACGTCCAGTCGTTGAGCAGGTGCTGGAAGGAAAAGGCGCCCGAGGCCTCGAACTCGGTGGGCCGGCTGCGTCCGACCAAGCGCTTGAGCAGATTGGTCAGCAGGCCGGGACCGCCGACCCCCACGAAGACGAAGGCCGAAAGCATGGCCATCTCGCCGGCCGCCTGGCGCCACACGCCGCGCAACGGAAACATGGCGAGGCGCAAAAGGATCATCAGCACTAGGCTGGGAATCAGCATCCAGTCCGACAGGCCGTAATCGGTGATGAAGAAAAACGGCGCCCGCCATGGCTCGGGCCAGCCGATCGCCCCGCGCGAGGCGGCGATATCGACGGCAGCGAGGCCTGCGAGCACGGCGAGCATGGCCAGGAGGAAAAGCGGCCAGGAGGTGCGGCTGAGGCCAAGCGGCCAGGGCTTTTGCAGATCGATCATCCCGGTTTGTCCCCTGCCGCCGCAGGCGCGTCAAGTCGGCCGAGGCGCTTCGACGGCCTTGCCCTTTCAGGGCGAACGCGGTAACGGAAAGGCACGATTTCGGAGTGTAGCTCAGCCTGGTAGAGCACCGGTTTTGGGAACCGGGGGTCCAAAGTTCGAATCTTTGTACTCCGACCAATCGCCCCGCATCGTGTTGAGGACGTCACATGACCGCCCGTATCTACCGCCCGGCCCGAAACGCCATGCAATCCGGCAAGGGCAAGTCCAAGCAGTGGGTCCTGGTCTATGAGCCGACGACCCCGCGCAGCATCGACCCGCTCATGGGCTATACGAGCAGCTCCGACATGCGCCAGCAGGTCCGCCTGTCCTTTGAGACGCAGGAAGACGCCATCGCCTATGCGCAGCGCCACGGCATCGCCTATCACGTGCAGCCCGCGCACGACCCCACGCCCAAGCGCGTCAGCTATCCCGACAATTTCCGGTCCGATCGCAAGACGCCCTGGACGCACTGATTCCCCGCAGGAGAGCGCGACGCTTGTGCGCTGCTTATGCTGTGCGGAAAAGCGCAATTACCCTTTCGGCGCCGATGGGCTAGGATTTTGGACAATCCCTCCCGCCGGAGTTCGCCATGCCTGTCGGTCGTCTCGTCGCTCCCCTGGCCGCCCTGCTGCTGGCCGCCACGCCCGGCCTCGCCGCGCCGGCGCTGTGGCAGGTGAGCGACGCGGACAGCTCCATCTGGGTCTTCGGCTCCGTCCATATGCTGCCCCCGGACACCGACTGGCGCAGCCCGGCGCTCGACAAGATCCTCTCCAAGGCCGATCGCGTCTATTTCGAAACCGATATCGGGCCGGAAGGCCAGGCGCGGATTATCCCGCTGACCTTCGAGCTGGGTTTCAATCGCGACGGGAAACTGCTGAGCGACAAGATCGGGCCGGAACTGACGGCGCGGGTGCGCAGCGCGGCGGAAGAATATTTCATCCCCATGCCGTCCCTGCTCACCATGCAACCCTGGATGGCGGCGACGACGCTGTCGCTGGGGCCGCTGACGAACTCGGGCTACGCGGCGGAGCTGGGCGTGGAAACCGTGCTCTCCGAAGGCCTTCCCGCCGAGCGCAAGGGTTTTCTGGAATCCCCCGAGGAACAGCTCGGCTTCCTGGCCGGCGGCAGCGAGGCGGAGCAGATTTCCATGCTCGAAGCCACGCTCGACACGCTGGACATGATCCAGGACGATATCGGCTTCATGATCGAAGCCTGGCTGGCCGGCGAACCGGAGGCGCTGGGCGAAATCTTCATGGCCCAGATGGGCGGCTATGACGAAGGCATGGTCGAGCGCATCATCGACCGGCGCAACCACAATTGGGTGGCGCAGATCGAAACCATGCTGGCGGAAAACGAAAAGGCCCTACTGGTGGTCGGCGCCGCCCATATGATCGGCGAGGCCAGCGTCATCAGGCTGCTCGAGGCGAGGGGCTTTTCCAGCCAGCGGTTGCAATGAGCGCGACGGTCGCCGCCGCCGCGCCCGAAGCGATGAATCAGACCTCGTCCAGCCGGGTCCACTTGCTGTCGTTCTGGCTGGAGCGGATCGAGGCGGCAATGAACTGCATGCCTTCGACGCCATCTTCCATGCCGGGCAGCAGGCTTTCATAGTCCGCGCCCTCACCCCGGATGACGGCGGCGAACTGGCTGTAGAGCGTGGCGAAGGCTTCCAGATATCCTTCCGGATGGCCGGAGGGAATGCGGACATTCATCGAGGCGGCGGGGGGCACCGAGATGGAGCCGCCGCGCGTCAGCAACTGCTTGGGTTTGCCGAACTCAGTGAACCACATATAGTTCGGGTTGTCCTGCCGCCATTCGAGACCCCCCTTGTCGCCATAGACGCGCAATTGCAGGCCGTTCTCATTGCCCACCGCGACCTGGCTGGCCCAGAGCATGCCCTTGGCCCCGCCGGCGAAGCGCAGCATGATGTTCACGTTGTCGTCGAGCCGGCGCCCCTCGACAAAGGCGGTGAGGTCGGCCGAGACCGCCTCGGTCTCGAGGCCGGTGACGAAACGGGCGAGGTTATAGGCGTGGGTGCCGATATCGCCGATGCAGCCTCCGGCGCCGGACCGGGCCGGATCGGTCCGCCAGGCGGCCTGCTTGTTGTCCTCGCCGGCCGGCTCGGTCAGCCAGTCCTGCGGATATTCGACCTGCACCACGCGCAGTTTGCCCAGCGCGCCCGAAGCCACCAGCTCGCGCGCCTGTCGGACCAGCGGATAGCCGGTGTAATTATGCGTCAGGAGGAATTTGGCGCCGTTCTTCGGCTTGATCTCTGCCAGCTTGCGCGCGTCCTCCAGCGTCGAGGTAACCGGCTTGTCGCAGATCACGTGGATGCCGGCTTCGAGAAACGCCTTGGCCGGGCCGAAATGCATGTGGTTGGGCGTGACGATGGAAACCGCCTCGATGCCGTCCGGACGCGCCGCTTCGGCTTTGGCCATCTCCTCATAGGAGGTGTAGACGCGATCCTCGGCAAGACCGATATTTTTGCCCGACTCCCGGGCCACGTCGGGACGCGACGACAGCGCGCCGGCCACCAGCTCGTAATCCCCGTCGATGCGGGCGGCAATGCGATGCACATAGCCGATAAAGGCCCCCGTACCGCCGCCCACCATGCCCAGGCGAATGCGCCTGGCGCCGTTCTCAGCCATTTGATGCCTCCTCAATATCTATGGTTCGACACCTATCACGGGGTCATTCCCGCGAAAGCGGGAATCCCGGTTGGCGCCGGTAAACAGAGTTTCCCGCTTTCGCGGGAATGACCCTGCTTATGTGACAGCTCAGGACAAGCCCAGCATCTTGCGGTTGGCGGCCTGGTCGGTGCCGCCGCTGGCGAAGTCGTCGAAGGCTTTTTCGGTGACGCGGATGATGTAGCTCTCGATGAGTTCCGCGCCTTCCCTGGCCCCGTCCTCTGGGTGCTTGAGGGCGCATTCCCATTCCAGAACCGCCCAGCCTTTGAAGTCGTTGGCGGCCATCTTGGCGAAGATTGCGGGGAAATCCACCTGGCCGTCACCGATGGAGCGGAAGCGCCCTGCCCGGTTCACCCAGGACTGGAAACCGCCATAGACGCCCTGCCGCCCGGTCGGATTGAACTCGGCGTCCTTGACGTGGAAGGCCCGGATCCGGTCCTTGTAGATATCGATGTAGTCGAGATAGTCGAGCTGCTGCAGAACGAAATGGCTCGGGTCGTAGAGCAGATTGGCCCGGGCGTGGTTGTTCACGCGCTCGAGGAACATCTCGTAGGACACGCCGTCATGCAGGTCCTCGCCGGGATGGATTTCGTAGCAGACGTCGACGCCGGCCTCGTCGAAGGCATCCAGGATCGGAGTCCAGCGGCGCGCCAGCTCGTCGAACGCCTCCTCGACCAGCCCCGCAGGCCGCTGCGGCCACGGATAGATATAGGGCCAGGCCAGCGAGCCCGAAAAGGTGGCGTGGGCATCCAGGCCCAAATTCCGCGACGCCTTGGCGGCGTTGAGCATGGTCTGCACCGCCCATTCCTGCCGCGCCTTCGGGTTGCCGTGGACGCTGGCCGGGGCGAAGCCGTCGAAAGCAGTGTCATAGGCCGGGTGAACCGCCACGAGCTGACCCTGGAGATGAGTCGACAGCTCGGTGATCTCCAGTCCGTGGCTGTTGACGATTCCCCTGATCTCGTCAGCGTAATCCTTGGAACTGGCAGCCTTTTCCAGGTCGATGAAGCTCGAAACCCAGGTCGGAATCTGGACGCCCTTATAGCCGAGCCCCGCCGCCCAGCGGCAGATATTGTCCAGCGTGTCGAAAGGCGCCGCGTCGCCGGCGAACTGCGCCAGGAAAATGGCGGGCCCCTTCAAAGTCGTGGCCATGATCGTCTCCTCTTTCCGCCCCGGCGCGCAGGTGCCGGAGTCCCTCTTCGTGAGCGCGTAGCGCCCCCGCATGGATCAAGAGGCGGCGATCCCCCGCCGCCCCAAAGCTTTCCTTCCGGCAGTTTTGACCGCCATCGGGCACCTGTCAATGATGTACGTCCATCAAGCCCTGAGCAGGGCCTGAGCCTCCTCAATTCCGAGCGCGCGCGGACGCTCGCAGGTAGTGGTGAGCGTCAGCACCTCGCCCGTCTCGCCGGCCTTGAGCAGCCCGGTCATCACCTCCACGACATGCAGCGCCACCTCGATGCCGCAACGCGCCTTTTGCCCGGTCTCGATGGACTGGACCATGTCGGCAAGGCCTGCGCAGCGATAATTGGCGCGCGGCGTATCCTTGTCGACATCCTGGTTCGGCTTGCCGAAGGGATGTGCCCAGGGCTCCACCGGGGTACGAATGCCCTCGATGCCTGTGGTGACCAGGTCGCCGCCGAAGAAATTCGGGTCGGGCACGAAGATCGATCCGTCGGTGCCGTAGAGCTCGATATTGTGGTGGCCATGGGCGGCAACGTCCCAACTCGCGCCTATGGTGACGATGGCGCCATTGTGGAATTCGAGGATGCCGTGGATGGTGGTGGGGGTGCCCACCTTGATGATGCTGCCCTTATAGGGGCCATCGGCGCTGACCACGCGCTCGTTGCGGGCCATGTTGGTGAAGGCGGACAGCCGCTTCACCGGTCCGAGCAAATGCACCAGGTCGGTGATGTAGTACGGGCCCAGATCGAGAATGGGCCCGCCGCCGGGCTGGAAGAAGAAGTCCGGATTGGGATGCCAGTGCTCCATGCCGCGGCTCATCACATGGGTGGTGCCGCTCATGATCTTGCCCAGGCGCCCCGCATCGATGATGTCGCGGGCCTGCTGATGCGCACCGCCCAGGAACGTGTCGGGCGCCGAGCCGACGGCGAGATTGCGCTCGTCCGCCGCCTTCTTGAGGGACAGTCCCTCCTCCACCGACAGGACGAAAGGCTTTTCGGAATAGGCGTGCTTGCCGGCCGAGACGATATCCATCGACACCCGGTAGTGGGTGGAGGGAACGGTCAGGTTGACGATGACGTCCAACTCGCTGTTCTTGAGCAGCTCGTCCGGGGTCTGTGCGGCGACGCCGAACTCCTCGGCCCGCTTGCTGGCTGCCTCGGGAAGAATGTCGGCCACCGCCCGCACCTCGAGCCCCTCGAACAGGGGCGCGAGGCGCAGATAGGCGGAGGAAATATTGCCGGCCCCCATGATGCCGACGCCGTAAGTCTTTGCCATTTCAGCTTACTTCCACTTGCTGGCGGTTGCGATCGAGCGGGTGGCGAAGCGCACCGGATCGGACGGCTTGTCGTGCTCGGCGACGAAATACTGCGCCTTGGTCCGGGCTTTCACCTCGTTGATGAGCTTGTCCCAGCCCACCACGCCGTGACCGATATCGGCCCAGCCGTCCTCATCGGCATTCTCGCCTTCCGGCGCGATGTCCTTGACGTGGACGGCGCTGATGCGGTCGCCATATCTGTCGAACCAGGCCAGCGGGTCGGCCTTGCCGCGAATGACCCAGGCGATGTCGCATTCCCATTCGACCCCGGGCGCGGTGTCGAGGATGATCTCCATCGGCGTGCGGCCAGAGGTCGTGGGCGCGAATTCGAAATCGTGATTGTGCCAGCCGAAGCCATAGCCCTCGGCGCCGAATTTCTCGCCCAGCTCGGCCAGGGTCTCGGCCAGTTCGAGCCATTTGGATTCGTCTTCGCTGCGCTGGTCGGGCATGATGAAGGGGCAGAAAATCCGCTTGACGCCGAGCGCTTCGGCGATCCGGAGGGCGCCGGACGTGTCCTTGAGCTGATCCAGGCCGAAATGGCCGGTCGGCATGGAAAGGCCGTTTTTCTTCAAATCGGCGGCAAGCCCGACCGGATCGGCATAAAGCCCGCCAAAGCCTTCCACCTGCCGGTAGCCGAGCTGGCCGAGCTTGCCGAGAAATTCGGAAAGCGAGGGATAGTTGCGGGCGCTATAGAGCTGGAATGACAACTCGGTCATCTGTGGCCTCTCATAAGGTCGGTGTGGTGCGCAGTCGGATCGGACCCAGAGCTAGCCGGAAGCAGAACCGGCGTCGCCGCCCCCGGACAGATCGACTGCCGCGAAAGTAATGTGGATGCCGGAAACCCGGCGGACGGCGCCCCGTGGGACGCCGCCCGAAGCGATATCGGGCTAGAGCAGCCTGCGTTCTATCGGACGCAGCGTGCCGCTCCAGCTCTTTGCAGGCGCATCGGATTTTCTGAAAACCGCGAATACACTTCTCAGTCCGATGCTCTAAAGCCGGTTCTCGGTCGCGGCGTCGAACAGCGAGCCGCGCGCGATGTCGAAGCCGACATTGACCTTGTCGCCCACCGCCAGCGCCACGTCGCTGCTGCAACGGAAGGTGACGGGCACGCCCGCCACTTTGGTCCAGGCCAGGCTCTCGGAGCCCATGGGCTCGACGATCTCGATTTCGACGTCGGTCTTGAAGGGCATGGCCTGGGCCGCCTCGCCAAGGAAGATATGCTCGGGACGCACACCCAATATCGCCTTGGCGCCGCCGCCGGCGGTGGAGGCATATTCATAGGCGCCTACCGGGATGACGGTGCCGTCATCGGCCACGAAGCTTTCGCCCTCCAGCGTCCCGCCGATGAAGTTCATCGAGGGGGAGCCGATGAATCCGGCGACGTAGAGATTGGTGGGCTTGTTGTAGATGGTGTGCGGATCGGCCAGTTGCTGGATGACGCCGTTCTTCATGATGGCGATGCGGTCGGCCAGCGTCAGCGCCTCGATCTGGTCGTGGGTCACGTAGATCATGGTGTTCTTGAGACGCTGGTGCAGCCGCTTGATCTCGACGCGCAGGTCGCTGCGCAGCTTGGCGTCGAGATTGGACAGCGGCTCGTCGAACAGGAACACCTCCACGTCGCGCACCAGGGCCCGGCCGATGGCGACGCGCTGGCGCTGGCCACCCGAGAGATTGGCCGGCCGGCGGCCCAGCAGCGGCTCGATCTGGAGGATCTCGGCGGCGCGTTTCACCCGCTGGGCGATCTCCTCCTTCTTCATGCCGGCGACGCGCAGGCCGAAGCTGAGGTTCTTTTCCACCGACATCTGCGGATAGAGCGCATAGGACTGGAACACCATGCCGATGCCGCGGTCCTTGGGCTCCTCCCAGGTCACGTTCTTGCCGTTGATGAAAATCTGCCCGTCCGACACGTCCAGCAGCCCTGCAATGCAGTTGAGCAGGGTCGACTTGCCGCAGCCCGAAGGCCCCAGCAGCACGATGAACTCGCCCTGCCTGATGTCGAGATCGAGATGTTCGAGCACTTTCACGCTGCCGAAGCTCAGCGAAAGATCCTTGATTGAAACACTATGCTGCATTCCCGATTATCCCTTGACGGCGCCGGCGGCGACGCCGCGCACGAACAGCTTGCCGGACACGAAATAGATGATCAGCGGCACGAGCCCGGTCAGCACGGTGGCGGCCATGTTGACGTTGTATTCCGGCGTGCCCTGGGCCGAATTGACGATATTGTTGAGCTGCACGGTCATCGGATAGTTCTGCGTGCCCGCAAAGACCACGCCGAACAGGAAGTCGTTCCAGATGCCGGTCACCTGCAGGATCAGCGCCACCACGAAGATCGGCAGCGACATGGGCAGCATGATCTCGAAGAAGATGCGCCAGAACCCGGCCCCGTCGACCCGTGCCGCCTTGAACAGTTCCTGCGGCAGCGACGCGAAATAATTGCGGAACAGCAGCGTCAGGATCGGCATGCCGAAAATGGTGTGGACGAGGATCACCGCCTGCAGCGTGCCGAAAATGCCCAGTTGGCGGGTGATCATCACCAGCGGATAGAGAAACACCTGATAGGGGATGAACGAGCCGAAGATGAGGATGGCGAAGAAGAGTTCCGAGCCCTTGAACCGCCAGTTCACCAGCGCATAGCCGTTCACCGCCGCGATGAAGATCGACACGATGGTCGAGGGAATGGTGATCTTGACCGAATTCCAGAAGCCGGGCGACAGGCCGTTGCAGGTAAGGCCCGTACAGGCGCTGGTCCAGGCCTTCGCCCAAGCGTCGAAACTGATTTCCCTCGGAAGCGCGAAGATATTGCCGAAGCGGATTTCGGGCATCGTCTTGAATGACGTCGCCACCATCACATAGAGCGGAAACAGGAAGTAGAACGAAAACAGCACCAGGATCGAATAGATGACGATCTTCCTGGGCGTGAAGAAGGGACGCGGGCGCGGGCCGCGCGGCTCGATAGCGGTGTCACCCGCCACTGCCGGAGCGGGACCGGCCATGGTTGCGGTCTGGCTCATGCGCGGCGCCCCTTTCCACCGAATTCGAGATAGATCCAGGGGATCATGATGATGATGACGGTGACCAGCATCATGGTAGCCGCGGCCAGTCCCTGGCCGATATTGCCGCCGCTGAACATGTAGTTATAGACATATTTGGCCGGCACTTCCGACGAGATGCCGGGGCCGCCATTGGTCAGCGCCACCACCAGGTCGTAGAGCCGCACGATGCCCGAGCCGATCAGCACGATGGCGGTGATCAGCACGCCCCGCATCATCGGCAGCACGATGGAGACATAGGTGCGCCAGGTGGGAATGCCGTCGACACGCGCCGCCTTCCAGATTTCTTCGTCCACGCCGCGCAGCCCCGCCAGCATGAGCACCATGCAGAAGCCCACCCCCTGCCACAGCCCCGCGATCAGCAGCGCGAACAGCACCATGCGCGAATTGGTGATCCAGTCGAAGGTGAAATTCTCCCAGCCCAGATTGCGCATCGTGCCCTGCAGCCCCAGCGTGGGGTTCATGATCCACTGCCAGACGAGGCCGGTAACGATGAAAGAGAGCGCGAAGGGATAGAGCATGATGGTGCGGAAGGCGCTTTCGAACCGGATTTTCTGGTCCATCAGCACCGCGAGCAGGAAACCCAGGCCCAGGGTGAACACCATGGACATGACGCCATAGGAGATCAGGTTGGTAACCGAGACGTTCCAGCGCGAGGTGGCGAACAGCCGCTCATATTGCTCGAAACCGACGAATTTGCCGGTCGGCAGCAGCCTGGAATTGGTGAGGGAATAATAAACGGTCCAGATCGTGCAGCCGACGAAAACGACCAGTACCGTGGCCATCATCGGCACGGCCGCGACCTTGGCGGGCAGATTGTGCAGGAAGATTTTTTTCAGGAAGCCAGGCCGGCTGACAGTTCCGGTGCCCTCCCCGGTCTCAACGGCTATGTCCGCCATCGGCTCTCTCCATAACGCAGTGGCCGACCCTGTCGAGCAAGGCCGACCACCGCTTTCAGTGATGAAGACTCAATCCCACCGAGCGGGATCAGTCCGCCTGCTCGATGATCGAGGCATAGCGCTCGATATAGTCATCGACGGTGATGCCATCGTCATCGAGGAACTCGGTGTTGAGGTCCTGGAGCTGCTGCTGGGTGTCGCTGGAGAGCGCGAAGTCACCGGAGGGCAGCAGGCCGTTGCCGAGCAGGTCGAGAGCCTTCTTCATGCAAGCATTGGCGCCCGACAGATCGATATCCGTGCGGATCGGCATCGAGCCCTTAACCAGGTTGAAGTTCAACTGGCCTTCTGGCGAGACCAGTATCTTGGCCAGCTCGGTCTGGGCGTCGATCACCGCCTGGTCGGTGCCCTCGGGCAGGACCGGGAAGTAGAAGGAGTCGCCACCGCCGCTGAGCTGGGTGCCCAGGCCCAGGGCCGGCAGGCACTCATAATCCTCGCCGGGAACGCCGCCGGCCACCTGCAGGTCGCCCTGCAGCCAGTCGCCATGGATATTGCCCGCGGCCGTGCCTTCGAGCAGCTGGTTGCCCACATCGCCGAAGGTCGGGACCAGGGTGTCGGGCGAGATCACGCTGCGCAGGTCGTCCAGAGCCTCTGCCACCTCGCGGAATTCGGGGCTGCGGACCGCCTCGGCATCCTTGTCGCGGTTGACGGCGATCAGGAGGTCGGAGCCGCCGATGGCGGCCATCAGCACGCCCGGAATGCCCGAGAAGGGCCAGCCGGTAGCCAGGCCAAAGGGCAGGATACCGGCTTCCTCGAGCGCCGGCCAGGAGGCGACATATTCGTTCCAGTCCGTCGGGACCGGCTGACCGATGGTCTCATAGGCCTTGGTGGAGAGCCACAGCCAGTCCCATGAGTGGATGTTGATCGGCAGACAGTAGAGACCACCCTCATAGCGGCAGGGCTCGAGCAGAGTGTCGTCGACGTAGAAGTCGAGGCCGCCCATCTCTTCGACGATCGGGGTCAGGTCGCGCATCAGGCCGGCCTGGATGAGTTCTTCCGCGTCACGGCCGGTATTCATCTGCGTGGCACCCATCGGATCGCCGCCGATGATGCGGCTGATGATGACGGGGTTGGCGCCGGTGCCCGAGCCGGCAAGCGCGCTGTCCACCCATGTATTGCCGGTCTTTTCTTCAAAGAGCTTGGCGAATTCGGCGATGGCAGCGGCTTCACCGGCCGAAGTCCACCAGTGCGTGACTTCCAGCTCCGCAGCATAGGCGGTGGAGCCGAGGAAAGCGGTTGCCATGGCGGCAACCACTGCGAACTTTTTCATGATTTTGTCCTCCCAACGAACACGAGCTTTCGCTCCGGTGATGCACCAACTGCAAGGCTGCCCTGCGTAAAAAACAACCGGCAACGGTGTGTAATCGATTGCATTACCGCGTCCAAAATGGCTCTGCAATCGATTTCGGAAGTTTCATACACGACTTGCGGACCTGTCAAGATCGATTTAGATCGTGGTAGCCGCCGATGGTGGCAGGGAGCGCCCCCGGAAATGGTTGACATCAGGAAAGTGCCGACGATTCAAGATGTTGCACGTCACGCAAAGGTGTCGACGGCCACCGTCAGCCGTGCCCTTTCTACCCCGGGCCGGGTCAGCGAGGGTACGCGCGCCAGAATTTCCGAGGCCATACGTGCAACGGGCTACACGCTCAACCAGACGGCAAGGTCGCTGCGCCAAAGGACCGCGCGAACCATCCTCGTCGCCCTGCCCGACATCCGCAATCCGTTCTTCTCCTCCATCCTCGACGCCGTCGAACGGGAAGCCAGCGGCCGGGGCTATGGCGTGCTGGTCGTCAATCTTTATCTGGGGCGCGAAACCGCCTGTCGCCTCCAGGACTACATGCTGTCCAACCGGGCCGACGGCCTGCTGCTGCTCGATGGGTCGCTGGACCTGGAAACGCTGCGGGCCATGACCATGGCGCCCCATTCGGTGCCGCTGGTGGTCGCCTGCGAGGAAATCCCGGATGCAGGCTTTCATACCGTGCTGACCGACAATGCCAGGGCCGCCGAACGGGCCACGCGGCATCTGCTGGACCTGGGCCACCGCAAGATCGGCCACCTGCTCGGGCCGGAGCACAATATCGTCTCGCGCGACCGGCTGGCGGGCTTTGCGGCGGCGCTGGAGCAGGCCGGCCTCGCCCCCACGCCGCAATGGCTGTTCCGCGGCAATTTCGAGATGGAAAGCGGCTTTTCCGCCGCGGCGCGCTTCATGTCGCTGTCCGACCGGCCAACGGCGCTGTTCGCCGCCAATGACGAATCGGCCATCGGCTTTCTGTCGGGGTTGCGCCAGCACGGCCTGCAATGCCCGCGCGACATCTCCATCGTCGGTTTCGACGACCTGGGCGTGGCGCCGCATTACTCGCCACCTCTCACCACGATGCGCCAGCCCCGCGAAACCCTGGGACGCATGGCGGCCGAAACCCTTCTCGACGTCATTGAAAACGGCGCCGACGGACGCGAGACGCTGCGCATCGTCCTCAATTCGGAACTGATCGTGCGGGAAAGCACCGCGCATCCGCCGCAGCCCGTTCCCGCGCGATAGCCGCCCAAGGCGATTTCGGGGGTGTATCCCCGGGGCCGAAATGCTGTAAAGAGAGCCCGCTGCGGTCCCGTAGCTCAGCTGGATAGAGCAGCAGCCTTCTAAGCTGTTGGTCGCAGGTTCGAATCCTGCCGGGATCGCCAATTTATCTTAGAATTCCAACAGCTACATGAAAGTGTGGGGATTTTAGTTCCTCTGGAACGGCCGGGCGCTCCCCGCACCCTCGGCCCTTCTTCGTGAACGCTGGTTCTTTCACCATTCGGCTCGTGCTCCTGCTGATCAGCCCATGCCCGAGCCGCCTTTGCCGGGTCTCCAAAAATTGGGAAGCGAGCTGCCAGTCGAGCTTTATCGAGCCCCTGAGATGGAACGAGCTTTTCATCTCTACACCTCCACTAAAATCATGAGATAACCATTCTGCCAGTGTTTCGCAGCATGAGTTATTTGGAGGCTCAGATGGTCGGCGAGGGGGTCGGGGAAATCGGCGATGAGGTCGACATACGAGACTGGCTTGCGGCGCTGATCGATGGGTCCGACGATGCGATCATCAGCAAGGACCTTGCCGGCCGCATCCAAAGTTGGAACACCGGCGCGACCAGGATATTCGGCTATACCGCCGAAGAGGCAATCGGCAAGCCGATCACAATGCTCATTCCGGAGGATCGTCTGGACGAGGAGCCCGGAATCCTCGCGCAAATACGGCGCGGCGAGCGGGTCGATCATTTCGAAACCATCCGGCGCCGCAAGGATGGCTCCGATATCGAGCTCTCCTTGACCATCTCGCCGATACGAAACGCTGCCGGCGTAATCGTCGGCGCCTCCAAGATCGCGCGCGATATCTCCCATAGGCGGCTAAGCGAGGAACGTCTCCACCTGCTGATGGGGGAGATGCAACATCGCATCAAGAACCTGTTCGCGCTCGCCAATGCGATCGTCTCGCTCAGCGCCCGGTCGGGCTCCGCCGTTGATGAGGTCGTGAGCGCCATTCATGCCAGGTTGTCGGCCTTGGCGCGGGCACAGGAATTGACGTTGGGGGATTGGCAGGGCGACGCCCCGGGTGAGGCGTCCGTCGATCTCCTATCCCTGATCAACACCGTACTCGAACCTTATAGGGACGGCGATTGCATAATCGTGGATGGCGTATCAGCCCAAGTCGATGGGAGGGCCGCCACCAGCCTGGCTTTGCTGATCCATGAACTTGCGACCAACGCCGCGAAATATGGGGCACTGTCCGTACCCGAGGGGTGCTTGACGGTCCTCATCGAACATTATGCCGGAGCGACCGTCATTTCGTGGGAAGAAACCGGCGGCCCCAAGCCCGTCCAGACCATATCGCCGGGATTTGGGAGTCGGCTTGAAGCCGGCCTGATCGCGGCGCTCGGCGCCAGGATCACCCGGGATTGGAGCGAATTGGGTTTGCGGGCATCGATCAGCCTGCCGGATAAGGATTCCCACGCGAGCACGGCACAGAATTGATGGAGCGTTTGGCGCCTCCGAGGATTGCGGTCATCCATCCAAAGGAGACGAGCCATGCTCATTCGCGCCCTATTGATTACCACAGCCCTCATATTGATTGGCCCTGCCATCGCCCAGGAAAATGCTCCCTCGCCCAGCGAAAAAGCCGCTCCGGCTGAGGTAACGGATCCGGCACAGTTCGCTTCGATCGCCTCGGTCAGCAACATGTTCGAAATCGAGTCCAGCAAGCTGGCACAGGAAAAGGCGAGCAGCGACGAGGTCAAGGCTTTTGCCGAGCAGATGATCGCCGATCACACCAAGGCCGGCGAGGACATGACCAGGGCGGCCACTGAAGAAGGCGTCGCGCCCGCCACCGAACTGGATCAGCAGCACCAGGAAATAATGGACAATCTGTCGAGCCTGAGCGGTGAGGAATTCGATACGGCTTACATCCAGGCTCAGGTGCAGGCCCATGACGAGGCTGTCGCCCTGTTCGACGGCTATTCCAGTAATGGCCAGGATGGCGCGCTCAAGCAATTCGCTGCCGCCACTCTGCCCACCCTCGAGGAGCATCAGGCCCACGCCCATGAATTGGCGGGCCATTGATTCCGTGGCGCGTGCGGGAGCCCACTTTCTCGCTCGGAAGCGATCAGCGATCATACATGCGACGTTTCCAGGTGCGATGCTGAAATCGGGTCGCTTCCCGGAACGCGCAGGGCGATGAACCCCCGTCACCAATAAACGAGGGTCAAATGTCCAGACTTCAAAACAAAGTCGCCATCATCACCGGCGCAACTTCCGGCATCGGCCTGGCAGCAGCCAGGCTGTTTGCCCACGAAGGCGCCAGCCTGATCCTGTCCGGCCGCCGCGAGGACGCACTCGGAGCCTTGTCCGAGGAGATCAGGGAGGCAGGTGGAAAGGCGTTCGCCGTAGCGGGCGACGTGAAATCCAGCGATCACGCCAAGGCGTGTGTCGATGCCGCCATCGATCAGTTCGGCGGGTTGGATATCGCCTTCAACAACGCCGGGGCGAGCGGCGCATCCGGTTCGATTACAGACATCTCCGAAGACGGTTGGCGCGATACCATAGACACCAATCTCACCAGCGCTTTCCTGGGCGCCAAGCACCAGGTACCCGCGATGCTCGAGCGCGGGGGCGGATCGCTGATCTTCACTTCATCATTCGTGGGGAATACGGTCGGCTTTCCCGGCATGGCCGCTTATGCGGCGAGCAAGGCCGGCCTGATCGGGCTCGTCCAGGTATTGGCGGCAGAATTCGGACAGGGCGGTGTCAGGGCGAACGTTCTGTCGCCAGGCGGCGTCGACACTCCCTCCAACGCTGCCAACGCTCCGGGAGCCGCTCCCGAAACCCGCGCCTTCATCGAAGGGCTGCATGCAATGAAACGCTTGGGCAAGCCGGAGGAACTGGCCGAGGCGGCCCTCTACCTGGCGTCCGACGCATCCAGCTTCATGACCGGCGCGAGCCTGCTGGTCGATGGCGGCGTCTCCATCACCCGAACCTGAATTGCAGCCGGCTGGAGAAATTCGGTCGGCTGTTCTGCTCGCTGGCACTCGACGGCTGGGAATGGTGCCGCCTGCCCTGCAATGGATCGGCCGAAGTGATGGAACGCATCCGCGCAATTCCACCTTTCAACGCCGAAGGAGGCCAAGCGATGACGCCAAGCGATAAACCGGACATTCCGCGCGATCCTCACGGTGACGATACGGGAAAGCTGCTGCCTCGGCAGCGTCCGGGCCCAACCAAGAGCGAAAAGGAATTGAGGGAGAACGTCGAGGTGAATGACTACGCCAACGACGGCATGGGAAAGCGCATAGGCGGAGAACTCCAGGAGTGAGGAGCGGCCTCGGCGCACCTCGATCCTGTTCATCTCGGCGCCCAGCGTTTGCCGGACATGGAATAAAGCCCCGGCGTTTCCGCCGGGGCTTGGACGATCGCTGTGGTGCTAGCTGATCTCGTTAGATCATCGGGCGATTTTCGGCCTTGGCCTGCAGCCAGTCGGAGTGAAATGCACGCACAAGGTAGAACAGGACACACGCCACGATGACGGGGAATGCGAGGACATAGGCGGTGAGGAAAACGGGGGACATTAGTGGGTTCCTTTCAAGCTTAGCGACCGGCCCGAGAGCGCTGCGGATTCAGCGACATCGAAGTTGCCGGCATTTTTTGCGATGGAAGAGAAGTCGAAATTCATGTCGCTGCGCCACGACATGAGAGTGCAGATGATGGCGCTGATGGCGTAAGCCAGGAGCGATGCCGTCAGCACCGGGAAGGCATGCAGGGCGCCAAAACCAAACGGGGCCACTGCAATGGTGGCGACGATCCCGACGATGCGCGCAACCCTGCCCCCGAAGAAGCCAAAGGCCATCAGCCCGGCGACGACGCCCACCCCGATCACCGCCAGGATGTCCGAAACAATGGCGACCGGACCGACCAGCTCGATCCAGCCGAAGCGCACCGGGAAGAATACCGCCAACGCAACCAGCACCGAGGTGGTGAAGGCCGGATTGGTGACCTTGTTCCAGTAGAAGCTGGCAATTACCGGGAACACCAAAGCGCCCCAGATTGCCCCGACCAGCACCAGAAGATCGAGAATGTTGAATTTGTTGCTGGCGAAAAAGAGCGCGATAACGGTAGCTGCGATCATGGTAAGGCGGCCGATCAGCAGCATCAGCCTGGGATTGGCCGCGTCCTTTTCTGCTAGGTTCCGCCCGTAGATATCGGCCATCATGATGGATGACAGTGCGGACAGGTCAGAGTCGGCCGTGGAGGCCAGCGACCCAATCACCATGATGAAGAAAATGCACAAAAACCCGATGCTCAGATAGCTCGAGGCGAGCTGCGGGATAAGGTTGTTGGGATCGCCATCCAGCGGCTGAATACCCAGATAAAGAGCGATCACGCCCAGAATGCCGACACCGATCACTGTGGCGCCGTAGCCAATGGTGGCGGTGATGAAGGTCCGCTTGATCATGTCCTCGCGAACGGCAAACAGACGCTGGGCGATGGTCTGGTTGCCGATGGCATAGGCCAGCACCGCGGCGATATAGGGCGCGCCCTGGTTCATGAAGGCCTCGGAGGAGAAGAACGAGCTTTGCTCCGCCGTCAGGTTGGTCGCGCCGACAACGAAGATCTCCGTCCCGCCGGCAGCAAAAAATACGGCCGGCACGATGATCACCACGGCGCCAAGCATAGCCACCACCTGGATGAAATCCGTCAGGATGGAAGCGCGCAGGCCGGACCAGAGCGTATAGAGCAGCACGCCGCTGCCAACGATAAGAATGCCGGCGGTGAACGATAAGGGGGAGAGCATGGCGATCAGCGCACCGCCCGCAATGAAATTGGAGGTCAGGCTCAACAGGCTTCCCAGGACATTGGAGCCCGCGAGGATCAACTGGCTGGATTGACCGTGGCGCGCATGCAGGATTTCGGCGAGGCTGTGGGCATTGGGTGCCAGGCTGCGGATGCGCTTGCCGAATGGGTAGATGAACAGGATCATCAGGGCGCCCCACAGGCCGTAATGGATGGGGCCGGAGACGCCGTAGGTGTAGCCGGAGGTGGCTGAGGCGTAGAGGGAAGAGGCCCAGATCCAGGTGGCGGTCATCGATGCGGCCGAGACGCCAAGACCGACATTATTGCCGGCAGTCATGTAGTTATCGGCATTTTCTTTTTTCTTACCGATGGAGACGGAGATAAAGAACGTGCTGCCGAAAAAAAGCAGAAGCAGGAGAAGCGTTAGGGGAGTCCCTAATTGTTGGAGTTGCATTTTTCCTCTTGGAGGCGTTGCTGTTTAATCCGATGCGCAAAGGCAATGGCGTGCCCTGCAACAAAAAGTTGCGGCACATCGGGGCTCAGTTTGGGTGCCGGCAATCTGCCGACCTGGGGAACGCGGCGAAGGCGACCCGGGAGGATGAGCGACAGTGGGGCTCATCAGGATGTGCTGCCCAGCAGCCCGGCTCTGATACAACCTTCGGGAGCGGAAAGCCACCCCTGCCCCCGAAACGGCGGTATTCCCGAGGAAATTCCGCCAGAAATTAACTATCGATCCGCATGAACTCCGGCAGAAATCTCCTGATTTCGACTGATAAAGAATCAGGCCCGCACATCACGCACCTGAATAATCGCAGGAACTTTCCGGAGAGGATCGGGAATTTTGGGAAAGGTCGATATAAAGTTGAAATCTACCGCCATAGAAACTGTTTAGTTGCTTGCAGGAAGCAAAATTCCAATTTTAATTTGTAAGGAGTGAGGCAACAGCACGCTCGATAGAATGGGTCGATCCCATCGGGAGCCTGCCCGCCCTGACGGACCTGTTCGATCAGCGTGTTTGCGGCTGCTTCCAGCGTTTTCTCAACTGCAATCGTTCATCGAAGGCCGCCCGTCCCACCGTGATGGTGACGAGCGCCAAGACATGACCCCGATGGACCGTCTAAACTGCTGACAACCAGAATGGAGCCCAAAATGCGGTTTGCTTCTGCGATGATCGCTGCGGCCTTGCTGATGGTCACGCCGGTTCAAGCGCATCGTGCAATTTCAGCAGAAAGCGCGGCCGGATCGTTCGTGCCATCTGTCGAAGCGTTCATCGCCACCCTGCCCGTTGAAACCGAGCAATTCTCCGTCCGCATCAATCGCTGTACCGGCCCGCAGGGCGAGCTTTCGGACCTCATGTATTATGTCTGGGTCGGCTGGCGAGGGACGGCAGACAACGCCGCCGAAGTGCTTGAACAGGCGCATGATGCCTGGACTTCCCGGGATTGGGACATCACTCGTCATCGCCAACTCGATAACGGCGGACTGAACATCGCCGCTGCAGACCCCGCAACTGGCCATAGCTACTCTCTCGATTCCGGTTTTCCCGCCGGCCCCAACACGCTCATCGTGGGGTTTTTCAGCACGCGATGTTTCGAACATTCCCCCGGTGCAGCGCCATTCGGCTCCTTTGCCTGGCCGGGCTGACCTGATGAGCAAGCCCAACCAGCGAAGCTGGTCCTCGCAGCCTATTCATGCCAATCTCTCATGACGTCAGATGGAAGACGTGGCGATGCAGGATACCGTATTATGGCAAAGGCTCGAAGGCGCCGCCGTCTTCGCCGCGGGCATCTGCCTGTACCTTCTCAATGATGGCGGCATCGCGTGGTGGCTGGCCATCCTTGTGTTCTTTGCCCCCGATCTGAGCTTTGCGGGTTATCTGCTCGGGCCCAAGGTCGGGGCCTTCGTCTATAATCTCGTCCATGTCTACGCGTTTGGCATGATGCTCCTCGTTACGGGCGCAGCATTGTCGCTGCCCATACTGGGCGCACTTGGAGCGCTTTGGCTCGCTCATTCGGGGTTCGACAGGATGGTTGGATACGGCCTGAAATCAACCGCAGGCTTCCAGTTCACGCACCTTGGCCGGATCGGGAAGCAGCGCGACGACTAACGGGCCGCCACCAATGAGCGAGACCGATTGAGGGGCATCGATGGCGGAGCTTCGCCGGTTGCCCCGATTTGCAATCGGACACTCCCAGTGTTAAGTCCGGCCTGTCCTCAGGGGTGCTCCATACGGGGCTGAGATGCGGTGAAAACCGCGAACCCTAAAGCTGATCTGGATAATGCCAGCGGAGCGAGATGGAAATGCTGTACGGCATACCACATCCTATCCTTACACCTGCCAACGGTTCGTCGGTTCATTATGCGACGGGCGTGGCGGCGGGCTGGCATCCGGATCGATCCATTAACCGGTTGATCAACAGGATGCTTTCATGCCCTTTCACCGCTACATTCCCGCAGCAGTGCTAGCCGTCGCCTCGGCGACTGCCCCACTTGTAGCCGCTGAGCCAGTCTCAGTGACGCTGGACTGGACCCCCAATACCAATTTCGTGGGACTCTACGTCGCCGATGCGCTGGGCCTTTACGAACAAGCCGGGCTTGACGTCACCATCGCCCCGTTTGAGTTCGGGCAGCCGAACGGCGATGTTGCGGCCTTTGGCGTCCTCGATTTCTATACTGCAAAGGCCTCCGGGCTCGACGCCGTAGGCGTTTACGCCGTCATCCAGACCGAAACCGGCCGCCTCGCTTACCGGGGGAACGCAGTCTCCGGTCCGCGAGATCTCGCCGGCAGCATCTATGGCGGGTTCGGCACCACATGGGAAAAGGCCATTGTGGACACCATGATCGCCCATGACGGGGGCAATCCGGACTACGAGGCGGTGACACTAGACGGCTCGGTCTACGACGCGCTGCGCGCCGGCGAAATCGACTTCACCCTCGACGTGCTTACCTGGCAAGGCGTCGAGAACACCCTTGAGGGGCACGATGTCGGCGCTTTTCGATATGCTGATTATGGAGTGCCGGACCAACACACGATAATTCTTGCCGCCGACGCAACTTTCCTTCGCGAGCGCCCGCAGGTGGCCCAGGCGTTCATAGATGCGACGCGCACCGGCTATGCATACGCAGTAGCCAACCCCGCCGAAGCCGCAGAAATGCTGATCGCCGCGGCTCCCGAGCTCGCGGAACGGCAATCCCTTGTTCATGCCTCTATGGAAGTGATGGTCGCTGGCCATTACCTGGCTCGCGAGGACGGAACCATAGGCCGCTTCGACGATGAAATGATGATCGGCCTGGGTGAATTTCTGTTCGACTATGGCGCCCTCTCAGGGCCCGATGGCGCCCCGCTTCCCGAACGCCCGGACTTCGCGTCCTGGTACACCAACGCCTATCTCGATTGAACATTCAGGGGGCGGGCTCTCCCGCCCCCAAATGCTGGACGCGCCATGATTAAAAGGCAAGAAAACCCAATCGTTTAGCGAACACGCAATACATCCCGTCGGCCGCAAGGCCCGGGTTACGCCGCCCCGGATGAGCCGCTGGCTTTCCGCACCCTTCCTTGCATTTTAAGAATGCATTTCAACACACGTTAATGACGCCGCGCTATTGGAGCCGCATGGAAGCACTGACGGAAAGACGGGAAGAAGAACGGGAGCCACCAGTGCTGACGGGGCCGGCTGAAGCAATCTCCAATGGCGGCCGGATCGCAGTCTCCGTGATGAACGTATCGCCGTCCGGGATAATGCTGGAAATGCCCGAGGCCGCGATCATTCCCGCTTTATTCACCCTCGCCATCGGCGAGCATCGCCATCCGTGTGAGTTGATTTGGCGAAACGGAACACGCGCTGGTGCTCGTTTGATAGGCTCGAAGCGGTAGGGACTGCCTGCCAACAACACGGCCTTCGGTTCGGCTAACGAGCTCAATTAACTGGCGGCATTTGGACGCTATTTCCACAACCGAAAAGCGCCCCAAGGCGCCGGCGAGCGGGCGCGACGGCCTGCGGCGGATGCGCCGTAGCGTTAATTTCGGGTTGTGCCTTCGGGCGAATTGCGCCACCTTGCCGCCACAAACGGGGATTGGTCCACTGGCTGATAACGCAAACCGACCCACCATCGTGCTCTTCGACCTCGATGGCACCTTGGTGCACCACGTCAATCCGCGCGTATTGCAGGCGCTGGAGTTCCTGGACGACTGCTCGCATCGGGGTGGGCGGCTCGTGGCGCGGTTCCGGCTGGCGCGGCGCAGCCGTGCGGCGGCGCAGCGCGCCCCCAAGCTGCTGGTCCACAAGGCCATTCACAAGGTGCGCCGCAAATCCGTCGAGGAAATGCTGGTCCCCTGCGCCACCATGCGCTCGACGCTGGAGCGGCTGCGGGCCGAGGGCGTGACGCTGGGCGTGGTTAGCAACGGGCTGGGCTGCGGCTATGGCCACGACGTGCTGGAAACCTTCGATCTGCGGAAATATTTCAGTTCCGCCGTCTTCCGCGAGGACGTGGCGCGGGGCAAGCCCTGGCCCGATTCGATCCTCGTCGCCTTGCGGGGCATCGGCCGCGAACTGCGGCGCAGCGACGTCATCTGGTATATCGGGGACCAGCGCAAGGACATCACCGCCGCCCAGGCCGCCTCGCAGGCGATGGGCCGCACCATCCGCCCTATCGCCCTGGGGGCGCGCGCCGCCCTGGGCGCGGTCGAAGCCCGGCTGTCCCCCGCCCAGATCATGTGGACGCCCGGCGATTTTGAACGCGCCGTCAACGCCGCCTTCAACGCCGAGGCGAACGAGCTTTCCCTCGCCGCCTCGCTGCCCGCACCGCTGCTTTAGAAATCGAACCCCATCTGGCTGGTGGGACCGGGCTTTTTCGCCCGGGGCAGCGGTGTGCGGACAGGGGCCGGTTCCACCGGCGCTGCCGGCGCCGCGCCATCGCCGGAAGCCCGAAGACCGCCGATCCAACCGACCGCCTTGTCCAGCCGCGAGAGGCGCGGGGCATAGAGATTTTCCCGCCCCTTCTTCACCTCGGCGACGAGCCCGGCCGTCTTGAGCACGCGCAGATGCCGCGAGATGGCGGGACGGCTGATGGAGAAGGCCTCGGCCAGCCGGTGCACCGGCAGCGGCCCGGCGCGCAGCAATTCCAGGATGCGGCATCGCGTGGCGTCGGCGAGCGCCGAATAGACGGCTATGGGGGGCTTGATCTTCCGCATCATGCCCGCGGTTAAAGTAACGCCGGCGTTACCCGTCAAGGCCGCCGGCGCCTGGAAAGCCCTTGTTCACCAGGAATTTTGAGGGAGGATTCACGACGCCGGCCGATCGCGGCCGGTCGGAAAGATATTGGTCACACCGGTGCCACACGATGATGGCAGGGAGGCAGGATGATGACCAGCAGCGTCCAGACGGCCCCGGCGCGGGCGGGTAGCGAGCGCCGCGCCTATTCGGTGCCGGAGCTCGTCGCCGACGCCGTAGTGCATGTGCTGGGCCTCGTGGGGGCCGTGGCCGCCGGCTCGGTGCTGCTGGCGCTGACCCTGCTGCACACGGCGCCCGACGCCTTCCCCGCCCTGCTGGTCTATGTCTCGACGCTGATCGTGGTCCTGGGCGTCTCGCTGGCCTATAATCTGTGGCCGGCCTCGCCGATGAAGCACTATCTGGCCCGCCTCGACCAGGCGGCGATTTTCCTTTTCATTGCAGGATCTTACACGCCGTTCCTGGCCATTATCGGCGGCACTTCCACAGGCGTCGCGATGATGAGCCTGGTCTGGGGCGCCTCGCTGGTCGGGGTGGCGCTCAAGCTGATCGTGCCGCAGCGCTTCGGGCGGGTGGCCATAGTGCTGTACCTGGCGATCGGCTGGAGCGGGGTGCTGGTGTTCCAGTCGCTGGGCCAGGCCCTGCCCGCCAGCACATTGTGGCTGCTGCTCGCCGGCGGCGTCACCTATTCGGCCGGAATCGTCTTCCACCTGTGGGAAAAGCTCAAATTCCAGAACGCCCTGTGGCATGTCTTCGTGGTGGCGGGGGCGAGCTTGCATCTGTGGGCAGTCATCGACTGCATGGTCATCGCCCGCCTCTAAGCCATTGTTATTGTGCTGGAATTCGTGGGTGCTCGACCCTGTCGCCGGCCGCGAGCCCGAGCTCGACGGAGCGGCCGCCGGGAATTTCCAGAACGAATTGCACCGGCCCGTCCGAGGGGATGGAGGTGGTGTCGTGCGGGCGGGCATTGACGTGGATGTTGCGCACCTCTCCCGCGGCGTCGATGAAGATCATGTCGAGGGGAATGAAGGTGTTCCGCATCCAGAAGGAAACCTGCCGCTCCGCCTTGAAATCAAACAACATTCCGGCGTTTTCAGCCAGTTCCTGCCGATACATCAGCCCCCGGGCGCGGCTCTCGTCGGTATCGACCACCTCGACGGTGAAGACATGCTCGCCGCTGCCGGCATGCACCACGAGGCGCGATTCGTCGCTGCAGGCGGCGAGCGGCAGGCCGACGGCGAAAACCGCCAGCAGGGTGCCGCCGACGCGCAGGGCCTGTCGCAACACAGGCGCGAATGTCAGCACATCGTTAGCATCGGACACGGCATCAAGGCTCCCTGGAGGCACGATTCATCCCCGTCGAAGACGCGGCCGCCCTGCCCGCTCAATGCGAGGACGGCGCCTCGCCCCAACCATCGGGCCGGATTTCGGCGACCATGAGGCCCTTCGGCCCCTGCCCGTAGCGGACGAGGACGAACTGGCCGGGCCGAAGCTCGGTGATGCCGAAACGGCGCAGGGTTTCCATATGGACGAAGATATCGGGCGTGCCCTCGCCGGCCGAGAGGAAGCCGAAGCCGCGAATGCGGTTGAACCACTTCACCTCCAGCCGCTCCATGCCCGAGGTCGGCTCGACCACCACATGGGTGCGCGGCGGCGGAAGCTGGGACGGGTGGCGGGCGCTCGATTCGTCCATGGAGACGACGCGGAACGCCTGCAGCCCGCCGGGACGGTTGAGCGCCTCGACCACGATGCGGGCGCCCTCATAGGCGGTCTGATAGCCGTCGCGCCGCAGGCAGGTGACGTGCAGCAGCACGTCGGCCATGCCGTTATCGGGCACGATGAAGCCGAACCCCTTGCCGGCGTCGAACCATTTGATGGTTCCCGCCACCTCGATAGTGTCGGCCGCCTGCTGGTCGATCGGAGCGCGGTCCTCGCGCCGTTCCGCTCCCGATTCGCCCAGCCCGGCGGATTCGCCGCCTTCGCCGCTGACCTTGGCCCCCATATTCCAACGCCTTTTCACTCGCCCGCCCCGCGGGTACTCCTCACAGCACGGCGACAGTCTGGCCGATTCAGCGCCAAAAGTTAAGAAGATGTTGCGATTTTGTTGCAGCGGGCCCGGCCCCGCGCCATTGCGGGTGGCGGCGGGGCTTGTTAGCCATGGCCGGCAACATGAAACAGGAGGTCGCCTTGAAATATCTGCACACCATGGTGCGCGTCACCAATATCGAGGACAGCCTCAAATTCTACTGCGAAGGGCTGGGGCTCGAGGAAGTCCGCCGCACCGAGAACGAGAAGGGCCGCTACACGCTGATCTTCCTGCGCGCCCCGGGCGACGAGGGCGGCGAGGTCGAGCTGACCTATAACTGGGACCCCGAAGCCTATACCGGCGGCCGCAATTTCGGCCACCTGGCCTACCGGGTGAAGGATATCTACGCGCTGTGCCGGCATTTGCAGGACATGGGCGTCACCATCAACCGCCCGCCGCGCGACGGCCACATGGCCTTCGTGCGCTCGCCGGACGGCATTTCGGTGGAACTGATCCAGGACGGACACCTGGAGCCGCAGGAACCCTGGGCCTCGATGCCCAATACCGGAAGCTGGTAGGCCCGGACGCGCCTCCGCCCCTTCGTCATTGCCGGAACGAGTCCGGTGGTGACGATGGGGGTGGGTCCGGGGAACCGGGATTCCCGCTTGCGCGGGAATGACACGGTGGAGGGGGCGGGTGACGCGGATGGTGGTGTTTTTCGTGTTTCCGCTCTCCAACCGGCGCTCGGGCGTGACCCGAGGGCCGGGTTTCGCGGGTGCGGTGGTTCCGGGTGGCGCGGGGAGCGTCGCGAGTGGCCCTCGGATCGGAGCCCGAGGGCAGCGGCTTGGGGTGTTCCGGCACATATTCTCCGCTCTTCGTCATTGCCGGGCTTGTCCCGGCAATCCAGCTTTTTTTTCGCGGCTTCGCATGGACCACCGGAACAAGTCCGGTGGTGACGATGGGGGGGTCCTCAGAAGGTCTACGAGGGACCGGGAACCGGGATTCCCGCGTTCGCGGGAATGACACGGTGGGGGCGGGAAATTCGTGGGGGCGGGAAATTCAGTATCTCCCTGCCCTCCCCTCCCCGTTCTTCCCCCGCACCACCCGCCGCAACCTTGCGTTAACCCTGTCGCTTAGCGCGCGGTTAGCGAAACCGGTTTAATTTTAGCGACTGAACCCAGAGCCCCATCGCCCTTGCGAGCCACGACACCGGCCACGGGAAAGTCGCCATGCCCCGCCTGCTCCGCGCTCTTGCCGCCTCCATCCTGACCGCCATCACCATTGCCGGATGCCTGCCCATGGCCATGTTCGCCAGCGGCAGCGGGCCGGGCTATTCGGGGCTGCGCCAGGACTGGGGCACCTATGTCAGCTCCAAGGAGGTGAACGCGCTCTGCCTGTCGCCCAAGCTGCGCTTCCTGATCTGGGAGTTCGAAGGGCATTTCGGCAAGCGCGTGGTGCTGAACTCGGGCTATCGCAACGCCTTCCACAATTCGGCCGCCGGCGGCGCGGAAAACTCCTATCACACCAAATGCATGGCGGCGGATTTCTACATTCCCGGCGTCCCCAAGGAGCAGTTGATCGCCTTCGCCAGGAAAACCGACAGCGTGGGCGGGCTGGGATGCTATCCGGGCCGCAACTTCATCCATGTCGACGTGCGCGACCGGCCGCGCGGCCATCGTGGCCCCGTAACCTTCTCGGGCTGCTGAAAAAACCCCGTCTTTCCCCATTTCGGCGCCGCGAACGAAAAATTCATTGTGGAATCAAGCGAGATGGGTTGCGGTTTCGTCCGGGGACCACTATAGGACCGGCATAGCGCTGATGCGCCCTTCGTCTATCGGTTAGGACGGCACCCTTTCACGGTGCAGAGAGGGGTTCGATTCCCCTAGGGCGTACCACCTCCCCTTGCCTTGGGGGCAAGTGGACGGTAAAGGTTCAGCGTCAGATGTGCGCCCATCGTCTAGCGGTTAGGACGACGCCCTCTCACGGCGTAAACAGGGGTTCGATTCCCCTTGGGCGTACCATTCCCCCTCCTTCATGACATGAAGACCCGAGGCCCGATCCGGGCACCGATGGCTGGCGCCATGGCGCCTCCCCGCCCGGGGGGAAATGTTCACTTTGGGGCTGCTGGCGCAATTTACCCCCCTACACCGGGCTTCCCTCGGGCTTGACCCGAGGGCCATTGTCCACGTGCAAGAAACCCTGGTTTCGGGGCTCCCAGGCCGGCCCTCGGGTCGAGCCCGAGGGCAGCAAAGTGCTGGTGTGGGCAACAATGATCAATCCGGGAGCGTCCAAAGTAAAACACTCCCCCACCCCGGGGCCGGAAACATTTTGGAAAAAGAGTGGCTGATCCGGAGCGGCGTGTCGAAGAGGCCACTCTAGCCGCGTCCGGATCAGCCGCCCTACGGAGCTCAGGAGTTGCGGCGGACCTGAGATGGGCCGTAGGGAGCGAGGGGCCATTGGGATTTCTCCCAAGGCCGTACGGAACCGACCCTATGCGGAAGCGCGCGGAACGCCAAGCAATTCCGGCGCATCCGGCGGAGCAACCGTCTGTTAATTATAACGAATAACCCTAATGGCGGGTTTTGAGGCGCTTTTGGGGTTGCCGGTGAGGGATGGGGCGCAGCGAGTGTAGCGCGGGCAGCGGTCGGTGTTCCGGCAGATATTCTCCATCCGCCGTCATTGCCGGCTCGTCCCGGCAATCCAGCTTTACCGCCATATTGCATGGACCACCCGGATAAACCGGGTGGTGACGAGAGGGAGAGAATCGGGCTCTGAAAACGGGGATTCCCGCGTTCGTGGGAATGACACGGCGGGGTGGTATTTTCGTGTTTCCGCTCTCCAGCCGGCGCTGCCCCGGGGCTGGGAGCCGATGGCAGCGGTGGGCCCTTTCCTGCCCCCGCCCCTATGCCGCGTCGAAGATGACGCGGTTGCGGCCGCTGCGCTTGGCGCGGTAGAGGGCGACGTCGGCGCGCTTGACCATGGTTTCGGGGGTGTCGGAGAGGCTTTCGTTGAGCGCCACGCCGACCGAGACGGTGACGGTCAGCGGCCGGGGCAGACCGACCTCGAAGGGCCGTTCGGCGATGGCCTGGCGGACCCGCTCGGCCACGGTTTCGGCCTGGGCGGCGTCGGTATCGGGCATCAGCACCACGAATTCCTCGCCGCCGAAGCGGCAGGCGAGGTCGACGCCGCGGATATTGCGCCGCAACCGGGCGGCGAATTCGCGTAGCACCGCATCGCCGGCATCGTGGCCGTGATTGTCGTTGACCGCCTTGAAGTGATCGATATCGAGGATCATCAGCGCCATGTCGCGCCCCTGCTCCTGCGCCTTGCCCAGCATGATGCCCAGATGGCGGTCGAAATAGCGCCGGTTATAGAGCCCGGTGAGCTCGTCGGTGACCGCCATGGCCATGGTGTCGCTGACGCTCTGGCGCAGCTCCAGCCCATAGCGGTGGCGGCGGATCTGGGTGCGCACCCGCGCCATCAATTCGTTGCGCTCGACCGGACGGCTGATGAAATCGTTGATCCCCAGGTCCAGCGCCCGCACCACGCGCGGCTTGTCGGCCTCGTCCGCCAAAAGGATGATGGGCAGGTTGCGCGAATTGTCGACCGTGCGGATCTGCGAGCACACGCGCAGCGGATCGAAGCCGTCGAGCGCCATGCTCACCAGCGCCAGCTCGTAATCGGCCCCGGTCACCTGGAACACCGCATCGGCGGGCGCGGTCAGGATATCGACCCGGTGCTCGGGCTCCAGATAGGACTGCAGCCGCTCGGCATGGCGCCGGTCGGTATCGACGATCAGGATGGAGCCGGCGCTGGCCGAGATCGAATCCATCGCCCGCAGCGCGTCCTCGATGGCGATCTGCTGGCCGGTGAGGGCGCGGGCGCGCAATTCGTCGGTGAGCGATTTGAGCCGGATCAGGCTCTTGACGCGCGCCATGAGCTGGGTGTCGTCCACCGGCTTGGTGAGGAAATCGTCGGCGCCGGCATTGAGGCCCTCCACCCGGTCCGAGGGCTGGTCGAGCGCGGTGATCATCAGCACCGGCACGTGATGGGTGCGCAGATCCGCCTTGAGCCGCCGGCAGACCTCGAACCCGTCCATGTCCGGCATCATCACGTCGAGCAGCACGATGTCGACATCCTGCTCCCGGCAGATATCGAGCGCCTGCGGGCCGGACGTGGCCGTCAGCACTTCGTAATATTCCGCCGCCAAACGCGCCTCGAGCAGGCGGACATTGGTTGGAATATCGTCGACAATCAGCACGCGCGCCGTCAAATCGCTTCCCCGGAATCCATCGCCGCGCCCGCGAGAACCGCTCCGGCGCCGAGCCCCAGCCCGAACCGGCCGCGCCGGTCAGGCCGGCCCAATGTAATGGGCAATGGTTTCCAGAAAGTGAGACACCGATATCGGCTTGGATATATAGCCCTCGCAGCCCCCTTGCAGGATCCGCTCCTCGTCGCCCTTCATGGCGAAGGCGGTGACGGCGATGACGGGGATATGGGCGAGCTGGTCGTCGTCCTTGAGCCATTTGGTGACCACCAGCCCCGAAACCTCGGGAAGCTGGATGTCCATCAGGATCAGGTCCGGCATGTGGGCGCGCGCCAGATCGAGCGCCTCCATGCCGTTGCGGGTCTGGATGACAGTATAGCCGCGCGATTCCAGCAGATCGTTGAAGAGCTTCATATTGAGCTCATTGTCTTCCACGATCATCACGGTCTTGGGCATTCTACCTCGCTTGGGCGCCGGCCATGGCGTCGGGCCCGCCGCTGTTTCGATATGGAGACCCCGCCCGGGCGGCGCTCCGTGAATGAACTTACACCGCACGGAGCTTCGCATACCGGGCCAATTCGGCTAGCATCGAATCCGTTACAAAACACCAAACGAGGCCACATTTGCCCGACCGCACCGCACCGGACGTCGCCGCCCTCGCCGATGCCTGCGTCGGCTATCTGGCGGAGAACCCCGAGGAGCTGCTGGCCTTCATGCAGCATGCCGGGCTCGACCCCGATTCGCTGCGCCACGCCATCGGCACCGCGCGGCTCCGGCACGGCCTCATCGACTACTTTGCCGCAAACGAAGCGATTCTGCTCGCCCTGTGCGCCAATGCCGGCCTGTCGCCCGAAGCCTTCATGCGCGTCTGGCACCGGCTCAACCGGGTGGAATGATGCCCTCCCCGGGCTGGCTTTGCCGCGATTGCCTCGCCAGCGGGGCCGGCGAGCGGACGCCGGAGCGCTGTCCCGCCTGCGGCTCGCCGCGCCTGCGCGGCCATGCGGAACTGTTCGGCCTCACCATCGCCCATGTCGATTGCGACGCCTTCTATGCCTCGGTGGAGAAGCGGGACGACCCGTCCCTGCGCGACAAGCCGCTGATCGTGGGCGGCGGGGTGCGCGGGGTGGTCTCCACCTGCTGCTACATCGCCCGCCAGTCCGGCGTGCGCTCGGCCATGCCCATGTTCAAGGCGCGCCAATTGTGCCCCGACGCCGTCGTCATCAAGCCGGACATGGCCAAATATGTCGAGGTCAGCCGCCGGATCCGCGCCCATATGGAGGCGATGACGCCGCTGGTCGAGCCCATCTCCATCGACGAGGCCTTTCTCGACCTCACCGGCACCGAGCGCCTGCACCGCGCGCCCCCGGCGCTGATCCTGGCGCGCTTCGCCCGCGCCATCGAGCGGGAGATCGGCGTCACCATCTCGGTGGGGCTGTCGCACAACAAATTCCTCGCCAAGGTGGCGTCCGACCTCGACAAGCCGCGCGGCTTCGCCGTCATCGGCGCGGCCGAAACGCTGGACTTCCTCGCGCCCCGGCCGATCAGCCTCATCTTCGGCGTCGGCAAGGTGTTCTACGAGACGCTCAAGAAGGACGGCTACCACACTATCGGCCAGCTCCAGGAGGAGGACCCGGCCCGGCTGATGCGGCTCTATGGCGAATCGGGGGCGCGCCTGGCGCGGCTCGCCCGCGGCCAGGACGCCCGCCGCGTCTCCAGCGAGGGCGAGATGAAGACGATATCGTCCGAAACCACCTTCAACCGCGACCTCGCCCGGCTCGAGGACCTCTCCACCGAGCTGCTCAAATGCTGCGAGCGCCTGTCCGAGCGGCTCAAGGCCAAGGCGGTGGTGGGCGACACGGTGACGCTGAAGCTCAAGACCGCCGGATTTAAGTTGCGCACGCGCGCCCGGCACCTGATGATGCCCACACAGCTTGCCAATGTGCTCTATGAGACCGGGCTGAGCCTGCTGTCGCGCGAAGCCGACGGCACGCCCTTCCGCCTCATCGGCATCGGCGTCTCCGGCATCGAGGCGGCGGACGGGACCGATCCCGCCGACCTGCTCGAGCCGGCGGTGGCGCGCAAGGCGGCGGCGGAACGGGCCATGGACTGCGTCCGCACCCGCTTCGGCCACGGCGCCGTCATCCGCGGCAAGCTCTATGCCAGCCGGCCCGACACCGCGTCGGCGCCGCAATCAGAACAAGAAGCAGACGACCTCGAAGGCAGGACCAGATGACCGATCCGATCGAAAAGCTCCGTGAATACGGCTACGAACTCCCCGCCCCCAATGCGCCGGTGGCCGCCTATGTCCCGGTCACCCGCACCGGCAATTTGCTCTATGTGTCCGGGCAGATTTCCAGCAACGAACAGGGCGTGGTGCAGGGGCGCCTGGGCGAGACCATGAATGTCGTGCAGGGTGGCAATGCCGCCGAATTGTGCGCCGTGAACATCCTCGCCCAGATCGTCCACCAGGCCGGGGTGCCGCTGGAGGCGGTCAGGCAGATGGTCAAGCTCACCGTCCTCGTCGCTTCGACGCCCGAATTCACCGAGCAGCACCTCGTGGCCAACGGCGCCTCGGAACTGCTGGTGGCGGTGCTGGGCGAGAAGGGCAGGCACGCCCGCGCCGCCTTCGGCGTCGCCGCCCTGCCGCTGGGCGCCGCCGTCGAGATCGAGGCCGTGGTCGAGGTTTAGGTAATTCGGCGCTCCTCCCTCTCCCCCGGCGGACCCGTTGGGGGAGTGGACGCGCCATCGCCTCACGCCATAGCGGTGTCCGAAGCCGGCAAACCCCGCCAACACAACAGTGCCCTCCTCCAAAAAAACGGGGATATTGCAGAACATAAATGGAACACGTATAGTCGTTCCGTCTATGTTCCGATTCTGGGGGTCCGGGGATAATGCTGACGCGCAAACAACATGAGTTGCTGATGTTCATCCACGAGCGGATGAAGGAAAGCGGCATCCCGCCCTCTTTCGACGAAATGAAGGACGCGCTCGACCTCGCCTCCAAGTCCGGCATCCACCGGCTGATCACCGCGCTGGAGGAGCGCGGCTTCATCCGCCGCCTGCCCAACCGGGCCCGGGCGCTGGAAGTGATCAAGCTCCCCGATTCGATGAACCCCTCGCTCGGCGGCCGCAAGGCGCGCTTCGAGCCCTCCGTCATCGAAGGCAATCTGGGCAAGGTCGCGGCGCCGCCCCCCCGCGGCGGCGAGGATTTTGTCCGTCCGGTCTCGGTTCCGGTCATGGGCCGGATCGCCGCCGGCACGCCCATCGAGGCCATCCAGACCCACTCCCACACCATCTCCGTGCCGCCCGAAATGCTGGGCGCCGGCGAGCATTACGCGCTCGAGGTGCGTGGGGACTCCATGATCGACGCCGGCATTTTCGATGGCGATACCGTGCTGATCAAGAAGCAGGAGCACGCCTCCACCGGCGAGATCATCGTCGCCCTGGTCGATGACGAGGAAGCCACCCTCAAGCGCCTGCGCCGCAAGGGCGACACGGTGGCGCTGGAAGCGGCCAACCCCGCCTACGAAACCCGCATCTTCCCGCCCGACCGGGTCAAGGTCCAGGGCCGCCTGGTCGGCCTGCTGCGGAAATATTGAGCCGGGCGTCGCCCGGCACTCCTTCTCCCTTGGGTGGATTTGTGAGCCACCGAAGGACCCCCACCCCCGACCCCTCCCCTCAAGGGGGAGGGGAGCAAAGGCACCGATTCCGCCGGACAATGGAGGGCTCTAAGAGCTCAAGCCTTGAACCAAGGGGAAGTGCTCTTGGCACAATTTATCCCCCACACCGGGCTTCCCTCGGGCTTGTGTGGATGATTTTTGCTTTACTGCTTGCATCAGCCGGGATGCGCATCCCGGC
>NZ_JBHRYD010000014.1:0-54667 GCF_042648785.1 Devosia honganensis
CACTGCATCAGCCGGGATGCGCATCCCGGCTGATGCAAGCAGTAAAGCAAAAATCGTCCACACAAGCCCGAGGGAAGCAAAGTGCTTGTGTGGGCAACAAAAATCAATCCAGGAAGGTCCAAAGTAAACACTCCCCCTTGAGGGGGAGGGGAGCAAAGGCACCGATTCCGCCTGACGATGAAAGGCTCTAGCGGGCATGGCGGGCGCGGATCCAGCGGGTGGTCTGGCTCCAGCTACGCATGACCACCGTGCTGGTCTCGATGCTGTCGCGCCGGAGCCGGACGCCATCCACGAGCGAGCCGTCGGTGATGCCGGTGGCGGAGAACAGCACGTCGCCGGCGGCCAGGTCGGCGACGTCGTAGACGCGATTGGGATCGGCGATGCCCATCTCGCGGGCGCGGGCGCGCTTGTCGGGTGTATCGAGGATGAGCTTGCCCTGCATATGCCCGCCAATGCAGCGCAGCGCGGCGGCGGCGAGCACGCCTTCGGGGGCGCCGCCCGAGCCCAGATAGATATCGACGCCGGTATCCTCGGTATTGACCGCATGGATGACCCCGGCGACGTCGCCATCGCTGAGCAGCTTGACCGAAACCCCGGCGGTGCGCAGTTCTTCGAGCAGTCCCGCATGGCGCGGCCGGTCGAGCACGATGGCGGTGATCTCGGACATCGGCACGCCCTTGGCCGCGGCCAGCGCCGTGACGTTCTCGGTCGCCGACCGCTCGATGTCGACGGTGCCGGGCGGATAGGCGGCGCCGATGGCGATCTTGTGCATATAATCGTTGCGGGCAACGTTGAGCAGGCCCCCGCGCTCGGCCATGGCCAGCACCACGATAGAGTCGGGCTGGTTCTTGGCGCACAGGGTCACCCCCTCGAGCGGATCGACGGCGATGTCGACCTCCGGCCCCGCCCCCGTGCCCACCTTCTGGCCAACATAGAGCTGGTCGCATTCATATTGCTCGCCCTCGCCGATGACGATTCGGCCGGAAATGGCCACGCGGTCGAACTCGGCCTTCATGGCGGCGACGGCGGCCTCGTCCGCCGCCTTTTCATCGCCCTTGCCGCGCCATTCGGCGGCGGCGATGGCGGCGCGCTCGGTGACGCGCACCATTTCCAGCGCCAGCGTGCGATGCAGATGGGCCGGATTCCTGGCGTCCTCGACCTTGCTGAGCTTCATGGGTCCCCCCGGCCCGATCCGGCGGATCAGAGCTTTTCGATGCGGATGAGCTGCGGCTCGCCGACAATGAAACCGTCCTCGGCGATCTGCGCAAGCGCCTCGCGCACCGAGGCTTCCAGCGTGCGCTGGGTGATCATCACCACGGTGCGGATGGGCGAGCCGTCCGCCGCCATGAGCTTGCCGCCCAGATCGGAGCGCTGGATGACGCTGTCGATGGAGATCGACTTGTCCCCCATGCGCCGGGCAATGGCGGCCAGCGCCCCCGGCACGTCCTTGGCGGCGAGGCGGATGTAGAAGCCTCCCTCATGCGGACGGCTGGGCGCCTCGGTGAAGGGCAGCAGTTCGGCACTGGGCACTCCCAGCGGCGGCACCTTGGTGCCCCGGGCGATGTCGAGAATGTCGGACAGCACCGAGGAGGCGGTGGGCGGACCGCCGGCGCCGGGACCGGCCATCAGCAATTCGTGCACATGGTCGGTTTCCAGCGCCACCGCGTTCATCACCCCGTCGACGCCGGCAATGGCGCTGCCCTTGGGCACGAAGGTGGGATGGACGCGCTGCTCGATGCCGTTTTCGGTGCGCTCGGCGATGCCCAGCAGCTTGATCTTGTAGCCCAGATCCGAGGCGACCCGGATATCGTGCTGGGAAATGCTAGAAATGCCCTCGACGCGGATCTTGTCGGGCGCGATCTCGTAGCCGAAGCAGAGCGTAGCCAGGATGGAGAGCTTGTGGGCGGTGTCATGGCCCTCGACGTCGAAGCTTGGATCGGCCTCGGCATAGCCCAGCGCCTGCGCGTCCTTGAGGCAGTCGGCAAAGGAGATGTCCTCGTAGCCCATGCGGGTGAGGATGTAGTTGCAGGTGCCGTTCATGATGCCGAACACCTTGGCGATGCTGGCCGAGCCCAGCCCCTCGCGCAGCGTCTTGATGACCGGAATGCCCCCGGCCACCGCCGCCTCGAAACCGAGCTGGGCCCCGGCCTCCTCGGCCATGCGCGCCAGCGCCACCCCGTGCTTGGCCAGCAGCGCCTTGTTGGCGGTGACCACGGGGCGCCCGATCTCGAGCGCCGCCTTCACCGCCGCCAGCGCCGGGCCGTCCTCGCCCCCGATCAGCTCGATGAACAGGTCGATGCCGTCCCATTTGGCCAGCGCCACCGGATCGTCGAACCATTCGAGCCCGGAAATGTCGATGCCGCGGTCGCGGGAACGCGAGCGCGCGGCAACGGCGACGACCTCGAGCTGCCGCCCCAGTTTTCGCGTCAGCTCCGCCCCGTCCTTCTGGAGGATGCGCACCAGCGTGGCCCCGACATTGCCCAGCCCGGCGACGCCGATGCGCAGCGGCGCCTGCCGGCCCGCATCGCCCAGCTCGGCCATGGCCTTGAGGATGCGCGCCCGCGTATCGGTGCGCGGCTCCCGGCCCTCGCGCAGGTCGAAGACGAACAGCGGATCGCCCGCGACGGTGCGCCCGAAGCGGGTGGGCGTCCACCCCCTCGCGGCAATGAAGGATTCGACGGCTTGGCGGAAAGACTGGATATCACTCATGGTGAGCGACATGTCATAGGAAATCGCCTAGCAGTCAATAGGAGTTCGGCGGCGCGCCGCCCGGCATCCACAAGGGCCGGACCCGGGTGGAGCGCAGGACGGCGGCGCGCTTTTCCTATGCCTTGAGCGGCACCACATTGCCCTGCCCGGCGCGCCCGCCCAGCAGCTTCTTGACGTTGCGGGCCGCCTGGCGGATGCGCTGCTCGTTCTCGACGAAGGCGAGGCGGATATACTGGTCGCCATATTCGCCAAAACCCACGCCCGGGGCGACGGCAACGCCGGTTTCCCGCACCAGCAGCTTGGCGAATTCGAGCGAGCCCAGATGGGCGAATTGCGGCGGGATCGGCGCCCAGGCGAACATGGTGGCCTTGGGCACGGGAATGTCCCAGCCGGCGCGGCTAAAGCTCTCCACCATGACGTCGCGGCGGCATTTGTAGATGCGGCGCACCTCGTCGACCACCTCGTCCGACCCGTTCAGCGCCGCGACCGCGGCCACCTGAATGGGAGTGAAGGCGCCGTAATCCAGATAGGACTTCACCCGCGCCAGCGCGGCGATCAGCCGCTCATTGCCCACCGCGAAGCCGACGCGCCAGCCGGGCATGGAATAGGTCTTGGACATGGAGGTGAATTCGACGGCGATGTCGATGGCGCCCGGTATCTGCAGGATCGAGGGGGGCGGCACCTCGTCGAAATAGATCTCGGAATAGGCCAGGTCCGACAGGATGAAGATGTCGTTGGCCTTACAATAGCGCACCACCTCGGCATAGAAATCGAGGTCGGCGGTATAGGCGGTGGGATTGGCCGGATAGTTCAGCACCAGCGCGATGGGCTTGGGAATGGAATGGCGCACGCCCCGGTCGAGCGAGCGCATGAAATCCTCGTTCGGCTCAGCCGGCATGGAGCGCACGACGCCGCCCGACATGATGAAGCCGAAGGAATGGATGGGATAGGTCGGATTGGGCACCAGCACCACGTCGCCCGGGGCGGTGATCGCCTGGGCCATGTTGGCAAAGCCTTCCTTGGAACCCAAAGTGGCCACGACCTGGGTATCGGGATTGAGCTTCACACCGAAGCGCCGCCCATAATAGCTGGCCTGGGCCTTGCGCAGGCCGGGAATGCCCTTGGAGGTGGAATAGCGGTGGGTGCGCGGATCGAGCACCGTTTCCTGGAGCTTGTTGACGATGTGCTCGGGGGTGGGAAGATCGGGATTGCCCATGCCCAGATCGATGATGTCCACGCCCTCGGCCCGCGCCCGGGCCTTGATCGGGTTGATGTGCTCGAACACATAGGGGGGCAGACGGCGGATGCGATGGAAGACTTCGCTCATTTGTTCCTCGATGGTCCCGCGGGACCGATGCTGGCCGCAACGCGCCGGTAAGCGCAGACCCACGATATGGAAGGGTCGATTATCGCGGAATTATGGTTCTGACCGGTTAAGAGCCCCGGCCGGGGCGGAGACGGGTCTATTCGGCTCTTCCCAGCCACGCCGTGGCCATCGGGAAGAGCTATCGGGCGCTTGCCGCGGCGGCCGCGCAGACGCACACCGGCGCGAAGGCGAGCGAGGCTCCAACCAATGCAGCGGTGAACGGAGACGCCATGTCTCTTGCCCTTCGGAAACGTCTTCTGATACCACGTCTGAGCGCGGCCGGTACCTTAATATGGTCTTCGCCAAACCTTGTAAATGCCGTCCGGCCTTTACATGTATCGGCTTAGCCGGCCGCCGGCCGGAGCGGTATCATTCGGGTAGGTGCATGAGAAAGCGCGTTGCGATTGCCACCATTGGCACTTCCGGAGACGTCCGGCCATATCTGGCACTGGCCATCGAGCTGAAAAAGCACGGACACGACGTGGTGCTCGGCACCAATGCGGATTTCGAGGGCCTCGTCACCTCCCACGGCGTCGAGTTCCACAATCTGGGCACCAAGATCCAGGACTGGCTGCAGGAATCGCGCTTCGACAACGCCATCAGCCAGATGAAGCTGCACCATTTCCCGCAATTGCTGCGCGAGGGCCAGGCGCTGGTGGAGCGGGCGGCGCGCAATTCCTGGACCATGGCGCAGGGCGCCGACGCCATCGTGGTCAACATCAATACCAGCTTCGGCATCGACATCGCCGAAGCGCTGGACATTCCGGTGATCATGACGGCGATGCAGCCGCTCAACCCGACGCGGGAATTCCCGGTCTGCGCCTATGAAGTGCCCGATCTGGGGCCGACCTTCAACAAGCTCAGCTATATCGCCATGAACCTCCAGCAGGGCTATTACGACCTGCCGCGCGACCGCGTGCGCAAGGAACTCATGGGGCTGGCGCCGCGCAAGCGCGGCGGGCTGTTCAAGGACAGCCTCGGCAACAACCTGCCCACGCTCTACAATTTCTCCTCCATCGTCTCGCCGCGCCCGCGCGACTGGCCGCAGACGGCGGTGGTGACCGGCTTCTGGTTCCTCGACGACACCAGCGACTGGAAACCCTCCCCCGAATTGCGGCGCTTCCTCGATGCCGGCCCGCCGCCGGTCTATATCGGCTTCGGCTCCATGCCGTTCGGGGCGGAACGCAATACGCAGATCCTGCGCTCGGCCCTCAGCCAGTGGGGCGGGCGCGCCATCGTGTCGCGCGGCTGGGGCGGCATCAATGCCGACGACCTGCCCGATACGGTGTTCGCCGTATCCGAGGCGCCGCACGACAAGCTGTTTCCACTCGTTTCGGCGGTGGTGCACCATGGCGGCGCCGGCACCACGGCGGCCGGGCTGCGGGCCGGCAAGCCCACCTTCACCGTGCCGCAGGCCTATGACCAGCGCTATTGGGGCCGCCGGGTGCGCGCCCTCGGCTGCGGCCCGGCGCCGGTGCGGCTGCGCACGCTGACCCCGGAGACATTGGCCGGGGCCCTGAACGAGCTGACCACCAACCAGGCCATGGCCGCCAATGCCCGCTCCATCGGCGAGGCGCTGTCGCAGGAAACGGGCCTCGAAACGGCGGTCAATTTCATCGAGGCGACCGTGGATGCGGCCAGGGCCGGTTCGCGCCGCTTTCCCGTCGCCACCTGAGCCGACGACAGCCAGGCGGGAGGCCCGGCGCCCCTCTCCCCAACGACCCGAAGGAAATAGAGCGGTGCATATCTGTCTGGTTGGCGCAGGGGGCGGCATCGGCCGGCAATTGCTGAAGACCTTCTCGGCCGGCCACCGCGTCAGCGCCGTCTATCGCACCATGCCCGCCCATCCGCCCCCGGACGTCGAGACCGTCCGCTTCGCCGACGAGGCCGAGCTGGCCCGGGCGGTGGGCGAGGCGGAGGTGGTGGTGCATGCCGCGCTCAATACGCGCGACCGGGGCAAGGCCTTTACCACCAGCAACCGGGCGGTGACCGAAAAGCTGCTGTCGCTGCTGCGGCCCGGCCGGTGCCGGCTCTTTGTCTATTTCAGCTCGCAGGTGGTCTATTCGGCGCTCGACGCGAAGCGGCACAAGGTGCAGGGCGAGGACGACGCGCTGGCCGAGCGGCCGGGCCTCGACGCCTATACCCGCCTCAAGCTGGTCGAGGAGGCCCGCGTCGTCGCGGCCTGCCGGGAAATGGGCATCGACTATCTCATCGTCCGCCCCACCGTGGTGATGGGCCCGCATATGCAATGGTCGAGCGGCATCGTCGCGGCGATGCGCATGGCCCCGTTCGGATTGCGCGGGCGGACCATCAACCTCATCCATGTCGAGGACCTAGCCAGCCAGCTCCTGGCGCTGATCGAGCGCGGCGTGACCAATGACGTGGTGAACCTCGCCGATCTCGACGTCAGCTCCGACGACTATTTCCGCCATGCCGCGTCCCTTGCGCACCGGCCGATGATCTTCGCGCCCGGCTGGCTGACGGGCGCGGCGGCGAAAGCCATTCCCTCCACATTGTGGTTCTTCGCCCACGACGTGCGCGTCGCCTCCGAAAAGGTGCGGCGGCTGAGCGGCGTGGAGACCCATCGCCGGCTGCCGGATTTTTTCGAGCCGCCGGCCCGCATCGTGCCCGCGCACACGCTGGAGGTCATCCGCGACACGGTGCGCAGCGGCAAGCCCTACCGCACCATCGGGCGCGGCTATTTCCTCTGGTTCAACGACCACCTGTCCATCGACCAACTGGTCATGGAGCATTATGCCGGCATTGTCGGGCTCGAGGGCGGCAAGCTGACGGTCAAGGCCGGCACCACGCTGCGCACCATACTGGACTATATCGCGCCGCGCGGCCTGACCCTCGCCACCCTGCCCGAATTCGTCGACATCTCCGCCGGCGCCTGCTTCTTCGCCGAAGTGCATGGCAGCAGCTCGGAATATATCTCGCTTTACGACCTCATCGCCTCCATCCGCTATGTCGACGAGAACGGGGACGAGAAATTCTCGATCCGCGACGAGGCGGAATGGGACCGGCTGCGCGCCGACGGGCGCATCGTGGTGACGGAGGTGACCTTCCGCTGCCACCCCAACCGCACGCTGGCCAATGTCATCGAATGGCAGCCGGACGGGCGGCTGGAGCACTATGTGGGCGGGGGCTATCGCGACAATTTCAGCACCACGGTGCACTGGTATCCGCGCAGCCATGAGCTGATGGTCTACAACGTCAATCCGGTCAACGGCAATGCGCCCGGCGACCGGGGGCCGTTCGCGCCCATGCGCGGCTCGCCCGCCGCCATGCAAAAATTGCTGCTGTCGATGAATTTGCGCGGCAAGCGGCGCATCGTGGGCCCATCCGAACGGGTCCTGGCGCCCTGGACCGGCGTGCCCGCCAAGCATCTGGTGGGAAAATTCTTCCGCGACGCGCGGCGGCGGGTGCGCAACATGGAAGTATGCGTGCCCGATGGCTTCGCGCCCGCCTTCATCGCCGGCCTGCGCGAGCGCCTGCCGGGAATGAGCCTGTCGGCGGGCCAGGGCATCGGCATCAGGTTCACCCGCCAGCCCGACACCGGGCGGGGCTTCGTCTGGATCGAGATGACCTCGCGCAACACCGCGCAGATGCACGCCATGGTCGAGCTGGCGCGGGCGGTCTGCGGGCCGTCCTTCTGGCTGCACCGGGGCAAATACGTGCCCGCCGGAATCGGTCCGGACCATTTATTCATCCCCCGCGCCGGGGAAATCGCCTTTCACTTGAGCGCCGAAACGGATCGCGGCCGGGCTTAAGGGCTTACTGCCTTATCTGGAATCGATGTTTTCTTCATCGTCACCACCCGGTTTATCCGAGTGGTCCATGCTTTTTTGCGCCAGGGATGGATTGCCCGGACAAGCCGGGCAATGACGACTGTGAGGAATCCGTCAAAAACTGAATGATCCAGGGGCAGTTCACGTTCCGTTTGAACGCCGCGTCCTCCCCATCGCCACCACAGCGCCCACTAGAGTTTGCGCTTGTTTCCTACCGCGAATGAAAAGGGCGGAACCCGGGGGCCCGCCCTTTTTCGTCAGTGGGTCACGCTGGCCGCGGCGTCCGGTTCCACCGGGGTGGCGACGGCGGGCTGCTCATCGAAATTCCATTCGATGGGCTCGGGCTTGCGCACCAGGGCGCGCTCGATCACCTGGTCCATGCGGCTGACCGGCACGATCTCCATGCCTTCCTTGACGATGTCCGGAATCTCCTGGAGATCGCGGACGTTCTCCTCGGGGATCAGCACCGTCTTGATGCCGCCGCGCAGGGCCGCCAGCAGCTTCTCCTTGAGGCCGCCAATGGGCAGCACCCTGCCCCGCAGCGTGATCTCGCCGGTCATGGCGACATCGTTGCGCACCGGAATGCCGGTCATCACCGACACGATGGCGGTGGCGAGGCCGATACCGGCCGAAGGCCCGTCCTTGGGAGTGGCGCCTTCGGGCAGGTGGACGTGAATGTCCCGCGTGTCGAACATGGGCGGCTTGATGCCGTAGTCGATGCAGCGCGACTTCACATAGGCCGAAGCGGCCGTCAGCGACTCCTTCATCACTTCCTTGATGTTGCCGGTGACCGACATGCGGCCCTTGCCCGGCGTCATCACGCCCTCGATGGTGAGCAGCTCGCCGCCCACCGACGTCCAGGCGAGCCCGGTGACGAGCCCGATCTGCGCCTCGGCCTCGATCTCGCCATGCTTGAAGATGGCGGGGCCGAGATAGGCGGCCAGGCGCTCGTCGTCGATCTCGATCGACTTGACCTTGGTGCGCACGATGTCGGTCACCGCCTTGCGCATCAGCTTGGAGATCTCGCGCTTGAGATTGCGCACGCCGGCCTCGCGGGTATAGCCGCGGATGACCTTCATCAGCATCTCGTCCGAGAGCACGAACTCGCCATGGGCAAGGCCGTTCTCGCGGGCCGCCTCGGGCATGAGGTGCTGCGTGGCGATGGCGTGCTTCTCCTCTTCGGTGTAACCCGAAAGGCGGATGATCTCCATCCGGTCCATCAGCGGTCCGGGGATGTTGAGCGTGTTCGAAGTGGTGACGAACATCACGTCTGAGAGGTCGAAATCGACCTCCAGATAGTGGTCGTTGAACGTGTTGTTCTGCTCCGGATCGAGCACTTCCAGCAGCGCCGAGGACGGATCGCCGCGGAAATCCTGACCCATCTTGTCGATCTCGTCGAGCAGGAAGAGCGGGTTGTTCTTGCCCACTTTCCGCAGCGACTGGATGATCTTGCCGGGCATGGAGCCGATATAGGTGCGGCGGTGGCCGCGGATCTCGGCTTCGTCCCGAACGCCGCCCAGCGCCATGCGCACGAATTCGCGGCCCGTCGCCTTGGCGATGGACTTGCCCAGCGAGGTCTTGCCGACGCCCGGAGGCCCCACGAGGCACAGGATCGGCCCCTTGAGCGAGCCGGTCCGCGCCTGCACCGCCAGATATTCCAGGATCCGCTCCTTGACCTTCTCGAGGCCGTAGTGATCGGCGTCCAGAACCTTCTCGGCCAGCGCCAGGTCGCGCTTGACCTTGCTCTTCCGGCCCCAGGGCAGGCCCAGCAGCGTGTCCAGATAGTTGCGCACCACCGTGGCCTCGGCCGACATCGGGCTCATCGACTTGAGCTTCTTGATCTCGCCTTCGGCCTTGGCGCGCGCTTCCTTGGAGAGCTTGGTCTTGGCGACGCGCTCCTCGAGCTCGGCGATCTCGTTGGCGCCGTCCTCGCCGTCGCCCAGCTCGCGCTGGATCGCCTTCATCTGCTCGTTGAGGTAATATTCGCGCTGGGTCTTTTCCATCTGCCGCTTGACGCGGGAGCGGATGCGCTTTTCCACCTGCAACACGCCGATCTCGCCTTCCATGAGGCCGATGACCTTTTGCAGCCGCTCGATGACCGACACGGTCACCAGCAGGTCTTCCTTCTCGGGAATGCGCACGACCAGATGGCTGGCGATGGTGTCGGCCAGCTTGCTCGGCTCCTCGATCTGCCCGACGGCCGCGACGACCTCGGCGGAGATCTTCTTGTTGAGCTTGACGTAGTTCTCGAACTCGGACTGGGCCGAACGGGCCAGCGCCTCGATCTCGGTCGCGTCTTCCTCAGGCTCGGACAGGATCGAGGCCTCGGCCTCGAAATAGTCCTCGGTCTGCAGGTAGCGGTCGATGGTGGCGCGATGAAGCCCTTCCACCAGCACCTTGACCGTGCCGTCGGGGAGCTTGAGGAGCTGCAGCACGGTGGCGATGGTGCCGGCCGGGTAGATCTGGTCCGGGGCGGGATCGTCGTCCTGCGCGTTCTTCTGCGTCACGACGAGAATGTGCTTGTCGTCGCGCATGACTTCTTCGAGCGCCTTGACCGACTTCTCGCGGCCGACGAAGAGCGGCACGATCATGCCGGGGAAGACGACGATGTCGCGCAGGGGGAGGACCGGGTACACCCGGTCCCGGCTCGTTTCGCCGGTGGGATTGACGTCCGACATCACTTTTCCTTTCCGGGGCGCGCCGGGTAGGAGGAGGGTGCGCGCCCGATTGCGACTGCCCAGGCGAAAAAGGCTGGGCGATTCAGGTTAATAAATAGGGTGGACTGCCCCTGCCGCAAGTCAACCTTAGCGGTTTTGTGACCGTTACCCTTACTACGCACAGGAGATATGCGCATAAGCCGGAAACACGGGTGTAACCTGGCCGCAGGGCGGATGTGGAACGCAGGAGGAAACATGGACGAGGCAGTACGGAAACTCTTCGAGCGCTATGAGAGCGGCTTCAACCGCGCGCTGGCCGGCACCATCGACATGGACGAGATCGCCTCGCTCTATGCCGCCGAATTCATCGCCTCCGCGCCCATGGGCGTCAGGGCCGGCCGGAACGACGCCGAATTCCGCCAGGTCATGGAACAGGGCTATGCCCATTACCGCACGATCGGGACGCGGCGCATGTCGATCCGCGAACTCCGCCTGTCCCCCATCGACGCGCTGCATTGCATCGCGCATGTGGGCTGGACGGCGGTTTACGCCCGCCAGGACGAGGCGGACATAAGCATCGACTTCGAGGTGCACTATCTGGTGCGGATGCAGGACGCGGAACCGAAGGTCTTCGGCTGGGTCAGCGGCGACGAGCAGCAATTGCTCAAGCAATACGGCATCGTCTGACCCGCCCTGCCCCGGCGGCGAAACGCCGGGCGCGACGGCCCGGCGTTTGAATGCCCTGCGAGGGAGCCGGCTCAGGCGGTGGCCGGAGCCTCTTCCTTCTGGCGCTCGGAATAGATGTAGAGCGGGCGCACATCCTTGCCGCGCACCACGTCTTCCGAAATCACCACTTCCTCGACCCCCTCGAGCGAGGGCAGGTCGTACATGGTATCGAGCAGGATCGCCTCCATGATCGAGCGCAGGCCGCGGGCGCCGGTCTTGCGCTCGATGGCCTTCTCGGCGATGGCCTTGAGAGCGTCCTCGTGGAAGGTCAGCTCCACCTCCTCCATCTGGAACAGGCGCTGGTACTGGCGCACCAGGGCGTTCTTGGGGGCGGTGAGGATCTCGATCAGCGCCGGGACGTCGAGGTCTTCCAGCGTCGCCAGCACCGGCAGGCGGCCGATGAATTCGGGGATGAGCCCGAACCGCACCAGATCCTCGGGCTCCACATCGGCCAGAACCTGGCCAACGCGGCGGTCGTTCGGGTCCTTGACCGTGGCCGAAAAGCCGATGCCCGAACCCTCGCCGCGCGCCGAGATGATCTTTTCCAGACCGGCAAAGGCGCCGCCGCAGATGAACAGGATATTGGTGGTGTCGACCTGCAGGAATTCCTGCTGCGGATGCTTGCGCCCGCCCTGCGGCGGCACCGAAGCGACGGTGCCCTCCATGATCTTGAGCAGGGCCTGCTGCACGCCCTCGCCCGATACATCGCGGGTTATGGACGGATTGTCCGACTTGCGGGAAATCTTGTCCACTTCGTCGATATAGACGATGCCGCGCTGGGCCTTCTCGACATTGTAATCGGCGGCCTGGAGCAGCTTGAGGATGATGTTCTCCACATCCTCGCCGACATAGCCGGCCTCGGTCAGCGTGGTGGCGTCGGCCATGGTGAAGGGCACGTCGAGGATGCGGGCCATGGTCTGGGCCAGCAGCGTCTTGCCCGAACCGGTGGGGCCGATCAGCAGGATATTGGACTTGGACAGCTCAACGTCCTGATTCTTGGCGGCGTGGTGCAGGCGCTTATAATGATTGTGCACGGCCACGGAGAGCACGCGCTTGGCGCGATCCTGGCCGATGACGTAGTCGTCCAGCACCTTGCAGATTTCTGCCGGGGTGGGCACGCCCTCGGAGGACTTGACCATGGAGGTCTTGCTCTCTTCGCGGATGATGTCCATGCACAATTCCACGCATTCATCGCAGATGAATACGGTCGGTCCGGCGATCAGCTTGCGCACTTCGTGCTGAGACTTGCCGCAGAACGAGCAATAGAGCGTGTTCTTGGAGGCTTCGCCGTTCGTCGTCTCTTTGGACATCCAGTCACTCCCGGGGGCCGTGGCCCCCATTTCCAAGCGTTAACGATTACCGTAACGCCCAAGGCATAAAGAAAGTCTAAGCCGAAACGACCTTAAAGGCCGTTCCGGCTGGGTGCAATCGCACCGGGATCACAGTCCACGGCGCAGCTTCGATGTGCTTAACGCGTCCCAAGTCAGCCGGTCGTCTCGGGCACGATGCGCTTTTCGAAGATGGTGTCGATGAGGCCGAACGCCTTGGCCTCGTCGGGCGACAGGAAGCGGTCGCGCTCGAGAGCGTTCTCGATCTCCTCGTAGCTGCGGCCGGTATGCTTCTCGTAGATCTGGTTGAGGCGGCGCTTCAGGCCCTCGACCTCCTTGGCATGGATCAGGATATCGGTGACCTGACCCTGGAAGCCGCCGGAGGGCTGGTGGACCATGATGCGCGAATTGGGCAGCGAGGTGCGCATACCCTTCTCGCCCGCCGCCAGGAGCAGCGAGCCCATGGACGCGGCCTGGCCCATCACCATGGTGGCCACCGACGGGCGGATGAACTGCATGGTGTCGTAGATGGAAAGGCCAGCCGTCACCACGCCGCCGGGCGAGTTGATGTACATGGCGATTTCCTTCTTCGGGTTCTCCGATTCGAGAAACAGCAGCTGCGCCACGATGAGCGAGGCCATATTGTCCTCGACCACGCCGGTCACGAAGATGATGCGCTCGCGCAACAGGCGCGAATAGATGTCGAAGGCGCGTTCGCCCCTGTTCGACTGCTCGACCACCATGGGAACGAGCGTATTCATGTAAAGATCGTGCGGATCCCGCATATTTTGCCCCTTGACCCTGCCCCCGCGTCGCGGCTCGGGCACAGAGCTTGGTTGGTTGGACCGCGCCCCCGCCAGCAAAGATCGCATTCGCAAGGACAGTCAGGCGGGCCGGAAGATCGAATCGGCGCGACTCGCCGATTGCAGACGACACCGCCTTAACGGGCGGTAAAGGCACAGATAGGCGGCAATGAGGCAGGCTTCAATAGGCCTCGTGACCGCCCGGGGCGGCAAGACGCCGCTGCCCGATTCAGGCGGCCCCGCCGCTGAAGCTGATCGCCACGCCTTTCTTCTTGAAATAGGCCTGCATCAGCTTGCGGCCCTGGCGATTGGGCTGGGCCAGCCGGGCGGTCTCGAACACCGCCTCCCTGGCGCCCTCGCGCGCCATGGCCGCCTTGAGGGCGGCAATATGGGTGTCCAGATCCTCATTGTCGTTGCGGATCGAGGCATAGATGGCGTCGATGGCCTGGGAAAGGGTGATGTCGCTCACGGTCGAGAATCCCTCAATCGAGTTTGGCTGCCTTCAAGACATCATTGATGCGCGCTTGCCAACCCTTTCCCGTCGCCTTGAACTTTTCGATGACCTCCGGATCGAGCCGCAAGGAAATCTGCTGCTTGGGCGCCGCGACCTTCGGCAGACCACGGGAGCGGCGAATGCTCTCGGCCAGATCAGGGAAGACTTCGGCAAAGGGGCGCATTTCGGCGATCTGCTCGTCCGTCAGTTCCGGCGAGTCGACCGCATCCCAGTCCTCCTTGCTATAGCCCTGTCCTTCCTCAAATTTTTTCACCACAGCACTGCCCTTTCGCGGCTATTGGCCGGCCGCATGGAAATGATCGATATGGCCTCTCGTCCGTAGCGGGCATGGATCACCACGGTGCCGATGCCCACATGCCAGCCGATGGCAATTGATCGTCCAAGCCGGGTGGGGCCGGTGACGGCGCTTTCGAAGAACTCCGGCGTCAGATCCGCAAAGTCCATGCCGTGCTTGGCGATATTGGCGATCCGCTTTCGCTCGTCCCATACGATCCGCATTTATGTATCACGTTAAATAGGGCGATCCAATGACATTGCCAGAGCGGGAGGGCAGCGTCGACCGCGCCGTTCAGAGCCAGCGGGTGGCAAGCGTCGCCACACCCGCCAGCAGCGGCAGGCCGGCCAGCACTCCGGCCATGGCCAATACCAGTACGCCCGGCCCCGGATCGGTCCAGGCGAGCCAGCCCAGCCCGACCGATGCCGCCACCGCCGCGCTTCCCGAAATACGGTGCACCCACAGCCAGGCACGGTCGGAAGGGATCGGCCAGGGCATGCGCAAACCGCCATAGCTGTGCCGCTCCGCCTCGAAAACCACGACGCCGACCACCAGCAGCACCAGCGCCAGCCCGGCGCCGGCGATGCGGAACATGTCGAAATCCGAGCCGATGCCGATGAGCAGCAGGCCGAGCTGGCATGCCGCCCCGACCGAGAGCAGCAGGGTCAGCGCCGGCTCGAGGATATGACGGGTCCGGGCGAGATGGCCGGACGTCAGGGCCAGCCCAAGGAAAAAGAAAACCGCCATGAGGGTGAGTTGCAGGAGCGGCGGCACGGCGAGCGCCGTGTCGCGCGGCCACAGCCAGTCGGGCGCGGACCCCTGCCAATGGGCCGGAAAGACAAAACCGGGCGGGATATGGATGAGGGCCACGCCGGCAATGGCCAGGGTGACGCCGAACAGCAACAGATGGAAGCGGGTGACGAGGCTGGGCATGGCTGGCCTTCAATGAGCGCCGTCCATATGGGGACACTTCACCGGCAAACGCAAAAGGGGCCGGTTTCCCGGCCCCTTCGCAAAATTGCGTCCGATACGGATCAGCGCTTGGAGAACTGGAAGGAGCGGCGAGCCTTGGCCCGGCCGTACTTCTTGCGCTCGACGACGCGGCTGTCGCGGGTGAGGAAACCGCCCTTCTTGAGGATGGGGCGCAGCTCCGGCTCGAAATAGTTCAGGGCCTTGGAAAGGCCGTGACGGACGGCACCGGCCTGGCCGGAAAGACCGCCGCCGGCAACGGTGATGTTGACGTCGTACTGATCGAGGCGGTCGGTGGCGACGATCGGCTGCTTGACGATGAGCTGGAGCACCGGACGGGCGAAATAGGTTTCGAATTCGCGGCCGTTGACGGTGACCTTGCCCTTGCCCGGCTTGATCCAGACGCGGGCCACGGCGTTCTTGCGCTTGCCGGTGGCATAGGCGCGGCCGAGGCTGTCCAGCTTCTGGACATGGACCGGAGCGGTGTTGGCGGCCGGAACGGCGGCCGACGTGCCCAGGTCTTCGAGAGAGTTGATGGTTTCGGCCATGTTACTTCACCCGGAAGTTCTTGGTGTTCATCGCAGCGACATCGAGCTTGACGGGGCTCTGCGCTTCGTGGGGATGCTCGGCACCGGCATAGACGCGCAGGTTGCGGAGCTGGGCGCGGGTCAGCGGGCCGCCCGGCATCATGCGGCGCACGGCGTTTTCGAGAACGCGGGTCGGAAAGCGGCCTTCCAGCAGCTCGCGCGCGGTGCGGTCCTTGATGCCGCCGGCATAGCCGGTGTGCCAGTAGAAGCGGTGCTGGTCGAGCTTGCGGCCGGTCAGCCTCACCTTGTCGGCATTGATGACGATGATGTTGTCACCCATGTCCATATGCGGGGTGAAGGTCGGCTTGTGCTTGCCGCGCAGGCGCGAGGCGATAATCGAGGCCAAGCGACCCACCACCAGCCCTTCGGCGTCGATGATCACCCACTGCTTTTCGATCTCGCTCGGTTTTGCCGAGTACGTGCTCATAATCGAATTCCCTAAGATTCAGGCGGCAGGCCCTTGCACAGGCCGGCCAGTTCGGGCGGGTCTCTATGGAAGATTCATCGTATCGTCAAGAGGGTATAAAATACCGTTGAAATACAATGGGTTAGAAATACGGTATCATATTACCGCACCCGCCGCATATCGGCCATATAAGCCGCGACCAGTCCCGCCAGCATGACCGCCAGCGCCTGATGGCCCACGGCCAGCCCCATGGGAACGCCGGCCAGGAGCGTGGCGATGCCCAACCCCACCTGCAGCAGCACGATGAAGCCGATGCGCGGCAGCCAGCCATGCACCCCGGCAAAGCCGCCATCCCGGCCGCGGGCCCAGATCAGCCAGGCGGCATAGGCGACGATGACATAGGCGATGGCGCGATGGATGAACTGCACCGTCAGCGCGTTTTCGAACAGATTGCGCCAGGCCGGCTCCATGACCAGCATGCCCTTGGGAATGATGGCCCCGTCCATGAGCGGCCAGGTATTGTAGCCCATACCGGCATCGAGCCCGGCGACGAACCCGCCCGCCGCGATCTGCAGGGCCACCAGCGCCAGCAGCAGCCAGCCGGACCCCAGATGGAAGGCGCCGACCCGCCCCAGGGCACGACCAGGGGAAAGCGAGCGCGCGACATAGACCAGCGCCACGAACAGCAGCGAGGCCGCCGTCAGATGCGCCGCGAGCCGGTATTGCGACACCGAGGTCAGCTCGGACAGGCCGGAGGTCACCATCCACCAGCCCAGCGCCCCCTGGAATCCCCCCAGCAGGAACAGCCCGAACAGCGGCCAGGCCAGATCGCGCGACAGGCGCTTTTGGAACAGGAACACCGCGAAGGGCACCAGGAACACCAGCCCCAGGGCCCGCGCCAGCAGGCGGTGGAACCACTCCCAGAAGAAGATGTACTTGAAATCGTCCAGATCCATCCAGGAATGCACATAGGTGTATTGGGGGATCTGCTTGTAGGCTTCGAACTCGGCCAGCCATTCGGCCTCGCTGAGCGGCGGTATGGTGCCGGAAATCGGCTTCCAACTAGTGATCGACAGGCCGGACTCGGTGAGCCGCGTCATGCCCCCCACCACCACGATAAGCAGGACGAAGGCAGCGAGCGCATAGAGCCAGACGCGAACGGGACGCAGCGGGTCGCTGGCGAAGCTCACCCGGCCCGGTGCGGCATCTTGCATGGAGGTCACGGCAATATTCCGGTATCGATAATCCTGCCGGAGTGGTAATCGCCCCTCGTCCCTATCGCAACCGTCCTGATGCCGCACATGAACCAGCGCAGCCGCAAATTGCTCGGAGCCTTCCTGCTGGTGGGCTCGATCGGTCTCTGGTCGGCATTGGCCACCTGGGTCTATCTCGCCCTGCCCGAGGGGCTGCCGGGACTGGTGCTGATCGGCTTTTTCATCGTCGCCGGCATGGGCTGGCTGCTGCCCGCCATGGCGATCATCGCCTGGATGGCGCGCCCGGACCGGGGGTAGCGGAGCCTCACGAGCCCATCACCCTTCCGATCTGGGTGAACAGGCCGCCGCTGGCGAAGACGTCGACATAGCGGCGGCGCTGGAAATTTCCGTTGAGGGAGACGCGGGGCAGCGCGGTGGGGATCCGGAGGTGGTGCGGATAGAGGCCGCCGGGCCGGGTGGTGACGGCGGTGTCGAAACCCAGTTCCGCCGCCAGGGCGAATTCGCGCGGGCCGCAGGAGAGCGGGCCGCCCAGCGGATAGGAAAAATGCCGGGGGCGCATGCCCAGTTGCACCTCGATGATCTCGGCGGACCGGAGCATCTCCTCGCGGGCCGCGTCGGCGGCAAGCTTGGCCAGTTCGTAGTGGTGTACCGTATGGGCGCCGATGGTGCAGAGCGGCTCGTCGGCGAAAAGCCGCAATTCGCGCCAGTCCATGATCAGCTCGCGGCATTGCCGTTCGAGATCGTAGCCATGGGCTGCGGCGAAATCGGCCAAGAGCGCTAGCCGCTCGGGCTCGGGCTGCTTGCGCATGCGCCAATAGAGGCGTTCGAAGGCTTCCCGCTTCCGGGCAGTGGTGGAGGTGTCCATATGCTCGGCTCCGCCGTCACCGGCGAAGGCGATGGCCTCCTGCCCGGCGATGACGTCCTCGATGGCCTGCCACCAGAGCTGCCCGGTCCCATCGACGAAAGCGGTGGGCACGTAGAGGGTGAACGGCGCCTCGTGCCGGCGCAGGATGGGCAGGGCGTGGTGCAGATTGTCGCGATAGGCGTCGTCGAAGGTGAGGACGACGAAAGGCCGGCCTTTCTCCGGGGCGGCAAGCCGCGCCATCGCCTCGTCGAGGCTGACGATATCGATTCCCAGATCGCGGATGCGCCCCAGGCAGTAATCGAGGAAATCGGGCTGCACCTGCAGGATGGCATTGGGCGAGAAATCCGCCGGCGGCTCGGGAAGCACGCGATGCAGGGTGAAGATCACCCCGCGCGAGCGCGACAGCATGCGGAAAAGACGCGGCATGCCGGTGAGCCACAAGGCCTCGAAACCGGCGCGGATCGCGGCATATTTGAGGGACATGGCCCGCGCCTCAGGCTGCGACCGGCTCGGCCAGGGCGGCGATCTCGACGCGGGACAGGCCGGACCCTTCGAGCTGCCGGCGGATGTCCTCGAGCGCTTCGGCGTCCTCGTCCTCGCCGGCGATCAGCACGACCCGCCCGCCCAGCTCCGAAAAGGGGGCGAGCATGGAGCCGCGGCCGAGCCGGCCGGTCATGACGACGACGACTTCGTAAATGTCGCCCAGCGCCTCCACCAGCGTCAGCGGACGGCTGGAGGCGCCATCGATGGCCGCGCCCTGCCCCCAGCTCACCTCGGCAAAGCTGTGATCGGCCGATTTCTGCACCACGTCGCCGAAGCCCGCCGTGCCGGCGCTGAGATCGGTGAGGCCCGGGCTGCCGCCGCGAATGCCGCTGCCGGCGTCGATCAGCGCGACGCTGAGCCCCTTGGACAAGGCATCGCCCACCAGGCTTTCCGCCATGGCGATGGCCGGCCCGTCGGGACCGTGATCGGCGAGCAGCAGCAGGTGGGTGCGCCCCAGGACCAGATCGGCCACCAGATCGGAATAGCGCAGGAAGCCGGTGCGGCGGACGGGCTCCGCCACCTCTCCGGACTGCTCCGCCACCGCTTCAGGCTCCGCCGGCTCCTCCGGCTCGCCGGCCACCGGCACGAAATCCTCGGCCGGCTCGGGGAAAAATGCATCGGGTTCATCCGCCGGCAGGTCCGGCAGCGGTTCGGATTCGGTGACCGGCTCGGCCGGCGCCTCCTCCTCCCAGCGCTGCTCCGGCTCCAGCTCCGCCTCGTCGAAGGGTGCCGCGTCGAGCTCGTCCTGGGGCCGGGGCGAACGGGTGCGCACGAGCACCCGGCCCGACATGAGCTCGCCGAAGGCCACGCCGCCCAGTTGCACGGCCAGCGACATCATGGCCACGGCCACCATGACCAGCGCCGTCTTGGGCGAGGCCGGCGTCACCGAGGGCGCCGCGATGGAGACCACCCGCACATCGGGCAGCGCCGAAGAGCTGTCGACCCGGGAGGAGGCTTCGTTATAGCGCAGCAGATAGGCCTCCAGCAGATCGCGTTGCGCCTTGGCCTCGCGCTCCAGCCCGTCGAGAGTCACGGTGTCGCGGGTCGCGGTGGAGGCGCTGGTCTTGGCGCGCGCCAGCTCGGCCTGCAAGGAGGCTTCGAGATCGGCCTCGATCTGCGCTTCCGCCTCCAGCGCCGCGGCGACGCGATTGCCCTCGACGCCGATCTGGCTGTCGAGCTCGGCGATCTGCGCATTGAGCGCGCGAATGCTGGGATGGTTGGCCAGGAGCGTGGCCGAGCGCTGCGCCCGCTCGCCCTGGAGGCGCGCCTTTTCTTCGCTCAACCGCTGGATGACCACGGATTCGCGCACATCCGCCACCCCTTCGATGGGCTGGTTGCGCTCGATGAGGCCACGGATCAGCGAGGCGCGGGACAGGGCCGCGCTCCGGCGCTCCTGCGCGGCGGTGATCTGGGCGGCGACGGTGGACAATTGCTGGTCGAGCAGACCGGTATTGCCCTGCCCGATGAAGAGGTCGTTGGCGACCTTGAAATCGGCGACGGCGGATTCGGCCTGCTGCACCGAAACCCGGAGGCGGTCGATCTCCTCGCGCAGCCAGCCCGAGGCATCGGCGGTGTCGGACAGCGAGAGCTGCGCCCGGCGCGCGACATGAGCGTTGGCGATGGCGTTGGCGATATCGGCGGCCAGTTGCGGATCGGTGGACAGCATCTGCACCGAGATGATGCGCGAGTCGCGCTCCTGCACCACCGAGAGCTGATCGTTGAGGGTGCGCAGCACCGTCTCGTCTATGCTGTTGGGCGTCGTGGCGCGGCGGCCGATGAACTGCGTCACCATTCCCAATGGCGAGGCGCCGCCGGCGCTGCCGTTGAACTCCGACACCGAGCGCAGGTCGAGCCGGTCGATGACCTCGAGCAGGGTGTCGCGCGACTTGAGCAGCTCGATCTGGCTGGAGACAACGCCGACCTCACCGCCCGAAATCGTCGGCGCCTGCTCGTTGGAAGCGCGCACATAGGGACTGGAGCGCGGCTCGACCAGCAGGGAGGCATAGGATTCGTAAAGGCGCGGCTGGAACATCAGCACCACGAAGGTGGCGACGAGCAGGCCCAGCGTCACCAGCAGGATGCGCGGCAGGCGGCGGACCACCGCCGACAGCAAGGCCGCGACATCGATCCGTTCATCTTCCGTTACCGGCAGGTCGTAGGCCATCGACGTTCCCTCATGAGTGGAAACGACCTAGCCCGATACGTGGTCAATATTCGGTTAACTCGGCGAATCCGCTTTGCAATTTGCCTCTATGATCATGCGTCATAAGGAAAACTTAACCATGAGGGGCGAGCATGCGGCCAGTTTGAACGCACGGGATTCTCATGCGCTGGCTGTCCGTTTTCGTTATCGCCCTGTCGCTGAGCCTGGCCGGCTGCGCCACCACGCGCCCGAGCGTCTATCTGGTCGAGACCAACGGCCCCTATCAGCTCGACACCGGCGACGTGGTGCGCGTCACCGTCTATGGCGACGCCGAGTTGAGCAGGAGCTACAAGATCGACGACAACGGCGCCATCGCCTTCCCGCTGGTCGGGTCCGTCAAGGTGCGCGGCGGCACCACCGAACAGGCGGCCGGCCGCCTCGCCACCGCCCTCGCCAACGGCTATATGCGCAATCCCGACGTGGCGGTGGAAATCGACCAGTACCGCCCCTTCTTCATCCAGGGCGAGGTTCGCACCGCCGGGCAGTTCCCTTATGCCTACGGCATGAGCGTGCGCGCCGCGATCAGCACGGCTGGCGGCTTCACCGATACGGCCGACCGCGGCCGGGCCATCGTCTATCGCCGGCAGGGCAACGAGATGGTCAAGGGCACGGTCGATCTCGATTTCCTCATCCATCCGGGCGATACCGTCGTCATCCAGGAACGGTGGTTCTAAGCCATGACTGGGCGGAAGCTGCGCATCCTCCAGGTGCTGCGGGCGCCGGTGGGCGGGCTGTTCCGCCACGTCGCCGACCTGACCCGCGCGCTGGAGCGGCGCGGCCACGAACTGGGTATCGTGGTCGATACGCTGGCCAACGATGCGCAGACCGAAACGCTGCTGGCCGCGCTGGAGCCGCATGCAGCCCTGGGCATCCACCGCCGCCCCATGCCACGCCTGTTCGGCCCCGGCGACCTGGTGACGCCCTTTTCGGTGGGAAGGCTGGCACGGCGCCTCGATATCGACATCCTGCACGGCCACGGCGCCAAGGGCGGCTTTTACGCCCGCCTCGCCCCCTTCATCCCCCGCCGGACCCGCATTTTCTATACGCCCCATGGCGGCGTGCTGCATTATCCGGCCGCCTCCGCCTCGGGACGGGTGTTTCATCGCATCGAAAAGGCGCTGATGCGCCGGACCGCGGCGATCATCTTCGAAAGCGCCTATGCACGGCAAACCTATGAAGCGCTGATCGGCGCCCCCGCCTGCCCCACCAGCATCGTGCATAACGGCCTCAATGATGAGGAATTCGAGCCGGTGCCGCCGCAGGAGGAGGCCGCCGACTTCGTTTTCGTGGGCGAATTGCGCGACCTCAAGGGCATCTTTCCGCTGGTCGAGGCGCTGGCGCTGACGACCGGGCCCGGCGGCAGGCCGGCAAGCCTGGTCATGGCCGGCGAAGGGCCGGAGCGGGCGCGGCTCGAAAGCCGGATCGTCGAGCTGGGCCTTGACGGACGGGTGCGGCTCGTCGGCTCGCAGCCGGCGCGCACGGTCTTTCCCATGGGCCGCTGCGCCGTGGTGCCGTCGCTGGCCGAATCCCTGCCCTATGTGGTGCTGGAGGCCGCCGCCGCGCGATTGCCGCTCATCGCCACGAAAGTGGGCGGCATTCCCGAAATCTTCGGGCCGACCGCCGCCGAACTGGTGCCCGCCGGCGATGCCGCCGCCCTTGCGGGGGCCATGCGGGGATTCCTCGCCGATCCGCAGGCCGCCGATGCGGCCATGCGGCAGCGCCTCGCCCATGTCAGGACCGGATTTTCCGTCGCGGCGATGACCGACGCCATCGAGGCGCTCTATCAGGCCGATGCCGCCAATCCTTCGGCCTGACTTCACCTAACTTAAACGCCTCTGGCGCTATACCGGCGCAAATAACGAGTTCCGGTGGCGCCATCATGTTTCGTGTCGATCCCCAAAAAGCCATCGAGGGACACGCCGCGCGGGCCAGCATGCCCGGCGAACTGTCCCCCCAGGCCGAGGAAATCATTCGCCGTCCGGTGGACCGCACGCTGTCGGGACCGGTCATCAGCGGCGTCGCGCAGATCGTGGAGGCGCTGCTGCTGGCGGCGCTGGGCTACGGCATCCATGCGGCCTATGTCGGCCCGGGACAGGAGACGTTCTACGTCCCCGTCATCGCCGCCGCGACGCTGCTGGCCAATATCCTGTTCAACGCCGCCCGCACGCACCGCATTTCGTCCTACCGAACGCTGGGCGCCCAGATCGGCCGGGTCGCCGGCGCCTGGGCGCTGGTGGTGGTGACGCTCACCGCCGGCCTCTTCTTTTTCAAGGCCGGCGACATGGTCTCGCGCGTCTGGCTGCTGGGCTGGTTCGTCTCGGGCGGGGCGGCGCTGGTGCTCTACCGCCTGGCGCTGCGCGCCCTGGTGCTGCGCTGGACCGAACAGGGCCGGCTGAAGCGCCGCGCCGTCATCGTCGGCGGGGGCAGCGACGCCGCCCTGCTCATCGATCAGATCAAGGCCGGCGCCGACAAGGACATCAACCTGCTGGGCCTGTTCGACGACCGGGTGGACGAGCGCTCCCCCGAGCTGGTGAGCGGCTATCGCAAGCTGGGCAAGGTCGCCGACCTCATCGAGTTCGCCCGGCGCACCCCGGTCGACCTGGTCATCGTCTCGATGCCCCTCTCGGCCGAAAAGCGCGTGCTCGACATGCTGACCCAGCTCTGGGTGCTGCCGGTCGACATTCGCCTCTCGGCACATATGAGCAAGCTCAAATTCACCGACAAGGCCTATTCCTATGTCGGCGCCCTGCCCGTGCTCGACATGGCGGACCGGCCCATCTCGGACTGGAACCTCGTGTTCAAATGGGTGTTCGACAAGATCGTGGCACTGATCGCCATCGTGCTGCTCTCGCCGGTCATGCTGGCGACGGCCATCGCCATCAAGCTCGAAAGCCGGGGGCCGGTGCTGTTCGTGCAGAACCGGCACGGCTTCAACAACGAGCTGATCCGCATCTATAAGTTCCGCTCCATGCGCACCGACATGGCGGACGCGACGGCCAGCCGGCTGGTGACCAAGGACGACCCGCGCGTCACCCGCGTCGGCAAGTTCATCCGCCGCACCTCGATCGACGAATTGCCGCAATTGTTCAACGTGCTCAAGGGCGAGCTGTCCATCGTGGGGCCGCGCCCGCATGCCCTGCAGGCCAAGGCCGACAATTTGCTCTATTACGAGGCCGTGGAGGGCTATTTCGCCCGCCACCGCGTCAAGCCCGGCATCACCGGCTGGGCGCAGATCAACGGCTGGCGCGGCGAGACCGACACCATCGACAAGATCATGCAAAGGGTCGACCACGACCTCTATTATATCGAGAACTGGTCGATACTGCTCGACCTCTACATCCTGGTCATGACGCCCATCCGGCTGTTCAACACGGAAAATGCGTATTGATCGCGCGATGAAAAGTTTCTTGCCAATGTTTGCCGGCCTCGCCGCCCTCGCCCTCGCCGTTCCGGGCGGAGCGGCGGAGCCGGGCGGCAGCGGGGCGATCTGCGTGGACTGCATCGCGGTCCGGGTGGGGCCGCCAGCCGTGGTCCGCGGACCGTTTCCGGACGAGCTGGACGCGCCCTTCACCGCCCTGCGGCTCGCCGATGGCACGTTTCGCGGTTTCAGCGCCAACGGCGCCACCTATGCCATCGAGGGGCGCACTTTGTGGGACATGGCCGGCCCGCGCCGGCAGGTGCTCGATGCCGGGCCGCCCGGCAGTGCCGCCGATTGCGGGCGCTGGCTGACCTCGGCGGCGCGGCAGGACGGCCGGGTCGTCGGCATGGTGCATCAGGAGGCCAATTGCGACTATGCCGGGGGACGGACCGACAAATCCATGGCCGTCGCCGTCTCCTCCGATGACGGGCTCGGCTGGACCGATCTGGGGACGGTGATCACCGGGACCGAGGCGCCGCAGGCGGGCCGGATCAATGGCGAGGGCGACTGCACCATGGTCGATGGCCATGACGGCTATTTCTACGCCTATTGCCTGAGGAACACCGACTGGCAGACCATCGTGGTGCGGGCCCCGGCGGACGATCCGGCCCACTGGCACAAATATCACGAGGGAAACTGGAACGAGCCCGGGCTCGGCGGCGCGGCGACGGCCATCGGCTTCATCGGCCCCGGCGCCTTCTATTTCGAGCCGGAGGGCTGGGTCGCCGCCGTCACCGTCGATCCGTGGTTCGGCGGCGTGCGGCTGTCGCTCTCGGCGGACAAGGTATCGTTCGTCGATCTCGGGGAGCCGCTGCTGCCCATCGACGGGGCCGAATGGGACCGCCCCGCCGATACCGACCTCGTCGCCTATGGGACCATTCTCGACCCCGAGAGCGGCGGCAACACCGTCGGCTCGCGCTTCGTGCTGGGCTATATCCACGTCCCGGCCGGCAAGGGCTTCGAAAGCCGCTACCTGGTCCTGCGCGAAGTGTCGCTGACCCTCGCCGACGAGCCGCCGGCGGCCCAGGCGGGGCTGGCGCTGACCCGCTGGTCGGACCCTTCGCGCAACGCCTATGTCACCGCGACGGGCCCCCTTACCGGCGACCGGACCGCCTATCGCCGCGACGCGGTGGTGGCCTATGTGCTGACACGCCCGCCCAAGGGCGTGGCCGCGATCGGCTTTGCCGAATGTTCCGGCGGCCGCCCCGACAATCCCGATCATCTGCTGGCCGAAGACGGGGAATGCGCGGCCCTGGGCTATGCAAGGGAGCGCATCGCCGGCTGGCTCTATGCGGCCGAACAGCCGGGCACGGTGCCGGTCTATCGCTGCCGGGCCGAGGAGACGCAAACCCATTTTGCCTCCAGCGCCCCGGACTGCGAAGGGCTGGGAACCATGCTCTTCACCCTCGGCCACGGGCTGGCGCCATGAGCATCGAAACGGGAATCCACGGCGACCGGCCCCCCATGGGGGTGAGCCTTGCGGGGCTGAGATTTGCCGTCTTCTCGACGCGCAACATGGTGTTCCTGCTGGCCGTGCTGGCCATGAACTACACGCTCATGCGGCCCTCGCCCGTCGATTTCCTCTACATCCTGTCGATGCTGCTGACCTTCTTCTACATGACGCTGCTGCCCCGGCAGGAGATCACGCGGCGGGCGCTCGCCCTGATCCTGCTCCTGGGGTCGTGGGCGGTCGCCTTCTTCCTTGCCTCCCTGCCCCACCTGGCCGAGCCGTTCGTCACCTTCGAGCTGCTGGCGAAATCCTTCGCCATCTCGATCGGCATGATCGGCGCCTTCGTGTCGATGAGCTGGAACCGGCGGCAGTTCGAGACCTTCATGAAGGTCTATATCCTGTCCTGCGTGATCGCCTCGATACTGGGCTGCATCGGCTTCCTGCTGCAATCGGAGCTGCTGACCTGGGACGGGCGTGCCAAGGGCTTCATCGACGATCCCAACATGTACGGCTCGTTCCTGATCCCGGCCGTGGTGTTCTGCGCCTATTTCCTCTCCCGCTCGCAGGGCAGCCGGGTGCTGCTGCTCGGCGCCATGGCGATCCTGCTGCTGGGCATCCTGTTTTCCTTCTCGCGCATCGCCGTCGTCGCCGCGATATTCGCCCTTTTCGCCTATATCTTCTTCCACAATCGCCGCCACCCACGCCGGCTGGTGCTGATCGTGGGCGGTATCGTCATGATCGGCGCCGTGCTGTTCGCCGTTGCCAGCCTCGTTTCGAGCGAGTTCACCGAAAAGCTGCTGGATCGGCTGACCTTCGCCAAATCATACGATCTGGGCGAGGAAGGCCGCTATGGGCGCTATCTGCTGGTCCTGCCGATGATCATGCAGGACCCCATCGGCGTCGGCGTGCTCCAGCTCGAAAAGGTCTTCCCCGAGCCGATCCACAACATCTGGCTCAGCTCCTTCGTCAATTACGGCTGGATCGGGGGAACCGCCTGGATCGCGCTGGCGGTGGGGAGCCTCGTGGTGTCGCTGCGGAACTACCGGCGGACACGGAGCGAGATCAGCATCGCCCTGCTCATCTCGCTCATCGCCATCGTCATGTGCGCCACCCTGCACGAGGGGGAGCACTGGCGCCATATGTGGCTGGCCTTCGGCCTGGTATGGGGGCTGAACGTCTCGCGGTTCGGTCCCGGCGCCAAGCCGGCCACGGCTACCGCCCGGCACCGGTCCTCATCGCGCCCGCCGGCGTCCCGCCGCGGCGCCCTCGCCTACCAGAACGAGCCGCCCAGATAACGCTCGGCCAGTCGCGCCGTGCCTTCGGCAAAGCCCGCGGCATGGCTTTGCGCCAGCGCCGTTTCGCCATGCGAGCCGATCCAGGCGAGCAGCGCCATGCGGCGCAGCATGACCATGGAATCAAGGGCGGCGGCGTCCTCCTCCGCCAGCGGCCGCTCCGCCCAATAGGCGTCGAGCCAGGCGGCCCGGAGCGCCGGCAGGTCCGCGCGCGTCTCGTAAAAGGAAATGGCGGCGGCAAAATCGTAGCCGAACCAGCACAGGCCGCAATCGTCGAAATCGATGAGGCTCACCCTGCCCTTGTCGACCAGCAGGTTTCCCAGCCGCATATCGGCATGAATGAGCCCATAGCGCTCCCTGCCCATGCCGTAAGCGGAAAGACGCCGGCGCAGCTCGCCGTCGAGCCGGTCGAGCACCGGCCTTACGCCGCCATCCACGCCCGGCGCCAGGCGCCAATCGCCCCAAAGGCCGTTTTCATCGAGAATGGACTGTGCCGTCCAGGCCTGGCGCACGAAGCCTGCCGGCCGCCGCCAGGACATGGCATGCCGGTGCAGGCGCGCGGCATATCCCCCCAAAGTTCCGAACAGCGGCACCAGATCGTCGTCGGGCACCGGCTCGGCGCCCGCGATGAACCGGAAAAGCACCGCATGGCGGGTCTCGCCGCGCGGCGTTGAGAAAAATTGCAGCAGCCGGCCATCTTCCCCCGGGACCGGATCGGGAATGGGCAGGTCGGTATCCCGTTGCAGGGCCGCCAGCCAGGCCAGCTCGCTCTCGATATTGGCAAGGCTCTGATAGTCCGGGCGGTGCACGCGCAGCATGAAGCTGTCGCCGCCGGGCGCATCGATGCGGAACGTATGGTTTTCGGAATGATTGACCAGAAGGGGGCATCCCCCCCGCAAGCCGGGCCAGAGCGGGATTGCGGGCTCCAGATCGCGCGCCTGCAACGGCATGGTCGGCTCCCGCTTTTCGTTGCCGGGGGCGGGTCGTGGATGAATGGCCGCAGCGGCCGGATCGAACCGCGACCCTTTGCCCCCCGTTCCAGGATCGCCCGAATTCTGCTGCTGCGGCAATCGCATACCGGGGGTGATTTTACAAGGGGCGGCCGCCCCGCCAATGCGTTGAAAAAAAACCGGCGGACATGACGCCCGCCGGATCACGGCATGGCCCTGGCGGGCTACCGCGCTACTGTGCCGAAGCGATGGCCTGTTCGATCCAGCCGTCCACCGTTTCCCGGTTCGCCTCGATATATTCGGCAGCCTGGCGGCGGAGGTCTTCCTCGGTGTTTTCACCGGCCCGCATGGCCGCATTCTGGGCATAGATGAAATTGATGTCGACCGAGGCCAACTCGAGCAGCGTGCGCACGGCAGGGTTCTCTTCGAGGAATGCGCTGCTGGCGACGGCGCTGATATCGTTGACCGGCCAGCCGAGCTGGCAGGGATCGGACACGCAGCCGTCAACGCCTTCGACGATGGCGGCATCCGCCAGCTCCCGCTGTTCCTCGGGCAACTCGATGGACGGAGTTTCGATCCAGACCACATCCTTGCCGGGCACCAGTTCGTTGACGGTCCAGTTCGGCGTCCAGGTGTAGAAGAAGATCGGCTCGCCACTCTGATAGGCGGCGATGGCATCGGCCATCGAGGCGGAATAGCCGGCGCGAATCTCATTGACATGATCACGCAGCTCGAACGCATCCATCTGATAGGTGATGGTCAGCTCGCATCCCCACCCTGCCGGGCAGGCGACCAGATCGGCGCGGCCGTCTCCATCACGATCGAACGCCTGCTTCACCTCATCGCGCTTGAAGTCCTCGAGCGAGGTGATGTTCAACTTCTCGGCCGAAGCGCGATCGACCAGATAGCCCTGCAATGCGCCCTGCTCGACGACGTGCCCGACGACTTCGACATTGCCCCGGGCGGCATCGAGATAAGTGTTGTGCAGCGGGAACCAGCCATAGGGATAGATGCTGACATCGTCCTGCGCCATGGACGCGAAAGCCACCGGCAGGTCGATCGTGAGCGTATCGAGCGTTTGGTAACCAAGCTCCTCGAGGAGCTGGCCATAGATATCGGTCAAGATCCAGCCCGTGTCATCGCCGGTTGGCTGGGCCAACTGCACGGTCTTTCCCTCGCCCGGAAGCGAAGTCTGAGCATAGGACGCCGAAGCCGTAGCGGTGATGGCCACGGACGCAAGGACGGCAATCGAAAGCTTCCTATTAAAATTCAAGGATCTGTTCTCCGTATTGATGGTAGACGCGGGAACCGTACGAAAACAAAAATCGAGAACCACCCTTGACAGCGAACTTTTCTAAATTCCGCCTACAAGCCCCTGATCTATAAGAATTCTTTTTTAACTCGAAAGCAGGCTTCCATTTGATGCCGGGGGAATCGGCTGGACTATGCACAGGGGGAAACACAAGGGGAATCTACTGCCGGGCCCCGGCGACACCCGGGATAGCCGAGATGACCGAACACCCCCGACAAGGACGCCGACACCCATCATCCGCAGCACTATCGGTGCCTTTGTTCCCCCTTGAGGGGAGGGCGCTGGTTACCGCCTCCGTCAAACCATGAAAGCCTCCCTGGCTGGCAGGAGGCTCAGGCGGTCGCGATGCTGGAAAAACGGAACGAAAAAACCGGAAAGCGGCCAAGGACTAGCCTGGCGCAAAAAACCTTTGCGGAGGCCGCGAAGGCTCAAAAGCCCAAAAGTCTTGAGATTGAATGGTCGGAGCGGCCGGATTTGAACCGACGACCCTTTGTCCCCCAGTTCTAGGACCGCGCCGGCTTCTGGCGCAGCTCCAACCACATACCGAGGCGCGTTTTACAAGAAGCAGTCATGGCAGCCCATGGAATACAATGAGAATTCAGCCCTCCTGTAAAATGAAAGATGCCGCCCGAACAGCCCGCCACGTGGGCCAAATTAGGGGCCATCACCTTCGCCCGCGCAGCTCATCCACAGCGCCTTTGAGATAGTCCATATCGGCCTGGAGCCGAATCAGCGCTCGGCTATCTGCGGATGACTGCACCTGCCCGGCCTTGAGGGCGGCAATGTCGGTCTGCGCATTACCAATGGCGATGCCGAACCCGAGGATTGTCATGATCAGCCCGAGCAGAGAAGCCAGCGAGCCGATGGTGATTTCGTTTTTTATGCGCGGGGCATTCATGGGCATTGCCTTGGCGTGAGAGAAGGTCGAGCGGCTGGAGCCGCCCGGTGTTATTTGCCGGTCATCCGCTCCCACAATGTGCGGGGCTGCTGCGCGGCGGTACGAGCGCTTTCCTCCACCAGCGTGCGCGTGGCGTCAGGGATGCGCGGCATGGCCACCTGTTTGCCGTCGATCACCACCTGAGGCTTGCGGGTGCTGAGGAAGCTCCAGACGTAGCCCCAAATCGACAGGGCAATGGGCGCCAGAGCCCCGAGGGTGATCGTCTCCCAATTCCGCCCCAGGACCGACAGAATGGCCTCCTGTGTGGCCGGGGGCAGATTGTTCCACGCGGTAAGAAGTGCGCCGACGGCGCCGCCGATTTCCAGAGCCCGGCGAGCCAGCCAGCCGATGATGACATTTTGGAACATTTCAGAACCTCACTTGGGTGATGAAAAAAGCCGCTACGAGAGCGGCCAGGACGATTGCAGCGATGATAATGGTGGGTGCCCTGCCCCGTTCGGGCGGCGCTGAACCCGGTTGAGCGCCGGGCACCTGCGGCGCGACCTCGCGCGGAGGGGATTGGGCCATCGATAGAGCCTCTGCCCGCACCGACGCGACCCGATGAGACCAGCCCTTACCGAAGGTTGGCCAGGTGGAGAGACGTTCGAGAAACGCCAGCCGATGCGAGCAAAGCTCATTGATGAGCAGAGAGGCGGAGTGCTTTGCGATGGCCGCCAGCGTGATCGGGCCTATCTTTCCGTCCGCAGCCACGCCGAGGATGGTCTGGAGCGTCATGGCCGCCCTGCCCGGCCCGCTGTTCACGGCGAAATCGAACAGCGCCAGGTCGAGGCCGGCAGGCAGATCATCGCCGCGTACCACGTCCCAGTAGTTCTTGCGGTAGATCGGGGTCACGCCGGCCACGGTCAGCGCCTTGACTTCCGCCTTGGTGGCCTTGCGCCCGAGCCAGCCGGACAGCGTGCCGATGGTGATGCCGAGATTGGTGGCACCGCCCGGATCGGATGGGTGGTCGACATAACCACCCTCGTGCTTAAGCACCTCGCCCAGCGCGTGGGTGAAGTTGTTCTTGGCCATGACAGCCTCCTGTGATGTGGGGGTGTTTAAGCGGCTACCACTCAGCCGCTATATCGAACACCTCTACGGCCTCGACGCTTTCCAGCGCGGTAATGGCCGCGTGAAGCACAGCCTTGCGGTTGAACGTGTCCTGCACGTGGTCCCGTACCGCCTCGCCCATGGCGATAAGCTGCGCATTGGACAGGGGGGCGAACAGGCCGGGCAGTGCCTCCCATGTCGGCACTTCATAGGCCGGGTCCAGCCTTGCCATGGTATAGGCCGCTGCAACCTTCGCCTGACTGTTTGGATCGGTGCGGATCGTGATGCCTGCCATTTCGGTGCCGCCAATTTCAACCTGCCAGCGGATTTCATCTAGCTCAGCCAGTTTGGCGGCTTTGGCTTCTTCCAGAGATGGATGCGGCCACCCCCATGCCTCGCCTCCCCAGACCTGCCGTGCGTCTTCCGGAGGTGCTGGAACCTCGATGGCACCGGCAGGTGGATTGGCGTCCCAGCCACCGAGATAGGCCCCAGCGGCGTCGACGTAGTATTTCATCTGGCTCATGCCCATGCCCTCACGATCAGTCGCCAATTCCCCGTATCTATGTTCCCCATAGTGTTTGACGACTTTTGCCTTATAGAAAAGACGGTGCCGCCCGCCCCCTTATACAATACATTTATTGTAGTTGCGTCAGCCGCGATATCAACTCCGCGAGTGTACTCAAATTGAGTTCCCACACATTGCACCTCATCTCCGACTGAGTAACCAAGCTCTGGAACAACACACTTGAGGCTATATTGGGTTATTTTAGGGGTTCCCCCGAGGCCGTGGCTAATAGATAGGGACCCGCCCAATGTGATTGCCTGCTCGGCACTAATATATTCCTTGGTGAACGGCATGGTCGCCAAAGCCGTGGCCGGAGCCGCACCCGTCTGAACAACGGTCGGCGCTGTTGCCCAAGTTCCCGCAGTCGCTTCCGTAATGGTGAGATAGCCGAGAACCGAATAGGCTTTGCTCGTAACCGCCGTGCCGGTGTAGAATACGTTGGCGGCGTCTGCTGCACCTGCGCCACCTTCTGCTGTGGACGATGCGATGCCATCCGCAATGATCTGGCCGTTGCCATTGATGATGCCGAGCCGGAACGTGCCGCCATCATTGAACCCGATGACCGTCAGGGTGGCCGCAACGGCGCTTGTCGTCCCGAGCGTTGACCCTGACGAGACAACAAATGAGGTTGCCGCCGTAAGCGTCAGAACCTCAACATCGCCGCTATTAGCCGTCACACTGCGGAATGGGATATAGACCGGGTTCGCGGCGCTCGGGTCGTTACCGTCGAAGCCTTTAATAGCGATGGTCAGGGCGTTGGAATTGACGGTTGCGGTGATAGACAGATTGACTGGAGAATTGTTGGCACCCAACTGACTCGTCAGCGCGATCGTTCCATCTTCATCAGGAACCGTCAGCGTTCTTGTGGTCGATGCTGAAATATTGGAAAGATCAAATGCGACCTGTTTCGAGTTATCGCCATCGTCCCGCAATCGGAAGATGCTCGCGTTTCTCCAGCGAGACAGCATGCCGAGGACGGCATGAAACACGTCATCCGTCCGAGTCATGTTGGTGTTACCGGAAATCGTCTCCCCCGAGACTTCGGTGTTGAGGGCGTCGGTATCGGAAAGATCCGAAATCTCAGTCATGGATCGCCTCGATGGTTAGCGGCCAAAAATCGTACCGGTGGGTTGCAGGGCGCCGTCGATAGAGCCGCCGTGGCCGAAGGCGGTGGGGCCTCGTGATTGCGCGAGAATGGCGGCAACCTGCTGCTCTCTGGTGAGCGGCGCGGGGCTGCTCGATCGCTGCACCGAAATCCGGAGCGGCGCCTGGGATGCTGGGCGTTGCGCGACCGGCGTCGGAAACCCAACAATCGGCCGGCTACGGATCGGAGCGGCGGGACGCATGGAAATGGGCGACGGGAACCCGCTGACGGGTCGCAAGGCGGCCGGTGTGGGGAACCTAGCGACAGGGCGAGAGATAGGCAAGGTCGGCAGGCTCGGCAGAACGTCTAGCTGGGACGCGACGCCGACGCCAATGGGTGGTACGGCAGGAAGCACCGCGGTCGGCGCGGCAGGGTAGATGCCCGCCGCAAGCCTGTCTTCCGGCTTGGGCGCTGCATTCGGACCGGGAATTTCGGTCTGTGGCAAAGGCGTTGAAGCGCGAGGGCGAAACTGGCCGTTATCCGCCCGCTGTTCTTCCCGGGTCATTGGGGCGACCGGCGCAACGGTAGGCACAGTTGCGATGGTGACACCCTGCCCCGCCGCCACCTGGCGAGGCGTGGCCCGCAATTGACCATTGTCGGCGCGTTGCTGCTCTCGCGTCATGGAGGGCACGGGGGCCAGCGCGGCTGCGAGAGAGGGCCGTTGCGCCTCTGCCGCGCGTTGCATCGAGGTCTCGAGCATGCGCGGCGCGGGCAGCGTCGATGAAGGCAGTGGCGGGAGAGATTGTGCCGGGGCGGTTCTGGTCGGGGCACTCCCTACGGTCACGCCTGGCGCGCGGGCAATATCCGATGCCGTAACCGGGCGGGGGCGAGGCAGCGGGACGGGATCACGCTGGCCGATCGAAGGGGTAAGCGACCCCCTGCCCCCGGCCATGCTGGCAAGCGTCACATCGGGGATATGGTAGGAGTAGATGTCCTCATTCCCCGGAGCCAGGCGGGGCGTGAACCAGTTGGTCGGGACCTGAGACGTGGCGCGGTTACTCGGCGCCGATCCGGATGCGCCTGTAATGCGGGTGGGGCGCGTGTCGAGCTGTGTAGCGACAACATTGGGGATTTCCGCCGGAGGAACAGGGTGGTTCGGGTAGAAGACATGACCGTTTCTCTGCACCGTCCCATGGCGATTGACGGACGAAGCCCAGCCAGGGTTCACTGCAGGCGTGTGGTAGAAAAGAGCGCCGCCGGTATAGTCTGGCCGGTCCCCGCTCAAGACGGCATCCAACGCCTGCTCGGCCCTCTTATATTCTTGACTGTCCTTTTTGAACTGCTGGGGGTTGTTGCCACCCTCTCCTTTGTTCCAGGTTGAAAACTGGTAGGGCTGCAATGCTACCCGCGCCGGGTCGCTAGGATACTGCCCTGACCCCGCTCGATTCATGATGACCTGGATGACATCAGCCATCCCGTCAACGCCTTCCCCTCGAGCCTCGCCAAGGGCTGTGCGGATGAGGATGTCACGCTGATAAGCAGAGAGTTGGGCCATTGCTTCCCCTCAAGGCAGGGCGCATATTCTCAACTATGGAGAACCGCATGAGACTGGTGGTTATGGCCGGATTGGTGCTTCTTGCGTCCCCGGCTCTTGGGCAGGGGCGCTTTGAAGCAGACAACCCGTGGTTTCAGGATTTTGAGGCTACCTGCCGGCAGGGCGATGAGCAGCCGCCCATTGCGGAAGAATGTCGGATAGGCGTCCTGATGGGCTGGGGCGCCTATACCGGATACACGAATGGTGAGTGCGACTGGTACATGTTCTGGGAGGCAGCCGACGCTCTAAGCTCACCGACCTTCGATGTATTGCCCTGGCAAACTGCGGTGGAGGCGATCTTCCAGAATGGCGTTTGCTTCGGCTACACCATCTATGACGACTGACTCGACAGCCCCTCACTCTCCCGGTAACGATTTGTTAGGGAGAAAAAAGGGGGAACTCATGAAATACCTAATGTCTGCTGCCTCCGTGGCGGCCATGCTTGCGGGCTGCGCAACGCCGCCGAAGGACATTGCTCCGGCATATGTCTCCACGTCGCTCTATGAAAATCTGAGTTGCAAACAACTCCGCTCCGAAGCCGAGGGCGTCTCGGCAAGAGCCGCCGCAGCATTCGGCAAGCAGTCTTCCAACCGGGGCCGCGATGCCGCTGTCACAACGGTTGGCGTGGTACTGTTCTGGCCCGCCCTGTTCTTCATGAAGGGCGATGGTGCCGATGCTGCCGAGGTCGCTCGGCTTAAGGGCGAGATGCAGGCCATTGAGCAGGTCAACCGCATAAAGAACTGCGGCATCGTATTCGCTGCCAGCTAGCATTCTCCGAGCATGGCGCTTATTATGGGCGCCATGCCAGAGATCGACCTTGAAGCGCGCCGCCACTCCCACCTGTATGAACTGAAGCCTATGAGTAGGTGGTGGCTCGCCCCGGTTCTCGGATATATCGGTATCTGCCTGTCGGTGATGGGCTGGGCGAATTGGCAGGCATGGGCCTGTCTGCTTGCGGGCGCCATGCTGATGCTGGCCCTGCTGCTCGTGTTCCCACAGTATTGGCTATCGAGGCGAGACTAGACCGCCAACGTTCGGCAGTGCCGCCTTGCGCAAAAGCACTTCAATCGGCGTGGCCTGGTTAGGATTAACGCGAGGCAGCACCTTCAGGCCTTCCGTTGCAGCAGCACCCATCGCCCGCTGAGCAAGCCCTTCTGTCATGCGCTCCGACGCATTCCGACCGATGGAGCCCAACACCGGCCCCGCCACCATGCCAACCGGCCCGGCGGCCATTTGGCCAAGGGCCATTCCAGCAGCGCCACCGATGCCATTCGTTGCGGTGTTGCCGCCGAAGCCAAAGGTGCCGATGAGCTTCATCAGGTTGGAGCCGGGGGTGCCGTCGATCACCTCCCTGATTGCCTGCTGCTCAGCGGCATTAAACCGGCGCCAAATATCGGGCTTATTGAAAATCATGCGGCGCAGCGTGTTGCGGATGCCCTTTTCTGGCCCCGCCGCTTGAGACTGCCCGATGCGGATGGCTTCTTCGATCAACCCGACCTTGTTGGCGCGGGACCATGTTGAAATGCCGCTGTACAGCGCCTTTGCAGCTTGCGAGGGATCGGCACCACCCAGAATGTCGGCAGGCTTCAAAGTCTGCACGAAATCATCCAGCTTGTTGATGACCGTGTTTGCAAACGCTGCATCACGGCCTTCCGATGACATGGCCACGCGCTGCGCTGCCTGCCTCAAAAGGTGCATGTCCTTCATGTCGATCACGACGCCGCCCTGAGCGACATCATCAGCAATCGAGCGCATCATTTCCCACAGGCCGATGGATTTTTGATCAAGGTTGGGGTTGATGCGGAGCTTCTGGCCGAATTGCTGCACATCACCCAAGAGCCGCATATAAGCATTGTCATTGATTGCAAGCGGAGTGCCGCCGGTGGCCTGCTCAAACAAATTCGACGCCGCAGAGCGCAGGTCATCAGCGGTCGGCGCAACCTTCGCCGCCGCGTCGAGAATGCGCCCCTGCTGGCTTTTCTGGATCATGTTGGAAATCGCATTACCCGCTAACGGAACGGCGGCTCCGACAGCGCCACCTGTAAGCCCGCCGACCAACGCGCCCTGCCCGCGCTGATCGTCTCCACTGGCGCCCGCGCCATAAGCAGCGCCCTGCCCGAGGCCTACCGCCCCTGTTGACAGCGCCCTCGCGCCAAGGCTAGCGCCCCTCCCCGCCAATTGCCCGCCCGCCGCAATGCCAGTTGGGATCGCCCCCGCAATCTCAGCAGCTACGGACCCCACCGGATTAACCCGGCGCTCCCGATCCAGCGCGTTTCGGCTTTCATCCACCACCTGGTCATAGACCGACCCGAAATCACCACCCTGTGCCGCTGCAATGCCACCCTGCACCGCGCCGCGCAGCTCGTCGCCCCAGCCAAAAGTTGCGCCCTGAACAAACGGGTCGAGAATGCTGCTTTCCGTGGTCTGGTGCCGCCCGACCTCTGGCAAGGTTGCGCCAGCCCGAGCCTGCTGCGCAGCCCAATCTGCATATTCGCGGGTGCCGGGCTGCAGGCCATCGGGCGGGGCCGCCTGTCCAGAAGCATCGACGCTGCCGAACTGGCGTTGCAGCACGGCCTCGATTTCCTCGGTGGGCATGCCATCTGGGAACTGCGCCAGATCGCCGTTGGGGAGTTGGACCGTGATCATTCAAGCCGCCCCGTTTCGGGGTTGAACACAAGGACATTGCCGCTGGCGGAAGGGGCGCCGGGCTGGATAGCTGCATTCCCCGGCAATTGAATGTTGCTGGCCCCAGAAATAGCGCGTTGCTTTGCCGCCTCGATGACAGATTTCAGCTCATTGAGCGCCGCGCGATAATCCGCCGGGTTCTGCGCCGTGCTGAGCCGGCCAATCGCCTGCTCGGCCTTCTGCCCCTCGATTTCAGTAATCTGACCGCCGCCCTTGAGGCTTTCAAACGCCTGCAGGAACGCTTGCCCCTGGAGCTGCAATGCGCGCTGACCGAACCGGTACTGCTCGGTTCCCGGCACCCCCTGCATCCAAGAAAGCCACCCGGTGGAAACGTCCAGCGCCGGGTCATTCAGGATGCCGTCAATGCTGGCGATCATATTATTGGACGTGGCAAGAGTCTGCGGCAGTTCAAGGATTTTTCCTGCCGCCGCCTCTCCGATCACCTTACCAAGTGCCGTATCCTGCGCTGCGCCAAAGTTATCGATTGGAGTAATGCCGCCAGTCTGGTTGCCAAAGCGATCAACCCCGACAAAGCCTGTGCCGGCATTCAACTGTTGCACTGGCGTGAGGAATTGCGCGCCTGCCGGCAGTTCAGGCACGTTGAATGATCCCTGATTACCGAACTGGCCATAGCTGATCGTGCCATCTGCGTTCTGGATCGGAATGCCAGTCCCAAAGAACGATTCCTGCCCCGCTCCACTCGCTGCCCGCGACATGTCCGCCATGGCGGCCTGGTAACCCTGCGCGGGCGGCAGAGCGGAATACTGCGGGTAATGAGCTTTGAGCCATTCGGCGGTTGCGTTCTGCTGGTCCTGCTCATTCTGGTGATCGAACTGCATCTGCGCGTATCGCTGATCCAGACCGGATCCTTGCATCGCCCCTGTCATAGCGGCGCCCGGGTTTCCCGCCAGCATTCCGGCGCTGAACCCCATAAGCGCGTTGCGGCGCGGATCTGCCCACTGGGACACAGGATTGTCGAATGGCAAAAGGCCGCGACTGGGGAAGGGAGTTGCCATCATGACCTCACAAGAAGCTTGCTATGCCCGCGCCGATGCCGAGGCCGGTCTGCCACCATGGCACCTGCTGCGTCTGCGTCGTGGTTCCAGTGGTCCCGCTGATCGGAGCCGTCCCAGAGAAGATCGAGCCACCCCGCTGCAGGGTGTTCCACCCAGCATTGTTCGTGACGTCAAAGATGCGTTCAGCATCCTGCGCCCTGGCGGTGTTGTAGGTATCCATGAGCTGGCCGGCCTGCAGATTGGCTGAGGCCGGAAGCATCGATGCCTGATAAAGCCCAGGCAGATTTTGAATAGCCTGCTGCTGGCGCCCGTAATCAAGCGAGGCAAGCGCATTGGTCGCGCCTTCCGCCAGGTTGGTTGCGTGGGAGCCGGAGCCGAAGCGCCCCGAGGACGTGAAGACAGAATTGCTAGCTTTCAGCGCGTCATCGAGCGCCCGCTGCCGCAGCGCATCGTTCTGCACATTGCCCGCCGCTATATCGGCCTGGCCCTGCAGAGTGTCGGAAATGCCCTGCGAGAATACCGAGCTGTTAGGGTTGCTCGTCAAGCCCGCAATCCCCGCCTGTGTCTGGCTGGAAAGCTCCGGGACCAGGCTGTCGGTATAGGGTTTGACCCCACCCTTCAACTGATCGTTGAGCATCGTCCCGATGGTCGATGCGGCCTTGTTCATCTGCGGGTTGGAAAGCCCGCTTGTGCTGGTCGTGGTGTTTGTCGTATTGCCGCCCATTAGAGCCTCTTTTCCAAGCCATTCCGGGCGCCTTCGAAACGCCGGTAATCGGGGAAAAACCGTGAATAATCCCGCCCGCAAATGCGGTGCGCCTTGCACCCCGCTATTCGCGCCACATCTTCAATCGCCCTGATGCCTTGGCGCATCAGGCTTAACCGCTGCTTTGGCCCGCCGGTGAAGCGGCCAGCAATCGCAATGGTGGATGCGATCAGGTCGCCGCCCTCATCATCGACTGAAACAACCAGAAGCCCCTCGGCACCCTCGCTGCCATGGAACAGAAGGGTGGAGCGGTCCATCAGCCGCCCATAAAGCCCGTCCGTGTCGAATTCGGGATCGTGCTTTAGCGCCGGCGCCAGCATCTCGACTATCGCGTCCCAATTGCGATCAATCTGCGCCGTGGTCAGCAGGTCCACCTGCATCAAAACCGCGCCTGCCCCAGCGCCGTAGCATCGGGCTCGGCATAGGTTATCAGAACATCAATCTGATCAGCGACCGAAGCCGTGGCCCGCAATGTCCAGTTGTTTCCCAGAACAAAGGGCTCGTTGAAAATCAGCGGCTCGTGCGCGACAAGAGGCTTTTCCTTGAAGATAAAAAAGCTCGTCATGCCATCGAACAATTCCAGCGTGTAGTTCGGGGTCGCTCCGGATATTTCACAGGCCACCACGCTCAGAATGGTTGTGCGCTTCTTGGCGTTGTAAAGGTCGATCGCGCTGGTGCTGTCGAGCTTGAAAGCGCGGGTGGAAAGGGTGGCGCCGGCAATGGTGAAACTCATCTGGGCCCACCCTGCGCTGACTGGATGAAGTCTACGCCTTTCGAATAAGACCACTCGGCACCCTGCGTGGTGGTGTAGACAAAATCGATCACCTTGCCCCTGCCCCGCAGAGGCGTTCTGCCCGAGGCGACCTTGGCCCCCCCAGGCTTTCGCGAGGTCGCTGCCGAAAGGGAGTCGGACACACCCAGGCTCAATTTGCTGCCGGGGCAGTCATCGATCAGCGTGGCCCAGCCGATCAGGGATGAGACCGGGCTGTTTTGCGCGGCAGTCTGGATCGTTGCGGCGGCATTCGGGCCGGAGAAGGTGGCAAGGCGGTAATTCGCGTCCAGAGCTGCAAGGAATTGTTCGCCGCCCTGCCAAAAACGGTCATTGAACGGAATGGGCGGCACTTCCTCCCATGTCGTCCAGATCGCCCCTGCACTATCCCAGGTGTAGCCAGATGTGGCGAGCCGGCTGAGATAAGTGGCGGTGCTGGACCAGGTGAACCAGCGATTGGTGACGCTTGGCGCCCAGCTATAGCCAAGGATCAAGCCGCCCTCTGGAAAGAGCCACAGGACGACTTTTCGGAAGGGGTCGATTGCCGCCTGAATATCTTTCAGTGCGGCCGTGGGCACCTGGTTCAGAAACCATCGGTCCACGAACCCGTCACCAATCGGGATCAGCCCGCCCGACGAAAATTGCCAAAAACCATTCGTGGAAAGGAAATACACCACTCCGTCAAAGGCGATGACGGATTTCGCCCCCACAGCGCCGCGCCCATCCGCGATTTCCTGCAAAGAATAGAGCGCGCCACCCCCCGCATTGCCGAACTGGATCAGCCGCATGGATTCGCGCTGGAAAGTGACGGCCGCTCCGCCCTTGAGCGACACGCCCGAGATCAACTCGGCACCGCGCTCCAAGGGCTGATAGTCTGCAGCGCCGCCCTCCCAATCGGTATGGTCGTTGAAATCTGAATTGCGGATCAGGCGGTTATCGCGAACCCCGGCACCATCTTTGCAGTCGAGCGCAAATACCATGTTGGCGGTGACGAAAATATGCCTCGGATCACCCGCTTCGGGGATATAAGACGGGGCGGTATTCGTCTCGATATCGTACGCCCACAGACCGTCATTGATGTTGGTGAATAGCAGCATGTTGCCGAACTGCTCGGCTGACCAATCGTCGCTCGGGGGGCAGTCGTAACCATCCTTCACCAGCACAAATGCATAGGCGGCATCCAGCGCATAGAGCGCCTCGGCCGTAAAAACGAACACCTGCGTGGTGCCGTCGCGCTTTATGCACGTGAATGCGCCTTTGGGCGCGCCGGGCAGGACATTGCCGGCGCCGGGCAGGACCATTGTCGGCGCCGGGCCGTACCAATCCGCGACCGGCAGGACATTGTTCGCCACCACGCAGGTGCCAGGAGTTGCGGGGCGATCAGGAGCGAATGGGCCGAAAGGAAACTGCATCAGCCAATACTCTGCACAGCGTAGCGCGATCCACGCGAGACCATGGACAGCGCTGGGTCAACCGTCGCCGTCCCGCGCTTCGATTGTGCGATCTGGCTCTTGACCTGCGGGATGGCTTCTTCGAGGACCTGCTTCCAGACAGATCCGTTCGGCCAATCCTGATTGTAACCAGCACCCCAAACCAGCGTCCCGGCGAGGTAAAGATCAGGGTGGTTCTCGAGCAGCCAGTTGGTCGCGACAGTATCGGACAGGGCAAAACGCTGGCGAAATCGGAAGCGGAACTGGTAGGGCTTAGCGAGAGGGCAATCGAAAGCGATCGCCTCCCCGTCGATGGCCCAGAACTTCGGCCTGCCGGTGCTGCTGCGATATTCGAATGTGCCCTCGGCTTTCGGCGTCAGGGTGTCCTCGTTGCTGCCCGGGTCGGACAGGAATAGGGCAATAGGCCTCTCCATGGAGATGGCGGAAATATCGATGGTGCGGATGCCCAGTGCGCCCATCAGGATGGCGCTAGTCTCGACCACTCCAAGCTCACGATTGAACCGCGCCTCGGCAAGCCGGATCCACAGCGGCGCCTTGGCGACTTGTCCCGCGCGCTCCATCCACTCGATGACTTCGGCCTGTAGCTGAGCGTAGTCCATGCCGCATGCCTCCCGAAAGGGCGACGGGGACCGAAGCCCCCGCCATCAGATCACGAACCGATCAGGCCCTTGGCCTTGAGCTCCGCGTCAGCCGCGCGAATCCACGCCACGATTGCGTTGGCCTGAGTCTCGGAGAAGCCGAAAGGCGTCGTGCTCGTCGCGGCGGTGGCTGCTGGTGCGGTGAACCCGGTTGCCTTGGCCGAAGGCGTTGCGCCAAGGAAGCCGATCTTGTCATCTTCCTGCCCGAGCGCGACCCCATCCGGACCGCCATCGGAAAGCTGCTTGATAGCCATCTGACTATCCTTTCATGAGAATGTGAGGGGAACGGCGGGGCGCGAACCCCGCCGCCAGATCAGGAGCCAGTGCCGCTCAGGCGGGTGGCAAGGCGCGGGTCGATCGCCTTGGTGCCGTAGAGGATATCCAGGCGCCACGCGCTTTCGTCGTTCACCCCGTCATAGACCGGGATCACGCGGACGTTCAGGCCCTTGTAGGACTTGCGCGCCACATCGACGGCGCCCGGAGGCGACACCAGCGGGACCGTGACCAGCGCGAAGGCGTTCCGGTGGAACACGAGGTTCTGGCGGTAGTTCTTCGACGCATCGCCAAGAAAGTTGACCGGCTGGTTGTTCAGGTCGGTGACACCCTGCACGTCCACGTTCTTGAACGCGCCGGTCCAGATCATGGCCGGGGAGATGACCAGATCGGTTTCGGAGCCCACCGCCGTTGCGCCTTCAACCACCGTGAATTCCTTGAGGAACGGGAGGGGAGCCTTGGTTACCGGGTTGACCGCATAGACGCCATCGATGGTGAACACGTCGCCGGCGGCGATGGTCTGGGTTGCGCCGCCCAGCGTGTCGATGTGAATCGTCTGCTGGTTGGTGTCCTTCACCTGGTCATAGGTGATGGTGCTGGCCGTGATCGAAATGTCGATCAGCGGGGAGCCGGAGCGGCTGCCGGTGGTGTGCGTCGGCACGTTCTGGGACATATACGTGTCCACACCGCCGATTTCGCCCAGCGAGCCCTTGCGATAGGCGCCCTTGGCCGCATCCTGGATGTAGAGGCTGGTCTGGGAGCCGAGCAGGCCCCAGTGATCCTGCGGCGACAGGACGGCAGACCGCTCGGATGGCACGGCATATTCGTCCAGCCGTTCAGGTGCCTTGGCGAAGTCCGCATAGGAGTTGACCACCTGGCCCGGAGTGCCGACCCAGTTGGGCACATCGGCATAGAGCGCCATCACATCGGTATCGACCTGGTTGGCGAGCTGCACCATGGCGGGCTTGATGACCCGCTCGGAAAGCTCGGCAATATTCAGGGTCAGGTCTTGCGAGGTGAACTTGAAGTCGATGCCCTTGCGCTTGTCCACGGTGATCGTGGTCTTGCCTTCGGTCACATCCTGCACGTTCATGACCGCGCCGTCGCGGACGGTGAAGTCGGTCGGCTTGCGGATCGAGATGGTTTCACCCACCTTGTAGCCGTTCACCTTCTTTGAGAAATCGTCCTCGTATCCACGAAAGACGCGCTTGGCCATCACCAGCTCATTATCGAGAATGGTAATGGCCTCGGCGGCGATGATATCCGCCGTCAGAGTACGGTTGGCCATTTTACTGCCTTTGAATTTCGCCCTAGGGCGTGTTGGGGATTACCGCCTCCGCCCTGCTGCCCGCGCAGCGGCGTAGGCCTCCATGTCGTCGGACTTGGCAATGTCTCCCAGCGAGCGGGTCGCCTGGGGACTTGTTGCGGTGCGGACGGTGGTAAGAGGCGCCACCGGTGCTGTCGGGGCCGGTTTGGGTGCGGACTGCTTTGCGATGGCAAGCGAACCGATATGGGCCTTGTGCAGCAAGCCAAGGAGCGTCGGGCTCCAATTGTCTTTCAGCACTTGCTCGGGAATACCCTCCGAGTTTGCGAAAGCAACCAGCTTGTCGATGGCAGGGCCACGGGTTTCGGCCGTAATGCCGGGAATGATGGTCATTGCAGCGTCGAGGGTTTCCTGAACGCGCTTGGCAAGGTCTTGCTGCGCTTTCTCAGTCCGCTCAGTCTGCGCCTGGCTGATTTTACCTTCCAGTTCAGCCTTCTGGGCCTTCAGGTCTTCATACTGCATCCGATGCTGCTGGGTGCCCAGCGGATCGGCCTGCATGTGAGCCTGCCAGTCCTGAGGCGACAGCTTGGCGTATTCGGCCAGTGTCGTCTCGATGGTGCGCAGGGTTGCCCGCGCGTCCAGCTCCGCCTCGGTGGCCTCCGATTGCTTGCCGATTGCGGCTTCCCGCGCGTCAAGTTCTTTGGCCCGCTCTGCAACGGTCTGGGTCTTCTTGGTGTAATCCGACTGCATGAGGAATTCGCCCTCAAGCTCTTTCGGCACCTGATACTGTTTGCCGTTCCGCTCGACCTGGACATATTCGAGCAGCGGCGGTTCACCCTCATCACCTTCGCCCTGCCGCTCCTGTTCGGTCTGGTCGCCCGGATCGAGGATGGTTTCGGGGGCTTCGGCTTCTTCTGCTTCCGGGGCGATTGCTGCCGGTTCAGGCAGTTCGCTGGGCACAGAAAGTTCTTGTTCGTCGGCCATGAGACGATGCACTCCTGTCGGTTGGTGCTGGTGAAGTCAGACCGCTGTTTGCGGCGTGTTTCGCATGGTCGCCTCACGCAAGACGCGCTGGCGGGCGATGCTTTCCTGAGAGGCGATTTTGGCCGCCTCGATGCGTTCGTTGCTGGCGATTTTTTCCAGTTCGATTTGTTCATCGCTCTGGATTTTGGCCATATCGGCAGACTTATCGGCCTTGAGCTTTTCGTTCTCCTGCTCAAGCTGCTGGATGCGTTCCATGCCCTGCTGGATGGCCTGCTGGACTTCCGGCGGGACGGACTGCTCTCCTGACACTTGCGGCGGGAGCATTTTCTTGATCCGCTCTGCGATTTCATCAGAGCCCTGCCAGTCGAGCGACTTGACCAGAATGTCACCAATCAGCGGGGCGGCATCGGGATAGGACTGGATAAGCTGCATCATCTGATCGGCCTGTTCCGCCCGCATGGTCGAATAGCTCGGGCCGGTCGTGACAACCAAATCATATTTGCCTGCGGTCAGATCGTGCAGGGCCATGACCACCTGACCCATTTCATCGCGCTCCGGCTCGCCTGTAGCCGGGTCTATGCGCTCTGCCTGTTGGTTGATGGCCTGCGGCGTTTGCGATCCATCCTCACCAATCACGCGAACGACGCGCGGCCCGGTGTAAACGTGCGGGATCAGATCGATGATGACCCTGCCAGTATGCCGAATGGCACGGGCCAAATTGTCGATGAAATGGAAGGTGGAGATATCGCCCTCGCGCTGGCGGGCAATGATAGCCCTACCGCTGGTCTCGTTGGACCGCGCTCCAAGCGAAGCATCATAGATCCCGGTGATGGCCTTGATATCGTCTGAGGCGTTCAGGGCCTCCTGCATCGAGCCGGCTGCAATACCGCTATCGAGCGGCTGGCGTTGCGGCGGCAGGTCGCCCTCATATTCCAGGTAGGCATGGCTTTGGGTGTTGGCGGTTTCCCACCGCTCCTGGTCGTGATCAAACGCACCCTTCCTCCCGATGAATGGCACGCGAGGGGCAAGGGCGACGAGCTCGGTGCCCGAAGTGCGCCAGAAGTTGAGCATCATCTGCGCGTCTTTGGCGCCGTTGATCAGAGACCGGAGATAGCGCTTACCCTCAATCCAGAATTCATCTCCATAAACCGGGATGATCGGGATGTATTTGCCGGGCCAGATGCGCTCAGAGAGGATTTCTGCACCGGTCATTATCCGCTGGATAACCCGATGCGCCTTCGTCACGCGTCGGAGGGGCTGCCCCAGGGCATCCGTGGCGATCTGGATCAGCCCGGCCTCCAGGGCCAGCGCTAAATCCTCATCCTCGCTCAGCTTGGCCTCGTCAAAGGTGCGCCCGTCCGTGGTCTTTACGATGGTCTTTTCGACCTCCTCACGAACCCACCATTCGGCAACCAGCACACCGTCACTGTTCAGCCATTCGCCAGCGTCCTGCCAGGCATCGCTGTCCCAGTCGGTAATGCTTGCCTTGGGGTATCGCGCCTTGAACTGGTCCTTCGGCACCCGATCCACAACAAACGCCACGTTCCAATCGGAGCTGTCGGCGGCGGTGGAATTCGGATCGCCGTAGATGCTCAGAGGGTTGGCAACGCGATCGATCTTGATGTCGAGATCGAAGCTGTCATCGTAGGCGTAATCGAGCCCGACCCGGATATAACCGATATTGCCAGAGGCCGCGCACTCGACAGCCGTGTCGTAGGCGGTGTCGGCATTCGACGTGTACTCGATGTTGCGGATCAGGCCGTTGATGACCTGGGCGGTTTCCTTATCCCCAAAATCATCAACGGGATGCACCTTGATCGCCGGCTTGTTCTGCCGGGCGTCATTGACAACCTGCCGAACAACCGGGCCAAGGCGGTCGATGGTCAGGCAGGGTCGGTCTTCCGATTCCCGCTGCTTACGGATCGCCTCAGGCCATTGCTCCCGAGCGCGGACGAACAGCATGTCATCCTTGAACGCCTGCCGGTTGTCGCTCTCGTATTCCTCGCAGCGCCCAAACATTTCGCGGGCCTCCGCAAGAAGGGCATCCTGGTCGCGAGGCTTTTCGTCTTCTGCCATTATCACCCCATCCAGCCGCCAGCACTGCGGCGCTTGCTCTCTGATGGCCGCCTGGAGCGCGGTTCTTCATAGGTGATGCACATCAGGCCGAAAGCATCAGCACCATGGCTTGACCAGTCGTGTTCAGGGCCGAGGCCGATATTCCGGTCATCCTGAGATCGCTTTTCATGATACCAGCCCAGCGCCTCGCGCCCCGCCTCTGTGCTTTCCTCATCGAACCAGATCGACGGAAACAGGCGCCGGGCTGCCTCAATTCTCATGCGGGCCGCGCCCTTGCCCTGGTTCGGAATAACCGTCACCGAATAGCCGGCTGCGCGGAATGCGCTCTCGAAAGACACATCGACAACGCGGTCATTCGTTTCCCCATCATGCGGGAGCACGATATCGGCCTTGTCCGGCGTGTAGCCTTTCGAGTGCAGCCAGTTGATGTGCGCCGCGAGCGCTTGCCCCTGAGCCTCGTAATAGTCGCGGGTTCGGATTTCCCGCCCGATGAACTGTGCCGGCCACATGGCGAAAGCGTCAGCCTTGGCGCCAGTCCCGCCGAGGTCGCAGAACACGCGAACGCGCATCAGCGGGTCGAATGCAACGCGGCTGATCCTGCCTTCGGCCTTTGCAGCCGCGAGAGGCTTGGCGAAGTAGGCGCCGTCGATCACCGTCACGTAGCCACCTTCCCAGACGTGATCGTAATCGTCCGGCGTGATGCGCAAGCAGTCCTGCCGCTCCTGCTCAAGCTCGGGCGTGAACCACGGATTGTCGCGCCAGTTGGCCTCGACCACGATTGCGCCGGTCGGCCTCTCGGGCCCGCGCAACATCACGTCCACCGGATCGATCTTGCGACGAGCGTTCCAGCTCCACCACATTTGCGAACCAGGCGCGCGCATCGTCGGGCGGAGAAGCTTGATCGAATTGCTGGTCGCGCTCTGGGCTTCCTCCCACCAGGCCCTCTTGAAACCTTCGAGCGACTTGATGCTCTCGGCTGTGTAATCCTGCATGCCCTTGAAGATCAGCAGTCCATCGCCCGGCGTTCGGATCACGTCGCGAAAGACCTTGAACCCGTCCGCTTCGCCAAGGTTGAACTCTGCCAGCTTGCTCTCGATCAGCAGCTTGGACGATTGCGCCAAGTCCTTCTGGACTTCACGAATGCAAACACCGCGCAGCCCCTCGCCACCATTCTCGCCCGGCTCGGCTAGGCTATCCTCGATCATGAGCCCGGCGAAGAAATGAGATTTTCCTGAACCGCGGCCGCCCCAAGCGCCCTTATCACGGGCAGGCAAAAGAAGCGGCTCGAATACCTCAGCCGTCGGGATTCGAAGGGCGGACAATGACACGCTCGACCTTCTGGATTTTCACAGGGCCGCCACCCTCACCCGTAATCTGCATCGGCAGAACCTTGCCAAGCAGCGTCATGAAGGCGACCGGGTTTTCCTTGGCCTGCTTGGTCAGGTAGCCGACACGACCATCTGGATGCGCGGCGGAGGCGGCGGCAAGGATATCCTCCTTCAAGAGCGCATTGACCTTGTTCGGGGTGCCTTTCTTGCGACCACCGGTCTTTGCTCTACCTGGCTCTAGTTTAGACATGTCGACCCTTTTTCCGACTGCACGAGGCTTGGTCGGTTGCGAGCGTGAATTTGCGATTTTTCGGCTTGGAGAATGGGCAATCGGCTGGGAAAGGCATGAGGGCGACCTCACGCGACGCGTTCGCTTGCCACGCAAAGACGGCACGACATCCGCCACAAGCAGGAGTCAAAAAGGCCCGCCGAAGCGAGCCCTTGTCCGCAGCAGTTCCAACCTACTGCTTTCATCCCGTTTTTCGCCTGATTTGCGCCACTCACGCAACTCGGAGATTACAAGCGATTGCGCTTCGGGAGCCTCACGAGCCAGCAGGGGCTTTCGCAACCTGCGCGCATGGGCCCGCCCGCCTCAAATTGAATGGGTGCAGCGCCAAACCAGATTTATTTCGAACGGTCCCAAGGTTTTGTCACATTCAGCCGTCTAACCTTTGCATGCCAACCAAAGGAGAAACGAGCATGAAGAAGATACTCACCGCCGTCGCGCTGGCCAGTGCCCTTTCGCTGAGTGCCTCAGCACCTGCCATGGCAAAAATCAAGGATCACCCTAAGATTCAGGACGGCTCCGCTGGCTACCACCTGGGCTGCGCCATTGGATGGATGCTCGGAATCCAGATGTGTGGCGAACTTTTGATGGAGTAGCCTGGAAACTCGGTGCCGGCCCTGCTTGGGCTGGCATCCTGCGCAGCTTGAAATCAAAAAGGCCCGGTTGCCCGGACCTTGTTCGTTCAGACGATAGTCTGAAAATGGAATAATGCCTTTATGCCGCTGTTCGCTGATTTGGTCAAGCGGCGAGGGGTTCCTTCTTAGTTTTCCCCAATAGCCCGAAGTGGTGGGCCAGCGCGTTCAGCGCCAGGCGCACATCACCAACCATGTGCCAATGCTGCTCATCCCGGCAAACGATATAGTCGAGGGCAGCATAGAGGTTGGCGCCCCGGTTTCTATGCAGCCCTTGCTCAGCCGCTATAGCACCCATGACGCCGCCCTGCCCGTCACGGTTCGGCCCCATGTACGCCTCGATCGCCCTTTTGCACCAACGGGCATAATCCTCGGTTTCCACGCCGCCGCCAGCGCCGCCCGATTGTTTGGTGCCGTCCGGTGCGCTGATCGCCCGCTTGTATTTGTCATAGACGGCCAGAAACTCGACGGCAGCGTCATACTGCGCATTGCTGATTAGCGCCTTCTTGTCGGTAAGGTTGAGCCTGCCAATGAAAGTCGCTGCCTTCTGGTCGCGGGCATCCTTTTCCGACAGCCCGAACATCTTCATGCGCAGCAAAATGGCGTCCATATTGGCCGGCGCGGCTCCTGCTCTCGAAACTCGACCCGATGGAGTGCGCTTCACCCCGATTTTCCGTTTCCGGCCTGCTCTTGCCATGTGTCTCTGTCTCTCTGGTGGTTAGGAGGGGTTATTCAGGACGCTTCCGGCAGCGAGTGCAGCACCAATCGCCCCGGTACTGTTCTCGCCACCGGTGGAGGCCGATCAGGCAAATGGCCCGCCCACAAAGCCACGCCACGCCGACGCAAATGGCCTCCGGCCAATTCATAGGCCTACCGCTCATCACCCTCTCCTTTCGCTTTCCTGGGGCAGATGCTCTGAGCAGAACCAAGTGCCCGCGTGTTTGACGTTGCCAGTTGCCAGGGCCCGGCGGATATCTACCCCGAAGCCATCGGCCGCCGGCTTCCCGCATACGCTGCAATCGTGGATCAGGACGCGGTGGCCGGGGCTGCTTTCAACGGTACGGACGGGGTTCATGCGGCTGCCCCCGTGATCTCGTCAGGGACGAGACATCCCGGATCGCCTGGGCGAGGCCCCCACGACATCGCCCACGTTCCGTCTTCCTCGAAGGCCCGAACGCGCGCTGACCAGTCGGCTGGCTTGGGCGCCGGCTTGCTTGGGATGGCCTGCCTTTCGGCGTGGCGCTGGACGATGATGGTCACAAAATACGACCAGCTGCGAATGGTCGGGCTGGCTCTCTCGCGAACGATCGGCAGGATATCGGAGTCGACATCGAACCCCTTGGCCACAAGGTCGGTGATGGGGCCGATCCCCATTGCGAGGTTTTGGTGGCATTGCCCTCGGGACGAAGCCGCTTCGATCAATCGATCATACAAGAACGTGCCCGCGCCTAGCTGCGAAGCAGTCTGGAATATGGCTTCTGGCTTCTGGGGCTTAACCCCCTCGGTTGAGTTTTGGTTATCCGACGCGGAAATCTCCTTTTGTTTTCTGAGGGTTGGGTTGCCCCCATTCTTCCCATTTTTCCGCGCAATCGCGGACTTCTTCGCAACGCGCGTCATGCGCCGGGAGTAGATCACGCCCTCTTTCGTGCGGGAGAAAACGCCAGCCGATTCCAGTTCGCCGCAAAGTGCGGGGATCTGATCGGGTGATGTTCCTACCAACACGGCGAGCTGCGCGTCTGTCGGGGCGAGACCGGAGACGAGAAGGTGACCGTATGGCGTTGCCTCGTGCATGAGGGCCAGCATCTCGATCCATAGGCCGCGCGCGGCCAGGCCGCACATGCGGAGCTTCGGATCGGATCGCCAATCGGTCGGGAAGAATTTGAACCAGGGGTCAGCCATTACACGTTGTCCCTGATGCTTGAGTGGGCAATTGAACACCACAGGCGCACATCGTCGGTGGCGCCGTTTCGGTTCTTGCGAATGAGGAAATCCATCTTCCAGCGGGCATCGCGGAGCATGATTTCGTCCACGTCTTCCTGCTGGTTGAGGTAGTATTCCTCGCGGAAAAGGAACCCGATCACATGGGCGTCCTGCTCGATCTCGCCGGACCAGCGTAGGTCCGACATGACCGGGCGCTTGTCATCGCGCTTTTCAACCTCTCGGGAGAGCTGGCACAACAGGATGACGCAGCAATCCAGCTCCTTGGCCAGCGCCCTGGCCCTGCCGGATACCTCCCCCGCCTCTGCCACCTTATTGCCGGCATAGCGGTCGGAAGGCGTCACGAGGCCCATATGGTCAATCCAGATGGTGCCCAGGCGGACGCCATGCATCTCCATTTCAGCTTTGAGCCGGCGCGCCTTGGCGGCGATCTCTGCAAATGTCAGGCGCGCGCTGTCATCGATATGCATCGGCGCCTTGCGCAGCGCCTCGTAGGCATTGCCAACATGGTCATCCATGCCTTTCAGATCGCCACGAAGGAGATCTCCGAAACCAGGGGCCTTGGTCCAGTCGATCTGATCCGCAGCCATGCGGGCGAAAATCTCCTGCCGGGTCATTTCCAGCGAGAAGATAAGCACCCCTACCCCGCTCAGCGCCGTACGCCGTGCGGTCGAGCACATGAACGCCGACTTGCCCATGCCCGGGCGGCCGGCCACGACATAGAGCTGGCCCCGGCGAAAACCGTTCAGCTTGCTGTCGAGGATGCGCACGCCGGTGGTGTCGCCCTTGAGGTTGTCGGGGTTGGCAATGTCCTCGAAGAATTGCTTTCCTGCTTCCGAAAGGCTTGATCCGCTCTTTTCGGCCTGCACTTCCATCACCGTGTCGATCATCGACATGGATCGGCTGGCAACCTCGTATGGATCAGCGCCGTGCATCTGCGATTGCTCGATGGCGGATTGGCCCATTTCGGCCAGGACACGCCTTGCCCAGCGGTCCTTGACCGTCTGCAACATGCCCCCGATCATCGAGACGGGCAGGCTTTCCCGGGTGAGGTGTGCATAAAACTGGCTGCGCGGGACGCCGGCTATATCCTCCGGCATGGCGGCAATGACGGTTGGCGGCGAAAGCCTATGACCCGCTTCGGCCAGTTTCGTGCATTGCTCATAAATATAGCGAAGGATAGGCTCGGAGAACCACTCCGGCTTGATGAGGCCAGCCGAATACTCAAGCGCCCCCTCGGTCGCAATCAGCGAGCCAAGAAGCGACATTTCGGTATCGACTTCATTCATGGCGATTTTGGTGGCGGGGATCGCGCTCACGGGCCAATCTCCTTGAAGCTTTCGAGCCATGCGGCCCATGCTTTTCCGGCGGCAATCGCGTCTTGAATGTCAGCGGTAGCGTGAGCTTTCGCGTTCGCTTTCTTCCAGCGCTCGAATAGCTCTTCCATTGGAACACTGCTTCGGGGCCTGCCAGGCTGGAATTTCACCACGTTACCCATGCGGCGCCTCCGACCATCCTTTCCCATTGCAGAAGCTGCCGGTCGGAGTGAGATCAGGAGCCGATACAACCTTCTGGGGTCTCCGCGCCGCCCTTGCTCTCGGGGTCATTTCCACCAATTTGCGCTCGGCGCCCATTTTCCGGAGTGCGGAAAGGATTGTGGTGTGGTCTCTGCCGAAGAAACGGCCTACGGCCGGCATGGACGCCTGTGTGTGCTGGTAAACAGCCGCAATCGCCTCGTGCCGGGCGGCGACGACCTTGCGCTGCCTGGATAGCCCCAGAATGTATCTGACCGGGATATTGTGCTTGAGGCCTACCAACCTGATCAGGAAGCGCGCTGAGCAGGGCCTGAGCATGTTCAACGGTACGGGCGGATAATAAACCTTCGGCTCGGGGCTGGGCTCGGGCTCCGAGAGGGTGATTTCTGGAAGCGCAGGGAGCGACCGGCCGCTCATTAGGCGCAGGCGAGCGTTGGCGTACCTCGCCTTGAGGGCGGATTCGAACGAGATGGGAGCAAGAGCGTTCATTCCGCCGTCCCCGCAATCTTTCGGGGTCGGCGGAAATATTCAGGGACATGCTTCCCGGACGCCGAAAGCTCGGAAACAAGCTGAGCCGTCTTGTCCTGATCGGAAGACATGAGCTTTCGTGCAGCGGCTTTGGAGCGGGACGGGATTGTCATTCGCATGCACCCCACTGGCTGCACACCGTGCTCGCATCTCGCGCCAGCAGTGAATATTGCCGGCCTCCGCGATCGGTTTTGGCCCACTCAACCATGCGGCGAATTCCGTGCTCCTCGGGAGAAACCACAAGCCGGCGCCCAAGGTTTTCCGAGGCAGTCCACTCGGCCTGCATCACGGGATCATTGATGATATTGAAGAAGGTGGAGACGCCGCGCTTGGAGCACTTCGATACGCCGATCTCCCAATCTTCCAGCCGGTCGATTTGCTCTGGAAAGAACTCATCGACCAGGGCCAGTTCATCTTTGGCGCAGTTGATGCATGGGAAGCAGCCGACGCGCTTCAACCCCCAGCCATAGAGTGGGTTCGCGGGCACACCGTGCCGCGCCGAAATTGCGAAAACCTCGTCAACACTTTCGATCCGTAGAAGCGGACGATAGACGATCAGGCGCCCCGGCAAGTCAGGGTGTGAGTTTAACCGCTGGAATGGCTTTAGGTAGCGCCGCGCTTCACTCTCCGATGCGCGGACGCCTTGCCAGGAAATGACGTTGCCCTTGGCAAGCAGCGGTCGCGTGACGTGCTCGTCAATCGGCCCCACCTTCAATTCGTGGGTACAGAACTGCGCTTTCCGAGCCGGAAAGCGACCCTTCCAGATGCACATGTCAAAGAACGGTACGCCGGTAGGACGAAGCCAAGTAAGAGCGGTTTCTACAACCTCGTCTGCTTCCGCCTCGGTCAGCGGTCGGTAGCCTTGTTGCCAAACCCAGCGGCCATGTTCGTGGGGAACGGCCGGTGCACGGCCTTCATACTGATCCAGGGGAACTAGCGGCGCGTCTGGATACGCCATGCCGGCAGCGACCCAAGAGGACAGCGGACGCCACACCCATTTGCCCGGCGTCCCGGCCAACAGGCCGGCCCTCCAGTGCTTTTCGACATAGGCCCGCTTCGCATAGATGCGATCTGCAAAATCCGCCTTAACCCATTCGACCTTTGGTCCGCCGGTGCGCTCATGTAGCCGGTTCACCGCTTCATAAGTCGCAGGGTGCTCATTGCCGGTATCGGCGGCAACGGCACGAAACGGCATGCCGCGCTCGACCGCCATGCAATAGGTGGCAGTGCTATCCTTGCCACCCGAGACCGAGACTACATGGGTTGTGACAGTCATCACGGCCCCTTTCCCGCACGAGCAGTGAAATGAGCCGGCACATACAAACCAGCGGCAGACATATCGGCCACCAGCTTTTCGGTGATGTCGGGCTTGTGTTCCTTGGCGCAATAGCGGCCGCAGGAGCAGCGGGGTTGAGGCGCTACGGTGGGCTTGCTGGCGATCAGCCGGCGAAGCCAGGCCGGGAGCGGCGGGGCGAAGTGAGCGTTCATCACATGTCGTTCCCGAAATAGATGCAGGCGGCGGTGTAAAGGCCGGCAAGCGCCAGAAAACCAAGGGTGAAGTGAATGGTGAGGGTCATGGCTATTCCGCCGCCATGGCTACGATTTCAGCCTCAACCGGCGGCGACATGAGACGAAGCGCTTCATTGATGTCGTCGCGTTCTGCTTGGGCGGCTGCAATTTCGGACGCCAGCACTTCATCACGCGCCAGCAATTCGGTTCGGCGGGCGTCGTGCAGCGCACGAACGGCGCCGGTATGTGCGCCGGGAGAATAGGTTTCAGCCTTGGTGGCCATGGCGATCCTCCTTTAATTCAATCTGTCGAGCGTCGTCCGCGAGGGCCGGATCGACGGTCTAGGTTTTTGGGTTGATGGGGTGCCGCTCCGGCTCGTTCGGCA
>NZ_JBHRYD010000015.1:0-161199 GCF_042648785.1 Devosia honganensis
GGCAAACACCTCAAAAGTGTCAGGCATGTCCCCGAACATCTGTCAGCTATGTATCAGGGCCGAACACTCGTCCGGGCAATCCAGTACGCAGGGCCATCGCATGGACCACCCGAACAAGTCGGGTGGTGACGGTGGGGAGGGGGCGGTGAAGGGCCGTTTGAGGGAGGACGCCCCCTACAGCAGCAGGCAGTCGCCGCCGGCGGCCTTGATGTTGGTGCAGATATTGGCGGCGCCTTCGCGGGAGGCGGCGGGGACGAGGACGCGGTAGTAGATGCCGCGCTCGCCCAGATCGACCCGCTGGATTTCCAGATTGGCACCGCCGAACAGAACGCCGTAGCGGGTGGCGATGGCCTGGGCGGACTGCCGGGCCGCTTCCTCGGTACGCTGCGAGGCGAGCTGCACATAGGCCGCGCCGCCGCCGGCACTGGCGGCTGGCGCCGCGGCGACCGGCTCGGTCGCGATCGGAGCGGGCGCGGCAGGCGCGGCGCTGGCGGCCGAGAGAGCCGCGGCGGCGGCCTGGGCGAAATCGTCCGGGCGCGACATGGGCATGGTGACGCTGCGGCCGGGAATGGCGGCGCCCGCCACGTCGACGACCGGAACGACGGCGCCCGGCGCGGCGGGCGTGGGCGCCGGGGTGGCTTCGGCCTGCGGGGCGACGGCGGTGGCCTCGCCGGCCTCGGTGCTGGCGATCAGCTCGGGCGTGGAGAAATCGGCGCCGGGAACGTCGGGCACGGCGGGACGGTCGACCGGCAGCATGGCGCTGCCCGCCAGGCTGTCGTCGCCGCTGACGATGGTGCCGTCGGGACGCACGGTGACGGTGCGCACCCGGCGATTGACCAGTCCTTCCTGGTTGGGATCGACGGCGGTGCCGTCATTTCCCGCCAGGACGCCGCTGCCGGCGGCGGAATTGACCTCCGCCACGGTGTCGGCATCGGCCTGGTCGCGCGACACGATCTGCTCGTCGGCCCCGGTATTGGTGCCGGAAATCTCGTTGAAGACCACCGATTCCGGCGCAGCGGCGGAGGCATCCGGCTCCGGAACGTCCTTGATCGGGGTGGTATCGGCGACAAGGAGCGGGGCCGGGCCGGCGGGCGCGCCCCCCTGCCCCAGCACCCAGTAGAGGCCAAAGCCCGCGACGGCCAGGAGGCCGACCGCGACCACCGGACCAGCCACGGCGCGCGGCATGCCCAGAAGCGGCCCGCGGCGCTCGCGCAGGGGAACGGCGCGCTCCATTTCCGGGACATGTTCCGAGGCGTGGCCGAGGGGCGCGTCGTCCTCATGCACCCATTCGACCCGGGCGCCGGTGGCGGCGGCAGCGGCGAGGATGGCATCGTCGACCGTTGCGGCCTCGGCCTTCACTTCGGACACCGGAACCTGCGGCGACGCCGGCGCGGCGGCAACGGGAATGGTGGGGGTGGCAAGGCTGCGCAAGGCCGGGCTGGGCGGCGCGGGCTTGTTCAAATGCACCGCCGGCCCCACCAGCCGCTCGATATCGCCCAGCGCGTCGGCCTGGCCGGACGGCGGCATGGCCTGCGCCGGCTCCGCCGGAGCGACGGGTTCGGGCGCTGTCGGTTGAGGTTCCACCGCTTCGGGACGGGGCGCCGGCATGGCCGGCTCGGGGGAGCGGAGGCCGAAGACCGGCGGCACGCCGAAATTGTCCTCGCCGCGCGCCGGACCGGCAACGAACGGCACCTCTTGCGGCTCGTGCTCGGGCTCGGGAGCGATATCGTTGGCCAGCTCCGCCGCGATCAGATCGGCGATGCTCTCATGATCCAGCGGCGCCGGCTCGGCGGGCGCAACGGGCGGCGGCGCCGGTTCCCGTTCGGGCACCGGCGTGACCGGCCCGGCAGGCGCGCCGGCGCTATCGAGGCTGAAATCGAAGGCGAAGGGCTCGGCGCCGGGCGATGCGGCCGGCGGCTCGTCGCCCGGAATACGGATTGCGGGAGCGGAAGGACGGGATTCGGCTGCAGGCTGGGGCGGCGCTGTCTGCCCGGACACGGGCGCCTCGCCGCCGGGGATACGGACCGGTGCCGGCGCCGGCTTGCCGGCATCGCCGCCGCGCGCATCGTCGGCCATCAGCCGGGCCAGTTCTGCAATAAGATCGTCCGGTGCTTCAGTCTGTCCGGCCATGGATTGCGGCTTCGCTGACGGCATGTCGCAGCGCCCCTAGAATGCGGATAATCCCTGCAAGGATTTTGCCGCGAGTGTTCACACCAATGCGCCCGAATTATGAAAGCTCTTCGGGCGCCGAGACCCCCAATATGCCCAATCCATTGCGGATTACCTGACGGACGGCATCGGCCAGCGCGAGTCGCGCAAGCGTCAACTTCGGGTCGGAAGGGTTAACAAATCGTAACTGCGCATCGTCCCGGCCCCGGGTCCAGAAAGCGTGGAAAGCGGCGGCCAGATCGTGCACGAAGAAGGCGACCCGGTGCGGCTCGTGCGCCACGGCGGCGGCGGCGGCGGTGCGCGGCCAGGCGCCCAGCAGGCGGATGAGCTCGATATCGGCGGCACTTTCCAGCAGCCCGGTTTCGGCGCCGGCCAGCGCCGCGGGGGAAATGTCGAGCCCGGGCATGTCGCGCGCCGCGTTGCGGAACACCGAACAGGCCCTGGCATGGGCGTATTGCACGTAAAAGACCGGATTGTCGCGCGTCTGTTCCCTGACCAGCGCGAAGTCGAAATCCATGGCCGCGTCGTTGCGGCGGAACAGCAGCATGAAGCGGGTGGCGTCGGAGCCCACCTCCTCGACCAGATCGGCGAGGGTGACGAGGTCCCCCGAGCGCTTGGACATCTTGAACGGCTCGCCGTCCTTCAGCAGCCGCACCAACTGGCAGATGCGCACGTCCATCTCCGCCTCGCCATGCGACACGGCCTTCACCGCCGCCTGCAGGCGCTTGACATAGCCCGAATGGTCGGCGCCCAGCACATTGACCATGTGGTTGAAGCCGCGCAGATATTTGTTGCGGTGATAGGCGATGTCGGCGGCGAAATAGGTATAGGAGCCGTCCGACTTGACCAGCGCCCGGTCGGTGTCGTCGCCGTAATCGGTGGCGCGGAACAGGGTCTGCTCGCGGTCCTCCCAGTCCTCGGGCGTCTTGCCCTTGGGCGCCTCGAGCCGGCCCTCATAGACCATGCCCTCCTCGCGCAGCCAGGCCAGGGTGGTTTCGATATCGCCGCCCGGCCCGTGCAGGGCGCGCTCGGAAAAGAACACGTCGTGATGGATATCGAGCTTGGCCAGGTCCGCCTTGATCAGATCCATCATCGCGGCCAGGACGCGCTCCTTGACCAGCGGCAGCGCCTCGCTCTCGGGCATGGCCAGCAGCCGGTCGCCGAATTCGGCCTTGAGCGCCTCGCCCACCGGGATGAGATAATCGCCCGGATAAAGGCCGGGGGGAATCCCGACGGTCTCGCCCAGCGCCTCGCGATAGCGCAGCAGGGTCGAGCGGGCGAGGACGGTGATCTGCCCGCCGGCGTCGTTGATGTAATATTCGCGCGTGACGTCGTAGCCCGACCACGCCATGAGCGAGGCCAGCGCATCGCCGAAGACGGCGCCGCGCGTATGGCCCACATGCATGGGGCCGGTGGGATTGGCCGAGACATATTCGACATTGACCCGCTCGCCCCGGCCCATGTCGGAGCGGCCGTAATTTTCGCCCTGCGCCCCCACGGCCTTCAGCACCTGATGCCAGATGGCGTTGGACAGGCGGAAATTGATGAATCCCGGCCCGGCGATCTCGACCGTCTCGACGTCCGGCGCCGAGGCGAAGCGCTCCACCAGCGCCGCCGCGACCTCGCGCGGATTGCGGCCCAGCGGCCTGGCCACCACCATGGCGGCATTGGTCGACAGGTCCCCATGGGCGGCGTCGCGCGGCGGCTCGACCACGACGCGCGCCAGCAGGCCCTCATCGATGCCGGGATGATCGGCACGCAGTGCCTCGATGACCCGGGTGGTAAAAAGCGCGAAAATATCCATGACGAACCTGCTCGAAAAGCTGGGGTCCGGTTAACGGAATTCCGGTCGAGCGTCAAACAGGCGCTGATATTCATCGAGGGCATAGGGATCGGTCATGCCGGCGATGAAATCGGCCACGATGCGCGCCCGCGCCGGCCCGGAGACCGCCCTGCCCGCCTCGCCCCAGCGGCCCGGCATGTCGGCATCGTCCATATAGCGGGCGAACAGGCGCTCCACCACCGCCTCGCTTTCGCGCACCGGCACCATCACCGCCTCGTGGCGATAGACCCGCTCGAAAAGGAAACGCTTGAGCGCCTGCTCGGCAACGGCCGCCTGCGGCGAAAACATCACCAGCGTCCGGCCGGCCAGCCGCACCGCCTCCGCCGAGGCGACGCCGGCAGCGGCGATATTGGCGCGGCTGGTGGCGATGACGTCCTCGACCGCCCGGGTGATCATGCGGCGCTGCACCTCGTGGGTCTGGCGCTTGACGGCGATGTCCGGATAGCGTCCGAGCACTTCGGCGACGATGGGGCCGGCCATGGGCACGTCGAGGAAGTCCCGGAGCGAAACCAGATCCGCCCGCAAGGCGTCGTCGATGTCGTGGGCGTTATAGGCGATGTCGTCGGCGATCGCCGCCACCTGCGCCTCGAGGCTCGCATGGGTGGCCAGGCGCAGGTCCGCCGGCACCGGAATGGCGTCGAGGCCGGCGGGCAGGCCGTGCTCGGCATAGCGGCCGCGGGGCCGTCCATCGGGATGGAGCAGCGGCCCGTTGTGCTTGAGGATGCCCTCCAGCGTCTCCCAGGTGAGATTGAGGCCGTCATGCTCGGCATAGCGGTTTTCGAGCAGGGTGACGACGCGCAGCGCCTGCACATTGTGATCGAAGCCGCCATGAGGCGCCATGGCCCGGTCCAGCGCCCGCTCGCCGGCATGGCCGAAGGGGGTGTGGCCCAGATCGTGGCTGAGCGCCACCGCTTCGGCCAGATCCTCGTCCAGCCCCAGCGCCCGGGCGATGGAGCGGGCGATCTGGCTCACCTCCAGCGTATGGGTCAGCCGGTTGCGGAAATGCCGCCCCTCGTGATGCAGGAACACCTGGGTCTTGTGCTGGAGGCGGCGGAAGGCGGTGGAATGGATGATGCGGTCGCGGTCGCGCTGGAATTCGGAGCGCGTGGGGCTCGGACCGGTGCCGTGGAGCCGGCCCGGGGACAGGGCGGGCCGCGAGGCATAGGAGGCGGTCTGGTTCATCTGTCGGGTCCCGGGCCTTTGCAACGGCGCTTCATGCGCCTATCTTAGGCGCAGCGTTATGACATTACGACCGCCCCGGAAACACCCATGACCGCCCTCGCCGACATCCCCGCCGTAACCCTTTCCGACCGCGCCGCCAAGCGCGTGGCGCGCATCCTCGCCAAGGAGGCGCCCGGCACCGTGCTGCGCGTCGCCGTATCCGGAGGAGGATGCTCCGGCTTCCAGTACGAATACAATCTGGTGCAGGAAACGCCGGGGGACGACGATTTCGTGCTGCAAAAGGGCGACGCGACGGTGCTGATCGATTCGCTCAGCCTCGAATTCATGGGCGGCGCCGAAATCGACTTCGTGGACGATCTGGTCGGCCAGTCCTTCCAGATCCGGAATCCGAACGCGGTGGCCTCCTGCGGCTGCGGCACGAGCTTCGCGGTTTAGCTTCACGGCTCCATCCCACGGCGCTAAGCTCCGCCGGCAACGGGAGGAATCGCATGAGCAGCCATATCGATGCCGTGATGGACGAGGCCGTGGACAAGCAGTCCATCGTGGGCGGCGAACTGGTGGTGGCGCGCCATGGCGACATCGCCTATCGCCGCAGCTTCGGCTGGTTCGACCGCGAAGCCGGCATCGACATGATCGACAACGCCATCTATCGCCTCGCCTCGGTGACCAAGCCCATCGTCGCCGCCACGGCGCTGGCCATGGCGGACAAGGGACTGCTCAGCCTCGAGGACCCGGTATCGGCGCATCTGGACTGGTTCGCGCCGCGCCTCGATGACGGCTCGCCGGCGCGCATCACCATCCACCATCTGCTGACCCACACCGCCGGGCTGGCCTATGCCTATCCCGCCGATCCCGAAATTTCGGGCGGGCTGGGGCCGACCGAGCTGACGCTCGAGGAAAATTTCAGCCGCGTCGCCCGGCAGAAGCTCGAATACGAGCCGGGCACGGGCTGGCTCTATTCGGTGGCCATCGACGTGCTCGGCGCGGTCCTGGCACAGGTGCATGGCGCCAGCCTCGGGGATGCGGTGCGCACCCATGTCACCGGGCCGCTGGGCATGACGGAAACGGGGTTCTTCGTGGCCGACGAGCAGCGCCTCGCCAAGCCCTATGCGGACGGCACGCCGCCCATGCCCATGGCCGAGCCGCAGGTAGTGACCGATGACGAGGGCAATAGCCGGGTCTTTTCGCCCGCCCGCATCTTCCACCCCCGCGCCTTCCAGTCCGGCGGGGCGGGGATGGCGGGAACGCCGGGCGACATGCTTCGCTTTCTCGAAGCCATGCGCAATGGCGGCGGCGGCGCGGTCTCGCGCGAAAGCGTGGCCCTCGCCTTTTCCAACCGCATCGGCGACATCGCGCGCAAGGATGCGGGGCAGCGCTTCGGCTATCTGGGCGCCATCGTCGCGGACCCGGTGGCGGCCAATTCGCCATCGGCGGCCGGCACGGTCAACTGGGGCGGGGTCTATGGCCATTCCTGGCTTGTCGATCCGGTGAACGGGCTTACCATCGTGTCGATGACCAATACGGCGCTGGAAGGGTGCACGGGGCAATATCCCAAGGACCTGATCCGCGCCGTCTATGCCGACCTGACCTGAGGACAAATCATGGCCCTGCGCATCGCCACCTGGAACATCAACGGCATCAAGGCCCGGCTCGAACTGCTCGTGCGCTGGCTCGAGGAGGAAAAGCCGGACATCGTCGGCCTGCAGGAAATCAAGACGGTGGACGAGGGCTTTCCCCGCGCCGAGATCGAGGCGCTGGGCTACAATATCGAAACGCACGGCCAGAAGAGCTGGAACGGAGTGGCGCTGCTTTCGAAACTCCCCTTCGACGAGGTGCATCGCGGCCTGCCCGGCGACGACGCCGACGAACAGGCGCGGCTGATCGAGGGGGTGTTCTCCGCCGAAGGCGGGGTGGTGCGGGTGTGCAATATCTACCTGCCCAACGGTAACCCGGTGGATACGGAAAAATTCCCCTACAAGCTCGGCTGGATGGAGCGGCTCAACCGCTTCACGGCGGAGCGGCTGGAACTGGAGGAGCCCTTCGTGCTGATGGGCGACTTCAACCTCATCCCCGCCCCCATCGACGCGCACGACCCCGAGGCGTGGTGGGGCGACGCGCTCTATCGTCCGGAAAGCCTCGAAAAATTCCGCATCCTGCAAAATCTGGGCATGACCGACGCCCTGCGCGCCGTCACCGGCGAGCAGACCTTCACCTTCTGGGATTTCCAGGCCGGCGCCTGGCGGCGCAATGCCGGCATCCGCATCGACCACATGATGCTCTCCCCCCAGGCCGCCGACCGGCTCGACGACGTCATGGTGCACAAGGATTTGCGCGGCTGGGACCGGCCCAGCGACCACGTGCCGGTGGAGGGGACGTTCAGCTTTTAGAGGCTGTTCGGGCAGTTGTCCGGCGCCGCAAGCCTGCGCGAGATCGAAGCGGGGCTTGCGGCAAAGCCGGGACGCATAGACTTATCCGGCCGCGCCCCCAAAAAGGGAGAGGTGAGGCGTCCCGGTTGCAGCTTCGCCGGCCGGGGCCCATATTAGGCGGACCCGATCCGCAGAAGTTGCCCGCCCCCTTGTCCAGCCAGTTCACGGCAGAAATCCATTCCAGCACGGCCGCCATTCCGGCCGCGACGTGGAACGGCCTCGTGCCCGCGAGCGCCGGCACGCCGCACAATCCTTTTCTCGACCACGGCTTTTTCCAGGCCCTCGAGGAATCGGGCTGCGCCACCGCCCGCACCGGCTGGCAGCCGCAGCATATCCTCTTGCGCGACGCCGCGGGGGAGCCGGCCGGCCTCTTGCCCCTCTTCCTCAAATCCCACTCCATGGGCGAATATGTCTTCGACCATGGCTGGGCCAATGCGCTGGAGCGCGCCGGCGGACACTATTATCCCAAGCTCCAGGGCTCGGTGCCCTTCACTCCGGCAACCGCGCCGAGGCTGCTGGTGCCCTCCGGCAGTCTCGAGGCGCAGGCGGCGCTGCTGTCGGCCGCCCAGCAACTGACACTGCGGCTCGACGCCTCCTCGGCGCATCTCACCTTCCTGCCGGAGGAGGAGGCGGCCCTTGCGGGCTCGATGGACTGGCTGCGCCGCGTCGATACCCAGTTCCACTGGTTCAATCGCGGCTTTTCCAGCTTCGAGGATTTCCTCGACACGCTGTCCTCGCGCAAGCGCAAGACCATCCGCCGCGAGCGCCGCGACGCGCTGGCCGACGGGCTGACGGTGCGCTGGCTGAGCGGCCGCGAGATCGAGGAAGCCCATTGGGACGCCTTCTTCGCCTTTTACGAGGATACCGGCGCCCGCAAATGGGGTCGCCCCTATCTCAACCGCAGCTTCTTCTCCCTGCTCGGCCAGTATATGGCCGAGAGCGTGGTGCTGATGCTCGCCTATGACGGCCACGAGCCGATTGCCGGCGCCATCAATTTCCGCGGACGCGACCGGCTCTACGGCCGCAACTGGGGCGCGGTGCGCAACGTGCCGTTCCTGCATTTCGAAATCTGCTATTACCAGGCCATCGACTATGCCATCGCCCACGATCTGGCCGTGGTCGAGGCCGGCGCCCAGGGCGAACACAAGCTGGCCCGCGGCTACGAGCCGGTCAGCACCCATTCGGCCCACTGGATCGCCCATCCCGGCCTGCGCCGCGCCGTCGCCGACTATCTGGAGGACGAACGCCCCGCCGTCTCCCGCGAGCAGCAAATGCTCGAAACCTTCACCCCCTTCCGCAAGGGCGAGCGCCAGGAGCGGTGAGACGCGCCCGCCGCATGGGCTGGGGAAACGGGGATTCCCGCTTGGCGCGGGAATGACATTGCGGGTGGGGAGATTCAGTGCCTTTGCCTTTCCCGCCCTTCCCCCTCTTTCGTCATTGCCGGGTTTATCCCGGCAATCCAGCTTGCGGCGGTTTCGCGTGGACCACCGGAACAAGTCCGGCGGTGACGATGGGGGAGGTTCGAGGGGGGCCGGCCGTCGCGGGATTTCGGCAGAGCTCACAGCGACACGCGCAGGCCCTTTCCCTTGTTCCCAAGCCACCCTAAAACAGGGCGGTCCGACGATAGGGAGCTTTTCATGGCTTATGATTCCACCAATATCTTCGCGAAAATCCTCAGGGGCGAGATGCCCTGCCACAAGGTCCATGAGGACGACACCGCCCTGGTGATGATGGATATCTTCCCGCAGTCGAAAGGCCATACGCTGGTGATTCCCAAGGCGGCGTCCCGCAACCTGCTCGATGCCGATCCGCAAACCCTTTCGGCGGTCATGCCGCTGGTGCAGCGGCTCGCCATCGCCCTCAAGGCGGTCACCGGGGCCGACGGCATCCGGCTGGCCCAGTTCAACGAGGCACCGGCGGGCCAGACGGTGTTCCACCTGCATTTCCACCTGATTCCCGTTTACGAGGGCGTGCCGCTGGGCGCCCATGCCGGAGGCAAGGCGGACGATGCCGAACTTGCCGCCCTCGCCGCCGACATCGCCGCCAGCCTCCAGCCGTGACGCCCACCCGCCACCTCGCCCTCGGCATGGTCCTCACCGCCGCCGCCGGCTTCATCGACGCGGTGGGCTTCGTCGAACTGGGCGGCTTCTTCATTTCCTTCATGAGCGGCAACACCACCCATGGCGGCGCGGCGCTGGTGGAGGGCGCCTGGGGCGTGTTCGGCTTCAGCCTGTCGCTGGTGGCGCTGTTCTTCCTGGGCAGCATATCGGGAACGCTGCTGGCCACCTCCAATGCCCGCTGGGGCCCGGCCATCGTCAGCTTCGGCGTCACGCTGGGGGTCGCCGCCACGCTGGTCCTGAGCCTGCGCGGCTGGCCGCCCAGCCAGTCCATGCTGGTGCTCGCCGCGGCGGCGGGCGCGCAAAACGCCATCCTGCCCATGCGCGGCGCGGTGCGGCTGGGCGCCACTTTCGTCACCGGCACGCTCTATGTCGCCGGACAGGACCTGGCGCTGGCGCTGAAAGGAAAAGTGCCGCCCTGGCGCTGGACCCAACATCTGGCGGTATGGCTGGGCCTCCTGGGCGGCGCCACGCTGGGCGCCCTGCTCTACCGGTTCTCAGGCATGGTCGCCCTCGCCCTGCCCGCCGCCATCTATGCCGCCTTCGCACTCGGGCATTTATGGGCGGCGCGGAAGGGGTAGCTGTTGCGTTCCCCTTCCCCTTGAGGGGTTCCGCGCCGTCGATTTTCTCGATGAACCGATCGGACCCCCGGACAATCCCGAGCCCCCACCCTCATTCCCTCCCCACAAGGGGGAGGGAGGCGACGGGGCCGGCCTTCCCCTCCTTCTCGAACGCTGCCCTCGGGCAGCGACGCGACGGGAATGAAAAGGCCGGGATCGCTCCCGGCCTTTGTGGTTATTTCTCCGCCGCCGCCTTGGGCTTCTTGGGCTTGGGCAGGGCCTTGGGCTTGGCCGGGCGCGGGGGGACCGCGACCAGTTCCAGCTTGGCTTCGGCACCCTCGCCCACCACGGCGACGGTAACCGAGCCGCCCTTGACCAGTTCGCCGAACAGCACCTGGTCGGCCAGCGGCTTCTTGATGTGCTCCTGGATCACGCGGCCCAAGGGGCGCGCGCCCATGCGCTCGTCATAGCCGTGATCGGCCAGCCAGTCGGCAGCCTCGGGCGTGAGGTTGATGGTGACACCCCGCTCGGCCAGCTGGCCCTCGAGCTGCAGCACGAACTTCTCCACCACCCGGCGCACCACCTCGCGCGGCAGCGGCGCGAAGGAGATGATGGCGTCGAGCCGGTTGCGGAATTCCGGGCTGAAGGTGCGGTTGATCGCATCCTCGTCGTCCCCGACCTCGCGCTTGCGCCCGAAGCCGATGGGCGCCCGGGCCAGTTCCGCCGCGCCGACATTGGAGGTCATGATCAGGATCACGTTGCGGAAGTCGACCGCCTTGCCGTTATGGTCGGTCAGCTTGCCGTGGTCCATGACCTGCAACAGCACGTTGTAGAGGTCCGGATGGGCCTTCTCGATCTCGTCCAGCAGCACCACGCAATGCGGATGCTGGTCGACGCCATCGGTGAGCAGCCCGCCCTGGTCGAAGCCGACATAGCCCGGCGGCGCGCCGATCAGCCGGCTGATCGTGTGGCGCTCCATATATTCGGACATGTCGAAGCGCAGCAGCTCCACGCCCAGCGTGTCGGCCAATTGCTTGGCCACCTCGGTCTTGCCGACGCCGGTGGGGCCGGTGAACAGATAAGAGCCGATGGGCTTTTCCGGTTCGCGCAGGCCCGCCCGCGCCAGCTTGATGGCCGAGGACAGGGCGGTGATGGCCCGGTCCTGCCCGAACACCACCGTCTTGAGGCTCTGCTCCAGCCCCGACAGCAGCTCGGCATCGGACTTGCTGACCGATTTGGGCGGAATGCGCGCGATCGAGGCGATGGTGGCCTCGATATCCTCGACCTCGATCACCTTCTTGCGCTGGTCCTCCGGCAGCAGCATCTGGCTGGCGCCGGTCTCGTCGATCACGTCGATGGCCTTGTCGGGCAGCTTGCGGTCGGTGATGTAGCGGGCGCTGAGCTCGACGGCGGATTTGAGCGCGTCATCGGTATATTTGAGCTTGTGGAAGTCCTCGAAATAAGGACGCAGGCCTTTCACGATCTCAATGGCATCCGGAACCGAAGGCTCGTTGACGTCGATCTTCTGGAAGCGCCGAACCAGGGCCCGGTCCTTCTCGAAGAACTGGCGGTATTCCTTATAGGTGGTCGAGCCGATGCAGCGGATCGCCCCCGACGCCAGGGCCGGCTTGAGCAGGTTGGAGGCATCGAGCGCCCCCCCGGAAGTGGCGCCGGCGCCGATCATGGTGTGGATCTCGTCGATGAAGAGCACCGCGTCGGGCATCTTCTCGAGTTCCTTCATCACCGCCTTCAGCCGCTCCTCGAAATCGCCGCGATAGCGCGTGCCCGCCAGCAGCGAGCCCATGTCGAGCGCATAGATGACCGCGTTCCTGAGCACCTCGGGCACCTCGCCCTCGACGATCTTGCGCGCCAGCCCCTCGGCGATGGCGGTCTTGCCGACGCCGGCATCGCCCACATAGAGCGGGTTGTTCTTCGAGCGGCGGCACAGCACCTGGATGGTGCGGCGCAATTCGGCGTCGCGCCCGATCAGCGGGTCGATCTTGCCGGCGCGGGCCTTTTCGTTGAGGTTGACGCAGAAATCGGCCAGGGCCGAGCTTTTCTTGCCCTCGGCGCCGCCTTCGGCATTGCTCTCGCCGTCCTCGGCGCCGCGCACCTTGCGCTCCTCGCTGGGGCCGGACTTGGTGATGCCGTGGGAGATGAAATTGACCGCGTCCAGCCGGCTCATGTCCTGCTGTTCGAGGAAATAGGCCGCGTGGCTCTCGCGCTCGGCGAAGATGGCGACGAGCACATTGGCCCCGGTCACCTCCTCGCGGCCGGAGGACTGGACATGGATGACCGCGCGCTGGATGACGCGCTGGAAGGCGGCCGTGGGGCGCGCGTCCTGACCGTTCTGCACGATCAGGCTGTCCAGCTCCTCGTTGATGAAGTCTTCCAGATCGCTCTTGAGCGCGTCGATATCGACGTCGCAGCCGGTCAGCACCGCGATGGTCTCGCGGTCGTCGGTGAGGGCGAGCAGCAGGTGCTCGAGCGTGGCGAACTCATGGTTGCGCTCACGAGCCAGGTTCATCGCCTGGTGCAGAGCCTTTTCGAGTCCGCGTGAAAATGAGGGCATATGACGTTCCTACTGTTTTTCCATCACGCATTGCAGCGGATGCTGGTTCTTGCGTGCCGTATCCATCACGCGGGTCACCTTGGTCTCGGCCACCTCGTATGGATATACGCCGCACTCACCCACCCCCTTCTGGTGCACGTGCAGCATGATGCGCATGGCGTCTTCGCGTGACTTGTTGAAGACGTCCTGCAACACCAGAACGACGAATTCCATCGGCGTGTAGTCGTCGTTGAGCAGCAGAACCCGGTAGAGGTTCGGCCTTTTGGTCTTGGGACGCGTCTTGGTCACCGTCCCGGTTTCGAAATTCGCATCGTCCCCGCCCCGGCGGCCGCCATCCTCGTCCCCGGGGCCGGCAGCCGGGCGCAAGGAGGGCGCGGGCCGGGTCGGGAACGGTTCGATCGGAGCGGGCAGAAAGGGAGTCATGGTCATGGCAGGCGCTCTGTCGCCGGAAGAACGAAGCAGTCGGTCGGACCCATTATGTAGGCAAAATCCTCCCGGTGTTAAGGGCCAACCCTTCGCGAATATGTGAGAGCGGGAAAAGGCCGGGATTCGGTCCCCCAAGGGGTCGGCGACGGCCTGCGGTAACGGTCCGTTACCCGAACTCATCTTTGCCCCGAAAATCGATGGCATTTTACCGAATGGTAACGGCGGCGGCCATAGGCTGCGCATTGGCCGATGGTTTGGGGTGTTTGGGGACAATCCGCGACCCGGCCGCGTCGATCGAGTTGCGTACGGGCGCGTAATGCCCGAGTAAGTATTGGAGTACCGGGTGATTTCCCTGGCGAAGACCCCATGGGGCGCTGTGTTTTTCCGCGCCGCCGCTGCCGTCCTGGTTGCCCTCGCCCTCAGCATTTCCGCTGCGGCGCCGGCCCATTCCATCGAAAATCTCCGCAAATATGCCGGTATCGTGGTGGACGCCAAGTCCGGCAAGATCCTCTACGAGGACGCCGCCGACGCCAAGCGCTACCCCGCTTCCGTGGCCAAGGTGATGACCCTTTACATCCTGTTCCAGGAGCTGAAGGCCGGCAATCTGAACCTTTCCACCAAGATGACGGTGTCGCGCCACGCCGCCGCCGCCGTGCCCACCAAGCTGGGCCTGCGCGCCGGCTCGACCATTTCGGTGGAGGACGCCATCAAGTCGCTGGTGACGCTGTCGGCCAACGACATGGCCCGCGTCATCGCCGAGCACATCTCGGGCACCGAATCCAAGTTCGCCGAGCGCATGACCGCCACGGCCCGCGCCATGGGCATGCGCAACACCACCTATCGCAACGCCTCGGGCCTACCCGATGGCGGCCAGGTGACCACGGTGCGCGACCAGGCCATACTGGGCATCGCCATCTACCAGCACTTCCCGCAATATTACGAATATTTCCAGACCAAGAGCTTCAAGTTCGGCGGCAAGACCTATGGCAACCACAACCGGGTGCTGGGCTATATGGGCGCCGTGGACGGCATCAAGACCGGCTATATCAACGCCGCCGGCTCCAATCTGCTGACCGCCGCCCGCAAGGATAATCGCCACATCGTCATCGTCGCCTTCGGCTTCAACTCGGCCGCGTCGCGCGACGAGAAGGTGCGCCAGCTCGTCTCCGCCTATCTGGGCAAGGGACGGCGCGGTGACTACCTGCAGACCGCCATGGTTCCGGTGCCGGGCCGCCAGGGCAACAGCCAGTTCGCGCTGGCCCAGCCGCGCAAGCCGGGCTTCGCCATGCCCACGCCCATGCCCGATTTCCGCCTCGCCGCGCTGGTCGCCGGCAATGGCGCACGGCCGCAGGCCCAGCCGCAGGTGGCGGTCGCCAGCGCCGCGGCGCCGGTGGACCTGCCCACGCCCATGCCCACCGATCTGGGCCTGTCGCCGGCGGTGCAGGCGGCGACCGTGCTGGCCGCGCCCAGCCAGGCCGAGCCCGCCTATCCCAGCCAGGACGTCATCGGCGCCTGGCTCAGCGAAACCTATAATCTGGGCGCCCCCCCGGCGGCCCTGGGGCAGACGGCGCCCTCCGCGCCGCTGCTGCCGCCCGGCAATGTCGGGGGCGGCGCCGGCCAGCCGGTCGACCTGATGCATTCCGGCTCGGTGGCCGAGGCGGCCCCGGTCGGCGGCTGGATCGTGCAGATCGGCGCCGGCCCCTCCGAGGACAGCGCCCGCGCCATGCTCGCCGACGCCGCCAGCAAGGTCGGCGCGCTGGGGGATTTCCGCTCCTATGTCGAACGCTTCGAAAAGAGCGGCCAGATCTTCTACCGCGCCCGTTTCGTCGGCTTCGGCGACCGGGACGACGCCAACGCCATGTGCAGCCGCCTCAAGGACCAGAATCTGGCCTGCCTGGCGATGCAGGGCTGACGACACCTTCTTCCGGCACGGCGGAACCAACCGCCGGCCGGCAAAATCCAACGGGGAAGCCACCTGGTGCTTGTGTATGGAGTAGCCCGATGAGTGACCGTAACGCCCTGGTCGAGTTGGCCGGCTTTATCGGCCGTTCGCCCCTCGCCTCCCCCGACATGAAGATCCGCAACCGCGCGCTCGGCGGCATGGCCGAACGGCTGCTGCCCCGCCAGAAGCGCTCGGTGGGCGACCTGCTCGGCGTGGTCATGACCCTCTCGGCCCGGACAAGGCGCATGGCGCAGGACCCGGTGTCCGTGGAAATCGACGTCTTCGCCCCCGGCGGCAAGCGCGCCCTGCGCCTGATGCTGGGCGGGGATTGAATAGCGGAGTCCGCTGCTTCCGACTTGTTCCCGGTGCATTCCCGTTTGGCGCATTTTGCTGGCGGTGAGGGGCCCTCGGGTCGGAGCCCGAGGGCAGCGTTGGGGATGCGCCCACCCCCCCCCTTCGTCCTTGCCGGACTTGTTCCGGCAATCCAGTGCGCCGGACCATCGCATGGACCACCCGAACAAGTCGGGTGGTGACGGTGTGGAGGGGTTCGTTCAGGGGTGGAAGCGGCGGTTTGTGCCGGATACCGCCCCCTCCCCTGCCTTCGTCATTGCCGGACTTGTTCCGGCAATCCATCTTTGCTCCGGCATCGCGATGGCCCACCCGGACAAACCGGGTGGTGACGGTGGGGAGGGCTTCGACCCGAGGGCAGCGCTACACCAGCGCCACGATTTCCTTGCGCTTCCAGACGAACTGGTACCAGCCGGCCTGCAGAACCAGCATCATGGTGAAGCTGGCGGCGTAGGCGATCCAGATGCCGGTGAGGCCCAGGCTGGTCTGGCTGAGCCAGATGGCGCCGGGCAGCTCGATCAGCAGAATGCAGGCGAGCGAGAGCACCATGGGCATGTAAACCGTGCCGCTGGCCCGCATGATGCCGGAAAACACCACGCTCCAGCCGAAGCACAATATGCTCCACAGCACCACGTGCAGCAGGGTCTCGGTCAGTTCGACCACTTCGGGATCGGTGATGAACAGCGCCACCACGTGCTGGCTGAACAGATAGGCCAGCACGATCAGGCCCCCGGTGATGAGCAGGTTGAGCCCCAGCGCCGTGCGGGTGATGGCCGAAAGCTGGTGGTTCTGGCGCGCCCCGATCGCCTGCGCCGCAAAGATCGAGGCGGCGATGCCGATCGACATGGCGGGGAACTGCACATAACTCATCACCTGCCCCAGCGCGCCATAGGCGGCGGTGGCGTCCGAGCCGAAGCGGTTGACCAGCCCCACCACGACGATGCCGGCAATGGAGGAGATCACCATCTGCAGGCCCGCCGGTACGCCCAGCTTGAGGATCAGCCCCAAAAGCCGGAAATCGGGCCGCAGCATGGCCGCGAGCAGCACCCCATCCGGCGCCAGCGGCATGTTGCGCACGCGCATATAGACGAAGAGGAACACCAGCACCGTCACGAAACCGGCGATCATCGCCCAGGCGGCGGCGTTGACGCCCAGTTGCGGCAGGCCGAACCAACCCAGGATCAGCGCCGGGGTGACCAGCAGGCTCACCACCATGGACAGGATCAAAGAGAACAGCGGGGTGATGGTGTCGCCCACCCCGCGCAGCACCGAGGTGACGACGAGGAACAGGAAAAAGCCGGGCATGCCGATGAGCACGATCCGCGCATAGCCCACGGCCATGTGCAGGATATTGTCGGGCGCGCCCAGGACGGTCATGATCTGTTCGGTCCAGATGCCGCCGACGACGGCGACGACGAGGCCGAGCACGATGGCGGCGGCCAGCGTGGTGCCGGTCACCTGCTTGACCTTGTCGACATTGCGGGCGCCCCAGGCCTGTCCGATGAGCACGGTCGAGCCGGCCGAGAGCCCGATCAGGAAACTCATGAGGAAGAACATGATGGGGAAGAAGGTGGCGGTGGCCGCCAGCGCCTCGACGCCGATCATCTGTCCCACATAGATGGAGTTGATCGTGCCCGACAAGGCCTGGAGGATGTTCGAGGCCATGAGCGGGATCAGGAACAGGCTGAACCGCTGCCAGAGCGGACGGGTCGAATCGGGGTGCATCGGAAAACGCTCCGGAGTGGAATTGAACGGCGCGTCACGGCCTCGAGGCCCCGGAACCGGCAGGGACTGAGCAATATTCAGACCGCCGGAGGGCCAAGTCACATCCGCCCAGGGCGGATGTCGGCGGGTGCACGCTGGAGGCTCGGCAATGACACGCCGGTCTCTACGCCGCCCTCCTGCAAGCGTCAATCGGCCTTTTCCCGGCCGATGGGCGCAGCGATGGCGCGAATGGCGGGGGATTTCAGCGAATATCGAGTGCGTGGAGAGAACCCTTCACCCCGGAGGGGGCAGGAGCGCCTGACGCCGCTTCCGTCAAACGCCGAAACGATCTAAAGACGGCGCATGTCGCAAGCCATGACCCTGCCCGCTTCCCCCATGGACCAGTTCTTCGCCGGCGCCCGCGCCTGCGTGCCGGTGGCCATTTCCGTCGCCGCCTATGGCCTGGTCTGGGGCGTGCTGGCGCGGGGGGCAGGCCTGAGCCCGCTGGAAGTGGTGATGATGAGCGGGCTGGTCTTCGCCGGCTCGGCGCAATTCGTGGCGCTGGACCTGTGGACCGCGACCCCGGCGAGCCTGCCCATCGGGCCGCTGGTGCTCGCCGCCCTCATCGTCAATCTGCGCTACCTGCTGCTCACCGCCACGCTGCGTCCGCTCTATCCGCCCGGACGGCTGGGCTTCCGGGCGCTGGGCATGTATCTGGTGACGGACGAGAACTGGGCCATGACCGCCGCGGCCATGGCGCGCGGCGGCGGCAGCGTCGCCTTCCTCATGGGCGGCGGGGTGCTGGCCTGGTTGTCCTGGATGAGCACCAATCTCGTCGGCTACGGCCTCGGCTCGGCCATCGACGATCCGGCGCGCTGGGGCCTCGATTTCGCCTTCACCGCCACTTTTCTCGCCCTGCTGCTGGGCATGTGGAAGGGCCGGGGCGACATCGTGCCCTGGCTGGTGGCGGCGCTGGCGGCGATCCTGACGGCGCGCTGGGTCGAGGGAAGCTGGCATATCCTGGTGGGCGGCCTTGCGGGCAGCCTGGCCGGCGCGGTGGTGGAGATGCGCAAGCATGTTCACAAGTCCTGAAGCCGTCATCGCCATATTGGGCATGGCGCTGGTCACCATCGCCGTCAAGGCCAGCGGCCTGCTGCTGGCGGACCGCCTGCCCCGCGACGGTTTCGCCGCCGCCTGGCTGCGGCACATTCCCGGCGCGGTGCTGGCGGCGCTGGTGGCCCCGGCACTGGTGACCGGCAGCATGGCTGAAGTGGTCGCCGCCGCCGCGACCTCCGCCATCTTCATCCTGTCGAAGAACCTGTTCGCCGCCATGGCCGGGGGCGTGCTGACCGTCTATCTGATGCGCCTCTGGCTGGGGACGTAGAGGGTGTTTTCCTCTCCTCTTTGAGGGGAAGGAAACGCATGCGTATGCGATAGCCCCGGCGCTGCCATGAGATGCTGGAACGATCCGTTGCGGATCGGTCGGTGGTGCCCCCCGCGAGACTCGAACTCGCACGCCTCGCGGCGGAGGATTTTGAGTCCTCTGCGTCTACCATTCCGCCAGAGGGGCACGGGTCGGGTTCCTATCGCACAAGCCGGCGTCGCGCAACGGGTCAGCGAGCGAAAAGCCGCCCGTCATTGCCAGCGGCTCGACCGCCGCTCGAGGCCCGGATCGAGATAGGTGCCGCCCCTGCCCGGCTGGGTGGTGAACATGCCGCCATATTGCTGCTGCATCATCTGCTCGCGCTGGATGGCGTCATAGGCCTGCACGTCGAGGCCGATCACCGAGGTCATGAGGTTGGGACCGGTGCCGGGCTTGAACGCCTCGGCGATCGCCGCCTCGCCCTCGAAGGCCTTGACCCCGGTGCTGGGATTGATCCAGGCGGTGGACATGCCCGGCGGCACGTTGAACGGGGTGGCGGGCCTGCCCTGCAGCGCCTTGGCCATGAAATCGGTGAAGATCGGCACCGCCATGCCGCTGCCGGTCGAGGCCGAGCCCATGGAGCGGGGCTGATCGTAGCCCACATAGACCCCCACCGCCAGTTCCGGCGTGAAGCCGACGAACCAGGCGTCCTTGTAGTCATTGGTGGTGCCGGTCTTGCCGGCCACCGGCCGGTTGAGCGCGCGCGCCGCCGTGCCCGTGCCGCGCAGCACCACGCCTTCCATCATCGAGGTGATCTGATAGGCGGTCATGGGGTCCAGCACCTGCTGGCGGTTGTCGAGGATGCGCGGCTCGCCCTGCCCGTGCCAGTCCGCGGCGCTGCATCCCTCGCAGATGCGCTGGTCGTGCCGATAGACCGTCTTGCCATAGCGGTCCTGGATGCGGTCGATCAGCGTCGGCACGATCTTGCGCCCGCCATTGGCGATGGTGGCATAGGCGGCGGTCATGCGCAGATCGGTGGTCTCGCCGGCCCCCAGCGCCATGGCCAGCACCGGCTGCATGTCGTCGTAAATGCCGAACAACCGGGCATAGTCGGCGATGAGCGGCATGCCGATATCGCGCGCCAGCCGCACGGTCATGACGTTGCGGCTGCGCTCGATGCCCCGGCGCAGGGTCTGCGGACCGTAGAATTGCTGGGCGTAGTTTTCCGGCCGCCACACCGAGCCGTCGGACATGCGCACCTCGATGGGCGCGTCGAGCACCACCGATGCGGGTGTATAGCCATTGTCCAGCGCCGCCGCATAGACGATGGGCTTGAAGGCGGAGCCGGGCTGGCGCAGGGCCTGGGTGGCGCGGTTGAACTCGCTCTCGGCGAAGGAGAAGCCGCCGACCATGGCCAGCACCCGGCCGGTGCGCGGGTCCATGGCCACCAGCGCCCCCTCGATCTCGGGGACCTGCTCGAGCGTATAGATGCCGTCCTTGCCCGCGACCGGGGAGACATAGATGACGTCGCCGCGCTTGAGGATATCCTGAACGGGCCGCGACACCCACTTGATCTCGGGGCCGGACAGCGTGCCCTCGACGCGTTCGGGAGAGATGGCGCCGTCGACGTCGTCGTCCGGCCGCAGCCCGATCCGCGCCTGGTTGTTCCCGGCCTCGAGAACCACGGCAAGCTGCCATTCGGGCACGTCGCCGAGCGGCCTGATCTCCGAAACCGCCAGCCCCCAATCGTCCCCCGGCTCGACGCTGGCGACGGGGCCGCGAAAACCGCGCGTGTGATCATAGGCGATGAGCCCGTCCATCAGCGCGCGGCGCGCATATTCCTGCAGGCGCGGCTCGAGCGTGGTGCGCACCGACAGCCCGCCGCCGTAAAGCTGGTCCTCGCCATAGAGCTTGGCCAGCTCGCGCCGCACCTCCTCGGTGAAATATTCGGCCGAATAGAGCTGGCTGCCGGCGGCGCGGGGTATGACGTTGAGCGGCTCCTGCTTGGCGGCGCTGGCCTCCGCGTAGGAGACGTAGCCGTTCTCGACCATGCGATCGATCACCCAGTTGCGGCGCTCGATCGCCGCCTGCGGGCGGCGGAAGGGATGGTAATTGTTCGGCCCCTTGGGGAGCGCGGCGATATAGGCGGCCTCGGAGAGGGTAAGCTGGTAGAGCGCCTTGTCGAAATAGTTCAGCGCCGCCGCCGCCACGCCATAGGAATTGAGCCCCAGGAAAATCTCGTTGAGATAGAGCTCGAGGATCTTGTCCTTGGTGAAGGTGGATTCGATGCGCAGCGCCAGGATCGCTTCCTGGATCTTGCGGTCCCAGGTCTGCTCGGAGGTGAGCAGGAAATTCTTGGCCACCTGCTGGGTGATGGACGACCCGCCCCCCTGGATGGCGGTGATGCCGTCCAGGCGCGCCATCAGATTGTCGCGCAGGGCGCGGACGACGCCGTCGATGGCGATGCCGCCATGGGTATAGAAATCCTTGTCCTCGGCCGAAAGGAAGGCCTCCACCACCAGCGGCGGCACCGTCTCCACCGGCTGGAACAGCCGCCGCTCGCGCGCATATTCGGCCAGCAGCGTGCCGTCGGCGGCGTGGACGCGGGTGGTGACCGGGGGCTGGTAATCCTGCAGCACCGTATAGTCGGGCAATTGCGCCGTCACCGCCGCGAGATAGACCGCGGCCAGCCCGACGCCGCCCAGCGCCAGGAACATGCCGAAACCGAAAAGCCAGCCGAGCAGACGGAACATCTAGTCAGGCACCTCATGCCGCTGGTCGGCGGCGCTGGAATCATAGCAGGAGTGGCGGGCGGAAGGGATCACGTTGTTCCGATCCGCCCCGGACGGACGCACGTTCACTTCTGCTCCTCGAGACTGTCGAAATAGGTCGAGATGCCCCGCGCGATCGCCTCGGCGGTGCGGTCACGCCAGCTCGATTCGGTCAGATTGGCGATATCGGCGGCATTGGAGAGAAAGCCCAGCTCCACCAGCACCGAGGGCACGTCAGGCGCCTGCAGCACGAAGAAATCGGCCTGACGCACCGGGAACCGCCGCAGCTCCACGCTGGGCTCGAGCTGGTGCACGATCGACCGCGCCGCCATGTAGGACTGCACCCGCATCTCCCGCCGCATCAGGTCGAGCAGGATATCGACCACTTCCGGCGCCATTTGCGGCATGGCGAAGCCGGCGATCACGTCCGACTTGTTCTCGTTGTCGGCCAGCACCTTGTCGAGAATGTCGGTGGCGTTCTCGTCGCGCGTATAGACGCTGGCGCCACGAATCTCCGGCTGCTGGAAACTGTCGGCATGGATGGAGATGAAGATATCGGCCTTGTTGGCCCGCGCCAGCGCCACCCGCTCCTCGAGGCGCAGATAGCTGTCGTCCTCGCGGGTCAGCGCCACGTCAAACCGGCCCGATTCCACCAGCAATTGCTGGAGCCGCAGCGAGAAGGCGAGAACGATGTCCTTTTCCTTGACCCCGTCGGCGGTCTCCGCGCCGCTGTCGATGCCGCCATGGCCCGGATCGATCACCACCAGGGGTTTGGAGGCGATGGGCAGCTCCGACCCGCCCGCCGGCGTCGAGGCGGCGGGCGCCAGTTGGGCCGAGGCGGCCCGGTCGCGCTCCACATTGGCGGCGAACTCCTCGTCCGTCGCCGGGATGATGTCCACCACCAGCCGGGCCGGCTGGCCCTCGAAGGGGTCGAGCACATAGGCCTGCTGCACCTGCGCCGGCCCCGACAGGACGAGCGTGGTGCGCACGCGGTCGGGCGCGGCCTGCTCGATGGTGTATTCGGAGACCATCCCCTCGCCCGCCGGCTCGCCCTCATCCTCGGGCACGGAAAAAGTGCCCGCCCGGACGTCGATGGCGAGGCGGGCCGGTTCGTCGAGCGACACGAAGGCGAACTCGGTCCTGTCGGCCAGGTCGATCACCAGCCGCGCCCGCTCGGGCGTCGCGGTCACCCGCGCGTCGATGACGTTGGGCAATGGCGGCAGGACCGACTGTTCCTGCGCCATGGCGGTGGCGACCAGCGCCAGCACCGCCACCAGAGCGACCGCCAGCCGTTTCAGCAAATACGGGGTCAAAACCAGACCGGCTCCCACAGTTCCGCAGCGTCACATGCCTCGCCCTTGCGGCGATTCTTCGGCATGGGTTCGCCTTATGCGATGATTTGCGGCCCGGGCCAAGAAAGCATGGTTCAAATCCGCCGGAGACCGGCCAATTCGACTTTCCTGTTGCCATTCGGGCGCAACTTTCTTACACGCTAGGACCAAGGTGCCGGTGTTCGGCGATCGTTTTCGGGACGGGTGACGCCGCCCCCTATGATCCCCGACAGGCCGGAGGAAACCCGCAGAAGGCGGGGCGATCCGGTGTAATTGCGGTTTCGGCGCCTTATATGAAGAATTTCGGCCTTTCCCGGCCGGACGGTGGATTGCCCCGGCAAGCCGCCCAATAGGAAGAGGTCATATGGCCCGCAGGCGAACAGGACGCGACGCGATCGAATATGCCGATTGCCGCTTTGCTTCGCCCTCGATGCCGGCCGTGGCCACATATAACAATGCGCTGAACGTGAGAGGTTCGCGCTCAATATCACTCATCAAACCATTCGCCTCGCAATGCGCCACAGGGCTGCCGGCATTCCGGCCCGCCCCTGTCGGAGCGCGAGTGCGCGGAGCTCATTATGGCGATCAAGAGAATGCTGGTGGATGCCATCCACCCGGAAGAAACACGGATAGTCGTTACCGCAGGTAACCGGCTGGAGGAATTCGACTTCGAATCGGCGACCCGCCGCCAATTGCGGGGCAATATCTACCTCGCCAAGGTCACGCGCGTCGAACCGAGCCTGCAGGCCGCCTTCGTCGAATATGGCGGCAACCGCCACGGTTTCCTGGCCTTCAGCGAAATCCACCCCGACTATTACCAGATCCCCGTCGCCGACCGCGAAGCCCTGCTGCGCGAGGAGGAGCACGACGACGACCATGACCATCACGACGATGGGGACGACACCGTCTCGCTGCCCGAGGGCGTGACCGAGCCGGACGCCGAGGCCGACCCGCAGGAGCCCGGCGATATCGGCCATATCGAGCAGGCCCCGGCCAATAGCGGCCCGGTGGAATCCATCGGCGGCGGCGACGCCCTCGAGGAAGTGCCCGAGCGGCGCCGCTCCCCGGCCAAGCGCCAGTACAAGATCCAGGAGGTGATCAAGCGCCGCCAGGTGATGCTGGTGCAGGTGGTCAAGGAAGAGCGCGGCAACAAGGGCGCGGCGCTGACCACCTATCTGTCGCTGGCCGGCCGCTATTCGGTGCTGATGCCGAACACGGCGCGGGGCGGCGGCATCTCGCGGAAAATCACCAATGCGGCGGACCGCAAGCGGTTGAAGGAAATCACCGCCGACCTGGAAGTGCCCCAGGGCATGGGCGTCATCCTGCGCACGGCCGGCGCCTCGCGCACCAAGGCCGAGGTCAAGCGCGACTTCGAATATCTGATGCGGCTGTGGGAGAGCGTGCGCACGCTGACCCTGCAGAGCCAGGCGCCCTGCCTCGTCTATGAGGAGGGCTCGCTGATCAAGCGGACCATCCGCGACCTCTACAACAAGGACATCGGCGAGGTTCTGGTCTCGGGCGAGAACGCCTATCGCGAGGCCAAGGACTTCATGAAGATGATCATGCCGTCCCACGCCAAGAACGTGAAACCCTATGGCGAGGAACAGCCGCTCTTTTCCAAATACAATGTCGAGGCGCAGCTCGACCAGATGTTCTCGCCGGTGGTGACCCTGCCCTCGGGCGGCTATCTGGTCATCAATCCCACCGAGGCGCTGGTCTCCATCGACGTCAACTCGGGCCGCTCCACCAAGGAGCACAATATCGAGGACACCGCGCTCCAGACCAATCTGGAGGCGGCCGAGGAAGTGGCGCGCCAGCTCCGCCTGCGCGACCTGGCCGGGCTCATCGTCATCGACTTCATCGACATGATGGAGAACCGCTCCAACCGGGCAGTGGAGCGCAAGCTCAAGGATTGCCTCAAGGACGACCGCGCCCGCATCCAGGTGGGCCGCATCAGCCATTTCGGCCTGATGGAAATGAGCCGCCAGCGCATCCGCTTCGGCGTGGTGGAAAGCTCCACCCACAAATGCCCGGTCTGCGACGGCACCGGCCTGGTGCGCTCCACCGAGAGCCTGGCGCTGATGATCATGCGCCATATCGAGGAACACGTGCTGCGCAAGCACGGCCAGTCGATCAATGTGCGCGTGCCCACGGAAGTGGCGCTCTATATCCTCAACTACAAGCGCGACACCCTTTCGGCGCTCGAAGCCCGCAACGCCCTGTCGATCACCATCACCGCCGACAGCAAGCTGACCGGGCATCAATTCACCATCGAAAAGGGCGAGGCCCGCGTCTCCGCCTATGCCGACCAGCGCGCCGCCGCCCATGTGCGCGTCGACAGCGCCGTGATCGAGGATGCCGAGGAGGATGAGGAGATCGAGGCCGAAGCCGGCGACGCCGAGGCCCACGACGACAATGGCGAAGGCGAGGGCAATGGCCGGCGCCGCCGCCGCCGCCGCCGCCGGGGTGGCGCCAATGGCGAGCGCAATGGCGATCACGCCCCGCAGCCGGCTGCACAAGGCGCTGCCGCCGGCGAGGCCGAAAGCGACGACGAAAACGGAGCCGAGGCCATCGATGCCGAGAGCGAGGACGCCGCCGCCGAGGGCGATGGCGAGACCCGCCGCCGCCGGCGCCGGGGCCGTCGCGGCGGCCGCCGCAATCGCCGCGACCAGGACGGCGAGACCGCGCCCGAGGCCGAGGCGGCCGCGATAGAAGCGCCCGAGGATGCGGTGGTGGAGCATGTGGAGATCGCCGAGGCCCCGGCCCCCGAACCGGCGCCCGCGCCGGCGACGGAAGCCCAGGCCGTGACCGCCGAAGCGGAGGCCGAGGCGGCGCCGGTGGAAAAGCCCCGCCGCACCCGCCGCAAGAAGGTGGTCGAGACCGAGGAATCGGCGCCTGCCGAGACCGCGCCGGTGGAGGCCGTCGCCGAACCGGCCTCCGAGCCGGTCGCCGAGGAAAAGCCCAAGCGCGCGCCGCGCACCCGCAAGCCCAAGGCCCCGGCGGCCGAGGCGACGCCGGCAGAGGCAGTGCCGGCAGAGGCGCCCGCTGCTGCGGCAGCGGAGACGGCCCAGCCCGCCGAGACTGCTCCGATGGAGGCCAAGGCCGAGGCGGCACCCGCCGCCCCTGCCCGCGCCCGCCGCACGCGCAAGGAACTGCCGCCCGAAGGCGTGGTGGTGACCTCCGCCTCCGCCCCGGCCGAGGAGGAAGCGCAGCCCGAAGACGAGCCGGAAAAGAAAAAGAAGGTCGGCTGGTGGCAGCGCCGCCTCGGTCTCGGTTGAGGGATCGAACACAAGGGGGGCCTCCGGGCCGCCCTTTTTTTCTCTCCGGCGACCAGCCGCTGCCACCAAAGCCACCGGCATCCACGGATAAGGCGAGGGCATTTCCCCAAGCGTCGGTGTCTCGCCAAGAATTTTCCAAAACCACCGCCGCTGCCCACGGGCTTGACCCGTGGGCCGGCCAGAGCGCCTCCACCACTTCGGCACTTGCTGAGAGCGGCCCGCGGATCAAGTCCGCGGGCCGCGCCGGAGCGGGGGCAAGATCACGTCACCACCACCACGCTGTCATCCCCGCGAAAGCGGGGACCTCTGTTTGGTTCCAGAAAGGGATAACGGGGGTTCCCGCTTTCGCGGGAATGACCTGGTGGTGGTGGAAGATACAGACCTGAAACGCCGCCCCGTTTCCTGTCACCTCCACCCCTGGTCAAGACGGATGATAGCGAAACACCAGGTCTTCCGGGTCCTGCCGGGGCGGTCGCATCGAGCCGGCCCTCGGGTCACGCCCGAGGGTAGCGAAGTGCTTGTGTGGGCGGATCAGCCCCCCGCCGCCAAAAAGCCGCGCAGTCGCTCCAGCGCGTCCTCGATGCTTTGGGTCGTGCCGGCATAGCTGAAGCGCACGAAGCCGTGGCCGTCGGTGCGGTCGAAGTCGATGCCCGGCGTGGCCGCGACGCCGGCCCGGTTCAGCATGGCGTCGCAGAAGGCGAGGGAATCATTGGCGAAGTTCCTGATGCCGGCATAGGCGTAAAACGCGCCATCCCCGGCCGCCGGCAGCTCGAACCCGAGATCGCGCAGCCCATCCGTGAGCAGTGTCCGGTTGCGCGCGTAATCCGCCTTCCGCGCCTCGGCATAGTCGCGCTCACCCAGCGCCGCGGTGGCGGCGATCTGGCTCAGCGTGGGGGCCGAGATGAAGAGGTTCTGCTGCAGGATCTCGGCGCGGCGCACCAGCGGCTCGGGCAGCACCATCCAGCCGATGCGCCAGCCGGTCATGCAGTAATATTTCGAGAAACTGTTGATGATTATGGCGTCGCGCGTCAGCTCCAGCGCGCTGACCGAGGGGCCGCGATAATCGAGCCCGTGATAGATCTCGTCGGAAATGAGAGTGACGCCCAGCCGCGCGCAGGTGGCGACGATATCGGCGAGGCCGGCGCGGTCGACAGCCGCCCCGGTGGGATTGGCCGGGCTGGCGAACAGCAGGCCCTCGAAGGGCTGCGCGCGGTGGGCCGCCTCGATGGCGGCGCCGGTCAGCCGCCAGCCATCGCCGGCGGCGACCGGGATTTCCGCCACCGCGAAGCCGAGGCCGAGCAGCGTGTTCACATAGGCCGGATAGCCCGGCCGGGTGACGGCGATGCGGGCGCCGGGCCGGAAGGCGGCGTGGAAGGCGAGGATGAAGCCGGCGGACGAGCCCATGGTGGCAAGGATCGCATCCGGATCGACTTGAACGCCGTGCCGGCTCTGGTAGTGGCGGGCCAGGCCCTCGCGCAGCGCCATCATGCCCTTGGCGTCGGTATAGCCCTGCGGTTGCGGCAGGGCCTGCGCCACGGCCTCGAGCACGCGCGGCGCCGGCGGCGCTCCCGGCTCGCCCAGCTCCAGATGGCAGATGCTCCGCCCCTCCGCCTCCAGCGCCCTGGCGCGCTTGAGGATGTCCATGGCGAAGAATGGCATCAGCCCATCGGGCGCGGTCCTGGTCATCTGGGCTCCGTTCGTTTCCCCGGGACCTAGCCCAATGACAGCCGATCGGCAAGGAAGCGGCTGGCCCACAAGCGGGTGCCAGCGCGACGCTTGTCTGCTAAGAAGCCGCAAAAGACTCGACCGGAGCCGTTCATGAATCGCCTCGCCCTCGTTCTCGCTGTCATCGCCGGCCTGCTTGCCGGCGCCCTGGGCTATGCCCTGCTGGACCGGCCGCAGCCCGAAACCGACGCCGTCGCGGTGCGCGCCATCGTCGAGGCGGTGCTGGCGGAGCGGGCGCCGGAACCGGCGCCGGTGGCCCCCGCCATCGACGCGGCCACGCTCAATCCGATGATCGAGGATTTCCTGATGAGCGACCCGAAACTGCTCCAGCGGCTATCGGTGGCGCTGGACGAAACGCTGCGGGTCGAGGAGCAGGAGCAGGCGCGCCTGGCGATGGCCGATTTCCGCAAGGCCATCTACGAGGCCCCCGGACAGGTGGTGCTGGGCAATCCGGACGGCGACGTCACCCTGGTCGAGTTCTTCGACTACAATTGCGGCTATTGCCGGACCGCCCTGCCCGACCTGGCGGCGCTGCTGGCGGAAGACCCGAACCTCAAGGTCATCCTCAAGGAATTCCCCATCCTGTCCAACGAGTCCATCGACGCGGCGCGCATCGCGGTGCTGGTCGGGGAATCCGATGCCGATTACTGGGCCTTCCACGAGGCGCTGTTCTCGAGCCGGGGCAAGGTCGACAAGGCCGCCGCCCTCGCCGCCGCGCAGGAACTGGGTCTCTCCCCGGTCGATCTCGAGCTGCGCATGGGCGAGCCGCGCGTCGCCAGCGTCATCCAGAACTCCTACGAGATCGCGCAGGCGCTGGGCATCACCGGCACCCCCACCTACATCATCGGCAACGAGGTCATCCCCGGCGCCATCGGCCTCGATGGGCTGCGCGCCCGCATCGCCGACATGCGCGAATGCGGCGAGAGCCGGTGCAGCTGACCGCCTGGCCACGCTGGCCTTTTCGGTGCATTTCGTGTAACCGCCCTTGCGCCGGCCCGAACGGCCGGTGCAAAAGGCATTGATCATGGCAAAACGCGTTCTCGTCCTCAACGGCCCGAACCTCAACCTGCTCGGCACGCGCGAGCCGGAGACCTATGGCGCCGGAACGCTCGCGGACATCGAGACGCTGTGCCGGGCCGCCGCCGCAGACCTCGGGCTGGCCATCGAGTTCCGCCAGTCCAACCACGAGGGCGAACTGGTGAGCTGGATCCAGGAGGCGCGCGAGACCGCCGACGGCATCCTGATCAACCCCGCCGCCTATTCCCACACTTCCCTCGCCATCCACGACGCGCTGCGCGCCGTGGCGCTGCCGGTGGCCGAAGTGCATCTGAGCAATATCCACCAGCGCGAGGCCTTCCGGCACCATTCATACGTGTCGTCGGTGGCCTTCGGCGTCATTTGCGGCTTTGGCCCGCTTGGATATAAACTGGCCCTCATGGCCTTGGCCGAAAAACTCACATAACGCTTCGACGCGAGAAGCCGGAGACCGACAAGAATGACGAAGTCATCGCAGGTGGATCAGGACCTGATCCGCGCCATTGCCGAACTGCTCAACAAGGAAAATCTCGCCGAAATCGAGATCGAGCAGGAAGACCTGCGGGTCCGCGTCACCCGCTCCTATCCCAATGAGGCTCCGGCCTACGCCCCGCCCCCGATGCAGTACATGGCGCCGCCCGCCGCCGCTCCGGCGCCCAGCGCCCCCGCCGGCTCGGTGCCCGCCGCCACCCCCGCCAAGGCCGAGGACCTCGCCGCCAATCCCGGCACGCTGACCTCGCCCATGGTGGGCACCGCCTATCGCGCCTCCGAGCCGGGCAAGCCGCCCTTCGTCGATGTCGGCGCCAAGGTCTCCGAGGGCCAGACCGTGCTCATCATCGAGGCGATGAAGACCATGAACCAGATTCCGGCGCACCGCTCCGGCACCGTCACCCGCATCCTGGTGGACGATGCCCAGCCGGTCGAATATGGCGAGCCGCTCGTCGTCATCGAATAAGGGGGCTTCGCATGTTCCAGAAAGTCCTCATCGCCAATCGCGGCGAAATCGCCCTGCGCATCCTGCGCGCCTGCAAGGAACTGGGCATCCAGACCGTGGCGGTGCATTCCACCGCCGACGCCAATGCCATGCATGTGCGCCTCGCGGACGAAAGCGTCTGCATCGGCCCCAATGCGGCCAAGGACAGCTATCTCAACATCCCCTCCATTCTCGCGGCCTGCGAAATCACCGGCGCCGACGCGGTGCATCCGGGTTATGGGTTTCTCGCGGAAAACGCCCGCTTCGCCAAAATCCTCACCGAGCACAAGGTGACCTTTATCGGCCCCTCGGCGCACCATATCGAGATCATGGGCGACAAGATCACCGCCAAGAAAACCGCGGTCGAACTGGGCATCCCTGTGGTTCCCGGCTCCGCGGGCGCGGTCGAGACCGAGGACGAGGCCCGCCAGACCGCCAAAAGGATCGGCTATCCGGTGCTGATCAAGGCCACCGCCGGCGGCGGCGGGCGCGGCATGAAGGTCGCCAAATCCGAAAAGGACGTGATCGAGGCCTGGTCCACCGCCCGCACCGAGGCCAAGGCCTCCTTCGGCAACGACTCGGTCTATATGGAGAAATATCTCGGCCAGCCGCGCCATATCGAGGTGCAAATCCTGGGCGACGGCCAGGGCAACGCCGTGCATCTGGGCGTCCGCGACTGCTCCTTGCAGCGCCGCCACCAGAAGGTGTGGGAAGAGGCCGGCGGCCCCACCATCACCCCGGAAGAGCGGGACCGGATCGGCGAAATCTGCGCCGTGGCCATGCGCAAGCTCAAATATTCCGGCGCCGGCACCATCGAATTTCTCTACGAGAACGGCGAGTTCTACTTCATCGAAATGAACACGCGCCTGCAGGTGGAGCATCCGGTCACCGAGCGCATCACCGGCATCGACATCGTCTATGAGCAGATCCGCGTCGCCTCGGGCGAAAAGCTGTCGATGACCCAGGACATGGTGCAGTTCTACGGCCACGCCATCGAATTGCGCATCAATGCCGAGGACCCGCAGACCTTCGCGCCCTCACCGGGCACCATCACCTTCTATCATCCGGCCGGCGGCGTGGGCGTGCGCGTCGATTCGGCGGTCTATCAGGGCTACAAGATCCCGCCCTATTACGACTCGCTGATCGGCAAGCTCATCGTCTATGGCCGCACCCGCGAGGAATGCCTCAAGCGGCTGAGCCGCGCCGTGGACGAATTCGTCGTCGACGGGGTGAAGACCACCCTGCCCCTGTTCCAGCGCCTCATCAAGGAGCCGGATATCCTGGCGGGGAACTACGATATCCACTGGCTGGAGAAATTCCTGGCCGACAACAAGGCGTAAGCGCCTCAATGGCCTGGAAAACCACCCCCACCCTCGATCCCTCCCCACAAGGGGGAGGGAGGCGAAGGACCGGCCTCCGGATTTATCCAGATGCGATAGCCCTGGCGCGCGGGGGAAGGGAAGATGAAGCAATCATGGCCCGTCGCAGCGACCCCTTCACCCTCGATATCACGCCCGAGCTGATCGTGCGCGCCTATCGGGCGGGCATCTTCCCCATGGCCGAGGACGCCGCGGACGAGGACCTGTTCTGGGTCAGCCCGGAAATGCGGGGCATCATGCCGCTCGATGGCTTTCGCGCCTCGAAAAGCCTGCGGAAGGCCATGCGTAATACAAGCTGGACCATTCGCGTCGACACTGACTGGGACGGCGTCATCGAGGGGTGCGCCACCACCGGCAAGGACCGCAAGACCACCTGGATCAACGGCACCATCCGCGCCGTCTATGGCGAATTGTTCCGGCGCGGCATCGCCCATACGGTCGAGGTCTGGGACGGCGAGGAACTGGCCGGGGGGCTGTACGGCCTGGCCATCGGCGCCGCCTTTTTCGGTGAATCCATGTTCCATCGGCGCACCGACGCCTCGAAGATGGCCATGGCGCATCTGGTCGAGCGGCTCAATGCGGGCGGCTTCCAGTTGCTCGACACCCAGTTCCTCACCCCGCACCTCGCCTCGCTCGGCGGCATCGAGATTTCCCGCCCCGCCTATGAGGACCGGCTGAGCCGGGCCATCGAGGCGGAGGCCGACTGGCAGCGCTGGGACCGGCGATGACGGGCGCCCCATCAGCCATTCCTTGCGGAAAAACCGCAAAGGCGCTACCGCTCGCCCCATGAGCCGCAACAAGTTCCCGCCAAAGCCGAAATACGATCCCGATACCGGGCCGGTCTATCTTTACGGGCTGCACACGGTGCGCGCCGCGCTCGACAATCCCGCCCGGGTGAAAAAGGCGCTGCTGGCGACGCCCAACGCCCTCAACCGCCTGCGCGAGAGCGGCGAGATCGGGGCGGTGCCGCTGAGCGAAACGACGCCCAAGGAGCTGGACCGGCTGCTGGGCAGCGATGCCGTGCACCAGGGCGTGGCGCTGGAGGTCGATCCGGTGAGCCGGTTCGGGCTCGACGACATCGACCCGCTGCGGCTCGTGGTGGTGCTCGACCAGATCACCGACCCGCACAATGTCGGCGCCATCCTGCGCACCGCCTGCGCCTTCGGCGCCGATGCGGTGATCACCACCGCCCGCCATTCGCCGCGCGAAACCGGCGTGATGGCCAAGGCCGCCTCCGGCGCGCTCGACATGATCCCGATGATCGAGGTGCGCAATCTGGGCGATACACTGGAAATATTGAAGCGGCGCAACATGTTGGTGCTGGGTTTTGATTCAGATTCGGAGGCGCCGCTGAAGCCGCGCCAGGGCGACACGCCGCTTGCGGTGGTGCTGGGGGCGGAGGGCAAGGGCCTGCGCCAGCGCACCCGCGACTTGTGCGACGAGATGGTGCGGCTGGACATGCCCGGCCCGATCAAGTCGCTCAACGTCTCCAATGCCGCCGCCATCGCCCTGTTCGCCGCCACGGCGGGGCGCCAGCCATGACCCGGTTCGACCCCTTCGCCATGGCGCTGCGCCTTTCGGGCGTCACCGTGCCGCAGGAAGAGCTCGACACGGCGCTCCGGCAGCTCACCGTGCGCTACGAGCCCGAGGACGCCGAGAACAGTTTCTACGCCCAGATCGACGTGCCGACCGCCAATCCGGTGCGCGCCCTGCTGGACCTGGCGGACCGCTCCGGCGCGGCCATTGCCGCCATGCTAGAGGACCGGCGCATCGGCCGGGCGGTGCTCGATATCGCCTTCGACTATCCCGAGCAGGGCGAGGACATGTCGGTGCGCCTGCCGGCCCACGCCGCCGCCGCCATCGCCATGCGCGGCATCGATATCGAGGTGTCGGTCTATCTCACCGATGTCGAGGAAGACGAGGATTAGGGCGCTTCCTCCCGCCGGGGGTGAGGGGCACCCCCTCACGGGCTCTCGAGCGGCGGGGGCGCTTCGGCGGTGATGACGCTGCGCCCGAACAGGCCGGTACTGCGCGGCGCGAGGCGCACCACGGAATAGCCGCGCGCCTCCAGCTCTGCGAGGAAGGCCGGCAGCATGTCCACCGTGCGCTGGTGGATGTCATGGAAAAGAATGATCCCGCTGCCCCTTGCATCGAGCCGGGCCAGGGTGCGGGCGGCCACGGTTTCGGGGCTGTCGCGATAATAGTCCTTGCTGTCGATATCGACGTCGAGCACCACGATGTCGCCCTGCAGCAGCGAGGTGCGCAGAAAGCCGGTTTCGGAGAGATAGGGGAAACGGAAGAACGGCGAGAGCCCCGCCCCCGCCCCTTCCAGCGCCTCGGACACCGCCGTCTCGCCACGGACGATCTCGGCGATCGCCTGCTGGCGGGAGAGCTTGCCCAGATCGACGTGATCATAGGTGTGGCTGCCCACCGTATGGCCGCGCCGGGCCACCTGCCGGGCGAGCTGGGGATTGGCGCGGGCAGCCGATCCGAGCATCAGAAACGTCGCCTTCACCCCGAAACTGTCGAGCGTGTCGAGAATGGCGGGCGTCTTGCCGGCGCGCGGGCCGTCGTCGAAGGTCAGCACCACTTCGCGCGGCTTGAGGACGATATCGGCGGTGGAGGCGATCTGCAGGGTCCGCCCCGCCAGCGCGCCGCCCTTGAAGATCCGATCGGGCATGGGCTGGCTCATCCTCGGCGGCGGAGCGCGATAGGCGCTGGCCGTGACGATCCCGTCCTTGGCCGCGACCGGCCCGGCGGCCAGATCGTGCTGGGCGATGGGCTTGGCGCAGCCCGCCATGGCAACGGCCACAAGACCGGTAACGACAAGCGCGCGCAACGACCGCAAGGGAGCACCCATAACACCTGATTAAGTGCGCTCCACAATTTGCTATTATGGTTAATAATCCCCTCGCAAAATCTTAAGAACTACTTACCGGCCAAAGACTTGGCCTTGCGCGCCAGCGTATCGAGGGCACCGAGGAACGCCGAGCGGTCGGCGGGGCGGAAGCCGGGATTGTGCCCGGCGATGGCGCCGGTCTCGCGCAAATGCTGCTTGAGGCCGCGCATGGCCAGCGCCATGCCGATGGAAGCCGGGGTGAACGGCCTGCCGGTGAAGCCCAGCACATGACAGCCCTTGTCGATGGCGCGGCTCGCCAGCGGGATATCGGCGGTCAGCACGATATCGCCGGGCGCCGCATGCTCGACGATCCAGTCGTCGGCCGCATCGGCGCCGGACGGCACGATCACCACAAGGACCATGGGATCGCGCGAGGGGCGGATGCCGCCATTGCTGACGAAGACGATGACCAGGCCCACGCGCTCGGCCACCCGGCGCGCCTCCTCCTTCACCGGGCAGGCATCGGCATCGACGAGGATTTTCGGGCTGCTGGACGGCATCTGGATCATGTCGCGCCGCGGCCCCGGCCCTTCCGGTTCCCGCCCCGATCGATGCCGGTACGCAGGGGGATGGGCCGGGTCACTCCCGGATGGCGCCAGGGCCCGGCGTGGCGCCGGGCGGAACCTTGCCCATGATGATCATGCCCAGCACCTCGTCCTTGGTCACTTCATCGGTGCGGGCCTCGCCCACCACCTGCCCGTTCTTCATCACCACCAGCCGGTCGGCCAGGTCGAAGACGTCGTGGATGTCGTGGCTGATGAGGAAGATGCCGATGCCCTCGGACTTGAGCTGCTTGATGAGCTCGCCCACCTGCGCGGTCTCCTGCGGCCCGAGCGCCGCCGTGGGCTCGTCCATGACCAGGATGCGGGCGTTGAACAGGATCGCCCGGGCGATGGCCACCGATTGCCGCTGCCCGCCCGAAAGCGCCTTCACCGGCTCCTTGAAGCGGCGGAAATTGGGATTGAGCCGCCCCATCACCTCCCGCGCCTTGGATTCCATCGCCGCATCGTCCAGCGTGCCCAGCGGGGTGACCATTTCGCGCCCCAGGAACAGATTGGCCGCAGCGTCGACATTGTCGGCGACGGCGAGCTGCTGGTAGATGGTCTCGATGCCATAGGCCTTGGCGTCGCGGGGATTGTTGATGGTCGCCGTCTCGCCATTGATGCGGATCTCGCCGGTATCGCGCTTATAGGCGCCGGACAGAATCTTGATGAGCGTCGACTTGCCCGCGCCATTATGCCCGAGCAGGCCCACCACCTCACCGGCATGCAGCGAGATCGAGGCCTGATCGACCGCGCGGATGCCGCCGAAGGCGATGGAGATATCGGTCATTTCGACCAGGGGCGTGCCGGAATCCAGCATAGCGCTACTCCTACTGCTTGTTCTGGCGATAGAGCGTGTCGAGCCACACCGCAAACACCAGCACGATGCCCACGACGATCGACTGGAGCGGACTGTCGAGGCCCATCAGAACCATGCCCGATTGCAGCGACTGCATGACCAGCGCCCCCAGCAACGCCCCGGCCACGGTGCCCACGCCCCCCGCCAGCGAGGTGCCCCCGATGACGGCGGCGGCGATCACGTAGAGCTCGTCGAGTGTGCCCAGCGCATTGGTGGCGGCATTGAGCCGCGCGGTGGCGATGGCGGCGGCGACGGCGCAGAGCGCGCCCATCAGCATGAAGATCTTGACCGTGACCCAGCGGGTGTTGATGCCGGCCAGCTCCGCCGCCTCCGGATTGCCGCCCATGGCATAGACATAGCGGCCGAAGCGCGTGCGGGTGGTCAGGAAGGTCATGGCGACGCCGATGCCCAGCGCAATGAGCACGGGAATGGCGATGCCATGGGCGATGAACAGCCCTTGCTCGGGAATGGCGATGTCGTTGGCGCGGGCGAAATTCTCGGCGATGCGCACCGGCCAGGGATAGGCGTTGGCGACCCAGACGGCGCCGATGGTGGCGCCGCAGCCGATGGCCGCAAGAGCGACCTCCGCCCAGATCGGGCGCTGGGGGAAATGGAAGCGGCGGCGCTGGCGGCGGCCGAAATAGATGGCCAGGACGATGGCGGCGCAGGCGACGATGGCCACCACCCAGCTCCAGAACGCGCCGATGGCCCCGGACGGCCCGCCGCCCATGAGCTGAAAGGTCGAATCCATCGGCGCCACGGTCCGCCCCGCGGTCACCCACCAGGCGGAGCCGCGCCACACCAGATAGCCGCCCAGCGTGACGATGAAGGCCGGCACCCGCAAATAGGCGATGATGCTGCCCTGGATCGCGCCGATCCCCACCCCGACCACGAGGCCGGAGGCCAGCGACAGCACCCAGATCAGCGGATGGCCGAGCCCCAGCCCGAGCTGCACCGGCAGGATCTGGGTCTGCATGACCCCCATGACCATGCCGACCACGCCCAGGATGGACCCCACCGACAGATCGATATTGCGGGTGACGATGACCAGCACCATGCCGGTGACCATCACCGCCACCGAGGCGGTCTGCACCGACAGGTTCCACAGGTTGCGCGGCGTCAGGAACAGCCCGCCCGAAAAGATGTTGAAGCCGATCCAGATGACGGCGAGCGCGCCGATCATGCCCAGAAGGCGCGTGTCGATCTCGGTCGCCGACAGAAAGCGCTGGAGTGGATTGTGAACCGAATGGCTCGGATGCGTGCTGCTGGAAATGGCTTGCTGTTCGGCCATTGGGCTCCCCTTCTGGAAACGACGCGTGCGGGATCGCGGTCCGGTTACGGAAGTGCCGCAGCGCGAACGCCGCGGCACCTCGCTGACCAGTCTATACCGGACCGGCCTCAGTCACACGCGGCAACCGCTCCGGCCGCGACGCCCTGGCAGACCACATCCTTGGCCACCCAGCCGGCATCGATGACGACGTTGAGGTTTTCCTGGGTGATCGGCACCGGCGGCAGCAGCACCGCGTTCATCTCGACGCCGTTCGGGCCATCCGAGAAGGTGGTGGCGTCGGTGACCTCATCCAGAGCCGCGCCGCCAGCCAGTTCGAGGGCGATCTCGGCCGCCTTCTTGCCCAGCTCGCGCGCATCCTTCCACACCGAGACGGTCTGGGTGCCCAGCGCAATGCGGTTGAGGGCGGCATGGTCGCCGTCCTGGCCCGAAACCGGCACCGCGCCGGCGAGGCCCTGCGCCGCCAGCGCCGCGATGGCGCCGCCTGCCGTGCCATCATTGGAGGCGACCACGGCGTCGACCTCGTTGTTGTTGGCCGTCAGGAACTGCTCCATATTGGCCTGGGCGACTTCGGGGTTCCAGTTGTCGGTATAGGCTTCGCCGACATTCTTGATGGCGCCCGAATCGATGGCCCCCTTGAGCACGTCCATCTGGCCGGCGAACAGGAAGTCGGCATTAGGGTCGGCCGAATTGCCCTTGATGAAGACGTAATTGCCCTCGGGCTGCACGTCGAACACCGCCTGCGCCTGCATGCGGCCCACTTCGCGGTTGTCGAAGGTCAGGTAGAAGGCGTCGGGGTTCTCGATCAGGCGGTCATAGCCGACCACCGGAATGCCCTCGGCCACCGCCGCCGCCACGGCCGGGCCGATGGCGTCGCTGTCCTGCGCCAGCACGATCAGCGCATCGGCGCCCTGGCTGATGAGGCTTTCGATATCGGTGAGCTGCTTGGAGGCGGACGATTGCGCGTCGGCCGAAATATACTGCGCGCCGGCGGCCTCGAGCGCCGTCTTGATGGCCGCTTCGTCGGTCTTCCAGCGCTCTTCCTGGAAATTGTTCCAGGACACGCCGATGGTCACCTGGTCCTGGGCTACCGCCGAACCGGCAAGAACGGTCGAGGCAAGCAGGACCGCTGCGAACTTTTTCATATCTGTCCTCCCAACGGGCAGCGAACTGCCCCGCATTGTGCAGGTGGCGGTACGATCCGGAGCGGACGACGCCTCCCTGCGTCCCGAGCATTATTTTTACTGCTCGAAAAAAGCTCTCGCATAGGCCGGCGCGGCGTGTCAACGTCAAATTCGCGCGGCATGTTCCAGCTTCAGGCCCGTTGGGATATTGCGATAGACGAAGAGGAATGCTCGCTTGGCCGCGAGGGACCGGGGAGAGGCACGCTTGACGCGACATGTCAGCGACAGCGACACCATAAGGCGGCAGAATCGCGGGCTGATCCTGCGGGCGCTGCGTACCGGCGGCCCGCAATCGCGCACCACTCTGGCCAGCGCCACCGGCCTCAGCCACGCCAGCGTCACCGCCATCATGCAGGACCTGATCGCGCAGGGCCTGGTGGAGGAACTGGCCAGCCCCGAGCGGAGCGGAGGACGCGCACGTGGACGCCCGGCGACGCTGATCGGCTTCCGGCGCGACGCCGCCTATGTGGCGCTGTTCGAGATCGACGTGAACCGCGCCCGCCTGTCGCTGGTGGATTATGGCGGCGTGCTGGTGGACCGGCTGGAAACCGAAGTCACGCCCGCGACCTTCCGCGACTGCGCCCCCACCCAATTCCTCGTGGCGCAACTCGATCACCTGTGCCGGCGCACGCCCCGGGCCTCCGGCACCCTGCGCCGGGTCGCCATTTCGGTGCAGGGCATTCTCGACCGCGAGGGGGGCGGGCTCAAATGGTCGCCCATCGCGCATCTGGCTGGCCCGGCATTCGCGCATGAACTGGCCGCCCATACCTGCCTTCGCGTCACCCTGCACAAGCGCGGGCGGCTCCTGGCCGAGGGCACGCGCTGGATGCATCCGCATCTGCTCGAGGCCAGCGTCGCCACGGTCTTCATCGGCTCCACCGTGGCCATGGGCCTCAGCCAGCACGGCCAGATCGCCGGGCGCGGCGGCGACGGAGCCACCGAATTCGGCCATATGAACCACGTTCCCGACGGCGCGCTCTGCCGTTGCGGCATGCGCGGCTGCATCGAGGCCTATGCCGCCGATTACGGCGTGCTGCGCACCACTTTTTCCGTGCCCGAGGCGACGCCCCCCGCCCCCGCCGTCCCCCCGCAGCAATATGAAGCGCTGATCCAGCGCGCCGAACAGGGCGACCGCGCCGCCACCCATGGCTTCAACCTCGCCGGTCGCGCCATCGGCTACGGCCTCAGCCGCATGCTGGCCATGTTCGATCCCTCGCATATCCTGATCGTCGGCCCCGGCGCCCAGGCGCTGCATCTGATGCGCGCCGAAATTGCCGCCGCGCTGGGCGCCTCGCTGGTCTGCCGCATCAACGGGTTACCGGAAGTCATCTCGCATCCGGACGAGAAGGAACCGATTTTCCGGGGACTGATGATGAAAACGCTCGGCGAAATCGACCAGACCGACTTCGCCGCGCTGCCGGCCACAGCACGGTAGGAGCACGGCCGCCACCGCCTCCTCTCCCATCACGGCCTCATGCGATCCGAGTTGCCGCTACGCCCGCGCGATGCTACAGGGCAGGCCAAGCCGGTATAGCTCAGTTGGTAGAGCACCTGATTTGTAATCAGGGGGTCGCGGGTTCGAACCCTGCTGCCGGCACCAGCCCAGGCTCAGCTTCCCGCGCCGCCAATGCCGGTGACGTATTGGCGCCAATTGTGCCGTTCCCGGAAACCCAGGACCTCGCGGATCTTGCGGTTGGAGATGGGGGCTTCGTATTCCCCCATGGGTCGGGCGATGGGCGTCCGGGGCGCCCATTTGGCAAGAAAGGCGGCGCTGGGCTCGGTCGCCGTGATCTCGTCATTGACGGCGTTGAAGACCTGGAAGCCCAGCCCGTCCCGGGCGATGCACAGATCGACGATCTGGCCGAGATCGCGAGCGTCGATATAGCTCCAGGCATTGCGCTTGCGCGATGGCGGATCGGCGAGAAACGCCGGAAACCGGGCGTAATCCTCCGGCTCGATGACGTTGCCGATGCGCAGGGCGTAGATATCGGCCCCGGTGCGCATCGCAAAGGCCCGGGCGGTCTTCTCGTTGACCAGCTTGGAGAGGCCATAGCTGTCCATCGGATCGATGTCGTAATCCTCCTCGAGCGGAAACCGGTGATAGTCCTTGTCGCCCTCGGCGAAGCACACGCCATAGGTGGTTTCGCTGGAAGCGATGACGATCTTGCTTATGCCCAGCTTGGTCGCCGCCTCGATGACATTGTAGGTCGAGGTGACATTGGCCGTGAACGTCTCGTTGTCCGGATGGATCAGCACCCGCGGAATGGCCGCGAAATGCACTACGGCATCGACTGGCGCAGGCCCCTTGCCGGTCTCGAAACCATCAAAGCCGAAATGCATGGAGAGCGCGTTGAACACCTGGCCGCTATCGGTGAGGTCGGCGATCAGCGTGTTGACGCCCTCGAGCACGAGCGGCTTGAGGTCGAGATTGAGGATTTTATGGCCCTGCGCCAGCAGATAGGCGATTGCGTGGCGACCGGCCTTGCCGCTGCCGCCGGTGAAGATGATGCGCTTACTCATGGATATGCTCTTCCCTCCTTGCCGGTCAGGCGTTCCGCAGGCGCGCAATGGCCTTGGCCTGCAGGCTGTCCGGCGACATCTGCATGAGCTCGATCCGGTGCCCGTCCGGGTCCACGATCCAGGCCTGCCAATTGCCGTCGGCGCCCTGCGTCTTGGGACGGTAGAGCGGAATGCCCGCCGCTTCCAGTTCGCGCACGGCCCGGTCGATATCGGCCACGGCCAGGCACATGTGATCATAGCCCACCGCATCGGCGCCCGGCGCCGCATCGCCTTCGCCCTCCGGAAACACTTCCAGATATTGATCGTCGGTGATGCGCAGATAGACCAGCCAGAGGCGCCCGTCGCGGTCGAGGCGCATCATTTCGGCAAAGCCGAGCTTGCCGACGTAAAACTCCAGGGTGCGGGCGACATCCTTCACTCGGATCGCTACATGGGTGATCGATGCGACGGTCAGCATATGAAAACCTTTCTGAAATGACGGAATTGAAGGAACGAAGCCACGCGCTCCCGATCGTCTCCGCGACCGGCACAGGCGCCCTGCCCGCTCGTCTTTCCCGTTCCTCCCCTCGCCTCCATGGCCCGGGCCTGACCTTATCCTTATATGAACTTTGGCAGTTCATATATCGGCCCGGCCGCTTTCGCCTTCCCGAACGCAGCCCAACCGACATCAGGAGGACATGATGGCAGAAAAGATCCGCTGGGGCATATTGTCGACGGCCGATATCGGCATGGAAAAGGTGACGCCGGCCATCCAGCGCTCGGCCCATTCGGAAGTCGTGGCCATCGCCTCCCGGGACCTCTCGAAGGCGCGGGCGGCGGCCGAGAGGCTGGGCATTCCCAAGGCCTACGGCTCCTATGAGCAATTGCTGGCCGATCCCGACATCGACGCCATCTACAATCCGCTGCCGAACCATCTGCACGTGCCGATGACGGTTGCGGCGACGCAGGCCGGCAAGCACGTCCTGTGCGAAAAGCCGATCGCCCTCTCCGCCGCGGATGCGGAGGGCCTGCGGGCCTGCGCGCCCGGCCGGATCGTGCTGGAGGCCTTCATGATCCGCTTCCATCCGCAATGGCTGCGCGCCCGGGAGATCGTCCGATCCGGCGAGCTCGGGGAGATTCGCGCCATCAATGCGGTGTTCACCTATTTCAACGTCGATGAAGGCAATGTCCGCAATCAGGCCGATATCGGCGGCGGCGGCATTCTCGATATCGGCTGCTATCCGCTGACGGCCGCGCGTTTCCTGTTCGAGAGCGAGCCGCGCCGCATCGCCGCGCTGGTGGAGCGGGACCCGGGCTTCGGCACCGACCGGCTGGCCAGCGTGCTCGCCGATTTCGGCGATGGCCGCCATCTGAATTTCGTCTGCTCCACCCAGGCCGCCGGCGACCAGTCCGTCAAGGTGCTGGGCAGCAAGGCCAAGCTGGAGATCATCATTCCCTTCAACGCCCCGCCCAATGAGCGCACCGCCATCACCGTCGACACCGGCGCCCCCTTCGACGGGTCCCTCGCCCGGCGCGAAATCCTGCCCGCCTGCGATCAATATACCGAACAGGCGGAAGCCTTCGCCTTGGCCGTGCTCGGCAGACAGCCCCTGCCCTGGGGCATCGAGGACGCGATTTCCTCCATGAAGGCGCTCGACGCCGTGTTCGCCAGCGAAAGAACCGGCGGCTGGGCGACGGTGTGACGGGGCAGGTCTCGGGCGTCCTCAGGTATATCTGATGCGCGGATCGAGCCAGGCGAGCAGCAGGTCGGAAAGCAGCGTCCCGATGACGGTCAGGACGCTCAGCATCATGATGAAGCTGCCCGCCAGGTACATGTCCTGGCTGATGAGCGCCTGCAGCAGGAGCGGACCGGTTATGGGCAGGTTGAGCACCACGGCGGTGATCACCGTGCCCGAAACCAGCGTGGGCAGCACCCAGCCCACCGTCGAGATGAAGGGATTGAGGGCGATACGGACCGGATACTTCAACAGCAGCCGGTTTTCGGAGAGGCCGTAGGCCCGGGCGGTCGTTACATAAGGCTTGGACAATTCGTCGAGCAGATTGGCCCGCAGGATACGGATGAGGGCCGCCGTGCCGCTGGTGCCCAGCACGATGGTGGGAATGATGAGATGCTGGCCCAGATCCACCAGCTTGCCCCAGGACCAGGGCGCGTTTTCATATTGAGGCGAGAACAGGCCGCCGATACCGGCACCGAAATACCGGAACGAAATATACATCAGCACCAGGGCGAAGAGGAAATTGGGGATCGCCAGCCCGAGGACGCCGATAAAGGTGGCCAGATAGTCTCCGGCCGTATTCTTGCGCACCGCGGTATAGATCCCGATCGGCAGCGAAACCGCCCAGATGAACAGCAGGGTCACGAGGGCAAGCACGAAGGTCAGGCCGAGACGGTTCCATAGCAGGTCGGCGACAGGACGCCGCCATTCGAGCGAGTAGCCGAAATCGCCGGCAAAGACGATGTTGGAAATCCATTTCCAGTACTGCACGTAGAGCGGATCATCGAGGCCGTATCGCGCCCGCAGGGCGGCCATTTCCGCCGGGTCCACCGTGGTGCCCTGCAGGTTGAGCTGCGCCACCATGGCGGTGACGTAGTCGCCCGGCGGAAGCTGGATGATGATGAAGGTCATGACCGAAATAGCGGCCACCGTCACCAGCATGTAGAGTATTCGACGAATGATGAAGGCCGTCATGCCATGCTCTCCGGATCGGAGCCACCCGGCAGAGCCGGGTGGCCGGGATGTGAAGCGTTACTCGGCTTCGTAGTAGAACTGCTCCGGATTGGCGGCGCCCGGATGAGCGTATTCCGTGCTGGCGAGGAGCACGCCGGGGAAATTGCCCATCAGCCGGTTGACGATGCCATAGTCGGAGGTCGGCTGCATGACGCCGATGGTGTAGAATTCCTCCTTGGCGATGGTCATCAGCTCCCGCATCAGCTCGAGCCGGGTGGGCGCATCCACCGTGGCGAACACCTGCTGATAAAGGTCCATCTGCCGCTTGGCGGCCTCTGACGGCTCCTCGGGATGGGTGTCGTTGGTGAACCACTGCCCCCAGGTGGTGGCGTAAAAGGCCGCCCAGGAATAGGGGAAGTAGTACTTCGGATCGAACAGCGAATCCGCGCCGCCCGAGGCGGACCAGACAGCCGCATCGTGCTCGTTCGATTCCACGCGCTGATTGAGTGCCGTGGTATCGGAGGTGTTGATCAGAAGGTCCACCCCGATCTGGCGCCAATAGCCCTTGATGAGCTCGGCACTATCGATCCAGGGCTGGCGGATGACGGAAATGTCGATGGTGAATTGCAGCGGACGTCCATCGGACATCAGCCGGATACCGTTACCGTCCTTCTCGGTCAGCCCGATGCTGTCCAGCATCTCGTTGGCCCTGGCGATGTCGAAATCGGTGAACTGGGTCGCCATCTCCTCGTCGAAGAGCGGAGATTCAGGCCGCTCGACGGTCTGATACGGACGCCCCTGCCCCAGCCAGACCAGTTCGATGACCTCGTCGCGGTCCACCGCCGTCGACAGCGCCTGACGGAAGGTCTTGTTGGCGAACAGTTCGCGCAAGACCGGATCCTTGTGGGTCATGTTGAGCGAAATGATCATCAGATTGGCGCGGTTGGGCAGCACCTCATAGAATTCGTAGCCACCCTTTTCCTGATTGTCGAAGAAGGTGCCGCGATTTTCCGGCGTGGCCACGAAGCCGACATAGGAGTCGAGCATGTCGAAATCGCCATTGGCGGCCTTGAGCGTGGTCACCTGCGCGTCGGTGATGATGTCCACGGTCACCCGGTCGAAATAGGGAAGCTGGTTCCCTTCGGTGTCCACCTTGAAATAGTAGGGATTCCGCTCCGCGATGACCTGTGCGCCGCTGCCCTGCCCGATGCCCTGGGTGATGATCCAGGGGTGCAGGCGCGGCATTTCCGGATTACGCCACATATCGGCCTTGGCGTGGAAATCCTGCACCCAGGTGCTGCTCGCCGCATCCGGATTGTGATCGGGATGGAACTGGGACAAGTAGTGCCTGGGATAGGCAAAGGGCTGGTTCTGCTCGGCATCATTGGACGGTGTCGACATATATTGCAGCAGCAGGCCGCTGGGCCCGCCGAACTTGAACTTGACCGTGGTGTCGTCGATCTTCTCCACCACCAGCGGCTCGCCGTTTCGTACCGACCAGGTGGGCTTGGCCGGGAAAAGCTGCGTGTTGGAATAAACGTTCTCGTACCAGAACATCACGTCGTCGGCGGTGAACGGCTCGCCGTCGCTCCATTTATGTCCCTCGCGCAGATGGAAGGTGTATTCGGTGCCGTCCTCGCTGATCTCGACGTCCTCGGCGACGTTCATGATGACGTCGGGGAGGATGTCCTCCTGCTCGATACCCGGCTGCCAAGTGACCGAACGCACGAAATTCTCGTAGCCGATGGTGCGGGCGAGCGTGCTGATATCACTGGGCGAATTCATCACCAGCCGCCAGGTGCCGCCATATTGGCCCACGGTTTCGAACGGCTCGACCACCATGGGGTTGGCCGGCAGGCGTTCCTCCACCGGCGGCAGGTCGCCACTGGCAACGCGATCCGCAAGCTCCGGCGCTTCGCTGTAATCCTGCGCCATCACCGATACCGAGGTCATCAGCAGCGCGGCCAGGGTCAGCCTGGGCACGGTCAGTGCCACTCTCGATAGACAATGCATGTTTCTCCTCCTTCATTCACTGTCTTGGGCGGCTTCGGAGCCGCCCGCTGAGATATGCCGGCGTTTTCCGCCGGCGCTTACTTGCCGGTGATCTGGATGGCCTCGAAGGCACCGACGGGCGGAAGCGCGTACCAGACATAGCCATCCCCATCAGCCGGGCCTTCCGGCTCGATGACGCTGCCCGAAACCAGCGCGTTGGCGGCGCCTTCCACCGCACGCACGCCCAGGCGCAGATCGTGCAGGGCCGGCGCATCCTCGTAGAGATTGTTCCGCTGGCCCCCATAGTTGACCAGGTGAACGAGAACCTTGCCGGTAGCGGGCTGGCTCTGCACGGTGACCTCGAGCGAGCCGCGCCCCACCACTTTCGCCGGCGCCGGCGCGATATGGCGCGCCACCAGATCGACGAGGAAAGTGCGGGTGTGGGGCAGGCTGTCGCGGTAATAGAGCGCCTCGGCGTGCCAGGGCACATAGATGGCCTTGCCCTTGCCGTGAGCGCCGATGATGGCGCCGGGCATCTCGCTCTCGAAATCCGGAAAGCACAGTTCGGGCGGCCCGAAACGCTGCGGCGGCAGCAGGGTGAGAACCGTTTCGGCACCTGCTGTCGGCTCGGCCACATAATAGGTATGGTCGAGCATGAGCAGCTTGACGTCGTCGCCAATGGGCAGTTCCCCCGGCGCGACCCGGAAATAGGCCCCCTTCATGTCGCGGCGCGGCATGGGGCGGTCGGCAATCGGCAGGCTGCGCAGGGCCGGCTTCTCGCGCATCACGCCCTTCTGGTCGTAAAGGGAGGTTTCACCGGTCGCCAGCAGCACACCGCCGGCCTCGACCCAGGCGTCGATCACCCTGGCTTCCGCATCCGACATGCAGGTGACATTGGGCAGCACGAGAGCGTCGTATTGCGCCAGCGCCTTGTCGCCACCCTCGCCAGTGATGATCTCGTCGACCACGAGGTCGAAGGGAATGCGCGCTTCCGCAAGCGCGCGATAGGCCCCCCGGAAGGAAGCCTCGGCCAGGTGGCCGCTGGCGGTACGTTTGGCATAGCCCCCGGCACCATGGCCGACCGATACGGCATGCGAGTGATAGAGCGCGACCTTGGAGGCCGGCTTGAGGCCGGTATAGTGCGCCTCATTGGCCTTGTGCCAATGGAAGAGCTTCGAGGTATCGGCAAAGGCCGATTTGTCGTCCTGATCCATCACCCCCAGCAGATAGAAATCGAGCGTCGCGCCGCTGGCGAGTTGCTGGGCGGCGCGCACCAACTGGTAGGCCCCGGTTTCGGAGACGAAGCGCCAGGCGAAATCGATGAAATTGGCGGAGGTGGAGGAGACCGTCTTGCCCTGCCCATAGGCCTGCCCCCAACGGGCCTGCTCGCCGGCCTGATAGGGCCATTCGGGCTGTGGCCGATCCACCGCGCGCTGCGTTTCCATGCGGATGAGGTCGCTGTCGCCGCGATGGCCGGTCATGGCTACCCTGGGGGCCACCTGCTTGATGTGCTTATAGACCTTCGAGCGCAGCTCGAGCGAGGTGCGGTCCTTGAACTCGAGGTAATCGGCATAGGAGGGATCGGAAAAATCCTCCTTGAGCGGAAGCGGCTTGCCATACATGTCGTGGAAACGACGACGGCAATTATCGCAGGCGCAGGTGCCGAAATAGTGCCCGGAATAGGTGAAATTGGTGTAGCCGAACATGTTGAAGAACACGCCGTCCACATCGTATTTCCCCAGCGACTCGGAGATGATCTGCAGCGAATAGTCCTGATACCAGCCGCCGTTCACGCAAGCCTGATAGGTGCCGTTATATTCCAGCGCCTCGCCCCTTGCATTGTGGACGAACCATTCCGGATGCGCTTCGTAGCCGAGACGCGTCGCCTTGGACATGTCGTAGCGGCCCACCAGCGCCACTCCTTCCGAATGCGCCGCCTCGATGGCGTCGCCCAGGGCGTCCCCCTTCATATGCGGGTTGATGGCGTGCAGTTCGAGTTCGGTGGGGTAAAAGGCGTAGATGCCCCCGATATTGTAGAGCAGCACATCGGCGCCGAACGCCTTGACCTCGCGGGCAAGCGCCTTCTGGTCGTAAAGCGCATCGAGCTGGCGCAGATTGGTCTGCACCATGCGGTAGGGCCGCTTCCACCAGTCCTTGGTATCCGTCGCAGCCGCAGAGCGCGATTCCTGTTCATGCAGCATTGGCAGTAACTCCCTTGAGATCCAGTTTTTCCGAATGGTGACAGGCGACCATCGCGGCGCCGACCGGACGCATTTCCGGCTCCTCGGAGCGGCAACGATCGGTCGCGAAAGGACAGCGCGGATGGAAGGCGCAGCCGGTGGGACGATTGGCCGGATCGGCGACCTCGCCCTTAAGGCGCGTGGCGGCACCGGTCCTTGCGCGGCGCGGGTCCGGCCGCGGCACGGCGGCCAGCAGCGCCGCCGTATAGGGATGGCGCGGCCGCGCAAACAGCGCTTCGGTGTCGCTGAGCTCGACCACCCGGCCGGCATACATCACCGCGACGCGGTCGGAGATATATTCGACGACGCTGAGATCATGGCTGATGAACACATAGGTCAGCGCAAACTCCTCCTGCAGGTCCTGCATGAGGTTGAGCGTCTGAGCCTGGATGGAAACGTCGAGCGCGGACACGCATTCATCCGCCACGACCAGCCGGGGGTGGACAGCCAGCGCGCGGGCAATGCCGATGCGCTGGCGTTCGCCGCCCGAAAAGGCATAGGGGAAGCGATTCATGTATTCCGGGCGGAGACCGACCTTGCGCAGCATGGCGGCGACGCGGCTCTCCACTTCCCTCTCATCGCTGACGCCGAAATTGCGCAGGGATTCCCCGATGATGTCGATGACCCGGCGGCGCGCATTGAGCGAGGCGAAAGGATCCTGGAAGATCATGCGGATGTCGGACCGGTAGGGCCGCAGTTCCGTCTCGCCCAGATGGGCGATGTCGGTGCCCTGCCCGTTTGCGCCGAAATATTCGATGCTCCCATGGGTCGGCTCGAGCACGCGCACCAATGCTTGGCCGAACGTGGTCTTGCCGCAGCCGCTTTCGCCCACGATGCTCAGCGTCTCGCCGGCCCTGATATCGAGGCTGATGCCATCGACGGCGCGGACCTGGCCGACCGTACGCTTGAGAATGCCGCGCTTGATGGGGAAATGGACCTTGACATCCCTGACCCGCATCAGCGGCTCGGCCCCGATATCGGCGAGATGGGCGCTCACGTGATCACCTCGGCGCTGGAATTGACGATGGACGGATCGCGCATATGGCAGGCCACGAAATGGGCGGGCTCCAATTCCAGCGTCGCCGGATCGACACGGTCGCAAAGGCCGGCCCGCGCCTCGGCGCATCGCGTGTGGAACGGGCATCCCACCGGGCGATCGAGCGGATGGGGCACCATCCCCTCGATGGCATGAAGCCGCTGGCCGCGGGCGCGGCGCGCACCCAGCTTGGGGATCGAGGCGAGCAATGCCAGCGTGTAGGGATGCTGCGGATTGTAGAATATGTCGTCGACCGATCCACGCTCGACCACGCGGCCGAGATAGACCACCGCCACCTCATCGGCGATCTCGGCGACAACGCCCAGATCGTGGGTGATGAACACCACGCCCATCCCCAGCTCCTTCTGGAGGCCGGCGATAAGATCGAGAATATTGGCCTGGGTGGTCACGTCGAGCGCGGTCGTGGGCTCGTCGGCGATCAGCAGCGCCGGCTCGCAGGCCAGGGCCATGGCAATCATCACGCGCTGGCGCATGCCGCCGCTCAGCTCGAACGGGTAATTGTCCATCCGCTGACGCGGATTGGGGATGCCCACCTTGTCGAGAGCGCCGATGGCGCGCTCGATTGCGGCCTTCTTCCCGATCTTGTGGTGCAGCAATATCTTTTCGACAAGCTGATTGCCCACGCTGTGGATGGGGGAGAGCGAGTTCATCGGCTCCTGGAAGATCATGGCGATGTCGCGGCCGCGAATGGCGCGGATCGGCTTGCCCTTGGGATCGAGCCCGGCAATGTCGACGCTTGGCTGGCCGGGCCGGGTAAACAGGATTTTCCCCTCGGTCACCCGGCCCGGCGCCGACACGATCTGCAGGATCGAGCGGGCCAGCATGGACTTGCCCGAGCCGCTTTCGCCCACGATGCACAGCGTCTTGCTCGAATGGGCGTCGACATCGACGCCATCGACAGCGCGGATCAGCCCTTCGCGCAGCGGAAACTGCACTTTGAGACCACGGATCGAGAGCAAGGGATTGTCGGTCATAGGTAGGGGTCCGCTGCGTCGCGCAGGCCGTCGCCCAGGAAGTTGAGGGCGAGAATGGTGACGATGACGAGGGCGCCGGGAGCCAGCAGCCAGGGCGCTTCCGCCAGCGAGCGGATGTTCTGCGCTTCCTGTAGCAGAACGCCCCAGCTCACGGCCGGGGGCCGCAACCCGATGCCGAGGAAGGAGAGCGAGGTTTCGGCGATGATCATCGCCGGGATGGCCAGCGTCACCGAGGCGATGATGTGGGAGATGAAGCCCGGCACGAGATGACGGAGGATGATGGTCATCTGGCTGGTGCCGTCGAGCCGCGCCGCGACCACGAAAGGTTCGTTGCGCCAGGACATGAACCGTCCACGCACTTCGCGGGCCAGCGACGTCCACCCGATCAGCGAGATGATCATGGTGATGATCAGATAAACCGCTATGGGCGACCAGGTGACGGGAATGGCGGCGGCCAGCCCCATCCACAGCGGGATGGTGGGCACCGACATGATGAACTCGATGACGCGCTGGATGAAATTGTCGATACCGCCGCCGAAATAGCCCGAAATGCCACCCAGGATCACCCCGAGCACCAGGCTGATCGCCACGCCGATCAGGCCGATCGAGGTGGAGATGCGGGTGCCGTAAACCACGCGGCTGAGAACGTCGCGGCCAAGCCGGTCCGAGCCCAGAAGATAGAAAGGCTGGCTGGGATCGACCGGCCCGATCAGGTGGATATTGGCGGGGATCAGGTTGAAGAGCTTGTAGGCCTCGCCCTGGACGAAGAAACCCACCGGAATACGCACGTCCTCATCGGGGACGAAGACGCGCCTGAAGGTGTTCGGATCGCGCTCGGAGGTAAAGCCGGTGACATGGAGCCCGAAATGGGTCTGCCCGGCCTCATCGGTGTACCAAAGTTTCAGCGGCTGAGGCGCCAGCATGGTATAGGCGGAATCGTAATAATCGGGGCTTCTGGGCGCCACGAACTCGCAAAACATGCCGACGAGATAGATCAGTCCGATCACCACCAGGCTGATGACGGCCAGCTTATGCTCGGTGAACTTCATCCAGATCAACTGGCGCTGCGTCGCCATGCCGACGGGCGCAGCCACGGCATCCGGCACGATCCGGCTCCCTTCGGCCGCCGTCGTCATGGCGCATTCAGACGGCGCGAAAAGCGCACCAAAGCTGACCAAGCACACGGCTTCACTGATCACCCCTCCCTCGTTGCCGGCGTTTTGTAGCGCCATTTGTTTTGCAACAATTTAGCCAAACAATGAGCACGGAGAGGGTGAGACGTCAAGCCGGTTTCGTATCAGATATCAACAGGATTCTTGCACTTGCGGAGATACTTTCCGCATAACCCTTTGTATATAAAAGATTTTTAAGAATGACATATAATAACAAAGTACGAAGAAGAGTGCCTAGTTTGCCATCTCAATGCAAAACACATTGACACCGCAGCCAGAACCAACATAACAAAACAAACAAACAAAACCCGCGTTTGGAAGGAACGTACCATTGTACGGATCATGTCTCGCGTAACCATTCAAAGCATCGCCGACCATCTCGGCATCTCGAAATTCGCAGTTTCGCGGGCCCTCACCGGCAAGTCCGGCGTCAGCGAGACGACAAGGCTGCTCGTGCAAAATGCCGCGGACGAGCTGGGCTATCAGAATCGGCGCCGGACACCGGTGGTCGGCAAGACCGTGGAGGTGATCTTCAAGGATCGCACCGTGGCGAGCCGTGAACTCTGGATCGACGTGCAGAGCGGAGTGGACAGCGAAGCCGTCAGCAATGGCTACAACATGGCCGTGCGCTGGACCGACAACCCCAATATCCTCAAGCGCCTCGAGGCCAATACGGCCGGCTTCGTGCTGATCGGACCGCAGAGCCCCGAAATGTTCGAGGCCATCGGCAACAGCCCGTTACCGGCCGTGGTGGTGAACCATATCGTCCCCCCGCTGCTGCGGATCGACCAGATCAGCGCCACCGACATCGAGGCCGGCGTCTATGTGGCCCGCTATCTGGCCGATCTGGGCCACCGGCGCGTAGTCTACGCGCATGGGCGCATGGGCTACCCAGGCCGGTTCGCCCGCCTGCGCGGTTTTTCCGAAGCCATCGACGCCATCGAAGACATGGTGCTGCGCGAAGTGTCCTTCGCCGACGACCAGGCGGCGAGCGACCTCAGGGACGCCCTGCTCGCCATGGTCCGCGACAATTTCGAACCCACCGCCTTCTTCTGCGGCAGCGATGGAGTCGCCGTGACCGTGGTGTCCGAACTCATGCGCATGGGCCTGCGCGTGCCCGAGGACGTTTCGGTGATCGGTCATGCCGATTACGGCATCGCCACCCAGATTTCTCCGCAATTGACCACCGTGCGGATGCCGCACCGCGAAATGGGGGTCGCCGCCGTCCGCATCCTGCTGGGCCGGGCGGCGATGAGCCCGGAATTCGAGGGATTGCCGCCACAGCGGGTCAGCCTCGTGCCACGGCTGGTCGAACGCCAGTCGTCCGGCCCGGCCTCGACGCGATCCTGGCGGAGCCGGCTGCGCGGCCTGGCGAGCTTTTCCCCGAACGGGGTCCGATAATGGCGCAGCTTCCGGTCGCAGCGGCCGGGACGACGAGCATGACCAAACTTGCCGGCGAGCCGGCGGAACGACAAGGGAGATCGAGATGATCGGATTCATCGGCCTGGGCGTCATGGGACGCCCGATGGCCCAGCACCTCATTGCGAGCGGCCAGAAGGTCTATCTCAACAGGGTTAAGCCGGTCAGCCAGTTCCTTGTCGACCAGGGTGGCGTTTCCGCTGACAGCGCCAGGGCCGTCGCCGCCAATGCCGACATCGTCATCCTCATGCTGCCCGACACGCCCGATGTCGAGCACGTGCTGTTCGGCAGCAACGGCGTGGCCGAAGGCCTCTCGCCCGGCAAGCTGGTGATCGACATGAGCTCGATATCGCCGGTCGCGACCAAGCAGTTCGCAGAGCGGCTCCGGGCCGAAGGCGTGGGATATCTCGACGCACCCGTATCGGGCGGAGAAGTGGGCGCGCGCAACGCCGCGCTCACCATCATGGCCGGCGGCAGCGAAGAAGATTTCGCCCGCGCCCTGCCCCTGCTCGAAAAGATGGGCAAGGCGATCACCCATGTCGGCGCCAATGGCGACGGGCAGACGGCCAAGGTCGCCAACCAGATCATCGTCGGCCTCACCATCGGCGCCGTGGCCGAGGCGCTGACCTTCGCCCGCGAGGCCGGCGCCGATCTGGCCAAGATACGCGAGGCCCTGATGGGAGGCTTCGCCTCCTCCCGCATCCTCGAGGTGCATGGGCAGCGAATGATCGACGAGACGTTCGATCCGGGCTTCCGCATCCGGCTGCATCGCAAGGATCTTTCGCTGGCCGCCGACGCCGCCAAGGCGATGGATCTGGCGCTGCCGGCAACCGCCCTCATCCAGCAATTGATGAGTGCCGCGGTCGGCATCGGCCTTGGGGATAAGGACCACTCCGCCCTGATCGAGGCCATCGCCCACCTTTCCCGCGCGCCGGACTAGCGTATACAAGCCAGGAAGAGCATTCGGAGCTTCCATGGCGCGCGTCACCGTTCAGTCCATTGCCGATCAACTGGGAATATCGAAATTCGCGGTGTCGCGGGCGCTGAACGGGCATTCCGGGGTGAGCGAGGCGACGCGCGCCGCCGTCGTCGAGCTCGCCGAGCGGCTCGGCTACACGCCCCCTGCCCGCTCGGTCACCCGCCGGACCGTGGAAATCCTCTACCACGACCCCAACGTCATGCATCGGGAATTGTGGACCAAGGTTCAGGCGGGGGCACAGATCGAGGGGGCCCGGCGCAATGTCGACACGGCGGTGCGCTGCCTCGACGACCCCAGGGCGATCGCCCAGTTCGCCCGCAATTGCGACGCCTTCATGCTGCTGGGGCCGCACGACGACGCCATTCTCGCCGCCATCCGCGATTCCGGCAGGCCCTGCGTGCGCATCGGCGGCCCTCTGCCGCCGCTCGATGCCATGGACAAGGTGTCGGGCGCCGATGAGGAAGGCGCCGCGGCCGTGGCGCTTCATCTTCTCGCTCTTGGGCATCGCAAATTCGTCTTTGTGCACGGCAAGGCCGGCTTTCCCGGCCGCACCGTACGGCTCGAGAGCTTCGCGGCGCAGATCAACGAAGTGGCGGACACGGAGCTGCGCGAAATATTGCTTTCGGAAGACAACGCGCCGGGAGAGTTCGAACAGGCGCATACGAACCTGCGCCGCCAGGGTTTCCATCCGACCGCCTATTTCTGCGGCAACGACTATGTGGCCGTCACGGTTCTCACCGAACTCATGCGCATGGGCCAGCGCGTGCCCGAGGACGCCTCGGTCGTCGGCTATGCCGATTACGTGGTGGCCCAGCACACCTCCCCCGCTCTCACCACGGTCAAGGTGCCTCACCACCAGATGGGGGCGGTCGGCATGAACCTGCTTTTGGCGCGCCTCGGCTCGAGCGGGCCGATGCACGCGCTCTCCCCCCAGCGGATCGGCCTGGCGCCCGAGCTGGTGGTGCGCGGCACGACGGCCAGCGCGCCCCGGGCCTGAGCCGACCGGCGGCTCATTCGATCCGGCGTCCGTCCTCCTCGAGGAACAGGTGCCCCTTGCCCGGGGCGAAGCCGATGCGCAGGGTCTGGCCGGGGCGGACATCGAGGCGGTCCTTGAACACGCCGGTCATCTCGTTGCCGGCTACGTCGAGCACGACATGGGTTTCCGCGCCGGTCGGCTCGACCAGCACCACAAGCGCCTCGTGGCCGCCTTCGGCGACGAGCTGGAGATGTTCGGGGCGGATGCCGTAGACCAGCTTGCGGCCGTGCCCCCCGGCGGGAAGGCCGCCCGCCTGCAGCAGCGTGCCGTCGGCCAGCCGCAGGCCGTCGGCTTCGGCGGTGCCGTGGACGAAATTCATCGCCGGGGAACCCAGGAAGCCGGCGACGAACATGTTGGCGGGCCGGTCGTACAGATCCAGCGGCGAGCCGAACTGCTCCACCCGCCCCGCATTCATCACCACGATCTTGTCGGCCATGGTCATCGCCTCGATCTGATCGTGGGTGACGTAAACGATGGTCGATCCCAGCCGCTGGTGCAGCGCCTTGATCTCGGCGCGCATCTGCACCCGCAGCTTGGCATCGAGATTGGACAGGGGCTCATCGAACAGGAACACGTCCGGATCGCGCACGATGGCGCGGCCCATGGCGACGCGCTGGCGCTGGCCGCCGGAAAGCTGCGAGGGCTTGCGGCCCAGGAGCGGCGTGAGGCTGAGGATTTCCGCCGCCTCCTCGACCTTGCGGCGGATCTCCGGCTTCTTCACGCCGGCGATCTCCAGCGAAAACGCCAGGTTCTGCGCCACGGTCATCTGCGGATAGAGGGCGTAGTTCTGGAACACCATGGCGATGTTCCGGTCCTTGGGCGAAAGCGCGTTGACCACCCGCCCGCCGATCTCGACGCGGCCCTGGGAAATATCCTCGAGGCCGGCGATCATCCTGAGCAGGGTGGACTTGCCGCATCCGGACGGGCCCACGAGAATGACGAATTCACCATCGGCGATGTCGATATCGACGCCGTGGATGACCTGTTGCGCGCCATAGCTCTTGCGCACGCTCTGTATCGAAACTGGAGCCATGATCCGGCCTCCTACTGTGCCCGGCGGGCGCGGACGCGCACGGCCTGATAGGGTTTGCCCGGCAGCCTGATGCCGAAGGCCGCGTCGGGCCGGTTCGAGACCGTGGCCCCGCCGGTCACCCTTTGCGGATGCACCTTGGGCAACTCGGCTTTCTCGAGCGGCGTGACCGTCATGTTCCAGACGTCGATGAGGTCGATCTCCCAATCGCCATCGGTCTCCGGCAGGCCTTCGGCAAATTCGGCCGGCTGATGCTCGGAAAAATAGATGATGCGGACATCCCCGTCGCCCACCCCCGAAATGCGCAGGTGAAAACTGTCGCTGAGCGCGCGGAGCGGCTCGAAGCCATTGGTCACGCCATCCTCGAAAATCCGGCGGGCGAAGGCGATGCGCGCCGGGGCCTCGCCCCGCAGAACGCCGCCCTTGGACCACCAGAGCTCGTCCTCCGGGTGCATATAGGTTTCGCCATGGCCGATATAGCCGCCCCGGCAAAGCGTCTGCCAATAGCGGTCCACCAGCGTATGCGCGTCGATATTGCCCCAGAGCTTGGGGATATCGCCCTCATATTCGGGCTCGTCGTTGACCACCGGCTTGCCATAGGCGTTGCGCCAGTCCTGGGTCTTCTTCACGTCCCAGTTCTGGATGCACACATGAGTGACCCAGGGCTGGCGGTGGTCGTAGTTTTTCTCCACGTCGCCATTGTGGATCGACCGCAGATGCCGGAGCGGGTCGCCTTCCTCGATGATGTGGAAGAACCTGTCCCAGCGGCTCAGCGGCTTGGTGTCGAGCAGGAAGTCGTATTCGTTGGCCAGCGACCACCAGACATTGCGATAGGCCGAAAGCCGGGCGACGACATAGCGCAGATAGCGGAAATCCTGCTCCTCCGACATGGTGCAATAGCCCCAGCGGTCATAGGGGTGGAAGAGGATGATGTCGGCCTCGATGCCCATGTCGCCGAGGCGCGCGACCTGCCGGTCGAAGTGCCGGAAACATTCGAAATTGGGCCGGTCCATGTCGTGGCTGCCAGCGGCGTCGCGCTCGAACACGTCGTGCAGCGGCTCATTGGTATTGTAGATATAATCCTTGGGAAAGATGCCCATGCGGATCTTGTTGAAGGGACCCGCGGCCAGCGTTTCGAGGGTCTGTTCCTGCAGCGCCGGCTCCTGGTGCGTCCAGGCGTAGCAGGTGGTGCCGAAGGGCAGATAGGGCGTGCCATCCGCATAGGCGAAATGGAACTGGTTGCGGACCCGGACCGGGCCGCGCACCCCTTCCCGCGCCGGCGTGGCGGTGAAGCCGCCTTCGAGGCCGTCGAGCTCGGGGGCGCTGGAATGGATGCGGAAGCGCCATTCCCCCTCCGTGTCCGGGCAGAAGCGGACGCGATAAATCCCCTCGCCATCGTAAAAGCCCCAGACCCGCACGAGGCGGTTATTGAGCGAAAAGGTCGCCTCCACCGTCACGTCCAGATAGGGATTGCCGGCGGCGGGACCGGAGGCGGAAACTTCGAAGACGTCCCAGACCGCGACGGTGGTGCTGGAAAACTGCATGTCTGACAACTGACTTACCCTTTCACCGCGCCCGACGTGAGCCCGCTCACGAAGTACCGCTGAAAAATCATGTAAACGAGGATGGCGGGGAACACCGTCATGACGATGGCCGCGTTGAGCTGGGCATAGTCCCGCGAGAACTGGCCCTGGAAGGACATCAGCCCGAGCGGCAGCGTCCACATTTTCTGGTCCTGCAGCAGCACGAGGGCCATGGCGAATTCGTTCCAGGTCGACACGAAATCGAGGATCAGCAGCGCCGCCAGCACCGGCAGGGAAATCGGCAGGAAAATCCGCCTGAACACGGTGAAGTGCGAGGCCCCGTCGATCAGGGCCGCCTCGGAAAGCTCCTTGGGCACCGCCTTGAAGAAGCCGTGCAGGATGAAGACCTGATAGGGCACCCCGAACGCCAGATAGGGCAGGATCACCCCCGGATAGGTGTTGATGAGGCCCATGCCGTTCACCAGCGTGAAGATCGGCGCCAGCATCACCTGGAACGGGATCATCGCGCCGAACAGCACGAAGACCAGCAGGAACTTGCCGATCCGGCCCAGATCGATCCGCGCCAGCGCATAGGCGGCCATGGCCGAGAGCAGCAGCCCCAGCGGCACCTTGACCAGCGTGATGATGAAGCTGTTGCGGAAGGTGGTCGAGAAATTCCCGCGCTCCCAGGCGCCGGCGAAATTCTGGAACTGCAATTCCTCCGGCGGCGCGAAGGCCGAGGTGGACATGATCTCGGGATTGGTCTTGAGCGAGGTAAAGGCGATGAAGACGAAGGGGGCCACCCAGATCACCGCCACCGCGACCAGCACGATCCACAGCACGATCAGCAGCGGGTCGCGGCGCCGGATGGGCGCGTCCTCGAGCGCGATTTGCGAAGTTGCGACAGTCATCGCGAAGTCTCCTCTCGCCGTTGCGACCACCGCAGATACGGAATGACGATCACCAGCGTAACCAGCAGCAGGATGACCGAGATGGCCGAGCCCCTGCCGAAATTGAAGATCTGCATGGATTGCACGAACGCCCACAGCGCCAGCATCTGGGTGGACTGGGCCGGACCGCCGCCGGTCATGCCGTAGACGATGTCGAAGGCCTTGAGCGAGGAGATGGTGGAGAGCACCAGCACGATGGTGATGGTGGTCATCAGCGCCGGCAGGGTCACGTGCACGAAGACCTGCCACCGATTGCACCCGTCGATGCGCGCGGCCTCGACCAGCGAGCGGTCGACATTCTGCAATCCGGCCAGGAACAGCACCATGGAAAAGCCCACATGCTGCCAGGTATAGGCGACGAACATCGAATAGAGCGCGACATTGCGGTCGCCCAGCCAGTCCTGGATGAGCCCGGTCAGGCCCCAGGAGGTCAGCACCTGGTTGAAGAGGCCGAAAAAGGGATCGTACATCCAGCGCCACATCGTGGCCACCGCGATGGGGGCGATGATGACGGGCAGGTAATAGATGGCCCGCAGCGGCACCCGGCCGAACAGCTTCTCATTGAGCCCCAGCGCCAGCAGCAGGCCCATGACGGGCGGGAAAATGACCGACAGAACCGTCCAGATCACCGTATTGCGGAAGGCGATCCAGAACACCGGGTCCTCGGTGAAGATGCGCCGGTAATTATCGAGGCCGACCCAGGCGCGGTCGGGCGTCAGCCCGTTCCAGCTCTGGAAGCTCAGCGTGATCACTTCGATGATCGGCCATATCGCGAATATCGCATAGACCGCGATAGCCGGGCCCATCAGCACGACGGCCTGGGTCTTGGGCGAACTGAACGGTTTGGTTGGTGTCATGTTCCAGGTCCGGTGGAAACGGGGTCCGCGACGCACGAAATCGCCGCGGACCCTCTATGCTCGCATTGCCGCGAGAGCGGGCGGAGGATTGTGCGATCCCGCCCACCTCGCTGCCCGCCGTGCAGCCTTAGCCGAGATTATCGATGAAGGTTTGCATGGCCGCGGCACCGGCGGCCGGCTCCATATTACCGGTGACCACCTCGTTGATGACACGGAAATATTCGGTGGTGACATCGAGCGGGAAGGCCTGGTCGCCATTGACGAAGGTGCCCTTGGCGTTGCGGAACAGCTCCACCCAATCGCCATACATGGCCGGAGCGTCGTCCGCCACTTCGACATTGACGTTCACCGACAGGGCCCCGAAGGCACCCTTGATCTGGTCCTGGAACTCGTCCGAGGTGAACAGGTCGAGGAATTCGGCGGCCAGATCCGGATCGTCCGCCCTGGCGGCGATGTACCAGTATTCGGCAAAGCCATAGAGCCGGTCCGTGCCCGTGGGCAGCTCGAAGACGCCGAAATTATCCAGATCGTCGGTGTTCTCGTCGAGCTGGTTGACGAACCAGTCTCCCTGCAGCGCCATGGCGGCGCGGCCGGCATAATAGAGCTGGTTGGACTGGGCCTCGTCGATCCCCATGAAGGGCGAGAGGATATAGTCCGCGCCCCACTTCTGCAGTTCGGCGAAGGCTTCCGTGGCGCAGGGCGTGGTGTTCCAGTCCGCCTGCATGCCCATCAGCGCATCGTTGGTCTCGGCGCCGCACTTCGCCTCGAGCAGCATGTCCATGAGGCGCATCACGTGCCAGTTGACCGTGCCCCCGAAGGTGATCGGGGCGATGCCGGCCTGCTTGAGCTGCTCGGCCACCTCGACCAGTTCGTCATAGGTGGTGGGCACTTCGGTGATGCCGGCCTCGTCGAACAGGGCCTTGTTGTAATAGAGGCCCTCGCCCGAGAAGCGGAACGGAATGCCGTGCTTGCCTTCGGCAAAGGCGCTGTTGAAGGCCAGCGAAGGAGCCGAGAGCCGCTCCGACCAGCCATACTGGTCGTAATATTCCGACATGTCGGCGCTCAGGCCCGCCTTCACATATTCGCCGCCCAGGCCGAGCCCGGCCCAGCTCATATAGATATCGGGCCCGGAATCGGAGCCGGCGGCGACGCGCAGCGCCGTCTTGTGCTCGTCCACCCCGCGCATGACGATTTCCACGTCCACGCCGGGATGACTCGCCTCGAACGCCTCCTCCGCGCGCTTGAGCGCATTCACCTGGGCGTCGGCCTGATAGCTGATGGTCCAGATCGTCAACTGCTGGTCCTGCGCAAGCGCAGGGACGACCAGACAGGTAAGGGCGGTGGTGCAGGCCAGCGCCCGTGCAATTTTGGTCACTTTTTGAGTCCTCCTGGCGGGATTGTCATTCTCCACGCTCCCGACCATGCAAGCGCTACCGATCATTGTCAATTGTTTTCGTTTTTCGACGAACAATGAGATATCGACCAAAGCCTTCACGCGGGAAGGAACGAAAAACCGCCGGGCGACCGACCGGAAACCACCCGATGGCATCAGCGACAGCACGCCGGAAAAGCATAGCGATCCAAAGAGCTTAACTGCGGAAATCCGGCGCTCAGCGGGGCATTGGACAGATCGATTCCAGGGCCGTGCAGAAGTTCCCAGATGAAATCTACGGAACTTTCTCGTTACGGATGTGAACAAAAATTTTCTTGTTGTCGGGCGCGCACCCCGCCGCTAGCCTCCTCCGGCAGGCACCGTCGCTCGGGAGGACGGAGCTCCGGTGCCCAGCCTTGCGACCCTCATCCTCATGATCAAAAGGAAAACATTGTGCTTCCACGTGAAAAGCGCGCCCGGCTCATCCTGAACACCGACGCCAAGAACGAGGCGGACGATCAGTTCACCATCGTGCAGGCGCTGCTGACGCCGACCTTCGATTTCCACGGCATCATCGCCGCCCATTTCGGCGACCATCGCTCCAAGACCTCGATGCAGGACAGCCGCGACGAGATCGAGCATCTACTGACCCTGATGGACCTGTCCGGCCGCATTCCCGTCGCCAACGGCGCCGCCACCGCCCTGCCCGACGAAAACACGCCCGTGCCTTCGCCCGGCGCGCAGATGATCATCGACCAGGCTATGAGCGATGACGACCGCCCGCTGCACGTCGCCTTTCTCGGGCCATTGACCGACATGGCCTCGGCCATCCTCATGGAGCCCCGCCTCAACGAGCGCAACATCGTCTGCGTATGGATCGGCGGCGGCGTCTGGCCGTCCGGCGGGCGCGAATTCAACCTGATGAACGACATCGCCGCAGCCAATGTGGTGATGCGCTCCAACGTGCAGGTCTGGCAGATCCCCTCGACCGTCTATCGCATGATGTCGGTGAGCTATGCCGAACTGCGCGAACGCTGCGAGGACAAGGGCGCGATCGGCAAATATCTGGTGGATCAGCTGATCGACTGGAATCTGCGCGTTCACCAGGGCCCCATCGAGCACCGCTCGCTCGGCGATACGCCGGCGCTGTCGGTGATCCTCAACCCGCTGGGCGGCGTCTCCGACTGGCGGCCGGCACCCGAATTCTCGCCGCAAATGCACTATGTCCACACCGGCCAGAACCGCCCGATCAAGGTCTATGACTCGATCGACGTCCGCTACATTCTGGAGGACTTCTACGCCAAGCTCGCCCGCTTCCACCGCGGCGTGCACGAACTGGCCAATTTCGGCTAGCCTTTCGTTGCCATGACAGGGGATCCGGTGCCTCACCGGATCCTCATGCAAAGCGCGATATCACCGGGCGATGATGACCTCGATGCCGCGCTTTTCGAATTCGGCGCGGTCCTCGTCGGCGATGCCTTCATCGGTGATGAAGGCGCCGATCATGTCGATGGGGCCGAGCGAGGAGAAGGAGGTGCGGCCGATCTTGGTGCTATCGGCCACCAGATATACCTTGGAGGAGGCCTTGATCATGGCCCGCTTGACGTAAAGATCGGCCATGGCCGGAAAGGTCAGGCCCGCCTCGAAGGAGACGGCGGCGGTGGCCAGGAACAGCTTTTCGGCAAAGATGCCGTTGAAGAAATCGCCCGATTTCTCGCCCGTCACCGACAATGTCGGGGCCTTGAACTGCCCGCCGGACAAATGCACCGTCATGCTCGGCAGCGCCCCGAGCGTCAGCGCGATATTGATCGCATTGGTGATCACGTTCAGGTTCTGATGAGCGGTGAGATTATTGGCGATTTCGGTGGTGGTCGAGCCGGAATCGAGGATGATGGTCTCGCCATTGCTCACCAGCGCGGCGGCGGCGCGGCCGATGCGCTTCTTGCGATCCATATTGGTCAGGTGCTGCAACGACATGGACTGCACCTGCTGCGGCACCGATTTCAGATAGGCCCCGCCATGCTCGCGCACCACGAAGCCGTCCTGGTCGAGCCGCTCGAGATCCTGCCGGATCGTCGCTTCGGAAACCGCGAAAGCCTGCGAAAGATCGCGAACCCGCGCGCTGCCTTCTTCCTGCAGCCATTCGAGTATCTTCATCCGGCGCGGCTCGGCGAGCAGGTTCTGCCGCGCATCGTTGACCGATTTGCGCCCCTTGCGGGCCGGCGCGTCGCTGATCGCCCTGGTAACGGCCAATGCCTTGTCCTCCTGCGGTGATGTAAATTCGGTCTCTATCCCTGCCGGGCATGTGCGACAATCCCGCGCCCGCTGACGATCGAGCACCACCGCCGCCACGATCGCAAGTCTTTTGATGGCAGATTTGCAGAATTCTGGACGCCCCGCCCGCCCTTTCGTCGCCCGCTCCGCCCATCGACGCCACTTGCGATCCCGGAGAGAAAAACAGCGCTCTCCATCACCCTTCGTTCTGGATCATTGCGATTATTTTCGATTTAACTGCTTGTGCAGCACCCGGCCCAGGCTTGTCAATGCCAGGCTTCGCCGAATCCCTTGTAAAACCGGCCTTTGCACCGGACAGCAGAAAAACGTAAAAATCGAAAATATTCTCGTTGCAGGGTGAAAGCGTTGCGGCTAGCCTGTGCGCAAGCTCCGACACGAGCCAGGACCCAGCGCCAGAGGAAATCCAAGTGACTACACCTGCGCCAACTCTCCGCAACGATCTCGTTGCCACCATAGCCGACCGCGCATTGTGGATTCGCCGCCGCAGCTTCCAGATGGTTTATGAGGCCCGGCAGGGGCATCCCGGCGGGGATTTCAGCGCGGCCGACATTCTGGCGACGCTGTATTTCGGCGTGCTGCGCCACGACCCCGAAACGCCGGACGACCCCGGGCGCGACCGCTTCGTCATGAGCAAGGGGCACTGCACCGGCGCCTTCTATGCCGTGCTGGCCGCCGCCGGCTATTTTCCGGAAGCGGACCTCAAGACCTATATGGAGCCGCTCTCCATGCTGAACGGCCACCCCAACCGCAACTACCTGCCGGGGGTGGAGACCAATACCGGCCCACTCGGGCACGGCCTGCCGGTCGCGGTGGGCATCGCCATCGCCGGGCAGATGGACAAGGCGGACTATCGCACCTTCGTGCTCACCGGCGACGGTGAATTGCAGGAAGGCAGCAATTGGGAAGCCGCCCTCACTGCCGGCCATCGCGGGCTCGAAAACCTCACCCTGATCGTCGACCGGAACCGGCTGCAGCAGGGCGCCCGCACCGAGGACACCGCCTCGCTCGACCCGCTCGACGACAAATGGCGCGCCTTCGGCTGGCATGTGGAAATGGTGGACGGGCACGACCCCGCGCAATTGCTGGCCGTGCTCTCCGCCCCTGCCCGGGGGCGCGGCAAGCCGCTCTGCGTCATCGCCAACACCTATAAGGGCAAGGGCGTCAGCTTCATGCACGACAATGTCGTGTGGCACCACGGCGTCCCCAACAAGGAACAATACGAACAAGCAATGGCGGAACTGGTCCGATGAGCGCTGCTGCCCCGAAAAATGACCTTTATTTCGATTGCCGCGACAGTTTCGCCGCCACGATAGAGGCGCTGGCCGAGGCCGATCCCCGCATCGTCACCGTGGTGAGCGACAGTGTGGGCTCCTCCAAGCTGGGCGGCTTCCGGGAGAAATTTCCCGAACGCATGGTCAATGTCGGCATCGCCGAACAGACGCTGGTGGCGGTCGGCGCGGGCCTCGCCAATGGCGGCAAGGTGCCGTTCGTCTCCGCCGCCTCCTGCTTCCTCACCGCCCGCGCGCTCGAACAGGTCAAGGCCGACATCGTCTATTCGAATGTGAACGTGAAGCTGATCGGGCAGTCGAGCGGCGTCGCCTATGGCGAGCTGGGCCCCACCCACCATTCCATCGAGGATCTGGCCTGGCTGCGCGTGCTCAATGATCTGGTGCTGATCGTGCCGGCCGATCCCTGGCAGACCGAGCAGGCGATCCGCGCCGCGGCGGCCATGGACGGCCCGGTCTTCGTCCGCGTCAGCCGCATGCCGGTGCCGGCGCTCGAGCGGGCCGAGGCGCGCTTCGAGATCGGCAAGGCCGAAACCCTGGTCGAGGGCACGGACGCCGCCATCATCGCCAACGGCACCATGGTGCACCGCGCCGTGGCGGCCGCGACAACCCTCGCCGCCGAAGGACTGTCGGTGCGGGTGGTCAATATGGCCACCGTCAATCCGCTGGACGAGGCTGCCATTCTCGATGCGGCCGGAACCGGCGCCATCGTCACCGTGGAAGAGCATTCCGTGCGCGGCGGGTTGGGCGGCGCGGTGGCCGAAGTGGTGACCGCCAACGATCCGGTGCCGATGCGCATCATGGGCTTTCCCGGCTTCCTGCCGACCGGATCGGCAAGCTGGCTGATGGAGCGTTTCGGGCTGACCGAAGCCGGCATCGCCGAGGCCGTGCGCCAGACGGTGGCACGCAAGAAATGACGGCGAACGGCGTAGTTCTTGCCATCGACCAGGGCACGACCAACACCAAGGCGTTGCTGGTCGACGCCCGCGGCGAGATTCTGCGCCAGGCCTCCACTCCCAACACGGTCAGCTATCCGCAGCCCGGCTGGGCCGAACAATCGGCGACGGCGCTCGTGGAGGGGGTTCTTGCGGTCATTGCCGAAGCAGCGGCCGGCGCGACCGAGGACATCGTCGCCGTGGCGATTTCCAACCAGCGCGAATCCATCGTGGTCTGGGATGCGGAAACGGGCGAGCCGATCGGCCCCTGCATCATCTGGCAGTGTCGTCGTTCGGCTCCTGCATGCGAAAAGCTGCGGGCGGACGGCCACGGCAAAACCATCGAGCGAAAGACCGGCCTTGCTCTCGATCCGCTGTTCCCGGCCGCCAAGATCGCCTGGTTGCTCGACAATGTCGAGGGCGCCCGCGAGCGCGCCGATGCCGGCAGGCTGCGCGCGGGGACCGTGGATAGCTGGCTTTTATGGACGCTGACCGGCGGCAAGGTCCACGCCACCGACCATTCCAACGCCTCGCGCACCCAGCTTTTCGACACCGCGGCGCTGCGATGGGACGAAGAGCTGGCCCGCCTCTTTGACGTGCCGCTCTCGCTGCTGCCCGAAATCCGCCCCTCCAATGCCGAATTCGGACGAATAGCGGCCAGTATCGGCGCCCTGCCCCCAGGCATTCCCATCCACGCCATGATCGGCGATTCCCACGCCGCGCTTTACGGCCATGGCGTGCGCGGACCCGGAACGGTCAAGGCCACCTATGGCACCGGCACCTCGCTGATGGCGCTGACGCGGGAGCGGGTGCTGTCGCACCACGGCATATCCAGCACCATCGCCTGGAGCACGGCGGACGGCCCTGCCTATGCGCTCGAGGGCAATATCTCGGTTTCCGGGCAGGCGGCCGCCTTCATGGCGGACATGCTGGGCCTCGAGGACGCCGCCGCCCTTTCGGCGCTTGCCCGATCGGTGCCGGACAGCAACGGCGTCGCTTTCGTGCCGGCCCTCGTGGGGCTGGGCGCTCCCCATTGGCGCGCCGATGCCCGCGGGCTGGTGACCGGTCTCACGCTGGGCACCAGGCCCGCCCATCTGGCCCGGGCGGCGCTGGAAGCCATCGCCTTTCAGGTGGCGGACGTGTTTTCCGCCATGGAACAGGATATCGGCATCCCCTTCGCGGAATTGCGCGCCGATGGCGGCGCCTCGCGCAACGGTTTTCTCATGCAGTTCCAGGCCGACCTCATCGGCCGGCCGGTGGAAACCGCCGCCGCCGCCGAGGTCAGCGCGCTGGGCGCGGCCGCTTTGGCCTTTTCGGGGCTGGGGCAAGAGATGCAGATGGCGCAAGCCCAGCACCGTTTCCGGCCCGAAATCGAGGACGCCGACCGGCAATCGCATCTGTCGCGCTGGCGCCGCGCCATCGCCCAGACACTCACCGAGACCGCCAATGGCTCGACAACAGGAGGACACTCATGACCCAGCGTTTCGGCGCCGGCATCTGGCATTTCGCCACCTATCTCGACCGCTATGCCACCGACGGCTATGGCGAGCCCCGCAGCGTCATCGAGGCGATCGACCTGGCCGGACAGGTCCGCGACCTCTCGGTCGTGGACATCAACTATCCGTTTTTCGGCGGCGACTTTTCCAACGCCCAGATCAAGGAAGCGCTCGATCGCAACAAGCTGGGCGTCATCGGCATCACGCCGGAAATCTACACGCGCGACTTCACCAAGGGCTCGTTCACCAATCCCGACCCGGGCGTGCGCCGCCGCACCCATGAGCTAGTCACCGAAGCCTGCGAGCAGGTCCGCTATTTCGGCGCCGATTATGTCAAGCTCTGGCCCGGCCAGGACGGCTGGGACTATCCCTTCCAGGTCGATTACGGCACGCTCTGGCAGCATTCGCTCGATGGCGTGGGCCAACTGGCCAGCGAGAATCCGGACCTCAAATTCGTCATTGAATACAAGCCGCGCGAGCCGCGCGTGCGCATGAGCTTCGGCTCGGTCGCCCGTACGCTTCTGGGCATCGAGAAGATCGGCCTGCCCAATATCGGCATCCTGCTCGATTTCGGCCATGCCATCATGGGCGGGGAATCGGCAGCCGACAGCGCCCAGCTCGCCATCGACTACGGGCGCCTGTTCGGCATGGACGTGAATGACAATTACCGCTCCTGGGACGACGACCTCGTCGCCGGCAGCCTCCACCCCATCGAGCTGTTCGAGTTTTTCTACGTGCTGAAGAAGAACAAATGGGAAGGCGTCTGGCAGCTCGACCAGTTCCCCTTCCGCGAGGACAGCGTCGAGACGGCCAATCACGCCATCGACTTCCTCAAGGCCGCCGGCCGCGGCCTCGACGTGCTCGATATCGAAGCGCTTAAAGAGGCCCAGAGCAGGCACGACGCCATCGCCGCGCTCAAGATCGCCCAGAAGGCCCTGTTCAGCTCGTTTTAGAGCATCGGACCCAAAAGTGCGAAGTGGTTTTGGGACGAATCCGTTGCGATAATAAACAGATAGAGCATTTCAGTTTGAAGGAAGCGGCCTCTCACCGCCGTCATTGCCCGGCTTGTCCGGGCAATCCATCCTTGGCGCAAAAAGCGTGGACCACCCGGATAAACCGGGTGGTGACGTGTGTGGATGGTTTTACGTTCTGATTGAAACGCGATCTTTTCCCACGCGCGCTGGTGGGAGTTGATGGCCTTCAGCATGGATGCCGGCTCGAGGCCGGCATGACATGGTGCCCGGGATCTGGTTCGCCTGACGATGAAAGGCTCTAATAGGTGCAGCGGCCGCCGGACAGGTCGAAGACCGAGGCGGTGGTAAAACTGTTCTCCTTGGAAACCAGCCAGGCGACCATCGCCGCGGCTTCGTCCAGTTCGAGAAAACGGCCGCGCGGGATGCGGACCAGCATGTATTCGATGAATTCCTCGGTCAGCGTCTCGAGGATGCGCGTCTTGGCGGTCGCCGGCGTGATGGCGTTGACCGCGATGTCGTATTTGGCCAATTCCTTGCCCAGCGACTTGGTGAGCCCGATGACGCCGGCCTTGGCGGCGGAATAGGCGGCGAGGTTGGGATTGCCCTCCTTGCCGGCCACCGAGGCGATGTTGACGATGCGTCCGTAATTGCGGGCCTTCATCGCGGGCACCACCACCTTGTTCACATAGAAGGTGCCGTTGAGATTGATCTCGACCACGCGCCGCCATTCGTCCGGATCATAATCGTCGAGCGGCGCGTTGGAGCCCGCAATGCCGGCGGAATTGACCAGGATCGAGACCGGCCCGGTTTCCGCTTCGACCGCCGCATGCGCCCGGGCGAGCCCGTCCAGATCGGTGATGTCGACCGTCTGGCTCGACGCCCCCTTCCCCAGCGCTGCGACCGCCGCCTCCAGCGCCGCCGCATCGCGGTCCCACAGGCTCACTTGCGCCCCCGACTGGAGAATGCGCTGCGCCATGGCGAAACCCAGCCCCTGCGCGCCTCCGGTGACGACGGCGACCTGGCCTTTGAGATCGATGGAATTCACGAAAACGCTCCCGAAAGAAGACCGGCGCCGCCCGGAAGGGAGCGGCGCCCGATCCTAGAGATGAACCACCTGGCCACTATGGATGGATTCGTCCGCCGCCAAAACTATGCGCAGGCTGTCGACGCCATCGCGCATATGATCGGTCAGGTCGATATCCTCGCGAATGGCCTCGAGCAGGTAGCGCTGCTCGCGTTCGCACAGATCGTCGTGGTCCGGCTCGTCGGTCATGTCGATCCGCTCGTCCGGCCGCGACATGTCGGCATAGTGCCGCAGGATCTGATTGGTCTTGGTATGGGCGTTGATGTCGTCGGACTTCACCTCCCCGGCCGTTTCGGCCATGACGATGGAGACCGAGCCCTTGGGGCCGAACACATCCTTCACGAAGAAGGCGGTTTCGCTGACCATCGGTCCCCAGCCGGCCTCGTACCAGCCCACCGAGCCATCGTCGAACTGCACCTGCAGCATGCCATAATTGTTCTTGGCGACCTCATCGGTGAGCTTGGCGCCGATGGCATGCACCTTGATGGGCCTGGCGTCGGTCATCTGGCACATGACGTCGACATAATGCACGCCGCAATCGACGATGGGCGGGAAGCTGTCCATCAGGCGCTTGTGCCAGTCCCAGGTCTCGCCGTTGGACTGCTGGTTGAGGTTCATGCGGAACACCAGCGGCGTGCCCAGTTCGCGGGCGATCTCGATGAACTTCACCCAGCTCGGATGCTGGCGCAGGATATAGCCGATCACCAGCTTGCGGCCGGTGCGATTGGCGGTCTCGACCACCTTTTCCGCATCGGCCACGGTCAGCGCCATCGGTTTTTCAACGAACACATGAGCCCCTGCCTCCATCGCCTTGATAGCGAAGGGGGCATGGGTGTCGGGCAAGGTGTTGATCGAGACTACGTCGGGCTTGAGCTCGGCCAGGGCCGTCTCGAAATCCTTGTAGCGGGCAGCACCCTCCAGGGCGTCGGGCAACTCGACCTTGTCGATATTGCGGGTGCACACGCCCACCACCTCGAAACCCTCGATCCGCGTATAGGCCATGGCATGGCTCATGCCCATATTGCCCAGACCAACCACGAGTACGCGCAAATCGCTCATTTCCACCTCCTAACCGATGCGAATGACAGTGCCGGCGCGGGCCGATTCCTCGGCGGCGAGGCAGGCTTCCAGCGCCGCCGCCGCATCTTCCGGCCTGCCGATGTCGGGCTGCTCGCCGGCCAGCGCCTTGCCGGCGAAATAGACGAATTCATCCCGCAGCGCCCCGCCCCGCACGCCGTCGAACATCGGCCAATAGGTCGTGTCGGGACTATGCAGCTTGTCGCCATCGACAATGGCCAGGTTCGGGAACGTGTCCTGGATATGGATGATGCCTTCCGTGCCGATGATCGACATGCGCTCGTCAATGTCGAACGGGGTCTTTTCGGGCATGCACCAGACCGTTTCGAGGGTGGCGGTGGCGCCGCCGGCGAAGCGGAACATGGTCTGGCCGATATCGGGATGTTTGAGCCCGCGCACGTCGACCGTCTGCGCATAGGCCGAAACGATGCGGTCCCCGGTCAGCCACAGCATGATGTCGGTGTCGTGGATGGCATCGCCCACGATGGGTCCGATCTTCTCCAGAATCGTCGGGGTCCAGGCCGCCGGGATGTTGCGGCGCGAGCTCAGCGCCACGATCCTGCCGATACGGCCCTCGTCGATGGCCTGCTTGGCCATGCGATAACGCGGATTGAAACGCACGACATGCCCGATGAAGAGGATGCCCTTCGATGCTTTCGCCGCCGCGACGATCCGTGCCGCATCCTCGACGGTGGAGGCGATGGGCTTTTCCAGGAACACGTGCTTTCCGGCCTCGAGCGCGGCGATGGCCGGCGCGGTGTGCTGGTCCCACATCGTGCAGATGGAGACGGCATCGATGTCCGGATCGGCCAGCAAGTCGTGGTAATCGGCATGGAGCTTGGTGACGCCGAATTTCCTGCCCTGCTCGGCAAGGCGATCCGGCGTGCGGGTGCACAGCGCCTCCAGCTTGATATTGGGGATTCCCATGATGGTTTCGGCGTGGATCTCGCCGAACCAGCCCAGGCCGATCACCCCCATGCGCAATTGCGACATCGTTTCCCTCCCCTTCATAGTTCTTCGAGCGTCAGCTCGCGCGTCATCACGATATTGCCCGCGCTCAGCCCGCAATCGACCGGAATGACGGCGCCCGAGACGGCGCTGGCAGCGTCGGAGGCGAGAAAGCCCACCACGGAAGCCACCTCCTCCGGCTCGACGATGCGCCCCAGCGGATACCAGCGCTCCAGCGTCCGGAGCACGTCCGGGTCCTTTTGCGCCCGCTCGCGCCAGAGCGGCGTACGCACCGTTCCCGGCATAACGCAATTGGCGCGGATGCCGTATTGGCCCAGCTCCTGCGCCAGCGTGCGGGTCATGGCGATCATCCCGGCCTTGGCGGCGCTATAGGCCGGGTCGCCCAACGCGCTCTGGCCGTTGACCGAGGCGATGTTGACGATGGCGCCTCCCCCCTGCTCCCGCATCCTGGCGGCTGCTGCATGGGCGCAGAAAAACGCCCCGTTGAGATTGCCGTTGATTTCTTCGGCCCAACTGGCGGGCGTGGTGAGCCGCAACACGTGATGGTTGGAATAGCCGGCATTGTTGACGAGCACGTCGACCGCCTCGATCTCGGCGAAGGCCGCCTCCACCGCCTCGGCATCGCCGATATCGAGGCGGATGAAGCGGGCGGCAATTTCCGCGTCTTCCAGTGCGCTCATCGCCGCGCCGGCGGTAACCGAGCGGTCGAGCCCCACAATGTGGGCACCGCGCGCGCCGAACCATTGCGCCAGGCACAGGCCGATGCCCCCGGCCGCCCCGGTAATGACGACGCTCTTGCCGGAAAATGCGCTCATCCGGGCACCCTCGCCAGCGCCTCGCCGATCCATTCGAGATTGCGCCGCCGCTGATGTCCCCAATTGTAGAAGGCCAGATCGGTCACCCCGCCGGCCACCAGCAGGTCGATGGCGGCAAGGAATTCGGCCTTGTTCTCGATATCGGGGAAGCTGGGGCGGAGGATGCCGCGCAGGACGGTGTCCGCCGGCAGCCGGCGCCGCAGGTCGAAGAGATCGGCGGCGATGCGGCCGGCGCTCGGCTCATAGAAACAGGCTTCGATGATGCCGGCGGTTTCGCCCAGCGCCCGAAGATCGGTGCCTTCATACCAGGCGCCGGCGGTGGGCCTTGCCACGGACGGGATCACGGCGACCTCGGCGTCCCTGCGAACGCGGTCCCGGATTTCGGCGACGAGACCGGTCACCTGCGCGCAGCGGAAATCGAGATAGGCGCGCAGATCGGCATTGGTGGCGATATCGGCCATCCAGAAGGCCTGGCCCATGTCGGGCGGAATATCGACCTCGCTTTGCAGGAAATCCTCGATCCGGCGCGCCACTTCCGTTTTGAGCCCTTGGGCGTCGATCCCCTTCGCGGTGGCGGCGGCGAGGCAATGGTCGCAAAAACAGAGGCCCATCATCCCCTCGAACCAGGGCTCCTGGCGCACGAAGCTCATCTCGTGGTGATAGCCATGCGCATAGGGCGTGAAGCCCGGCGCTTCGAGCGAGAGCCCGGAGACGGGATAGGTTTGGGTGACGTCCACCGCCAGCCCGACGGCATAGGCTCGCGCCTCGGGCGCGCTGGGGCAGAGATTGTAGTAATAGGGATCGCCGAAGGCGTTGCGCACCACGCTGTCCGGATGGCGCATGCCCAGCGCCGTATTGTGCAACAGCACCAGCCAGACATTGGCCGCCAGGCGCCCGTCGTCGCACAGTTCGCCCAAGACGTCCGCCCTGTCGAGAAGCGAGTTGCCTATCGGCCTGATGGCGCCGTAGCGGCTGTCGTCATGCCGGAAATAGGCGGTGCCATCCTCGGGGAAATAGACCTTTCCCGATTTGCCCTGCGGCCGGAGAAACTTGCCGGCATGATAGGTGCCCGCCATGGTGACGGTATCGAGCCCCATTGCGGCAAACTCCGAAACGGCGCCGCTCACGCCATGTTCGTGCAGATCCCACGCATAGGTCAGTATCGCCTTGTAGCTCATTGCCCGAACCAGCCATCCTTGAGGTAACGCATATATTCGAACACCATGCCGTGCTTGAGCACGAAGGCCACTTCGAGGAAGTCGCCGACGATGAAGGGCGGGATCAGCACCTCGTCGGCTTCCGCCAGCCGAGCCTGCATGTCGTCGATGCGATAGGCCACGTGAGGATTGTTCTTGACGATATCCGGCACGGTGCTGTCCGGCTCATAGCGCAGGAATTCGATATGCTCGGGATGATTGCGCGGATTGGTCACCCAGAGGCGGGATTGCTCCACCCAATCTTCCTGCTCCTGCCTGACGGTCGTGGTGACGCCCACGTGATCGAATTCGAACACGGCTGTTCCCCTTTTTCGCGGAAGGGGCGGGGAAGGCTCCCCGCCCGCAAAGGCAACGGTCAGAGGACGGCTTCGATCGCCGCCACGTCCACCGCCGCATAATCGTCGGAAAGGGCGAACCCGTCCGCATCGGCCTTGATCTGGGCGTGGTCGAAGTCGTTGGCCCCGTCGATCAGCTCGTTGGTGGTGACGTCCTCGGCCTTGAACACCTGCGATACCTGGCCGATCTCGGCGATGGCGTCGAAATAGGCCTGCCAGCTATCCTGCAAATGGAAGCCCCACTTGCCGCGCCGGTCCCAATGGGCGTGCATCAGCCCGCTCTGCTGCATCAGCGATTCCACTGCCGTGGCCGGGTCCATCTGGCTGGCGAGGCCCGGGAATTCCTCCATGGTGATCTGGGTGGCGGCGGCCGGATTGAGCCAGCCGAATTCCAGCCCCATGGCCCAGCCGCGCAGATAGCGGGTGTAAAGGTCCTTGATCGCCTCGTCCTCGAGGTCGGAGGCGCGGGTGACGAAGGAGTTCGCCGGGAACACCGAGGCGTTCTTGCCCAACAGGTAATCGAAATCGAAGCCCTGGCCGCGCCACTGGGCCCGCAGCCCTTCCCAGGTCAGCGCCGCGTCGGCCTGGCCCTGGGCGAGCGCCTGGCCCCAGGCCGCCACTTCCACATATTTGATCTTGCTCAGATCGACACCGGCCGCGGCCAGCATCGGATCGGCGATGGATTGCCAGCCGGCCGAGCCCAGAACGATGGTCATGCCTTCCAGGCCCTTGAGATCGGCAGGCGCCTGCCCTTTCTGGAAGGCGAAGTCGAACACGTCGCCGGCCATGATGTGGAAGACCGATTTGAGGTTCATGCCCTGTTCGAGCCCGAGCGAGAGCACGCCCGGGGAGGGATAGCCGAAATCGGACTGGTTCTGGTCGACCAGCTTGACCGTGGCGGTGCCGTCCTGCGGGCCGGCCTCGATGACGGTTTCGAGGTCGCCGAAATAGCCCATGCGCTTGGCGACCCAATAGGCGAAGTCGTCCACCACTTCGAGCGTGCCGCGCGGCGACACCCAGCGAACGGCCCGGTCCTGCGCAAAGGCCGCGCGGGAATTGAGGCCGAGCGCCGATACCGCGATGCCGGCGGAAGTCAGCTGCAGCAGGCGACGGCGGCCGATCGTCGGATTAGTCAGCGTTCTGGACATTCAGGTCTCCTCCCATTTGTGTCCCTTGTGTCACCCGGCCCCTCGCCGGATGTGCGCCGGGGTCCTCAGGACTCCCAGCTGGTCCATTTCTTCCCGATGAGGAAGAAGATGACGTAGATGGAGATGCCGATGATCGCGAGCAGGGTGATGACCGCGAAGAATTGCGGCATCCGGATCATCGACGAATAGTAGTTGAGGCGATTGCCCAGCCCCTCGGCCCCGCCCACCATTTCGGCGCCCACCGTGGTCAGCAGACCGAAGATCGACCCCACCATCAGCCCCACCATGATCATGGGCATGGCCATGGGAATGCGGATCTTGGTGAAGATCTGGAAGGTCGAGGCGCCGAAGGAGCGCGCCAGCGCGATCTTGGCGAGGTCGACGCGGCGGAAACCGGTGGCCGAATTGATCATCACCATCGGCCCCGAAGCCAGCGCCACCGCGATGATGCGCGGCTCCCAGCCGAAACCGAAGCGCAGCACCAGCAGCGGCACCAGTGCCAGCATGGGCGTGGTGACAAGCAGGAGGATGTAGGGCGTGATGATCTTTTCGGCGAAGGGAAACTGGGTGATCACCGCCGCCAGGATGAAGCCGATCGAGGTGCCGATGCTGAACCCGATCAGCAATTCGCACAGCGTGGTGAACAGATGCGGCCAGAGGAACGGCCATTCGGTAACCAGAGCCATACCGATCGCGCTGGGCGGCGGGAAGATGTAGATCGGCACCTCGAACAGCCGGATGAGGATTTCCGCGCTGCCGATGATGACGACCGCCACCAGCGCGATGATGAACATCTCGAACGCGCCGCGGCTCGGCCCGGACATCAGCGATCCCATCCCGCCCGCCAGGCTCACATCGGCCTTCTGCCCTTTGCCGAAGGTCGGGATCTTGTCCTGCAAGGCGTTGTCCATGTCGAAATTTCTCCTGGCGTGGACGTGTTCAGGCGGGGCGGTGATCGATCATGGCCTTGATGGCCTCGACCCGTTCGAGGAAATCCGGGCTGGTCTGGAGCTTGACCGGACGCGGGCGCGGCAGGTCGACATCGATGATATTGGCGATGCGCCCCGGGCGGGCCGACATCACCACGATCCGGTCGGCGAGGAACACCGCCTCGGCGATCGAATGGGTGATGAAGATGATGGTCTTGCCCGTCTCCATCCAGATTTCCTGGATAAGCAGGTTCATCTCGTCGCGGGTGAAGGCATCGAGCGCGCCGAAGGGCTCGTCCATCAGCAGCACGGACGGATCGACCGCCAGGCTCCGCACGATGGAGGCGCGCTGCTGCATGCCGCCGGAAAGCTCGCGCGGATATTTGTTCTCGAACCCCTCGAGGCCGACGCGCCTGAGCAGTTTTTCGATGCGGGCCCGATCCGGCGCCTGCCGCTTGATCTCGAACGGCAACTGGATATTGCGCTCGAGGTTGCGCCAGGGCAGCAGGTTCGCCTCCTGGAAGATCATGGCGATCTCGGGATGAGGATTGGTGATCGGCTCGTCCCCGAGGCGGATCGTGCCGTCCGTGAGACCGTGCAGCCCCGCCATCGACCATAGCAGGGTGGACTTGCCGCATCCCGAAGGCCCCAGCAGGCACAGGAATTCGCCCTCGCGCACGTCGATCGAGACATTGTCGAGCGCATGCACCCCGCCCGAGCGCGTGTGATACACCTTCGAGGCGTTCTCGATCTTCATCTTCACTGGATTCCGGGCGTCCACGACCGCCCCGGTAGCAGCAGGCATGCTGCGCCCTCCCTCTGCCTTTGCGGCATTGCACCGCCCGCCCTCCTCGGCAGCCGACGCTGTTCCTTCTTAGCAGACTGAAACCGAATTTCAGGAACTTCTCGATTAGACTTTAGTATTATGCAGTTTTATAAATGCTGATCAACCTACTGAAAAACAAGAAAAATAAGATCAGACCAGATCAGTAAATTTGATCTCCCTGGCGAGGTAAGATCGCTTTTGGGAGAATAGGACTTGCGAAAATCGGCCATGGCTGTAATTCAATTTCTTAGCTGATCCACGGAGACACACGGCCCATGGCCCCGACCGATCCGGCAAAGCGCGCGCTCAAGGCAAACCATTCCGACGTGATCGACGTGGTCTCGCGCATGCTGCGCGTGGAAGGCGAATTGTCGTCCGCCGAACGGCAGGTGCTTCGCGCCGTGCGGATCGATTACGAGGCCGCCACGCGCATGACCATCGCCGAACTGGCGACGCTCGCCGGGGTCAGCCAGCCCACCGTCACCCGCTTCTGCCGCTCCGTCGGCTGCGCCTCCTTCGCCGATTTCAAGATCGATCTGGCGACCACGCTGACGGTGGCGGCCGTCTATCTGCAGCCGGACCGGCAATTCGACGACAATGCCGGCCAGTTGGCGCAATCGGTCATGACGCGGGCGATGAACGCCATGCGCGACGCCCTCAACGCCCTCGACACCGACGCGGTGGCCCGCGCCATCGAGACCATCACCGCCGCCCGGCGTCTCGACATCTACGGCCAGGGCGGCGGCTCGGCGAGTCTCGTGGAAGACGCCAGGCTGCGCCTGTTCCGCATCGGCCTGCCCGTCAGCGCCTATGTCGACGGACACCAGCAGCGCATGTCGGCCGCCACGCTGTCGCAGGGCGACGCGGTGCTGGCCATTTCCAACAGCGGGCGCTCCAAGGCGGTGGCCGAAGCCTTGCAGATCGCCCGCTCCTTCGGCGCCACCACCATTGCCCTCACCCGGCCGGAGACGCCGGTGGCGCAGGGAGCCGACATTCTCATTCCGATGGTGATCGCCGAGGACGAGAACGTGCTGATCCCCACGCCCTCGCGCTATGCCCATATGGGGGTGGTGGACACCATCGCCACCGGGGTCGCCGCCGGACGGGGCGCCGAGGCGCGCGAGACGCTGCGCCGGGTGCGCTACACCGTGGCCAGCATCGGCATCGCCATCCCCACCCCCTCGACCGACCCGACCATCCTGATGAAAACCATCAAACCGCACGAGTAGCCATGTCCAGCTCCGCCGCCAGGCCAAACGACCGCTTCGACTGGGTCTTCCGCAACGCGCTGGTCGTCGATGGCACCGGCGGCCCGGCCTTTCCGGGCGACGTGGGGATCGTCGGCGACCGCATCGAGGCGATCGGACCGCCGAAAACTCTCGGCGCGGGGGCGCAGGAGATCGACCTTGCCGGCATGGCGCTGGCGCCGGGCTTCATCGACTCCCACACTCATGACGACCGCATCGTGCTCGACGCCCCCGACATGCTGCCCAAGATCAGCCAGGGCGTCACCACGGTGGTGGTGGGCAATTGCGGCATCTCGCTGGCGCCGGTCCGTTTCGACGGCCCCCCGCCCCCGCCCATGAACCTGCTGGGCGGAAGTCAGGCCTATGAATTCCCCACTTTCGCCGCCTATGCCGATGCCGTCGCGCGGGCGCGCCCCGCCATCAATGTGGCGGCGCTGATCGGGCATTCGGCTTTGCGCCTCGCCACCATGGCCGACATTTCCATCAAGGCACCGCCCGAGGCGATGCGGCGCATGGCGGAGATGCTCGAGGAGGCCATGGCCAATGGCGCGGCCGGCTGGTCGACGGGCCTGTTCTATCCCACCAATGCGGCCGCCGACGCCGAGGAGGTGGTGGAGCTGGGCCGGGTCGTGGCCGCCGCGGGAGGCGTTTACGCCACTCACATGCGCGACGAATTCGCCAATGTGCTCGACAGCATCGATGAGGCGGTGAACACCGCCAGGGCCGCCGGCACGCCGCTGGTGATCTCGCACCACAAATGCGCCGGGGTGGAGAACTGGGGACGCACCACGCAGACCCTGCCCCGGATCGCCGCCGCCGCGCAGACGCACAGGGTCAATGTCGACGTCTATCCCTATTCGGCCGGCTCCACCAATCTGCGGGCGGATCTGGTAACCGATACCTATCCGATCATGATCGCCTGGTCCGAGCCCCACCCGCAAATGGCCAGCCGCTATCTCACCGACATCGCCCGGGAATGGGGACTGGACCTGGCGGAAACCGCCCGCAAACTGCAACCTGCGGGTGCCATCTATTTCCAGATGGACGAGGAAGACGTCCGCCGGGTGCTCGCCAGCGACCTTTCGATGATCGGCTCGGACGGCCTGCCGCATGACAAGCACCCGCATCCGCGCCTTTGGGGCACCTTCCCCCGCGTCCTGGGCCATTACTCCCGCGAACTGGGCCTGCTGCCGCTCGAAACGGCCGTGCACAAGATGACCGGGCTGACCGCCGGTGTGTTCGGCCTTCAGCGGAGAGGGGAGATCAGGGCCGGCAATTTCGCCGATCTCGTCGCCTTCCGCCCCGACCGCATCGCCGACCGCGCCACCTATGAGAGCCCCTCCCTGCAATCGGTCGGCATCGAATGGGTGATGGTCAACGGCGTCATGTCGTTCGACCAGGACGGCAGCAGCCGGGGCCGTGCCGGCCGGCTGGTGAGCCGCGACCGTTAGGGCCATGCAGCCGCGGCTGGCTCCCGTGCCCGCCACGTGCTAGGCAGGCTCTGCCCGCACCTATCGAGCCCACGTCCATGCCCATCATTTCATTCGTGACCAATGAAACGTCAGCGGCGGACAAGGCGGCGGCGGCACTGCGCGAGCGCTATGGCAAGGCCAGCGTCGCCGAGGCCGAAATCGTCGTGGCGCTGGGCGGCGACGGCCTGATGCTGCAGACGCTGCATCAGGTCATGGGCACCGGCAAGCCGGTCTATGGCATGAATTTCGGCTCGGTCGGCTTCATGATGAACAATTTCGGCGAGGACGGGCTGGACGAACGCATCCGCGCCGCCCAGCGCACCGAGATCTATCCGCTCTCGATGACGGCCATCGACGCCGCGGGGCAACGATGCAGCGCGCTGGCCATCAACGAAGTCTCGCTGTTCCGCACCACCTATCAGGCCGCCAAGCTGCAAATCCTCGTGGACGGCGAGGTGCGGCTGGACGAGTTGATCTGCGACGGCGCGCTGCTGGCCACCCCGGCCGGCTCCACCGCCTACAACCTGTCCGCCCACGGCCCGATCCTGCCCATCGAAGCGCATCTGCTCGCCCTGACGCCGATTTCGCCGTTCCGGCCGCGCCGCTGGCGCGGGGCGATCCTGTCCAACCGCGCCGAAGTGAAATTCATCACCCGCGAGGCCGAGAAACGTCCGGTCAGCGCCGTCGCCGACAATGTCGAGTTCAAGAACGTCCGGGAAGTGACGGTGCGCGAGGACCGCACCCATGCGGTGACGCTGCTATTCGATCCGGGCACCAGCCTCGAGGAGCGGGTGCTGGTCGAGCAGTTCCGGTACTGAGCGGTCAGGCGGCCGGCAGCGCCATGATTTCGGCTTTCGGCGCCGGGGGCAGGGTCAGCGCGCCATCGCGCGATCCGGCAAAGGCAGCCATCACCCCGCGCGCCGCCAGCCGTGCCAGGGAAATGTTCTGCTCGCTGAGATAGGCGAACGCCTCCTCCAGCGCCTCGGGGATCTCCCCGTCATATTCGGCCAGCAATTCCTCGGTCAGCGCGGTGACGACATAGTGCCGGGCGGAGAGATCGTCGGACAGATCGGCCAGCCGGGCATGCAGCACCATGCGCCCCAGCAGGCCGCAAATCGCCTCGTCGAGGCCGCAGCGGGCGAACAGCGCCTTGAGCGCCGCCCGGCTGCCGTTTTCGAGCAGGGCGAATACCTTGTGCTGCGGCACCTCCCCCAGCGCCGCCAGGCAGGTGGAAAAGAACATGACATGGCCGGTGACCACGGCATGCAGCAGCAGGCGGGTATTGATCTGGTCGGCGCCCACCAGTTCCGCAACGAATTGCGGGCCGGCCTCCGGCGCCTCCCCGATCGCGGCGACCGCCGCGTCGGTGCCGTCGCGCAGCAGGCGCTCCAGCCGCTCGGGCGCCAGGGCGCCCTTGACGATCCGCGCTCCGCGCAGGCTCTCCGTCACCCGGCGCAGCATAGCCAGACGCGCCGCCGGCGGCAGGTCGCGCCGCGCCAGCAGCGCCCCGCGGATCGCGGCGCTGTCGCCATGCGTGCCTGCCAGATCCAGAAGCAGGTCCGGCGCGAGGGATATCTCGATGCGGCGCAGCACGCGCAAGGTCAGTTCGTCGTCGTTCCGCGCGACGAGCGCCGCGGCGATGCGGGCGCTGAGCCGCTCGCGCTGGGCGATGGCCAGCAGTGCCGAACTGTCCTGTACCCGGACCAGCGGCATGAGATCGGCGTCGACCAGCACCGGGGAATATTGCAGCACGGCCCGCGAAATGACCGGGCTGTCATGCAGCAGCGCCAGCACGATCGGCCGGGGGGCCTCCGGCGAATGCAGCAGGCCATAGGCCAGCGCCGCCCGCACCTTGACCGAGGGATCGTCGAGAAAGCCGATCAGCGCCGCATAGAGCGCGGCATGCTCGTCGGCGGGACCACGATGATCGAGATAGGCCAGCGCGGCCAGATGTGCGGCATGTCCGCGCTCGTCGCTGTCGCTGGACCGGCAAAGGTCCGCAAAAGCCTGATAGGGGATCATCTACTCAACTCCGCGCTCTGGCGGCGACGACCCTAACGATCAGTGCTTAAGGAACGGTTCACCATAACGACGCCGCGAGGGCCCCGGCCTCACTGGCTGAACAATTGGGTGAAAAAGGCCGCCCCCGCCTCGCCTTCGCCCGCCGGCTCCTCCGGCTCGGTCTTGAACAGCCCGGTAAACGACAGGTTCTCGGTGGAAAAGCGCGATGGCAGCGGCGGGGCCGCTTCCGCCACCGGCTTGGCCCCCTGCCCGCTCATCTGCTGGGTGGCGAAGGCGGCGTCGGTCCCGGTCTCATGCCGTGAAACCAGCACCTGATAGACCTGCCTGATGGTGCGCGGCTGCCCGGCGCGATCATAGAAGATCGCCCGGTTCGCCGCGGCCTGGCGCGGGAAGAGAGCGACCGCGACCTGATCCGGGTTCTGCAGGCCGGCCCGAAACATCTTCTCGGCTCCCTGTGCCCCGAGGAAATGCGCGATATAGAGCTCGCCGGCACTGGGCATGCGCCCGAACACCCCCCGCAGATATTCCCCGTTCGTGCGGGTGAAGGCGGCGGCCAGGTCGGCGGCGATCTGCGGGTTCTCGCGCAATTGCAGGATCTGCGCACGCCTTGCGGGATCGCGCACCACGTAATCCCCGCTGGGCATGCGCACGATCTGGTCGGCATGGGACTGATAGCCCAGTCGAGGCCCGTCCTCCTTCATCACCTGCAACCAGGTCCCTTCCAGGAACTGGAACAGACCGACCGCCGAGGACGTGCTGGCGCGCGCCTGCGGATTGAGGCTGCTTTCGCGCATGGCGGTTTGCAGCAGATAGCCGAAATCCACCCCGCTGCGATTGCCTGCGGCGGTCAGAGCATTGGCGAGGCTCTGCGATATGGAGACCGGCTGCACACCCATGAACGGGATTCCGCATGAGAATCAGGAGCCCGATCCTAGCATATCCGGATCGCCGCGACTCCCCCGGGTGCCGGACCTAGGCGCCCGGCGCGCGCCAGCGCCGCACCACTTCGTCCAGCGCCGGACGCGGCCGATCCTCGATGGTCGCCGTCGCGGTACCGATATGGACGAAGCCGACGAAGCGCTCGCCCGGCCCCGCCCCCAGCATCGTCGCCGCCTCGTCGTCGAAGGCATACCAGCGCGTCACCCAGGAAGCGGCATAGCCCAGCGCGAAGGCGCCATGGACGAGGTTGAACGCCACATTGCCCGCCGACAGCAATTGCTCGATCTCGGGCACTTTGGGATTGGGGCGCGGCGCGGAAAGCACACCGATGGTGAGCGGCGCCGGCAGGAAGCGCCGCCGCTCGATCTCGAGCCCGGCCTCGTCCAGCTCCGGATTGCGCTCGAGCGCGATGGCCGCCAGCTTCTCGCCGGCCGCCTCGCGGGCCTCGCCTTCATAGATCACCAGTCGCCAGGGCGTGATCTTGCCGTGATCGGGCACGCGGGTGGCAATGGTCAGCAGGGTTTCCAACTCCGCCTCCGACGGCCCCGGCTCCCTGAGGAAAGCCAGGCCGACCGAGCGGCGGGAAAGCAGATAGTCGCGCAGGGCGGGATTGGCTGGCATCGTTCGGCCTCCTTGTCGGCCAGAGACATAGCCCCTCCCTCCCGCGCCGGCCAAGTCCGCGCGGCGAAAAACCGTCCGCCTGGGCCGGGACGGTTTAAAAATCCGGACAAATGTGACACAGCTTTTCCCCATTCATGGCCTACTCGCACCCAAGAGTCGGCCGGAAGCGGCCATAAAACGGCGTTGCGGCCACCGGGAGACTTCATGCGTTCTGCGAGATTTTTCGCGCTATTGACGGTTCTGCTGGTCGTTTTCGTGCCCGCGCTGCCACCTCCACCCGCCATGGCGCAGGAGGAGACTGCCGAGATTCCGCCCTTGCCCCGCCCGCGGCCGGATCGCGACGCCGCCGAGGCGCCGGCGGCCGAGGCGCCCGAAACCACGCCCGCCACCGAAGCCATCGTCGCGCTCACCAGCGCGCCGCAGCCGGTCACGCTCACCGCGCGCATCACCCAGGACGGCACCGCCATTCCCGACGGGCTGGTGTGGCGGATTTTCGACAGCGTTCCCGACGCCGATGGCGAGATGTCGCTGGTGGCCAAGGCTGAGGCGGGCACCGCCACGCTCGAATTGCCGCCGGGCGAATATGTGGTGCATGTCGCCTATGGTCAGGCTCAAATCAGCGAGTCGCTTTCGGTCGCCCCCGGCCCCAACCAGAAGGACCTGATCCTCGAAGCGGGCGCCCTTCGCCTCAACTCGGCGGTGACCGGCGACATACCCATTTCCCCCGCGCAACTGCGTTTCGACATTTTCACCGCCGGCCCGGAGGCCAGCCGCGCCATGGTGGCCGAGAATCTGCCGCCCAACGAGATCGTCACCCTCAACGCCGGCACCTATCATATCGTCTCGCATTTCGGCCCCATCAACGCGGTGGTCCGCGCCGACCTCCGGGTGGAGCCGGGCCAATTGACCGACGCCACCCTCTACCACCACGCCAGCGAGGTTTCGTTCAAGCTGGTGTCGGAGGAAGGCGGCGAGGCCATCGCGGACGTCGAGTGGACGGTCAAGACCTCGGACGGCACCACCATATTCAGCGAACGCGGCGCCTTCCCCTCCACCGTTCTGGCGGAAGGCGAATATCTCGTGCTCGCCAAGCTGGGCGAGCAGGTCTACAACCGCGAAGTAGAGGTGCAGCCCGGCAGCCCTCGCGAAATAGAGGTCCTTTCCTCGATCTATTGATCGCGAAGCACGGAAATTTTACAGGCCCCGCGGCCAAGCATCCGGCAAATATTCCCTGCTGCGCTGTTCATCGCGCCCAAATACCGCTATCCATGATCCGTGATCGGGTTTTGGGAGGGGCCTGGCGCAATCATGTCAGTCGGAAGATTTATTCTGGACCCGTCGCTGCCGCCTGGCGCCGGTCTGTTCTGCCGGTTCCAGCAAAATGCGGCGACCCCGTCCTAGCCCGGCCGATGGCGCCGCGCCGCCCGCCGGCGCCATATTGGGCGTGCCGGTTCACGCCACGGACCTGACTTCCGCCACCCGGACCATCCTCCGCCTCGCCGATAGCGGCCAACCGCATATGGTCCTGCTCCGCGACGCCGCCAGCCTCATGCAGGCCGTCGACGACCCCGCCCTGCTTTCCCTGCACGGCAGGGCCAGCCTGGTCTTGGCCGATGGCGCGCCGGTGGCGCTGGCGGGGCGCCTGGCCGGCCATGCGGTGAAGCGCACGCCCGGCGCCGATCTGGTCGATGCCGTCTGCGCCGCCTCGCTCGCCACCGGCAAGCGGCATTTCTTCTACGGCGGCAGGCCCGGCATCGCCGAACGCATGGCCGCCAATCTTGCCGCCCGCTATCCGGGCCTCGCCATCGCCGGCACGCTGACCCCGCCCATGCGCGATATCGACGCCGCCCATCGGCTCGACGCGGAAAGCCGGCGCGAACTCGAGCGGATCCGCGGCGCCGACCCCGATTTCATCTGGGTCGGGCTATCCAGTCCCAAGCAGGATTTCTGGATGGCGCTCGCCCTGCCCCATCTGCGGCGCGGCGTCTGCCTGGGCGTCGGTGCGGCCTTCGATTTCCAGTCCGGCGCCATGCCGCGCGCGCCGCGCTGGATGCGCGACAACGGCCTCGAATGGCTGCACCGACTCTGGCGCGAGCCCCGCCGGCTCTGGCGGCGCTATCTCGTCCTGGCGCCCCGTTTTGTCCTGCTGTTCGCCGCCGAGCGCCTGCTCAGGCGAAAGGGAGGTCGCCCGTGACCGCCCCCGTCCGCATCGCCGTCACCGTGACCTGCCGCAACCGGCGCGAGACGACGCTGCGCTGCCTGCGCAGCCTCATGCCGCAACAGACCGAGCGGGTGACCTTCGAGGTCTGGCTCGTCGATGACGGCAGCACCGATGGCACAGGCCCGGCCGTGCGGAGCGAATTCCCGCAGGTCCGGGTCCTGGCCGGCACCGGAAACCTGTTCTGGAGCCGTGGCATGCACCGGGCGATGACCGCCGCGATGCAATTGCCTTTCGACTTCATCCTGTGGCTGAACGACGACGTGGTGCTCCATCCCGACGCCGTCGCCAATGCTCTTGCCGATTATGGCGAGGCGGCCGCCGCCGATCCCCGCCAGATCGTCGTGGGCGCCACGATCGATCCCCATACCGGCGCCATCACCTATTCCGGCTTCATGCGGACCCATGGCCGCGACCCCAGCAAGCTGCGCCGCCTCGACCCCGATGCCGGGCAGCTAAGACGCTGCGATACCATGAACGGCAATTTCGTGCTGATCCCCAGAGAGCTGACCGACACGCTCGGGCCGGTCGATCCCGCCTTCGTGCATCAGCTCGGCGATATCGATTATGGCTATCGCGCCGCCGCGCATGGCGCCGGCATCTGGATCGGCCGCCAACCCGCCGGCGAATGCTGCGCCAATCGGCGGCAAATGCCGTTCCGGCAACGCGGCCTGACGCCGATGCAACGCTGGCGCGCCCTCGACAGCCCGCTCGGCCTGCCCTTGCGGCCCTGGCTCACCTTCATGTGGCGCCATGGCGGCGCTGCCGGCCTGCTGCGCCTTTTCCTCATCTATGCAGCCAGAATGGTGGGGCGATGAATTCTTCAATCGCCACAACCGACTCCATCGGATCGTTGAATCGGAATCTCCGCACCATCGGGCTTTACGCCCTGGGCACCCTGCTCATATCGGGATCGAACTTCGCCACCACTCCGCTGCTGGTTCACTTGCTCGGCACCGGGGGATTTTCCCGGTGGGCCGCAATCGAACCGCTGATCCTCCTGGTCATCCCCCTTGCCGGGCTCGGCATCCAGCATGGCCTCCTCAACCAGTTGCCGCGGGACGGCTCGGCCGCGCAGCGCCTGCTGCCCTGGCACGTGCTCTCGGCGCTCGGCATGACCACGCTTCTCGCCCTCGGGATGACCGTGTCCGGCTGGCCGATCCGGCTCGGCCTGCTGGCCGCCGGCATCGCCGCCATCGAAGGCATGATCGTTTTCCAGATCGCCTGGTGGCGCGCCACCGGCCGCCCGGGTGCCTATGCGATCCGGGAAGGCGGCCGCGCCGTGCTGATCGCCCTGGCGCTCGCCGCCATCGCCTTGCTGGCGGGCCCATCATTGTCGCTCGACGGCTATCTGATCCTGCGTCTTGCCCTCGGCGCCACCTTCCTGCTGCCGGCACTGCTGGCGGTCAACTGGCCATGGTCGCCCGATCCCGCAAAAGCCGGCAAGGCCATCGCCTATGGCCTGCCCATCGTCCTCGCCTCCGCCATCGTCGTGGCGCTGATGAATTTCGACCGCTATGCGGTGCTGGCCATCGCCTCCAATGCCGATCTCACCGCCTATGTGGCGCATGCAAGGCTGGCGCAGGTGCTCGGCCCGGCGCTCGCCCCCTTCTTTTTCTGGCTTGCTCCTCTGGCCGTGGCCCGCCTCCACGCCAAGACCGCCGATACCGGCTTTTTCGGCGCCAGCTTCTTCGGTTTCGCCGGCGCCGATCTCGCCCTCACCCTCGCGCTCTGGCTGCTCGCCCCCGCGCTCTGGCCCATCCTGTTTCCCGGCATTGCTTTCGATCCCCTGCTTTTCGGCCTCTTTCTGGCCGGCATGGCGGTCTTTGCCTGCGGCAATCCACTGAGCTTGGGCAGCCTACGCGAAGGCAGGACCGCCACCGCCCTCGTCGTCACCGGCCTCGCCGCCCTTGCCGGTCTCTGCGCCATTGCCCTTCTGGCGCCCCGCTGGGGCGTTCACGGCATTGCCGCCGGCAAGACCGTCGGGCTTTGCGCCTACGCCCTGGGCTTTGCGCTCCATACGCGCCGCACCCTCTCCATCGCCTATCCCTGGCCCGCCATCGCCATCGTCACCGGGCTGACCGTCATCCTGGCCGTTGCCCTCTACCCGCTTGCCGCCAGGCTGGCCTTTCCCGCAGCATCGGCCCTCGCCGCGACCGCAGCCGCTTTCGTGCTTTTCGCCGCCTGGAGCATCTGGCGCCTGCGGCCGGATTTCGCCGGCAAGACCGGCAGTGCGCCACCATGAGGGCGTCCGAAACAGCCCTCGCCCACCGCCGGCGCGGCGACGCAGTGCGGCCCGTCCTGATCCTCGTCGCGCTCCGGCCGCTGATCGATCTGGCCGGGGAATCCTCAGGCGGGGCACTGGCGCCGGGCGGCCTCTACGCGCTGGCCGTCGCCGCGCTGGTGCTGTGGCAGCTCGTCGCCTCGCGCGGCGAGGCCTGGCTGCCATTCTTTGCCGCCGTTCTGTCCCTCGCCCTGCTCGTCGTCGCCGATCTCCACCGCCCCCTTCATTACGGAGCCGGAATCGCCGCCATTTTCGAGGTGCCGGTCAAATATTTCTCCGGTATCTGCGTCTTCATCCATCTCGCCTGCACCAGCGCCGGCGACGACGAGACGCGCCGCGCTGAGTTGCGGCTGTTCCACCTGGCATTCTGCATCGCGCTTCTCGTTCCCGCCGCCATAGCCCTGCTGCAATATGCGGGGCTCCACCCCTTCTCCTATTTCGACTATATCGAGGGCGTCCGCACCGGCCGCCCCAGCGGCGGCTATCGCCAGCCGAACAGCTTTGCGCGGCTATTCGTGGTTTTCGCGGTCTTGTCCTATGTCTGCTTCGACAGGAAGATCCTCTCGCGCCGCCTGCTTTACGGCTCCGTCGCGATAGCCCTGTTCTTCGTCGCCCTCTCCACTCACCGCTCCTCCCTCGCCATTCTCGTCGCGGTCATCGTCATCTGCGAATACCGGCGGCGGCATTTCATCGCCAAAAGCGCCCTCGTCCTCGCCATCGTCGCCATGCTGGCGGCGACGGGTATCGCAAAAAACCTGCCTGGGTATCACGCCTTCGAATCGCTTTTCACCATCTGGGGCGAGGACGGCCTCAACCTGCGCGGCCGGCAGATCTGGTTCGCCCAGGCAGTAGAAATGTTCTCGGATTTCAACATGTTCGAGAAGATTTTCGGCATCGGCTATGAGCCGTTCATCATCGACAACGGCTATATGCACATCCTGCTGAGCCAGGGGCTGACCGGGCTGGCGCTGTTCCTGTTCACAGTTTCCGCGACGCTGTGGATCCATATCCGCCGGCGTCCGGGATCGGGTTACGTCGCTCTTTGCGTCGCCGTTATCCTGGGAACCTATATGGTCGTCATGTCCGCCCACACCGCGACGCATCTGCTCTGGATGCTCGGTGCGTTGCTCTATTTCAGCCAAGGGGCGGAGCGGGCTGATCCCGGAGCGCCTGCAGGACCCCTCCGGCGAAGCGTTCGGCCATATTCTCGATCGTATAAGTCTCCAGCGCCGCCTGCGCCCCCGCTTGCAGCCGCCGGCGCCAGGCGTCGTCCACAATGAGCCGCACCACCGCGTCCGCATAGGCGGCGACGCTGCCGCTCTCGTCCACGATCACCCCGTTCACCCCGTCCTCGAGATAATCGATCTCGGGGCTGTGATAGGGCAGGTCCGTGGTGACCATCGGAGTGCCATGGGCGAAGGCGTCGAGCACCGCGAGGCCCACGAGACCCGGCATCAGGAAAACATCGGCAAGCCCGACAAGCAGCGATTTCTCGCGGCCGAACCGGGCGCCCGGATAATGAATCCAGTCATGGGCCGCCGCCGCCTCGCGCAGCAGGCCCGCCTCCGCGCCATCGCCTATGGCGATGAAATGGAAATCGGGTAGGCGCCGGCGAATCTCCCTTGCCGCCGCGAGCAAGAATTTTATCCGCTTGTGCTCGTAGAGCCCGCCCACATAGACCCCGACCCGTCTCGATCCGCCCAGCAACTGCCGCCGCGCCGCCTCGCGCTCCTCCGGACCGATCGACGCCAGCATCTCCCTTATCGCCGCTATGTCGATGGCATTGTTGAAGACGGTGATCTTGTGCCTCGGGAAACCCGCGGCTTCCACCACGGCGGCGCTGCGTTCCGTATAAGCGAACCACCAATGGGCCCGCCGCAACCAGAAGCGCTTGAACCTTTCCGCCCATCCATCGGGATTGCGGGATTGAAAATTCCGGCCATGGCCGAAAAAGGCGGTTCGATACCCGAAGACGTTCGAGAAGAGCTGGAGCGGATAGTTCAACAGCAGCCCGTTTTCCTGCTGCATGATGACGAGATCATAGCTCATCGCCCGGCGCAGCGCGCCTTGATAGCGCAACGCCCGCCCCGCCAGGTCAAACCGCACGCATCTGCTATCGATGGCCCATTCGGGCGCTTCGAGATCGCCCCGGGGCGCCCGGAGCTTCGGGTCGCTGCAATGGATGACGTCGAAATCGACGCCCGAAGCGTCCAGCAATTGTTTCAGGCGTTCGCTGAACGCCTTCCGGTACCGGAAGGCGTAAGGGTAGACATAGCAGACCCGCTTGCGCCCCGCCGGCATCCGGCCCCTTCCCCCGTTCCGTGCCGCTCATGCCGTCCATGATAGGCCGGGCGGCGCCGGGCGGCCAGCCCGGCCGCCTTCAACTCCAGAATGCCCGCGTCACGAGCGGGTTCAGCAATTCCTCCGCCGGCAGCGGGCCACTGAGTTGCGGAAAGTTCTGCGACGCGCCACCGGCGAAATACACGGTGACATCGAGGCTGGCGCCTCCGGTCGCAGCGAGCCGATCCGCCGCCCGCATCGTGGATTGCGTTATCGAGGTATTGACCACCGGCGTGGTGAACCGCCCCAATTCCACCTGCGGCAGGCGCACCCGGATGAAATCGCCGGCCTGATAGCTGGTGTCGAACCGGCTGGAGCCCAGCTTGATCCGCCAGGCCTGGGTCACTGCGGTATGGCGGTGGCGCACGCGGCAGCGCCACCAGCCGCCGCCCAGCGCCGCCATGCTGGCGACGTCGTTCTCGCCCGTGCCGTTGGCGATGCCGGTATCGGTGGAGAAATCCGCCCGATAGCCGACATCGCTGAACCAGATCGCGGCGCCGCGCATGCCGCTGTCGTGCAGGTCGAAGGCGAAGAAACCCGGCTCATGTGCGGGAATGTCGATATAGCCATATTGCTCGAGCCGCAGCAGGTCCACCTGGCTCTGGCCGACCGTGAAGACAAAGCCGTCCGTGGCGTTCCCGGAACGCGTCAATCCGGCCGGGGGCGTCCAGCCGGGACCGCCGATATCGGCAGTCCCGCGTGACTGGTTCGAGGTCGCCGGCTCCAAGAGCGCCCCGAGCCCGGCGTGGCGTCGGAGCACACCGGCATCATGGGTGATCCATTGACCCGCCCCGACCGCCATCAGGCCGGGCGTCTCGCGGCTGAATGCGAACGCCTCCGCGAACGGCACCTCCACACCGTCCGCCATATTGCGGCCATTGACGAAATCGGCGGCGCGGACCGCGCCTTCGGGCCACCATGGGCCGCCGCGCCGCGCGCCGGCGATATGCAATCCGATGGCGAACATCAGACCAGCCCGACGATATCGCCGGCGGTGGTGCCCGTGGCGGCGACCCTGACGGCGCGCAAGGGCAGCATGGTGCCGGCGGGAACCGCGCGCAGCGTGACCTCCCCGCCCGAGGCAAAGCCCACCCGCACATCCCCCGCAATGCCCACATAGAGAGCCCGCGTCGTCTCGGCCAGCGGCAGCTCGTCGTCGGGGGTCACCGCAAAACCGTGCAGGGCCGGTCCGGTCAGGTCGGGCTCGCGCCCTTCAAATCTGTCAGCCATGGAAAACCTCATCATTTTCCACGCCATATTCTCACGGGCCGCACAAGCGAGGATAAGTCGGCCGCGCAGGCCCGGTTTCAGCCCTCCTGCTCCTCGGCGTAATAGGCCCGATATCTGCCCTTGCGATCGCGCTCCGTCGCCTTCTGCGTCATCGCCAGGACGATCGGCACGTCCGGGCGCGTCGAGCTGTCCACGGCATCGAGCGACCGCAGCACCTCGCGCTGGCCGGTGTCGGCCCAACGCACCGCGAACACCACCGCGTCGGCCAGTTCCAGCACATAGCTGCCATCCACCACCACGCCGACCGGCGGCGTATCGATGATCGTCACCTCGAACACCGACCGCGCCGCCGCGATCAGCCGCGCGAATGTGCCACTGGTCAGCAATTGCTCGCCCGGCGTCTCGCCGTGCCGCCCGCCCAGCACCGCAACCACCTCCGAAAGCGGATCGCTGCTCAGCATGGTCGCGGGAATGGCATCCGCCAGGCTGGACGAGAGATAGTCGGACAGCCCGCCGGAGGGGGCGACTCCCAGATGGCGATGCACCGAGGGGTGGCGCAAATCGCCGTCGATCAGCAACACCTTGCGCCCCGACGCCGCATAGGTCCGTGCCAACCCCAGCGCCAGCGTGGTCTTGCCTTCCAGCGGAACCGAGGAGGCCACGGCCACCACCACGCCCCCCTCGCTTCTTTGCCGGTTTCCGGATCCGACCAGCGCTTGATCGAGGTTCAGCTTGAGCCGGCGCAGGCATTCGGAAAACTGCGAGAAAGGCGCAAGGGCGACGGTGTCGGCGACGCTGGCCGCCGGGCTGCCATCGGCCCGCTGCGGCGGCTTCTGCAGTGAAACGGCCACCGCCCCGCCACGACGGGTGACCGCCTCGAGCTGCTCCAGCGAGGTGAACCCGCCAACCAGATTTTCCACCGTGAAGGCCAGCGCCACCCCGAAGCCCATCGCCCCCACGCCCGCCATCAGGAACATCAGGCGCATATCGGGGAAGGACGGGCGCTGCGGCGCCGTCGCCGCCGCCACGATGCGGCTATCGGCCACCTGCAGATCGGCCTGTGCCCGCAATTCGTGCACGCGGGCGACCAGCCGCTCATAGCTGGCCCGGGCCAGCGCCGACTCCTGCTGCAGTTCGTAAAGGCCGGTCAGCACGTCCGGCGGCATGTCGCTGGCCAACAGGCTGTGCCGCAACTCTTCCCGCAGCTCGGCGGTTTGCGCCCGATGCTCCGCAAGCTGCCCTTGAAGACCCGCCATCGCGTCCTGCGCCGTGCGGTCCAGCAGCGCCTCCAGCGCTTCGATCTCGGCCCCCGAACCGCCGCCCGGCCCATTCAGCAGCTCGGCATGCCGCCACGCCAGATTTGCCAGCTCCGGCGAAGCCAACACCGTGGCCATCTGCTCGAAATCCGCCCGCAAGAGGCTGGCCGACGCTGCCTCGATGGCGGACCCCAGCCGCACCTGCTCACCGAGGCGAGCATCCGCCGCCTGTTTCAGCGCCACGATATCCTGTCGCCCGGAATTGGCGGCGATGCGCTCCAGATTGTCATCGAGGAAGGTATCGAGCGCGCTTTCGCTTGCCGCCAGCGCGGCGCTGGCATTCGCAATCCGCGGCTCCAGCACCTCCAGCGCCGCGAGCACCGACCGGACCTTGGACTGCACCTGCATCCGGATATAAGTCTCGGCCACCGCATTGGCGATCCGCGCCGCCGCCTCCGGCCCTGGTGCGGCAGCATTCACGGCGATGAGGTAGGTCGAGCCCCGGCGGCGCGCCGAAACCACCTCATCGAGCCGCAGAGCGGCGGCATGGAGCGTCTCCTCACGGGTCGGCGGCACCGGTTCGCCGGCGCCCAGAAACGACGCCAGCCGGTGTTGGAGGCTTCGTTTGGGCGCGAACTCGGGATCGTCGATGAGCCCGGCGGTTTCCACCACTTCCAGAAGCACCGGCATCGAGGTGACGATCTCCACCTCGCTGTCGACCCGCGCTCCATCCGCCGGTCCCGGCCCCATCTGCGCGAGGCCGGGGTCGAGCAGATCCTTGCGCGAAGGGTCCACCATGACCAGCGCCGAGGCGGTATATTCGGGACGCAGGGAAAAGACGATGATGGCCGAAAGCGTCGATATCGCCAGAAAAACCATGAGGATGAGGCGAGCGCGGCGGCGCAGCACCTCCAATATCGCCCCTGCGTCGATATATTGCCCCTCCATGCCGCCCCCATTCCTTTACGGACCCCAAAACAGCATTTGCACAATATTTCCGCCCCTATCACAGGCACATTTCAGGTCCGGATGACAAGCGTCTCCTTATCTGGGATGATCTTGCCGATGGGCATCAAATTCGGTGGGAGGCGAATTTGAATGAACGGGGCGCTCGACCGTCTGCCGGGATCAGGCTTCGAAACAATTGCCGGAAGCCTTGGCTGGCGGCCTGACGCCGGCTGGCAGGTTTCCGCGGCCGGTGGCGGGCTGGACGGCGAACAGCACGGCCTCTTCATCGCCTGGCAGGGTGACGGGCCGGTGCCGCCCGCCCTCACGCCCAGCCGCGCCCGGGCGCTGCGGATGAAGCGCCTGCTGGATATCGCCGGCGCTCTCCTGGGACTGGCATTTTTCACCCCGCTCATGTTCTTCGTCGCTATCGCCATCCGGCTGACCGACCCCGGACCGGTCTTGTTCCGCCAGGCCCGTCTCGGCCTCGGGGGCGTGCCCTTCCAGGTCCTGAAATTCCGCTCGATGTATGCGGATCGCTGCGACCAGGCCGGCATCCGTCAGGCCGAAGGCGCCGATGATCGCGTCACCCCCATCGGCCGCTTCATCCGCCGCTCCAGCATCGACGAACTGCCTCAGTTGTTCAACGTGCTGAAGGGCGACATGTCGCTCGTCGGCCCGCGCCCGCATGTGGCCGGCATGCACGCCGGCGGCGTTCCCTATGGGCGTCTCAGCCCGCATTACGCCTATCGCACGCTGATGCGCCCGGGCCTCACCGGATGGGCACAGTGCCATGGCCTGCGCGGCCCGACCCACGAGCGGGCGGCGGCGCTGGCCCGCCTCGGCCACGACATCGCCTATATCCAGCATTTTTCCTTAGCCCTCGACATCAGGATCGTCGCCCGGACGCTGTTCATCGAGCTGTTCAGGGGCAATGCGCACTGATCCGCCGGCACTGGCATTTGCCTGCAACACTGCCCGGATAGTTCGCCGCGGCCGCCCGCTGGCCTATTGATGCGCTCTTGCCGATGGCCCAGATTGCCTCCCGGATAACCCGGAGAAACAGAATGCTGCTCACCCACCTGTCCCGCCGGCGCATCGGCGCGGTCGCCACGGCATGCCTGCTGAGCGTCGCACTGCCCGCAACGCCCGCCTGGGCCCAGAAGGTCAAGACCAAGACCAAGCCGCCGGCCACCGTCGAAACCAGCGTCAGCGTTGAAATCCCCACTATCGAGGCCCGCAATTCCAGCATCGACGAAGCGACCTTGGCGGAAATCCTGCGCGGCGACATCGCCGGCCACGCCGAGGCGCTGGCCGAACTCGATGCCACCAGCATCGGCGTGCCGGAAATCGTGGTCTCGGTGACGTCGAGCCAGGATGGCAAGCGCTACGACACCACGCTGACCTTCACCGATCTGCTGTTCGAGGACGTCATCGACGGCGTCGCGGCCGGGGTCAGCCTGGGCGGCATCGACATGCTGACCGACGAAGGCACGTTCGATTTCGGCGCCATGTCGGCCACCTCCTTCGATATCGGGGGCATGCTGGGCGTCTATGGCCTCGTCGATCGCGGCAGCACCGAAATCGAGACCATCTACAGGGATTTGGTGGCGGAAGGCGGCACGCTCGAGGCCGACGAGGTATCCTGCGCCTTCGGCGCCATCGCCGCGGACGAGTTCCGCGCCCGCCCCCTACGCACCTCTTTCGCCGATATCATGGCGATGGCCCAGGCCATGGAGGACGATCCCGAGGATATCGATCCGGCCCTGCTCGGACAGTTCCTGCGCATCTATGCCGATATCCTTACCGCCTTCGAAACCTCCGAGATCACCTTTGACGGCCTGTCCTGCGAAGGCACCGACGACGAGGACCGTCCCCTGACCTTCTCCATCGCCGGCATGACCATGGGCGGCATGTCCCCGGGGGTCTATCCGTCCATTTCCATGGATGGCTTTTCCATCGTGGTGGAAGGCGACGGCGCCGTCGAGCTCGACAATTTCACCGTCAAGCCGATGGACCTCGGCGGGATCGTCGCCACGCTCGAAGCCGCGCCCGAACGCGTGGACGAGGCCTGGTTCGAGACCAATGCCAGGGCCCTGATCCCGGCCATGGAAGGCTTGTCCTTCGTCGGCCTCGACATCGACATTCCCGATCCCGACAGCGCCGGAACCCGCATCCAGGCCTCGGTGGGCAATTTCGACCTGACGCTGGGCAGCTATCGCAACGGCATTCCCACCAGTCTCGATCTGTCCGCCGCCAATATCCTGGCCGACCTGCCGGCCGATAGCGGCGACGACACCATCCAGCAATTGCGCGCGCTGGGCATCACCAGCGTCGATGCCGGTTTCCGCGTCGCCGCCGCCTGGAACGAGGCCGCCAGCACCATCGATGTCGAGGAAGTCTCCGTCACCGGAGCCGATCTGGCCACCGTGCTGCTGGCCGGAACCATCGCCAATGCCACGGCGGACCTGTTCGCGCTCGAAAACGACACGGCCGTCGCCGCCGGCATGGCCGTCGCCCTCAAGGGGCTGGACCTGACGGTGATCGATGCGGGGCTTTCCGACATCGTGCTTTCCGTGGTCGCCGCCGAGCAGAATGCCGACCCGGCCACGCTGCGCCCGGTCTTTGCGGGCCTCGCCGAAGGCACCGTCATCGCCATGATGGCCGGCGCCGCCGATGCGGCCCAGTTGGGCGGAGCCATCAACAGCTTCGTCAGCGGCAAGGCGAAGACCCTGGCCATCGGCATCGTCGCCAAAACCGATCCGGGCCTCGACTTCGCCGATCTCGTTGCAGCCGAGAGCGACCCGACCGTCCTGCTGGACAAGGTCGATATCAGCGCCGAAGCCAAATGAGCCAGAGGGCCGCCCTGAGGGCGGCCTTTCCCATTCCTGCGGCACAAACGCCTTCCGCCCCGCCATACCCGTTGCTATAGCCTTGTCATTGTGCAACGCGGCCGGTCCTGCACCCATGCCACAATCGCAGAGAAGCTGACCCTTGCGTTTTGTCCTGCGCCTCCTGACCACGATCGCCATCGCCCTCGGCGTCGGTTTCGGCCTCAGCTACTACGCGCTCACCGATGGACGCTTGTTCGGGGCGGTATCGCTCGGCCCCTGGACCGCCTGGCCCGATATCGGCGCGCCCGCGCCCAATCCCTATACAAGGGGCCATATCGCCCGCGAGGCGGCCTTGCAGCTCGGACGCAGCGAAGGCCTGCAATTCATCGCCCGGACCGACAGCGATGGAGCGGCGCTCGATCTCGCCTGCTCCTACCGCCTGGACGGACATATGCCCATTTCCACCTTCTGGACCCTGTCCGCCGTGGATGCGGAGTGGATCAACCTGGCCGCGCCCGGCACCGACGCGGCGCTGCGCTCCAGCGAGATCGCGCGCACCGACGACGGAGCCGTGCGCATCCATGTGGGCACCCGCCTGCGCCCCTCCAACTGGCTGGAACTGGCGGGCGAGGGTCCGTTCAGCCTGGTCCTCAACCTCTACGACACCACGGCGCTGTCCGGCTTCAGCTCGGCCGACATGGTCATGCCCTCCGTCACCCTGGAGGATTGCGCATGATCCGGCTCCTGCTCTGGCTGCTGGGTGGAGTGCTGCTGGGCGGCGCCATCCACATCGTCACCATTCTTACCCTGCCCCTCCTGGCCGAGGAGACCACCTGGACCCGCATCGCCGCCCTCGAGGCACGGAATAGCGTTCTGGTCCTGCCCCAAGTGCAGCCGGGCGAGCCCAATCCGCTGCAACTGGACCCGGAATTGACCTATGGCCTCTGCCAGGTCGACCTTGCCGAAGGACCGGTCTATCTCAGCGGCACCCTGCCCGACGCCTTCTGGTCGGTCGCCGTATTCGACGCCGCCGGCATCGTCACCTATTCCACCACCAATCGCGACGGCATCGGCCAGACGGTCGAACTTGGCCTGTTCAACGCCGCGCAGACGCGCCTGCTTGCCCGCCAGCAGATCGACATCGCCGAGGGCCTGCTGGTGGTGGAGGCGCAAAGCGACGAGCTGTTCATCCTCGTCCGCCTGTCCCCGCCCCACGAAGTCATGCGGCCCCGTTTCGAACAGGAACTCGCCAGGCTCCGCTGCGGCCCTCGTCCCGGCTGAAGGCTTATCCCGGTGCACCGATCAGGCCGCCCGCCGCGGCCAGCGCCGCGACCACGACCCAGGGCGGCGACTTCCAGGCGATCAGCGCCACGAACCCCGCCAGCGCCAGCACGAAATCGCGCGGCGACTGCACGGCGCCGACAAAGACCGGATCGTAAAGCGCCGCACCCAGCAGCCCCACTACGGCGGCATTGGCGCCGCGCATGGCCGCCTGCGCCGCCGGCCAGCGCCGCAGCCCGTTCCAGAACGGCAGGGCGCCCACCAGCAGCAGCATGCCCGGCAGGAAAATGGCGATGAGCGCGATAATGGCGCCAGTGACGCCATTGGGCACCGGCGCCATGGCTGCACCCAGATAGGCGGCGAACGTGAAGAGCGGGCCGGGCACCGCCTGCGCCGCCCCGTAACCGGCAAGGAACGCGTCCTGCGTCAGCCAGCCCCGGGCGACGGTTTCCGCCTCGAGCAGCGGCAGCACCACATGGCCGCCCCCGAAGACCAGCGCCCCGGCGCGATAGAATCCGTCGAACAGGGCCAGCCCCTGTCCCGCCCCGCCCAGCAGCGGCAGGCCCAGCATCAGCGCCGCGAAAACCACCAGCGCCACGATCCCGGCACGACGCGACACCGGAAACGCCTGCCGTGCCGTCGGCGTCTCGCCGCCCCGGCAAAGCCACAGCCCGGCCAGCGCCCCCAGCGCGATGGCCCCGACCTGCCCGAGGGCTCCGCCCAGCAGCACGGTCAGCCCCACCGCCAATACGGCAATGCCCGCCCGTTCCCGGTCCGGGGTCAGGCTTTTGGCCATGCCGAACACCGCCTGCGCCACCACTGCCACGGCCACCAGCTTCAACCCGTGCAGCACGCCCTGGGCCACCGGCCCTTCCAGCGCCGCGGCGGTAAAAGCGAACAGCGCCAGCAGCAGCGCCGACGGCAGGGTGAAGCCCACCCATGCCGCCAGCGCCCCCAGCGGTCCGGCCCGCAGCAGCCCCAGCGCGAAGCCGACCTGGCTCGACGCCGGCCCCGGCAGGAACTGGCACAGCGCCACCAGATCGGCATAGCCCGCCTCGTCGGTCCAGCGGCGGCGGATCACCAGTTCGTCGCGGAAATATCCCAGATGCGCGATGGGGCCGCCAAAGCTGGTCACCCCCAGTTTCAGGAAAGCGAAAAACACCTCGCCGGGATTGCCCCGGCCGGTGTGCTGGTCGTCGGTCAATGGCCCCATCCTCCCGCCTATTTCTGCGGGATCACCTCATTGTCCTGCACCATAGTCTGGAAGCGCGACCTTATGGTGACAGCCCCGTCCCTGCCGCCGGACATGCCGCCCAGGCAGAAATCGCCCCGATTGGCGCGCTCGACGAAGGGCAGCAGCCGCCGCAACGCTTCGTCCACCGCCATGGACCGCTCGTGCGGGGTTTCCACCAGCAGATGGTCGAGGGCATAGGCATAGCTTTCGTAGCGGTAATTGAGCGCCCGCACGAACCAGTCGACATGCCATTGGTTTTCCATCCGCCGTGCCTCGACATTATGGGCGACGACCGGCTCGATGCTACCCAGCTCGGCCACCGCGATCCGCCGCTGCCGGTCCACCTCCTCCACCCCGCAGATGGCCCGGAAGGTTGCCGGAAGCGTGTCGAAATCGGCGAGGATATGCCGCCCCACCGTGGCGTAGCGCGTGGTCGAGGAGCGGTATTGCGTGCCGCGCAGCCAAGCATAATAGCGATCGGTGGTGAACTTGTGGTCCCGGGCTCGGCCGATGCGGGTGCGCTGCAGTTCCACCGAGGAATCGAACTGCCAGTCGCGGCTATGGGCAGCGACGAGGAAGCGCCAGGTGCGGTCGTGCATCTCGCGTTCCTGGTCGGTCTGGTTGAGGCTGGAGACCGGTTCCTTGCGCGAATGGGCGAGGCCCGCACCCATATAGGGCATGACGGTGTCGTGCAGCACACCGGGCTGGGCCCGGCCGAAATCGCCCACCGGGCGCGCCACGCAGCCGGCAGCAAGACCGGCGAGCATCACCAGGCCGGCGGCGCGGGCCAGCGCTCCCAGCGCGTCAGCCGCGCTTGCGCTTGCGCCGCCCGCTCTGGGCGTGGGTTTCTGGTGGCGGCGGCGCCCAGCGTTCATAACGCACCCCGGTGAAGATCAATATCTGGGCATCGCCGGACACGCTCGTGCCGGCGGCTTCGGACTTCTTCCGTGCGGCGAATTTCAGCAGCTTTCCCAAAGCTTGCCTCCATATGCATGGCCACGCCCTCCCATTCTTTGGAGGCAGCGGGCCGAGTGCGATCCGTTCCGACGCGACGCCCTTCCCTTTCCCGCATTAAGAGATCGTCAAGGTTAACAGTCTGCTAACGAATTGCCGGCAAAAGTCGTTCTGCATCGATTGTGATGCGGATGCGAGTCGATGGTTGCGCCGGAAATGCTTGGATTTCAGCCCTACGAGACCTTTCAGCTACTGATCGAGACGGGTGGCGTCGATCGCACCAATACGCTCCTCATCGCGGCCTGCGACGCCTATGCGCGGCGCGGCAAGCCGACCCATCCCGAAATGGAACAATTCGAGACCCTGGCCGCCCGCCTCTTCCCCACAGCCGGCCCGCAGGCCCGTGCCAAGGGCGCCGCCATTCTCGGGCGGGCCGAACTGCTCTCCCCCGCGCTCGAGCGCCTGGTGGTGGACAATATCGGAGAGGACCTCATTCCCTTCCTCGAAAGCGCCCTCGACCTGTCCGACCAGACCATGCTGGACATCGTCGCGCGCTATGACGTGCCGGCCTGCGCCACGCTGGCGGGCCGCGCCGGGCTGTCCAATGTCGTCCTGGCTCGGCTGTTTCAGATGAATTCGCGCAAGGTCTATCGCGCCCTCGCCGCCAATGCCGATATCGCCCCGCGCGGCGCCTATCTCAGCGCCCTGGCGCGCTCCGCCCAGATGGATCACCTCGTCGCCGAGGCCCTGGGCCGCCGCGACGATTTCGACGCCGCGCTGCTGGCACCCGCCTTTTTCGATCTTTCCGACGCTCACCGCGTCAAGGTCATCCAGGCTTTCGCCAACCGCACGACGCCGGTTGCGCCGATCTCGCGCACCATCGAGCAGCTTTCCGTGGCGACCGCAGAGCTCACCAAGGCTCTGATGAAGCTGTTTTCCGAAAATCGCCGCCCCGAGGTGACACGCCTTCTCGCCCAGATCACCGGACTCGACGAGGTGCGCTGCGGCCAGATCGCCCATGACGTTACCGGCGCCTCGCTTTTCGTCATCCTGCGCGCTTTCGGCGCCACCGCCTATGACGGGCTCAAGGTGCTCATCCACGCCACCAGCCATGACAGCGACCGCTCCCGGGCGCTTGCCGACTATGCCAGCCTGTTCGGAGCGGTCTCTGCCGAATCCATGGCCTATCTCATGAGCGCCTGGCGCGGCGAGGTGAACCTGCTCGAACTGGCCAAGCCCCAGCACCAGCCCTTTACCCAGCCCAGCCGCCGCACCGCGAAGCCGCTGGCGCCGGCCCACAACCCGGTGGTGGAAGAGGCAATCGAGGCCCTGGCCCGCATCGGCGCCCGTCGCGCCGGATAAGGCTCATCTCGCCTCCGGCACCAGGTCGATGCCGATATCGTCGCCGCGCCTGTCGAGGCTCAGCACCCACAGATCCGGATCGAAGGCGATTTCCTGCGCGATGCGCTCGCGTACCCTGCCGGGTTCCACACGGTCGAAGCGGCGCTGGAACATCGGGCCGGCATTGTCGCCGCGGCTGACCATGGGGGCCGGGGTGAACAGCGAATGGGTGCCGTCGAGATGATCCACCTCGATGAAAACCTGCCCGGCAATGGGATCGCCGCGCCGCGCCACCACGCACATGTCGCCATTGTCGTTATGGCGGCGCACGAAGGCCAGGCACCACAGATCGCTGCGCAGGCTCATCATGAAAACACCTCCCTCCCCGGCCAATCCGGATCGGGGAAGTCCTAGATCGTCGCGCCTGCCTGAAGCAAGAGATCGATCAGGTCGGGCTGCACCTGCCCGGTCATCCGGTAGCGGTGGAAGTTCTCGAATTCGCGGATGGCGCGGGCCGTTTCGGGGCCCGGCTTGCCATCCACCGGCGCGCGGAAGAAGCCCAGGCTGGCCAGGCCCCGCTGGATCTGCGTGACCAGTTCGGTATCGTTGGCCGGTGGCACCCGCACCGTGCTGGCCACTGGCGGCGTGACGACGGGGCTTGCCTGGGGTTGGAGCGATGCCTGCTGCACCGGCGCCGGCATGGGCTGGCTGCGAGCCTCGTGCGAGGGCAGCGGTGCCGCGGGAATGGGCGGATTGGCGACGCTTTGCGGGGTGGAGCGCGAGACATCCACCGCGGCGATGATCGAATCGATGGTGTCCGCCGCCGATTGGGCGACGGTGTCGAACGCCCGTTCGGCCGGAGATAGCTCCGGCAGGCGCGCCACCACCTGGTCCTGCGGGCCCGGCTGCGGCGTCACGACCGCCTGCCGGACCGGCGCGGGAGCCGGCTGCGCGGCCGGCGCCGGCATTGCCGCCTGCGGTTGCGGCGCGGTCACGCGGCCTGCCGGGTCCGCGCCGAGGATGGCGTCGATGACGCGCGGATCGAGCGCACCGGTCGGCGTCATGCCGTTGCGCTGCTCGAAGGCCCGGATCGCCTCGGCGGTCTGCGGGCCGTAATAGCCGTCCACCTTGCCGGTGAACAATTGCAGTTCCGCCAGTTTCCTCTGCACCGCGAACATCTGCGCATTGCCCACCGGCGCATCCGGCACCGCCCTTGCCGCCGGCACGCTGCCGGTGGTTTCCATCGTCGCCACCGGAGCGGCGACGGCAGCGGGCGCCGCTTCCGGCTCCGGCACGCGATTATCCTCCGGCCGCGCGACCGCCGGGGTCGGCAGCGGCGCCACCACGTCCTGCGCAGGCATGAAGAATGGGGACGGATGCTCGGCCGTCTGGAAATAGAGGGCATTGCTGCCCGCCAGCGCCGTCAGCGTCACCATGGCCATCAGGCCCGTCGAGGCCAGCGGTGCGCGCATATAGCGCGAAAAGGCCCATAGGCCCGCGCGGCCCGCTGCGCCGAACAGGGCGCTGCCGGCCATCAGCGGGAGCTGGGTGAAGGTCGTTGCCGTCATTGAGCTTTTCTTTTTTCGTTTGGCCATGTCGTCGGGGAGGCGGTGGGAGGCTCGCGATAAAGAGGAAGGATGTCGGCAGTATCACCTGGTTTGGTTGCCGGACCGTTTATGGGCAGCAGAACGGTGATGGTTGTCCCCGCCCCGATCTCCGACATGGCCCGCAGCGTGCCGCCATGCAGTTCCACCAGCCCCTTGACGATGGAAAGGCCCAGCCCCGTTCCCTCATATTTGCGGGCCAGCCCGTCCTGGACCTGGAAGAACGGCTCGCCGATCCGCGCCACCGCCGCCGGCGCCATGCCAATTCCCCGGTCGCGGACCGAGAAGTTGATCGACTGGCCCTGCCGCTTGACCGTCACCGTCACCGTGCCGCCTTCATGGCTGAACTTGATGGCGTTGGAGAGCAGGTTGATCAGGATCTGCCGGCAGACGCGCTCATCGGCCACCAGCAGGGGCAGATCGGCCTCGATCTGCGGCGCCAGCAGCACCTGCCGCTCCTGCGCCAGCGTCTCCACCATGGAGAAGCAGGCCGGAACCAGCTCCGCCGGCGCCAGCGGCGCCGCCTGGATCTCGAACTTGCCCGCCTCGATGCGCGACATGTCGAGCAGCATGCCCACCACGCCCAGCAGGTGCCGCCCGCTCTGCTGGATCAGCCCGGCATATTCCTTGTGCGTGTCCGACAATTCACCGCCGATGCCGCTGGTCATCATTTCCGAAAAGCCGACCACGGCATTGAGCGGCGTGCGCAATTCGTGCCCGATGGTGGCGAGGAACCGCGACTTGGCCTGCGAGGCGTCCTCGGCCGCGCGGCGCGCCTCGGCCATGGCCGCTTCGGCGTCCTTGCGGCTGCTGATATCGCGCAGCAGGCCGATCACGTCGTGGCGCGGCCCCGCCCCCGCTTCGTCGAGGATGGGCGAAAGCTGCATCTCCACCCAGGCGAAGCGCGGCACGCCGGAGCCGGCGCGCGGATCGTCCTGGCGCAGGCGCACCTCGATGGTCCGGCTGCGTCCGCCCTGATTGGCATCGGCGAAAGCCGTGAGGAAGGCCGGACGGTCGAGCACGTGCAGCCGCTCGGCAAGACCCTGCCCGGCAATCTGGTAACGGGGGCAACCGAAGAGCATCTCGGAGGACCGCGACGCCAGAAGCACGACACCTTCCGGCGAAAACCGCAGCACCGCGTCCTGGACATGTTCGATCAGGTGCCGATAGGCGTTGATCTGCGCCTTGTCGTGCACCTCATAGGCGGCGTTGATGCGGTGGGAACTATGGGCCACCACGAGGAAGGCCACGACGAAGCCGAAAAGCGAGGCCACCAGCAGCGCCTGCCCGGAGGCCGGCTGGGACGGCAGGCCCGCGAAATTGGCCAGAACCCCGAGCGCGAGCACGGGCAGCAGCGCCAGCCAGCTCAGCCGCCGCAATTCGCGCCGCGCCACCAGCGCCGCCAGCACCGGCCCCAGCACCGCCATGGCAAGGCCGGCATCGCCCGGCCGCGGATCGGCAACGGTCAGCACCAGGCCGGTCGCCATCAGCGTCGCGACCTGCGCCATGGCGGCGAAGTCGTAGAGGGCGCGGCGATGGGTGGCGAGGCTCACCAGCCCCCCCGCCAGCACCAGCATGGCGGCGAGCAGGGGCAGCGCGCCGCCGCCGGCCAATATATAGGCGGCCGGCCCCAGGCCAAGTGCCGCCGCTGCGATCAGGATGCGGGCATTGTTGGCAATGGTCTTGCGCCGAAGCACTTCGGGGCGGGCGCCCGCCCCCGAGAGGGCGGGATCGCCTCCCTTTCCGGCTCCGAAGAAGGTGAAGCTACGCATCAACAAAAAACTCACAACCCGACGCCCTGTTTCCCGGCACCTGACGGAGCCGTTTCACGGCTCTTCCCCGAGCCGCCCTGCCCGAATGGAATCGGGTCTTGCTGGGCTCCAGCCTCCGCCAGCAACCCTAAGAGGGGCTTAAGCAGGGCGCTGCGCGACCCTCCGGCGGCCCTTCCCACGGCGGTTTTGAAAGTTAGCGTAAACAAGGGGTTGCCCGGAGGCGGTCCGTTCCGGAAGTACGCCCGCTCCCATGCCCGCGCAATTTGCGTCAAATTTTATCGACTTGACGCAATCGGGCTTAATTCGCCGGCGATAGCTTTTCCCCGTCGGACGGGAATAGGCCCGCCGCGATGGAACGGTCCCCATGTTTCTGCTGCGCAGCGCATTCTGGCTCACCCTCGCCTTCCTGGTCATCCGGCCGGGCGTGGACATGGGCGATGCCGCTGCGGCACTGTCCTCCGAGGCGATGGCGCGCGGCAGCCAGTTCGTGGCCGAGCGGATCGAGGCCATCGAGTGTGACGATTTGCATTGCGTCGGCGGCAAGGCCCTTGCCACCGCCGCGCTCCAGACCAACCCGCTCGCCGGCGCCCCCATGCATGCCCAGCCGGCACGGCATCCGGTTCCCCATCCCCGACCTCGACCGGATCGCGCGGGATAAAGGAGGCCCCTCGAGGGCCCGGCAAAGACCCCAGGGGGCGTGTCCTTCCCCAAGCGACGCAACTCCATACACCCCTGGCCCCTGCCGCAGGCACACGCCCGTGCCTGCGGCTTTTTCATTCGCCGGCGCCGCTTCCGGCCCGGATTTGACAAGACTGGATATATGGCCATGATGACTGGCATGAAGCCGGTTTTCCTCGTCATCATCCCGAGAAAAATTAGCTGCCGCCAGGCACGCTAGCTGCCTGGCGCTGCCACCTGCCAAGCGCAAGAGCGGCGCCAGGATAAAACCGAACCCTTCCCCATCGATATCAGTTCGTCGCCCCTGCATGCAGCGCATGGAGGCGGTGCGGGCTATCCAGACCTGGAGAGTTGGACATGACGTTCAAATATACCGTGACCCTGCCCATCGAAGGCGCCAACAAGCTGAGCCGCTTCCGCGAGTGGGCGGATGCGCATCTGCCGGATTTGACCTATAGTCTGCCGGCACAGACGCCGGTGAAGACCCATACCATGACCATCAGGCTGCGATCCCTGGACGACCGCAAGCGCGTCCTGGAGCAATTCAGCCGCGAACGCCTTTGAATTGACCGTTTCGCCGGGCCTCACGGCCCGGCCCACATGAAAGGAGTAAAAACCATGCCCGCCCTGAGGTTATGCCCCTCATGTGCAGGACCCCGCCCCCGCGCCAGCATGCGCTGCCCCTGGTGCCACAGGACTTTCCCGCGGCGCGCCGAACGATCGCGGGCGACTTTGAGGACCGGCGCGGCCCACGAGGGCGGCCGGCTGGGCACGATGCCCAAACGCCCTCCGCCCTTTTCCATCCATGAAGGCCTTTGAGCATGACCACCATTTCCCTGTCCGACTGGACCCAGTCGCCCGAAATCGTGGTCGGTGAAGACGAGTGCCGCCGCCTCGGCGACGTCGCGCGAACTCATGCCGGCGCGGCGGACGGCCATGCCGAATATCTGCTTTACGAGCTCGACCGGGCGCGCCGCGTGCCCGACGCGCAGGTTCCCTCCGACGTCGTGCGCCTGGGAAGCGTGGTGCGCTACCGCGATGAAACCGGCCTGGAGCGCACCGCCGAACTGGTGCTGCCCGAGGACGCGAACGAGGCCGAAGGCCGGCTTTCCGTCACCAGTTCGCAGGGCTCCGCGCTGTTCGGCCTGCGCGCCGGGCAGACCATCACCCGGCCCCGGCCCGGTCAGGGTTCCCATCGGCTCAAAGTGCTCGGGGTCACCCCGCCCGGGTCGGACGAGCCTGGCCCCAGCGCGGCCTGAAAGTATCGCCTCCACTCTGGCAAAGCGGCCGGCCATCGCCTAGATAAGGACGCATGACCGAGCCGCAACCCTTCCGCGAAATCGCCGAAAATCTCAACTTCCTGGACGACTGGGAAGACCGCTACCGCTACCTCATCGAACTGGGGCAGGCCCTGCCCCGGCTCGAGGACGGCGAGCGCATTCCAGCCAACAAGGTCAATGGCTGCGTGTCGCAGGTCTGGCTGGTGGCGGAACGCGAAGAGATGAATGGCAGCCCCGGCCTCAGCTTTCGCGGCGAAAGCGACGCTCTGATCGTGCAGGGCCTCGTCGCCGTGCTGCTGGCGCTTTATTCCGGCCGTGCCGCGCGCGAGATCGCCGATACCGATGCCATCGCGCTGTTCGACGATCTGGGCCTGCGCGAGCATCTGACCACGCAGCGATCCAATGGCCTCGTCGCCATGGTGAACCGCATTCGCAACGAGGCGCGGGCCGCCCTCGCCTGACCTATATCGGGCGGCGCAACCGCCGCATCATCGGTTTTTCGACGGTTTCGTAGAGCATCAACCCCAGCGCGATGCCGCCGATCACCGCCACCGCTATCGCGCCGCTCACCGCCAGTCCGTCCTCCTGCCCCACGAACCGCAGCGCCACGCCGGCGAAGCCCGCCACCGCGAAGATATGCGCCAGATAGACGGAATAGGACGCGTCGCCCAGCCGCTCCAGCATGACGAGGCGCGGCAGTTTCGGCTCGAAGCCGACCGCCAGCGCCACTGCCGCCGTTGAACAGGTCAGAAGGCCCAGAAACGCCGTTCCGTCCTCCACCGCACCCCGATCCAGCGCGAAACCCTCGATCGCCCCGGCCAGCCCCACCAGCGCCAGCGGCACGGCGATCCGCCGGCCGATCCCGCCGAGCCGCCCCTCCACATGGGCGAGGCCGAGCCAGGCGCCGGCGACGAACGCCAGTGGCATGTAGCTGGTGTAGAACGCCGCTATCGGGGTCTGCGGATGCAGCAGGGTGCCGGACACCGCCAGCGCCAGATAGGCCAGCGTCAGCACCACCACCCGCCCCCGCGCCGCCAGCGGCGCCAACAGGGCGAAGCACAGATAGAAGAACATCTCGTAATTGAGCGTCCATCCGAGCTTGTAGAGCGGATGCAGGCCATGGCTGGCCGGATTGTAGAAGGGAATGAAGGCCATCGAGAGCAGCAATTGCATGCCGTCGAAGATCGTGGTCTTGAACAGGCCCGGCAAGATCAGCGCCAGCAACGCGGCCAGCAGGGTGAACGCCCAGTAGAGCGGCACCACCCGGATCACCCTTCGCCGCAGAAAGCCGAGCGGGTCGAACCGCCCTGCCCCGGTCACCGCCACCATGATGAAGCCCGAGACCACGAAGAACAGGATGACGCCGAGCCAGCCGATCCTTCCATAGGCCAGCGTCTGCTCGACCATCGGATAGAGCAGCGCGTGGGAAACGAGCACCAGCACCGCGGCGATGGCGCGCAGATACTGGATGGTGTGCAGCCTGGTGGTCACGACGATGCCATGGACGGTCGGAGGATCGGACGATTCCATATCACGGCGCCGCATCGACCGGGCATGGCGAGCGCGGACATCGTTAATCTCCCCCATCGCCGAACATCGCCGGCCGTTCGGGCAACCAGGCGCGCATGCGGCCGCCCTCCGCGCCCTCGGCCCGCGCCGCCAGCCCGAACAGACCGGCCAGATGATCCAGCCCGATGCGGAGCACGAGCTTGGCGCCGCGCCGCGGCCAACCCCGGTCGATCTCGACCTCCTGCAGTCCCCGGTCAAAACCGCAAATATCGGTCAGCACGCCCCAACAATCCCCTGGCGTCTGCCGCGCAAGCTGCGCCAGGAGCCGCCGCGCATCGGCGGCGCTATGGCTTATTTCCGCCTGCATCGGGCGGTTGCGCGTACCGCCCAGCCGGGCCGGGTCGTAGGACAGCGTGGTCCGCTGCATCAGCCGCGCCCGGCCGAACAGCCGTGCCAAGCGCCGCGCCGTTTCGACGTGATGCGGTTGCAGGAAGGCCTCCCCGCCACGCGCCGCCGCCAGCCGCTGCACGGCCTCGGGCGTGCCTTCGTCCGCATGGCGCTCATTCATGGTCCGGCTCCGCCTCGGTCAGCAGCGCCTCGAGCCGGCACACCGCATCGTCGAAATGGCGGTCGTCGCGCATATCCTCGATCAGCCGGCAGGCGTGGGATACCGTGGTCCGGTCCCGCCCGAAGGCCGCCCCGACCGCGGTAAGGCTCTGGCCGAACACCACGTGGGCGAGATACATGGCCAGTTGCCGCGCCCGCGCGGCCGGCGCCCGGCAGCGCGATTGATGTAGCAGCAGGGTGGCCGGCACGTTCAGCTCCCGCGCCACCAGCACGACGACCCGCTGAACCGGCGGGGGCGGTGCGGCCGCGAGCAGAGGAACGGCGGTCCGGAATGCGGCTGGATCGATATGCATGGGGCGGCTCCAACGAATATAGGATAATATTCCTATAATCTCGCTGAAAGCTACCGCCCCGGGGATAAGTGCGTTGGCCGGGGCCGTTCACTTTTGGGGAGAAATCCCCCGCGGTGCAAAACAATGGCGGCCGCCCGCCGGGCAGCCGCCACATTGAGAGCATCGCGCGGGAAAAAGGGAAACCGGTTTCCGGCTGAAACGATGCGGTAACGAAGAGATGGTGCGGAAGTTTGCGTTCTGCAGTCCGCGCGCCGCTCCTGAGCGGAGCGAGCGAATGGTCCGGCTCAGTCGACCTTGCGGCCCAGGCCGTGTTCCTTGGCGAGCTTGGAGCGCGTCGCCGAATAGCTCGGCGCGACCATCGGATAATCGGCCGGCAGGCCCCACTTCTCGCGGTATTCTTCCGGCGACAGATTGTAGTGGGTGCGCAGGTGGCGCTTGAGCGATTTGAATTTCTTGCCGTCTTCGAGGCAGATGATGAAATCGTTGGTGACGGACTTGCGAATCGGAACGGCAGGCTTGAGCTCTTCCACCTGCACCGGGACCTCGTTGGTCTGCAGGGCGCGAAGCGCGCCGTGCACTTCCGAGATCAGCTTGGTCAGATCCCCGGGGCTGACCGCATTGTGACTGACATAGGCGGACACAATTTCGGTACTGAGCTCGATCAGATCGGCCTCGGCAACAGCGATCGTGCCGGTATCGTCGTTCATTTTTTCAACCTTCCAATTTATTATTGGGCAGCAACAGGGGCGGCTCCTGCCTTACTGCTCTCGTATGATCGTTTACTGAGCCACGCAACCGGTGGTGATGTCATTCAACATATAACTCTCATCACTTTTGTAAGGCGGGATTTTGTTCTGCATTTGAAGAAATTTCATCCAGAACAGTTTCTTTGCACGGCTCGTATCCAGCAAGTTGACTCGCCCGCGCCAATAGATGCGCAGCAAGAGGTGTGGTGAGCAATAGAAACATGAGACCAATAACGGCCCGCAGCGCGACTGCGGCATCCTGGCTCGACAGGGCCACGGCAAGCAGGATCAGTCCGCCGCCCACCGCGCCGGCCTTGGACGCGGCGTGCATGCGCGTATAGAGGTCGGGCAGACGCAGGATGCCGATGGCGGCCAGCAGCGCGAAGACCGCTCCCACGAGCAGCAGCGCTCCCCCCAGATAGAGGATCACTTCGCCCGCCATCACCCTGCCTCCCCGCGCCCGGCCCGGCTGCGCAGCAGGATGTATCGCGCCAGCGCCACCGTGGCGAGAAACCCCAGCAGCGCCAGGGCAATGGCGATATCGAGATAGAGCGCCAGCCCGGTCCTGACCGCGACGGCGCCGACGAAGCCCATGGCCACCACCGTCAGCGTGTCGAGCGCCAGCACCCGGTCCGGCAGGCTCGGCCCGGCGACGATGCGGACGAGGCAGAGCAGCAGCGCCAGCGCCAGCAGGACCAACGACGCCAGCGTGATCCAGTCGATGAATTGTTCCGGGCTCATTCGAACACCTCCCTGATCCGCTTTTCGAAACCGTTGGCGATATCGGCGATCAGCGCCTCGCGGTCATCGAGAGTGAGCACATGCACATAGAGCACGCTCCGGTCCGGCGAGACGTCGATGCTGAGCGTGCCGGGGGTCAGCGTGATCATATTGGCCAGAAGGGTGATCTCGGCGTCCGACTTCACCGAGAGGGGCACCGCGACGATGGCCGGCCGCAGCACCTTGCCCATGTCGGGGCGAATCACCACCAGCGCGACGCGCACGGCGCTGGCGATCAATTCGTAAAGGAACAGGGCCAGCAGCGACAGGACGCGCCCCGCGCGGCGCAACACCGGCCCGCCGCCCAGCGAATGGCGCAGCAACAGCAGCGCACCGCCGCCGACGACACCGCCGAACAGCAGGTTGAGACCGGAGAAATTGCCGGTGACCCCGGCCCAGATCAGCGCCAGCAGCGCGACGAGAAAGGCCGGGGTCATGAGCCGCCCTCCGCCAGCCCGGTCGCCGCCACATAGCGGGCCGGCTCGACAATGTCGGCAGCCCCGCCCTTGGCGCCGTCGAGAAGCGGGCTGGGCCAGAGCCCCGCCACGGTGATCGCGGCGGCCAGCACCGCCGCCGAGGCCAGCCCCAGCCGCCCGCGCGGCGGCAAGGGCACGTGCTGATTGTGGTGGTGTTCAGAGACCGCCCCCTCCGGCCCGGCACGCCAGAATATGTGCGCCCACAGCCTCGTGCCGGCGATCAGCGTCAGCACCGCATTGACCAGCAGCGCAACGGTCAGGGCAATCCCGATCCAGCCGGCCTCGCCACCTACGCTGCCGCCGGCCAGCGTCGCTTCGAGCAGCAGCAGCTTGGGCCAGAAGCCGAGAAAGGGCGGCACGCCCGTCGCGGCCAGCATCAGCACGAAGAACAATACCGAAAGCGGAGCGCTCGCCGCATAGAGCCCACCCATCCGGCGGGTATCGGTGGCGCCGGTGCGTTTTTCCACCAGCCCCGCGACCATGTAGAGCGCTGTCATCGTCAAAATGGCATGGAAGATATAAAGGCCCGCCCCGGCGATGCCGTTCGCCGTGGGCAGCGTCAGCCCCGCGAGGATGGCGCCGATGCCGCCGATGACGATGAAGCCGATGGCGCGCCGCAGATTGGTTTCGGCAATGGCGCCGAGCGGGGCCAGCAGCAGGGTGAAGATCGCCAGCAGCGCCAGCACCGGCTCCAGCAGGTCGCGGCTGCCCGGCAGGATGGCCACCAGCGCCCGCAGCATGGCATAGGCGCCCACCTTGGTGAGCAGGCCCGCGAACAGGGCCGACACCGCCGCCCTGGGCGTATGATAGGCGGCCGGCAGCCAGGCATTGACCGGAAAGGCGGCCGCCTTGATGCCGAAGGCCAATAGCAGCAGGGCGGCGATCCCGCCCATCGCCGCCGGATCGGCCAGCGGCGCCACCCGCATGATATCGGCCATGTTGAGCGTACCCAGCAGGCCGTGCAGCAGCCCGAGCGACAAAAGGAACAGCGTCGTCGCGAGGAAATTGAGGAAACCGTATTTCACCGCCCCGTCGAGCTGCACCGGCCTGCCGCCCTGCACGATCAGCCCGAACGAGGCGATCAGCGTCACCTCGAACCACACATAGAGGTTGAACAGGTCCCCGGTGAGAAACGCGCCGGTGACGCCCGCCAGCAGCAGCAGCACCATGGCGTGGAACGCGTCCCCGTCATCTTCCGCGCCGCGCTCCGTTTCGGCATAGATCAGCACGCACAGCGTCGCCAGCGATGCCGCCAGCGCGAAGCCCGCCCCGAAAAGATCGGCGGTGAGGCTGATGCCGAAGGGCGGCAACCATTTGCCCATGGTCATGCTGACCGGCCCGTTGGCGAGGATTTCCGCGAGCAGCGCGATTTCGCAGGCGATGATGCCGCCGATGACGATCAGGGCGCCGATGAGCGGCATGCCGGGGCGGAGCCGGACCGTCAGCAGGCCCGCCGCCCCCAGCAGCGCCAGCACCACCGGCAGCACGATCACCCAGTCGGCCACGGGGGTCAGCGTGTCGATCGTCGCGGCGGGCAGTTCGGCAATGGCTGTTTCAGCGTCCATGGCGTCAATAACTCAGCGGCGGCTGCGGCGAGCGTTCGGGCTCGGCCAGCCGCATGGTGTCGGTATTGTCCGCATCGAGGCTCCGATAGGCGCGGAATGCCAGCACCAGCAGGAAGGCGAACATGGAAAAGCCGATGACGATGGCGGTGAGGATCAGCGCCTGCGGCAGTGGATTGGCGATCGGCCCTGCCGGTGCCTTGAGCCCCGGCGGCACGATGGGCGCAAGCTCCCGCGTCACCCGCCCGGCCGTGAAGATCAGCAGGTTCACCCCGTTGCCGAAAATGGTCATGCCGATCAGCATGCGGATCACCGAGCGCGACAGCAGCAGATAGATGCCCAGTGCGATGAACAGCCCCACCAGCACGGCAAGCACGTAATCCATCTAGGCTTCCTCCTCCCGCTCGCCATCCAGCAGCAGCAACGCCACGCAGGACAGCGTTCCGAACACCGTGCAATAGACCCCGAGGTCGAAGAAAAGCGGCGTCGAGAGCGCCAGCGCACCCTGCCCTGCTCCGAGTTCGATCCAGATGCTGGTCATGAAGGGCGAGCCGGTGAAGAGGCTGAGCAGGCCGGACGAGCCCGCCAGCACCACGCCGAACCCCGCTATGGCGAGCGGATCGACCCGCAGGGCCCGCCGTACCGCCCGGACATCAGAGGCCAGGGCGAACACGGCGATGGCCGCCGCCCCGATCAGCCCGCCGATGAATCCGCCTCCCGGCTCGTTATGGCCGCGCAGGCACACATAGGCGGAAAAGACCAGCATGATCGCCACCACCGTCGGCGCCAGCGTGCGAAAAATCACCGTGTTCATGGCGCCGCCTTCCGCCGCTCGTCGGGCAAGGCCGGTTTTTTCCGCCGTCGCAGCAGGGCCATTATGGCCATGCCCGCCCCCATCACCACGGCGATCTCGCCCAGCGTGTCGAAGCCGCGATAGTCGACGAGAATGACGTTGACGATATTGTGCCCATGCGCCAGCGGCACGCTGGTGGCGCTGAAGAAATCGGGCAGGCGCGAATCATAGCTGCCGTTGAGAACGAGCATCAGCAGCAGGCTCACCCCCGCCCCGCAGACCAGCGCCAGCGTGCCGTCGCGCATCCAGTCCTCGAAGGGGCGGGGATCGCGGTCGTCCAGCCGCAGCCGCGTCATCAGGAAGGTGAGGATCACCACGGACAGGATTTCCACCATAAATTGGGTAAACGCCAGGTCCGGCGCGCCGAACAGCAGGAAGATCAGCGCCAGCGCCGTTCCCTGCACGCCCAGCGACAGGATGGCGATGAGCCGCGTCGGCGCCGCCAGCACCGCCGCAAGGCCGAGCACCGCCAGCCCTGCCACGCCCCATTCGTAAGGTGTCGGCCCGGGCAGCAGCAGGAGGCGCGGGCGCCAGTCGCCCAGATCCGTCGCCGGCACCAGCCAGTCCAGCCCGCCCCAGGCCAGCAGCGGCCCGAACAGCGCCACCGCCATGGCCGCGAACACCACCGCCAGGTAGAGTTCCAGCCGTCCATGGTGCAGCAGCCGCGTCACCGCGCCCGAAAAGCGGATCAGCCCGAACATGACGGCATCGAATACCGTGTCGGCGGTCCAGCCCAGCGCGCCCTCGAAGCGCCGCAGCAGGGTGCGGATGGCGTCGGCCTGCCGATACACCAATATGCCCATCCCCCAGGTCAGCGCCGAGAGCCAGAGCAGCGGACCGGTGACGTCCAGCGCCAGCGTCAGATGGCTTTCGACCGGCCGGCCCAGGATCGCGGCGGAAGCGGGCGCCACCAGATCGTGGCCCAGCCATTCCGGCAGCAGCCCCGCAACGATCCCGCCCGCGCCCAGCAGCAGCGGCCCGGCCAGCATGGCGATGGGCGCCTCTTGCGGTTTTTTCGGCGTCGGCACGGTTTCCCCCAGAAAGGGCCGGATCATCACCAGCAGCGCCACGCCCACGAGCATTCCGTTGCCCGCCACCAGGACGATCAAGGTGAGCAGCCCGCGCCAGTCGCCTCCGGCCAGCCCCGCATACATCTCCTCCTTGGCGAAAAAGCCGATGGTCAGCGGCAGGCCGATCATGGAGAGCGCTGCGAGCGCCGTGGCGATGAAGGTCACCGGCATCCGGTCGGCCAGCCCTCCCAGCACGGTGATTTCCCGCGTCCCGGCCCCGTGGTCGACGGCGCCCACCGCCATGAACAGCCCGGCCTTGTAGAGCGCGTGGGCGACGAAATAGAGCACCATGGCAGCGATGCCGTAGCTGCCGCCCAATCCGATCAGCAGCACCAGCAGGCCCAGCGAGGCGATGGTGGTTTGCGCCAATATCTGCTTGAGATCGGTCTGCCTCAGCGCCCCCAGCGCCCCCCAGACGAGGGTGACGCCGCCGAAGCCCACCAGCATGCCGGTCCAGATCGCCGTGCCGCCCAGCGAGGGGCTCATGCGCGCCAGCAGATAGACTCCCGCCTGTACCATGGTGGCCGAATGCAGGAAGGCCGATACCGGCGTTGGCGCTTCCATGGCGTTGGGCAGCCAGAAATGCAGCGGGAACTGCGCCGATTTGGTGAAGGCTGCGACGAGGAAGCAAGTCAGCAGCAATCCGTAGAACCCGCTGTCGTGCAGCACCGCGCCCATGCCGCGCAGCGCGCTCATTTCCCAGGTGCCGGTCTGCTGGCTGATGACGATGGCGCCGGCGAGCAGGAACATGCCGCCGATATTGGTGAGCACCAATGCCTGGATGGCGCCGCGCCGCGCCGCCTGCCGCCGATGGTCGAAGCCGATCAGCAGGAAGGAGGTGATGGTGGTCAGCTCCCAGAACATGAACAGCGCCAGGAGGCTGTCGGACAGCACCACCCCCAGCATGGCGCCCATGAAGGCGAGCATGAACCCCAGGAACCGCCCCCGGTGGACATGACCGGCCAGATAAGCGCCCGAATAGAGCATGATCAGCGTGCCGATGCCGGCAATGGTCAGCGCGAAGACGAGGCTCAACCCGTCGATGTAGAAGGCGAGATCGAGCCCGTAGGCCGGAACCCATACGAGCCTTGCCGCCATGGTTCCGCCGTCCGCCACCACGGGGATCAGGCCCAGCAGGAAAACGAAGATACCCGCCGGCACCGCCGCCAGTATCCAACTGGCCAGCCCTCCGGCCAGGCGATGGATGAACGGAGCCAGGACGGCGGCGGCAAAGGGCGCGACGGCCAAAAGACCGATATTTGCATCGAGGGTCGGCCCCAAGCTGCCACTCCTTCCGCCGTTCGATGATTCCATTCCGGGATGAGGTCTGCGACCTTACCGGATGAAGGCCGCGCCACAAGTCATAACGGACCGATTGCGACTTTGGGCTTAGGCGTTTTCAACCGTTTCGAGGGGTGGCAAACTGCTCACATGGGGCCCGGAGCATCGGACCGAAAAGTGCAAAGCGGTTTTCGGACGCATCCGATGCAATAATAAACAGATAGAGCGCTCGATCCGATTCCATCGGATCGTCCGGCGCTCTATGTCCTTGCTATCGCCTGCCCCCGGAGACATCATGACCAAGGCCACGCCCCCTCTCGCCAAGCGCATCCCGCATGAGCACACCCACCATGGCATCGTCCGTCAGGACCCCTATGCGTGGCTGCGCGCCGGCAACTGGCAGGAGGTGATGCAGCGGCCCGAGACGCTGGACGAGGAAATCCGCGCCTATCTCGAGGCCGAGAACGCCTGGTATGAACAGGAATTCGGCAAGCCCACCGAGGCGCTGCAGGAGCGGATCTACAGGGAGATTCGCGGCCGCATCAAGGAAGACGACAGCGGCGTTCCCTCCGCCGACGGGCCCTGGGCCTATAATTCGCGCATGCTCGAAGGCAAGCAATATCCGCTCATCGTCCGCACCCCGCGCGATGGCGGCGAGGAGCAGGTGCTGCTCGATTGCAATGTCGAGGCGGGGGAGGAATATTTCGGCTTCGCCGGCGCCATCCACGACCCCTCCCACCGCATCCTCGCCTGGGCCGCAGACCGCGCCGGCTCGGAATATTACGATATCGCGCTGCGCGACATGGAGACCGGCAAGGACGGCGACGAGGTCATCCGCGAGACTGCCGGCTCCTATGTCTGGTCCAACGACAGCCGCTCCATCTACTATACCGAATATGACGACAACCACCGCCCGTTCCGCATCCGTCGCCACGATTTGGGCACGGCGCAGGAGGACGACCCCATCGTCTATGAGGAACGGGACCCCGGCTTTTTCGTCGGCGTCGGCAAGACGCTTTCGAGCCGCTTCATCGTCATCGACGCCCATGACCACCAGACCAGCGAGGTCTGGCTGATCGACGCCGAGACCGGTGGCGAGCCGCGTCTCGTCGCCCCCCGCCTTGCCGACCGCGAATATGAAGTCGATGAACGCGGTGGCGTCCTCTACATCCGCACCAATGCCGGAGGCGCCGAGGACTACAAGATCGTCACCGTCGCCGCCGAGGCGCCCGGGGCTGAACACTGGCAGGACCTGGTGCCGCATCGCCAGGGCGTCCTCATCCTCGATATCGCCCTGCTCCGCAATCACCTGCTGCGGCTCGAGCGCGAGGATGGACTGCCGCGCATCGTCGCCCGCGACCTCCGCACCGGCGAGGAGGAAACCGTCGATTTCGAGGAGGAAGCCTATTCGCTGGGCATGGCGACCGGCTATGAATTCGACACCGCCGTCTTCCGACTCACCTATTCCTCGCCCACCACGCCCGGCCGGGTTTTCGACATCGACCTGGAAACCGGCTCCCGCACCCTGCTCAAGACCCAGGAAGTGCCCTCCGGCCACGATCCCGCCAATTACGTGACGCGCCGGCTGTTCGCCACCGCTCCCGATGGCGAGAAAGTGCCGGTCACCCTGCTGCATCGCCGGGGCCTCGAGCTCGACGGCTCCAATCCCGCCCTGCTCTATGGCTATGGCTCCTATGGCATGTCCATGCCCGCCGCCTTCTCGGTCTCGGTGCTCTCGCTGGTCGATCGCGGCTTCGTCCACGCCACCGCCCATATCCGCGGCGGCATGGAAAAGGGCTATCGCTGGTATCGGCTGGGCCGGCGCGAGCACAAGGCCAATACCTTCACCGATTTCATCGCCGCCGCCGAAATGCTCATCGACCGGGGCTACACCCGCAAGGGCCGCATCATTGCGCAGGGCGGCTCGGCCGGCGGCATGCTGATGGGCGCCGTCGCCAATATGCGCCCCGACCTGTGGGGCGGCATCATCGCCCAGGTGCCCTTTGTCGACGTGCTCAACACCATGCTCGACGACACCCTGCCGCTCACCCCGCCCGAATGGCCCGAATGGGGCAATCCGCTCGCCTCCGCCCAAGATTATGCGCGCATCGCCGCCTATGCGCCCTATGAGGCGATCGTGGCCCAGGCCTATCCACCCATCTTCGCACTGGCCGGGCTCACCGATCCGCGCGTCACCTATTGGGAGCCGGCCAAATGGGTGGCGAAACTGCGCGCAACCAAGACGGGCGACGCGCCTTTATACCTCAAGACCAATATGGGCGCGGGCCATGCCGGCGCTTCGGGCCGCTTCGATCGTCTCAAGGAAACCGCCCAGTGCTACGCCTTCGCCATAAGATCGGCAGGATTGGAGGAGTGATCCGAAGCCGGAGGGCGCGCCAGCTTGGTCCCGTTCACACCGAAGGAGGACTGCATGCCCACCAAATTCACCCTGCCGCCCCTGCCCTATGCCTATGACGCGCTCGTCCCGCACATGTCGGCCGAGACGCTGGAATATCATCACGACAAGCACCATCAGGCCTATGTGACCAATGGCGAGAAGTTGCTGGAGGGCTCGGGCCTCGAAATCCTCGAGCTCGAAGACATCGTGCGGGAGAGCCACGGCAAGAATCCGGGCCTGTTCAACAATGCCGGCCAGCACTACAATCACGTGCATTTCTGGAACTGGATGAAGCCCAATGGTGGCGGCAGCCGGTTGCCGGGCCGGTTGCAGGCCGCCATCGATGCCGATCTGGGCGGCTTCGACAAGTTCCGTGCCGATTTCCTCGATGCCGGCGCCACCCAGTTCGGTTCCGGCTGGGCCTGGCTCGCGGTCAAGGGCGGCAAGCTCGAGATCAGCAAGACCCCCAACGGCGAATCCCCGCTCATCCATGGCGGCCACCCGATCCTGGGCGTCGATGTGTGGGAGCATTCCTACTATATCGACTACCGCAACGCCCGGCCGAAGTATCTCGAGGCCTGGTTCGACCATCTGGTGAACTGGGAACATGTCGAGCACATGTTCGAGGAAGCGATGGCCTGAGGCCTTTCCCCCCAAGCAGGATCGGCGCCTCTCCTCGAGGGGTAGGAGCGCTGGTCGACGCTTGGGCGCAACACTGAAACCACTCCGCCCGATCCCCCTTTGCCGGAAAGTCTTGCGCGGAACCGGAACTCGCCGCTTCATTCTCCCGTTTGATCGTGTTAACGAAACCTTTACCAAACGAGGGTGCTTCGTGACCGCGACGGGCAAGACAATCGCCATTCTGGCCGCCAATCCGGCCCTTAACGCCGTGCTCGCCATGGTGCTGGCCGGCGATTCGCGGCTGCGCGTCCGCCCCTTCGCCAGCGAGGCCGAGCTGTTCGCCTATATGCGCATCGCCCCGCTCGACATGCTGGTGGTGGATTTCGACCGCGAGGGGCGTCCGGCCTATGAAATGGTCGAGGCCATCCGGCTCGATCCTGGCTTCGTCTCGCGCGACCTGCCGGTCATCGCCCTCACCCGCGCCATCACCCCGCCCATGCGCCAGCAGGCGATCAGCGCCGGCATCGATGAGGTGGTGGTCAAACCCATGTCGCCCGGCCACCTGCTGCAACGGGTGCAGGCCCGCCTGCTCAATCGCAGCGTGGTGGGCGCTCTGGGGTCAGGCTATCGCGGCCCCGACCGGCGCAACCGCGTTCCCATGCGCACGCCCCGGCCCAAGCCGGCGCGCCGCTATACCGACAATGTCGTCCCCCTCTTTCCCGATCGCCGCGCCGCCGGCCCGGAAATGGAACCGTCCGCCTGAGGCGGTTCTACAGCCCCAATTCCCGCGCCGCCACGCCCAGGCCCCAGGCGAGCAGTTCCCGCGCACCAGCCTCCGTGCCGCCCTCGACATAGCAGCGCAGTTCCGGCGCATTTCCCGAGGCGCGGAAATGCACCATGTCGCCGCCGGACGTACGGATTTGCACCCCGTCGATCCGCGACATCGCGGCGATCCCCCGTGCCCCGAACAGTGCTCCGGCATAGGCCGGGTCCTCCGCCAGCCGGGCCAGAAAGGCGGCGCTGCGCTCCCCGGGCACATCCTGCAAGCGGTCGGAAAGGGCGTGCTGCAAGGGCAGCGTGGCCACCAGGGCGCCAAGGGCGACGCCCGCCGCCGCCGCCAGCCCCAGCGTGCACAGCAGCGGCAGGATTGCGTCGCGGGTTTCCAGCGGCGCCAGCGTCTCCCCGCGCACCGTGATCCCGCGTCCCACCAGCGTGCCGCCATTGGCCTCGAAGCCGATGGCCGGTCCGGTCATCCTCGCCAGTTCCGCGACCACATGGGGCGAACCCACTTTCGTCCGGATCACCTGCCCGAACAGGCCAGTGCGCTCGATGGCGGAATTCGACGTCACCGGCGTCACCACGATATCGGCGCCCAGATAGCGCGCCGAGAGCAATCCCAACACGTCGCCGCGCACGAACTCGCCCGTCCCGTCCATCAGCAGCGGCCGGTCGCCGTCGCCATCGGCCGAAACGATGGCGTCCAGCCCATGCTGCGCCACCCAGCCCGGAAGCGGCGAAAATACCCCGTCGCCGAACGCCTCGGTATCGACCGGAACGAAGCCTTCGAGCCGTCCCAGCCCAATCGTCTCGGCGCCGAAATGACGCAAGACGCGTCCCAGGACATCCCGCGCCACCGTCGAGTGCTCGAAGATGCCGATGCGCCTGCCTCGCAGGGCCCCGTCCGGCAGCAGGCCGCGAAAGCGTCCGACATAGCGCTCCATGGCCGCCGCGCTCTCGTCGGGCATGCGGACCGGCCGAGCCGCCACCGCCGCGTCGCTCAGCATGGCGAGGATGCCCGCCTCGTCCGCCTTGCCGATCTCGCCATCGGGCCGGTAGAATTTGAGCCCGTTGCGATCCGCCGGAATATGGCTTCCCGTGACCATGATCGCCGGGCATCCCGTCGCCATGGCGTGGAGCGCCAGCGCCGGCGTGGGCAGCGCCCCGCAATCCACCGGCTCCAGCCCTTCCGCCGCGATGGCGATGGCGCAGTCGCGCATGATGGTCGGGCTCGAGGCCCGATGGTCCCGTCCCAGATAGACGCGGCCGGCCCCTTCCGTGCCCAGATGGCGCAGGAAGGCGGTCACGTGGCGCCGCGCCGCCTGTCCCTCAAGGTCCGCCGCCAGCCCGCGCAAACCGCTGGTGCCGAATTTCAGGCTGCTGGTGTCCATGGTCTTCCGTCCCGTATTCGCCGCCCGGTCAATCGTCCAGGTCCGGCCGCTCGCGCAGCCGCTTGATGCCGCCCCGGCGCACCTTGCCCTCGAGGCGCCGCTTCTTCGAGGCGAGCGTGGGCCGCGTGGCGATGCGCGGCCGGGGCGGATGGGCGCCTTCGCGCAGCAGCGCCACCAGCCGCGCCTGGGCTTCGGCGCGGTTGAGCTTCTGGTCGCGATGCGAATTGGAGGTGATGACGATCACCCCCTCCTTGGTCAGCCGGCTGCCCGCCAGTGCCGCCACCCGCCTTTTCATCGGCTCGGGGATATTGGGGGAATTTTGCAGGTCGAAGCGCAATTGCACGGCGCTGGCGACCTTGTTGACGTTCTGCCCGCCCGGCCCCGAGGCCCGCACGAAACTTTCCTCGATTTCGCTGGGCTCGATCGAAATGGTCCGGGTGATCGCGATGGGATCGGCCATGCCACCTCCCCGCTCAGCGCTTCCAGCGGCCGGTGAAATAGACTTCCTCGTCGTGGACGATGCGGCCCCTCTCGGTGGTCCGGTATTTGCCCGGCTCCGCTTCCTCGATCCATTTCTTCACCAGCATGCGGGCGAAAACCTTTTCCCCCACGTCCTTGATGTCACCCGGGCCGAGGACCTTGTCCTCGCCCAGATGATAAAGCGCCTTCATTTCCCTGTTGGATGGACGCTGGGCCATCAGGCGGCCTTTTCGGCGGCGTCCCGCAAATCGGGCGGGGTGGCTTCGGCGACGAGTTCGACCAGCGCCTCGGCGAAGGGCCGCACCTGCTGCCCCTCCGTACCCAGCCGCCTGACCGAAACCGTGCCCTCCTCGGCCTCGCGCTTGCCCACCACGAACAGCAGCGGCACTTTCTGCACCGAATGCTCGCGCACCTTGTAGTTGATCTTCTCGTTGCGGATATCGAGTTCGGCGCGAATGCCGGCATCGCGCAGCCGGCTCACCAGCTTGGCCGCATAATCGTCCGCTTCCGAGACGATGGTCGCGACCACCACCTGGGTGGGCGCCAGCCACATCGGCATCCTGCCGGCATAGTTCTCGATCAATATGCCGATGAACCGCTCCAGCGATCCCAGGATGGCCCGGTGCAGCATCACCGCATATTTGCGGCTTCCATCCTCGGCCACATAGGTGGCGTCGAGCCGCTCGGGCAGCACATAGTCGAGCTGCAGCGTCCCCACCTGCCAGGAGCGCCCGATGGCGTCCTTGAGATGGAATTCGAGCTTGGGCGCATAGAATGCCCCCTCGCCCTCGGCGATCTCGAATTCGTACCCGGTGGCCCGCAGCGCATCGCCCAGCGCCTTTTCCGCCGCGTCCCAGCGCTCGATGGTGCCGCCAAAGTTCTCCGGCCGCGTCGCCAGCTTGATGACGACGTTCTCGAAGCCCATATGCCCATAGACCGAATAGAGCAGATGCACGAAATGCTCGGTCTCGCTCTGGATCTGGTCTTCGCGGCAGAAGATATGCGCATCGTCCTGCGTCATCTGCCGCACCCGCATCAGCCCGTGCAGTGCGCCATGGGCCTCGTTGCGGTGGCAGCAGCCGAATTCCGCCATACGCAAAGGCAGATCGCGGTAGGACTTGATGCCCTGGTTGAAGATCTGCACATGGGCCGGGCAGTTCATCGGCTTGAGCGCCAGCAGGTCCCCGCCATCCTCGAAGATCGGCTTGTCGTCCTCGGTATTGGGCACCTGGTCGGGCACCACGAACATGTTTTCGCGATATTTGCCCCAGTGCCCCGACTGCTCCCAGAATTTGGCGTTCATGAGCTGGGGCGTCTTCACCTCGACATAGCCCGCTTTGTCGAGCCGGCGGCGAATATAGGCTTCCATCTGGTTGTAGATGACGAAGCCGCGCGGATGCCAGAATACCGAGCCCTGCGCCTCTTCCTGCAAATGGAACAGGTCCAGATCGCGCCCGATGCGGCGATGATCGCGCTTTTCCGCCTCTTCCATCATGGTGAGATAGGCGTCCAGCTCCTCCCTGGTCGGGAACGCCGTGCCATAGATACGGCTCAGCATGTCGCGATTGCTGTCGCCGCGCCAATAGGCGCCCGCCACCTTGGTCAGCTTGAAGGCCTGCCCCACATCCTTGACCGTGCGCATATGCGGGCCGCGGCACAGATCCATCCACTGGCCCTGTTTGTACATCTTGATCGACTGGTCCGCCGGAATGGCGTCCACCAGCTCGACCTTGAACGCCTCGCCCCTGGCCTCGAACCAGTCCCTGGCCTGGTCGCGCGTCCACACTTCCTTGGTGAAGGCGGCGCCGCGCTCGATGATCTCGCTCATCTTCTTTTCGATGATGCGCAGCTCTTCTTCCGAAAACGGCCCCTGCGGACGATAGAAATCGTAGTAAAAGCCGTTCTCGATCACCGGTCCGATCGTCACCTGCGTATCGGGCCACAATTCCTGCACCGCCTCGGCCAGTACGTGCGCGGCATCGTGCCGGATCAGCTCCAGCACGTCCTTAGAGCCGCTGTCGCGCGTCACGAACTCGATGCTGCCATCGCCTTCGAGCCGGTCCGAAAGGTCGGACAGAACGCCGTTCCAGCGCATCGCCACGGTCTTCTTGGCGAGGCTCTTGGAAATCCCCTCCACGATCTCGGTGCCGGTGGTGCCGCGCGAATAGTCGCGAGCAGCACCATCGGGGAACGTCACCTTGATCGACATTTGAAGTCTCCAGAAATCGGGTTGATCGCAGCATTCACCGCTGCAAGGCGGCCTGAATAGCATGAATTCGGGGCAATTCCAGCCGAGCCCGCCAAAAACTCGCCTATGAATAAATCCGTGAGGCAGGCTCCTTCGCCTTCCTCCTCCTCCAGGGGGAATGTTTACTTTGGACGCTCCTGGATTGATCGTTGTTGCTCACACCAACGCTGTGCTGCCCTCGGGGCCGGCTTGTGAGCCCCAAATCAGGTTTCTTGCACGTGGACAGCGACCCTCGGGTCAAGCCCGAGGGAAGCCCGGTGTGGGGGATAAATTGAGCCAAGAGTCCTGAATGAACCCTCCCCTTCGAGGGGTGGAGCGTTAGCGCTGGAGACGCGTCACCCTGCCCCCCAACGCCCATATCTCCAGGGCAGGTACCACCGCCCCTCCCCCGGCACCTCCTCCGGCACCGGGTCGTAGCCATGCGTGCCGCCGGGTCGGCAGCGCCACAGCCGCGCCAGCCCCATCCAGCCGCCCGGCCAGAAGCCGAACCGCCAGATGGCGTCGCGCGTATATTCCGAACAGGTCGGCAGGTGCCGGCAATTCCGCCCCATGAAGGCCGACAGTGTGTAGCGGTAGAGCGTGATCAGGAAAACGGCGGCCAGCTTGAAGGGGAAATCCACTGCCCGGCCAATCAGCGCCATGATTCTGTTCATCAATCTTGCGCGGCAAGCTGTTGTGAAGATTCGAGTTTTCCCAGCGCTGCCGCCACCGCGTCGAACACCAGCAGCGTCGACATATGCCGCGCCGGATAGTCTCGCACCGGTTCGAGATATTTGAGGTCGCTCCACTTCCCGTCCGGTGGGGCGCCATCGGCCTTGAGCATGTCGTGCATGACCTGCCGCACCGCGCAAAAATCGTCCACCCGCGTGCCCACGATCTCCCGCGCCACCACCGCCGCCGAGGTCTGCCCCAGCGCGCAGGCCGAAATCTCGTGCCCGTATCCGGTGATGACCCCGTCGCGCACCTTGAGGTCGACCTCGATCACCGAGCCGCAGATGCGGCTCACCTTGCGGGCCGAGGCGTCCGCATCGGCCAGCCGCGGCGGTTGCAGGGCATTTCCCGCCAGATCGAGGATCTTTTCGGAATAGAGATCGCTCAGTTCCATGCTGGAGGCAATTCTGTTTCTTGTTCCGGTCCCGTTCCGCTTCTATATAGGAGGTCTCCGTCCGAGAGTCAGGGGAAATACGCCTGCCATGACCCGACGCGCCCGCCGCGGCGTTATGGACGCGGTCGCAATGCAAGGAGCCGGACCGAATGGATGCTCAAATCAAGTCGCTCAAGCCCCTGCCCGCCCCGGCCGAACCTTCGGCCCGCCCGAGCCGGGAGGAGGCCGAGGCGGCCGTGCGCACGTTGATCGCCTGGGCCGGCGACGACCCGGACCGCGAAGGCCTGCGCGAAACCCCCTCGCGCGTCGTCAAGGCCTATGGGGAACTGTTCTCCGGCTACGGCCAGGACGCCCGGGAGGTGCTGTCCAAAACCTTCCGCGACGTGGGCGGCTATGACGACCTCGTCCTGGTCAAGGACATCCCCTTCTACGCCCATTGCGAGCACCACATGGTGCCCTTTTACGGCAAGGCGCACATCGCCTATCTGCCCCATGACGGCGTGGTGGGCCTGTCCAAGCTCGCCCGCTTGGTGGAAGTGTTCGCGCGGCGCCTCCAGACCCAGGAGACCATGACGGCGCAGATCGTCGACGCCATCAACGAAAATCTCGGCCCGCGCGGCGCCGCCGTCCTGCTCGAGGCCGAACATATGTGCATGACCATGCGCGGCGTCAAAGCTCATGACGTCAAGACCGTCACCCATCGCTTCACCGGCGTCTTCGCCGAGGACCGCCGCGAACAGGACCGCTTCTTCGCCATGGTCGGGCACCGTTAGCCCTCCCTGCGCGCCCGCCCCTTCCCGGTTTCAGTTCTGGCCATGCCCCTGACCTTCACCGACCCCAAAACCCTCGATCACGCCACCCTCGAAGAAGGCGGCGCCTTCGCCCCGCGTTTCGACGCCGGCGGCCTCGTCACCGTCGTCACCGTGGACGCGGCGACCAATGCCGTGCTCATGGTCGCCCATATGAACGCTCAAACCCTCGCCCTTACCCTCGAGACCGGCATCGCGCACTATTGGTCGCGCTCGCGCCAGTCGGTGTGGAAGAAGGGCGAAACCTCCGGCGAGGTGCAGGAAGTGGTCGAATTGCGCACCGATTGCGACCAGGACTGCCTGGTCATGGCCGTGCGCCAGACCGGCCGCGGCGCCGCCTGCCATACCGGCCGGCAATCCTGCTTCTATCGCCGCGTCGTCTTCGCCGATGGCGAAGCGCGGCTCGAGGATATCGGCCTCCCCCGCCTCTTCGACCCCGAGGCGGTTTACGGGAACTGACGCAACCGCCGGTGCGGCGTTCCATGCCGCCCGACCGGCAGCCCTATTCCCCCGCCGCCTTGCGCTCGAACAGCCCCACCAGCAGGAACCCGGCGGCGAAGCCCCCCAGATGCGCCTGCCAGGCGATGTTGAGCGAGGAGCCGGTCAGCACCGGCACCAGCGGCACGGCGGCATTGAGGGCCAGCCAGATCAGGGTGAAATAGCGCGAGCGCGGATTGACGAAGACTTCCGCGAGGCTGGCCAGCCGCCGCCCCAGCACCACGGGCTGGCCGGTTTCGGGGTGCCGGGCCATCAGCACCGGCTGGAAGATGAACCGCATGGCCGCACCGGTCAGCCCGGCGACGCCTCCCGAAGCGCCTATCAGGTAAATTTGGTCGTGAAGCGTCGTCGCCGCGAAAAACCCCGCACCCGCCGCCGCCGAGACCAGGAACAGGGCCAGCATCGGCCCGGCCCCGTAGCGCCGCGTCACCGGAGTGGCGAAGATCGCCAGCCACGCCACGTTGATCAGCAGATGCTCCCATCCCGCATGCAGGAAGGCATGGGAGAAGGGCGTCCAGATCAATGGAATGGCGAGGCTGGGCTCCACCCCTGCCAGCACGATCCGATAGGGCTGGAAGGCGAACCAGAACAGCACGAGGCCCTGCCCGTCCGGGTTAAGAACCAGGGTTGACGCCAGGTGAATGGCGATCAGCACGCCCACCAGCGCGGTCACCGCGCCCGGCAGGAGAAAGACCGGCTCGCGTCCTGCAGGCTCCGGCGTTGCGGGCGTCTGGCCTTGTTCACTCATCGGAAGCGTCCTGCGCTGCTGCTGGCCTGCGGCCCTGCGTTAACTTTTCCACACGGGGCCGCCGGCGTTAACCTTAACTATTCTTTAAGCGCGCCTTGGCGGCTGCATTTTGCAATTGTCGGTCAGTGACGGATTCGATCCAGACCGGGATCTTTCCTCGCCTCCAAAGCGGATTCCGACGATGCAGATGCCGAGCACCAAGACGCTCTATACCTATTGGAACGCGATTCGGGGATCGCGCAGCGCGCCCGACCGCCGCGACATCGACCCCACGCGCATCCGCGAGGCGCTGGCCAATACCTTCATCCTGGAAATGGCCGATGCGGACAAATTCTCCTTCCGCCTGGCCGGCTCGCACCTGTGCACCAGCTATTGCCGCGAATTGAAGGGACGGTCCTTCTCGGCCCTCTGGCACGACCGTGACAATGACGCCATGGAGACCCTGATCCGGGCGGTCACCGAAGATCATGCGGTCGCGCTCGCCACCTTCCAGGGCGCCACCGCCCTGCAGACGCGGGTGAGCTTCGAGATCATCCTCATGCCGCTGCGCCACAACGGCTCCACCCATACGCGGATCCTGGGCGCCATGTCCGCCCTCGAAGAGCCCTACTGGCTCGGCGTGCAGCCGATTCTCGAGCAGCGCATCACCGGCCTGCGGCTGATCTGGCCGGACGAGATTTCGGCCGAGGAAACGGCGCGGGAGGTGATGTCCAGCGTCGTCAACGACACTGCCTATCCCGCCGCCCCCATGGCCCTGCCCACCACCGTCTATGGCCGTTCGGCGCGCCGCTACGCCCATCTCGCCGTCATCGACGGCGGCCGCGACTGAGCTCTATTCGGAGCTTTCGGCCCGGACCGGTAAAGCGCCGGACCGATATACGGCTTTTGCCGTATCTTGACAGCGGCTTTCTCATCAACCGTTAACCAAGACCGGCTAACTTGCGGTGGAAAACCCCCGGTTCCTGGCACAGGTTGACCATGCTGAGTGAAGACATTGCCGCGCCGCCGGCCGCCGCCGCCTTGCGCTCGGAGAGCGCGGAGCAGCGCTTTCAGCGCGTGAAGGTGTCGATTCTGGGCCGCTACATGCTGGCCGACCGGCGCGAGTTTCCCTGCCAGGTCCTGGCCATGTCCCCCGGCGACGCGGTGGTGATCGCGCCCGTGCCGGGGATCGTGGGCGAGCGCATCATCGCCTATCTCGATCATTTGGGCCGTGTCGAGGGCACCATCCTCGCACAGGTCGACGGCGGCTTCGTCATGGATATCGCCGCCTCCCCCCGCAAGCGCGACAAGATGGCCGCCCAGCTCACCTGGCTGGCCAACAAGGATCTTCTCGACCTGCCCGAGGACCGGCGCCATGAGCGCGTCGTGCCCGATATCCGCCATTCCACCGTCGTGCTCGACGATGGTCGCCGCTATAATTGCAAGATCATCGACATTTCCCTGTCGGGCGCCGCCATCGAACTCGACGTCCGCCCGGCCATGGGCACCCCGATCACGCTGGGGCGCATGCGCGCCCGCGTCATCCGGCATTTCCAGAATGGCGTGGCGGTGGAATTCGCCGCCGCCCAGGAAATGCTGACCGTCGTGCAGCAGAACCTGCGGATGAACTGACCCCGCCCTCGCGCTACCCTTCATGGTAAACAGGTCCCTTCGCCACTCGATAAAACACGCATAAAAACTGCGTGGCACTTTTCGGATCGGCGCAATTCGCCCCGCCTAACGTGGTCTCCATCAGGGAGACTGCAAAATGGCATTCAACGACAAGGGCTTGCTCGCCGGACTGATCGGGGCCTTCCTCGCCTTGGCAAATCCTGCCGCCGCGCTCGACCTTACCAATGTCGCCTTCGTCCAGACCGCCGGCGGCACCACCTCCATCCCGGTGGGCCATCTCGAATTCTGCCAGTCCCGCCCGGCCGAATGCCAGGCCCACGACACCGTGGTGGCCGCGGCGGCGCTGACCGAAGCCAACTGGCAGCAACTGGTGGCGGTGAATGCCCACTACAATCAGACCGTGGTGCCGGTCAGCGACCGGGACCTCTACCAGGTCGACGAATTCTGGACCTATCCGAACGGCTATGGCGACTGCGAGGATTTCGCCCTGGCCAAGCGCCGCGACCTCATCGAGGCCGGCTGGCATCCCAGCACGCTGATGATCGCCGTGGTCCGCGAGGCCAATGGCAATGGCCACGCCGTGCTGCTGGTGCGCACCGACCGGGGCGACCTCGTCCTCGACAACCAGGACGGCGCCATCCGCGTCTGGAACGAAACCCCCTACAAATACATCAAGCGCCAGTCCCAGGCCCATGCCGGCCAGTGGGTCGACATGATCGACGACCGCGTCACCGTCGTCGCCGCCAACCGTCACTGAACCACTCGATACGTCCCCCTCCACCTTGAAGGGAGGGAGGCGAACGAGCCCCGCAAGCCGACGGCTGAATATGGGCTCCGCCTAAAATCTCAGCGCCACATAGGCGCCCATGAACAGCAGCCCAGTGATGAAGGCCCAGCCGAACGCCACCAGCGCCGAGATCAGCACCGAAGTCATGGATATGGTCCCATCCTCCTCATGCCGCCAGCCCACCTGCAGCATGATATAGGGCCCGCATACGAAGCTGATCGCCACATGACCCATCGAGGCGAGATAGGTGCTGCCGTCCATGCGCAGCATGGCGCGCTGGCGCGTCAGCCATTGATAAAGATGCGTCGCCGCGCCCGAGATGCAAATCCCGACGCCCATGATGAACGCCGCCAGCAGAAGTTCCCTTGCCATGGCCTGCCGTCTCCATACCCTCGGCGTCGCCGGGTGAAATCTTTACCCTTTGTTAAGCATATTGTCTGCCCAATAAGCTGTCACCCCCCTGCGAGAATTCTGGTTAACGCCGGCCATGTCGACTTCGCGAGCCCGCGCCGATGCATCCGATTCCGGCCACGCTTCGCTGGCCTATAACCTTGCCGGGATCGCCGTTCTGGTGCTGCTCGCGGCGGTGGCGCTGGCCTATGCCATCGATCGGGCGGGCCGCCCGGACCAGCCGGCCATGCCCTCGCTCGCGGATGAAAACCCGCTGGTCCAGACCATAGCCGGGCGCGAGCTGACCATTCCGGCGTCCTGGTTCCGCTATGGCGAGCAGATGAAGACTGGCTTCGCCACCCAGGCGGATCTGGCCTTCGTCCTCGAGCTGGCGGAGGACGCGGCGCCGGTTCCCGTGGAAGTCACGCTGGTTCCGCGCAGCCGCGCGCGCGCCAGCAGCACGCTGCTCGACGCGGTCTATCTGCATCAGTTCGCGGAGGGGACAGTGGGGGGCGTGCCCGGCCTCGTCGGCAAGCCGCTGCTGCCGGGCGAAGGCTATTCGGGCGAAACCGTCTGGTACGACGCGCTCTCGTCCCATCCCTTCGTCGCCAAATGCGCCGCCCCGGTCGGCGAGGACGGGCCGGAACGCTGCCTGCGCACCGTCCACCTGCCCAGCGGCCTCGCCGCCATCATCGGCTTCGACGCCACCGCCCTGCCCTTCTGGAAACGCTTCGACGCGGAACTGGCCCGCTGGCTGGGCCGCATCGGCGCGCTATAAAGCAGTTCAGTTTCCGCCTCAGTCGATATCGTCCAGGTCGATATCGAGGATCGACATGGAGAACATATAGGACTTGTCGCCGTCCTCATCGTCGACATGGATCAGCCCGATCGACTCCTCGCCGATGAACACTTCCACGGAATCGTTGAGCTTGGCGCGCGGCCGCACGTCGATATTGCGGTTGTTGAAGGTGCGCTGCAGGAATTTCTGCAGCTTGATGATTTCCGGATGGTTCACGGGGGCATGTCCTGCTGGTTGGGTTTCGGGGCGCAATCTAGTCTCTGTCCCGGCGCTGACAACCCCCGGCCCCCGCATTTTAGCGGGGACAACGCCGCCGCGCCTGTGGCCCTGCGTCTACTTGCTCGTATCGTGCACCAGCACCATCTGGTCCATGACCAGCGCCGGCTGGGCGCAGCCCGCTTCCCCGATCACCCGGGCCGGCACGCCGGCCACCGTGGTCCGCTCGGGAACCTCCTTGAGCACCACCGACCCGGCGCCGATGCGCGAGCAGTCGCCCACCCTGATATTGCCCAGCACCTTGGCGCCGGCGCCGATCAGGACGCCATTGCCGATCTTGGGATGCCGGTCCTGGTCGGATTTGCCGGTTCCGCCCAGCGTGACGTTTTGCAGCATCGAGACATTGTCGCCGACCACCGCCGTTTCCCCGATGACGAGGCCGGTGCCGTGGTCGAGCATGATGCCCTTGCCCATGGGCACGGCGGGATGGATATCTGCCTGGAACACCTGGCTGGACCGGCTTTGCAGATAAAGCGCGAAGTCGCGGCGGCCCGCCCTGTTCATGGCGTGGGCGAAGCGGTGCGTCTGGATGGCCTGATAGCCCTTGAAATACAGCAGCGGCTCGATGGCCCGGTGGCACGCCGGATCGCGCTCCAGCGTCGCGGCCAGATCCGCGCGCGCCGCCGCGCCGATATCGGGATTGTCGCGCAGCGTTTCGGCAAAGGCCTGCCGGATCATGTCGGCGGACAGCTCTTCGTGATCGAGCCGCGCCGCCAGCCTGTGGGCCAGCGCATCCTCGAAACTTTCATGGTTGAGAATGCTCGACAGCACCAGATTGGCCAGCGATGGTTCGCTGTCCAATATCTGCTGCGCCCCCGAGCGCACGGCGTCCCAGACCGGATCGACAGACTGGATTTGGGCCGCTTTCTTGGCACCGCCGCTCATGACATTCTCCGCTTCATCGAGATTTGACGATATAAGCCGTTTTCTTCTCAAGACAAAGCCTCATGCGCCGATTCGGTTCACGAAATCGTCGCGGCGGGAAAATTTTTAGCCAGAAACGCCAGCGCCGCTTCCTTGAACACCTTGTCGCCCGTGGTGCGCATATGGTCGCGCCGGGGCACCAGCACGGCCTCGGCCCGCGGCAGCAATTCGGCCAGCGCTTCGGGGCGCCCGGCCATGTCGTCGGCCTCTCCCACGGCCACGAGCACCGGCACTTCGATGCGGCGTACATCGGCGCGGGCCATGGGCTGGCGCGAGGTTTCCATGCAGGCGGCCAGCGCCTCCCGGTCCGAGCCGGTGTGATCGGCGAAGATGCGGAACTGGCGCGCCGTGGGGTGGGTGAGATCGGACAGTTTCGGGGCGCGCAGCCCGGCGATGATGTCGTTGCCGTCGGTCAGGCCGTTGACGAGGTTCATCCCCATGCCGCCGAAAATGGCCGCCGCCACGCGTTCGGGGTGCGCGAAGGCCAGGAAGGCGGCGATCCGCGCGCCCATGGAATAGCCCAGCACCGCCGCCCGCCCGATGCCCAGATGGTCGAGCAGCGCCACGCAGTCCTCGGCCATGAGCCCGGGATAATAGAGCTCGGGATCGTGCGGCTTGTCCGTCTGGCCGTGGCCGCGATTGTCGAAGGTGATGGCCTGGTAGCCCGCCCCGGTGAGCGTTTCGACCCAGCCCGTATCGATCCAGTTCACCTTGCCGTTCGAGCCGAAGCCGTGCACGCACAGCACCGGCGTGCCGGCGCCGTGCACCTCATAGGCGAGGGAGAGATCGTGGGAGATGAATTCAGGCATATCGGTCCCCTTCAGCGGCTTGCCGGGCCTTTCGCGGTTTCACGACACAAAAGCAAGGCCGATCGGTCATTCTGGACCCTTTTCTTGGCCGGAGCGTTTGGCTATGGTCCCGCCAATTCCAACACCACCCAGGCTCCGATCATGGCTCAAGGCGCGATCCCGCATTTCCACAACACCGAAGGTCTGCGCAGCATCGAGGTGGGTTCCCGCGAATTCCAGTGCATCGGCGCCCTGCCGCCCTTCGACCATCCGCACGTGTTTCTCGACATGGGCAAGGACGAGGAAATCGTCTGCCCCTATTGCTCGACCCTTTATGTCTACAAGGCCGAGCTGGGTGCGGGCAACGCCAACCCCGCCTCCACCATCTACCGGGCCAACGCTGCCTGAGTGACGCCATGCCCGCCACGGGCCGCAGCTATATCGTCGCCGGAGCCGGCATTGCAGGGATGACGCTGGCCCTAGCGCTGGCCAAGTTCGGCGCGTCGGTGACAGTGCTCGAGCGCAGCCCGGTTCCGCATGAATTCGGCGCCGGCCTGCAGATCAGTCCCAATGCGCGGCATGCGCTCGACCGGCTGGGGCTGGGCGAGGCCATCGCCCGCGCCAGCCTCGAGCCGGCGGCGCTCGACACCTATCCGCAGGGCAGCCAGGCCCCCGGCGTCAGCATGGAACTGGGCGCCATCATGCGCGAGCGCTTCGGCGCCCCCTATGCCGTCATGCACCGCGCCGATCTCGCGGACGTGCTCTACAAGGCCTGCCGCCGCTTCGCCAATATCGACATCCTGTTCGGCGTCGGCAACTGGACCGTGGCCTCGCATGAAAAGGGCGTCACCGTCACCATCGGTGAAGCCGATGGCTCCAGCCGCACCGCCAGGGCCCATGCCTTTGTCGGCGCCGATGGCGTGCATTCCACGACCCGGCGGGCGATTCTGGGCGGGCCGGAGGCCGTCTTCGGCCACCGCATCGCCTGGCGCAGCCTGGTGCCGGCCGATCTGGTCCTGGGCCAGATCGCGCCGGATCGGGTTTCGGTGTTCTTCGGCTCCGGCTTTCATCTGGTCTGCTATCCCCTGCCCCATCGCGGCCAGGTCAATCTGGCGCTGTTCATGCCGGGCCGCTCCCCCGAGACCGGCGGCCAGCCGCGCCCGGTGCGGCCCGGCCCGCGGGTCGACGTCATCATGGCCGCCGCCGGTCAGGAGTGGACGCCATGGCCGCTCTTTACCGTCGAGACGCCCGATTGGCATCGCGGCAATGTGGGGCTGATCGGCGATGCGGCGCACGCCATGGTGCCGTTCCAGGCGCAGGGCGCCGCCATGGGCATCGAGGATGCCGAGGCGCTGGCGCCCCTGCTGGCCGGCTCGGACACCGCCGAACGGGCCTTCGCCCGCTACGCCGCCCTTCGCCAGCAGCGCGTCCGCCGCGTCGCCACCCTTTCGGCCCGCAATGGCCGGATCTTCCATCTGGGCTGGCCGGCCAATCTGGCCCGCGACACGGTCATGAAGCTGCAGGGACCGCGGGCGCATCTGCGCCGGCTCGGCTGGGTCTATGGCTATCGTCCGGGCGAAGGTTCCACAGGCTGACGCCGTTCCTGGCCGCCCGCCCTTGCGTTGACACAAAGGGCCGTGTCAATTGCGGCACTGGCGGCAGAGGACAACAGGAAGGTTCAGGACCACTTCATGCAAGCTGCGATACGCTCCCGCCTGACCCTGACCTGCATCCTCATCACCGTCCTGCTCGACATGATCGGCGTTGGCATCATCGTGCCCGTCCTGCCCGAACTGCTCGATGAGCTGACCGGCGGCAGCGTGGCGGAAGCGGCCGTCATCGGCGGCTATCTGGTCTTCGCCTATGCCTTCATGCAATTCGTCTTCTCGCCGGTGCTGGGCAATCTGTCGGACCGGTTCGGGCGCCGCCCGGTGCTGCTGCTGTCGCTGCTGGGCCTGACCTTCGACTACCTGATGATGTCGATCGCGCCCTTCGTCTGGTATCTGTTCGTCGGCCGCATCATCGCCGGCATCGCCGGCGCCGCCCTGGCCACCGCCACCGCCTATATGGCCGACATCACCCCGCCCCATAAGCGCACCCATCGTTTCGGCCTCATCGGCGCCGCCTTCGGCCTGGGCTTCATCATCGGGCCGGTCATTGGCGGCGAGCTGGGGGAGATCGGCCCGCGTGTACCCTTCTTCGCCGCCGCCGGGCTGGCCTTCGCCAATTTCCTGTTCGGCCTGTTCATCCTGCCCGAAAGCCTGCCCAAATCGTCGCGCCGCAAATTCGATATCCGCCGCGCCAATCCGCTCGGCGCCGTGCTGGCGCTGAAGAAATATCCTTCGGTGCTCTGGCTGCTGAGCGTGCTGTTCTTCTTCCAGCTCTCGGCGCAGGCGCTGCCGACGGTGTTCAGCTATTTCACCGTCGAGATGTTCGATTTCACCTCCTCGGCCATCGGCCGCACGCTGGGCGCCTTCGGGCTCGGCTTCGCCATCAGCCAGGCCCTGCTCGCCGGCCCCCTCTCGCGCGGCATCGGCGAGCCGGCCGTCGCCATGATCGGGCTGCTCGCCGCCGTGGCCGCCTTCGCCGGCGTGGCGCTGGCGGCGGACGTGTTCCAGCTTTACCTCTTCATCCTCGTCGGCACCGTCAGCGGGCTGGCCCCGCCCGCCATCAATGGCGTCCTGTCCCGGCAGGTGCCGGACAACGGCCAGGGCGAATTGCAGGGCGCGGTCAACGCCGCAAGTTCGCTGGCCACCATTATCGGGCCGCTGGCGGCGACGCAGATCTTTTCCTTCTACACCACCACCCCCGGTTCCCCGGGCTATTTTCCCGGCGCCCCCTTCGTCGCCGCCAGCGCCAGCGTGGCCATCGCCCTCCTGATCTTCGCCTTCGCCGCCTGGCGCTTCGAGCTCAGCCGCCGGCCGAGCATCGCCGATCATCCCCAGGTTCCCGAAATGCCCCCGCCCGGCCAGGTCCGGGTGCCTCCGCTCGACGAATGACCCTCGTGATCCGCCCCGCCGCCGATGTCGACCGCGCGGCGATCCTCGCCATCGTCGCGCCGGTACTGGCTGCCGGCGAAACCTACGCCATCGACCGCGATCTGGACGCGGCCGGCATCGCCGGTTTCTGGTTCATGCCCCGCCACGAAGTGTTCGTGGCCGAGATCGGCGGCCGCATCGTGGGCACCTATTATCTGCAGCCCAACCAGGGCGGCGGCGGCGCCCATGTCGCCAATTGCGGCTACATCACCGCGCCCGAAGCGCGCGGCCGGGGCGTCGCCCGCGCCATGTGCCTGCACTCGCTCGACCGCGCCCGCCGGCGCGGCTTCCGCGCCATGCAGTTCAACCATGTCGTCTCGACCAACCGGGGCGCCGTGGCGCTGTGGCAGAAGCTCGGCTTTTCCATCGTCGGCACCCTCCCCGAAGCCTTCCACCACCCTCTCCACGGCTATGTGGATGCCTATGTGATGTTCCGGGCGCTGTAGCGTTTCGTCATCCACCCGCCCCGCCATGAAAAAAGGCCGGGACATCCGCCCGGCCTTTCCAAATTCGTTTCTATTCCGCCTCAATTGCCCAGCGTCGAGGGCCATGTGCCGTGCAAATCGCTGCCGCGGCCCTCGATTTCGAAGCCGTGCGCACCGAAGAAGTCGCGCTGGCCCTGGATGAGATTGGCGGTGCCCTGCGCCTGGCGGTAGCTGTCGAAATAGCTCAGCGCCGCCGACAGGCAGATCATGGGGAATTCGCCCATGGCCGCCGCCGCGACCACTTTCCTCAGGCTCGGATGGGCGTCTTTCATGATGGCGACGAAATCGGGCACCACCAGCAGATTGGTGGCCTCTCCCTTGCTGTAGGCGGAGGCCATCTGGTCGAGGAAGCGCGAGCGGATGATGCAGCCGGCGCGCCAGATCTTGGCGATAGTGGCCAGCGGCAGCGCCCAGCCGTTTTCCTCCGAGGCCTTGGCGATGACGGCGAAACCCTGCGCATAGGAAACGATCTTGCCGGCCAGCAGCGCCTTTTCGAGTTCGTCCAGCGTCGCTTCGGTGCGGGCCCGGTCCGGCTTGCCATAGATGGCTTCGGCGGCGACGCGCTCGTCCTTGCGCGAGGAGATCGAGCGGGCGGCCACGGCTCCTTCGATGGCGGTGGCGGGCACGCCCATCTGCTGGGCGACGATGGCGGACCAGACGCCGGTGCCCTTCTGGCCGGCCTTGTCCAGGATCAGCTCGACCAGCGGCTTGCCGGTCTCCTCGTCCACCGCGTCCAGCACATGGCCGGTGATTTCGATGAGATAGGAATTGAGCGGCCCCTCGTTCCATTTGCGGAACACTTCGGCGCAGGCCTTGGGCGACATGCCCAGCCCGTCGCGCATTACCCCATAGACCTCGGCGATCATCTGCATGTCGCCATATTCGATGCCGTTATGGATGGTCTTGACGAAATGCCCTGCCCCGCCTTCGCCCAGATAGGCGCAGCAGCTCTCGCCGTTGAACTTGGCGGCGATGGCGGTCAGCACCGCCTCGGCATTGTGCCACTGCTCCTTGGAGCCGCCGACCATGATCGAGGGCCCGTGGCGCGCGCCCTCCTCGCCGCCCGAAACGCCGACGCCCAGATAGCCGATATTCTTGGGTTTGAGGTAATCGAAGCGGCGCTGCGTATCGGTAAAGAGCGAATTGCCGCATTCGATGATGGCGTCGCCCGGCTCCAGATGCGGCAGGAGCTGCTCGATCATGTCGTCCACCGGCTTGCCGGCCTTGACCATGATGATGATCGAGCGCGGCGCCTTCACTGCCTTGACGAAATCGGCCAGGTCGTATTTGGGCACGGCCTTGCCATCCAGTCCCTGCGCCTTGGCTTCGGCCATGAAATCGTCGATCCGGCCCGAAGAGCGGTTGTGAACGGCAATAGTATAGCCTTTCTCCGCGATGTTGAGCGCAAGATTGGAACCCATCACCGCCAGGCCGATCAGGCCGATATCCGCAGTCGACATACACACGATCCTTCCAGGTCTTCTTGGTGCCGCCACGCCTAGCACAGGTCCGCTGGCGGCGAAACTGACTACACTCTATCGCCGGAAGGACGGGCTGGATATGCAAATTCCCGCCCTGCCGCGCCGCTTGTATGGAAGAATAGGCTTGCGCCGCCGCGTCTCGTGGCCCTCTACTGGCGCCCATGCGAAAATCGAGGACGATCATGAGCACGCAGCTTTCCGCTTTCAGCCTCGCCGGCCGCCGGGCTCTCGTCACCGGCTCGAGTCGCGGCCTGGGGCTGGCCATGGCCCGGGCGCTGGCGGGCGCCGGCGCGGCGCTGGTGCTCAACGGCCGGGACGAGGTGGCGCTGGGCGCCGCGGCGGCTGATCTGGCCGAGAGCGGTGCCGATGTCACCGCCCTCGCCTTCGACGTCACCAGCCGCGACAGCGTCGAGCACGCCGTCGCCCATATCGAGGGCGAGATCGGCCCCATCGATATCCTCGTCAACAATGCCGGCATGCAGTTCCGCAGCGCGCTCGAAGCCTTTCCCCCGGAAAAATTCGACCAGATCGTCGCCACCAATCTCACCTCGGTGTTCACTGTCAGCCAGGCGGTGGCGCGCCACATGATCGCCCGCGGCTCGGGCAAGATCGTCAATATCTGCTCGCTGCTGGCGGCGCTCTCGCGTCCCTCCATCGCCCCCTATGCCGCCACGAAGGGCGCCGTCGCCAATCTGACGCGCGGCATGGCGGTTGACTGGGCGCGCCACGGCCTTAACGTCAACGGCATCGCGCCGGGCTATTTCGCCACCGAAATGAACGATGCCCTGCTCAAGGACGAGAAATTCAACGCCTGGATCGAGGCCCGCACGCCGATGGCCCGCTGGGGCCGGCCCGAGGAACTGGGCGGCGCCGCGATCTTCCTGGCCTCCGAGGCCTCCCGCTTTGTCAATGGACACATTCTTTATGTCGACGGCGCCTTCACCGCTACGGTCTGAACCCCGCATCATCATCGTCATGGGCGTCAGCTCATCGGGAAAATCCACCGTCGGCGCGGCGCTCGGCCGGGCCCTGCATGCCCCCTTCCTCGATGGCGACCAGTACCATCCGCCTGAAAACGTCGAGAAGATGCGCTCCGGAACGCCCCTGACCGACGAGGACCGCTGGCCCTGGCTGGAGGCGCTGACCGCGGCGCTCAAGGAGGCGGCGGAGAAAAAGGGCGTGGCGGTGGGCGCCTGTTCGGCGCTGCGGCGCGCCTATCGCGATTTCATCACCGAGCGGGCGGACGAGCCGGTGCTGTTCGTCTATCTGGAGGGCAGCAAGGAGGTGATCGGCGAGCGTATGTCCCGGCGCAGCCATGAATACATGCCCCGCAGCCTGCTCGACAGCCAGTTCGCCACGCTGGAAGTGCCCGATCCGCAGACCGAGCACGCCATGGCCGTTCCGGTCACCGACAGCGTCGACAGGATCGTGCGCACCGTCACCGGCGCGCTCGACCATTTGAAGACCTTCAAGCGCTGGCAATAGGCCCGGTCCTATTGGGCGACGTAGCCGCCATCCACCAGGTGATAGGACCCGGTGATGTTGGACGCCGCATCCGAGAGCAGGAACAGGGTCAGCGCCGCCACTTCCTCGGCCTTGCCCAGCCGCCCGACCGGATGGATGGCGACGAGACCGTCATAGGCCTCCTGGGGCATCCCCTGGAGCAGCGGCGTGTCGATGAAGCCCGGCCCCACCGCGGTGACGCGGATGCCCTTCTTGGCGTAGTCGATGGCGGCCGATTTGGTCATGCCCACCACGCCATGCTTGGCCGCGACATAGGCCGGAGCATTGGGGAAGGCCACCGAACCCAGGATCGAGGCCATGTTGACGATGGCGCCGCCGCCCGATTTCAGCATGGCGGCGATTTCGTATTTCATCGAATAGAAAACGGAATTGAGATTGACGTCGATGACCTTGTGCCAGTCCTCGAGCGTATAGTCGCCAAGGGGTGCGGCCGCCCCGCCGATCCCGGCATTGTTGACCGCAAGATCGAGCTTGCCGAACGTGTCGGTGGCGAATTGCACCGCCTTTTCCACCTGCGCGGCATCCCCCACATCGACGGCGACCGCAGCCGCTTCGCCCCCCTTGGCCTTGATCGCTTCGACCACTCTGTTGGCGGCGTCGAGCTTGAGATCGGCCACGACGACTTTGGCGCCCCGCTCGGCGAGCTGCGTGGCGACGGCCTCGCCGATGCCGGAGGCGGCACCGGTGACGAAAGCGACTTTACCCGTAAAATCCTTTGCCATTTCAATCTCCTATGTTTGTCTCCCCAATATGGGCGCACCCCTGCCCCTTTGCCATGATCGAGGACAAACACGACGATGAACGGACCGTTCAGCCCGCGGGTTCGGGAACCCCCGGCCGGCGCGACAGGCTGGCATTGGCGTAGCGGTCGTCATGGGTCACCTCCCGGCCGGCCCAGTCGGGGATGGCGACCGTCTGGTCCGCGCTCGCCAGCTCCACCTCGGCCATCATCAGCCCCTTATGCGCGCCCTCGAAAACGTCCACCTCCCAGTCGAGCCCGGCATGGGGCACGATATGGCGGCGCTTTTCCACCACATGGGGCCGCGCCATTTCGAGAAGCGCCCTGCCGTCCTCCAGCGGCACCTCATATTCGAATTCGGCGCGGCTGATGCCCTCCATGGGCCCCTTGAGCGTCAGGAACGCCCTGGCGTCGTCGATGATGCGGATGCGGACCGTCGCCTTGGCGCTGGTCGAGAGATAACCCTGCCGCAGCGACGTTTGCGCGACCGCGTCCCGGCGCCAGCCATCGTCCTTCACCAGGAATTTGCGCTCGATCTCGATGGCCATGCCGTCAGAACCCGAAACTTAGCTGCCCGGCCGGTGCCCCGACGCTGACCCCTTCCAGCGCCAGCATCCGCACTTTCGACAGTTTTCCGCCCGGCGCCGAAAAACCGCCCGGTTTTCCATCGCTCGCCAGCACGCGATGGCAGGGCAGCAGCAGCGGGATGGGATTGGCGCCCATGGCCTGCCCGACTGCTCGGGCGAGGCCGACATCGCCCAGCCGGCGCGCCAGCTCGCCATAGGTCAGGGTTTCGCCCCAGCCGACCTGCGCCAGCAGCGCATAGGCGCGGCGATGAAAATCCGGAATGCCGGTCAGGTCCAGCCTCACCCCGGAAAAATCCACCCGCTCGCCCTCGGCATAATCCTCGATGCGGTCGATGACTGCCGCCACCGCCCGCGTCGGTTCGCCCGGCTGTGCCCCGGCCCGGCCGAGCTCCCGCTCCAGCTCGTCCCGTTCCAGCCCCGGCAAATGCACACGCGCGATCCCCATCCCGGTCCAGCCGATGCCGAATTCGCCCAGGGCGGTGGAAAAAATCGTCGTTTCCATAAGTCTGGCGTCGCGCCTGTGGTCTTTCATTGTCAGGTGGAACGTTGCCTTTGCTCCCCTCCCCCTTGAGGGGACGCTGGTCGCTGCTTCCGTCAAAACATGAAAGCGTCTGGGGTCCATGGCGCAACCATAGCACGCCCCTCTGGTTTGTCGCGGCAAAGTCTTGGTCAAACCGGGCGGGTCTGCTACAGGGCCGCATGCCCGGCCCCATGCCCACCCTCATCGATTACTTTCCGCCCCAGGATCCCTATCTCGACGTCATCCATGTCGATGACGATATCCTGGTGGTGAACAAGCAGAGCGGCCTTTTGAGCGTTCCGGGCAAGGACCCCGGCCTGTGGGACTGCATCGAATACCGCGCCCGCCGCACCTGGCCCACTGCCGGCATGTGCCACCGGCTCGACAAGGATACCTCCGGCGTGCTGGTGCTGGCGCTCAACAAGCGGGCCCACGGCTTTATCGGCCGCCAGTTCGAGCATCGCCAGACCACCAAGAGCTATATCGCCCGCGTCGCCGGCGTGGTCGAAGCCGATAGCGGCCTCGTCGACCTGCCGCTGGCCACCGACTGGCTCAACAAGCCGCGCCAGAAGGTGGATCACGACCATGGCCGTCCCGCCCAGACCCAATGGCAGGTCATCGCGCGCGAGCCCAACGCCACGCGCCTGCGTCTCATTCCGCTCACCGGCCGCACCCACCAGCTCAGGGTTCACATGAAGGCCATCGGCCATGTGATTCTGGGAGATGCGTTTTATGCCGAGGGCGAGGACCTTCGCGCCGCCGACCGCCTGCAGCTCCATGCCGCCTCGCTCGGCTTCACCCATCCCACTACGGGCGCGTTCACCACCTTCGAAGCCCCCGTGCCGTTCTGAGCGCCGATGCGCCCACCCTACTCCGCCTCGCCGATATAGCCGACCTCGATGCGCTGGAAGAGGCTTCCCTGTTTCATCGTATCGAGCCAGCGGCGGAAATCGGCGACGTCCTCGAAGCCGGCGCGCCGTGCCTCGTCCCCGGTGACCGCGTCCGGGCTCATATCGGTGATGGCCTTGATGGCCAGGAGCCCCACCCTGGTCTTGAGCGTGCCGCCTTCCTTCACCGTCGGCCGGCTCCAGCGGCGGAAGATGAGGTCCACCTTGCCCGCCTTGATGTCCTCGAGCAGATCGCGTTTCAGCAGCATGTCCTGGCCTCGTTGTTCAAGGTGCGTACCGCAAACTTTTTCCTAATACACTGATTATATTATCTTAAAAAAAGAAAAAATCAGAATTTGCGTCACAGTTTGTGGCCCGTAAATGCCACAAAATGCGAAGCGCATTTCGTGATTAGCAAGATTTTTCACCAAACGCACCCATTTCTATTTTCCCCTTTCTTTTAAACACCTTGCTTCATTCATAAATAATACGCCCTGAATTACATTATTTAAAGCAAATTAAAACGCGTTCACATCGCTTGTCTGCCGATTTTATCGGGGTTGAAACACATAAATCTTGATGATTAGCTCAATAACATTAGCAAAAATTGACGTGAACATTTATGATCAATCAAAAAACTCTGCTGCCCATAAGAGAAATTTGCAAGCGAACGAGATTATCTCGAAGTGCGATATTCAATTTTCGTATTTCTGGCCAATTTTCACTGGCTATTTGCTTAGGTAGAAAACGAATTACCTGGGTAGAATCCGACATTGATGAGTGGATTGAGCAACGCGTCAAGCAAAACCGCATTCGGCAGGCCCTCGACACAGCAAATAAGTAAGGTAAGAAAATGCAAAATACAGGACAGGGAAATGAGACCGCTTCTTTCCGACGATGCAATGCGCCAGCTTGAGGACGTTCATGCGCGTCGAATGGCTCGCAGACTCGTCTATCAGCCGAGATAAGCCATGGGAAGCGGAGGGGATAAGCCGCGCAAACTAGTATCGTCGACGCGCTGAGACAGGTCCGACAGATTCATCATCGATCCAATCCACCAGATGCCGGGACTGAACAACTAGGCGCAGGAAGTCGGGCTCAGGCGCCGCGCAGCCAAAAATTGTACCGGGCGAGCGACATATTCCTTGGCCTCGGCGCGCGCGAAAATGGCGGCAATGACGTCCTCTCCCGCAACCACCCGGCCAAATGCCGCGAACCCGGCGCCGTCCGGATTTCGGCGTCCTCCTTCATCAAGTTCCGGCTGCTCGCCGATGCAGATGAAAAAGCCGCCCGTGGCCGTTCCCGGCGCGTCGCGCGCCATCGACAGGGTAAGGTGCTGGTGCAATAGTCCCGTTTTCGAGGTCGGCTCGTGCGCGATCGCCGGAAACGGGGCGGGCAGCGCCGAGTTCGATGGACGCCAGCCCCACTGGATGACCTCGATGCGATGTACCGTCTCCGCCGGCTGGTTGGCGTGGGTGACGATGCGATAGGCCGACATCTCCCGCACGAAGCCGCCATCCACATAGGCCAGGAAATTGGCGGCCGTCACGGGCGCCGCGTCTTCTTCGACGGCCAGCACGAAGGTGCCGAGCTCGGTTTCGATTTCCACGGTAACGGTCATTTTATCTCCAGTATGCGGCCCACCTGCTAACAGACGGGCGGCCCGCCTTTCGAGCACGAACGGCCAAGTTGCACGATTCCACATATAAGGCAATAATAAGCACAACATCGCGCATCATAATCATTTATTAGAAAAATATGCTATCTTTGTATACTAATTGAGCATTTTTGCCTTCATTAGACAGATTGACTCCGACTGTTGGTCACGGCAATGTCATACGCGATAGTCATTTTGTCGTATTGCTCAAGTTTTGAGCATCATGTTCTCTGTCTACGCAACAAAATGGCACGGTTTTGCTCATTGTCGCCATGAACAGGCAATCTGTTCCTCCGAAATGGGCGTGCTATCGCTGAGGACAAGGTCGATGAAGCCTATTGGTTTGCTGGGTGGCATGAGTTGGGAGAGCACGGCGGTCTATTACCGGCACCTGAACGAACGGATGCGTGACCTGCGCGGCGGCCTGGCCTCCGCCGAACTGGTAGTGCGCTCGTTCGACTTTGCCAGGATCGTGGCCCTGCAGAAAAAGGGTGCCTGGGACGAGGCGGGCGAAACCCTGGCGGAGGCGGCCTGCGGCCTCGAGGCGGCCGGGGCCAAGGTCATCATCATCTGCACCAATACCATGCACCGGCTGGCCGGTCAGGTCGCGTCGGCCACCACCATACCCCTATTGCACATCGTCGATGCGACTGCTGAAAAGATCGTCGCGGCCGGCTATGGCCGCCCGCTGCTGCTGGCCACCCGCTACACCATGGAGCAGGATTTCTACAAGGGCCGCCTCAAGCAGAAATACGGTCTCGACGCGCTCGTGCCCGACGAGGCGGATCGCACCATCGTCCACGACGTGATCTTCGACGAGATCTGCCAAGGCACCATCTCGCCCCAATCGCAGGCGACATACCAGCGGATTATCGAGAAGGGCGCGGCGCAGGGCGCCGATTGCGTCATCCTGGGCTGCACCGAGATTGGCCTGCTTATCGGCAATCTGCCGACGGCCGTACCGCCCTTCGATTCCACCCTGCTGCATGCCGATGCGGCCTTCGATTTCGCGCTCGCCGACGAGGCGGCCTAGTTTCCAACACCAAGAAGTTTCCCCCCGTGACCCCAGCACTTCGTCTTAACCGCCTGCGCGGCGTCGCCAGCCGGGCTGGCGTGGATGCCATCGCCATCATCCCCGGCAGCACCTTCCTTTACGTTACCGGGGCGCAGTTCCACCTGATGGAGCGCCCCACGGTCCTCATCGTGCCGGTCGAGGGGCGCCCCGCCATCGTGCTGCCGGACCTGGAATTCCAGTCCTGGCAGGCGCTTGGCATCGACGCCGAAATCTGCCGCTGGAAGGATGAGGAAGGCTTTGCCGACGCCTTCGCCGCCGCGGCACGAGCCGTATCGGCGCGGCGCCTTGGCGTCGAGGGCTTTGCCATGCGCTACGCCGAGTTTAGCGCCCTCGAAACGGCCTTCCCCGCCGCCACCTTCGCCAATGTCCAGCAGCACACCAATGCCATGCGGGCGATTAAGGAAGCCGACGAACTGGGCCGGCTGCGCGAGGCGGTCCACTACGCCGAGGCCGCCTTCAACCAGACCCTCGCCCAGGTCCGCGTGGGGATGACCGAGCTCGAGGTTCAGCGCCGCATGATGCAGGCCTTCCTCGAGCAGCCCGTGGTCGGGCCCATCGGGGCCCCGCTGGTGCTGGCCGGCCTCAATTCCGCCCTGCCGCACGGCCATTCGGGCGACTACGCCATCCAGCAGGGCGATGCCCTGCTGTTCGATTTCGGCGTGACCCATCACGGCTACTCTTCCGACATCACCCGCACGGTTTTTGTCGGCGGCGTCGCCGATGAGGACCGGGCGCTCTACGACGTCGTCCTGGCGGCCAATGCGCTCGGCCGCGACACTGCGCGACCCGGCCTTACCGCGCATGCGCTGGACGATGCCGTGCGCGGTCATCTCGAAGCCAGCCCCTACGCGGATTTCGTGGTGCACAAGACCGGCCACGGCCTCGGCCTCGACGTGCACGAGGCCCCCCAGATCATGCGCGGCAACCATACCCCGCTGGCGCCGGGCCACTATTTCACCATCGAGCCGGGCCTTTACCGGCCGGGCCGCGTGGGCGTGCGCATCGAGGACGATGTGCTGATTACTGACAAGGGATGCGAGAGCTTCAGCACCCTGCCCCGGGAGCTGTTGGTGGTCGGCTGACCATCACTCATAAAAGGAAGGAAAAACAGTGAAGATCAATCAACTCATCAACCATGGGCTGGTTGCGGCGGCCATGGTGGCTGCCGTGGTCCCCTCCTATGCGGCCAACGACGTGGTACGCGTCGGCATGGACGTCGACGCCCAGTCGCTCGATCCGCGCACCCAGCGCAACACCACCGACGTGCGCGTCCTCGACCTTCTCTATGACGGTCTCGTCTCGCTCGACCAGAGCCTCACCCCGCAACCCAACCTGGCGCTGTCCTGGGAGCAGCCGGACGCGACGACACTGATCTTCGACATCCGCACCGATGCCAAGTTCCACGACGGCACGCCCGTCACCGTGGACGACGTGATCTACACGTACGAAACCGTCGTCGATCCGGCCCTCGCCTCCAACCACGCCTCCAACCTCAACGCCATCGAAAGCGTCACTGCCGGGGACGACAACACCGTGGTCTTCAAGCTCAAGGTGCCCTTCGCGCCGCTGCTGAGCTATATGGACCTGGGCATCGTGCCCAAGCACCTGGCCGAAGCCGGCAATGACCTTTCCACCCAGCCGGTCGGCAGCGGCCCGTTCACCTTCGGCCAGTGGGATCGCGGCTCGCAGATCGTTCTCAACGCCAATGCCGACTATTACGGCGGCGTTTCGGCGACCGCGCAGGTCGTGTTCGTGCCACTGGCCGACAACAGCGCCCGCGCCCAGGCCCTCGAGGCCGGCAGCCTCGACATCATCATGGCGCCGCTCAACGCCGACGACACGATCCGCCTGCGCGCCGACGACCGCTTCCAGTCCGTTTCCAAGCCCGGCATCAAGATCACCTATGTCAACTTCAACACCAGGAGCCCGCTGCTGTCCGATCCGGCGCTGCGCCGCGCGCTCTCCATGCTGATCGACAATCAGACCATCGGCAACGACATCTTCGGCGGCGTCGAGACCCCCGCCACCTCGATCCTGATGCCGGTCTTCGAATGGGCCTACGACGCCTCGATCACCCAGCCCGCCTTCGACATCGCCGCGGCATCGGCCGCGCTCGACGAACTGGGCTGGGTCGTGGGTGCCGACGGCATCCGGGAAAAGGACGGCGTCAAGCTGGCCTTCACGCTCGCCACCCACAGCGAGGACTCCGCCCGCATCCAGTCAGTCGAATATATCCAGAACCTGATGATGGCGGCCGGCGTGCAGGCGAACGTCTCCATTTCCGACTTCCCCGCCTTTATCGGCGAGGTCATCGGCGGCTCCTATGACGCGGCCCTGCTCGGCTGGGACAATCTGGTCGATCCGGACGTGCTCATGTACGTCACCCTGCATACCGGCGAATCGCGCAACTGGGGCGCCTATTCCAACCCCGAAACCGACGCCCAGCTCGAACTCGCCCGCACCGCCCAGACGCAGCAGGAGCGCGGCGAGGCCTACAAGGCCGCTGCCCGCCTGCTCGTCGAGGACATGCCTTACTACGTCCTCACCAATGCCGGCTTCGACGCCTTCGCGGCGGCCGATGTCACCGGCTTCGACCCGGACGTGTTGGGCAATCTGCGCAGCCTGACCAAAGACTAACCGCGTCATCAGGGAGGCTGACCATGATCGGCTTTGTCGCCAAGAGAATAGCGCAGTTTATTCCCATGCTGGCGGGCGTGGTCGTGGTCGCCTTTCTGCTCGTGCAGCTCGTGCCGGGCGATCCGGCACGAGCCCTGATCGGCCAGAGCGCCACGCCCGAGCAGATCGCGGCCGTGCGCCAGGCCCTGGGGCTCGACAACCCGCCCTGGGTGCAGTTCTACAACTACGTCGTGGGCCTGTTCCACGGCGATCTCGGTCAGTCCTATTTCCAGAAACAGGGCGTGTTCGAGCTGATCATGATCCGCCTGCCGGCGACGCTGGAGCTGGCGTTCGGCGCCATCCTGGTATCGATCGTAATCGGCCTGCCGCTGGGCGTCGTCGCCGCCTGGTTCCGCGGCACCTGGATCGACGCCGCGGCCCTGGTCTTCTCCCAGCTCGGCGTGGCGCTGACAGTGTTCTGGCTCGCCATCGTCTTCATGTACGTCTTTGCCGTGCAGCTGAACTGGCTGCCAGCCATCGGCCGGGGCACGCCGCTGCTCGAGGCCTTCGGGCTGCTGCTGACCGGCAATCCGCAGCCGCTGCTTAAATCCCTTTCCCATCTCATCATGCCCGCCGTCGCCATGGGCCTGCAGGGGGCCGCCATGATCTGCCGCATGGTGCGCGCCTCGATGCTCGAAGTGCTCGACCAGCCCTATGTGCGCACCGCCCGCGCCAAGGGCGTCTCCGAACGCCGCGTCGTCTGGCACCATGCGCTGCGCAATGCGCTGGTGCCCACCGTCACCATTGTCGGGCTGCAGTTCGGCGGGCTGCTGAGCGGCGCCGTGCTGGTGGAAGGCATATTCGGCTGGCCCGGGCTGGGTCAGTTGACGGTTGCCGCCATCTCGCAGCGCGACTTTCCGCTGGTGCAGGGGCTGGCACTGTGCTTCGCCGTCCTGTTCGGCCTCATTACCCTGGTGACCGACCTCATCCACGGCGCCATCGATCCGCGGGTCCGTGACGAATGAAACGCTTCTACAAGAACACCTATCTGGTGCTGGGCGCCGTCATGGTGCTGCTGCTGGTCGGCCTCGCCTGCTTCGTGCCCGCCCTCTCCCCCTATGGCGTCGAGCAGATGGACATGCCCAACCGCTTCGCCCTGCCCGGGCCACAGCATTGGTTCGGCACCGACAATTTCGGCCGCGACCTGCTGACGCGGCTCGCTTCCGGGGCACAGATTTCCTTGTTCATCAGCTTCGGCACCGTCCTGGTGTCGTCGGTCCTGGGCATCGGTGTCGGCATGCTCGCGGGCTATTTCGGCGGCTGGCTCGATGCCGTGCTGATGCGTTTTGCCGATATCTTCCTCGCCTTCCCCGCCTTCATCCTGGCCCTGGCGATCATCGCCGTGCTCGGGCCCGGCCCCGTCAACCTCATCGTGGCGCTGGCCGCCGTATCCTGGACGCAATATGCCCGCGTCAGCCGTGCCATGACCATGACCGAGCGACACAAGGACTACATTCTTGCGGTGCGCTCCATCGGCGTGTCGCCCCTCAAGATCCTGCTGGTGCACATTCTGCCCAATATCTCTGGGCCACTGGTGGTGCTGGCCACTTTCGGCATGGGCACCGCCATCGTCGCGGAAAGCGGCATGAGCTTTCTCGGCCTCGGCGTGCAGCCGCCCACCCCGACCTGGGGCTGGTCGCTGGCCTATGGCCTCAAATACCTGCGCGCCGAGCCGTGGATGTCCACGGCGGCGGGCCTCGCTATCACCTTCGCGGTCCTCGCCTTCAACCTTCTGGGCGACGGCATCCGCGACTATCTCGATCCCGGCCAAGTGACGCGCAAGGCCTCCCGCAAGGCCATCAAGAACGCCTTCCAGTCCACTCCTTCTTCAAGGCAGACCTCATGAAACTCGACCCCATTACCCTTGAGATTCTCAGCCGCAAGATGGTGGCGATCACCGACGAGGTGTATTTCACCGTCCAGCGCACGGCGCGCTCCAGCTTCGTCAATGAAGTTGCCGACTTCGCCGTGGCCTTCCTTGACGTCAAGGGAGACGTCTTCGCCTATCCGCCCTCGGCCAGCTTCAACTTCCTCATGGATACGAATTTCTATTCGACCATCGAGGCCGTGCCGGACCTGGTGCCCGGCGACATCATCATCACCAATGACCCCTACACCTCCAACGGGCTGTCGACGCACCTGCCGGACGTGCACCTCATCCAGCCCTATTTCGACGGCGACCGGCTCATCGGTTACGGCTGGGCCTTTATTCACTCGCTCGATTTCGGCGGCGCCGTCTCCGGCAGCGTCTCCGCGATCAACACCGAGATCTTCCAGGAAGGCCTGCGCATTCCGCCGATGAAGCTGATGAAGGCCGGCAAGTTCAACGAGGAACTGCTCACCCTCATCCGCCTCAACACGCGCGTGCCGGACGTCACCATCGCCGATTTCAAGGCGATGATGGGCGCCCTGGAAATCGGCAATCGCCGCCTGCAGGAGATCGTGGCCCGCTATGGCACCGATACCATGGTGCAGGCGACGCAGGATATCCAGGACTATACCGCCGACCGGGCCCGTGAGGTCTTCCGCCGCATTCCCGACGGCAGCTACGATTTCTGGGACTATCTGGACGACGACGTGGTCAGCGGCATTCCGCTGCGCGTCCGCCTGCGACTGGAGGTGAATGATGGCCAGGTGCTGCTGGACCTGACCGGCACCGATCCGCTCTCGGACTCCTCGTTCAATCTGGCCTCGCTCGGGCGCCGCATGTACTGGCTCTCCTTCCGCCTCACCGGGTTCCTCACTACTTTCGATCCGCTAATCCCGCGCAATGCCGGCTTTTATCGCCATATCGAGGTGAAGAACCAGCCGGGTTGCGTGTTCGACGCGCGCGGCCATACCGCAGTCGGCATGCGCCACAGCGCGCCGTTCCGCCTGTTCGACTGCGTCAGCGGCGCCATCCTCAAGGCCAATCCCGAGATGATGACCGCCGCCATGGGCGGGTCGATGGCGACGTTCCAGTTCGCCGAGACCGATGCGCATGGCCAGCTCAAAGTGGAGGTGGTCGAGCCGCTGCGTTCCGGCATGGGCGCCATTCGTGGCCGCGACGGCGTGGATGCGCGCGACAACAGCGTCAACAACATGCGCAACCGCCCAGCCGAGCTGGTCGAGCGCGAGCTGGGCCTGCGGGTGCTCAACTACGACATCAATCCCGATTCCGGCGGCCCCGGCCAGTGGCGCGGCGGCGTCGGCCAGGCCCTGACGGTGGAGCTGGTGGGCGAGAATGGCGGCGAGATCCTGATCAGCGGCCTCGAACGCTCCCGCATGGCGCCCTGGGGCTTCGAGGGCGGTCGTCCCGGCGCGCTGGTCGCGGCAATCATCAACGAAGGCCGCGCCGATGAGCGCCCCGTCACCAAGGGCCTGCCGCTCAACCTGGCCAGGGGCGATACGGTGACGCTGCGCATGCCGGGCGGCGGCGGCTTTGGCGACCCGCTCATGCGCGATGAACAGGCCGTGCTGCACGACGCCGAGCAGGGCTTCATCTCCGTGGCGGGCGCGGCTCGCGACTACGGCGTCGTCATCATCGACGGCGCCGTCGACGCCGAGGCGACGGCGACGCTGCGCGCCCGTCCGCATCTGGCGCCAGCCCTGTTCGCTTTCGGCGCGCAGCGCGACGCCTGGGAAGCGGTGTTCGACGACGCGACCATGCTGGAAATCAACCGCCGGCTCTATCTGCTGCCGCAGCCGCGCCGCTACGGCGTGCGCCGGGCATTTTTCGACGCGGTCGTGCCGGGCATCAGCCACGACACCATGACGCCGCTCGACCGGTTGATCGGCGACGTGGCGGCCGCGCGGCTGCGCCTGCGCCACGCCCTTGACACCATTCTTTCCGAAGCCGGCCTGCCCGGCCGCGCCGTTGCCTGATCAGGACCCGTTCTTATGACCCATTCTTCTTCAGCATCATGCCGCATCGGCATCGACGTCGGCGGCACCTTCACCGATTTCGTGTTGGCCAACCAGGCCACCGGCCAGATTCTGCGCCATAAGGAACCCAGCGTTCCCGCCGACCCCTCCATGTCGATCGAGCGCGGCGTGCCCAAACTGCTCGAAATGGCCGGCGTCACCGCCGGCGATGTCGAGCTCATCGTGCACGGCACCACCCTGGCGCTCAATGCTACCATCCAGCGCAAGGGCTCGCGGCTCGGGCTGGTGGTGAGCCGCGGGCTGCGCGGCGTGCTGGAGATCGCCCGCTCGCAGATGCCGACCGCCTTCGATTTCATGATGGACCGCGAGGAGCCGCTGGTGCCGCGCAGCCTGGTCCGCGAGATCGGCGCCCGTTCCGACCGGGACGGCAATGTGCTCATCCCCATCGACGCCGCCGAGCTTGACACGCTGGCCGCCGCCTATGCCGGGGCGGGGGTCGAGGCCATCACCGTCATGCTCATGCATTCCTTCGCCAACCCGGCGCTGGAGCACGAGGTGGTGGCGGAACTGCAGGCGCGCCTGCCCGGCATCGCGGTATCGGCGTCCTCCGATATCTGGCCCGAACAGCGCGAATTCGAGCGGGCCATGGTGGCGCTGCTCAACAGCTACACCCAACCGCTGATGAACCAGTATTTCGACCGGCTGGCGCAGCGCGTCGCCACGCTGGGCGTTGCCGCGCCCATCTACATCACCTCCAACAATGGCGGCATCCTCAGCCTCGAAACGGCAAGGCAGCGCCCCATCGACACCATTCTTTCCGGCCCCGCCTCCGGCGTCGTCGCGGCGATGACCATCGCCCAGCAGACCGGCGAGGGCCACATCATCACCGTCGACATGGGCGGCACCAGCGCCGATATGGCCATGGTGCACGACGGCCGCTCGGCCAATACCACCCATGCCCGGGTGGGGGACTTCCCCCTCGTCATGCCCATTATCGGCGTCAACGCCATCGGCGCCGGCGGCGGCTCGGTGGTCTGGGTCGACGAGCACGGCATGCTCAAGATCGGCCCGCACAGCGCCGGCGCCCATCCCGGGCCGATTTGCTACGGCAATGGCGGCACCGACGTCACCATCACCGACTGCTTCCTCGTCGCCGGCTATCTCGACGCCGACAATTTCCTGGGTGGCCGCGTCAAGCTGCAGCGCGACCTGGCGCGCGCGGCGCTGGCCGGGATCGCCGCCAAATTGGGCTATGAAGGCGAGGCCGCGCCCGAGCGCGTCGCCGAGGCGGCATTACGGGTCGCCGCCGCCGTCATGGCTTCCGAAATGTCGCGCGAGCTCGCCCAGCATGGCGGCGACGTCCGGGACTATTCGCTGCTCGCCTTTGGCGGCGCCGGGCCGACCACTGCCAATCTGGTGGCGGACGAAGCCGGCATCCGCACCCTCATCGTCCCGGCCCTACCGGCGACCTTCTGCGCGCTGGGCGCCATCCTCGCGGACGTCAAGCGCGACTATGTCGTGTCGCGCCGGCTGCAGCTGGAAAGCGAGCCGGGCGCCCTGGCCGAGCTGGATGCCATCTTTACCGGCCTCGAAAGCGAAGCCGGCGACTGGATCGCCGGTGAAGGCGACTTCCTCGAAACGGTCGCCTACGAGTACATTCTGGACATGCGCTATGTGGGCCAGGGTTTCGACCTGTCCGTTACCCTGCCTGCCAGCCTGCGCCAGGCGCTCGATACCGCGCGCGTGCGCGAGGTGTTCGAGGCGGCGCACCTGGCCAAATACGGCTATAGCGACGATGACAGCGCCATCATCGTCAATGCCGAACGCGTCCGCGTCGTCGGAACCGTTCCCTCCGTGCCCATGCCCCGCACGGCCCGGAGCGACGGCCCGGCGACGGCGAGCGGCAGCCGCCGGGTCTTCAATGACGGGCGCCTCGCCGATGTGCCGGTCTATCGCCGGCCGGAATTGCTGGCCGGCCAGTTCTTCACCGGCCCGGCGCTGGTCGAGCAGAACGATACCACCATCTGGATCCTGCCCGGCTGGCATTGCACCGTCGACCTTTACGGCAATCTCGTTGCGCGGCAGAACCAGTCATGACGGGCGGCCCTGACTCCCCTGCACCCGCCACCCCGCCGCCCGTGCTCAAGGTCAGCGACCTCGAGGTCGCTTTCTGGAACGGCGACGCCTGGCGCCAGGTGCTGCACAAGGTTTCGTTCGACGTGGCACGCAACGAAACCGTGGCGCTGGTGGGAGAGTCGGGCTCGGGCAAGAGCGTCACCTCGCTGGCGGCCATGGGTCTGTTGCCCAGGGGACAATCCGCCATTGCCGGCTCGGTGCAGTTCGATGGCCGGGAGTTGGTGGGCCTCACCGAATCGCGGATGCGGCCGCTGCGCGGGCGCGACATCGCCATGGTGTTCCAGGAGCCGATGACCAGCCTCAATCCCGTCTTCAAGATCGGGGATCAGGTGGCCGAGGTGCTCACCGCCCACCACGCGATGGGGCAGCGGCAGGCCCGTGCCGAAGCCCTGCGGCTCTTGGAAAAAGTCCGCATTCCGGCCGCGCGGCGGCGGCTCGACGAGTTTCCGCATCAATTGTCGGGCGGCATGCGCCAGCGCGTGGTGATCGCCATGGCGCTGGCGCTGAAGCCCAAGCTGCTCATCGCCGACGAGCCGACCACGGCGCTCGACGTGACCATCCAGGCCCAGGTTCTCGAGCTGATCAAGGAATTGCAGGCCGACGAGGGCATGGCGGTCCTGTTCATCACCCACGACATGGGCGTGGTGGCCGAGATGGCCGACCGCACGGTGGTGATGTATCACGGCAATGTCGTGGAGCAGGGTCCGACGGCGCAGATTTTCGCGGCGCCCCGCGAGGCCTATACGCGCCGCCTGCTCAACGCCGTGCCGCGGATCGGCTCCATGGCGGGCGTCACCCAGCCGCAGCGTTTCAACCTGGGCGACGAGGCCGAGCAAGACGCCGCCCCGCTGGCTGCCGACCACCCGGCGCGAAAACCGGCTGCCGATACGCCGCTCCTGAGCGTTCGCGACCTGGTGGTGCGGTTCAACGTCCGGTCGGGCCTGCTGCGCCGGGTCGGCGGGCGCGTTCACGCCGTGGAAAAGGTGTCGCTCGACCTCAGGGCCGGCGAAACCCTGTCCCTCGTCGGGGAATCAGGCTGCGGCAAGTCCACGCTCGGGCGCACGATCATGCGCCTCAACCAGCCGCAATCGGGCGCGGTGCTGCTGGAAGGCGAGGACATCGCCCGCATCGACGGGGCGCAACTGCACAAGCGGCGCGGCGACATCCAGATGGTGTTTCAGGACCCCTTCGCCAGTCTCAATCCGCGGCGGAAAATCGGCGACACCATCGCCGAGCCGCTGCTGACGCACCGCCTGGCTACCCGCGCCGGGGCACGGGAAAAGGCGCTCGACCTGCTCGACAAGGTCGGGCTCAACCGCGACATGGCCGACCGCCTGCCGCATGAATTTTCGGGCGGCCAGCGCCAGCGCATCTGCATCGCGCGGGCCCTGGCTCTCAATCCGAAGCTCCTGGTGGCGGACGAGGCGGTCTCGGCGCTCGACGTCTCCATCAAGGCGCAGGTGATCAACCTGATGCTGGATTTGCAGCAGGAGCTGGGCCTGGCCTATCTGTTCATCTCGCACGACATGGCGGTGGTCGAGCGCTTCAGCCACCGCGTCGCGGTCATGTATCTGGGCGAGATCGTTGAGATCGGCACGCGTGCCGCCATTTTCGGCAATCCCCAGCATCCCTATACCCGCCGGCTGCTCTCCACCGTTCCGGTGCCCGACCCCAGCCAGCGTCATCGGCGCCGGAAGATGGCCAGTTTCGAATTGCGCAGCCCCATCCGCCCGTTGAACTTCCAGCCGCCGGAACGGCGCTATCGCGTCGTGGGCGACGATCACCTGGTCCATGACTGGACCGACGACTGGGAAAAATAAGGGCTTCGCGCCCAGGAGGAACCAATGCCTGCCTTTACCGGCCTCGAACACCTCGTCTTCATGGTCAACGATCTGGACGCCGCCGCCGCGCAATGGCGCCGGCTCGGCTTCACGCTGTCGCCCAAGGGTTTTCACAGCGGCGAAAGCGGCACCGCCAATTACACCATGATGTTCGAGCGGGATTATCTCGAACTTTTGGGCAATCTGCGCCCGACCCCGAACAACGCCGCCGGCCGCGCCTTCCTCGAAACCGTGGGCGAGGGCCTGCAACGGGTGGCCCTGGGCACCAGCGACGCGCAGGCGTCGGCGGCCTTCTGGTCCGGCCAGGACCTGCTGACGCACGGCCCCAAATTCATCGAAAGACCGGTTACCCGCCCCGACGGCAGCACCGGCATGGTGTCGTTCAACGTCGTCGACTGGGACAACGATAGCCGCCCCGAAGGCATGCGCCTCTTCGCCTGCCAGCACCTGACGCCGCAAATGGTGTGGCTGCCCGAACTGCTGACGCACGCCAACGGTGCCGAGGCGATTGCCGCCCTCGACATTCCCAGCGCCGATCCGGAAGGCGAGGCGCGCCGCCTGGCTGCTCTGGCCGATGCCGAGCTCGGGCGCGAAGCCGGGGACCGCTGGATCGTCCGCCCCGGTGGCGAGCGCGCCGACCTGGTCTTTATCGGCATGCAGTCCTTCGCCGCGCTTTATCCCGATGTCACCGTGCGGCCGGGGCTCGAAATCCACGATTGCGTCGTCCGCCTCGTGACCGCCAGCCTCGAGCAGGCCCAGGCGGCCATCGGCGATCTGGCCACACGCGCGGAAGGGCGGCTCCTCGTCGCTGCCGCCCACGCCAATGGCGTCAACCTCTGCTTCGAAGCGCGCCGGTAGAAGGAAGAAATAACATGCCGATCATCAATCGCGTCGCCGAGATCAGCAAGGACGTCGTCGCCTGGCGCCAGCACCTGCACCAGCATCCCGAACTGATGTACGACCTGCCGCAAACCGCGGCCTTCGTGGCGGAAAAGCTGCGGGGCTTCGGCTGCGACGAGGTGGTCGAGGCGATCGGCAGGACCGGCGTCGTGGCGGTGATCGAGGGGCGCAGCACCGCCTCGGGCAAGGTTATCGGCATTCGCGCCGACATGGACGCCCTGCCGATCCACGAGGAGGCCGATGTCGAGTTTCCCTCGCTCGTTCCCGGGCGCATGCACGCCTGCGGCCATGACGCGCATACCGCCATCCTGCTGGGCGCGGCCCGCCACCTCGCCGAAACGCGCAATTTCGACGGTACGGCGGTGATCATCTTCCAGCCCGCCGAGGAAGGTGGAGCGGGGGCGCGCGCCATGATCGAGGACGGCCTGCTCGACCGCTTCGGCATCCAGCAGGTCTATGGCCTGCACAACATGGTCAACCTGCCGGTGGGGCAGTTCGCCCTGCGCCCCGGCGCCATGATGGCCTCGACCGACAAGTTCACCATCACCATTTCCGGCCGTGGGGGGCACGCGGCACGGCCGCACGAAGCCATCGACCCGGTCGTGGTCGCGGCCAGCCTCGTCATGAACCTGCAGACCATCGCCGCCCGCAATGTCGACCCCCTGCAATCGGCGGTGGTCACCGTGGGCGCGATTGAGGGCGGAGAAGCCTTCAACGTCATCCCCGAAACGGCCCGGCTGGTGGGAACGACGCGTGCCCTCGACGCGGCGGTGCGGGATCTTTGTCAGCAGCGGATCGAAACCATGACTCATCAGCTTTGCGCGGCGTACGGCGCCACGGCTGATATCAGCTATGAGCGCGGCTATCCGGTGGTCGTCAACGAGCCGGAAGCGACCGAAATCCTGGCCGATACCGCGCGGGACGTGGGCGGGATGCACAGCGTCGATACCGACCTCACCCCGGTAATGGGCGCCGAGGACTTCGCCTATATGCTCCAGGAGCGCCAGGGCGCCTACATCTTCCTCGGCATCGGCCCCTCCGCCCCCCACCATCACCCCAGATACAAGTTCAACGACGAGGCCGTGCCCTATGGCGTGTCGCTCTGGGCGCGGCTGATCGAGCGGACCATGCCCCTTTCGGCCTGAGCCCGCCTCATACCCCTGGCGCGGCCGCTGCGGCCGGCGCCTCAGATTTTGCCTTCGGAATTTTTATCGATGACCAGCTTCGACGAAATCGTGGACGTGATCGTGGTCGGCTCGGGCAGCGCGGCGCTTTCCGCGGCGCTGACTGCGGCCCGGCGCGGCAAGCGCGTTCTGGTGCTTGAAAAAACCGCTTATCTAGGCGGCACCAGCGCCATGTCCGGCGCCGGCACCTGGGTACCCGCCAATCACCACATGCTGGCCGCCGGCATCGAGGATTCTCCGGACAACGCCTGGCGCTATCTGCGGGCCACCGCGCGCGACGGCTGGCGAGAGGACGAAGACACGCTCTGGAAGGCGTTCGCCGACCATGCCCCAAAGATGCTCGCATTTCTCGAGGCCAACACGCCGCTCGAATTCGAGATGATCGACGAGCCCGACATTTTCGCCGAGCGCGAGGGCGGCATCGAATATGGCCGCATGCTGTCGACAAAGCCAATCCGGCGGGGTGTGGCCGCGGGGCTGCGGCGCCATATCCGCCGCCCGCCCTGGCCGCAGATTTTCTCCTATAAGGAAGCGCAAAGCCTCAATTTCTTCCGCCAGCCGCTGCGGTCGGCCATCGCCTTCGCCCCGCGTTTCGTCCGGCGCTACCTGCTCGACGAGCGGGCCCAGGGCAATGCGCTGATTGCCGGCCTATTGGCCGGATGCCAGGCGGCCGGCTGCCGCTTTTACCGGGAAACGCCGGCGGAAGCGCCGATCCTCGATGCGACGGACCGCGTCGTGGGCGTGCGGGCCAGCCAGGGCGGCAAGCCGCTTCGCCTCGGCGCCCGGCTGGGTGTGGTGCTGGCCAGCGGCGGTTTTGAGTGGAACACCGCCTGGCGCGAACAATATTTTCCCGGCCCCTATGACCGCTCCGGCAGCCCCAACGGCAATGTCGGCGACGGCCAGCGGATCGCTCAGGAGGCGGGCGCGGCGCTGGCGCGGATGGACCAGGCCAATGTCTACCCAACCATTCCCACCACCTATGAAGGCCGCCTGCAGGGCTTGCCGATGACGATCCAGGCCGACCCGCATGCCATTGCGGTCAATGCCGAGGGCAAGCGCTTCGCGAGCGAATACGACTTCAACTTCTTCGAGGCGCTCGATGCCCGCGACCCGGCCACGGGCGCGCCCGTCAACCTGCCGGTGTGGCTGGTGGCGGATTCCCGCTCTTTCGCCACCCTGCCCGTCTTCCGCTACTTCGCCCGGCAGCAGCAAGGCTGGCTGATCAAGGCCCCATCCATCGAGGCGCTTGCCGGCCGGATGGGCATACCGGCACCTGCGCTCGCGCAAACCATCGAACGCTTCAACGCCCTCTGCCGAAACGGCAAGGATGAAGATTTCCAGCGCGGCGAAGGCCTGTGGGAGCGCCACAAATCCGGGGCGCGGCGTGGCCTCGCCGGCAACCCGGCGCTTGGCGGCATCGATGCCGCCCCGTTCTACGCGGTGCCCTTCAATCGCTCGATCCTGGGCACCAAAGGCGGCGCCCGCACGAATGCGCACGGGCAGGTCCTCAGGGGCGACGGCTCGACCATTCCCGGGCTGTTCGCGGCGGGCCTCACCATGGCCAACCCCATCGGCACCCGCGCCGTCGGCCCCGGCACCACCATCGGCCCCTGCCTCACCTGGGGCTATATCTGCGGCAACCGCATCGCCGAAAGCCAGCCCGCCGACATCCCCGGCGCCCGTTAGTAGCGCGCCTAGCCTCATGCCTATCCCTACTACCGGTGAAATCGGTTTTCGCCGACGACCGACTTCATATCGTTTCGCCGGAACCAGATCGCACGTCCCACCGCAGTGGTGCATTTCCGACCGTGAAGACGATCTGCTTATCACCGCGCATGCGCAGGATCTCCTCGGGAAAGATCAGCGGTCGCGACGCCAATTGCTTCGACCGCGTTCGGGACGATCCGGACATAGCCGAAGACCGGCTCAACTGATCGACTTCGACGGTGGTGTTGCCGCATCGGCGTGAGATGTAGTCGGCTGTTTCGGGATCGTTGATCGCGGCGAACGAGACCCAGGATGCGCTTTCGAACCACTTGCTTGCCGCGTCGCGCCCACCATAAGCTTCGCGCATCTGGCCGATAGACTGGAACAGCAGCACCAGGCTGATGCCAAATTTGCGCCCGGCATCGCGGGCGGTTTCGAGGATCCGCAGATAGCCGCGCCGCGCCACCTCATCGAGCAGGATCCGCCCTTCATTTGTCCATTCCGGTTGTAGACCGCGTTCAGCAACGCGCCGATGATCGTGCGCGCCAAGCCCGGATGCGTCTCCAGCGCCTTGAGATCGAGATTGACGAAAATGTCGGTCTTGCCCTCGGCGATGGCATAGTTTGGATAGCTCAGCCAATGGGTCTCCTTGACCGCATTGGCCTAGAGGCCGGAGAATGTTTCAGGCGTCATGGCGATGAAGGGAGCGACATTTCCTTGACGAATTCGGATTCGGAATTGTCGTAGATCTTTTGCAGCCGCTCGCGCAATTTCGGCTCCGGCTCCGAGACGTTCGACCAGAACCGCCCCGCTGTGTCGCATTCAGGGGGTTATTTTGTGTCACACATCTTCGCAGACCGCAACAAACTTTTCAGATCTAAGTAAAAAAGATCAATGATTTCAATATTTTATTAGAAAATTCATGGTGCGGGCGGCGGGACTCGAACCCGCACGGGGATACCCCCTCCGGATTTTAAATCCGGTGTGTCTACCATTCCACCACGCCCGCGATCGTGCCTCAGTCGGTGCCGCCGGAAATCGGCGCCACATAGGCGACGTCGAGGTCCCAGGGGAAGAAGATCCACGTGTCCTGGCTGACCTCGGTGATGAAGGTGTCCACCATCTCGCGCCCCTTGGGCTTGGCATAGACGGTGGCGAAATGGGCGCCCGGCAGCATGTCGCGCACCACTCGCGCCGTATTGCCCGTGTCCACCAGGTCGTCGACGATCAGCACCTTGCCGCCATTGCGCGCCAGCTCCAGCAGCGGCCCGCTGACCTCCTTGAGCACCTTGATGCCGCCCTGGTTCTGGTGGTCGTAGCTCTTGACGGCGACGGTTTCCACCGTGCGGATATTGAGCTCGCGCGCCACGATCGCGGCAGGCACCAGCCCCCCGCGGGCGATGGCCACCACGGCATCGAAATTGCCCAGCCCCGTCAGCCGCCAGGCCAACGCCCGGCTGTCGCGGTGGAACTGGTCCCAGGTGACGGGAAACGACTTCTGGCTCGAAATGCTCAACGCTGCTCTCCTGGCGGGCGGTTGGGGCGGATTATGGTGCCGGTCAGGCCGATTCGGGCGGCCCGATGCCGGCCTTTTCGTGGGCGGCGGCGACCATGGCCCGGACCTTTTCCGCCGCTTCGTGCAAAAGCGCTTGGTCGGCCGAGCGCAGCACCAGCTCCGTCATCACCTTTTCGTTCCCCATCTGGGGATAGCTGCCCATCTTCACATCGGGATATTCGGCCTGCAGCGCCGCCAGCGGGCCGCCGATCGTGCCTTCCCCCACCCCGGCCCTGACGGTGACCGACATGACCTTCCTGCCGCCCTTGAGGGTGGGGGCCAGCGCTTCGAGCATGGCGCGCATGATGATCGGCACGCCGGCCATGACATGCACATTGCCGATGCGGAAGCCCGGCGCGGCGCTGACCGAATTGACGATGAGGTCGGCCCCTTCCGGGATACGCGCCATGCGCAGGCGCGCCTCGTTGACCTCGGTGCCGGCCTGTTTCCAGCGCGTTTCCAGCATGGCGCGGGCCTGGGCGTTGATCGGCAGGTTCACCCCGAAGGCCCGGGCGATGGCATCGGCGGTGATGTCGTCATGGGTAGGGCCGATGCCGCCCGAGGTGAACACATAGGTGCAGCGCGCCCGCAGCGCGTTCACCGCCTCGACGATGGTGTCCATTTCGTCCGGGACCACGCGAACCTCGATGAGGTCGATGCCCAGATCGGTGCAGAAATCGGCGACGGCGCCGATATTGACGTCCTTGGTCCGCCCGGAAAGAATCTCGTCGCCGATGACGACCATTCCGGCGGTTACGCGGTTTTCTTGCTGGGTCATGTTCCGGTTCCGTAGACTGTTCTGGATGCCCTTGCGGGCGCCGCCGAGTCAAGGGGCCCCTTCGGGTTATGCGGCGATGCGCCGGAAGGGCCGGCCGCCCTTCCAATCACGCCGCCATGGCCCTATTTTGCCGGCAGGAGACGAAAACACATGATTACCTATGTCGATGCCGCCACCAGGACCCGCCGCACCCCCGGCATCATCCCGCTGCATGGCGAGGACGGTTTTGCGGGTATGCGCCGGGCCGGCGCGCTGACGGCCCGGGCCCTCGACGTGCTGACCGAATATGTCGAGCCCGGCGTGCCCACCTCCACCATAGACAGGGTTGCCTACGAATTCGCCCGCGATCATGGCGCCGTGCCCGCGACCATCTTCTACAAGGGCTTCCGCCACTCCGTCTGCACCTCCATCAACCATGTGGTGTGCCACGGCATCCCCGACGAGCGGCCCCTGCGCGAGGGCGACATCGTCAATATCGACCTCACCCTGGTCGTCGATGGCTGGCACGGCGATTCGAGCCGCATGTATCCGGTGGGCGAAATCTCGCGCAAGGCCGAGCGGCTGATCGAGGTGACCTATGCCGGGCTCGAGGCCGGCATCGCGGCCGCCAGGCCCGGTAACGCCACCGGCGATATCGGCGCCGCCATCCAGGCCGTCGCCGAGGCCGAGCGCATGAGCGTGGTGCGCGATTTCGTCGGCCACGGGCTGGGGCGCCTGTTCCACGACGAGCCCAATATCCTGCATTTCGGCACCGCCGGCACCGGCGTGCCGCTCAAGCCGGGCATGATCTTCACCATCGAGCCAATGATCAATCTGGGCCGTCCGCACGTCAAGATCCTCTCGGATGGCTGGACCGCGGTGACGCGGGACCGTACCCTGTCGGCCCAGTGCGAGCACGCCATCGGCATCACCGAAACCGGATGCGAGATTTTCACGCTCTCGCCCGCGGGCCTGTTCAACCCATTGGCGAGCCGGGCCGCGACGTGAGCGAAAAGCGCAGGGCCAAAGGTCTGTCCGAGGCGGCCAAGCCGCATTATCTGGGCCATCGCGAGCGGGCCCGGGAACGCTTCAACACCGTCGGCGGGGACGCCCTCGCCGATTACGAGCTGCTCGAATTGCTGCTGCATATCGTCCTGCCGCAGCGCGATACCAAGGCGCTGGCCAAGGATCTGCTGGCCCGGTTCGGGTCCTTTTCGCAGGTGCTGGGGGCGCCGCCCGCCCGGCTGGCCGAGGTCAAGGGCCTGGGCGCCACCTCCATCACCCATCTCAAGGTGATGCAGGCCGCCGCCCAGCGCTATGGCCGCGACCGGATCGACACCGAACAGCCCATCCTGTCGTCATGGACGCAGTTGATCGACTATTGCCGCAGCCGCCTCGCCTATGAGCAGATCGAGCAGTTCCGCGTCCTGTTCCTCGACAAGAAGAACCGCCTGATCGCCGACGAGGTGCAGCAGACCGGCACGGTCGACCACACGCCGGTCTATCCGCGCGAGGTGATCCGGCGGGCGCTCGAGCTCTCGGCCACCGCGCTGATCCTCGTGCACAACCATCCTTCGGGCGACCCGACCCCCTCCGCCGCCGATGTGCGCATGACCCGCGAGATCGCCGAGATCGCCCGGCCCATGGGCATCACCCTGCACGACCATCTGATCGTGGGCCGGTCCGGCCACGCCTCGCTGCGCGCGCTGAAGCTGATGTGACCGGCGGCTGCGACGGACCGCGTAAAGGGCACCGTTTTGTTCCCCTCCCACTCGGGCAGCGCTTGCATGCTCCCGAGCGCAGGCACTTGAAGCGAAGCGCTCATTAGGGCTCTCGGCTCAATTTATCCCCACACGGGCAACGTTGGTGTGGACAACAACGATCAAACCAGGAGCGTCCAGACTGGAGGCCTTCAGATTTTGACGGAAGCGGCGATCGGCGCTCCCTCCCCCTTGAGGGGGAGTGTTTACTTTGGACCTTCCTGGATCGATATTTGTTGCCCACACAAGCACTTTGCTGCCCTCGGGCTTGTGTGGATGATTTTTGCTTTACTGCTTGCATCAGCCGGGATGCGCATCCCGGCTGATGCAGTGAG
>NZ_JBHRYD010000016.1:0-80352 GCF_042648785.1 Devosia honganensis
ACCAGCGCCCCATAACCGCCCTCAAATCAACCCCACCACCAATACCCCGCGATACCCGCCAAATGATCCTCCAGTTCTCACCAGATTAAACCGGACAGCAGTGGGTACATCCCGAGACGCAACGACTTGGGAGGGCGCCGTCACTAAGTGCGTGCCCCTCCTATCAATATAGGTCGCGTGCGCCGGTCAACAGCGAGTACATTTGCAATCAATTGACGCGCGGCCCGCCTTGTAAGAAATGTCATTCCACGGAGTTCGCAAATGTTTACAGAGCCCCCTCGACCGTTTCATCGTTGCTATATATCTGCCCCGTTCGGCATTGACCTAGGGTCACTGCCGATCCTATTGGGCCAGCGGCAGATTAGCTGGAACTGGGCAGCGCCCGACATTCCGGGCGAGTTGGGTTACGCGAGCGCTATCCAACGAAGCGAGTTCGTTATTGCAGTTCTCGACGGTAGCCGAAGCGATCACCGCGTCCTCTACGAGGTAGGTGTCGCCGAGGGCATGGGCAAGCCTATCTTCATGGTCTCCATACGCAAGCGAACGAATACCTTTGCAATCTCGAAATTCGCCGTTGCGACCGTGGGCCTGCATGAAGCGGGGGCCCTGGGATTTCAACTCGACTTGTTTTTGTCTGCGCCGCACGAAAGCATCTTCATTAAAGGCACGCAGCCACCTCCATCGGCGCCGGTTGCTACCATCGCCGCACGTGAAGGTTCGATCGCCATGCGGGGGGGGGTCTCTGGAAAAATTCGTGTTTGACGAGGTAGTTCTCGCAGGCGGGACTGCTATCGCTGAGCCAGGGAACGATGCTGACACTGCAGCGCCAGACTTGGTTATGTGGCTCCCAATGCAGGAACCAGTTCTTTTGGACCCTGCCATAATCGAGGTTAAGTCCAAGGCTACCGCGCAAATGGCGAGGAACGTGGAGCGTGGCCTCCTCCCTTTAATTCAGGCCGGGAGGATGGGTTCAGCGCTTCTGCTGACGCAAGAGCTGCCAGCGTCCGCATTTCGACCGACTGTCCCACACTTTTTCTGGCTCTCAATAGAGCAGTTTGTTGAGTTGATCCGAGCGGGTCAACTTGGCCGTCACCTGCGCGAGCTTCGTAATCGTGCCGCGCATGGAATGCCCTAATGGTGGCCATTCCTCAGCAGCAGATCATTGAGCAACTGGCGGCGGGCGACGCAGGCCACACAGCACAAAAGGGCATCGCCCTTGAGGAGGTCGTCAACCACACTCTCGGACTTTTTAGCGGGATAACCCTCATTCATCGGAATGCGGTAGATGTGGCAGGCTCTTGCGAGATAGACTTGATATTATCGAACAATCAACATCCCGACGGGCTACCGTTCTTGCCCTTCTATCTAGTGATAGAATGTAAAAATTGGCAGGCTCCGGTCGACACCGCCACTGTTCGCGCCTTCACATCGAAGCTGCGTTTAATGCGGATGAAGTTCGGTCTTCTGGTGGCGGCCAGCGGCATCACTGGCGACGCCGCTGACCGAACGAACAGCCATGCGCACATTCGCGACGAGTTTAATCGGGATGAACTGATCCTCCTTGTGGTCACAAGAGCGGAGCTGGAGAGGCTTACCAGTACCGAAGAGTTCGGTGCACTTCTGAAATTGAAACTTGGCCAATTCCTCCTGAACATGGCTCACTTCTAGGTCTCTTTTGTAGCCATGGAACCCTTGACGTAAATGCAGCCAACCCAAGACCAGTACTGCGAAGATGCGGCTGTCGCTGGTCCCTTTGAAAACCGCCTTCTGTACTCAATGTGCAGAGACTACCCTCATCATAATGAGCCCTATGTCACAGCAGGCAAGGTTACCGCAATTGGACGCATTTACGCCGCCGCCCCAGAACGCGGCGCTGGAAAGACAGGCACCTCGGCCACACTGGCGAGAGCTATCGGTCAAAAGTTAGCAGTCTCAGAACTGGATCAAAAGCTGAACGCAATCGACTTCAGAACTCAATTCTCCCCGGACGTGTGCGGGCTTGTGATAGAAACGCATGCATACCTACTGGGTCAGGTCGCCGACGCCATTAACGATTGGTCGTTGCTGAGTGAACGAGCGGGCTGGAAGCCCCGTAAGCAGGGATCTTTCGCATCGAAGTACCTCCACTTGCATCGCCCAAATGCGTTCCCGATCATGGATAAGTTTGCTAGGGCGGGCCTCGCTTGTCGGGGAATCAAGGGCTCCCGGGAGGCTTACTCCGATTTCTGTGAAGGTCTACTTGCATACATCAGCGGTCAATTACCCCGGACGCTCCGTGCCGTGGACACCGAGCTGGTTGGTCTGGGCCGGGTGCACCTCGACCGCGAGGCGGGCTTCTGCCCGATCTGCAAAGCCAAGTTTGTAAGGCGAGCGCGGGCGAAAGTCTGACCCTGTCGGCTGGCCGCTCCCCAAGGTAACAGGAGCCGCATCGAACGCCCGCTTTGGGGGGCGAAAGGCTGCCATGGTCGGCATGCACCGCGAATGGCCAAAATGGAGTCGGTACAGCCCTTTGCCTTACCCAAATGCGGGTACGTTTTAGGCACACCTCTGCGGAACCACCCCGCATGGTGGTTCGATAATGCCGATTGACAACCCATAGCGAACTTATAATTATGAGACTATCCAAATCGAACTACAGGTCTCATCAATGTTTGTCCGTGCGTACCTCCGGGCGTCCACCAAACAACAGGATGCAAGCCGCGCCCGTGCCGATCTTGAAGCCTTTTCCGTAGAACGAGGGCTCACCATTGCTGCTGCCTATGTCGAGAACGAGAGCGGTGCCTCGCTCCAACGTCCAGAGCTGTTCCGCCTCTTGGCTGATAGTCGCCCGGGAGACGTGCTGCTAGTGGAGCAGGTAGATCGATTGTCGCGCCTGAACGCGGCCGATTGGGAGCGCCTCAGGGCGGAAATCAGGCGGCGACAGGTGAAGGTCGTTGCACTGGACCTTCCCACCTCATGGCAGCTTGCCGTGGCCCATAGCGATGACTTCACTGCCCGCATGGCAGAGGCCATTAATGGCATGCTCTTAGACATGCTGGCCGCTATCGCCCGCAAGGACTATGAGGACCGTCGTAGAAGGCAGGCTCAGGGCATTGAGACGGCAAAGGCCAAGGGGGTCTACGCGGGGCGTCCTGAGGACACTGAACGCAACACTGCTATTCTCGCCATGCTGCAATCAGGTCAGAGCTGGAACACCATACTGAAGGCGACGGGTTGTTCGCGCTCCACTTTGTCGCGGCTGGCTAAGCGGCTAACGTCGGGAGCATCAGTGGGCGCGACAACAGCGTAGGGCAAGCACGAAAGTCTACTTCGTGAGGGACTGACGGTTGTCTCCATTTTGTCGTCGCAGGGGCGTCGGGATTGTGCCAACCCCCTAGGACCTTGCCCGGCGCAACAAGCTTGCCTACACATCTTGATGATCACAAACGGGGAGCGGTCTTGGCCCAAAGTACGGACGACATCGCGAAGTTGCTGCATTTCTATATCAAGCGATCAGCGGCTGGGAAGTCTGTCCGCTCCTCCGCCGGTCTCGCTGTGGGTTCAGTGCGGGGTCCAGTCAGAGACGACAACCAAGACAGAGCCGCCGTTGCATATCTCACGTCGCCCCACAGGGAGCCGCTGCTTGTAGGTCTGATCTGCGACGGAATGGGCGGAATGGTCGATGGCGCCGCAGCGGCCACTATTGCTGCTTCCCAGTTTGTCGCGTCCTTGGCATTGCTGCGAGGGGAGGTCCATGAACGAGGCTTGCTTGGGGCAGTTGATGCAGCAAACCGATCAGTCTTTGACAAATATCGAGGTGAAGGCGGCACTACACTCACTGCCTTGGTAGTTTTACAGACGGGGCCAGCATGGATAGTGCATGTAGGGGACAGCAGGCTGTATTCCCGCACTGAAAATGAAGGATTATTTCTGCTAACGAAAGATGACACGATAGCTGGGATTGCCAGTGGGGCGGGAGTAGGCGAGGACGATCTCGACAGTAGGCTTCTTCAATTCGTGGGAATTGGTGCGAGCATTGAGCCACACCTCCTATTCTTGGAACAGGTAAGGGACCGAAAATTCCTTCTGACCACAGACGGCGCGCACTCTCTTGGAAGGAAACTTCTCGAAGGGACCGGGGCCGGGGCACCTCTTGCAGGGGATTGGATCGAACGCTTGATGGAAGTAGCAGACGCAGCGAACGTTCAAGACAATGCCACTGCCGTAGCGATCTCACTGACAGACTTCGCTGGTCCGCCCGCACTTGGAGGTGGGATAGCCATTAAACTTTGGACACCATTCGATACGTTCGAGCTTTGGCTTCAGTCCCTAACAAATCCAGCCGTTCAAGACGAACCTGCGCCTTCAGAACCTTCGGCTACGGCGCAGCCCCCAAAAGTGAAGAAGCCTAGGACTAAACCGACATCAACGGATAAGGCGAAACAGCGTACCACCAAGAAGGTAAGTCAACGCCCCCAGCTCAGTATCAAGTTTAACGAGGGTGATAGTTGATGATCGCCCTGCCTCCACGATATGCGAAAATCGTCAAACTGCTTTCTGGAGGAGGGATGTCAGACACCGCAATCTGCGAAGACTCCCACCTCCAGCGGGAGGTTGTAATCAAAGGGCTGAAACCCGGCATAGAAAAGCATCGTCTTATGGACGAGCTTTCGGCACTTTCAGCTATCCGCTCGAAATACGTCGTCCAAATTCTAGATGTAGTTTACTCGGGCAATGACATTGTTGGCTTAGTGGAGGAGATACTAGACGGGCCGGACCTCGCCCCGCTTCCAAATGGAGCCGGCTTATCTGAGGCACTTCGTGCCCTATATCCAATCGCTGCAGGTGTCGCTGACGTGCATGCCCACGGCAGACTGCACCGCGACCTTAAACCAGAGAATATGAAGTTTGACAGCAGCGGGGCGCTGAAATTGTTCGACTTTGGTTTGGCAAAGTTGACCGCCAGCGCAAGGACTGGGCAGCTTTTCTTCAGTCAGGGCTATGCCGCCCCGGAAATCTTCAAGCTGGACGCCACTGGGCAATACTCTTTCACGCCTGCTGTGGATGTCTTCGCAATCGGCGTCACAGCTTGGTGGTTACTCAACCATGGCCAAATACCTGACGCCGTCAAGCAAATCCCACCTCAGCTGCCCTGCATGGACTTCTCGATTTTGGTGCCCGTCCTTCCTCCGCCAATAGTGGAAATGCTCAACAGGTCGGTACACCCAAACCCCGCTAACAGACCTAGCGCCGAAGAAATTAGGGGTGCGCTGGCCCGGCAGTTACTGCACGAACGACATCGCATGCTAATTACTCACGGGGGCCTAGAGTACATCCTAGATGCCAACAACCGTGGCGTTACCTTAACCGAAGGGGCGGACACCGTGAGCATACTGTACGATGGGTATGATTTCCGCGTTGCATCGGTGACGGGGCATGTTCGGCGGAACAATATTCAGTTGGTCGTGGGGAGTGTTTTGAGTGGGGCTGCCGTCATAGTTCTCGGCAATCCCTTTGCTAACCGCTACCGCGTCTCAATCACTGCTGATGTCTCGCACCCGGAGGTTATGCTTTGACGGGACCACTTTCCCCAGAAACGCCCCCCATCGGCGGACGGTATAAAATTTCTGGCTGGATCAACGCAGGCGGCATGCAGCATGTCTATCTAGCCGAGGACCAACTCTTTGGCCGGGTAGTTGCCCTCAAAACTCCGAAGGACGACACCGGAGCCCGCAGATTTACTCAGTCAGCGATTGTCAGCGCGAAGGTCAACCATACCAACGTCGCCAAAACCTTGGATTACCTTGAGGCCGCTGGTGGTAGGGCAGTCCTGATCGAAGAGCTAGTAGAGGGCGCCGATCTTGAGACCGTCTTAGCAGGCGGACTACCCTACCTCCCGCCGATGACTGTCGCCCGCCTCCTTCATCAGCTCGCTAAAGGCTTGGCCGCATCCCACCACGTCAAAGTGGTGCATCGCGATCTAAAGCCGAGCAATATAATGATCGTGGGTGGTTGGAAATTTGAACAGGCCAAAATTACTGACTTCGGCATTGCGAAAATGGCCGAACAGGAAATCGGAGCGTGGGCCGATAGCCAAGGAAATACCCAGTCAAAAACGGTTCTGGGTGCAATCCCATACATGTCCCCAGAAAGCGTTGAGAACTTTCGTCGCTATGACATGCCCTCCGATGTGTGGTCGATCGCAGCTATCGCTTATCGATTGCTATCGGGGGAGCCGCCATTCGGAGGGGGTCTAAGTTCGGTTGCGCGAATATTACAAGCCGTTCCTCCGCCGCCGCCCATCCACTTGGCGCCAGTTCAATTCCGAGGATTAGGCGGCCAACTCCATAGTATCATTCTCAAGTGCTTGAACAAGGACCCTAGAGCACGGCCTACCGCAGCCCAGCTTGTCACTGAATGTGAGACGCTCTGCTACTCGATGGTACCTTACGAACTGGGGACCATAAGTCGGACCAATGGCGCCACAGGGTTCATACGGGCAGACGGAGGTTCTGACCTTATGTACTACACCGGCAACTTTTATGGTCGCCAGCGCAAGATTGAAGAGGGTCAGCGCGTCTGGTTCCAGCGCGGTCCCGGCCACCCCAATGACCGAGCGTTTCCCATAGTACAACTCTTACCTCCCGTGCCGCGCCCCGCGTAACCTGCGCACAGCACACACCTGTGACACTTGCGCTGCCAATTCGGATTGAGACCCCGCAAAAGCGTGGCTCTAATGGCTTCAGTGACGAAATTTAGCCCTGCCCGGAAGCGCGCATTAGAGGCCGTATGCGTATTCAAGCGAAAACCGGTAAGCCTCGCAGTTGACCGTTCGATTGATCGAATAGTTGGAATTCGGCCCTTAATAGGACATTGAAATTCAATCTAGCGAATACTTTCTAACGAGAAGCCGCCCCAAAATCTGTTGGCAATCCCGGTAATTCCGCAGTTGTTTGGTGACCTATCAGACCGCCAACTATAGCCTCTCCTAATGTTGCCAGACTTTAGCGCAAAGACAGTGGAGACATTGGCAAGGCGAGCGGCCTACCTTTGCTCGAATCCAGATTGCCGTGTTTCAACAGTGGGACCGAATTCGGAGCCGGATAAGTCGACAACCATCGGCGAGGCGGCCCACATATATGGGGCTCGCCGCGACACGGCCCGATACGATCCCAAAATGCTAGACATAGCCAGAGCTGAAATTACGAACGGCATTTGGCTATGCCGCAATTGCCACAAAGTTGTAGATCGCGACGCTCCGGCCCATCCGGCCGACTTATTGTTCTCTTGGCGAGCCGATCATGAACGCTACGTTCTGGGCAATCTTGGAAGTGCCAGCGATCGCGTACGGCCTGAGGCCAACCCTAGCTATTTGAGCGAATTCGACGGTTATCCTCCTGTAGTCAAGCGCATACTGCTCGACAAACCGCTCGGATGGGAATGGCGGCTAACTGCTGAGCTGTTGCGATATCTCAATGGCCCGGTCCTGAAGCGGCTTAATGACCTCCGAGGCGGCTACTACACCGTGCCTTCGACACATATCGACGACGCGGACGCCATATCATGGGTGAATAGCCAGTTGCACGAGATGCAAAAGCTCGTCCAACCTATGAGCAAGGTGCTCGACAGGCTAACTGCAAGCTGGGGCGAACTGGGAGAGCCCGGAGACCTCACAGAAATCCATCACTCTTGTTTGCTCCTTCGCGACGCTCTGAATCGAGCCGTACAGCATGAGGAGCAAATCTGGTTTGTAGACATAGCGAGTGATTATCAGCATCTCGCGGACCTACTGAGGGACGTTATAGGTTCCCAAATCGGTCAGTTTGAAACCCTCCCGGACTCTCTTTACGAAGTGGTCGCCCTAATCGCTGGAGACCATCCCGGAACAAAAGAGGCACCACACATCATTGAGAGAACATTGACGTTCACGCTGCCAGAGAAATGGGAAAACCAGTTTACCAAGGAGATGCGCCGGATCGTGCATAAGAACGGCGGACAAGTTGGCGGCAAAACTATGAGTGGCTTTTGGTCCACATTTTGGACTATTGCCTTCATCGTACTCCTGATCATCGTGATATTCTAGACTTTGGCAACGTGTCATAGACTAGCCCGTGGGGCTTAGCGCGCCAGCGTAGGGTCGACCCGAAGTTTCGGGAACCGTTGCCACTCCTTAACAGCCGTTTGGTGCACAGGCATTCAATAAGAACAGTCCTCGAAGGTCGGATCACACGGTCCGACCTTCGTGCCTCCCCCTGCGTGATGCGAAAATAGTCATCGCAGGAGATTGGTTCGACGGATTTGGCGAAGTCGCCTAGAATTTTTGATTGGGGCGACGCAATCGCCTACCGTACAATGTTGGCACTCAGGAAGCTAATCTGCGCCAACGGCAATGCAAACCCGATGACAAAAGCGCTAGCTGATACAATCAAGCTGCCCGCCCAAAGTCGCGACCACAAGCGGTAGCTCTTCCAAGCACTTTCGGCATGTCCGTGCTCGCGCCCGGACCTAGCGATCAGGGCGTTTCGTTCAGCGTTCATTTCGTCGGCCAGGCGCTGGGGCGAAGAAAGCACCTCGGGGATTTTCTTGATCGCCTGATTCACCTGCTCACGGTTATGCGCTGCCGCGTGGTGGAGGGCCAAAGCATCCGCCCTCCGGGCAAGAAAAAGCAAACTTGCCCCGGCGGCAACAACTCCCAGCAAAAAACACCAAAGAGACGGCTGGAGGAACCGAAGTGCATGAGCGGGATCAGAAAGGTTCGCAGCTAGAGAGACCATTGAGATCGCGCCGCCAGCGGAGCCAATGCCGAGCCAAACATGCAATTGCCGCATGTAGCTTTCGCTCTCTGCATTCTTATTTTGTACGACGCGCAAGGCGTCTGAGGTATCAACGGTCATGATCACTCCGATCTGTATGAAGTTTAGCAGATTCGATGGCCGTCGGTTCTCCGAACCTTCCCTTTCTGCTTATTGGTCCTATTTGATTGACCGAGACATCTATGATCGTGGGGGAAAATTTGGCGTCGACTTTTCAGCATGCACTTGAGCAGTTCGAAGCTACGGAAGCGAACATTGCGAAACTTGAGCGCCTTTGTGACGAGGTTCGCGGTCTTGTTCCGAGCGGTGTGGTGTTCGGCTCGAATGCGGACTACGAGGACAAATGCCGAAGCGCCGTAGATATTGCCAAGCACCTCCCGGCCATCGACGGGTGGAAACCAGACATTGGATTTGTGGATTGGAACGCTCTGGCGCAAACCCGGCTCGATCTGTTGGAACTTGGTGAGCCATCGGCGGAAATCTCGTTTGAAAATTCGCTAGACGAGCCGCAACAGCAAATGCGCGACTACCGCTTTAGGTTCAACCGCAAGCGCCGCGCTCTGGTTCGTAGCGCGATTGAACGTCCCATCGATGAAATAGACCGATTGCTTCGCGAAACAGCCTCCGCCGTTGACCAACTGCCGATTGGCGGACAAATCCCCGAGCCCGCCCTATCCGAGCTTCGCGCGCACTACAAAGAAATCCATGTATTGCTTGGCAGCAGCGCTTCTCGCCCAGACCGCTGGCAGGACATGGGACGGCACCTCCACTTCGGTCAGAAAGGTGACTTCCACGACATAGTGGAGTTTGACTGGCCTGCCGCGAAGGCGAGCCTGCGAGCAAGCTTCTATGGTCAGAACGAAGCGATCCCGGTTGCTGTTGCCGATTTAGGAGAACTTGTGGCTAGCGCCCCTTCGGGTCCAATCCCAATCAAACTCAATTGGAGCGCGCTGACCGACGATACATTTGAACGGCTGATGTTCGCGCTAATCGCCAGCGAGCCGGGTTACGAGAACCCTGAATGGCTTACTCCAACCCGCGCACCTGATCGTGGCCGTGACCTATCGGTCATGCGCGTCACTCGCGACGGGCTGTCGGGGCAGATACGGAGCCGTGTCATCATCCAATGCAAGCATTGGCAGTCCAAGACAGTGAATGCAGCGGAAGTAGCGACACTCAAGGAACAAATGACGCTCTGGGAGCCGCCCCGTGTAGACGTGCTAACCATCGCCACCACCGGACGATTTAGTACGGACGCGGTTCAGCTCATCGAAAAGCAGGCGCAGTCGGATAGAGCGCTAAAGATCGAGATGTGGGCCGACAGCCATCTTGAAATGCTTCTGGCCTCTCGGCCCGCTCTGATCGCAGAGTTCGCACTTCGCTAAGCAGAGGTGATATAGGGGCGCACGCGAGCAGCATTTACGCAGGAGACGCCCATAGTTGCAGTTTCTAGCGGTAGCCAACGCTGGATTTAGTCTGTCCGTGCGCTGGCGCGTTCAAACCGATTCAGCGTCTTAGCTGCACTTGAGGTGTTCCCCACAAGGGACAAGCAGGTGCCCTTCGGCAAACTAGAAATATATAAACACCACCTCGGCGAGATGGAATCGACCTAAACTTGGTGGAATCCACGGTGGGAGAGGGCATACCGCACATCTACCTGAACCGCACCTTTAGGGTAAACCTTAGGGTAGCGTCGGCGACGGCACACCAATTCTTTGAAAATAAACACGATTTTGAAAGGAAGTGGCGGAGGGGATGGGCCTGATATCCAACCTTCTCCATTCCAAGTTCTATCAACCTGCTCGCCTCGGCACCTTTCTCCTATAGGCCTCTCGCGGAATGGGCTGGCTCGAACTCGCAGGAACAGAGGTGTTTGGCGCTGTTTTCGTTCCGTCCCGGCGAATGGGATCCCTCAGTAAGCGCAAGCCATTGAGTACGACCAGAACTGTTCCACCTTCGTGGCCGATCACGGCAAGTGGCAGGGGCAGTTCGAAAAATAGCCCGCCGGTGACGAGGATCGCCATGGCGCCCATGGCAAAGACGAGGTTTTGCCGAATAATTGTCGCTGCGTGGCGGGCAAGTCGATGCGCATCCGCCAGCCGTCCCATGTCCTCCGATAGCAGCGCCACGTCGGCAGCCTGCAATGCGACGTCCGACCCTGCCGCCCCCATGGCAATGCCAACATCGGCACGAGCCAGCGCCGCCGCATCGTTGACGCCATCACCGACAAATGCGATCTTCCCGTCCGCCGTCAGTTCGCTCACCATCCGCACCTTGTCTTCAGGCAGCATGTCGGCATGGATTTCCGTGGGCTTCAATCCAAGTTCAGCACCGATCCGCTGCGCGACGGGCAATCTGTCACCCGTCATCATAACGATGGTGGCGACCCCGCTTTGCCTCAATGCCGCAAGGGCGCGAACTGAGGTCGGGCGAATCTGGTCGGCAATCGTGACCGCCCCTAGCACCTGCGCGCCGCGCCCCAGATAAATGACGGTCTGAGTGTCAGCAGCCAGCGATTTCAAGGCGGGGTGGTCGATCGCAGCCTTCATCTGTGCAGCAAGGCGTGGATTGCCGGCCCAGACCTGCTCATCGCCCCACTCGCCGACAATGCCGGCGCTTGGTCGGGCTGCAACATTTACGACAATTGACGGTTCAATATCGCGATCTTCAGCTTCCTGCCGAATTGCCGCTGCGCTGTGATGCTCGGAATGGGCTTCAAGCCCTGCGAGCAACGACAGAAAGCCCTGCTCATCACCGTCAAGCGCGACAACCGCAGTGACGGTTGCCTTCCCGGTCGTCAACGTTCCAGTCTTGTCGAAGGCGAAAGTGTCGACGGCAGCGAGGGTTTCAAGTGCGCCGCCACCCTTGAACAACACACCGCCACGTGCGGCAGCAGAAAGGGCAGACAGAATTGCAGCAGGAACAGAAATGACAATGGCACAAGGACTGGCCGCCACCAGCAATGTCGCCGAGCGATAGAGTGCTTCTTCCCAGTCGCGCCCGAGCCAGTAGAAGGCAGCAAAGGCCAGGACAGCCCCTGCCATCACCGCGACCGTATAGCGTTGGCCGAACCAGGCGCTGAAGCGTTCGGACGGGGCCCTGGCCGCCTGCGCCTCCGTCACAAGGGCGATCATGCGGGCAATCGTGCTTTCCTCGACCGTCTTGGTCACTGCGACCTCAAGCACGCCATCGAGATTGACCGTTGCCTCAAAGACCTGTGCGCCAGGTTCCCTGGCGACCGGCATCGACTCGCCGGTAATGTTTGCTTCATCTAGAGAGCCGCGCCCGCTGACGATCAGACCGTCCGCCGGCACGCGCGCGCCGGGCCGCAGCACCACGACATCGCCTACGCCAAGGTCGACTGCAGCAACTTCCGTCACTGAACCATCCGGTGCCTTTCGAAGGGCCGTTTCGGGTCGAAGTTCCATGAGTGCCTCGATGGCGCGGCGTGCACGGCCGAGCGCCCGTTCCTCCAGCGTGGTGGAAATGCTGAACAGCGTCAGCAGAACCGCACCTTCAAAAGGAGCACCGACCACTGCCGCAGCGACGGCCGCAACCACCATCAGGAGGTCGATGTCGAGAACGCGCTCTTGCCACAAGGTGACGGCCGCCCGCCAGCCCACGGGCAGACCGCCAGCCAGATAAACAAGCGAAAGACCCGTCACGGAAGCGGATGCCGCAAGGGAGCCGTCCAGCGGCCATAGCGCTAGCGTTGCCAGCACCATTCCGAAGACGGTGAGCACCGTCAGCAAGGAAGAACGATCGGTCTGCAACAGGCGTTTCACATCATCTCCTCGTGGCCGAGGCACGAGCCTCGGCATTCATGGGGTCGTTCTGCATTGATGAAGCGGGCCCGTCACGACCGTTTCCTTTCAGCAATGGCGCTTCCCTTGCCAATTCTCCGGCCAGGAAATCAAGAAATGCGCGAATCCGTGCCGTCTGGCGCAGATCCTCATGGGTCAGAAGCCACAGATCGAGCGTGAAATCTCCCGGCAGCGCGGCAACACGCACAAGATCAGCTTCGAGATCGGCAAGTCCACAAGGTAATGGCGCCAATCCAATCCCAGCCTTTGTGGCGGCGATGGCGGCGGCAATAGAATTTGTCCGAAAGAGCGGTTCGGCCGAGGGCAGGAAGGCGCCAAAGCGACGGGTAAGCGCGGCGTGCTCGGTATCGAAGCCGACCCAGTCATGCGCCGCAAGCTCGACTGCGGATTTGCCCGCAAGATAGGTCTTGCTTGCGTAGATCGCGAAGACGAGGCGCCCGACACGCCGGCCAACCAATGTCTCGGGCGGCGCATTGCCCACCCGCAGCGCTATGTCGGCCTCGCGCCGGTTCAGGTTAAGCGCTGCATTGCCAACGATCAGTTCAACCTCAATGCCAGGATAGTCGGTTCTGAATTTGGCAAGGTGACGGGGCAGCAAACCGAAAGCCAGCATGTCGAGGGTGGTGACGCGGATGGTCCCGCTGAGCCGCAGATCCTGTCCCGTTACCTTGCGGCTCAGGCTGGCTATTTCATCCTCGACCCGCAGCGCACCTTCCTGCATTGCCTCCCCCGCCTGGGTGAGCAGATAGCCATTTGGCAGGCGTTCAAACAGGCGGACGCCAAGTCCTTCTTCAAATGCGCCAATCCGGCGAAACACGGTCGAGTGGTTCACGCCAAGCCTTCGTGCAGCACCAGAAAGTGACCCGGTCTTGGCCACTGCCAGGAAGTAGCGCAGGTCATCCCAATTTTGCGCCCTTGCATCCATGCAAGAAGCCTTTGCTGTTTCTGCCAATCAAAATGCAGTCTCGCACAGACTAACTCTTGAAGCGAGGGCCAGCATCACCGGCTGGCCGGAGCTGAAAGGAGAAAAGTCATGTCCCAAGCGATGAAAACCATCCTGCGCAGCGATGAGCTTTCCTGCCCGTCCTGCGTGCCGAAGATCGAAAAGGCGCTGAATGCCCTGCCTGGCGTTGCGAAGGCCGCTGTGCGGTTCAACACCGGCAAGATCGAGGTTGAGCACGATCCCAGCCAGTCGAGCGTCGAGGCGCTGGTCGAGGCGATCAGGAGCACCGGCTATGAGGCAAGGCCATCGGCCTTCTGACCAAACCACCCACCGGCCGCGTCGAAGAACCGCGCGGCCGGTTCATTTTGTGGAAGATGAAAAGGAGAGTTGAGATGAGCGGTGTCATGAAGATCAGAAACGCCTTTGCGCACCCGGCGCGCCGGCGCTTCTGGCTGACTGTGGGCAGTGGCGGACTGATCGCCACCGGTCTTCTTGCGCGCTATGGCTTTGGCATGATCGGGCTGTGGTCCGCCTTGATGGTCGCCGCCGCCCTACTGGCTGGTTCCGACATTGCCGTGCGCGCTTGGCGGGCGTTACGGGTCAAACATCTGAGCATCGAGCTCCTTGTCACCGTTGCTGCTGTCGGCGCACTGGTGATTGGCGAAGTCTGGGAATCGGCCGCCGTCACCTTCCTCTTCATGTTCGGTGCATGGCTCGAGGTGCGGACCATGGGTCAGACCCGCGGCGCATTGAAGGAACTGCTGGACGCCGCGCCTGCTACCGCCACCGTCCTGCGCAATGGTCAGCCGGTCGACATACCGGCCCATGAAGTGCAGCCGGGCGAGATCGTGCTGGCCAAGGCAGGCCAGCGCATCCCGGTCGACGGTGAGGTAACCGAGGGTACCGCCGCCGTCTCCGAGGCCGCCATCACCGGCGAGCCAATGCCGGCCGAAAAGGCGCGGGGCAGCCGCGTCCATGCCGGGACCATCGCCGAAAATGGTCTCCTGCGCATTCGCGCCACCAATGTCGGCGCAGACACCACGCTTGCGCGCATCATCCAGCGCGTCGAGGAAGCGCAGGAGGAAAAGGCGCCCAGCCAGCGCATGATCGAGCGTTTCGCGCAATGGTATACACCCTCGATCATCGGGCTTGCGGTTCTTGCCTTCGCCTTCACCCAGGACATCAGGCTGGCACTGACCCTGCTGGTCGTTGGTTGCCCCGGCGCGCTGGTGATCTCGACGCCGGTGTCGATTGTCGCCGGCATCGGCCGGGCGGCTCGAAGCGGCATCCTGGTCAAGGGCGGCCAGCATCTGGAAAGTGCTGGAGCAATCGACACGCTGGCCCTCGACAAGACCGGCACGCTGACGGAAGGTAAGCCCCGTCTGGCAACCGTGATCGCGCTTGACGGCATGGGCGAGGACGAGTTGCTGCGCCTTGCCGCTACTGCCGAAGCTGGATCGGACCATCCACTTGGCCGCCCCATCGTCGAGGCCGGGCGCAAGCAAGGGCCGCTGTCCACGCCTGAAATGCTGGACGAACATGCCGGAATGGGCATCAGTGCGCGCATCGAGGGGCGTGACGTCGCAGCTGGCAACCGCCGCCTCATGGAAAAGCTGGGCATCCCGCTCGGCGCGGAAGGTGAAGCCGGGCTGGAGCGGCTGCTCAAGGCCGGACAGACGCCGATCATGGTTGCAGCTGATGGCAGGCTGATCGGGTTGCTGGGCATGTCCGACATGGCCCGCGAGGGTGCCAAGGATGCCATTGCCCGCCTGCGTCAGATCGGCATAAAGCGCGTCGTCATGCTGACCGGCGACCAGGAGGGCGCGGCGCAAGCGATTGCGCGCGAGGTCGGCATCGATGAAGTCCATGCCGGCCTGATGCCCGAGGACAAGCTAGAACTGATCCGGAAGATGAAGGCCGATGGCGCCCATGTCGCCATGGTCGGCGACGGCATCAATGATGCGCCGGCCCTGGCGGCTGCTGACACCAGCATTGCCATGGGTGTCGCCGGCAGCGACGTTGCCATCGAGACCGCTGACATTGCGCTTCTCAAGGACGATCTTGGCAAGATCCCCGAAGCCATGGCGATCTCGCGTGCGACACTTGGCAATATGCGTCAGAATCTGTTGATCGCATTGTTTACCGTCGCCGGACTGCTTGCCGGGGTGTTTTCGGGTGAGATTCACATGGCGGGCGGGATGCTCGTGCACCAATTGTCGGTGCTGGTCGTCATCGCCAATGGCATGCGGCTGCTGCGGGTACCAAAGGCAGCGAGGCATGTTGCCATCAGCCCGGAGAAATCGTCCTCCCCCGTAACGGCAGGCGCCACAACCTGACCGTTCTTCATGACGAACCACCCCTGTGCCCATCGGCGCGGGGGTGGAACTTTCGATAAGGTACAAAAAGCGGCAGCAATGATTTGACGGAGATGCGGACATGAATACCCAATCCCACAAGCAACCCTGGGCCGAGATTCTTCAGTTCTGGTTCCCCGAGGGACACTCTGCGGCAATCGCCCCAGACGCCCACCAAAAACACTGGCGCTGGCGGATGCGAGGCGGCGCGGACGGCGACGTTATTGCCCACTTTTCCGATATTACCGCACAGGTTGCTTCTGGCAGTCTCGATCATTGGGCCGTCTATCCTCAAGGCAGGCTGGCGCTCATCATCCTGCTCGATCAGTTTTCGCGCTCGGTGTGGCGCGGCAGTCCGCGCGCCTTCGCGCAGGACCCGGCAGCATTGAAGCTGTCGCTGGACGGGTTGGCGAATGGTCACTATGCCGCCTTGCCAACCCCGTGGTTTAAGATCGTTCATGGCCTGCCGCTCGGCCATTGCGAAGGGCCGGATCACCTTGCACGCATCAATCGCCTCATCGGGCTGCGCGAGGAGATCGCTGCAGAAGCACCAGAGCAATTACAGCCAATCTACCAATCACTGGTGAAACAGGCACGGGACGTAAAAGAAGTGATCGAAGCTTTCGGTCGTCACCCTCATCGCAATCGCGTTCTTGGCCGCAGATCCACCGAGGCGGAAGACGTGTATCTTGAAAAGGGCAGTTTCCCGCACGAACGGGCGTTCCAGCGCTGAAGCGATTGCTCTTGACCTTCCAGCGCTTGGAAGGTGCACCGTCTTCCATAACGATTTTCGGATGACTGGATCGAAACCCGACCCGACGAGCGGTACAAGCAGATTACCGCGCGCCTTTAGGGCAAGGGGCTGACGCTGCGCGGCGAAGCCCTTGGCGCGGAGATAGCGGCAAGCCGGCAAATCAGGCCGCGCGCGGGGCAGTTTCTGTTATCGCGGATCGACGCCCGGCACGGTGCGTATGGCATCGTGCCTGACGAACTCGACGGCGCGCTCGTCAGCAACGATTTCCCGGGCTTGGACATCGACGCAGAAGCCGTCTTGCCCAGCTATTTCCTGTGGTATTCCAGAACTGACGCGTTCATCGACCTGTGCCGCCGTTCCAGCGAGGGCTCGACAAACCGGGTCCGGCTGAAAGAGGCCGCGTTTTTCGACATGTGGATCGAGGTTCCACCCCTCGCCGAATAGCAGCGCATCGTGGCGCGGCTGGTCGCGGCGCGGGCGCGCGCCATCGCCGTCAGGATGCTGGCAAAACCCGCGTTCCGCCTTGGCTAGCTAGGGATCAGACTGCGGTTCGATCCCGGTTCCATTCTACAAACGCGACCCCCGTCGAAGTGCTCAGCCCGCCTCTGGAATACTCATTTCAACCAATGGCTTGCAGAACTTTACTGAATCCGAGCAGGCAACAGGTCCGGAGAATATCGGCCCGGAGAGAGCGATGTTGGGCCTCTCGCCGCCGGGACCAGTGCTCAGCCCCAGCCGCATAACCCTGCAAAACAACGGGAAAGCCGGCGGAAGCCGGATCGGGAGAACGCTTTCGCAGGGGCAAGTGGCGGAGAGAGGGACTCTGCCGACATATCCCCAAAAACCCAGAATTCCTCAGGAATTTAACCGCTATCGATCCGACTAGTGTACCAACTACATGTCCTAAATCAATCAAGATTTGGCGGGCACTGAATGAGGTGGTGCCGGTTTTTGAGACAGGGGCATAAGGTGGATTTTCCGATGACAAGGACGATCCAGCATGAAGACACGCAGACGGTTCTCGGCCGATTTCAAGGCCAAGGTCGCGCTTGAGGCGATCCGCGGCGATCTCGCGCGCGTCGTTCTATCGACAGCCGGCGGGCGAGAGCCCGCAGAACCTGGAACTGATGCGCGTCATCGACGAGGCGTTCATGGAAATGCCCTGGTATGGCTCGCGACCGATGGCACGGCATCTGCGCCGTCAGGGCTGGTGCGTGGGCCGCAAGCGTGTCCGGCGGCTGATGGGCAGAATAGGCCTGTCACCGATCTACCAGGCCCCCAAGACCAGCGAGCCGCATCCGCAGCGCCGCATCTATCCCTACCTGCTGCGGCATCTGGCGATCGAGCGGCCCGATCAGGTCTGGTGTGCCGATGTGACCTATATCCCGATGCGACGCGGCTTTCTCTATCTCGTCGCCATCATGGACTGGTTCAGCCGCAAGGTGCTGACCTGGCGATTGTCGAACACGATGGATGCCGACTTCTGCGTTGCCGCCCTCGAAGAGGCGATCGCCCACCACGGCAGGCCCGATATCTTCAATACTGACCAGGGGAGCCAGTTCACCGGCTTCGCCTTCACCACGACGCTGAAGGGTGCCGGCATCCGAATCTCCATGGACGGGCGCGGCCGCTGGATGGACAACGTCTTCATCGAGCGGCTATGGCGCAGCCTCAAATACGAATGCGTCTTCCTCAGCGCCTTCGAGACCGGAAGCCAAGCCCGCAGCGGCATCGGCTCCTGGATCGATTATTACAACCGGAAGCGCCCCCACTCGAGCTTCGGCGGCAGGACGCCCGACGAGGTCCATGCTATGGCAGAAATGACGGAGCTATTGGCGGCGTAGAAACCAACCGATCCACCTTAGCCAAGCCGCCAAGCTGTCTCACCAGGCGGGTCCACCTCACTCATCCTGAACGTGTAGACGAGCCGCGCCGTGAACCACTTGACGGTCGTGGTAATACCACGGTATTATCGCGGCATGATATCTGAGTTCTCAATCAAGCGCGACAGCGACCAGCAGGCCTCCGGATACGACCGCGTCGTATCGTTCCTTAAGGAGCAGCTCATTCATGGGCATCTGAAGGAGGGTGACATGCTGTTGCCTGAACGCGAGTTGGCGCTGCGGCTCAATGTCAGCCGCCCCGTCGTGCGCGAAGCGCTCAGGGCATTGGCAATCATCGGCGCCGTAGAGATCCAACACGGCGTCGGTACGGTCATTCGTCAGCCGGACGCCACCGCTTTGGGCGAGTTCTTCAGCATCGGTCTTGCTCACCACGCCCGTGCAGTGGACGACGTTATGGAAGCGCGCGTGGCAATTGAATGTCAGGCAATCCGACTGGCCTGCGCGCGGGCAACTTCGATCGACTTTATCCAACTTGCTGGCGGCATCGATGACATTCGCGCAACCATTGGCGACCCGGTCGCCGGGGCCCGTGCAGACTTCGAGTTCCATCGCCTGATTGTACAGGCCAGCCGGTCCGATACCCTAATCAGCATTTATTCCGTGATTTCTGACCTGCTGCTGCGGTCCCACCTTAACCGTCGCCGCGAGGTCGCCACGGTAGAAGGGATCAATCGCGACATCGAACAGGCGCATGTGGAGATCCTCGAGGCTATCGAGGCGCGAGATGCCGACGCGGCCGACGCAGTCCTGCGGCGGCACTTTGCCATCGGCGCTCAGATCCGGAGCAGTGCCCTACCGAACCGCGAGGGCGCTGAATGAGCCGACTTGCATCGAGACGTATCCTCGTCGTCGGTAGCCTCAACGCCGACACTTCATTAGTACTGGCGCGAACGCTCCTGTTAGGCGAAACCTTGGCGGCTGAATCCGTTCACAAGGGCCTGGGCGGCAAGGGAGCCAACCAGGCTGCTGCCGCGGCCAAGTCCGGTGGCCGGGTGGCGATGATCGGCGCGGTCGGCGCCGACGAGCCGGGGCGGGCGCTACTGGCGCATCTGCGGGCGCTTGGTGTCGACATCGAGGGTGTCCTCGTCTCGCCGGACCATCTCACCGGCGAAGCCGCTATTCTCAGTTTCCCCGGAGGGGAAAATTCCATCGTCGTGCACGCCGGAGCCAATCACGCGCTTACCCCAGATGTCCTACGCACGATGGCCGCTGCGTTTGACGCGGCAGATCTCCTGGTCGTGCAGTGTGAAATCGAAGCCGATGTGGTGGAAGAGGCCATCGCCATGGCCGTTGCCCGGGGCGTGCCGGTACTGCTCGACCCGGCACCGGCAGCAGCGGTGCGACGCTCCTGGCTACACGACGTTGCCTTTCTGACACCTAATCTCACCGAACTGGCGGCTCTGACTGGTCTGTCCATCGACGGACGCGATGCGGTGGCGGATGCCGCGCGCAGCCTGTTGCGGGACGGCGTCAAATGTGTGCTGGCCAAGCGCGGCGCAGAGGGTGTGCTGGTCGTGACGCCCGACGCTGTCCAGTCCATTTCGGCCCCGTCGGTCGCCGCCATCGATACGACGGGAGCCGGCGACATGTTCGCGGGCGCATTTGCAGCGGCGTGGACAGAGAAGCGTGATCTCTTGGCCGCCGTCGCCTTCGCCAATGCAGCGGCGGCCCTTTCGACACAGGAGCGGGGTGCGGCTCGGTCTTTTCCGGATCGGGCGGCTGTATTGCGGCTATCCACTCTTAATCAATAATCTGGAGCAAGTAATGAAAATTGCCATTGGCGGCGATCATGCCGGCTTTTCGCTGAAGCCTTTTATTGCGGATTGGCTCCGTCAGAACGGCCACGACGTGCTCGACCTCGGCTCTTTCGACGAGCAGCCGGTCGACTTTCCCGACATCGCCGCAGCCGTTTGCGCTGCGATCAGGGACGGGCGCGTCGAGCGCGCTGTCATGGTCTGCGGCACAGGCGTAGGTGCAGCCATCGCCTGCAACAAGGTGAGCGGGATCCGCGCCTCCGTCTGCCATGACGTCTACACCGCCCGCCAATGCGTGGAGCACGACGATGTCAACGTGATGTGCATCGGCGCCCAGATCATCGGCAAGACCATCGCGCAGGAAATGGTCAGCACCTTTCTTAAAGCCACATTCAGCACGGCGCCAGAGTTCCGCCGCCGCGTCGAAAAGCTCAACCGCCTGGATGGCAGCCTTGCCGGCGCCCAGTAAGGAGACGATCATGACCGCATCGACTTTCAGCAAGATTTTCGGCTGCATCGCCGGATCCCGCATCGGCTCGTCCATGGCGATGCCCACCGAGCACCTGCCCATCGAGGAAAGCGAGAGCCGCTACGGCTTCCTCGACGACATGCGAGGCATCACCCAGAATGCAAAGGAGTTCCGCTGGCCGCACGGACCCCTCACGCTCAAGAAGCAGTACGAGTTTCCAGCCGGCTCGACCGAGGACGGCATTGAGCGCCAGAAGCTGATCGCCGACGCGATCATCGTCAAGGGCCGCCGCATCAATGTCGGCGATCTGGCGCAGAGCTGGTTGCGCAACATCCGCGACGAGCACTTCGGTTATGCGCTGCACTACAGCGACAAGCAATATTACGACATGTTGAAGGCTGGCATGCATCCGAGCCATATTGGCCTCTTTAGCCTATGGCCGCAGATCGTCACCTTTGCGCGCTCGTGCCATCCGCTGGGATTGGTCAACGCGGGCGATCCGGCACAGGCGATCGACGATGTCTACCAAATCGGCAGCATTTACCATCAGCAGCACGGTACCGGCCTGCAGGTGGCAGCCGCCTACACCGCTGCGATCGCCGAAGCGATGCGCCCATCGGCCACGCTTGATGCAGTCATCCGCACCGCCCTGGAGCATCTCGACCGGTTCGTGCGCGCCGATTTCGAGGCGGTGTTCACCATCGCCGAACAGGCCGAGGACATGGTCGCGGCCCGCCGCAAGATCAATGATTTCTTCATCTACAGGTATGGGGAACTGAAGAGCTCGGGCGAAGAAGTCGTGTCGCGGGGCATGGCGATCACCATCCTGACCAAGGGCGACGTCAAGCAGTCGATCCTCTATGGGATCAACTTCGCCCGCGATACCGACTGCACCACCGCAATTGCGGCCGGCCTTTCCGGCGCCCTGTCCGGCGTCGAGGGCATTCCGGCCGAGTGGATCGAAACCGTGGATAAGGCGACAGTCCAGAACGCTGCCATCACCGTGTGCCAGCGCACGCTCGAGGAAACCGCCCAAGGGATCTTTGACGCCCTGCGTAACACCCAGGCCCAGCGGCTCGCCACAATCCGGGAATTCAACCTCGTGAACTAACGCAAAAGGGTTCGCCGCGGCTGTCGGGAGCGGTTGCAGGCAACTGCCCCGACGGCTGGGCCGACTCTGCCTGAACAACTACTAGGAGGAGAAAACTCATGAAGCATACTTTTCGCGCGCTCGCCGTGGCTGGAGCCATAAGCCTGGCAGCTTTGGGCGCCGCCACCCCGGCGCTGGCGCAAGACGCAGTGATCCGCGTCGGTCAGACCACCGATCTGACGTCCTTTGATCCAACCGAGCTGCGGATCGGCTCGTACGTATCCACTTTCCTGCTCTACAATTCGCTCCTGCGGATCGGCAGCGACGGCCAGGCAAAGCCTGAACTGGCGACGGACTGGTCATGGTCCGAGGATGGCCGCCAGCTCACCGTCAAGCTTCGCGAAGACGTTCGCTTCCACGACGGCCGGCCGATGACTTCCGCCGATGTCGCCTTCAGCTTTCAATACGCCAAGACCCCGGAGGTCGGCGCCAACGTGCTGCCGCTCGCCCGCCTCATCGAGAGCATCGAGACGCCCGACGACCACACTGTCCTATTCACGGTGACCGGTAGCCAAGAGGCGATCATCGACCTCCTGGATCTCATCTTCGTAATCGATGCTACGCAGCCGGACAGCATCAAGACTGCAGGTAACGGGACCGGCCCGTACCGCCTGGATGGTCACGAGCCCGGTCAATCCACCCGCTTTGCACGCAATGCCGATTATTGGGGAGAGGCGCCCGAAGCCGAGCGCATCGAGATTCGCATCGTTCCCGACGCGCAATCGGCGGTCGCGCAGCTCAAGAGCGGCGCGATCGATTTTCTGCCGGTCGCCAGCCGCGAAGCCATCGACCAGGTGGCGGGCGACAGCAAGCTCAGGGCCGGCATCGCCGCCCCCGAGGGCCGCGTGCTCGACATGCTGATCAACGTCAAGGCCGGGGCGATGGCGACGCCGGAACTGCGTCAGGCGATCAACCTAGCGCTGGACCGCTCCCGTATCGCCGCTGATGTGATCGGTGAGGGCGCGGTGCTGAAGTGCCTGCCGTGGACGGAACGGGCGACAGCCCAGCTTGCAAACTACGAGCAGGCCTGCCGCTATGATCTTGAGGCCGCCCGCAAACTGGTCGAGGAAGCCGGCCTTTCGGGCACCAATATCGAGCTGCTGAGCTTTGCACAGGCGGTGCCCGAACTGGGCGGCATGGCGCAGATCGTGCAGTATTCGCTCAGCCAGATCGGGCTCAACGCCAATATCGTCGATCTGTCGGAGGCGGCCGTCACGCAGCGCTATCGCGCCGGCGAGTTCGAGTTGGAAGCCCACACCTATGCCCGCGGCGGGCGATCCCCTGAGACCCTGCTGCTGACCGCGGTGCCGTTCCGGCCGATCGACAATCCGTCCGGCTTTGACTCGGAGCAATACGCGGCCGACGTGGCCACCGTTACCGGCGTGCGCACCTCCGAAGACAATTCGGCGGCCGCGTGGACTCGGATCAATGACTTCCTGCTGTCGGAAGCTTGGATCCTGCCGGTCGCCAGCCTGCCGATCCGTTGGGTTTCATCCAACCGCATCGACAATGTGACCTTCAACCTGGACGGCATGCCGATCCTGGCAACGGCAACGTTCGAGTAGGACGCACCCATGACGACCTATGTGCTTCGCCGGCTTCTGCAATGGCTACCCGTGCTGTTGGTCTCGAGCATACTGGTGTTTGCCGTCGTCCGTTCCCTTCCGGGGGACGCGGCCGATGTCATAGCCGGACCCGACGCCAGCGAAGAGGTCGTCGCCGCGGTTAGGCGGGCCTATGGTCTCGATCAGCCCCTGCCGGTCCAGTACTTGGCCTGGCTGGGGCAACTGCTCCAGGGCAATTTGGGTAAGTCCTACATCTACCACCTGGATGTCGGGACGCTGATTCTCAGCCGCGTGCCGCAATCTCTGCTGCTCGCCGGCATGGCGTTGTTGATCGCAGTTGCAATCGGCGTTCCGGCCGGCCTTGTCGCCGGACTGCGCAATGGCCGCTGGCCGGACTGGATGGTCTCCGGGGGCACAGCCGTTGCCATAGCACTGCCCGATTTCTGGTTCGGCATGCTGGCCATCCTGTTGTTCTCGGTCAGCCTCGGCTGGCTGCCGCCCGGCGGGTTCGAAAGCCTGTTCGACAACCCGGCGGGGTTTTATCTCTCGTTGGTGCTACCGTCGGCGACGCTCGCTCTGACCGGCACGGCGGTGCTGGCCCGCTTCACCCGCAGCGCCGTGATCGAAACGCTCGGCGAGGACTTCGTGCGCACCGCCCGCGCCAAAGGCCTGAATCCGCTCCGGATCATCTTTAGGCACATCCTGAGGAACTCGCTGGTGCCCGTCATTACCATGATGGGTATCCTGTTCGGCCGCATGCTGGGCGGTGCCGTAGTGATCGAATCCCTGTTCGCCTGGCCCGGCGTCGGCCGCCTGCTGGTGCAATCAATCATCAACCGTGACTATGGCGTGGTGCAAGGCGTGCTGGTGCTGCTCGTCGTGTTCTTCCTCGCCATCAATCTCATCGTCGATCTGCTCTATGCCGCTGTCGATCCCCGCATCCGCTATGCCATTGAGGACAACAAGTGAGCCAGACCCCCTCCCTGATGGGCCTCGCGACCTTGCGCGACAGGGCCCTTGATGCCATGGCGGCTCATCCGCTGGGCGCGTTCGGTGCCGCCCTGGTGGCTCTAGTTGCGGCGATTGGGCTGTTCGCCCCCTGGCTCGCGCCGTTCGACCCGGATATGCAGTTTTCCGGAATGCGTCTTGCAGCACCCGGTACTGGCGGGCACCTGCTGGGTGCTGACGAACTCTCTCGCGACATTCTCAGCCGCGTCATTCACGGCACGCGCGTGTCCCTGCTCGCAGGCGTAGCCAGCGTGTCGGCGGGTGCTGCAATCGGCATCCTGCTCGGTATGGTCTCGGCGACCTTTGGCAATAAGGTCGACGCCCTCATCATGCGGGCCTGCGACGTGATTCTGGCCTATCCCGGGATCCTGCTCGGTATCGTTGCGGTTGCTGTCCTCGGGCCGGGCCTGGTCCAGGTGTGCATCGCCATCGCCTTCCTCAATATCCCGGTCTTTGCCAGGCTCATGCGTTCGGCAGTGCTGAAAGAGCGCAGCCTTGAATACGTCAAGGCCGCCCAGGTGCAGGGCGCCTCGATGGGCCGCATTCTGTTCTATCACATTATGCCCAACTCCATCGGTGTGGTGATCACCCAGATTTCGGCGGCCGTGGGCCATGCGGTGCTGCTCGAGGCTTCGCTTTCATTCCTGGGACTGGGGGTGCAGGCGCCGACCGCCTCGCTGGGCTCGATGTTGAGCAAAAGCCGGGATTATCTGGGAGCGGCGCCGTTCTATTCCATCGCTCCCGGCCTCGTCCTGTTCGTACTGGTGCTCGGTCTCAACTTCTTCACCGACGCGCTGCAAAAGAGCCTCAACCCCACCAGTAAACAGAGATAGGACGATGGCAATGCTCGCAAATTCGCCGCAACCGCTCCTCGACGTCCAGGGACTGGTGGTTCGCATTGGCAGCAAAGCAACCGGGTTCGACGTCGTGCGGGGCGTCAGCTTCCAGGTGCAGCCGGGGGAGACCGTGTGCATCGTCGGGGAGTCTGGCTCCGGCAAGACGCTGACCGCGCTTACGCTTTTGGGGCTGCACGCCGATCCGGTGCGGATCGCCTCTGGACGTATCGCCCTTGACGGTGCGGACCTGATCAGCCTGTCGGAGCGCGACTTCGCCGCACTGCGCGGGGACCGCATCGCCATGGTTTTCCAAGACCCTATGACTTCGCTAAATCCGGTGCTGACCATCGGTGAGCAGATCAGTGAGGTGATTTCTGCGCATCGTGAGGGACTCGGACGCTCGCAGCTACGGGCAGAAGCGGTCGACCTGCTCAAGCTGGTCGGTATTCCAGCCGCCGCCGAACGGCTCGACGCCTATCCCCATCAGCTTTCGGGCGGCATGCGCCAGCGTATCCTGATCGCCATAGCACTCGCTAACCAACCCCGCGTCATCGTGGCCGACGAGCCGACCACCGCGCTCGACGTGACTATCCAGGCGCAAGTCATGGACGTCATGCGCGCGGCAGTGGCCAAGTCGGGGGCGGCGCTGCTGCTGATCACGCACGACATGGGCCTGGTGGCCGAGACCGCCGACCGAGTCTTGGTAATGTATGCCGGCCGCATCGTGGAATCGGGCAGCGTCTACGACGTTTTCCGCGAGCCGCGCCATCCCTATACCCGCGCACTGCTGTCCAGCATACCGCGCGTCGATGGCGACCCCGATGCCGCGCTCGAGGCCTTGGGCGGGGAGCCGCCGCGATTGTCCAACCTGCCACCCGGCTGCAGCTTTCGGCCGCGGTGCAAGCTCTCGGCGGGACGCGCCGCTTGTACGCGCGAGGATCCTCAGCTGCGCGAAATCACGGTCGGTCATGCGGCGGCGTGTCACTTCGCCGAGGAGCTCGTGGACCAAATGATCCTTCAAGGAGACGCGCCATGAGCGCCGCAATCGCCTCCGCCGGCCCGAGTGAACCGCTGCTGCGCGTCTCCGGGCTCAAGAAGCACTTTCCGATCCGCAAGGGCGTGCTGCAGCGGGTGAGCGGGCACATCAAGGCTGTCGACGGCGTGGATTTCGAGATCGGCCGCGGGGAAACCTTCGGACTGGTCGGGGAATCGGGCTGCGGCAAGTCTACGGTCAGCTCCCTGTTGGTAGGCTTGGCCAATCCCAGCAGCGGCGACATCACCTTCGAAGGCCGCAGCATCGTTGGGGTCTCGCGCCGGGCTGACCCCGAGCTGTGTCGCAAGGTACAGATCGTGTTCCAGGACCCTTATGCTTCGCTCAATCGGCGCCGGACGGTGTTCGAGATTGTCGCCGAGCCGCTGATCATTCACAGAATTGAAAAAGGTCCGGCGCTGCGCGCACGGGTGCTCGAGTTGTTGGCGCAGGTGGGCCTGACCGCCGAGCAGGCCGATCGCTATCCCAGCCAGTTCTCCGGTGGGCAGCGACAGCGTATCGGTATCGCCCGGGCGTTGGCGCTAGATCCGGCACTGATCATCCTCGATGAGCCCGTCTCGGCGCTAGATGTGTCGATCCAAGCTCAGGTGCTCAATCTTCTGAAGTCGCTACAGCAGAAGTTGGGGCTCTCCTACCTGTTCATCTCGCACGACCTATCGGTGGTCAAATACATGGCGGATCGGATCGGCGTGATGTATCTGGGCCGGATCGTTGAGGTCGGGGTGACTCATGCCCTGTTCAGCAATCCCAGGCACCCCTATACGCAGGCGCTGCTGTCGTCGGTGCCCTCCGACAATCCCTTCAACCGCTCGCTGGGCAAACGCCGGATCCTGTCGGGTGACCTGCCGAGTCCGAGCGCGCCGCCCCCCGGCTGCAGCTTCCACACGCGCTGCTTCCGCAGCCGTCCCGACTGCGCGGTGCGGATCCCCCAGTTATCCGTCGGCGAGCCCCATCGCGTCGCCTGCCACTACCCGGACTAAGGGTCATGCACCGATACTTGCCGGTCCTCGACTGGGGCCGGAGATACAACCGGCAGACGCTGGTCAGCGATCTGGTGGCCGCAGCGATCGTCACCATCATGCTGATACCGCAGTCGCTGGCGTATGCGCTCTTGGCCGGTCTGCCGCCGGAGGTTGGTCTCTACGCCTCGGTTCTGCCGCTCGCCGCTTATGCGATCTTCGGGACGTCCACCTCCCTGGCGGTGGGACCGGTGGCGGTGGTGTCGTTGATGACTGCCGCGGCGGTGGGCCGGATAGCGAGCGAGGGTACTGCGGACTATGCCAGCGCCGCGATCATCCTTGCCATGCTCTCAGGCGGAATGCTCGTGGCGATGGGCGCGATGCGTCTGGGGTTTCTCGCCAACTTCCTTTCGCATCCGGTCATGGCCGGCTTCATCACCGCTTCCGCATTGATCATTGCCATAAGCCAGATCGGCGGCCTGCTCGGCATACCGACTGCGGGCCATGCCCTGCCGGATCTGCTTGCGTCCCTCTGGGATGGCCTAGACCAGTTCAACGCCTCCACGCTGGCAGTAGGTGCCCTGGCGCTTGGCCTTTTGCTGTGGATCCGGCTCGACCTGAAAAACTGGCTCCTGCATTGCGGACTTGGTAAGGCGGCGGCCAACGCTGTCGTGCGGGCTGGGCCGGTCGCCGTAGTGGGCCTGACCATGACCGCTTCTGCCCTGTTCGACCTCGGGGGAAGGGGGGTTGCACTGGTCGGGCAGGTGCCGCAGGGCCTGCCTCAGCCTTCTCTCCCCACTTTCGATCTTGAGACCATTCGTCTGCTGATCGTTCCAGCTCTCGCGATCTCCGTCGTGGGGTTTGTCGAATCCATCTCCGTTGCACAGACCCTCGCCGCCAAGCGGCGAGAGCGCATCGATCCGGATCAAGAGCTGATCGGGCTCGGCATGGCCAATGCCGCCGCCGCGATCAGCGGCGGCTATCCGGTGACGGGCGGCTTTGCCCGCTCGGTCGTCAATTTTGACGCGGGCGCAGCCACGCCGGCGGCGGGCGCGTTTACGGCGGTCGGCATCGCCGCTGCGACCCTTGTGCTGACGCCGTTACTGGCGCTGCTGCCAAAGGCGACCTTGGCAGCCACAATCATCGTGGCGGTGCTCAGCCTCGTCGACTTTTCTGTCCTGACACGCGCCTGGAGCTTTTCGAAGGCGGATTTTGCAGCCGTCGTGGCCACCCTCTTCGGCACGCTTCTGTTCGGCGTGGAGCCGGGCATCGGTCTGGGGGTCGGCCTCTCTCTCTTGATCTTCCTGCTGCGGTCGTCCCGCCCCCATGCCGCCGTTGTCGGGCGCGTCCCCGGGACGGAACATTACCGCAATGTCGAGCGCCATGCTGTCGAGACTGAGCCCAGCATCGCTTCGCTGCGCGTCGATGAGAGCCTCTATTTCGCCAATGCACGCTATCTGGAGGACATCGTTTTCGACCTTGTGGCGAAAAGGCCAGAGGTCAAGGACGTCATCCTGATGTGCTCGGCCGTCAACGCCGTCGACCTGTCGGCACTCGAAAGCCTGAGCGCCATCCACCGCCATCTGGCGGATATGGGCGTGCGGTTTCACCTCTCCGAAGTTAAGGGGCCAGTGATGGATCGGCTCAAGGGAACGGAGTTTCTTGCTCAAATGAAGGAGCGTGTTCACCTAAGCCACCATCAGGCGGTGCAGGCTGTTTCCAATGGGGCACAGTCGCTTGTTCACGACGTTAGTTGAGAGTGCGGGCACCGGACGAGGCGCCGTATGTCACCGCTGGTAACTTCGGGTAGGAACGCCTCTGACCACTGTTGGCAATGGCCACTCGAACGGCCTACGAGGTGGCCAACTAGTACATGACTATGACTGTCCAGAATGCTCGCGAGGCTGATTCTCTGAGGAGCGAGAACATCAAGCGCAGCAGCTAGGACGAGGATCTAAACCTCAAGCAGCCGGTTGCTGATGAATGTCCGCTTTGGGCCGAGAGCGGACTGGCAGGTTTTAGATCGGAAGGCTGAGGTGGACCCGCCTGGTGAGACAGCTTGGCGGCTTGGCTAAGGTGGATCGGTTGGTTTCTACGCCGCCAATAGCTCCGTCATTTCTGCCATAGCATAGACCTCGTCGGGCGTCCTGCCGCCGAAGCTCGAGTGGGGGCGCTTCCGGTTGTAATAATCGATCCAGGAGCCGATGCCGCTGCGGGCTTGGCTTTCCCCCGAGCAACCGATCTTTGCGGCGATCGACTGAATCGCAGCCCACTGCGAGCCGTGCTCCTCCTGGTGATCCAAAACCATCCCAACCGCACGGCGCGGGCCTCGGGGCTAAAGGGCGGTACTCTTTTCTTTGTCATGGCTCCATTCTCTCAAGAGTTGGAGCCTCCGCTAAACCCGGGGCAGTTCAGTCCAGTAGTGGTCAGGCACGTTGATTATGGTTCATTGTCGTCTAGCATGTTCCTGTCATGCAGAACTCTCATTCCGAGCTTGTCGAAATTGCCAAAGCGCGCCTGGTCGATCTGGGCGCGTTGGTAGGTCGGGTTGACTTACCAGTGCTGGAACGCAGAGTGGCGGATATACTCGAGCATCTCGAGGAATTCTGCCAAGAATTTGATCATGACGAGCCCCCTCATTCTGGACAAGGTCAAAGTCTTGCCAGCGTTGACCTCGCAAATGCCTGGCGGTCGGGACTAGCGCCTGATAGAGCCAGTGCTCTTCCGAGTCACGCATACCTTGAGAAGCTTGAGGAGCTTGGTCGCCGATGCTCTGCAGACCCGGCAGCGTTCGACGCCCTTGCTTTTCATGCAGCTGCAAGAATTGCGGAAGATCAGCGTTTGTCCGTTCCGCTCCGTCGGTTCGTATGCGACCACCTGAGTGGCAAGCTGATGCGTCCCCGTCCACCTGGACGAACGCGGAAAACTGTTCTGTCTGACCTGATGCTCGCTCAGGTTGTAGCAGAGTTGGTCGAGAAGCATGGCATCAAGGCCGTTGGCAATGTAGCTTCCGAGAATGAAGGAAGTGCCTGCGCAATTGTGGCACAGGCCATGAAGGAACTCGGTCAGCCGCCGCGCTCATTTTCGGCAGTCGAGAAGGCATGGTTTGCGTCCAGGCGTGGCAAAGCGCGATTGAGCGTTTCATGAGCTGATGCGGCCGCCAACCATGGGGTCTGCATGCACCGTTACGTTTCGTGCACTTCCTCATTTCAGCCCTGCCTGTTCTGCTCTCTCGTACTTATCCTGTCCCGATCAGCTCTGCTCCTGTTGGGCCCTGACAAGCTGTATCGGCAGCAACTCGCCCTCTTGAAGGGTGCGAACCTGCTCCGCAAGACACGCAAGAAACGCCCCCTGATTTACTGCGTGTGACAGCCCCGGTCCGATCCAGTTACGTCCGTTGGTGAACGATCCGACTGGAAGTAATTCGACAATGACCGATGAGATCTGGAGGCTCCGCCGCGTCATGGCGGTAATCGGGATGAGCCGGAGCTGGCTCTACGAGGAAGTCGCGGCTGGCCGTTTCCCCGCTCCCCTGCAGCTTGGCCAACGCGCCATCGGCTGGCGCCGCTCGGAGGTGAAAAACTGGTTGGGGGGCCGTGTCCGCAAGGAGGGCAATCGATGAGTCAGGAAGCGTTGATCTGGCTTAACGGACTGCCTAAAGGCGAAGTGCGGCTCAAGCCAACCGCCAGACGTCTTCTCGAATGCCTGGCACTGCATCACCGCCATGAGACAGGGTGTTACATCTCGCAGGCGCGTTTGGCCAATGAAGCGGTGGTGTCGAGGGGCACCGTCAACAACTGCCTGAACATCCTCGAACGTGAGGGGCTTATTGCACGTGAGCGCAGAGGTTCACCGGCGCGAGGCGTGATGCAGACTACGCGCTATCACTTTCCCTTCGAACCCTCATTCGAGCGCTTCAAGCGCCCTCCGGCGGTCCTCGGAGGCGCATGCCATGTGGGCCGAGTCATGAAAACATCGGACGGTGCAGCATTTGTACCGCCTACAGTGCAGGAATTGGACGCAAGTTTCAGGAATCAAACTGAAAGAAAGGAAATCTTTCATCCCGACCAGTTTGTTGCGCATTGCCTCGATGCATGTGGCCCAGGCCTGTGCACAGCATCGCGCCGGATGATCACTGACACGAACGACCTGGTCATCGGTTGGCTGAAAGCGGGATACAGCCTCCAAAAGGACATTCTCCCGACGCTGCGGAAGCGGACGAGCCGGCCACGGACAAAGGAAATCAGGACCTGGGCCTACTTTACCAAGGCAATTGCCGAGGCTCATTACCGGCGGACACTTACGGCTCGCGGCGGTATCGAAACCAAAATGGGGGGCAAGGGGTGATGTCGTGCGCGAGCACCCTCCGTCCTGATGAACAGGTGAGCAGCGCCACGATTGCCACCAAGTCAGCCCGCAAGGCCTCTCCCCCCCGCTTCGGGTCCTTCCGGGCGATGGACGTATGCGGGGTGGCTTTGCCCGCTAAACCGCTAGTACCAAAGAATTTTTCCGGGTTCGCATCCAAGGTACGCACCTTCGGGTTCGCAGGGTACGCACCTCGTTCCGGCAATGGGTACGCAGTGTCAGGTCGCGATGGGCTGGTCCCATGTTGAAGGCTGGTCCCAATCCACTGCCGCCGAACCTCATGTCGTCCCTCGAGCGCAGGCGGGCGCTTTGCGAACTATTGGCGGCCGGACTGCTGCGTCTTCGATCAAGAGAAATAAAACACAGTGAAAACAATTCGGTAGAGGAGAAATTTCGACTACACATTCGCCCGAGACCATGCGGACTTCATCGTGACGATCACAGGAGGCCCGCATGACGATGCATGACCCCATTCCCGTGCGCCTGGCCGCGCTCAAGACCACCTCGATTACCGATCTCAAGCAGCAGTGGCGCGACCTGTTCGACAGCGAACCACCGCCATTCAACCGGCGCTACCTCGAGTCCCGTCTAGCCTATCGCATTCAGGAATTGACGTACGGCGGGCTGAAGCCCGAGACGATCCGGCGGCTGGAACGGCTGGGCGAGGAACTGGACGGCGGCGACAGGGCGAAGCGGAGCATCCGCGCGGACCGCGACCGCCCCATCACGGGCACGCGCCTCCTGCGCGAATGGCAGGGCGTCGAGCAGATCGTCACCGTCACCGCCGACGGCTTCGAATGGCAGGGGCGGCCCTACAAGTCGCTGTCGGCCATCGCCCGCGCCATCACCGGCACGCGCTGGAACGGCTGGGTGTTCTTCGGCCTCAAGAACCACAGGGGCGGAAGTGACGAAGCCGCCGGATAAATCGAAGGTCGTCCGCAAGCTGCGGTGTGCTGTCTACACTCGGAAATCCTCCGAGGAAGGGCTGGAGCAAGAGTTCAACTCGCTCCACGCCCAGCGCGAAGCCTGCGAGGCGTTCATCGCCAGCCAGCGGTCCGAGGGCTGGGTGCTCGTCCGCGATCAATATGATGACGGCGGCATCTCTGGCGGGACGCTGGACCGCCCCGGCCTTCAGCTGCTGCTGGAGGACATCGAGGACGGGCTGGTCGATGTCGTCGTGGTCTACAAGATCGACCGCCTGTCGCGCTCGCTCGCCGACTTCGCCAAGCTGGTCGAGGTGTTTGACCGCAATGGCGTGACCTTCGTCTCGGTGACGCAGTCGTTCAACACCACCACATCCATGGGGCGGCTGACACTGAACATCCTGCTCTCCTTCGCCCAGTTCGAGCGCGAGGTGACGGCCGAGCGCATCCGCGACAAGGTCGCCGCCAGCCGCAGGAAGGGCATGTGGATGGGGGGCGTGCCGCCCTACGGTTATGTCGTGAAGGACCGAAAACTGGTTGTCGACGATCAGGCCGCCGGTCATGTGCGCTGGATCTTCGCCCGGTTCCTCGAAATCGGCTCCTGCACGGAACTGGCGCGCGAGGTCGGCACGCGCGGCATCCGCACCCAGCGTGGCAACCGGATCGACAAGAAGTACCTCTACCGGATGCTGTCGAACCGCGCCTATATCGGCGAGGCGGTCCACAAGGGCGAGAGCTATCCCGGAGAGCACGACGCGATCATCGACGCCGGGACGTGGGACAAGGTTCACGCCATCCTGACTGAGAGCCCCCGCAAGCGCGCCGCCCGCACCCGTGCCGACACGCCCGCACTGCTGAAGGGGTTGCTCTACGGCCCCGACGGCGCGGCCTTCTCACCGACGCACACGCGCAAGGGCGGGCGGCTTTACCGCTACTACGTCAGCCAGACTGTGCTGAAGCATGGCGCGGGGGCCTGTCCCATCGGCCGTGTTCCCGCGGGCGAGATCGAGGCGGCGGTCATCGACCAGCTGCGGGCCGTGTTCCGCCAGCCCGAGATTGTGGCGGGCACTTGGAAGGCGGCCCGCGCGCAGGATGGCGAGATCACCGAGGCCGACACCCGCGAAGCCCTGACCCGGCTCGACCCGCTGTGGGACGAACTGTTCCTCGCCGAGCAGGCGCGCATCGTGGCGCTGCTGGTTGAGCGCGTGGACATCGGCCCTGACGGGCTCAACATCCGGCTCCGCGTCGATGGCCTCGGGAGTCTTTACCGCGAAATGCAGGCTTCCAGCGACCGAGGGGCCGCATGATCCGCAGCGCGCCGATTCCCGACACCCTCACTTTGCACGTCCCGTTCCGCATCGTGAAGCGCGGCGGTCGGAAGGAGATGCTCGTGCCCGCCGGACAGACTGTCCCGCGGCAAGCGTCCGCAACGGTCATCAAGGCGCTGGCCCGAGCTTTCCGCTGGAAGCAACTCCTTGACACCGGCGGGTTTTCGACCGTGTCAGAACTCGCGCAAAAGGAGGGGATCTCGACCACCTATCTCGCGCGCATCCTCCGCCTGACGCTAGTGGCTCCTGACATCGTGGAGAGCGTGCTCGAAGGGCGGTACGAGACTGAGTTCCTCAAAGCGGCCCTGCAAGCAGACTTTCCATCGGATTGGGAAGCGCAACGAGCGATGTCTTCGGCATTCGGCTCAGCACGTTAGCGTCTATCCATCATCTCACATCTTGGCTAAAATAGCTCCAACTCGGGGAGGAGCTCACCATGCAACGCATGTCGGCGCGCGACGCCAAGAACGCTTTCGGGCGGCTGATCGACATGGCGAGGGCAGAGCCTGTCGCCATCGAGAAGTACGGCCGGTCTGTCGTCGTGGTGCTTGCTGTTGAAGAATTCGAGCGGCTGACGGCAAAGGCGAAGAAGCGGGTGGCTTCTGGGGCATCGGGCAAACGACCGGGGCAAGAAGACTGATCCAACAGAACAACAGACCGGACAAACCGGCAGGAGACTGAACGACATGGCAAGCCACTCGGACTTGGCGAACTTGATCTGGCAGATCGCGGACCTTCTGCGCGGGCCCTATCGCCCGCCGCAGTACGAGCGCGTCATGCTGCCACTTGTCGTTCTGCGTCGCTTCGATTGCGTGCTGGCCAACACCAAGGACCAGGTATTGGCGGAGTATGCGCGGCGCAAGGGTGGGAAGCTGGAGGACGATGCTCTCGACCGGATGCTGAACAAGGCATCCGGGCACCGCTTCCACAACCGTTCGCCGATGACGTTCCAGACGATGATCGGCGATACCCCCAACTTGGCACGCCACCTTCAATCCTACATCAGCGGCTTCTCGGCCAACGTGCGGCGGATATTCGACTTCTTCGAATTCACCAACGAAATCGAGAAGATGGATGAGGCGAACATCCTCTACCTCGTGCTGAAGGAGTTTCTGAAGGTCGACCTTCATCCTGACCGGGTGAAGAACGATCAAATGGGCCTCGTATTCGAAAACCTCATCCGACGCTTCAACGAACTGGCCAACGAGACCGCGGGCGACCACTTCACGCCGCGCGAGGTGATTCACCTCATGGTCGATCTTCTTTTCATGGATGCCGACGACGTACTCAGCAAGCCGGGAACGGTGATGCGCATGCTCGACCCGGCATGCGGCACGGGCGGGATGCTTGCCGAGGCACAGCGGTACATGCGTGATCACCACAAGGAAGCGAAGCTTTACGTCTACGGACAGGACTACAACAAGCGCGCCTTCGCGACGGCCGCATCCGACATGCTCATGAAGCAGGTCGACCACAACGGCGGCGGTGAGAACGTCCAGTACGGGGACAGCTTCACCGACGACAAGTTTGATGGGCAGACCTTCGACTACTTCATCGCCAACCCGCCCTTCGGCGTGGACTGGAAGAAGCAGCAGAAGGAAATCGTGCGCCGGCACGAGAAAGCCCCGCAGGACAGCCCGTGGAGCGCAGGACTGCCGCGCGTGAATGACGGCTCCCTGCTGTTCCTGCAGCACATGATCTCGAAATTCGAAGACGTCGATTTCAAGTCGCAGAAGTACGGCTCGCGGGCGGCCATCGTATTCTCTGGCTCACCCCTGTTCACCGGGGGCGCGGGGGGCGGCGAAAGCAACATCCGCAAGTGGATCATCGAACGCGACATGCTCGAGGCCATCGTCGCCCTGCCGGAGCAGATGTTCTACAACACCGGGATCGGCACCTACATCTGGATCGTCACCAACAACAAGCCCGGCCATCGCAAGGGCACCATCCAGCTCGTCGACGCGCGCGATATCTGGATGCCCATGGGCCGCAGCCAGGGCGACAAGCGCCGCAAGATCGGCGCTGGCAAGGCGCCCGAAGGGGATGATCGCCCGGACGAACCCGATCAGATCGCCGAGATCGTGCGCCTCTACGGTGGCTACGCCCAGAATGCCAAGTCCAAGATCTTCGACAATGCCGACTTCGGCTATACCCGCGTCACCGTCGAGCGTCCGCTGCGGCTGCGCTACCGGATGACGGTCGAAGACAAGGCCCGCTTCCTCGACGCGGCACCGCACCTGCTCGACGACATCCAGGCGATAGACCAGGCGCTGGGACGCGAGCCGGAACTGGATTGGAACAAGGTCTGGGCCAGCATCGAGAAGCTGTTGAAAAAGCGCGAGTCCCGCTGGCGCGCGCCCGAGGTCAAGCTGTTCCGCAATGTGTTCACCGAGAAGGATGCGGCGGCCGAGCGGGTGAAGGCGGGCAAAGGGTTCGAGGCCGACCCAGACCTGCGCGACTTCGAGAACGTGCCCCTGAAAGAGGATATCGACGCCTACTTCGCGCGCGAGGTTCTGCCGCATGTGCCGGATGCCTGGATGGACCGCAGCAAGGACAAGGTCGGCTACGAGATCAACTTCAACCGCCATTTCTATCAGTTTACGCCGCCCCGCAGGCTGTCCGAGATCGACGTAGACCTGAAGAAGGCGGAGGACGAGATCCTACGACTTTTGCGCGAGGTGACGGAATGAGTGACGTTCCTTGGTTCAAGGCCGCTCCCGAAGGCTGGGAACGCAAAAAGCTGAAGTATTTGGCAGATTTTGTCGGCGGCGGCACGCCCGACAAGTCGAAGCCAGAATACTGGAATGGCGATATTCCCTGGGTTTCACCGAAAGACATGAAGACCGACGAAATCCTGGATACAGAAGATCACATCACAGTTGATGGGCTGCAATCCAGTGCCACCAACCTGGTGCAGCCGGGAGCAGCATTGATCGTTGTCCGGTCTGGCATTCTGCGGCACTCAATACCAGTGGCTGTGAACCGCGTTCCTGTCTCTCTCAATCAAGACATGCGTGCGATTCTTCCTCACGACTCCTTGGCGGTCGAGTTTCTCGCCTGTCTAGTCCGTGGCTTTCAAACAGAGTTGCTGAAGCAATGGAGCAAGGAAGGTGCTACCGTCGAGAGCATTGAATACGATCTGATGGCGTCCACCGAGATCCCACTGCCTCCTCTCGCCGTTCAAAAGGGCATCGTAGCGTTTCTCGACAGCGAAACAGCCGACATCGACGCCCTCATCGCTGCCAAGCAGAAGCTCCTCGACCTAATGGCCGAGAAGCGGCGCGCCATCGTGGCCGAGGCCGTCATGCGTGGCCTCGATCCATCCGCGCCCCTGCGCCCCTCAGGCATCGACTGGCTTGGCGACATCCCTGCGCATTGGGAGGTGGAGCGCTCCCGCTGGCTGTTCACCGAACGCGACCAGCGATCCCAGACCGGCGAAGAGGAAATGCTGACCGTCTCTCACCTGACCGGTGTCACCCCCCGGTCCGAGAAGGACGTGAACATGTTCGAGGCCGAAAGCACCGCTGGCTACAAGCTGTGCTTCGCCGGGGATCTGGCCATCAACACCCTATGGGCCTGGATGGGCGCCATGGGCACCGCCCGCGTCGATGGCATCGTCAGCCCCGCCTACAACGTCTACACCCCAGGCCCGCGCCTGCTGCCCGATTACGTCGATGCTCTGGTCCGGATTCCCGTCTTCGCGCAGGAAGTGACCCGCTACTCCAAGGGCGTCTGGTCCTCCCGCCTGCGGCTCTATCCCGAGGGCTTCTTCGAGACTTGGTGGCCCGTGCCGCCGCTCGATGAACAGCAACAGATCGTCGCGCACATCGGCACCGAGACCGCCAAGATCGACCGCCTGCGCACCGCGACCGAGAACTCCATCGCACTGCTGAAAGAGCGCCGCGCAGCCCTGATCGCAGCCGCTGTGACCGGCCAACTCGAAATCCCGGAGGCGGCATGAAAATCAATCGTCTCAGCCTTGCCAATGTTCGCGCGTTCAAGCAGGTCGGCTTCAAGTTCGATCCCGCTTTCACGCTGCTTGTCGGCGTCAATGGGGTCGGCAAGACAACGGCGCTTGAAACGCTGCGCATCTGTCTGTCGCGTCTTGTGCCGCAATTCACCCCCAGCCGGGCAAGACCAGATGCATTTGACCTCGACGACATCCAGATTGGCGCTGATTTTCTGCAGATCGATCTCGATTTGGATATCGCTGGCAAGGAATATCGCTATCTGCTCCTGAAGCAGAAAGACGCACACAAACCTGACCAGCCGGGATCGGTCCGGCAAGACACGTTCGAAACGCCGGACAGGGAAGAGCTTTCACCGGACCTTGACGCAGAGGCCAAACCGCTCAAGACCGCGAAATCGCAACCAGTCGCGGTCTATTTCTCAACCCGCCGTTCGCTTGTATCCGATGAACAACCGCGTTCCGGCCGCGCAAGCGGCGGTCAGGCTGCAGCTTATGCTGATGCGTTGTCCGAGCGGCCGCTGCGCCTTGCTGAGTTTGCTTCCTGGATGCGTGCGCAGGAGGAGCTTTCCAGCGAGCTGCCACGCGCCAGGCTTCATCTCGGTGCACTTCAGAAGGCTGCAAGCCGGTTTCTTCCGGATTGCACTGGCCTTCGTGCCGAAGTCGATGATCGACCGAAACTTTTGATCGACAAGCAGGGCACTACGCTGGATGTGCGTCAGCTCTCTGACGGCGAGCGGAGTATGCTTGCACTTGTTCTCGACCTTGCAAGACGTTTGTCACAGGCCAACCCCGAACTCGAAGACCCCATCCGTGATGGGAAGGGTGTCGTCTTGATCGACGAACTTGATTTGCATCTGCACCCGACCTGGCAGCGCAAGGTGACTGGGCAGCTTACGGAAACATTTCCGGCTTGCCAGTTTATCGCCACTACGCATTCGCCACAGATCGTCGGGGAAGTTCCCCACGAGAAAATCCGCATCATTCGGGAAGGAGAGGTTTTCACGCCCGACTACTCCTTCGGAATTGACTCCAGTCGTGTGCTTGAAGAACTGATGGAAACGGCTCCCAGGAACACGAATGTTGAGGAGCAAATTGGGACCATCGCGCGGCTGATCGCAGACGGCAAGCGGGAGGAGGCAAACACGGCCATAGACGCGCTGTCGTCCGAGATCGGAGACGATGATCCCGAGGTTACAAGAGCGCGTACGCTGCTCGACTTCATGGAGGATGAGGTTTGAGAGCAATCGTGAAAGGCGCAGAGCCGAACAGCCTTCTCCAGCATCGTCTGCAGCAGCATTGCAACTACGACAACTACGCCCAGAAGGACGACCTTCGCACTGCTTTGGTCGCTGAGCAGAGAGGTCTTTGCTGTTATTGCATGGGACGTATTCGGGCCGATGGAGCATCCATGCGGATCGAGCATTGGCGATGCCAGGCTATGTTTCCGGATGAACAACTCGCCTATGCCAATCTCCTAGGTGCATGCCGCGGCGGAGATGGCGAGGCCGCAGTTGGTCACCATTGTGATGTTCGAAAGGCGGATCAGGAACTGCGATGGAACCCTGCGAATCCTGAGCATGCAATTGAAGCGCGTATCCGGTACTTGTCGGATGGCAGGATTGAAAGCGCGGACGATGTTTTCAACGGCCAGCTGGATTCAGTCCTAAACCTCAACTTGGCGCGTCTTAGGAGCAACAGGAAAGCGGTATTGGAGGAAGTACTGAATTGGTGGCGCTCAACACCGCCGGCGCGCCGGAACATACAGGCGCAAATTGTTCGCCGCACAGACGGGGCAGATAAGCTTGCGCCCTTCAGCCCCGTCGCTGTCTGGTTTCTGCGGCAGAAACCCCGAGGGGTAGCTGCATGAACCACGCCCGATATTCGGAAGGGGCTTTCGAGACCGTCATCGAAGCAACGATGCTCGCGAATGGGGCGGTGCTGGAACCTGCGTCGGGGTTCGACCGTGATCGCGCCATCTTCCCTGAGGCCGTCCTCACCTTCATCCGCGAAACACAGCCGAAGGAATGGAAGGCTCTCAAGGCACTTCATGGGGAAAAGACCGGCGCCCAAGTTCTTGGCGACCTGACCAAATGGATGGACCGGGAGGGCTCTCTGGCCACTTTGCGTCACGGCTTCAAGTGCTACGGCAAGACTCTGCGCGTTGCATTCTTCAAGGCTGCGCACGGGCTGAACCCGGAGTTGGAAGCTCGCTACGCCGCTAACCGCGTCGGGCTCACGCGGCAATTGCACTTCTCGAGGACCTCCGAAAAGTCCCTGGACGTCGTACTGAGCGTCAATGGCATTCCAGTCGTGTCGGTCGAGCTCAAGAACCCGATGACCGGACAGACTGTCGAGCACGCCCTGCACCAGTACCGGCATGATCGCGACCCGCGCGAGCCGATCTTTGAGTTCAAGCGGCGTATGCTGGTCCACTTTGCGGCCGACACGGACACAGTGTTCATGACCACTCGGCTTGCCGGTGCGGCCACCCACTTCCTGCCCTTCAACAAAGGCAACAACGGTGGCGCCGGCAATGGGCCCGATCCCAAGGGGCGAAGCTACCGCACGGCGTATCTGTGGGAGGAGGTGCTGCAGCGAGACAGCCTGCTCGACCTCCTCGCGCGCTTTATCCATCTCCAGGTCGAAGATAGGCGCGACGACCAAGGACGAAGGGTCAAGAAGGAAACGATGATCTTTCCGCGCTACCACCAGCTTGAAGCAGTCCGGTCGTTGGTCGATCAAGCGCTAAGAGATGGGGTTGGCAACAACTACCTGATCGAGCACTCGGCCGGCAGCGGAAAGAGCAACACCATCGGCTGGCTGACGCACAGGCTTGCATCGCTGCATGATAGTGCGAACTCGCGAGTTTTCGATAGTGTGATCGTCATCACTGACCGCGTGGTCCTGGACAAGCAGCTTCAGGACACGATTTACCAGTTCGAACACAAGCACGGCGTCGTCCAGAAGATCGACGAGGACTCGCGCCAGCTGGCGGAAGCACTCGAAAGTGCCGTGCCGATCATCATCACCACCCTTCAGAAGTTTCCATTCGTCTCGCGTCAGTTGGCCAAGATCGCCGAAGAACGGGGAGAGGCCGACGGAGGTGTGCTGAAGATGCGCCGCTGTGCAGTGATCATCGATGAGGCGCACAGCTCGCAGGGCGGCGAGACGGCAACTGACCTGAAGGAAGTTCTCGGCGGGCAAGGCCTTCGCGAAGAGGCTGCTCGAGCCATGGCCGCCGATGACGAGGACGACATGGACGAGCTGTATCGGTCCATGGCGAAACGCGGAAGGCAGGCAAACCTGAGCTTCTTCGCGTTCACGGCTACGCCGAAACACAAGACGCTCAAGGTGTTCGGGCGCGACGGCAAGCCCGCCCATCGCTACACAATGCGCCAAGCGATAGAGGAAGGCTTCATCCTCGACGTGCTGAAGCACTACACGACCTACGCCACCTATTTCCGGCTGCTCAAGGCGAGCGAGGACGATCCTAACGTCGAGCGGAAGAAGGCGGCACGCGCTCTGGCACGGTTCCTCAAGCTGCATCCTCACAACATCGCCCAGAAAACCGAGGTGATGATTGAGCATTTCCACGCCGCGACGCAGCACAAAATCGGTGGCCGGGCCAAGGCCATGGTGGTGACGGGCTCGCGGCTCGAGGCTGTTCGCTACAAACAGAGTTTCGATCGTTACGTGAAGGAGAAGGGCTATGCCATCAAATCGCTGGTGGCCTTCTCAGGCGTCGTCACGGACGACAAGCTGAAGGATGTCACCTACACGGAGGAGGGCATGAACCTCGGCGTCCGTGAGAAGGAACTGCCGGAGGTCTTTGCCACGCAGGAATATCAGGTGCTCCTTGTTGCCGAGAAGTACCAGACGGGCTTCGATCAACCTTTGCTGCACACCATGTATGTCGATCGGCGACTTGCCGGCATCCAGGCGGTGCAGACACTGTCTCGCCTGAACCGAATCCACCCCCTAAAGGAGGACACGTTCGTCCTCGATTTCGTCAACGAACGCGATGAAATCCGCGAGGCGTTCAAGACCTACTACGAAGGCGCGGAGGTCGGCGAAGACGTCGACCCTGCTCGAATGTATGAGATCAAGGGCGAGCTCGACGCGGAAGGTGTCTACGTCGTCGCCGACCTTGAGCGTTTCAGTGCGGTATATTTCAAGCCTCGCCAGCGCCAGAGCCCGAACGATCATCAGTTGATGAATGCCGCACTTGATCCGTGCGTCGCCCGTTTCAAAGAGCTTCAGGAGGACAAGCCTGAGGAGGCCGAGCTGTGGCGCGGCAAGTTGATGGCATTTTCCAGTCTCTACGGGTTCCTCAGCCAAATCATTCCCTACCAGGACACGGACCTCGAACGCCTCTATGTTTTCCTGCGCCACCTCGCGACTAAACTGCCGAAGCGCGGCGCCGGGCCGTCCTACCAGTTCGATGACGAGGTGCGGCTTGAATACTACCGCCTGCAGAAGATCAGCGAAGGCTCTATCAGCCTGAATTATGGCCAGGCCACCCGGCTCGATGGCCCATCCGAGGTCGGAACCCGTGTCCTTCACGAGGAAGCGGTGCCGCTCTCGCGACTCATCGATGTCGTCAACGACCGGTTCGGCACCGACTTCAATCAGGCCGACCAGCTGTTCTTTGATCAGATCGTGGAAGCGGCGATCTCCGATGCTGCGCTGAAGCAAGCGGCGGCCGTCAATCCGGGCGACAAGTTCGAGCTCGTCTTCAAGAACTTGCTTGAGGCGCTGTTTGTTGAACGCATGGATCAAAACGAGGAGATTTTCGCACGGTTCATGAACGACAAATCGTTTCAGAAGGTCGTGACTGGTTGGCTGTCTTCGGAGGCTTATCGCAAGCTAAACACCTCGGCTGAGGCTCAAAGCAACGGGAACGTTACACTTCCCAGCCGAACCGACCGTGAAAGGCGTTAGCCGAGTTGAAGCCCCGTTCGATAAACATTTTCCTTCTTGATGGCGACCCAAACGGTATTCGGGTCGCTCAGATTTCCATGTCGACCATTCAAGCAATTGCCTTTCGAAGGAATCAGCTTCGGCGAGTAAGGGAGGCGTTTCCAGAGATTGAACGTCCTGGTGTTTACCTGCTCATTGGCTCAGACGAGAATGAACCCGACAGGCTGATCGCCTATATCGGCGAGTCTGAAGGCACTGGTTCGCGGCTCTACACCCACAATTCAAATGACGCAGGTCGTGACCCGAAGGCTTACTGGACCGATACCGTTGTACTCATCAGCAAAGGTGAAAATCTGACAAAGAGCCACGCGCGATATGTGGAAGCTTGCCTAATCCGTGCGGTTGGAGGCAATCCACGCTGGCACGTCCCAAACAGCAAACGTCCTTCCGAAGATGTTGGCAAGCTCCCGCTGCCCGACAGGGCGGCCATGGAGGAGTTCGTCGACCAGACCAAGACGCTTGTCGGTGCTCTCGGATGGGATCTGTTCCGTGAGATGCGCGGCAGGGCCGCTGAACCGCTGGAGCAACTGACTACTACCGTAGACGATCCGAGCCCGGTGTTCTTCTTCAGGGGGGAAGGCTTCTCCGCGGAAATGATGATCTCTCAATCGGGCGACTTTGTCGTGAAGGCAGGTTCCAAGGCCCGCGCACGCACTACGCCCACTATCCCCAAGGGCAGTCTCGCGCTTCGGGAGACGCTTCTGAAATCGGGCGTCATTCGCGCAGACGCCAGCACGTTGGTCTTCGCCAGCGACTACAGTTTCACATCAGCATCTGCAGCAGCAGCAACGGTCATCGGAGCCAGCGCGAACGGACGCATACTGTGGAAGCTTGCGGACGGACGATGCTACGCGGACTGGGAAGCGGAAGGCACGCCGCCCCAGGGCGAACCTGAGACGAATGGATGAAGCGGGTTGGATTACGGTCCGCTTTGCATGCGAATGGAATTCGAGAACGGTTGCCGCGCGATAAGCATTTTAGGTAAACGAAATCATAGCATTAACCCGCTGAACCATATGGGGTTGGTTGACGGGTCCAGAGAATATCTGCCCAGAGAGACCGCCTTCAGCGCTGCTGACACGCGGGGCGGTTCACAGCCCTTCCCGCATAACCCTCGAAAACAACGGGAAAATCCGGCCGAAGCCGGATCAGGAGAACGCTTTCGCGAGGGCAAGTGGCGGAGAGTTGCGGAAACTCTTCGAACTTAGAACTCACTGATTTTGATGAACTTTTTCAAGTCTTAAGTGATTGGGAACACCAGCTAAAACATGCCGATGTTGATTTTCGGGAGGTACAGCCATGAGCACCTTTCACCGAAAGCCTTACGGCAAACGCCCCGCACCGCTCTCAATCCGCCTGACGCCAGAGGAGCGCCGCCAGTTGGAAGAACTGGCAGGCACCATGTCGCTGGCGGGATATATCAAGATGGTTGCGCTGGAAGGGTATCGCCCCAGCCGAATTTCACGCGGCACCCGCCATGACCAGCAGGCATTGGCCAAGGTGCTGGCCGCGCTGGGCGCAAGCCAGCTTGCCGCCTCGCTTGAGCGGCTATCTTACGCCGCCGCCAATGGAAGCCTTTATGTCGATGACCGGCTGGCTGCGAAGTTTGCGGCGGCCTGCGATGATATTCGGGCTATGCACCTGCATCTGCTCGAAGCTTTGGGCAAGAAGCCGCCCAAAGCGCCGGTGCCGAACCAGCGGCTAGGCATCCGTTTCGCCCAAGCCTCCCAAATGGGAGGGCCGCATCTATGATACTGGTCGGTTCCCAACGTGGCGGTGCGGGCAATCTGGCCCGCCACCTGCTGAACGAAAAAGATAATGACCACGTGACGGTGCATGAGCTGCGCGGGTTTACCGCGCGCGATTTGCACGGGGCGTTTGAAGAAGCCCACGCCATATCGCTTGGCACCAACTGCAAGCAGTTCCTGTTCTCTTTGAGCTTCAATCCACCCAAAGACGTGGCGGTTGATGTTACTGCCCTTTTGGCGGCAGCGGAGCGGGCCGAAGAAAAGCTCGGCCTTTCCGGCCAGCCGCGCGCGGTGGTCATTCATGAAAAGAATGGCCGCAGGCATGCGCACGTCGTGTGGTCGCGGATTGATGCGCAGGAGATGAAGGCGGTCAATCTTCCGCACTTCAAAAACCGTCTTAACAGCCTTTCCAAAGATTTGTTTCTCGAACATGGCTGGCAACTTCCCGATGGCTATAAGGAAAACGGCTGGAAAAATCCGCTGAACTTCACTTTGGCCGAGTGGCAGCAGGCCAAACGCCTCGACCTCGACCCACGCGAGATAAAGCAGGTTTTTCGCGAAGCTTGGGCGCACTCGGATGGACAGCAAAGTTTTAAGGCCGCGCTGGAGGAAAGCGGCTTTTTCCTTGCCCGTGGAGATCGGCGCGGCTTTGTCGCGCTCGATATTCACGGAGAGGTCTATTCGGTCGCCCGCATGGCCGGGATCAAAACCAAAGACCTGAATGCCCGATTGGGCAGCCCCGACGCACTGCCCAGTGTGAATGAAGTCAAAGCCGATACGCATCGGCGGATGTCCAGCCGGTTGCGCGAACACCTCAAAACCATCCGCGCCGAACAACAGCAGGCGTTAACGCCGCTTGTTGAACAGCGCCAGAAGCTGGTCGCCCAGCATCGGGCTGAACGGACGACACTGGAACAAGGCCAGGAACGGCGCTGGAAAGCCGAAGCCCAAGAGCGGCAACAGCGTCTGCGCACCGGCCTGATGGGCGTGGTGGATTTTTTCACCGGTAGGGCAGCGGCCATGAGGCGGCAAAACGAGCGGGAAGCCTTCCAGTGCTTCGCCCGCGACCGCGCCCAAAAAGAAGCGCTGTATAAATTCCAATCCGGCGAAACCGCAGCCCTCCATAAACAGGTCGCAACGCTTAAAGCCCGCCAGCGGCAAGAGCGAATGCAGCTTGCCGCCCGTATCGGCCAGATGCTGCGCATCAGCCGCGAGAGTGACCGCAAGCGCGAGCGCCAGCCAGACCATACGCCGCAGCGCGGCATCGATTTCAGCCTTTAATCACAGGAGGCGATGATGAGCATGAATCTGCCCGTCACCTATACCCAGGCCCACGATACCAGCAAAATCCCGCTTGGTACGGCGGGCTGGATGAATTTTGTGGGCGATAGAAAACCCATTTATGCCGAAGGCGACCTATGGCTGGGTCGCCTGCCTTCGGGCGAAGCTGTCGGCTATAATGATGACCGCCATGTGCTGTTGGTCAGCGGTACGCGCTCTGGCAAAGGTGCGTCGATCATCATCCCCAATCTGTGCTTATGGCCCGGCTCCGCCGTGGTGATCGACCCCAAGGGCGAGAACGCCATGGTGACGGCCAGACGCCGCGCGCACGGCTCCGCGTGGGCAAGAGGCCAGATGCAGGAGGTGTATATCCTCGACCCCTTTGGAGAGGTCAGCACCCAGCATGATGATTTTGCCGATCTGCGCGCCAGCTATAATCCGCTCGACATCTTGAAAGGTGATAGCCGCACCGCGATTGACGACGCGGCGCGGATTGCCGATGCGCTAATTGTCTCGGAAGACTCGCGTGAGCCATTTTTCGATGACTCGGCCAAAACCATGCTCAAGGCGCTGCTGCTGCATGTGGCAAGCAGCTCTGATATTCCCGACGATAAACGCAACCTTGCGACGCTACGCAACATCTCGCTGTCAGGCGATGATGAAATGCGCCGCCTTCTGGAAATAAACGGTGAGGACGACATACCCACCGGCATGAGCCTGTTGTTCAAGGCCATGCAGCGCAACACGGCCTATGGCGGCGTTGTCGCGCAATATGGGGTGATGTTTGAGGAATTGCTGGGATCCTCGCCTCGCACGATGATGTCGGTGATGCAGGTGCTGCGCACCAATACCGATTTTCTCGATAGCCTTGCGCTGCGCGATACGCTTTCCCATTCCAGCTTTGACCTTGGCAATCTAAAACGCTGGCAAACCACGGTTTATCTGTGCTTGCCGCAACGCTATATGGCCAGTCACTATCGCTGGCTGCGCATGATGACGGCGCTCATCATCGGTGAAATGGAGCGCGTCCGCCCCACGCCTGCGCCCAAGCATCCTGTCTTGATGGTGCTCGATGAATTCCCCGCGCTCGGGCGCATGAAGGTCATTGAAAATGCCGCCGCGCAAATTGCCGGTTACGGCGTCAAGCTGATGTTCGTGGCCCAAACCCTCGCCCAGCTCAAGGATGTGTATAAGGATAACTGGGAAACCCTTGTCGCCAATGCGGGGCTAAAACTGTTTTTTGGCAACGACGACCATTTCACCCGCGAATATGTCTCAAAGCTGATTGGCGAGATTGAGGTTCAGCGCTGGACGGAAAGCCACAGCGCCACCAAGGGAACGTCAAAAAGTCGGAGTCACGGCCAGTACCAGAGTGAATCTGGCAGCGTCAGTTCCAGCGTGACAGACAGCTCGGGCTGGAGCGGGGGTCACTTCAATTTTAGCCGCAGCACGTCCTCCAGTTCCACCGTCGGATGGTCATCCGGCACATCCTCCAATAGCAGCGTCGGCAGTAATGAAAGCCAAACGCGGGGCAAGAACGAAAGCATCCACAAACGCTATCTGCTCACGCCCGATGAGGTTGGGCGCCTGTTTGGCAATCGGGCGCAACCGGCCATGCTGGCGCTGGCCTCGGGGATGCAGCCATTGGCACTCAGGCGCGGCACCTATTTTGCCGATAGACAATTTACGGCGCTGTTCGACCCGCACCGCGACCACAAGCCGCCCGTTACGCTCGAATACCGGAGACAAGAGCGTCTTAAAGCGCAAAGACGGACGGAGCTGCGCGAAGCGGAATACAAACGACTTCGCGCCGAGAAGGAGGCGCGGGACGCTCGCGAGCGCGAAGAGCTTTTGGCGCTACGAGCCGCCCAGCACGCGGCCAAAGAACAAGAGCTGGAGAGGTTGAAGCGCGAGGCCATTGCCAATGCGCGCAAGCGGCGCATCACGGCAATTATACGGCGCATAATCCAGCTTGGCTTTGTGGCAACCCTTGCGTGGGGCGCAATGCAATATCCGCCCATTGCCAAAACAGTGCACCAGGTTGCAACAGGCCTGCAAATTCAGTGGAACATTCAGGTTGACCGCTGGCTTTAAAACAAGCTCGGCTGGCGGCATGTTTCGGCAATGCGCCGCCATGCGGGCGATTGCTCAGCCTCGGCCAGCCATGCGGTTACAAAGCTTTGGGCATCGCCGTAGCGCTTCAAATCTTCGCCATGCAGGAAATGGGAGCGATAACCGGTCTCTGATATCGGAAAGGGCAACCGCCGCTCGGACGTAATTTCGATATGGTCAAAACCGGCGGCCCAATCGGGCTGATGGCGAATGGTGAGGCAAATGCCCTGCCAGACGATGGTGGAAATAGTAGGGGCGCTCATGAGCGCCCCACTTTCTTGGCCGTTTCTGCGGCTCCTGCATTGTCCATCGGGTGGCGCAGGACGATCCGGCCATCCATGGGCAGAACCTCAAGCTGGAGGGTCATGCCCTTTTTATCCTTGTGCTGCCAGCAAGCGCCGACTTTGTGCCAGTAGGATTTGTTGCCCTTGGTGGTGACGTTCCAGGCAATGAAGCTGGGGGCCGTAGCCTCTTTGCGGTTGGTATTGGACGTGCGTGCCATGTTGAAAACTCCTCATCTTTGGGTTGGCTCGTTACGCCTTCCCCAAAAACCGGCACATCAGGCGCAGCCGTCATGCGCAACACGGGTGAGCCCCGCCCAAAAACGAGGGGCGAACTGGCGCGGGCCGCCGCATTGACGGCCAGCCGTGACGGTGAAGGAATTCAGGCGTCATAAACGAGTCGATCCAGCCCATGAGGAAAACAAGCGTACCCGAGCGCGTACACCGGCCAGCAAGTCACGGGCTTATCCCCGCTTTGCCGCCGTTCTATCCCGAAGCAAACATCAATCATTAGCACGAAGGCAGACCGACAAACCCGCAAGGTCAATGGTATGACCTTCTCCACATCCGTTTCGCCCTAAAGGTGCGGATTATCAGCCCCCGCGCCCTCCCGATTGCCAATGCTCCGGAATGAACCGGGCAGGCAAGACAAGGGAAAACGCCATGCGCCTCACATTCTCTTTCCGCGACCTCGAAACACTCTCCACCCATGAGCTGCATCAGCTTTACGCCGACTTGCTCGAAATCCTGCGCCACGACGAGCTTGCGCCCCAGGAACGCAAGCAAGCCCAAGCCCTTGCGGGGAGTATCCGGTTGGTGCTCAACCGCCGCACATATCGACCACGGCCACCCTTTTAGCAATTAGGTCAATATTATTGACCTAATGTCCTTATCGCCGTATGCTTTTCTCAGATCGGCCAGCAGGTCGGTCCGGGGCGTGACAACCCTGAAACTGTACCGGCTGACACCCGTTACCGTGTCGCTTCTCGGCCAAAGGTTGGGAGGCGGCGTTGTATGCCAAAGCCTTGCGACCAAAGAGCGCCGCGCCGTCTCGTATAGATTCCGGTTGTCAACTCCCGGCCACCAGCCAGCACAGTGCGGGTCTGGTGGTCTATTTCCAGCATGGTGAGGATTTGAAGCGCTACGGCGATGCCCAAAGCGGCCAGTGATAATTTCCGAAAGTCAAAGATTGGTTTTCCCTAAATAGTAGTGGGCATCGTGCCCAACACAAAAACAATGGGGTAAACCATAATGTTAACAATAGCATACGGTATAATGGCCGCTTGCTATCTCATCCTCATCCTGCATGGTATGGCGCTGCTGTTTTAGGACAAAGGGGGCGAAAGCCCCCCGCCTTTGCCGGAAGAGTCGGTGGCGATCCGAAGACTTAGAGCCGAACCGGCTCAAACCACGCCGCACAATCCGCCAGCCTGATAAATTCTGGTTCGGGAAAGCGATGTATCCGCTCGATAGCTGATGCGGGCAAGGGTTCAACGGCGCAATCCTCAAATTGAAAACCCTCAATCGAATAGCCGCTCGTATGCGCCCAAAACACCTTTTGGATATGCAAAGCCAAGCCATGCGGCCTTAACGAAGGCACTGGAAATGCCGCCTCGACAATGCAGGGAATGCCAATGCGTTGGAGAACCAGCGAGGTGTCTGGGTTACCCTCATGATAATTGTAGAGCGCTTCACCGCCCCAATGCCGAAAAAAGCGCCCTATACCGCTTCTTCCGGCAAGGCCGGGCTGATAGCCGACAAACCATAGTCGTCCGGCCCGATTCCAATCGGCGCTCTGGTTTTTAGCTTTGAGCTGTGCAGCGATTTCATCGGTAAGTACGCCTTGGATGACCAACCTATCAATGCGGCTTTGCAACATGGTCTCATCTGGCAGTTGTAGGCCTTCGGCTAGGATATGGCTAATTTCATGCTCGGTTAGCCGCGTACAATGCCAACCTTTGACGACATAAGGCTGCAAGGCACTTGTCACGCTATAAATGGCGCGGTCATAGGCCTGTCCGCTTATGCTGCCATCACCCCGCTCCCACGCTGCAAACAGCGCCTTGTGCTCGTCCAGCGCATCCAACAATTCTGCGGGCCATAGTGCAGGGCGGGTTAGGTCAAGCACAGAGGGGGTGATAGTTTCGATCATTCGTCTTTTTCGCTTACTGACCATTTATTTCGTCGCTTGGGGCTAGCTCGATACGCTCAACCGGGTAGACCGAAGCGAAGCGACAATGGGCAAGACACCATTCATGCGCGGCTGGCGACAGCCACAAAATAATCTCCAAAGCCTTTGAATGGTGGCTTGGTAGGTTCCAGGCAATTATCGGCTCATGATGGGCAATGCGGTTCCGCAAAGTCCGTATTGGACGTAGTGGGCCTGACAAGTCCTTGCGACGCAGCCCCTTTCCATTGGGCTTTCGGGCAATCCGGAATAATGTTGTTTGCCATAGCGTTTCGTAATCAGGGCTAAGCATAGAAGTCCAAAAACTGAATGTGAGCGCGGCCACGACTCTACCCGGCGTTGCTTCTTTGCCATCACCATTGACGTCGCTTATCGCCTTTGCAACCTGCTCTTGCTGGTGGGCTAATTTGATAAGGGTATTGTTTTTGAACCAATCCTCACCATGTGTCACTGACATGGTGGTGTGTATGCGGTTGCGCAGAGATACCTCCAGCATTTGCATTGTGATATAGAGGCTTTCAGAAAGCTTGGCATTGAGCGTATATAGCTCAAGAGCACGCGCGCGGTCACCGGCTGCCCAGCCCTCATAGCGAGCAAACCGTTCATATGAAAGCGCTTTTTCCAGTTCGTGCTCCTTTGTCATTCTGTGTCCTTAAAGCTTGATATTTTCCCCTACCTGCACTATTCTAATAAGTGGACACCCCGGTACCGTCTCTGCCTCTGGCACGCGGCCGGGGTAAATCTTTTTTAGGCACCTTTTAGCCCGGCTGGTGTTTCAGCGGCAGCCTTGGCTTCCTTCTTTTTCTTTTTGGCAGCCGCAAAATCAGGCTCAAGCGCCCGAACCCTCTCGATGAGGCCGTCCAGGTGATAGATATTGCTATTCCAGTCACCAGCGGCTGTCTTTCGCTTCTCCCTGACAATCAAGCTAGCTTGTTCCAGCGCTCTGACATTATTCTGGATGGTTTTAGAGGTAACACCAATGCGTGTGGCCAAATCCCTCTTGCTCGGGAAAGGCTTGCGTGCCGGGTCAATCCAATAATCCAGGAGCTGCAAAACAATATTTAACTGAATTGGCGAAAGCCCAAGTCGGCGCTGCCCCTGAATTAAAATTGACGGCACGCCAGTATAGCCGTGACTATAAACAGCTTTTCCCCATATCTTTTCAGTTGAAGATGATTTTTTCTTCTCTTGTTTTGGAAAATCTAAGATCGACGCTGTGTTGGATTTCTTATTCATGGCCAATTCCTTTCGCCTTCTAACTATAGGAGGCGGATTGACATACGGCAATACATGTCTCGGGCGTAGGTGGGGAATAGGCCTTACCCACCCAAATTACGGTACTTGCGGTCATTCTGAAATGGCGTTGTACGGTTATCGTTGTTTATGTGGCCGCCAAACGCCCCTACCTACAGAAGCTGGTTTCCCCACCCCTAGGGAAGCGCTATTCCTTACCTGAGGTGGTGCAAAGATGCGGCTTACGCCGCATCCTCGGAGTTCCACGGCAAGGCCGCCTGCTCAAGCGCCAACAGCCAGTCGGCAGCTTGGGATGCCTTGGAAGCGGCGGTAAATACGGCTTTCTTGTCGGATTTGAGCACTTCAAGCCAGTTCTTGATATAGCTGGCATGGTCAGCGCGCGGCTCCGGCGTGATGCTAAGGTCAGCACACAGGAACGCTGCACCCAGCTCGGCCACGAGTTCTTCCATGGCGTAGGCTTGGGTGCCGAAGCGTCCGGACATATCGCGGTCGAGGCGGGATTTTACGCCTGTCCAGTGCGTCAGCTCGTGGAGAAGGGTTGAATAGAACCCTTCGGCGGGCGTGGTGGTGTCGGTACCGGTAAAGCGGCGGCGCTCCGGCATGCGGATTGTATCAAGGGCGGGAATATAACAGGCACGGTCTCCACCTTCCTCGATACGGGCACCCGTGGCCTTGGCAAATCCTTCGGCACGAGCAATCGGGTCAAACATAGGACGTTCAGGCAATTCTGCCTGTTCGGGCAGGTCATAGCCGTCGACCTGCGCGGCATTGAACACCCAGCTTGCTCGGGCAATCATGCGCTCGGCCTGCTCGGCTTCGCCGGTCTGGTCATTGACCTGCTCAAAGTCGATAGTCTTATAAAAGACAACCAGTGAGGATTTCTCGCCCTTGCGGACTTGGCAGCACTGCGCCTGCCATTGACGATACGTACCCCAGACATTGGACGGAAACTCGCTGGCAAGGGCCGATACCCAGAGGCTAACGATATTGACGCCGTTATAAGGCTTGCGCGAGGCGATATTGACGGGGCGGGCAAAACTGCCGCCTGTGGCCTTAATCCAGGGCAAGCGGAACTCGCCTGCGGTTTCGATGGCATCAACGATGCGGTTGGTGATTTCCTGGTGAACGTCGAACTTTGTGTTGCGTGACATGGTTTCTCTCCTTTGCCGGTTTAAGCCGCGACCATCGCGGCCTGATGGCGTCCGGAGAGACAGGCCAAAACAGCCCTTGCACCCCGAAGGGGCGGGCAAAGCGAAAAGACGGCGTATGCCGTTGCAAGGGATGGGAGGGACTGTCAGGAAAGCCACAAAGAAGGCCGCAATGGTTAGCGGCGACGGGCTTCTAGGAGAAGACGACTGGAATACGAATTCGATCAAAGGGAAATATGCTAAGTGTCCAAGCCTATGACTTAGAACCCCGCAGAAGCCAGACGCTGCCTGCGCCCCATCCAATGAGATTGAAATTTTGGTCCTTTAGAATCTGGCGGTGACTCCGGGCGGAACATTTTCAATGGCAGAGGCGTCGGCAAATCGGGTCCGATTATAATAGCCTCGCCAGGGGCGAGCATTGGAATGAACTGCGCAGCAGAGCGATCAAGATCGCCGCAAGCGTGCTCCACAGTGTTACGATCTTGCTCGTTGGTTAGGCGATGAACTATCAGCGTTCCGAGCTGACTCAGTACATCGTGAGGAATATCGCGCGGACGTTGCGTTGCCAGAACGCAAGTGAGGCCATACTTTCTTCCCTCCTTGGCGATTAGGCCAAACGAATCCAAACGTACGCTTCCATATTCATCGCCAACGGTGCGTCCGAGAAACTGGTGCGCCTCATCGAGGAAGACAACAATCGGTTCATCCCGGAAACGTCCTTCGCGGGCAATGCCAAGGAGATAGCGCCCAATAATGTTGAGCAAAATTTCACGTGTATTGTGCTCGAACCGAACCTCTTTGAATGAAATCACTGCGATATCGCGTTCGTCATCATCAAGAAATTTGTTGATCTCATCGACGAGGGAATCACCATGCGTTCGAAAAATGCACTCCAGTTCACGGGAATTGGAAAGCGTCGCAATACGAGATGCTAGAGACTCACAGTAGCTTGCGGCGTTGTTGTCAATTCCACCAAAATTGCTGGGAACGTTTTGGGAATTACCCCACACGCATTCCAGCTTAATCTGCTCTGACAGTTTAGTGATATCGAAGTTGCATTTCGGGGAATGGATCGCCACAGAGTTGGCCTGAACAGCATTGAAAAACGTTTCCCGTGGGCGGTTGGCCTTTTCTATAAGGCCTCCAACCATATGGAGGCCGGTAGGGGCATTCTGCCCAAGCGCCCGAACCAGTTTTAGGCTTTTTACAGCATCTCGCAGCTTTGGACCTTGGCTTTGGCCGGATGGACGGAATAACGAAAAAAGATCGTCCTCCGTAATTTCTGTATAGGGAAAATGAACGTGACGGGCATTGGGGACATTAGCCTCGAAAGCGAAAATGGTGTCCACTCCCGCTATGTCGCAAAACTCTCCGGTTGGATCGAAGACAATAGCCTTTCCGCTTTTCTCTTTGATTTTTTCGATGAGACTCGCGATAGTCCAGCTCTTTCCGCCACCGGTCGCGCCGAAAATTCCGCAATGACGCCCCAAGAGCTTTTCAGGTGGCAGGTCTATGGTGACGTTGCGGCTTCCTGCCTCGATTACGCCAACAGGAATATTTATTTCGCCTTCCTTCGTCGCACTCTTTCCGATCATCTGCGCTAATATTTCAGCACTGGCCAAGAAAACACCATCCCCTATTTTTGGGTAAGTATTAACGCCACGAGAGAGCTTTGTGTCTCCATCGGTCACAGTGGCAAGCAACTGGATACGGCCGATAGGGTTGGGCGTGACCGATGCACCGAGATGAGGCTCTACCGACAGGCGTTCGACATCGGGTATCTTTACTTCCGTGATACGCCCTAGCAACTTTGTTCGCTCGCAGTCTATAAAAACGAAATCGCCGACCGCACCAAGCGCAAGCGCTCGCCGCTCCGGGTGAGCGCTTGCGAGAGGCAAATTGGCCTGTACCTGGCCAGCGTTCACGACCGTTACGGTACCGATATATTTGTCCGGATCGACGGGGCTGATTGTCACCATTTTATGCTCCTTGATCGCGCAGTACCTTCACGCGCTCTGCATGGCGCTCTCGGTCAGTCTCTCCAATGAGGTCGGGGAGCGCATCGACCAAATCTTCGAACCGACCATTCATCAGATGAAGCCGTGGATCGCCTTGTTGCGCCAGCAGCATGATCCTGGCCAGGAAACCGTTGGCAGGGGGGAGGCCTATAGGGATGGTGTGTTCTGCCGGTTCGGGGGCTATTCCGCGCAGATCATTTTCCGATAGGATGAAGCCGGGGTCGCAGATAATCAGCCGTAACGAGAGATTGGATTCCAAGGCGGACATAATGGGACGACTAATATGATCGTCGTTAAAACCAAATCCTGCCACGATGAGTGCGGTATCCGGCTCGCGCAACGCCGCTTGAAAGGCGCCCATCATATCCAAATAGGGAGGGTCAAACGCTTCTTGATATTTACTGGATCGTGGATAGATAAGGACTGGCTTGCCGTTGGTATTGTCACGCGACCGCATCACCTCCGTACCAATGCGCCGCCAGTCTGCCGAGCCGTGGAGCTTGTAGAGCTGGAACACATTGGGAATGTAGTCCGGCGCTTCCTTGGTCGCTTCACGCCGCACGATGTCCATTTCGTAGTGCTGCCGATCATAGACCTGATCGAGTGAGTGCGAGAATCCGTCAATGATCGTGAAACGCAAACGGCGGGCCGCTTCTTCAAGTGCCAGGTCATAGTTGGTGGTGAACAACTTGGCTCTTGTCTTCCGAAAACCGCGCCTTCCAATTTTCCGCACATAGGTCTCATGGGCGGGGAGAGCAGTGTCCTGATTTACGAAATCAACCCTTGCAAGGATGCTTGCCTCGGCCTGGGTAACAAAGTTTTGTACCTCCGTCACATCGTGATCGTCGTCTTCCGCACCGTCATTTAATTCGAGATACACTTTGCACAAACTGAGAAGCTTCTCGATATTCTTCTCAAGCTTGGCCTTGGGAAACCGTGCGCAGATTGCTGCAAACTCGGCCGCTCCAACCGCAGCCTCAACGCTGTTCCATAGATCAGCCATGGAAGGTGCTATTGGCTCACCATCACCATCGCGGGTGCACAGAGATGCGCCTGCTCCTATGAGGGTTGAAAAGTTTGATGCCGATAAGGCATTGATAAGAGCGCTGTCTATCTCCTCTTTGCTGCCCCGCTCTGCCACTTTGCCTTCGTTATCATGGCGATCGGCAAAAGTGACCCAACCCTTACCGGAAACTAGCAATCTAAGGTTCGATTTTCCAGCCGCAGTTTCCTTCCAATATTCCCAAATACTCATGACAGTCTCCCCCGGTTAACCAGTCGTGCCGTTTTCGGATCATAGATGTAACTGGTGATTGTGCCGTCTTTGATCCGCCTAACGGCCTCATCAATAACGAACAAGGGCGCTATGAACCATTCGCGCGGCGTGATCGGGTTGCCGAAACGATCCTTGATCTCAATATCGAGTCGAGCATGTCCGAATATTCGATGAATAAGATTTTCGAGTTTCGTACGGTTGATGTTAGCCAATTTGTACGTCGCGATGATTTCGACATCTGCCAGTAGAAAAGTGGGGTCGAGCTTCGCATTTGTGAGCCGTGCCTCCACTTTTCCACCGGTAACGCCAATTTTGTGCAGCACATCTCGGTTTTTTGCTACAATCGGATTATCGGACTTGCTACGCAGTACATAGATCGTACCGGTTTCTAGATCGCCGTCCTCGCTTTGATCGGCAAACAATGGCCCTGCAGTCGGGTCAGTAATGCGCCGACCGGCTTCATCCTTTTGTAACGCACGCTCTAGGGAACGCTTGAGCATGTTGCTTTCTGTGGCGTTGTCATAAATGACACGCAAGCGCCGGTCTTTACGGCCATAATCAGCGACAAACTCTTCCCCAACGTCTGCCACGAAGACCTTTTGTCCGCTTAAAATAAACCAGTGCCCCAATTCGATACGGGCATCGTCCTTGAACGGTCTAGTTTCGCGTATGCCGCTGTAAAGCTCTTTTTGGACCTGCTCGAAGAGCGGCTTGAAAGTTTCGAAATCTTTGCAGCGTTCCCGATTGGCAATCTCTTCGGCTGCGCGAATTTCAGCACTGGAGCGGACGTGTTTAAGGGTGGTGATGTCAGGCGCAATAGCTTCGATCCCCAGTTCGGCAAGCAGGGCGTCGTCGTCCATATCATCGAGTTTGGCACCCACCGATGTGTCGCCGCCTGATAGCAGTCCTTGATAGTCAATCGGCGCCAGAGGTTCCTGGAACTCTGAAAGCGACTTTAGGCGTTCCAAGCGGACGGCATACAGGCGCTCAAAAATATCGTTATTCTCGCCATGTTCGGGGATGCGCTTATGTTCATCGACAAATCGCTGTATGTCCTCAAATCCGGCAATTACGCGCTCTTGCTGCGGCGTGTAACGAGATACTTTCTTCGCCTCAACCTCGACGCCCAGCTCTGCCAATAGGGCATCATCTTCATCCGTAAACTTAGCCATTGGCAGCCTCAGCTTTCATGCGAGCGAGGAAGGCAATGCCTTCAGCTAAACGCTTTTCCCAAGGATCGGCTGCGGTAATGGATGGCAAGCGGCCACGGTCATTTTTGAAGCGCACGGCTGCCTTAGCCAAATCACGCGCCTCCTCAATCGTCAGCTTGACGTTACGGGCGGAAATAATGGCTTTAATTTTTTGCAGGTTCTCCGAGTTCATTTCCTTCGAAAGAATGGCGTAGGCTTCTCCAAACGGATTAATGCTATCAATAAGGTCGATATCGAGGTCGCGCACATTCACAAACTTGCGCACCCCATCGATGAGGGCCGTATTGCCTTTTTCTATGGTCACGGCACCCTCCAGAAGGCTCATTTTGGCCTGCTGCACAATATTAAGCGCAGCAATGGCGTGTTGCCGTACGGCCTGTTGGTCCTCGGCATCCAACTCTGGATACTTGTCCCGAATGATTTTCCCCAAACGCAATTGGGTCAGCTCCTCGGGCACTAGTTCTTCATCGAACAGGCCACGCTCAATGGCTGTTTTGTCCTGTACAAATGCGGTGATGACCTCGTTCAAGTCCTCACGGCATATGCGTGCAGCTTCCTTGGATTTCGGCTCTACCAGTCCCTTAATCTCTATCTGGAATTGCCCTGTATCTTCGTTGAAGCCTACATTGCACTTATTCGGATCGTATCCATCCTCGCCGTAGTCAAAGCGAGGATCGGCAACACTCTGGGCGTTCTTGGGTCTGAACTCAAAGCGCGGAGCCAGCACCTGCTCCATGAGCAAGCTGGCGGCGATTGCCTTTAGCGTGTCGTTGATGGCCTCGGTAACGGCCTCTTCTGATGCATCAGGCTCGGCAATCAGATTGGTAAAACGGGCGCGGGCTTTACCTGGCGCATCGCGCGTTGCGCGGCCAATAATCTGCACGATTTCGGTTAAGCTGGAGCGATAGCCTATGGTCAGCGCGTGTTCGCACCAAATCCAGTCGAAGCCTTCCTTTGCCATTCCCAAGGCAATGATGATGTCAACATGGTCGCGGTTGTTTTTTTGGGTAGGGTCTCTAAGTGCCGTCGTAACCCGTTCGCGCTTTGTAGGCTCATCATCTACTAAATCGGCTATACGCAGCACCTTGCCGGTATCGGTCTTGACCAGCTGAAACCCTGTGGCAGGGTCGGTTCCCTCCCAGTCGCCCAAGGCCTCAATGATATGCTCGACCTCGCGGATTTTGTCTTTGGTGCTTTCGCGCGAATTCACATTGGGAATGTGAATGATGGTCTTTTCATCCGGATCGAGCACTCTCAGGATGTCATCGACATATGAACCAGTATAAAAATAGTATCCGATGTCGAGCGTTTTTAGATAGCTGTAGCCGTTGAGCTGCTCATAGTAAGTATAAGTGACAGTCTCGAATTTCCGCTCGTCCTCGGCTGCAAGAACGGCAACCGCGTCCCCTCTAAAATATGAACCGGTCATCGCCACGATGTGCGCCTTATCCCGCGCAATGAATTGCCCCAAATGCTGCCCAAGCCGGTTATCTGGGTTGGCCGATACATGGTGAAATTCATCTACAGCAATCAACCGGTCATCGAACGCCTCGACGCCAAACTTGTCCACGGCAAAACGGAACGTGGCATGGGTACAAACCAGCACCCTGTCACCACTTTCAAGGAACGCGCCAACGGAATTGACCTTGCCGCCATCCTCCCCAGGCGCATTGCACAGGTTCCATTTAGGCTGCACTGTCCAGTCTGCCCAGAAGCCGTATTCGCTCAACGGCTCATCATTAAAGCTGGCACCGATGGATTTTTCCGGCACGACGATAATAGCCTGCTTCAAGTTCTGATTATGCAGCTTATCCAACGCAATGAACATCAGCGCACGGCTCTTGCCTGAAGCCGGAGGCGACTTAATGAGCAGATATTGTTCCCCCCGTCGTTCATAGGCGCGCTCCTGCATCGGACGCATGCCAAACTCATTGGCCTTGGCCGATGTGCCGTTCTGGGCGTAGGTAACGGAAACGGATGGAACTGACTGGCTGCTCTTCATAGCGTTTCAAGCTTCTTTCGTTGTTCTTGCAATTTCTCTTTTCTTTGCGCTAATCGCTCTTTTTGCTCGGACGATTGAACGTACTGTACTGTCCTATAAGGGTCTAAGCGCCAATTTCCTTTGCGAAGTTGTGAGCGCGCGCCCTGATGAACAGACGGCATGAAACCCATCTGATGAAATGAAATTTCAACGTAAGAGGCTGCAAAAGCTTGAAACAGCGAGTCAAATGTTTCAGCGATTTTGACCAGCTCACGGCCATGCTCCACCAACGCTTCAAGCATTTCAAACCAGTCATCATCTGCGATTTGAACTGTATCGTGAGCCGCAAGTAACGTTATTTGCAACGTGCGGTCACAGTATCGTTTCCACACCTTCAGGTCGGAGCAATGCTTTAACTCAAGATAAGTGCCTTTCCCCCATATCCTTTCGAATACAGCCTTGAGCGTGTAGTATCGTTCAATCGGCATGAAATCTGATTTTGTCATGCAGCTCCAACCTTCCGTGTGGTTGCGCTGCTTGATGTCATCTTCGTGTAAAGTTCGAACAGCTTTTCCAGCCGTTCAGTGTCGTTGCGAAAGCGGCGTCCGATATAGATGCGCTCCAAGGTGTCATCGTTGCGCTCGTGCGCTTCGCGCACGAGAGGGAATTCCTTGTCCATCCGCTCTGGGTCGTACATATCGGCGATAGTCGCGGGGAAATAATGCTCTCGAGCCAGAAGTATGTCTTCTGCACAGCGGGTAAGATCAGCCTTTTGCTTTTCTGTGAGGGTGGGAACAGGGAAGGTATTCCATCCAAGGGTGTTGGAGTACGAAAAGTCCGTGCGCATCCGTACACAGACTGTGCCAATCCATACCCAATGAAGACGCGACGCTATGAGCGCTAGGTTCCAGAGGGGCGCGTCATAGAGGGCGAAATTGCGGTCGCCCACAATCGTTCCGCCGCTCACAAGGCCGACAGGAAGGAAGTCGCGGTTCTCCGAACTCACGCGCGGAATTACTATTGTATAGTGACTTTTGCGATGACGAACCTCACCGAAGCGGTGGGGCGTGCTGGCTGATTGTTGGGTTTGCAGCTTGGGGCTAGCCAATCTCATTTCCGCAACGGCATCAAGACGCCGCGCAATCTCATCTATCTCGCGCGCATCGGCAACCTCGTCCTCACCAATCCAAAGGCAGAACCGTTGTTTTCCGTTGATGAATTCTTCGGAATTGGAGAACTCGTGGATGAACTGAGCAGCTGCTGGCGACCGCTGGACCAGAGCATGTTTCTCGGTGAAATTGAGAAACAGATTGCCTCCATCCACCGGCTTGCTCCCGAAATCCATGTCCGCAACGTCGGTCATAGGTCGAGACAGCTTATCGACAACGACATTCTGGCCCGGCACCAGATATGCGTTGATGTTCTCCGCTTCCTTGACGATTGAGGCGTCGTTATCGGCGATTGAGAAAAGTTGGCGTATCTTTTCCGCATGGTTGGATATGCCAACGATGACCACGGTAACACCTGCCTTGTGACTGGCAAGATTGGCCCATTTGAATGAGGTATGCGCGAAGGCGATTTCGTGTCCGGTGGCAAAAATCAGCGGCCAGAGGATTGGCACCTGCTGCCCCTGACAGATACTGTTAGTGGAAACGAATGCCGATACTGCGTTGGTCTGTGTGCCATAATCCGCTGCCTTCATGAACCATCCGGCAACGTAATCGAGTGACTTCCAGCTTTTCGTGCGGTGCGCGAAAATGGCTTTCAGGTCGGCTTTCTGTTGGTCGTCCTGCCATGTCGAGCCAAGATATGGCGGATTACCGCAAATATAAGTTTCTCCACCTTCATTCTCGAAGTCGATTTGGGCTTGCTCTAACGGTGACGAGAACAGGTCATCGCCTTGTAATTTTACGCCGGTGCCGGTTGGCGGGCATATGCTGAGCCAATCAAGTTGCAAGGCATTGCCTTGGGTAATCCAGTTCATGGCATCGAGCGGAAGAAAGTCGCGCAGCGCTTCCTTTTGCCCACGATAGAGCACATCGCATTGATACTCCGCGATAATAAGCGCCAGCCTTGCGATTTCCGCCGCGAAATGGCGAAGCTCTATACCCCGAAAATTGGTCAGCGGAATATCGCTGCGTCGGTCAGCTTCGCCGCGCCGCTTGTTTATCTGCGCTTCAATTTTGCGCATTTCCTTATAGGCGATAACAAGGAAATTGCCCGATCCACATGCGGGATCGAAAATCCTTATGCGCGCCATACGGTTGCGCAGGTTCAACAGCTTGCGGCTGTTATCGCCCGCCTCTTCAAGCTGGGCATGCAAATCATCGAGGAATAGCGGGTTGAGCACCTTCAAGATGTTGGGAACGCTTGTGTAGTGCATACCCAGAGCGCTGCGCTCATCTTCCTCCGCGACCGCCTGAATCATCGAGCCGAAAATGTCGGGGTTGATTTTCGTCCAGTCCAACCCGCCGATATGGAGCAGATAGGAACGTGCAATCTTACTGAAAACTGGTACTTCCACGCTGCCGGAGAAAAGGCCACCATTCACGTAAGGAAAATCAACTGCCCATCTCGGCAGCTTTGGCTCTACGCTCTCCTTATCCTGTTCGTTCATCGCGCGAAAAATCTCGCTGATGATATCGTGCGTGTTCGTTTGAACGCCAGCGGTCATGCGTTCGATGGTAGAAGTGAACAGTGCCTCACCACTGAAAATGTCCGTATCTTCCGCGAAGAAACAGAAGATCAGCCGCGCCATAAAATGGTTCATCTCATTGCGCTTTTCGGCGACGCCCCAATCGGGGTTGTCCTTCAAAAGCTGCACATACAGGCGGTTGAGGCGTCCCGTCGCCTTGATGTCAAAATCGCTGTCGCTGATTTGCTTGGTGGTGCTAATGCCCGCCAAGGGTAAGAAAAAGCCGAACCGGTCAGAAAACTGCGGATAGGCACACGCAATCGTATTGCCGCCCACAAGGTCATCGGCCTCAAAATCCACGCCATCGGTGGCTAAGATGAACCGTGCTTTTGCACTGGCCGTTCTGGGGCTTTCCCGTAGAGCTCGTAGCGACGAACTAACCGCGCCACGCTCACAGACCAGCATATGAATGCTGCCACGGCGCAAAACGCCATTCGGCAAATCTGATGCGTTGGTTTCACCTGATTTCAGGCGTCTTATTGTGGTCTGCTTGAACCCAAATGCCTCAAGAAACGCATAAGGGAAGGTTTCTTGATCAAAGGGTTTTTCAGCCAGTTCAGATACAGCTTCGGCAATCTCGACAGGATTCATCGCCTGCACCTATCTGAATGAATTTCATAGCGCGGCAACATCATCCAAAAAACTCTTCATCTACTTTTTTGATATGCAGTACATCTTCATCGCGGCAGCCAATATTGTATCGGATCATTAGTTTAGCCAGTTGCTGCCCGTCTATCAGAACGATGCGCATGCCAAGGTCTTTGGCTGTCTGGACAGCGGATGCGGTAAAGGTTGACGTGGTAACGAACAGACCCTTCTGAGCTTTCTTGATATTGAGCGCACCGAAGAAATCTCGGATTTGCCCAGGCCCTACGGCATTAGCTTCGGCATACCGTTTAGCCTGAACATAAAGCTGGTCGATGCCCAAGGGGTCTTGGTCGATAACGCCATCAACACCGCCATCGCCGGACTGGCCGATGGCTCTCGCTGCGTCCTCTGATGAACCGCCGTAACCCATCGCGAGCAGAAGCTCTATCAGCAATTCCTCGAAAAACTGAGGTGTGGCGTCCCGAACCCGGTCAAGTAAATCAGCCGCCAAGGCAGCATTTAGCCGCTCATAGGTGGTACGAATAATTTCATCCGGGGTAGCGCTCTCATCTTCGATGGCCGTGGACGCTGTAGCACTCTGGCCCGCTGTGGGGGAGGTTCTGCGGTTCTGGAATTCCAGAAACGAAGGAAATTGGCGCAAAAAAGCTGCGTCAATTCTGGCGGGATTACCGGCGAGGACGCGTCGGCCTGCATCAGTGATGACAAAAGCGCCCCGAGACGGGTATCGAATAAGACCGGCTTGTTTTAAATAGCTTTTTGCCCAGTTGACCCGATTATCAAACGTCCGCTGCTTGCCTGAAGGGAGGAGATTCTCACGCTCCTCATCGGTGAGTTCGTACGTGGTTGCCAGCTTTTCTATGGCATCACGGGTGGACAACTCTCCCTCTTGGGCTATTTGCAGCAGGGGAAGCATGAGCGTTTGATAGTCTGGTATCATTTCAGCGCCTTGCCCTTGTTTTTTGCTTTTGCCGATTTTGCCACATGGTCACGCATGAACTCCCGCAGCACTTGTGCTGCGGGGCGATTTTCTTCTTGGCAGGCGGCAACGAATTGAGCCCGCAATTGACGATCCACGCGAATGCGCATTCCGGCATCTTTTTTAATCATGAGGTCGAGTGTAGCCAGTGGATACACATCTGCCCATAACGAATTTTCACTTATCCCGAAGGTGGTTCGGTGCAGGTGGAGGCCGCTGCCTCCAAGCCCTGTGCGAGGTTCAGCAACAAGACGCTGGCGGCATCCAATCGGCGCACGGTTGGTCATGGGGGCACGGGGAGCTTGAAGGTTCTCCGTGTGGTGGTCGGGCGGCCAAACGCTCGTCCACGGTTCGGTGCCGGTGGGGCGGGAAGGCCCCAAGCCCGGCGAGTGGGTGTCATGAGGGGCGGCGATGCGCCCTTTATGTCGATGGGGTGCAGGGGAGCGCCGAAGGCTTCCCGCGAGTGCTCAAGCGGCGAAACGCTTGGATGGCGCAATCTGGCTCGATGCTGATAATTGCGCCAAGGCTGGGGGATGCAACGGGGGCGGGCTACCGGCCCCCTTGCCAAGATGTGTGGTACTACCACACACATCTTGCGAACCGCGCGAAGCGCAGCCACCGCTGGTACTACCAAATTATTCATGACGCTAAATCTGGTGCTGCAAGGGCTGTCAGCAAAAGCAATCTGGGACAGCTAATGGCCGCAGGCGAATTAATCTTGCCATGAGGTCGCCACAGGCAACGTCGCATCTGAAGGCTTGACAAACGAGGTCTTCCCCCCATCGCGACGCCCCAATTAGGCTGCATTGTGGTCAAAATGCGTAGAATTTATGCTTTGGAATGCAGGGCTGTATATTCTTCATTTAGTAGAAAAATATTCCCCCAAAATCAATATATTTATATGTACGTTGGTAGCCGATTGTTATTGATGGATAGCCAGCCACGCGACAATTTTTGCTTGGCCCTGAATGGCTGGCAGTCAATTTAAGCAAGCCTTCTCGTTGTTGATGTATTGCGACGCAATGCAACTCAAAGTTGCGTCTTATGAAAAGACTAAGCCATAATTATTTTATGGATAGTCTATTCAACAACAAAGAAGGCGTTTGCAATTCGATTGCGAGCAGCGACCCAACAACCGCGAAAGCGGACAGATGCGAGGGACGGACTATGCTCGAAGATAACGAAAAGACGATTTCTGCACGCGGTGAAGCGCCTAAATCAGCTTCACCTGAGCGGATGTATCAGCCTCTCACGTTTGATCCGACCCCGTATCTTCAGTACCTCGCTGAAAGCGATCTGAGTGAAACGGACAAGCTGATCCTGCTTGATGAACTTTGGGCCCTGACCGTCGCGTTTGTGGATATGGGCTTTAATATAAGCCCGCTCCAGCAAGCTATGGATAAGTCTAGCGAAAATAAATCAGCGCTGGCCTCGGAATTCTCCGATGTGGTAAACTCCAAAAACACTAAGAAAATCAATCGGAAACGAAAACTGCGCCCTGCAACCAAGATGGGCGTAGAAGGGTAGGATTCTATGATGGCGAAAGGAACATTACCGCACGCTCAGACTACGCAGGTCGTTATTTACTGCCGCGTAAGCAGTCAAGCGCAGGTGCAAAAGGGGCACGGTCTAGGGTCGCAAGAGACACGCTGCCGAGAATACGCGCATCGGGCGGGCTATTCTGTCGTGGAGGTTTTTAAAGACGAGGGCGTGTCGGGCGGCCTGATCGACCGCCCAGGCATACTGGCCATGCTGGCCTATTTGCGCAAAGCCTGCAAAACCGCACCGCATGTCGTTGTGATAGACGACATAAGCCGTCTGGCCCGTGACTTGCTGGCGCATATTGAGCTTCGGACCGCTATTGCAGCAACAGGCGCAAAGCTCGAAAGCCCCTCGGTCGAGTTCGGTACGAGTTCGGACGCGCAGCTAGTGGAATATCTGCTGGCCACCGTATCTCAGCACGGTCGGCAGAAGAACGCCGAACAGACCAAAAATCGGATGATGGCGCGGTTTGAAGCCGGATATTGGCCGTTCTCCGCCCCCGTAGCCTACCGCCATGAACAAACGCGCGGCCAAGGCAAGATGCTGGTGCGCAATGAGCCGGTGGCCTCGGTTGTGCAGGAGGCGCTTGAAGGCTTCGCCTCGGGGCACTTCCAGACGCAAGCCGAAGTGCGCCGCTTCATTGAGGGGCATCCCGACTACCCAAAAAGCAAGACGGGGCGCGTTCCCAATTCGCTTGTTCCCGACCTGCTGACCAATCCCATCTATGCCGGCTATGTCGAGCGCCCCGATTGGAACATATCGCTGCGTAAGGGCCAGCATGAAGGCCTGATAGACCTCACAACCTTCGAGCGCATTCAAACGAGGCTCAAGGGCGGCGCAAGGCTGCCCGCCCGCCCTGATGTGAGTTCGGACTTCCCGTTGCGCGGTGCGGTCGCCTGCGCTTGCTGTAGCAGGCCCATGACCTCTTGCTGGTCCACCAGCAAGACCGGCACCAAATACGCCTATTACTACTGTGTCACAAAGGGCTGTGAGCGCCGCAGTAAATCCATCCGGCGGGATAAGCTGGAAGGGGAGTTTGTGGCGCTACTGGATACCCTCACGCCCGCGCCTACGCTGTTTGCATTGGTGCGCGATATGTTCAGTGATGCGTGGAATCAGCGCCTCGTGCAGGCGCGTGCCCTGGCGCTTTCCTATGAACGCGAACTGGAGCGAGTGGAAAAGCAGATTTCTGGGCTTATCGAGCGGATAATGAAGGCCAGCAATGACACAGTGATTGCAGCCTACGAAAAGCAAATCACCGAGCTTGAGCGCAGCAAGCTCGTGCTGGCCGAAAAAAGCGAGAAGGGGACGGCCCCCAAGGGCACAGTTGAGGATTTGTTCGAACTCGCCTTCGGATTTCTCTCAAACCCTTGGAAACTCTGGGCTTCTGGCAAGATTGAGTGGCAAAAACTGGTGCTCAAACTGGCCTTTACCGACCATCTCGAATACTGCCCGGAAATGGGCTTTCGAACCCCAAGAAAATCTTTACCGTTCAATATGTTAGGAGGCAAAAATATGCTGAAAAATGAAATGGCGGGTAGGGAGGGATTCGAACCCCCGGAAGGCTTGCACCTTCGCCGGTTTTCAAGACCGGAGCAATCGACCGCTCTGCCACCTACCCGTGGGTCGTGGCTTTAGCGGGGGCGGAGGGGGCTGTCCAGTGGCGGCGGCGCCCAGGATGGCGGCAAGGGTTCGTTTACCGTGCGGCTGAGCGTTTCCTTAAGCCTGCGGGGGCATTTTCGGGCGGAGCGATGTTTGCGCCACCGCCCGGAGAGCCGAGATGTCCACAGCCGCCAGCGCGATCCTGCGCCTTGCCGCTCTTGCGATCGTGGCGACCAGCCTGGGTGGCTGCTCGTTCCTGGGCGCCAATTTCGCCATGAACCGCATGAGCGAGAAGGAATGCATGATGCGGGCCATGTATTTCGAATCCAACCGCTCGAGCGCCGAGGGCATGCTGGCGGTCGGCACGGTGGTGATGAACCGGGTCGACGACCCGCGCTATCCCCAATCGGTATGCGGCGTGGTGGGGCAGAAGAACCAGTTCGCCGACGGCGTGCTCGTGCGCCCGATGACCGATAGCGGCGCCGTGCTCGCCGCCCAGGTCGCCGACCAGGTGCTGCGCGGCTCGCGCCATCCGGGCGTGCAGAACGCCCAGCATTTCCACACCGCCGGGCTGCGCTTCCCTTATAACAACATGTTCTACGTGCTCGAGGCGGGCGGCAACGAATTCTACGAGAAGCGCAGCGTGCGCTGACCGGTCACTTCCGGGTCTGGCGCAGCACGTAGCCGATCACCACGGCGATGGCGTCGTAAAGCTCGATGGGGATGGTCTCGTCCAGCTCGACCCCGCTCAGCGCCTCCGCCAGCACCGGATTGGTCTCGATGAGGACGCCATTCTCCTCGGCGAGGGCGACGATCCGTTCGGCGAGGAGGCCGCGCCCGCTGGCGACCACCCGAGGCGCTTCGCGCGATCCCTCCTCATAGCGGAGAGCCACGGCCAGCGGATGGTCGTTTCCGGTCCTCTCGCTCATCGGGTCGCATCCACGAAATGGCCGGAAGCCGCCGGAACGGGCTGGGCTGGCGGGGCGCCGGTGCGCACCACCACGGCGCCCGGCATCAGGCCGGCCGCCTCCAGCTCGCCGCGCAACGCCTCGATGCCGGCCGACAGAAGCAGGGCGGTCTGCGCGCGATCGGCCCAGAGCATTACGCCCGTGGCCTTGCCGCGCAGGGAAATCTGCGCGCCGACCTCGCCCAGATCGGGAAAATCGATGGCGAAGCGCACCTGCCAGCCCCGCTCCCGGGGGCGGGAGGGGTCGCCCTCGGCCTCGCGCTGAATCTGCATATGCAGCAGGTGATGCTGGCCGGCGATGACGACCGGCAGATCGAGGCTCCATTGCGCCGGCGCATCGGGCCGGGCGCCGGGCTCGGGCAGCGAGGCGTTCTGGTGCAGGCGGGTGCGGGCGAGCGCCGCCTCGGTGCGCCCCAGCAGCAGCCTGCCCAGGTCATGCGGGTCCTCGGGCAGGTCGGGCAGGGGCTCGCCGCCGCCGCGCGCCCGGGGGATATTGCCGCGCAGCGGCGGCGCGACGCTGCCCACCGGCGCCACCGGCGCCTGCTCGCCCAGCCAGGCACCCAGGCTGTGGCGCAGGCCCATGAGGGCGCTCTTGAGATCGCCCGCCGCCAGTGCGCCCCGGCCGGAAGCCAGCAGCGCCTCCTGGAAAATGCCGGAATGGCGCACCGCCCGTTGCAGGGACGGCGCGTCGAGCTTGCCGTCATCCGCCGCCAGGGGCAGCGCCATCAACTGCCTTGCCGCCTTCAGCACCGGCTCGGGCAGGACGACCTTGCCGGATGCCGCGGCCAGCAGCCGGGTCAGGCCGACAATGCCGTCCTGGCGGGGCAGGGCCTCCTGCACCATCAGCGCCAGGGCCGCCGGGGCGGACATGCTTGCCGCCGGCGGGGAGGATGGCGGCGCCGGGGCGGAAAACCGCGGTGGCGGGGCGGGCGCCGGCGGGTGCTGGCCGACCGTGCCGGCGGGTGCCGCCTGCGCCAGCGGGGGCAGGGCCGAGGCCGCCGAAGCCGCAGCCGGTGCAGCCGGGCCCGGGGCGATGGCGGGCGAGGCCGGCGCATAGGGCATGGATTGCGGCAAGGGACCGGCGGGGGCCGGTGCCGGGCCGGGCAGGGGGGCGGACCCGGCGCCGGGCGGAGGTGACGAGGGCGGAGGTGAGGAGGGCGACGGGGAAGCGGGGGCCGCAATGGCGGCGGCGCCGATGGAAGGTGCCGCGGGCAGGGGGGCGGGCCCGGGCGGCGCCGGCGGAACGACCGGCGGCGCGGATGGGGCGGCTGGAGATGCTGGAGATGCGGCGGGGGGCGTCCCTGCCAGCGCGGCCGGCGAAAGCTGCACCGAGGTGGCGGGAGCGCCGGCAGGCGGCGGGGAGGCGGATGCAGCGGCGGGTACGGGCGGCCGCGCCGAAAGCACGGTGAGGCGGAGCTGTCCCTCGGCCTGCTGCACGGCAAGGGTCAGCACCGTGCCGGGCGGATGGGACGCCGGCAGATGCAGGTTCAGCGTCTGCTGCCCCAGTTGCACCGGCGTTGCGCCATTGGCCGCCGGCCCCACTATCCGCGCTTCCACCGTCTGGCCGGCAGCCAGGGCGAGGGCGCGCAGCATGGCGCTGGCCTGTGCCATGGGAATGGGCGGAAGCTGGGACGATATGCTCATCGGCCGGCATTCTCCGGCCGCAGGGCGCGGCCGGCGCCATCATGACCGCATCGGCGGGACAAGGCCAGCCCGCGATCAGCCCGAGCGGATGTCGGTATAGTCCTTGGTCATGGGCTTGCCGCGAAAGGTCACCCAGAAGAAGTTGAGCGTATAGGTGCCGGCGGTGCGGAACACGCCTTCCTTCTCCAGCCGCCGGCCGGAGGTCTTCATCTTCAGCCTGTGGGTCCACTTGACCCCGCCCACTTTCGACAGGCGCACCGCCACATCGGTATCCTCGCCGAAGAACTCGATGGAACGATCATAGCCGCCAACCGATTCCCATGCGGCGCGCTTGAAGACGAAATTGCCGCCCTGCACCACCGAGCCGACGCGCAGCACGAACCGGTTGAGCAGGTAGATCAGGTAAGTGAGGCCATAGAACATGCCGATCAGGAGCCGGTTATGCGGCGCCATGTCGTAATAGATATAGGGTCCGCTCAGGCATACGAGGCCCGGGTCCCTGGAGAATTCATCTCGCACCACCCCCAGCCAGCCCTCGGGCACCAGCGTGTCGGCGTCGATATTGGCCACCAGGTCATAGCCGGCGCTGGCGGCGAAACCGGCGTCGCGCGCATGGACCAGGCCCTTGCGCGGCTCATGGACGACGCGGACCCCCTCGAAGCCTGCGGCGATCTCGCCGGTGCGGTCGGTCGAGGCGTTGTCGACCACGATGACATCGGCATCCACGCCCGACCGGCCGATCTCGGCCAGGACGGATTGCAGACATTTGCCGATCAGCGCCTCTTCGTTGAAGGCGGGAATGACGAAGGCCAGCTTCATGGGCTCCCCTTGCCGGCGAAGTGCCGGCTGCTATCCGTGCTGCACATAGCGCGCCCGCCCGCCTGCCGCAACCGTCCGCTCTGGTTGTCCCGGTGGGCCGGACGCGTGAGCGCTCTTGAATATCGGCGGCAAATGGCCCCTTGTTGGGGGCCGCGCCCCCGCGCGAGTCGGTAATGGCAAGCGACATGGCGAGTAGAACCAAAGCCTCGGCTATCGACGAGCATGAACCCGATCACTGGTTCGAGCGCCTGCGCCTGAAGCTGCGGCTGCTCTATCACGGGCTGTCGCCCCGGGCGCGGCGTTTCCAGACGGTCATCCTCCTGGTGGACCTGGCGATCATCGCCTTCTTCATCGCCTCGCCGCTGCTGCGCGACACCTCGAGCTTCCTGTGGATCGATTATTCCATCGCCGCGATCCTGGCCATCGACCTCACGGCGCGGGGCCTGGCCGCATCGCGCCCCCTGCGCTGGCTGCGGCAATTTCCGGTGGTGATCGACATCTTCATCCTGATGACGCTGCTGGCGCCGGCCTGGCTGTTCAATTTCGGCTTCCTGCGCATCCTGCGCCTGTGGACGCTCACGCGCTCCAGCATGATCTGGCGCCCGCTGGAAAAACTGGGGCTTTCCGAATATCGCGAGACCATCCAGGCGGTGATCAACCTCCTGGTGTTCCTGTTCGTGGTCACCGGCTTCGTCTATACCGCCTTCGCCCAGCGCGGCTCGGGCATCGCCGGCTATGTCGACGCGCTCTATTTCACCGTCGCCACCATGACCACCACCGGTTTCGGGGACATCGTGCTGCCCGGCACCTTCGGCAAGCTGGTGTCCATCGTCGTCATGATCATCGGCATCTCGCTGTTCGTGCGGCTGGCGCAGCTCATCTTCCGGCCGGCGAAAATCTTCTTCCCCTGTCCGCAATGCGGACTGTCGCGGCACGATCAGGACGCGGTGCACTGCAAGGCCTGCGGCCATCTGCTGAACATTCCGGATGACGAGAGCTAGGAAGGCTCAGGACCCCCGCCGCTCACAAAGCCTTTTCATTGTAGGCGGATTAGTGCCTTTTTGCTCCCCTCCCCCTTGAGGGAAGTGTTCATTTCGGGCTGCTGGCGCAATTTATCCCCTACACTGGGCTGCCCTCGGGCGTGACTCGAGGGCCACTGTCCACGTGCAAAACCCCAGTTTCGGGGCGCCCAAGCCGGCCCTCGGGTCGAGCCCGAGGGCAGCGCAGCGTCGGTGTGGACAACAACGATCAAACCAGGAGCGCCCAAAGTATACTTCCCCTCAAGGGGAGGGAGCGCTGGTCCCCCTCATGCTTCCGGGGGGACCGGGGCGACGGCGATGCCGGCGGTTTCGAGGGCGGTGCGGACGGCCCGGGCGAGGGCGACGGCCCCGGGCGTGTCGCCGTGCAGGCAGATCGAGCGCGCCGCCGATTTCAGCACGGTGCCGTCGATGGCGACGATTTCGCCCGCCCGGGCGAGGCGCAGGCAACGCTCGACGACCAAAGCGGGCTCAGCGATCACCGCCCCCTCGCGGGAGCGGGGCACCAGCAGTCCTTCGGGCGTATAGGCGCGGTCGGCATAGGCTTCGCGGATCAGCGGCAGGCCTACCGCCCGGGCGGCGCGCACCTGTTCGCTGCCGTCGAGCGCCAGCACCGCCATTTTCGCGTCCATCGCCTGGATGCTGGCGAATACCCCGACGGCGAAGGCCAGTTCCTCGGCGGTCTGGTTGGCCAGCGCTCCGTGCAGCTTCACATAGGAAACCGGCACGCCGACCTCGTCGGCGATGGAGCGGATGAGCAGGAGCTGCTCGCGGATCTGGCCGAGCAGCTCTTCCAGCGACATCACCAGGCGGAAGCGGCCGAAGCGGACGGGATCGGCATAACCCGGATGCGCCCCGGCCCGGATGCCGAGCGCCTTGCAGCGCTCCAGGACATGCCGGATCGTCGCCGCGTCCCCGGCATGGCCGCCACAGGCGATGGAGGCGCTGGAGACGATGTGCAGGAGATCCTCGTCGGTGCCCATGCCTTCGCCCAGATCGGCATTGAGGTCGATAGAGGTCATCGAGGGCGGCTCCGCAACAGGCGGTGGGCATGGTCTACGCTCACCGGCGCAAATGCAACCGCGCTGCCGGCGCGAAGCTGCGCGAACCGGTCCAGATCGGCGGAAATCACCGTGCCGATGCGCGGATAGCCGCCGGTGGGCTGATGGTCGCGCATCAGGACGATGGGCGTGCCGTCGCCCAGAACCTGGATATCGCCGGGCAGCACCGGCTCCGAGACCAACGACAATATGCTCGCCCCGGCAAACACCGCTGCCTCGTCGGCGAGGCGGACGCCCATGCGGTCCATCGTCGGGGTCACGCGAAAAAGCCCGCGCAGGAAGGCCGCCCGCACCGAGGGGGCGAAGCGGTCGGCATGGATGCCCCAGACGAAGCGGATCGGTCCGTCCTCCATCGGCGGGGCCGGGGGAATTCGCGGCTCGACGCCCTCGCCCCGCAAGACCAGCTCGTCCCCCGCCCGCAGCGGCCGTCCGTCGACACCGCCCAGCCGCGCCCGCGTGCTGGTGGAGCGGCTGCCCAGCACGGCGGGCAGGTCGAGCGCGCCGCCGAAACGCAGATAGCCGTAATTGCCCGCCTCGCCCGGCTCGATGGAGAGGGTGGCGCCGGCGGCAAGGGTCGCGCCGCCGGGCCAGGCGACCGGCTTGCCGTCGATGCGGGCGGAAAAGCGCCCTCCGTCCCAGCCGAGCCGCGCTTGTCCATGGCCGATCCGCAGATCGAGGCCGGCGCGGGTGAACTCGAGGCCGGCCCCGTCCGTCGCCCCGGCCAGGAGCCCCGCCCGGGCATGGGCGGCGCGGTCCATCGGCCCCGAGGCGGCGACGCCATGGACGAGCATGCCGGGCCGTCCCGCATCCTGCACGGTGGTGAGCGGCGCCGCCCGAACGATAAGCAGCCGCGCGCCCATCAGCGCCCCTCGAAGCGGATGGCGTCGCCCGCGGCCAGTTGCGTGGGCGGATCGCGGCGCGGATCGAAATTGCGGAAATCCGTGGTGCCGATCACATGCCAGCCGGTGGGGATTTCGGTCGCCGCGATGGCCGTCTGCCCGGCTGCGAACAGGACGCTGCCGGCCGGCACCAGCGGCCGCACCCGCCGGCGCCGCGGCAGCACCAGGGTTTCGGGGTGGAAGCCGCAATAAACGAAGCCCGGCGCGAAGCCGGTGGCCAGCACCCGCAATTCCGCGGCATTGTGGCGGTCGATGAAGCCGGCGGCATCCAGCCCGAGCGCCGCGGCGACCTCCTCCAGATCCGGCCCGTCGAAGCGCACGGATACAAGATGCCGGTGCCGGTCGCCGCGCCGGGCACGACCGGGCGGACGCAGGCCGATCTCGCCGGCGAGCCGGATCGGGTCGGTGCGCTCCGGATCGTAGCGCAGCAATACCGAGACCAGGCTGGGCACGATTTCGACCACGCCCTCCGCCGGATCGGCCTCGAGCGCGGCGACCAGCGCCAGCACCAGGCGATTGGCTTCGTCATCCAGCCGGTCGGCGAAGCGCACCAGCACGGCGGCATCGCCCAAGGGCACGATCACCGCCCGGCGCGCAAGAATCGTCTCGTCCATCCGCATTGGCTCCCTGCATCCGGAGGGTGCAGTGGTTCAGCGCCGGCCGCCTGCCGTCAAGCGGCGGCGGCCGGACCGGCGGAAAACGGCGTCTGTCAGGTGGCGTCCGGTCCGTCGTTCAATTGGGCTCGCGGCCCTCCTGCTCGACCACCGCCTCGAACAGGAACCGGGCCTGGTCGGGACCGATGGCCTCGATGGCCACCGCGGCTATGGCCGCGAAAAGCTCGGCGATTTCCTGCGGATCGGTGATTTCGGCATCGTCTTCATCGGCGTCGGCGTTGATCAGGGTGAACATGGGGAACGCGCCTCCACACTAGCGGGATGCGAAGGGCAGGAGCCCGGTCCGCATCGGAATCCGCAACCACGGATATCTGGAACGCCTCGCGTCCCAGACCAGCCTACACCTGGGAGTGTGGGCCGATTCTTGTTACGTTTTAAATAACGGATCGCCCCTATCCGGGGCCCGGGCCCGCTTGCCAGAAGCGGCGCCGGCCGCTACTCTTCGCCCGCCTCCAAAGCGTCCAGATAAGCCTCGACCTCGTCGAGGGACGCCGAGAAGGGCCTGGGCTGATCGCCGAACACGATGGCGTGGCTTTCGTCCTCGCGTACCGCATGGCCGCCGGGCAGCCCCAGCGTCTTCATCTTGTCCGAAGTCAGAATGGTCAGCCCGCGCCGCGCCGCCACCCGTTTCATGCGCCGCATCCGCGACGCGTCGAATTCCTTGCGGCTCATGGTAACGCCTCGTAAATCGGGTTCGGTGGCAAGCAGATGCGCCAGACACATAGGACGGGCCGGCCCGCCGGGTCAATGGAACGCGGCCCTGCCGGGTTACCAGCGGCTCTTGAAGTGATAGATGACATTGCCATCTAGCAGGGACGGAGGTGACAGATGAGCAAGAGCGGAGACAGGCTGAACCGGCTGTTCGACCGGCTGGAACGGCGCGTTCCCCGCCTCGCCGCCGGCTGGCTGGCGCGGGTGCGGCGGCCCGAGGCCCGCTGGGTGCGCATTCCGCTCGGCATATTGCTCGTCCTGGGCGGCATTTTCAGCTTCCTGCCCGTGCTGGGCATCTGGATGCTGCCGCTGGGGCTGCTGCTTTTGGCGGTCGACCTGATCTTCCTGCAAGGCCCCATCAACAACGCCGTGCTGCGCGGCAGCCGCATCTGGACCAATTGGCAACGCTCGCGCCGCAACCGCAAGCGCGACGGTAAATAGGGGTCTGGAAGCGGCAAAAAAGGAACTCCGGGCAGCCCACTGACATTTGCTGTCATCGCCATCGGCTAGACGCCGTTCGTCGCGCCGTTTTTGCACGAAAGCGGATTTCGCTTTGCTGCGCGATGCACTAGTTTCCCCCGCCCGGCCACGCGCATCGGACCCGCGCCATGACAGTTTTCCATCAGATCCTTGCCAACAACCTGGTTGCCAACGTCACCAATTTCACCGTGTGGTTCGCCATCACCTTCTGGACGTTCCTCGAGACGCAGTCGGTGTTCGCCACCGGCATGATCGCCGGCATCTATCTGGTGTTCACCGCCGCGTTCGGCTTCTGGCTGGGCTCCATCGTCGACCATAACTCCAAGAAGCTGGCCATGCTCGGCTCGAGCGTGGTTTCGGCAGGCTTTTACGCATTGGCGCTGGCCATGCTGCTGGCGGAGCCCGAAGGGGCCTTCACCGATCCCTACGGGCCGTATCTGTGGGGTTTCGTGCTGCTGGTCATGCTGGGGGTGATCGCGGGCAATATCCGCTCGATCGCGCTGCCGACGCTGGTGACCATCCTCATTCCCGAGGACCGGCGCGACAAGGCCAACGGGCTGGTCGGCATGGTCAGCGGCATCGGCTTTCTGACCACCTCGGTCATTTCGGGGTTCCTGGTCGCCTATACCGGCATGCTGGGCGTGCTGGCCCTGGCGCTGGCCATGACCATACTGGCCTTCGTGCATCTGAGCCTGGTGCGGATCGAGGAGGGGCGCGTCGCCCCCACGCAAGACGCGCCGGCCGAGCCCAAGCGGGTGGATATCGCCGGCACGATCCGGGTGATCGCGGCGGTGCCGGGACTGTTCGCGCTGATCTTCTTCGCCTGTTTCAACAATTTCCTCGGCGGCGTGTTCATGGCGCTGCTCGACGCCTATGGGCTGTCGCTGGTGGCGGTGGAAGTGTGGGGGCTGCTGTTCGGCGTGCTCTCGACCGCCTTCATCCTGAGCGGCATCGTCATCTCGCGCACCGGGCTGGGCCGCAATCCGCTCAAGACCCTGCTGACGGTCAATCTGATCACCTGGGCGGTGTGCTGCGTGTTCACGCTGCAATCGTCCATCTGGCTGCTGGCGGCGGGCTGCTTCATCTGGATGCTGCTGGGACCCTATGCCGAGGCCGCCGAGCATACGACGCTGCAAAAGGTGGTGCCGCTGGAGCGGCAGGGCCGGGTGTTCGGCTTCGCCCAGTCCATCGAGCAATCCGCCTCCCCGCTGACCGCCTTCCTGATCGGGCCGCTGACCCAGTTCGTCGTCATCCCCTTCATGACCGACGGGGCCGGGGCCGAGGCCATCGGCGGCTGGTTCGGCACCGGGCCGGAGCGGGGCATGGCGCTGGTGTTCACCATTTCCGGACTGATCGGCTTCGCCGTCACCATCGTCGCGTTCAACTCGCGCTATTATCGCCAGCTCTCGGCGGCCTATGCCAGGGGCGGCGCCGACGATGGGGACGATAGCGGCGGAGCGGCCGTGGCCAGCCCCGCCTGAGCCACGCCGGGGTCAGGCCGGCACCGCATCGGCCGGCTCGGCATCCTGCGTCCTGGGCGGGAAGGCGAGCGCCAGCGCCGCGGCGGCGAGCCCCACGCCGGCCGAGGCGATATAGAGCCAGTGATAGTCGCCGAACGTGTCGTAGAGCCAGCCGCCGCCCAGCGGGCCGAAGGCCATGCCGATCGAGGAGGTCATGGTGATGCCGCCCAGGACCGTGCCCATCACCCGGGGGCCGAAATAGTCGCGCGCCAGCACCGAATAGAGCGGCATGACCCCGCCATAGACGAGACCCAGCACCACGGCCAGCATGTAGAAATGCGGCAGCGCGCTGACATAGATGTAAAGATAGATGCCCACGGCCTGCATCAGCAGCCCCACCACGATGACGCGCTTGACCCCGATCCGGTCGGCCAGCACGCCGAAGATGAGGCGGCCGAACAGGCCTGCAAAGCCCTCGACGCTGTAGATGCTCGCCGCCGCCAGCGCCGAGGCGCCGCACAGCATGGCATAGCTCACCGTATGGAAGATCGGCCCGGAATGGGCGGCGCAGCACAGGAAGAAGACTCCCGCCAGGACGAAGAATTGCGGCGTGCGGAACACCGCCGCCATGCCGGCGGGGCGCGGCTCGGCGGGGGCGACGTCGCTCGACGGCGTGGGGGAAGCGGCCAGGGCTTCGGGCGCCCGGCGGATGAGGAAGGCGGCGGGGACGATGAGCAGGACGGCGGCGATGGCGGTCATCATCATGGCGTCGCGCCAGCCATAAGCGCCGATCAGCACGGTCGCCAGCGGCGTGATGGTCATGGGGGCGATACCCCCGCCCAGCGAAACCAGCGAGACGGCAAGGCTTCTGTGGCGGTCGAACCAGCCCAGGGTGGTGGCGATGAGCGGAGCGAAGAAGGCGCCGCCCGACGCGCCCACCAGCCCGCCATAGGCGAACTGGAAGACCATCAGATCCGTGGCGCGGCTGGCGACGAACAGCCCCAGCCCCAGCATGAATGCGGCGGCGAGGATGACCGGGCGGGCGCCGATGCGGTCGGTCAGCGTGCCCCAGATGAAGCCGGCCACGCCCATGACGATGAACCCCACCGTCATGGCGCCGGAAATGCCGGCGCGCGTCCAGCCGGTCTCGTCGGCCATGGGTTGCAGATAGACGGGCAGGGCGAACATGGCGCCCATCGCCAGACAGGTGATCACCGCGCCGGCGGCGACGATGACCCAGCCATAATGTCGTTGCATTTCGAAGGTCCCTGCGTTGCGAGGATTTCGCCTTCCCGACGGATGAAGCGCCCGCCTTTCGACGAAGACAAGAAAAAAATTCGCAGCCCCGGGGCGGGGCGGCGCGAGGCCGCGACACCCAGGACTTGCCGGGCGCCGCGCGGGCCCACATATTCCCCTCATGGCAGCCAGAAAACCGACAGGGGGCAATACGCTCCCGCAACAGGGCAAGGTCCGCAACGACATCGCCGCCTTCGTCAGGAAGGTGGGCCGATTGGCGCGCCCCAACGCCGCCGAGGACGGGCGGCTGCTGTTCGCCATGGACGCCACCATGAGCCGGCAGCCGAGCTGGGATCTGGCGGTGTCGTTGCAGGCGGAGATGTTCGAGGCCATTCCCAGGGATGCGGCGCTGCAGGTGCAATTGCTGTATTTTCGCGGGCTGGGCGAATGCCGGGCCTCCAAATGGGTGCTCGACGCCAAGGCGCTGGCGCGGCTGATGAGCGGCATCGCCTGCCAGGGCGGCAATACCCAGATCGGCAAGGTGTTCGCCCATGCGCGGGACGAGCATAAAAGGCGGCGGATCAACGCGGTGGTGTTCGTGGGCGACGCCATCGAGGAAAATGTCGATGCGCTCGCGGCCAGGGCAGGCGAATTGGGGCTGATGGGCTTGCCGCTCTTCCTGTTCCAGGAGGGGCACGACACGCGGGTCGAGGCGGCATTCCGCGAATTCGCCCGGCTCAGCAAGGGCGCCTATGCCCGGTTCGACACCTCGGCGCCGCGCCAGCTCGCCGAACTGCTGCGGGCGGTGGCGGCCTATGCCAGCGGCGGGCGTCCGCAACTGAAATTGCAGGCGAGCGACGCCGCCAAGGCCCTGCTGACACAGATCGAGGGGCGATGAGCTGGATTTTTCTGGGAGCCTTGGGCGTGCTGGGGGCATTGTGGCTCGTCCATGCCCTGCGCAACATGGATCGCCGGCTGCTGATGCGGGGCCTGCGCTGGACCCTTGGCGGCGCGGCGATGCTGGCCGCGGTCTTCGCGCTGCTGCTGCGGCGCATCGAAATCGCCGCCATCCTGGGCGCCGCCGGCTTCTCCATCCTCATGCGCGGGCGGCTGGGGGCCTTTTCCTTCGACAGCGTCGGAGGCGGCGGGGGCAATGTCTCAAAAGTCCGCAGCCGGTTCCTCGCCATGGAACTCGACCACGATACCGGCGCGCTGACGGGGAGGGTGGTGGACGGGCAGTTTTCCGGATGGGACCTGCTCGATCTGGGGGAGGCCGAGACGCGGGCGCTGCTCGAGGAGATCGGGCACGACACCGAAAGCGTCAATCTGCTCGAAAGCTGGCTCGACACCAACCGGGCCGGCTGGCGCGAATACTTCGCCGGGGAGGAGAGCGGGGACGCAGAGGCTCGGCCGCGTGGCGCGGCGCGCGACCCGGTGGCCGAGGCCTATGCGGTATTGGGACTGGAGCCGGGGGCCAGCGACGAGGACATCAAGGCGGCGCATCGGGAATTGATGAAAGGCGTGCATCCGGACCGGGGCGGCTCGGAATTCCTCGCCGCCAAGATCAACGAGGCCCGCGACCTGCTGCTGGGCCGGTGAGGCTGGTCTTTGGGCGGGGGCGGGCTATGAAGGGCGCATCGGAGCATCGGACTGAAAAGTGCGCGTGCGTTTTTCAGATCATCCGCTGCGCAAACAAAGAGCTGGAGCGATACGCTGCGTTCGCAAAGCGTACGCCGCTCCAGCGGTTCGCACTGGTCGGAGAAAGTAGTGAGCGTCGCCTTCACCAAGGAAGAAAGCGCCGAAACGGCGGCCGAAACCCTGCTGCCGGATCGCCCGGTGCCGGAGGGCCCCAATCTGGTTACGGCGGCGGGGCTGGCTGGGCTCGAACGGCGGCTGGCCGAGGCGCGCGCCGCCTATGACGCGACCATGGCCATCGAGGATATCAACGAAAAACGCCGCCAGGCGGCAGCTCCCTTCCGCGACCTGCGCTATTTCGCCGAACGGGTGCGCACGGCGCAAGTGGTGCCGCCGCCCGATACCAATGATGTCGTCGCCTTCGGCAGCCGCGTGACCGTCAGCCGCGACGATGGGCGGGTGCACACCTATATGATCGTGGGCGAGGACGAGGCGGACCCCAAGGCCGGCACCCTCTCCTTCTCCTCGCCCCTGGCGCGGGCGCTGATGGGCAAGGGCGTGGATGACACGGCCAGCGTCGCCGGCGGCGAGGTGGAGATCGTGCGGATCGAATAGGGGGCTGGATGATGCGGAGCGGTCCCCCTCATCCGGCGGCCCCGCCTTCTCCCCCAGAGCCTTTCACTGTCAGGTGGAATCGGTGCCTCCTCTCCCCCTTGAGGGGGAGTGTTTACTTTGGACCTTCCTGGATCGATATTTGTTGCCCACACAAGCACTTTGCTGCCCTCGGGCTCGACCCGAGGGCCGGCCTGGGCGCCCCGAAACTCAAGTTTTTTGCGTGTGGACAGAGGCCCTCGGATCAAGCAACCGTGGATCAGCTT
>NZ_JBHRYD010000017.1:0-10360 GCF_042648785.1 Devosia honganensis
CAATACCCAGAACTGACTGTCAGGCATCTCTCCGAACACCTGTCAGGAATGTCTCCGGGCTTTACATTTATCCCGGCAATCCACTCCGCCGCGGCATCGCATGGACCACCGGGACGAGCCCGGTGGTGACGATGGGGAAGGGTGCTCGTCCCGGCAAGCCGCCTCCCACGCCGCTTCTCCCTCTCTTCCCGGGGAACGGGCGGAGCCCTTGCACATCTCGTCCCAGCCCGTTGCACACGTGCGCAATCGGCGCATTGTCATCAAAGCGTTACCTGCCCCGATTAACAAGGCGGGCGATTTGTCGGCGAATGCACTTGTGTGCAATCGGCAAACGGTGTTGTCTATGGTCGCGTGACAGCGGCGGCATGGCAAGACCCGACAGAGATTGGGCGACCCTGCCGCAGGTCATTGCACCGAGGGGGAGGCCCATGAGGTGGGCGAGCCGGCGCCGGTCCGGGCTCGCCAGCAGCGACCCGGTCGCGACACCGCCTCCGCGACCGGCATGAGAAGCGCGGTGGTCCTTTGGCCGCCAGGATGGGAGACTGAACAATGAAACGTCGTGACTTCATGATTTCGGCCGCCGGCACCGTGGCCGGCATGGCCCTACTGCCCCGCATGTCCTTTGCCGCCGAAGGCGTCATCGACTGGTACACCAGCTCGGACAGCAATATCTTCGACTTCTGGTCCAACACCGTTAAGCCCGCCTTCGAGGCGGCCAATCCGGGAATCACCATCAACCTGGTGGACGCCGGCGACGGCGCCGGCATCATCGCCATCGGCGAGCGCGCCATTGCCGCCAAGCAGACCGGCGCCGACCCGCAGGCCGACTTCTTCGAATCCGGCAATGCCCAGCTTCCCTTGGACGCCATCGACGCCGGCATCTATGTGAACATGAAGGAAGCCGGCCTTTCCAACTATTCCAAGGTCAATCCGCTGGCCTTCGATAGCGACTACAGCCTGCCCTATCGCGGCAGCCAGGTGCTGCTGGCCTATGACACCACCAAGCTCGATCCGGCCGACGCGCCCAAGACCTGGGACGAGCTGGTGGCCTGGATCAAGGCCAATCCCGGTGAATTCGTCTATAACCGTCCCGACAAGGGCGGCTCGGGCGGCAATTTCGTGCGCCGCGCCATCCATCAGGCCAACGGGCTGGATCCGTCCCTGTTCACCGTGGACAACTACACCCAGGAATTCGGCGACGAAGCGCTGGGCAAGGCCTGGGAACTGCTCAAGGACATCGCGCCCTCGCTCTACGACAACGGCGCCTATTCCTCGGGCAATACCCAGTCCATCCAGTTGCTGGCCCAAGGCGTGGTCACCATGACCCCGGTGTGGTCCGACCAGATCCTGCAGGCCATCGACCAGGGCGTGCTGCCCGAGACCACGGGCCTGGTGCAGCTCCAGGATCTGGCACTGGTGGGCGGCTTCACCCGTTCCATCGTGCTGGAGAACGGCGTCAACCGCGATGCCGCGCTCAAGCTGGCCGATTTCATCCTCTCGGAGGAAATCCAGAGCGCCATCCTCACCGAACTCGGGGGCTTCCCCGGCGTGAGCTGGGATTATATCGCGCCCGAACTGCGCGAGCGCTTTGCCGATATCGTGCCCCAGTCCATCCCCACCTTCCCGAGCGGGGCCTGGGAAGCGGCCATCAATGACGGCTGGTATCGCAATGTCGCGCCCAACGTCGATCGCGACTCGTGACCGAACTGTCTGAAGGAGCGGCCCGCCCGCTCATCGAAACCACGGGTGACAGCAGGAGGCCAACCGGCCTCCTGCTCGTCGCCATCCCGGTATTGCTGATGGCCTGGCTCATCATCTGGCCCATTTTCAGCGCCATCGGCCGCACCATCTGGCGGCCCGATGCCGAGGGCGTGCCCGGCTTCAACCTCTCCAGCTACGTCTTCTTCTTTTCCGACCAGTACAGCATCAACAATCTGCTGGTGACCTTGTGGACCACCGGCATGTGCGCGCTGCTGCTGCTGGCGATCTGCCTGCCCATCGCGCTCTATCTGCGCTTTTCGGCCGGCCGCCTGCCGGCCTATGTGCAGGCCATGGCGATCTTTCCCATGTTCGTGCCCTCGATCATCCTGGCCTATGCCTTCATCCGCGTGCTGGGGCCCAACGGCATGGTCGACATCCTGCTCAATTCGGTGGGCCTGCCCAAGATCAGGACGCCCTATCTCACTCCCTGGGGGCCGGTGATCGGCCTCGTCTGGGACAATATTCCGCTGACCGTGCTGATTCTCCTGGCAGGCCTGGGCAATGTCGCCAATGCGGCCATCGAGGCGGCGCGCGACGTCGGCGCCAGCCGTTTGCAGGTGTTTTGGCACATCATCCTGCCGCGCATCTCCAATTCGGTGCTGGTGGCCATCTCCTTCGCGGTGCTGGGCATTTTCTCCGCCTTCACCCTGCCCTATCTGCTGGGCCCCGCCTCGCCCGAGATGATGGGACCGTTCATGAACCGCACCTTCCGCGAGGTGAACGATCCGCTCAACGCCATCACCCAGGCGGTCATCACCTTCGGCTTCTGCATCGCCTTCGGCCTTTTCTATGTGCGCTCGGTCGCACGCAGTCAGGGAAAGTGACATGACCGTTCTCGCGCCTTCCCGTCCCCGCCTCGACTGGACCGGCATCGTCTTTGCGGTGCTGCTGTCGCTCGCCGTGGTGGTGCCGCTGCTGGTGGTGGGCACCTGGGCCTTCACCGAGGTCTGGCGCTACCCCAATGTCGTGCCGCAGCAATTCGGCCTCAGGTTCTGGAACCAGACGCTGAGCCGGCCGGACGTGTGGGGAGCGCTGTTCCTCAGCCTGCAATTGTCCACCGTGGTTACCCTGCTCTCGGCGGCGATCTGCCTGCCGGCGGCCTATGCCTTCGCGCGCATGGACTTTCCCGGCCGCACCGCGCTGTTCTTCTCGTTCCTGGCCGGCCACGCCTTTCCCAAATTCGGTCTCTTGATCGCCATCGCCGCCATCTTCCTCCAGCTCAATCTCATCGGCACCTTCTGGGGCGTGGTGCTGATCCAGCTCGTGGGCACCCTGCTGTTCATGATCTGGATTCCGGTCGCCGCCTTCCAGTCGGTGGACCGGCGCATGGAGGAGGCGGCCCGCGATGTCGGGGCGGGACCGTTCCGGGTCTTCTGGTCGGTCACCCTGCCCCAGGCCGGGCCCACCATCGCCGCCGCCGTGCTGCTCAGCTTCGTGGGCACCTTCTACGAGACCGAGGGCGCCTGGCTGATCGGCGCGCCGGGCATCCGCACCATGCCGGTGCTGATGATCTCCTTCATCAACAACCAGATGGTCATCCAATATGGCGCCGTGCTCTCGGTCATGCTCTGGGTGCCCTCCTTCATCGCCCTGATGTTCGCCCGCCGCGTCATCGGCGGCGGCGCCTTCGCCCGGGGGTTCGGCGCGTGAGGGCAGGTTCTGCGAGAATGTCTTGGTACACGCGGTGTCATCCCCGCGAAAGCGGGGATCTCCGTTTCACCTTGGGAGCAGAGATTCCCGCTTTCGCGGGAATGACCCGGAGTTTGAAAGCTGCTCAGCTCAAACCCACCGCCTTCCACCTGAAAATTCCCAACCGATCCTGTTGGACCGGGAGTAGATAATGTCCGTTCTTCAAATCTCAGACGTCACCAAGATCTTCGCTTCCGGCAATGTCGTGGCCGTCGATACCTTCTCGCTCGAGGTCGCCGACGGGGAGCTGGTGTGCCTGCTCGGCCCCTCGGGCTCGGGCAAGTCGACGCTGCTGCGCATGGTGGGCGGGTTCGAGCGCCCCAGCGGCGGCCTCATCACCATCGATGGCGAGGACATCACCCATCTGCCGCCCGAAAAGCGCCCCACCGGCATGGTGTTCCAGAGCCATGCGCTGTGGACGCATATGAACGTGTTCAAGAACCTCGCCTTCGGCCTGAAGCTGCGGCGCCTGCCGGCGGACGTGATCAAGCAGAAGGTCGAAGCCGTTCTGGAACTGGTCGGGCTGGGCGGCTATGGCACCCGCCATGTTAGCCAGCTTTCGGGCGGCCAGCAGCAGCGCGTGGCGCTGGCGCGCTCGCTGGTGCTGGAGCCCAAGATATTGCTGCTCGACGAGCCCTTTGCCAGCCTCGACCAGCATCTGCGCGAGCGCCTGCGCGAGGAGGTGCGCGACATCCAGCAGCGCCTCGGCATCACCACGCTGTTCGTCACCCACGGGCAGGACGAGGCGCTGGCCATGGCCGACCGCATCGTGGTCATGCGCGACGGGCGCACCGAGCAGATCGACCGGCCCGACGTGGTCTATCGCGAGCCCCAGACCCCGTTCGTGGCCGGCTTCATCGGCACCATGAACCTCATCGAGGGCGAGGTGTCCGGCGGCCGCTTCCGCCGCGCCGGCCTCGCGGTCGAGCTGCCGGTCGCGGACGGGCCGGCTATCCTGGCGGTGCGCCCCGAGGCGCTGGAGCTTTCCGCGTCCGACGCCGGCGCGGCCAGGGTGCACCGGGTCACCGATTACGGCACCCACGGCCTCGTCGATCTCGATCTCGAGGACGGCACGCGGCTCAAATCCATGGTGTCCCATCCGGACCTGTTCGGGTCCGGCCAGCGGGTCGCCCTCGCGCCGAAGGCGGTCGCCGCCTATCGCGGTGATGTCCGCATCTACCGGAGCTGACATGGACGCGCCCCTCCATATCGACCGCGACGGCCACCGCACCAGGCTCAAATGGCATCGGGGCCGGCGCAAGGCCGCCGACCCGGCCTTTACCGGCGCCCGCATCGTCGAGGCCATGCGGCTGGGGGCGAGCGTCGAGGTGGATCTGGTTGTCCACGCCGATCACGGCTTTGCCATACTGCACGACCTGACCCTCGAGCGGGAGACCACCGGGCGGGGGCGGGTGCGCGACACGGGGGCCGCCGCCTTGCGGCAATTGCGGCTGCGCGGCAATGACGGCGAGCCTCTCCCCGACCGGGTGATGCTGCTCGAGGATCTGTGCGCCCTGCTCGGGTCCGAGCCGCCCCATCCCGAGGCGCTGCTGCAACTCGATTTCAAGCAAGACGCTTCGGCGCTCGATCCCCTGACGGTGGCGGGCTTTGCCAGCAGCGTCGGGCCGCTGCTTGCCAATCTGGTGCTGTCGGGCGGGGACGCGGATGCTAACGATGTGCTGACATTGGCCGCACCGATGCTGCGGACCGGCTACGACCCCTGCTACGGCCCCTCGCTCGACCGCTTGCGCGCCACCGGAGACTATCGCCGCTTCACTCGGGAGGCCCTCGCTGCCGCCCCGAAGGCCGAGATCGTCTATCTCCACCACGAGATCGTGCTGGCGGCCGACCGCGCCGGCTACGACATGATCGGGGCCATCCACGATGCGGGGCGCCGCGTCGATGCCTGGACCATCAGGCAGGTCGACGACGCGACCCTTTCACAGGTCGGCCGCCTGCTGGCGCTCAAGGCCGACCAGATCACCACCGACGACCCGGAGGGGCTGTTCGCGGCCTTCGACACATGACCGACCATGGCAGGATTCTCGACGACATGATCGCTGCCGCTCGCGAGGCGGGTGAGCTAACCCTTGGACATTTCAAGCATTTCCGCGATCTGGAGATCGGCGTCAAGGGGCCGGGCGATTTCGTTTCCGATGCCGACCGCGAATCCGAACAGCTCATTCGCCGGCGCCTGCTGTCGCGCTATCCGGACTGGAGCCTGACCGGCGAGGAGTTCGATCCGGTCGAGGGCACCGACCCCGAATACCGCTTCCTGGTCGATCCCATCGACGGCACCACCAATTTCATCTACGGCCAGCATTACACCATCACCATCGCCCTGCGGCGCGGCCGGGAGACGCTGTGCGGACTGGTTTACAATCCCGTCGCCGACGAGATGTTCACCGCCATCAAGGGCGGCGGCGCCTTTCTCGATGGCGAGCGCCTCCATGTCAGCCGCTCGACCGATGTGGGTCTGATGGCGGTGGGAACGGGGTTGCCGACGCCGAATTTGTCTTTGTTCCCGGGGGCTTACGAGCGCCTCGGGGCCATCCGCGCGCCCATCGGCGCGGTGCGCATCGTGGGCAGTGCCGCCAATAGCTGCGCCTATGTCGCCTGCGGGCGGCTGACCGGCTATTTCGAGGAAACCGGCTTCGGGGATACGGCGGCGGGAATCCTGCTGGTCGAGGAGGCCGGCGGCATCGTCACCGACTGGTGGGGGCGCGGCCCGGAAATCTACGAAAAGACCGGCGCCCTCATCGTCGCCAACCCGGCCACCCACGCCTATCTGCTCGACCAGCTCCGCGACGTGCCGCGCAAGGACCCGGCCTGACGCCTACACCCGGCGGTGCGGAATGCAGAATGGGCGCTGATGCACCGGGTCGGTGAGGATGGCGGCGTCCACCTCGAAGACTTCGGCAATGCCCTCGGACGTCATCAGCTCCTCGGGCGCGCCGCGCCGATGCACCTTGCCCCGATGCACGAAGACGAGCTGGTCGGCATAGCGGGCAGCCAGGTTGAGGTCGTGCAGCACCAGCACGATGGTGCGGCCCTCCTCGCGATTGAGGCGCGCGACCAGCTCCAGGCAGTCGAGCTGGTGGGCCATGTCGAGATGGTTGACCGGCTCGTCGAGGCAGATGACTTCGGTTTCCTGGGCGAGGACCATGGCGATCCAGGCGCGCTGCAACTGGCCGCCCGAGAGCGAGCCGATGGGGCGGCGGCGCAGCGCCTCGACGCCGGTTCCGGCCATGGCGGCGGCCACCGCGGCGTCGTCGCGCGGGCTCCAGGGCTGGAGCATGGCCTGATGCGGATAGCGGCCCAGCCGTACCAGCTCCTCCACCGTCATGTCCTGGGGGGCGCTGGGGCTCTGGGCCAGCAGGCCGATGCGCCGGCCCAGCGCCTTGCCGTTGAGCGTGGTGATGTCCTCGGCATCGAGCAGCACATGGCCGGAGCGGGGGGCATGCAGGCGCCGGATGGCCCGCAGCAGGGTGGACTTGCCGCAGCCATTGGGGCCGGCCAGCACGGTGATCCGGCCGCTGGGGATCGGCAGGTTCAGCGCATCGAGCACGATGTCGCCGCCATAGGCCAGGGTCAGCTCCCGCACCTCGATACGGCTGGCCGGCGCGTCATCCATTGGTCTTGTCCTTGCGCATGAGCAGATAGAGGAAATAGGGCGCGCCGATGATGGCGGTGAGCGTGCCGGCGGGCACCTCCAGGGGTGCGAAGGCGACGCGGACCAGCAGGTCGGCGCCGATCAGGATGATGGCGCCGAGCAGCATCGCGGCCAGCATGCCGGCGGCGCGGGCCCGGCCGACCAGCAGGCGCGCCAGGTGCGGCGCCATCAGCCCGATGAAGCTGACCCCGCCCACGAAGGCGACGGCGCCGGCGGTCAGCAGCGCGGCGAGAAAGAAGATGAAGATGCGGTAGGCGGGCAGGTTGAGCCCGACGCTGCGCGAGGAGATGTCGTCGAGGTCGGCGGGCGGCAGATGGCGCGCGGCGATGGCGGCGATGAGGGCGGTGGGCGCCAGCACGGCCAGCATGAGCTGGATTTCGCTCCAATTGACGGTGTTGACGGCGCCGGCCAGCCAGCGCGCCGCCTGCGCGGCCTGGTAGACCGGCCCGACCAGCATGAAGATGGTGGTGAGGGCCTTGCAGGCGGCGGCCACGGCGATGCCGAAGAGCAGCAGGCGGATCGCCGAGGACGCCTGGCGCCCCGAGAGCAGGAAGACGAGGCCGATGGCGCAGATGGCGCCGAGCGCGGCGGCCAGGGGCTGGAAGGCGACGGGGACGGTGAGCGCATTGGCCTCGTTGGCGAAGATGGCCATGAACAGCACCACCCCCAGCGCGGCGCCATCGACCACGCCCAATATGCCGGGCGAGGCCAGTTCGTTGCGGGTGATGCGCTGGAGCAGGTAACCGGCCAGCGCGATGGCGGCGCCGGCCAGTGCGGCGGCGGCGACGCGCGGCAGCCGCAATTGCAGCACCACCAGCCTTTCTGTCCTCGCGCCGCCGCCGAGCAGCACGTTGGCGACGGTGTCCAGCGGCACCCAGGTGGAGCCGAAGCCGATGCCGGCCAGGAACAGCAGCACGAAGACGGCCGCGACCACGAGCACCACGCCGCCGCCGGAAAGGCCCGGGCGCGCCGGGGAAAGCGCGGATATGGTCATGCGAGCCTCCGCATCAGCAGTGCCAGCAACGCCGCCGCCCCGACCACGGCGGTGACGGCCCCCACCGGCGCCTCGACCGGATAGATGACGAAACGCGCGGCAACATCGGCGAGCGTCGTATAGATGGCGCCGGCCAGGGCGGCGGCGCAAAGCTGGTGGCGATGGCGCAGGCCGACGAGACGGCGCGCGATATGGGGCACCACCAGGCCAACAAAGGCCACCGGCCCGGCCATGGACACGGCGGCGCCGGTCAGCAGGGCGACCGCGACGAAGGCCACGCCCCGCACCGCGGCCAGCGGCACGCCGAGGCCGGCGGCGGTGGCGTCGTCCGCCTGCAGCGCATCGAGCGCGCCAGCCAGGGCGAAGGCGCCCGCCGCGCCGAGCGCGACCACCGGCAGGCCGTTGAAGAACAGGCTGATGGGCCGGTCGACGAAGGCGCCCGAAAGCCAGAACAGCAATTGCTGCAATTGCGCTTCGTTGCTGGTGAGGATGACCTCCACCGCCGCATGGGCGAGGCTGGCGAAGGTGACGCCCACCAGCACGATCTTGAGCGGGGAGAGACCGCCCGCCCCGGCGGCGACGCCGAAGACCACGATGCTGGTGAGCAGCGCGCCGGCGGCGGCGGCCAGCGACAGCCCGACCAGCGACTGCACGCCCAGCACCACCGTGGCCAGCACCACCGTCAGCGAGGCGCCGGCATTGAGCCCCAGCGTGTCGGGCGAGGCGATGCGGTTGCGCGCCAGGGTCTGGACCAGGACGCCCGCCATGCCCAGGGCCGCGCCGACCAGCGGGGCGATGAGTGCCCGCGGCAGCCTCAGGCCGGCCAGGACCGTCGCGGCCTCCGACCCGTCATTGGCGAACAGCGCCGCCCAGACCTGGGCCGGCGAATAGAGCCGGTAGCCCAGCGTCATGCTGGCCAGCATGGCCAGGCAGAGCGCGGAAACGAGGGCCAGATAGACCGGCATCCGCGACAGGGCGGCACCCGATTCACGCGTGGCGATTGCGGCGATCGCGGCCACGGCAGCTCCATTGTTGATGTTGACAGTCAGATTAAATTCTGCTGGATGAAGCCATCCAATTTCTGAACAACCCTGTCAAGTTTTATGGAGGCATCGATGACGTCCCGACGCACATTGCTGCTGGCTCCGCTGCTGGCCTGCCTGCTGGCCGTGCCGGCCAGTGCCCGCGAAATCACCCACGCCATGGGCGTCACCGACGTGCCGGACGCTCCCCAGCGCATCGTGGTGCTGACCAATGAGGGCACCGAGGCCCTCCTGGCGGTCGGCGTCACGCCGGTGGGCGCCGTACGCTCCTGGCTGGGCGATCCCTGGTACGACCACATTGCCGCCGACATGGCGGAGGTCACGGTGCTGGGCGAGGAATCGGCGGTGAACCTGGAGGTTCTCGTCTCGCTGGAGCCGGACCTGATCCTGGGCAACAAGCAGCGGCACGAGGCCATTTACGAGCAGCTTTCGGCCATCGCCCCCACCGTGATCTCCGAGCGTCTGCGCGGCGACTGGAAGATCAATATGGAACTCTATACCGAGGCGGCGGGCAAGGGCGAGGAGGGCAGGGCGGCGCTGGCCGCGTTCGATGCGCGCATCGCGGCGTTGCACGAGGCGCTGGGCGCGTCGCTCGAGGAGGAAATCTCCATCGCCCGCTTCATCGCCGGCCAGACCCGCATCTATTTCAAGGACAGCTTTTCGGGGCTGATCCTGGATGAAATCGGCTTCAAGCGCCCGGCCGCGCAGGACAAGCCGGAATTCGCCGAGGAGATCACCAAGGAGCGCATCCCCGAATTCGAGGGCGATCGGCTGATCTACTTCACCTATGAGACCGGCAATGGCGAGGCCGACACCCAGGCCGCCGACTGGCTGGCCGATCCGCTGTGGCAGAACCTGGCGGTGGTCAAGGCGGGCAAGGTGCATGAAGTGTCCGACGCCATCTGGAACACCGCCGGCGGCATCATCGCGGCCAATCTGCTGCTCGACGACCTCGAAGCCATCTACGGTCTCGCCTCGACCCGCTGACCGGAAGTCGAGTCGCATCCTATTCCCGCCGCCCCGGCCTTCCCGCCGGGGCGGTTCGCTGTTTTCTCCCCTGCCATTCCCATGTTCCCCCCATTGCCGGGAGTGTTCATTTCGGGCTCTTGGCTCAATTTATCCCCCACACCGGGCTTCCCTCGGGCTTGTGTGGATGATTTTTGCTTTACTGCTTGCATCAGCCGGGATGCGCATCCCGGC
>NZ_JBHRYD010000018.1:0-24681 GCF_042648785.1 Devosia honganensis
CCGCGATACCCGCCAAATGACCCTCCAGTTCTCACCAGATTAAACCGGACAGCAGTGGGCTTGACCCGAGGGCCTCTTTCCACGTGCAGGAAACCCGGGTTTCGGGGCGCCCAGGCCGGCCCTCGGGTCAAGCCCGAGTGCAGCAAAGTGCTTGTGTGGGCAACAAATATCGATCCAGGAAGGTCCAAAGTAAACACTCCCCCTCAAGGGGAGGGAGCGCTGGTCGTCGCTCTCATGGCCTTTTCTCTTTCAATCGCTCCACCGGAGCGATTGACCCTGCGGGACGGTTCGAAGTCCGGCCTACGGCTTGACGGCCGCCAGTTCGGCGCTGCGTTCGGCGCGCAGTTCCTGGGTCACCGGGGGCAGGTATTTGTCGCAGGCGCCATTGTGGTTCACGAGCGAGCCGACGATGTCGTAGGCCGCTTCCGCCATCAGCCAGCGGACCCCCGCATGCAGGCCTTCCTGCGACTTGTCGCCGATCTTGATGTCGAACAATTCGTTGGAGAAGAAGCGGAACACCGAGGCATAGACTTCGGTGCCGACCGCCTGCTTGGCGTAGGAGCCGGCGCGCACGATGCGGGTGGTGCGCGTATTGGTGACGCGGATATCGGCGGCCGCGGTCAGCGCGAAGCTCCGTGCCCCGCCGCCGATGCCGCCGACCACGGCCTCCGCGCCGCCCGAATAGGTGTTGAAATCGAGCTGGGTCAGCGCGCCGTCGATGACATAGTCGGAGCCGCGGATCGATCCCTTGGTCACCGGCCGGAAATCGACCGTCTGGTTGCCGACCGTGGTTTGCCCGCCATCGCCCAGGATCTGCTCCTTGGCGCGGGCGATCTCCCATTCGGTGACCACGGTATTGCTGCGGTTCACCTGGGCGATGCCGGCCTTCTGCAGCGCCGTGATCAGCATTGCGGCGGCGTCGCGCGGCACGAAGCCGCCTTCTTCGGAGGTGAACTTGTTGGTCTGGTCGGTGATGGTGTGTACCGCGACCACGATGCCGGCGCGGCGCACTTCGGGCGAGCGGCTGAGGCACACCAGCGCCTCGTCGGCCGGGGTCGCCGTCGCGATGGGGACGGGGCCGTGGAACTGCGCGTGGGGCCGCGTCATCGGCGTCAGCGCGGTACAGCCGGCCAGGGTCAGGGCGGCCAGCGCCGGGGCGAGGATTTTCAGCATCCGAACATGCCTCCGGTGACGTTGAAGCTGGAGCCCGAGCAATCGCGGGTCTGGCTCTGATCGCCGCTATTGGTCTGGTTGACCGTGATCACGTTGTTCGAGCCGCTGACATTGATGACGGTGGAGTTGCCGACCTGTCCGGTGCCGCTGCCCCCGCCCAGCCCGGAGCCGCTTCCCAAAAGGCCGAGCAGTTCCAGCCGCGAGCGCTCGACGGTCAGGTTGACCTGGCGCTGGCTGTCCGAGCGGAATTGATAGGGCCGGCTTTCCCCCAGTCCGTTGCCGAAAGCCGGCAGTGTCAGGCTGACGAGGCCGGCCACGAGGACGGGGATGAGTAGTGATGATCGCAAAGCGTCCCTCCTTTTTCGGGATCCGCCCGTTCGGCGCGGGGCTAGAATTCGAGGCAGTTTTCGGAACTGCACCATGCCCCCCGGGTGATCTCGGGGGGATCCGGCCACTCGCCCGGCTTGCTGTTCACGTAATGGGCCGCCTGCGCCCCATAGGCGGCGAAGGCGGCATCGAGCTTGTCCCGGCAAAGCGAAGCTGCCTGGGAGGCGACGAATTTGTTGAGGCTGGCCTGCGTCTCGGTGTCGACGAGGTCGGGCAGGGTCTGGTTGAGCTCGCCGAAAAAGGCGGTGACCGTCTCGGTCCTGGCCGCCGGGCTGCTCGCGACGAACGGATCGCAGGTGACGGCGGCGGAGCGGAGGCTGATCAGCGACGACAGGAAGTCCGAGGGATCATACTCGGGCGCGTCCTGGGCGACAGACGCCGCCAGGAAAGCCAGATTCGCTGCCACCACAATAGTTTGCGACCAAGTTCTCACGAATCCGACTACCCCTGTAATTTGTCGTCATCATACGCTTAGCCATTGAAGTGTCTATGGATTTCAAGCAACAGGGGCGCCGATTAATAGAATTTACTTATGCGACAGCTATTTAGATGCAGTAACAAACGAGGGGCCGGAAAACCGCTCCCCCGGGACGGCGCAGGACCGGAGCCTCGGGCCATGTTTCGCCGGGCGTTCGGGTCACTGCGTTTCCGCGCGTTTGCAGGTAAATAATCCCGAATGCAGCCGGGCCCAGGGCAGCAAGACGCCGCCGGCAACGGTCTCCCGGTGCCGGCGGCGCTGACGTTTTCCGTTTGTGGGAGGGCAGGGCGCCCCGGCCCGCTCGGGGCCTAGATCATGCCATTTCCGACCGTCATGGCGATCAGGAACAGGGCGGCGCCGACGACCCATACGCCGCCGGCCAGCATGATGATGGCCTGCATGGGCTCCAGTCCGGTCTTGTCGGCTTCGTACATTATGGGCTCCTTTTCAAAACGGGGATCATTGTCCGGGGCGCGGGAACCATTTCCTGGCGAGGCTTTCGCGAAATCCCTTGCGCCGCAGTTTTTCCGCCATCAGCGATTTGACCATCTCGCCGGCGGGCCGCCGGCCCAGCGGCAACCGGTAGGTCTGGTCGCCCAATTGCGCATGAATGACGCCGCCTTCGACGAAATAGGTGGCTTTGTGGATCTCGCCGTCCAGTTGTATCTCGACATCTTGGACCAGGCCGTCGCGTTCCATGGATGCCTCCCGCCGCTGCCGCATAGTCCCGCCGACGCGTGCGCAGGTCAAGAGGCTCGGGGGTAATGATATTTCTGCCGGGCAGCGGCAGGGGAAATGGAATTCGCGCATGAAAAACCCCGGTAGCCGAAGCTGCCGGGGTCTTTTTATCGGTCTTCGATATTTTTCAATCGCGTTCCGATGAAAGGATAACGGGCGGTGCCCGCATCGGTTCCATGGTGAGCGATTTTTTTACACCGGACTTCATCGGCTGGCGCTCAGGAGCCGGGCAAGAGGCATTCGGCCCGTTCCGGATCGAGTTCCATCAAGCGGTTGGAGGCCACGTCGAACCGGGCCGCCCAGACGGTACTATCGGTTTCGAGCCATCCGCCCATATCGGTGGCCGCCGCCAGGCCGATCACCGAAGCGTCGATAATCCCATCGAGATGGCATTCCTCGAAGGCCCAGAATTGCCCGGGAGGCTGCGGCGGTGCGTCGAGTTCGTCGACGATTTCCCAGATCGTGTCGCTCCCGGCGTCTCCGATGGATTTCTGGGCGAGGATTTTCACGACCGCTCCGTCCGGCCCGTTGAGCGCGGCGATGGAATAGGCGCAGATATCCTCGCCGGCCGGAATGCAGGACCCCAGATCGCTGGAAAAGCCGTCGGGATAGGGCGGCACGACGCTCCCCGTCAGTTCGGAAGCGGCGGCCGGGAAGGTGCCGATACAGGCGATCGCCAGGATAAGAAGCCTCATGAGCCGCAGGCAAGCACATATCCCGGCCGCTGCCAAGCAATGCGCCCATGCTCGTGGCGTGGCGGCGATCGGCGAATGCCGGGTTCAGACGCGGCCGAATTCGTCCTCGATGCGGATGATGTCGTCTTCCCCGAGATAGGAGCCGGTCTGCACCTCGATCAGTTCGAGTTCGATCTTGCCGGGATTGGCGAGGCGGTGCGCGCATCCCACCGGCAGATAGATCGACTGGTTCTCCGTCAGCGTAGTGACGGTGCCGTCGACCGTCACCTCCGCCGTGCCCCGCACCACCACCCAGTGCTCGGCGCGGTGATGATGCTTTTGCAGGCTGAGCTTCCGGCCCGGCTTGACGAAAAGCCGCTTCACCTGGAAGCGGTCGCCGTTGAGCACCGAAGAATAGCCGCCCCAGGGGCGATGGGTGGTGCGGTGGTTTTCCGTCAGCGCCCGGGTTGCCGGATCGGCCTTGAGGCGCTTGACCAGGGGGCCGATCTTCTGCGCCTCGGACAGCTTGCCCACCCAGACCGCGTCCTCGCTGACCACCACGGCGATATCGTCCAGGCCCTGCACCACCACATGGCCGTGGTCGCTGATCACCAGGGCATTGGCGGTGTCGGTCAGCGTCGCCGAGCCGGCGACGGCATTGCCGCTGGCATCGCGCCGGCGTTCCTGCCACACCGCGTCCCAGGCGCCCAGGTCGGACCAGTGGAACGATACCGGCAGCACGGCGGCGCGCCCGGTCTTTTCGAAGATGGCGTAGTCGACCGAGATATCCGGCGCCCGGGCGAATTCGGCCTCGTCGATCCGGATGAAGTCGAGGTCGGTGCGGGCCCGGCCGACGCCCGCGATGGCCGCTTCATGGGTGGCCGGGGCCAAGCGCCTCGTCTCCTCGAGGAAGGTGCGGGCGCCCAGCATGAACATGCCGGAATTCCATACATAGCCGCCTGCGGCCAGCATGCTTTCGGCGGTGGCGGCGTCGGGCTTTTCGGTGAAGCGGGCCACCTTGCTGACGCCGCCCGGCAGCGCCTCGCCGACCTGGATATAGCCATAGCCGGTTTCGGCGCGGCGAGGCCGGATGCCGAAGGTGACGAGCAGGCCGGTGCGGGCGGCCGCGGCGGCCGTGTCGACGGCCTGCCAGTAATCGTCGCCGGTGCCGATGACGTGGTCGGAGGCCAGGACGTGCAGCACCGCCTCGGCGCCGAAATGCTCGATGGCATAGGCCGCGGCGGCGGCGATGGCGGCGGCGGTGTTGCGGGCGACGGGCTCGAGCAGGATGCCGCCCAGCGCAATGCCGGTCTCCTGCGCCTGTTCGGCGACGATGAAGCGGTAGTCGGCATTGGTGAGCACCAGCGCGGGCGCATAGCGCTCAGTGCCGCAAACGCGCCGCAGGGTTTCCTGGAAGAGGCTGCAAGAGCCGGTCAGCGGCAGGAACTGCTTGGGCCGCGCCGAGCGCGACAATGGCCAGAGGCGCGTGCCCTGGCCGCCTGCCAGAATTACCGGAACGATCAATTCCCGCCTCCTCATGTCGCGACTCCAGCAATACCAGTTATTCGGCCTCTTATCCGGTAAGAACACGAAACCGCGCCCCATTCGTCAATCTTGCTCCGGATGGACGAGTGCCTGAACTTCATGGAAGACTGCTTTTGCTTGGGAACCGGGCCGGATCGCCCGGTAGCTTTGGTGACGGGTGGCATATCGTGAGCAAGGTGGCGCTGATTACGGGGGTAACCGGACAGGACGGCGCCTATCTGGCGCGCTTGTTGCTCGATAAGGACTATATTGTCCATGGGATCAAGCGGCGGTCGTCCTCATTCAATACCGGCCGCATCGAGGACATCTATGAGGATCCGCACGAGGCCGACCCCAGGCTGATCCTGCATTACGGGGACCTGACCGACACGGCCAATCTCATCCGGATCATTCAGCAGGCGCAGCCGGACGAAATCTACAATCTCGCCGCCCAGAGTCATGTGCGGGTATCGTTCGAGCTCCCCGAATATACCGCCAATGCCAACGCCATCGGCACCTTGCGGCTGCTCGAGGCGCTGCGCATCCTCGGGCTGGAGGCGAAGACCCGCTTTTATCAAGCCTCCACCTCCGAGCTCTTTGGCGCGGCGCCGGCCGTGCCCCAGGACGAGACCACGCCCTTCATCCCCCGCTCGCCCTATGCGGCGGCCAAGCTCTATGCCTATTGGATCGTGGTGAATTATCGCGAGGCCTATGGGCTGCACGCCTCGAACGGAATCCTGTTCAATCACGAAAGTCCGTTGCGGGGCGAAACCTTCGTCACCCGCAAGATAACGCGCGCCGTCGCCGCCATTCATCTGGGCCGGCAGGACAGGCTCCATCTGGGCAATCTGGATGCGCGGCGGGATTGGGGCCATGCGCGCGATTATGTCCGGGCCATGTGGCTGATGCTGCAGCAGGAGCGGGCGGACGATTATGTGCTGGCCACGGGCGTGACGACGCCGGTGCGGCAGTTCGTGGAATGGGCCTTCGCCGATATCGGCATCGCTCTCGAATGGCGGGGCGAGGGTGTCGGCGAGACCGGCCATGATGCCGCGTCCGGACGGTGCCTCGTCGCGGTCGACTCGCGCTATTTCCGTCCCACCGAGGTGGATGTGCTGCTGGGCAATCCGCAAAAGGCCCGGGAGAAGCTCGGCTGGTCGCACCGGACCAGTGTGCGCGAGCTGGCGCGCGAGATGGTGCGGGAGGATCTCAGGATCATGTGCGCGGGGAAGGAGTGAAGCCGTGTACGCTCTGGCGGGAAAGAAAATATGGGTCGCCGGGCACCGGGGCATGGTGGGCAGCGCCGTGGTGCGCCGGCTCGCCGCGAAGGATTGCGCGGTGCTCACGGCGGGCCGCGAGGAAGTGGACCTGACGCGCCAGGCGGAGGTGGAGCGTTTCCTGCTCGAGGCCCGGCCGGATGCCATCGTCCTGGCGGCGGCGAAAGTGGGCGGCATTCTCGCCAATGACCGGCTGCCGGCGGAGTTTATCTACAACAATCTGGCGATCGCGGCGAATGTGGTGCATGCGGCCCACAGGGCGGATGTCGACAGGCTGCTGATGCTGGGATCGAGCTGCATCTATCCTAAATTCGCGCCGCAGCCGATTCCGGAGGACGCCCTGCTGTCCGGGCCGCTCGAGCCGACCAATGAATGGTATGCCGTCGCCAAGATCGCCGGCATCAAGCTCGCCCAGGCCTATCGGAAGCAGTATGGGCGGGACTATATCGCGGCCATACCGGCAAATCTTTACGGCCCCGGCGACGATTTCGATCCGGCCTCCAGCCATGTGCTGCCGGCGCTGATCCGCAGGGCGCACGAGGCCAAGCGCAGCGGCGCCGCGTCCATCGCCATCTGGGGCACCGGCACGCCGTATCGCGAATTCCTGCATGCCGACGATTGTGCCGATGCGCTGTTGTTCCTGCTCGAGACCTATTCCGCGCACGACCCCGTCAACGTCGGCTCAGGGAGTGAACTGACGATCCTGGACCTGGCCAGGCTGGTATGTCGCGTGGTCGGCTTTACCGGCGAGATCGTCACCGACCCGCAAAAACCCGACGGCACGCCCCGCAAGCTGATGAGCGCGGCAAAACTCCGGGACGCCGGCTGGCGCCCGCGCATCGGCCTCGAGGAGGGCGTGCGCGGCACCTATGAGTGGTTTCTCGGGCATGTCGCCGGGCGTGAGGGAGCCACTTGACCTTGATCAGGCTGCGTCCCATCCTGTGGGACGACGGCGCAGGGGGAGACAGTGTCGATGAAGTCCCGCCTTTTTTACGCGATGCTGCTTGTCGCGGCCCCGGCCGGCGCCGCCGAGCCGGTCAATATGCTGATGATGGACGGCACCTGCGAAACCCTTACCCTGGGCGCCGAGGATTTTAGCGCGCAGTGCCAGGATCAGGTGATGCAGATGGTCTACGATACGGGGCGCGCGGGGCTTTATGCCTTCGCCGACGGCCTGATCGTCACCTTTTCGGGCGCTGCTGATGAAATAGTGGGCGAGGAAATCCATCAGGTGCTCGATCAGGTCCTGCTGGGACGCGGCGAGGCCGATATCCGCACCGAGAAGGTGCGGGGGAACTGCGTCTTCGAAAATCCCTATCAGGGCGTCGCCGCCCGGTTCACCTGCTCGGCTGCCGGCAAGGGCGAAGCCCGCTACGAACTGGTCTTCGTCACCGACGGCAAGGCGCCCGTCGACCGCCTCGCCGGCGATTGATCGCACAGCCAGTGAACTCTCATCGCGATGGGAGCGGGTCAAACCTTGATTGAATAACCATGCTAATTCGAAGCCAAACCTCCTTTGGTATTGGAAGGCGCAGCCTTGGCCGCAAATGCTGCGGCCACACCGAGGAGAAGTGCGGCGAGCACGAACGGACTCCACCACCCGGTGATGTCGAAAAGAAGTCCCCCACCAGCGGCACCAAACGTGATGGCAAACTGTATCAGTGCGACCTGCAGGCCGCCGGCCGCTTCCATGTCATTTGGCACAACCCTGGCTATCCAGGTGAACCAGGCTACTGGAATGGGATTGGCCAGTAGACCCCAGAGCAGCAGCAAGATGACAGTCACGCTCGGGATATGACCGGTCGGGACTAGCGTCAAAGATATCACTGCCATGGCGACGGGAAGGCCGATGAGGGCCGCTCTGAGATGATTTCGGAGCACGAACCCTGCCATGATCGTGCCGATCAGCCCGGCAATGCCAATCCCAAACAGCATCAGCGACAAGCCGTTCACGTTCATGCCGGTTACGCCTTCAAGAAACGGCCGCACATATGTAAACATTGCATAGCGGCCCATGAAGGCGAGCGTGACGGCAGTCATGCCGATCGCGAAAATAGGACTATGAAACAGCCCAAACATCCGGCGCACCGAGACGGTATGTGATGCTGGCATGGCCGGCAGGGCAATGGCCTGCCAGATAAGGCCGGTTATGCCGATTGGCACAATCATGAAGAAGGCAGCCCGCCATCCGATCAGGCCGGCCAGGAAAGCGCCGAGCGGAATCGCTATCAAGGCTGCCAGCGCTCCTCCCCCCTGCAGGATTGTAATTGCCTTTGGCAGGTCCTTACTGGTCACAAGACGCGCCAGAATTGCAGTCGACAAGGACCAGAAGCCGCCAACAGTAATACCGATCAGCGCACGCCCTATGATGAAAACCAAATAGTTCGGCGCAAAGGTTATTGCGACACCCGACAGGACCAGCGCGCCAGTATACATCATGACCGCAATGCGGCGATCAAGCCGTGTCAGGAGCGAATTGCCCAGCAAGCTGGTAGCAATAGCGAAAAGGCCGGATACTGAAATTGCCTGTCCTAGCTGGCCTTCGGTAATGCCAAGATCGTTTGCGATCGGGGTCAACAGGTTGGCGGGCAGAAATTCGGATGCGCTCACCGTGAATGCCAGCAGCGACAGGCATATCACTGCATTCCAATAGGCAGCATCACCGGAACTCTGTGCGTTCGCACCCGTCATTTTGACCTCACACCGAAAATCATCGCCCCAGCCTAATCGAGCCGGACTGATGCGATTAGATGATGAAATCTGGATGCACTTGTGATTAGAATTCACGAATGTCCAACTATCACCTAAATGACCTCCAGGCCTTCCTCGCCGTTGCTCGGGAGCGGAGTTTTTCACGCGCTGCGGCGAAAATGGGGGTTAGTGCCTCCGCCATCAGCCACGCCGTTCGGCGGCTTGAGGAAAGGCAAAAGGTGCGTCTGCTATCGCGCACGACGCGCAGCGTTGCTCCAACGGAGATCGGAGAGGCCCTGATCCGGTCGATCGGCCCTCATTTCGAAGGTATCGAAACCGAGTTGGCTGCCCTGACCCGGTTTCGCGATCTCCCTGCTGGCCATGTTCGAATCTCCTGCGTCGACAGCATGATCGAAGCCATTTTCAGGCCGATGTTGCGCGAATTTCTTCGTGCGTATCCCGACGTTTCGGTGGAGTTTGTCATCGATAACGGAATGGTGGATATCGTCGCAGAACGCTTTGATGCGGGCGTAAGGATGGGAGACTCCATCTCCAAGGACATGATTGCAGTGCGCATCGGTCCGGACTTCCGCTTCACGTGCGTGGCTACACCGGAATACTTGATGAACCGGAGCGCGCCTCAGAAACCCCAAGATTTGATTGACCACCAGTGTATCAACCTGCGCCTCACAACCGCGGGATCATGTTACGCATGGGAGTTCGGCAAGGACGACAGAAGAGTTAATGTGAGGGTCGAAGGACAACTGACGTTCAACAGCATCATTCCGATCCTAGGCGCCGCACTAGACGGCCACGGCGTAGCCTTTGTCCCGGAGAGAATGTCTCGTCCTTACCTTGACAACGGACAGCTTGTTGAGGTGCTGAGAGACTGGTCAATCGTATGGCAAGGTCATCATCTATATTACCCCAACCGACGTCTGAGTTCACCGGCCTTTGCCGCGCTCATCGACGCACTCCGCTATCGAAACGAATAGGCCACCGCCTTTGGCGAAATCCGCGTGGAACTTTTGGCGGCAGTTTGCACCACGATCCTGCATTTCCTCGCTCTATTTGTGCTTTGTTCTCATTCGTGAGAATTTGGGGCTTGCCTCAAAAGCCCCGTTTGCCTATGTGTCCCGGCAGTCGGGGCGTAGCGCAGTCTGGTAGCGCATTTGTCTGGGGGACAAAGGGTCGTCGGTTCAAATCCGGCCGCTCCGACCATTCAATCTCAAGGTTCCCGGGCGTTACAGGATGGGTCGGGGTGTCCGGTCCCGGCCTTCGTTTTACAGCTTTCCGGCTATTTTACAGCTTGGCGAGCTTTTCGTTCCGTTTTTCCAACCTTGTGACGGCGGAATCGCCAGCCAGATAGTGCTTGCGGATGATCGTCTCGGCGTCCTTTTCCGAGTGCCCGGTTACCTCGGCAATCTCACGGATCGACGCCCCCTCACGATGGGCCAGCGTGACAAAGGTGCCGCGCAGATCGTGGAAAGTTACTCCCTTGACGCCGGCGGCCTCCATTGCCTTTGCCCACGACGACCGGAAGCCCTCGGTGTAGGGCCTTCCGCTCCGGTTCGTCAGGATTGTCACAGCAGTCCGCTTCTGCGCGTCCAGTAGAGCCTTAAGCTCCTGCGCCACCTTTACCCTCACCCGCGTGCCTGTCTTGCCCTGCCGCAGCGTAATGTGGGTTCCGTCATAGGCGGACCACGTGAGCGCCAGAAGGTCGCCTTGCCGCTGCCCGGTCCAACGGGCCAGTTCAAGCGCCAGCACCATCCTGGCCGGTGCCTTGGCCTTGAAGGCGGCAACCTGCTCGTCGGTCCAGATCACGTCCTTACGGGTGCTGTCCGCCAGCTTCGCTATCTTCTCCAGTGGATGCCGGTCGATATCCTCACGGTCCACGGCGAAGGCGATAATCTTGCTCAAGACGGCCATCACCATGTCGCCGGCGCGCGGCGTGGATGTGAATGTGGTATCCCGCCATTCCAGCAGCATCTTCCGCGCCCCGCGCTCGCCTAGGGCAGCGATCGGCAGGTCAAAGTATTCGGCCTCAATCTTATCGATGGCCCAGTCGTAGGATTTCTTGGTGCTTGCTGCGAGGTTACGGTAGGCAGGGCTCTTGAGGTACTCTCGGACCAGCTCGGAAAGAGTGCCCTTGCCCGGCGCGTCCGGCCTCGCCCTTGTCAGGCGGTGATATTCAGCGAGAAAGCCGCGCGTGTTCGGCTTGGCATTGATCCTCGGCCCGCCGCGCCAAGCGTAGTAATAGGTGACGCGCTCCCCGCTGGCGAGCTTGGCCTTGACCTTATGAATGCCCACCAGCTTCACCAGCATTGCGTTTTGCCTTCCACCGTTCGAGAGCGGAAGGCTCTTTCTCGGCGGCAAGGCGATCAACGGGAAGGAATAGGGCTTCGCCGTTTTTCACCACAATCCCCATAGTTATCCCCGCGTCGGCTGCGCCTTGCAGGATGCGCTTCACGTCGCTCTGGCGGATGAGGGCGGGTCGTGCCGTCATCCCTCACCCCCAATCTGGCGGATGGCGGCGGCACGGATATGCTCTGGCGCAAACTCGCCATGAAATCTAACTGCGGCGTCGGCATATGCCCTTTGGGCATCTTCAATGGTTGAGAACGTCCCAAGCCACACATCCTTGCCATCAGCTTTGATTTTAGCCGAGAACTTCCCGTTCTCCCGGATGCGAATTCCTTTGAGCCCAGACTTGCTGTCCTTCCTGACTCTGGCGTTTCTGCAGTTTTCGGTTTTGGTGGCAGGACGAAGATTATCTGGACGGTTATCAGATGGGTCGCCGTTTATGTGGTCTATGAGTGCCGGAATCGCATGCCATTCAATCCTGTGGTGGATGGCATAGATGATGCGATGAATTAAAATGCTTCTGCCGAAGATATAGACCTTCCCGTGCCCAGAGCGTGACGGGCTCCCGGCTGGTTTTCGTGCCCACTTTGCGTTGAATCCGCGTTGATCTCGTGCGCTAGTAAACTGCCAGATTGGACGCTCTCGGTAAGCAAGGCCGTATGGACACGAGAAATCGATCTCAAACGTTTCATTCAAAAGATCGAGCGAAATATCGTGTATCCACATTTTCCCTCTCCTCTCCGCAGCAACAAGGGCGCGGGCGACTATGGGCTGAAATGCTTCCATCCTTGCTCCTCGCTCAGCAACGACCTGAGAAGCAAGCCTGTATGCCTCATCCCAGGCCCATTGCGGGCACCATTCTGGCAGATCATTCTGCATGGTGGGGCTCCAAGGCTGCGCGGCCGGTGTCGGTGCGCCTCCACGATGAAGGCTGACCTCTGCCACCCTCGACAACACGCTCGACAAGGCCACGGCGCCACAGCGCTTCCAGAACTGCCCTGGTTCGAGGCGTCTTGATCCGGCACATACGCGCTATGTCGCTGGTCCAATATGCGTCCCGATCATCGGTCCTGCGAAGAACCAGAAACTGTTCGTCGGTCAACTTCATCACCTCTCTCCTTCCTGGGTGAGAGCGGAGCGGCCGGCCGGTTTGCTTCCCACGTTGACTTTGCCGTCATGCTTAACCAGCAGCGACTTTAGGCCTGTCGGAGGATAGTCTTTTGCCACAGCCGTCAATTCAAATTCACCGCGCAAACCGCCGTCGATGGGTGCGATAAACTTCAACAGTTCGCGTCGGGTCAGGCTGCTGGCAGCGTTAAGGGCTCTTCCGCTGCACACGATGCTATCAGCGCTCCAAGCTGTCAAAAGCACGCGCAATTGCCCGGGCGGAAGGCGTAGCCATTCAATATTCGGCGTTTCTTTCGTCAGCTTCATTCCTCGCCCTCCTGTGTTTGGAGGGCGGAAGAGGCGGCGCGCGCTACAACATCGGGGAGTCCGGCCGCCAGTGCGTTCTGGATGACCTCTCTCAGCCTCACGCTCTCAGCCGCTTCATCCCGATATCGCCCCTCCCAGTATCGATGATCGGCGGGGTTGCTGGTGAGGCGAACGATATTCGCCTCAAGCCTCTCGTTCTCGGCAGTGAGCTTCTGCACCTGCTGGTCGGCGGCTTCGGTTCGAGCGGCCAAGGAGATATTCCACTCCTGCAATGCATCAAAATCCTCCGCCCATGCGTCGAGAACATTGCCCAGCCTGCACAGGAAACTATACAGGTCGACCATATCCTGCTCGGGATCGGGTACAGTCTCGCCCGCAACGAACGCGGAAGCCGACCACATTCGGGTTTCCTCCAAATATTTCAGGATCGAGCTAGACTTCAGGTCTATATCGCGCGCCACAGCCTTATTGCGGATCGTTTCGCCGTGCTTGATTTGCTCGATGCGAAATGCGGCTTTAGCGTCATCCCTCTCCCGCGTCAGCCGATCGACCTGGTCGGCTTTGCATTGGATGACGGCCAGAGCATCGGACAAGCGTACCAGGGGCTCCCCGTTGTCGCGCAGTCCTTCGACTGGCTTCAGCCTATCATCAGGGGCGGGGAGGGCCTCGCCATCCATTGCGCTATTCCAGCCGCAGTTCGGGCAGAACACCACTTCCTCGGCCTTCTCGTTCAACTCAACCATTGTGGGGCTCTCTGGAAAGGGCGGACAGAGCGTCGAACAAGTCTTGCTCGCCCATGTTCATCAGGTTCCGCGCTTCCGGTGCGAAAATGGACATATCGAACGGGTCTGAAAATTTGTCGATCATCTGTGACCGTGCTCCCCATATTTGACGCGGCGCGTAGCCCACGCACGACTTCTGATTTCTCTGATTTCATCGGCTGGTTTCTTTGCGGCCTTTTTGCGCGGCGCGCGTCCCGGCATCCATGGCCCATCATCCAGCCCGGTTTCGTCCGGTCGGTGGTCGTGCGGGAAGGCGATAATGCCGCCGCAAACCGAGCAGATGGGCGCCCCCGCCTTTGCCGCCGCTTGATGGAGCGCGATATATGCTTCAAGCGGGCTCATTGCTGTTCTGGCTCCTGGAAAAAAGCGAGGCCAACGCCCTTGGTTGTCGGTCGCGATGCAGTTTTCTGCGGCTGCGCTTTAGGGAAGCCGCGTGACTGAAATTTCGGGGCAGGGCGGATGCCGGCCTGGCGCTGACGGATGCGGGCGCTCTTGGCTTTCTCCGCTACGTCCTCACGTGTCTTTGCCTTGTGGCACCAGTCGCAGAGGCATTGCAGGTTGGCTTCGGAATGGGCGCCGCCATTGATGAGGGCGATGACGTGATCGGCCTGCCACTTGTCGCCGGGCCCGAGCTTACGGCCACAGCACTGGCAGCGCCCGCCGGCGCGCTCGAACACGCGCAGCCTGACCCTCGGCGGAATGGCCTGGTCATCCGTCTTGCCGATCCAGAGGGCAGGGGATCTAGCCATGATCGACCACCGTGAACCTCGGGCCATCGTCCGTGGCCTCAACAGACAAAACCCCGCGGCGACCCAGCCGCCGCAGCAGGCGGTTCACCTCTGATGTGACGGTGGCGTCTCTGCCGGGGCAGTAGCTGCCGCCCGGCATGGCTTTGATAAGATCGACCAGTTTTGCTTCGGAGGGGGTGAGCTTCATGCCGCCGCCCTCACATCAGCCGGGTCGGCGCCGATCAATTCAGCGCACCAGTTCAGCACGGCCTCTTTCGATGCCTGGAACGTCGCCTTGTTCATCGAGCGCATGTCCTGGCTCATCGCGTGGTAGACGGTGACTATCGCCCCCTCGACGGTGACGATCTGATAGGCGTCATAAGGCCGGATCACGGCGGCCAGGCGCTCGGCCTCGGCTGCTGATTTGCAGGCATGCTGCACCATCGTGTGATATCCGGTGCGGATCAGCGCATGCTTGCGCAGGATTTCAGGATTGCCGAACTGTGGGCGCAGATGGTCGGGCAGGGTGTCCCATATCTGCTTGAGGACAGCGAAATAATGAGCGTGGGTCGCGTGCGACCGGGCGTGGATTTCCTCCAGCGTGACGTTCTCACCCACGACAAAGCGCTTGTCGCACTCTGCCTGCCAGAAGCGGGTGGCCGGCACCATGGCATCACCTTGCCATTGAAATACGATAGGTCGCTCGGTCATCTGAATTTCTCCGGGCCGCTTATTCGGCTGCTCACCCTGGGGGCAGGGCTCACCCGGTCCCTTTCGGTAACTAAACGCGAAGCAGCTCGGCAGCGCGCCGACCAGCTTCGGGTAACTCGAATGCTTCGGGGATGCTGTAGAGGCGGGTCAGGTCGGCCACGGTGGCGTCGACTTCGGCCAGGAAGGCCATGACCTCGGCTTCCAACTCGGCAATGTGGGCGTCATCGCGCGGCAAACGGCGCACGAACAGCCGCATTTCTTCCGGCATCCGAGGATCGAACGAGACGAAATCGCACCACTGGCGCCCGGTGCAGGCCATCTGCCAGAGCATCTGTGTCTGATATTTGCCGGGGATCGACTGTCCGCGCAGCGTCTCGATGTGCGTCGCAGTGTTCGGGCACTTGATTTCGACCAAACCATTGGTGCCGATCAGGCCGTCAGGGCTGGCGCCGCTCATCGCAATGGACGGATGCTCGACAAAGGCGATCTGCTCGACCTCGGCGTCAGTGCGGAACTCATAGGCAAGACGCGCTTCCGGCTCCTGCTCGGTGCCCCACTGCATCGCCGCGTTGCTGAAACTCTCGGCAACGGTGCCCGTCAGGCGCTCGGCAATGAGCTGGGCAGCATAGTTGGCGCGCGAGGCGCCCCAGCCGGTCTTGGTCTTGGCGACAACATCGGCCACGCGGGAGGCGGTGACCTTGCCGCAACGGATAGCGAACCAGTCGGCAGAGCCTTGCTCGAAATCGCTCATTGTGCTGCCCTCGCCTTCTTGGCGTTGAGCTTGGCAACAGCGTCCTTGAACTTCGAAGCGGGGATCGAAGGCAGCCCGTCAACCTTCATTACCTGGCAGAACTTGGCCGTGTCCGAATTGGTTTCGTCCAGAAGCCCCCGGATCACTGCGACCTGTTCGGCGTCGATAAGTTCGCCCATGCCGGCGGCATTGCCGTCATCATCGCCAGAGGCAGCTAGGCCGAGCGCCTGGACCAACGTGTAGCGCTGCAAATAGGTCAGGGTGGACCCAATGGCCTGGATCGCGTTCTTGCTGCCCGAGGCGTCAGCAGGGCCGGCGAGGCTGTTCTCTTCCGAGTGCCCGCCTTCATGCGTCAGAACGCAGGTGACGGTGATGCGGTCGCTTTGGTCCGTCCTAAACCGATAGGACAGGCCGAGCGCCGAAATGATGGGATCAACCACCTTGGCGTATGCAGAAAAGTCGGCATACTTCTTGTTGTTGTGCCCGGTTGCGTTCTTCGCTACGGGTGGGATCGTCGCCTTAGCCTGGGCGACTGCGGCGTCGAAGGCTTTCTTTGCGGCGGCGGCGTCGATCCGTTCCTTGAGCACGATGAACCGCTCGATACGGTCTGGGTCCATTTCCGGGTTCATCGCCATCCGCTCGATGACGGACAGGATTGCAGCGCTCTCCGAAGCGGCGGGCGCCAGCGGCATTGTTTCGACCGGCTGGGCCGTGCGGATTTCCATTGCCTGGGACATATCGGCTCCTATCCGCGCAGCCAGTGCGCGAGCTCGAAAAGAATTGGGGTTGCGATGACGAACACGGCCAGATGGAGCGCCGCTTCGCGCAGTTGTTCGCGGATCGGCAACAGGCCGGTGGCAGAGGGGATCTGGTGGGAGAGGGTGTTCATGCTGCAGCCTGCTCGCTGGCCAGCTTGTGGGCCTGCGCTTGCTCTGGCGTGGCAATCTCGAACATTGGGTGGTTCTTGCCCTCAGCATCCACCACTTCGAGCTTGTGAAGGCGGAAAAATCCTCCGAGGGTCCAGTTGCACCCTTTGCCCGGCGGCGTTCCGCGCCTGTGCTCGCCAGCGCCAGTGCCGCGACCGATGCAGCTAAAGCCGACTTTGGGTTCAATTTCCTCGAACGTTTTTCCGGTGGCGCGCATCCAGTCGGCGCCAGACTGCACGGTGGCGCAGATCGGGCAGACGAATGCACAGTGCATGTGGTGCCCAACGCCCTGCGCCTTGAGAGCGGCGTGAAACTCCGGGATCGTCATCGTCTCAGCCATTCTTGGCCTCTTTGGTTATGGGTGATCGGGATAGGCGGGATAGCCATGCGGCATCCTGCGTAGGCGCGGGGCGATAGACCCATTTGCCGTCGATGATGGTGGGTTTGAGGATCATGGCCCGAGCCTCAGCAATGGCAGTTGCCAGACACGGCGGGATTGCCGCGCGGCTGTCCGCACATGAGGCAGCAGCCGGGTTTGGTCTTGGCGCGGATATGGGACAAGTCATCGTCGTGGTAGGCCATTGGCTTGCCGCAGCCATGGCATTTGGTGTCCGGACGCCCGTCCGAATTCATCGACGCCACGCCGCAGCAAGACGAAAACGGAGTGCTGTTGAATGGTCCGGCGGTGAATGTGTGCGCCATCTCATCCCACCTTCTTCATAGAGGCGGCATCGAGGGCCATTTTCCGCCGGTAAATTCTGCGGTTCCGAACAACGCGCTTGGTCGTTGCCATGGCATCCGCCACCATTTCACTCGTCGCTTCGTCCAGAAGCTCATCGGAGAGCATGTCGAGGCCGTATCGGGCGAAAAGGGACAGAACAGCATCACGAGCGGCGCGGTCGCCAAAGCTCTTGATGAAGCGGGTTTTGCGTTCGCGGGTGGATTCCATGGCGGTCAATCCGTGTAAGCGATGTATGAAAACTTGCCGCCGCCGAAACTCTCAAAGCGGCCACCAAATGTGCCCTTCACGCGCTGCTCGACCTCGGCGCGCGTTGTGCCGGGCGGGTAAACGCCTTGGCATTTTTGCGAGCTGCTGGAGTGCATACTGATCGTGTAGTCGATCTTGGTGGGGTCCAAGACGCGCTGAACCTTCTCGACGTAGTTCACCGCGCCGAGATAGATCGTGCCTTCGGCCTCTACGATCAGGTCGTCTTTGGCGTCCCAATCGCAAACGGGACAGAACTCGCGTGGTGTGGTGCAGTGGCCGCAAGGAGGGTTGATGTGGCAGGAGCAACAGCCATCGCTGTCGTGCTGCTCGATGATCCCGGCGCATCCGTTCCGGTTGCAGATGTGACCAGCTTCAAACCCGGCGTCGGTTGATAGTGTCATGTCGGTCACCACGCCTGCTGCCAGTGCGCATCGGGATCGCCGGGGTGGCCGGACAGGCTCAGCCCCTCGACCTCACGAACCTGATCCCAGAGAGCGCCGCCAGCTTCCAATTCAGCGTCGGCAATCTCCATGACCTTGAGGCGGATAGCCTTGGCCAGTGCATCGCCGTTCTTGAGCGAAACGCCATCGACCAGCACGTCAGTGACGCGGGCAGCCAGATCGAAGCCGTCGCGGGACAGCCCACATTCGACATCGACCTCACACTCGAAGTCATGGAACAACGTCAAGTTCTGATCCTTCATGCCGAAGATCAGCGCCGGAATGTCGGTGCAGTAGTCGTATCGACCGTGGGGCTTGTAGGTGTTGGTCATCTTGCCCTCCATTGGACAGAACCGCTTGCTACTGCCGACCGCGTGGATCGGCAGAGGGAAGGGGTCATGGGTTGATGATCCAGGCGTGGGTGACCTTGCGGCGACGGTACTTCTCAACCGGCTTAACCGGTTCCGATCCGCGATTGTCCAGAACAAGTCCGTCACGCAGAACCAGCACGTGACCGGGGATGCGGATGAGATAGGTGGCGCTCTTGAGAGTGTGCATTTCGCTGAATGCACCCAGCGCAATCGAAGCTCCGGCGGGAACCGCCCAGCGAAAACGTACTTTGAAGTGCCGCAGCGCCTTTTCGTAGTAGCTCGACTTGGTCCAGCCCTTCCACGCGCCGGGCCGCTTGATCCCCATGGCCTTCTCAAACCATAGGCGCATGGTTTCGTAGTCCTGACCGGTCACGACAGCGAGAGCGGTAATCCCGCAGTTCGGGAGGTCGGAAACAAAACCGTCTGGCCGCTCGAACTTCATTCTTCCATCTCCCATCCTTGAGCAGAGCCGTGCTCGCTCGGTTGATGGGGAGACCGTACAAAACGTACGACAGGCGGTCAAGTACAAAATGTACGATGGATGAAAGATTTTCGTACGGTGGGAATCACAGGCACAAAAAAGCCCGCCGGAGCGGGCTGGGGGTTATTCTCTGATTTGCTGCCTGCCATCGACCAGGCGACGATTCACCGAATGGCGCTGGCGATCCATGAGCTTCGTGCCTTGCCGCTTATGCGGCTTGCAGAGCAGGCATCCGGCCCGAGTGGATTTCGGGCCTTTCCTCTTGTGGTGCATTCCCATCTCCGATCACTGCCGGTGCGCCCCTGTGGCGCCCGCGTGGCTTCGGAGTGGTGAGTTTGCTGGTCATGACCTGAATCTACCGCAGGGCGGGGCAAAGAAAAAGCCCCGGTGGTGGCCGGGGCTTCGGAGGGTGCTATTTAGCTTTTTTTCTGGCCAGCCTGTCCGCCGCAATGGCACGGCCAATCACAGTAGCGCTGGCATTTGTGGCGGCATGGCACTGCACAAATCCGTGGCTATCCTCCTCCTCCATACGTTCGACCGAAAGCGCTTCTGCCGCTGCAATGAATGCCAGTTCTCGTACGTTTAGATTGTCGCGTAGATTGGCCTTTGCAGGGAGACGCTTTGCCGCCTTGAGGGCTTTGGCGGGGCCTCCGAGCACCCTTTCGTAGGTTACGTTGGTGCAAATTGCATACTCACGACCTTGGCTAACGCCTCTGGTGTGCAACTCGTTTGTAAACTGGTTGCGCACCACGCGGCCCATGGCTCGTCTGGCAACCCACTCGTTCGCTTCTGCCGTTGCCCTGCTGAGTACCTCGTCGGCGATGAGAGGGTCGCCTGCTTTGTATCGGAGAAATACCTCTCGCACCTCAAGGGCTAGCTTCGCGTCCAGGTATTCCGCATACGCCAAGGCGAGGCGGATATCAGCAAAAGTGCCAATACCGTGCTTAACGTAATGCACTGATCTTACTTCTGAATCCGTCCAGTTATGGGATTTTCCCGTGCTCTTTTCGAGCAGCGCGTTGACCAGTCGGTTGGTGGTCGGGAGACGCATCCAGTCAGCTGGCAAGCGGTTTTTTGGAGCGCCAGCGGCGGCCCATACATCGTTCAGGCGAGCAAGCCCATCAGTCGTGAAGCGTACCGTTTGATTGCGGACAATGAAGTCAGGCACGTCAGTCATATAAAGACACCTTTATGTCAGTGCCTTTGGGGTTGACCGCACCGTCAATTTCGTTAGAAGGTGCTCTTGCTAAAGAGGTCGTCCAAAAGGCGATTAAAGAAACCGCCCGCTCTCCGCACGAGAGACGGGCGTTTTCTATTTCGCCGAGATTCACGGCTGGCGTCAAGTGCCAGAACGTTCTGGCAACGTGCCGCCCCACCTTAAGCCTCAGTTCAGCTTTCCCTTCATCCATTCCCGGAATCTCATCCAGCGCTCGATAAGGCTCTCCAGTTTCGCGGCTTTGCCGGGATAAGCCTCGGCGATTTGCTCTAGGATCGTGATTTCATCGCCTATCAGCCCCATATCCGAGGTCGGATATTGGCCAGCCGCCGCCATTTCTGCATATCGAACCAGGGTTTGGCGGCTCAGGATAATGCGCTGATCGGCTTCGGCGGGGGTCAACGTTCGTCCTCAATCTCCCCGATAGCCTTTCCGGCAACCGTGATATGCAGCATTCCGTCGATCTCGACTGCCAAGCCTCGGGACAGCAGGAATCCCACTAGCCCTTCATCCTCGCGGCCGTGCATGCTGTTCGTGGAAATGGCGCCCTGGGATAATCGGCGGAGCACGTGATAAATCTGGACCGGCACGTATTCCAACTGCCCCTGCGTCGGGGCTATCGCCAATGCCTCCAGCACCGCATCTGCCTGGTCTAGATAGCTTTCCCACATGGGCCGGCCTTCGAATTTGATATCTTCTGGATGGCCGTCAAAACTGCATAGAGCGCGGGCGGCGAGTTCTCTGGCGGACTTGGGCCTGCGTGGAGCCATCAGGCCACCGCGTGGCAACGGCCGTTATCAGCCGGCGCAACCGCGAGCTTCATCCCCATGGCGCGAACGATCTTCATCACCGTGCCAAACTCAGGGTTTCCCTCGTCGCTGAGGGTGCGGTAGAGGCTTTCACGCGACACGCCAGCATCGCGGGCGATCTGGGTCATGCCGCGCGCACGGGCGACGACGCCGAGCGCATGGGAAACCATTTTCGGGTCGTCGCTGTCGATGGCTTCTTGCAGATACGCAAGGACAGCCTCATCGCTCGTCAGGTATTCGGCGCTGTCATATTTGTGCAGTTTAACCATGTGACGCATCCTTTATCTCTGCGGCTAATGCCTTGGCGATCTTGATGTCGCTTTTCTGAGAGGACTTGTCGCCACCACAAAGCAGGATCACCACCACGTTGCCACGGCGGATGAAATAGACCCGATAGCCAGGGCCATAATCTATCCGCATCTCGGAAACACCGCCACCTACTGGCTCGGCATCTCCGGGATTTCCAAGCTGTAGCCGGTCAATCCGCGTCGTGATTTTTGCAACCGCTTTGTGGTCGCGCAGTCCTCCCAGCCAAGCGTCGAAAATGTCGGTCCGGTAAACTTCGATCTCGTCGTTTGGCGTGGTCATATGTAGCCTACGAACTACAGTTTAACAAGGGATGAACGGCGGTTTGGTTCCTCGGCCCGATCACAACAGCGTTGCGGCCAGCGCAAGGCAGGGCACCGATGAAGCGTCCGAAAGGCCATCCAATCCCTCTCCACAGCCACCTTATCCCCGTCTTGACCGTTCTGGATTACACTTCTTGGATGATCCGGCGAACACGGCCAAAAACGTACATATCAGTCTCCGGTGTGACCGGGATCGACATGTGGTCAGGATCAAACGAAAAGGGCTGTAGGCGCTCAGGCTCCCGGCGATACGTCTTGAACGTAGCGGCGCCACCATCAAGGGCAAAAACATAATATTTACCGTCGATTAGCGTGCTGTCTGCGCGGTTCACGATGATTATAGAGCCTTCTGGCGCGATCCTGTTCATGGAGCTCCCGTCAACGCCGAGGGCGATCCAGTCACCTGGAGGAAGATCGGCCAGCCGCACATAACGCTCTACGTCAGCCGCCGTGACGCCTGGCTGGTCGCGCATCCGCCCTGCGCTCACCATGGAGACCATGGGGATATCAAGCTGGCGTGGCGCGGCCGCATCTTCCACCCCATAGAGATACCAGCCGGGCGTATGGCCGAAAACCCTCGACAGGACGGCTGCTGCATTCTTTGAGATTTCGCGGTTTCCATTCGTCATGCTGGTGAGCAGATCTTTGCCAACTCGGCCAGACTTCAGGATGCGTTCATTCGCGCGCCATGCGTCGGTCGGATTATCATATCCGCTCTCTTGAATAGCCTGCTTTAACCGGTCTTTTTGTTCCATCTGTACGGTATGCACCAGCATCATCGTTCAAGGTGTACGATTTCGCTTGAAAAAGCGTCGTACGTTTTGTACGTTACTGGCATGTCGAACGCACCCATCTCGATTTCCGACCTAATTTCTAAGTGGCCAACCATTGGCGAGTTCGCGGCCTCCATCGGCTGCGGGTATGAGGCTGCGCGGCAAATGAGGCTTCGCAACCGCATCGCTCCAGAGCATTGGCCGAGTGTGGTTTCTGCTTCCGAGCGCAATGGCGTGGACGGCGTGACGCTGGAGTGGCTTGCTGTTCAGCGCGCGCCCAACACCTCCCCCTCTCCCCAAAAGGCAAGCGCATGACTGCCGCCTCGCTCATCAAGGCCGAGTTCAAGCGGGCCACTGCTTCTGCCGATCCCCTGATCAGGCTCAAGCATCCCTCTGGGCTCTATCTCAACATCGACGGTTCGGGACTGACGGAAAGGTCTGACTTCGGCGGCTGCTACTCGGGCCGCGCGCATCAGGTCGCCAACATGCGCCGGGTCAATTCGCTCGCGGCCGAGTGCCGGGAAGTGGAGGCTTAGATGACCGATGGCGTTGCCGACGACGAGCTTGCCGCATTCATCGACCGCATTCTGCGGATGAAAGCCGAGGAAGACGCGATCAAAGCAGATGTGCGCGAAATCTATGCCGAAGCGAAGGCTCGCGGGTACGACAAGACGCGCCTTGGCGAGGTCGTTTCGCATATTCGAAAGGTCGAGAAGGACGCAGATGGCGAAGCAGAAAAGGAAGTCATCCGCGACCTGTATCTGACCGCCTACTACCGGGCCAAAAACAAGCCTCACGCGCATGCGTACGCGAGGGCCGAAATGGGAATCGGCTCCAAGGCTAGCAATTCCGGGCTTCACAGCTTGAAAACGGCCTCCGAGGAAATCACCCCCGAACACGACGCCGAAACCGGCGAAATCACCGAACAGCAGGATGCCCCCCATCCTGCCGGCGACCTGACCAATCCCCCATCCCTCTCTGGTCAGGTCGCACCCCATCCCGTAGCGAAAGCTGCCGATGAAGCGGCCCCCGGGTCTGCGATGTCCGAGGCATCGACGGTTGTCGATGCGCCGGAGGAAGCCGAGGCGGCGAGTAGGCCTGATGCTGGGCGGACAGCATCTGCAACGTCTGAGGATATGGACGTGACGGGCGGAGAGAGTGCCGCAAAGGACGGAGGGCAAGAGCTTTCTGTATCGAGCGCACCTGCCAGCGCCATAGAATTCGAGGATAGCGCCTCGGATGCCGGGCGGGCTCCGTCCACCGAACAATTCCCGCCGGTGCCAATGAGGCGCCTGCCGTACGCGGATTGCTTTCCAGCAGTCCTCGGGGCTGCATATGAGCGCCTTGGCGACGATATTGGGACCAATGGTGTGCAGCGCCCCATCGTGCGCATGGGCGATGTGATTGTTGATGGCTGGGCTCGCTATAACATCTGCCGCGCACTCGGCGTCGAATACCCGGTAATCCAGTACAGCGGCAATGACGTTTTGATGGACGTGATTGCATGGCAGCGCCGCGACCGTGATTTCACGCCGGCGCAGGAAAAGCAGATCGCCGCAAAGCTGGTGAAGGCTGTTCCGCATCGAGCCGCTGACATTCTGGCCGCGTTCGACCTGGCCGAAGAAATGGCGGGTGCGGAATGACCCGTCGCCCTGGCCGTCTTTCTCCATCACGCATCCTCTGGCCGTCCATCTACGGTGGCGTTCTCGTTCTCGTGACGATCCACGTCATGATCATCGTGGGGGCGCTTTCGTGATGGTATCCGCACGTCTTTCCACCATTGCGGACGGGAACGGGGCAGGGAGCGCCAAGGCATCCCTGGCAGTTTCTCCGTCACTTCCTGCTTCCCTCGATCACTACCAAGCTCACGCTGTCTGTTCTGCGTCTCGTGGGCTTGGTCGTGGCCGTGGCCACATTGTCAGAAACCAAACGAAGAAAGGGTTCCCCTTCTCCATCTCGGTTGCTGACGCTTTTACCTCCCTGAACTGGCCGGGCCTCCGGGTCCGGCGCTTTTCCCGAATTCCAGATCGGCGCGCGGCTCCCTCCCTCTCGCAGCGCCGTAGGCCGGTGCGGATTTCCTCCTCCATCCGTACCGGCCGCTCCATTCACGCGGTCAAGTTGACGCTTGGCCTCGTGCAACATTTGCCGACGCACAAGTTTCCTGAACTCCGGTGTCGTCGGTATCTCGCTCAATCTCTGCGCCTTTCTTCGTCACGTTCACTCGATGGTTCAAAAACTATCGAGAGGGCTTTGACGGATGCGCAAAAATCCTTTGCTCCCGGAGCAAAAGAAAATGACTGACTTGTCGGTTGTAGATGAGGCTGCCTGTTGGGCCG
>NZ_JBHRYD010000019.1:0-672 GCF_042648785.1 Devosia honganensis
GGTGCAGCTGGCCAATGGCGAGTGGTGCCATACCCTGAGCGTGATCGACGATCATTCCCGCTTCGCCGTGGCGCTGCAGGCCTGTGCGGACGAGCAGACGGCCACGGTGCGCCGCCATCTGGAGCAGGCCTTGCGCATCCACGGCCTGCCCCAGGCGATCTATACCGACAATGGCAGCCCCTGGGGCGGCGGCATTCCGGGACAATGGACGCCGTTGCGGGTCTGGCTGGCCAAGCTGGGCATCGCGCTCATCCATGCCCGGCCCTACCATCCGCAGGTCCGCGGCAAGAACGAGCGCTTCCACCGCAGCCTCAAGGCCGAGGTCTTCGCCATGGCGTCGATCCAGGGACTGAGCCGCGCCCAGAGCGCCCTGCAGCGCTGGCGCGAGGTCTACAATTATCAGCGCCCCCATCAGGGCATCGGCATGGCGGTGCCCGCCAGCCGCTACCGGCCCTCGCCATGAGCCTTCCCCGAGCACCTGGCCGAGCCGGTTTACGCCACCGGCGAGATCGTGCGCCGCGTCGGAACCACCAAGGCCTATCTCAGCTTCAAGGGCCGCCTGTGGCGGGTGCCGCAAGCCTTCCTGGCCCAAACCCTCGCCATCCGCCCAACCCACAAGAACGGCAAATACACCATCTGCTTCGGCGCCATCCCCGTCGCAACCATCGATCT
>NZ_JBHRYD010000020.1:0-783 GCF_042648785.1 Devosia honganensis
TGGCGCCGGCCCGGGTGCGCCCGGGCAGCCGTCCGGTGCGATCGGCCAAGACCCCGTCCCGGTTGTGCGCAACGGGCCGCTCGCTGGCCTGGGTCAGCCTTGTGTGGCTTTTGAGCCGGGTGACGAAGCGGCAGCCCCGGGCGTGCAGCCGGGCCCACCAGGCAAAATCGTAATAGGCCAGGTCGAAGATATAGGTCATGCCCGGCTCGATGGGCATGGCCTTGGCCGGGGTGATGTCGTTGACGCGCTGGTCGGAGGTCGCGGCCCGCAGCGGCAGGCCGGCCCCGGGATCATAGGCGATGTGGAGCTTGACCGCCCGGTGGCCCTTGACCGTGCCGAGCCATCCCGCACTGAGCGAGCCCAGTGCGATCCGGGTGGCGTCCAGGATGCGCAGGCCATCGCCAAGCTGGCGGCGGAGCGGACGCCCCGCCGCGGCGGCCAGATGGGCGAACAGATCGCCATAGAGCGCCCAAGGCCGCCTGGCGTTGGCATCGGCCAGGGTCGAGCGGGCCACGCAACATCCGCCCAGATGGTAGAGCCGGGCCGCATGGCTTTCGAGCCCCGCTTCGATCTCGCGCAGGCTTGCGGCGCCGGACAACTGCCCGAACAGCATCGCGATGAACTGGCTTTTGCTGTCCAGGCGCCGCACTCGATGGTCGGCTGCGTGCTTGTCCACAAGCTCCTCGAAAACAGCCCAGGGAACCAGCTTCAGAAGTCCATGAAAAACGCTATTGTGGTGCCGCATGACATTGATCTCCGCTTCGTGTCCCAAACGCCGTCAAA